>NZ_JBYTDF010000001.1:1185298-1585595 GCF_058790995.1 Mesorhizobium sp. EU05-FHT14A09
GAAGAGAAGCTGCGCTTCGCTATCCGCGAAGGCGGCCGCACCGTCGGCGCCGGCATTGTAGCTTCCATCGTCGAGTAAGAAGAACAAGAGATCTGTCGCGGGCGGGAATACGCCCGCGCCGCGCCAGAACAAGGAATAGACGCATGAACGGACAGAATATCCGCATCCGACTTAAAGCGTTCGATCACCGGGTGCTCGATGCTTCGACGCGGGAAATCGTTTCCACAGCCAAGCGCACCGGCGCGAACGTTCGTGGCCCGATCCCGCTGCCGACCCGCATCGAAAAGTTCACGGTCAACCGTTCGCCGCACGTCGACAAGAAGAGCCGCGAACAGTTCGAGATGCGCACTCACAAGCGCCTGCTCGACATCGTGGACCCGACCCCGCAGACGGTTGATGCGCTGATGAAGCTCGATCTGGCCGCCGGCGTGGACGTCGAAATCAAGCTCTAAGAGCTGAACCATGAGCCGGCGGGGTGACCCGACCTGCTCCTCTGAAGGAAGATGAACCGATGCGTTCAGGTGTAATTGCACAGAAGGTGGGAATGACCCGCATCTACAATGATGCCGGCGAGCATGTCCCCGTTACCGTTCTCCGCATGGAGAGCTGCCAGGTTGTCGCGCAGCGTACGCAGGAAAAGAATGGCTATACTGCTGTTCAGCTCGGCGTCGGGCTTGCCAAGGTGAAGAACACGTCGAAGGCCATGCGCGGTCATTTCGCCGCCGCCTCCGTGGAGCCGAAGGCCAAGGTCGCCGAGTTCCGCGTGTCTCCGGATAACCTGCTCGACGTCGGCGCTGAGCTGACTGTTGACCACTTCGTCGCCGGCCAGAAGGTCGACGTCACCGGTACTTCGACCGGTAAGGGTTTCCAGGGTGTCATCAAGCGCCATCACTTTGGTGGTGGTCGTGCGACCCATGGTAACTCGCTGTCGCATCGTGTGCACGGTTCGACCGGTCAGCGTCAGGACCCCGGCAAGGTGTTCAAGGGCAAGAAGATGGCCGGCCACATGGGTGCGACCCGCGTGACCACGCAGAACGTCGAAGTCGTTTCGACCGATGCCGACCGCGGCCTCATCCTCATTCGTGGCGCGGTTCCGGGCACCAAGGGCGCCTGGATCCTGGTTCGCGATGCCGCCAAGGTTGCGCTGCCTGCCAACGCGCCGAAGCCGGCTGCGATCCGCGCTGCCGCCAACAATCAGGCTCCGGCCACCGAGGGAGCGGAATAATGGACCTCAAGATCACCACTCTCGCCGGCAAAGACGCCGGCAAGGTGAAGCTCTCGGAAGAGATCTTCGGCCTTGAGCCCCGCGAGGACATCCTCGCCCGCGTCGTTCGCTGGCAGCTTGCCAAGAAGCAGCAGGGTACGCATCAGGCCAAGGGCCGCGCCGACATCGCGCGCACCGGTGCCAAGATGTACAAGCAGAAGGGTACCGGCCGCGCCCGTCACCATTCGGCACGTGCTCCGCAGTTCCGCGGCGGTGGTAAGGCTCATGGCCCGGTTGTCCGCAGCCATGAATTCGACCTGCCCAAGAAGGTCCGTGCGCTTGGTCTCAAGCATGCCCTGTCGGCCAAGGCTAAGAGCTCGTCGCTCATCGTCGTCGACGACCTGAAGTTGACTGAGGCCAAGACCAAGGCTCTGGTCGAGAGCTTCGCGTCGCTCGGCCTCACCAACGCCCTGTTCATCGGCGGTGCCGAACTCGATCAGGGCTTCAAGCGGGCTGCTTCGAACATCCCGAACATCGATGTGCTGCCCATCCAGGGCATCAACGTCTACGACATTCTGCGCCGCGGTACGCTGGTCCTTTCCAAGGCCGCCATCGAGGCTCTCGAGGAGCGCTTCAAATGACCGACCTTCGTCATTACGACGTGATCGTCTCGCCGGCGATCACCGAAAAGTCGACCATGGCGTCCGAGCACAACCAGGTGGTCTTCAACGTCGCCAAGAAGGCGTCGAAGCCGGAGATCAAGGCAGCAGTCGAGGCGCTTTTCGGCGTCAAGGTGACGGCTGTTAACACGCTGGTCCGCAAGGGCAAGGTGAAGCGCTTCCGCGGCACGATCGGCCGCCAGGGCGACGTCAAGCGAGCAGTTGTAACGCTGGCCGATGGCCAGTCGATCGACGTCGCGACGGGTCTCTGAGCTAGGCCGCGAGGACAACGACAATGGCACTGAAGAAATATAACCCGATAACGCCGAGCACCCGCCAGCTGGTTATCGTCGACCGTTCGGGTCTCCACAAGGGCAAACCCGTCAAGGGTCTGACCGAAGGCCTGACCAAGTCGGGCGGTCGCAACAACTACGGTCGCATCACGGCCCGCTTCATCGGCGGTGGTCACAAGCGCACGTACCGCATCATCGACTTCAAGCGTCGCAAGTTCGACGTGGTCGGTACGGTCGAGCGCCTGGAGTACGATCCGAACCGCACCGCCTTCATCGCTCTCATCAAGTATGAGGACGGCGAGCTGAATTACATCATCGCCCCGCAGCGCCTGCAGGCTGGTGATAAGGTTGTGGCAGGTGAATCGGTTGACGTGAAGCCAGGCAACGCGATGCCGCTCTCGGCCATGCCGGTGGGCACCATCGTGCACAACATCGAGCTTAAGCCCGGCAAGGGCGGCCAGGTTGCCCGTTCGGCTGGTGCTTATGCTCAGCTCGTCGGTCGTGACCAGGGCATGGCGATCCTTCGTCTGAACTCAGGTGAGCAGCGCATCGTGCACGGTTCGTGCTTTGCGACCGTCGGTGCCGTGTCGAACCCCGATCACGGCAACATCAACGACGGCAAGGCTGGTCGTACGGTGTGGCGTGGCAAGCGTCCGCACAACCGCGGTGTAGCCATGAACCCGGTCGATCATCCGCACGGCGGTGGTGAAGGCCGCACTTCGGGTGGCCGTCATCCGGTCACGCCGTGGGGTAAGCCTACCAAGGGCAAGAAGACGCGGTCCAACAAGGCGACCGACAAGTTCATCGTGCGCTCGCGCCATCAGCGCAAGAGCTAAGAAGAGGTAACGCCAAGTGACTCGTTCGATTTGGAAAGGCCCTTTCGTCGACGGCTACCTTCTGAAGAAGGCAGACAAGGTTCGTGAAGGTGGTCGTAGTGAGGTGATCAAGATGTGGAGCCGCCGCTCTACCGTCTTGCCGCAGTTTGTCGGTCTCACCTTCGGTGTCTACAACGGCCAGAAGCATGTCCCGGTCTCCGTGAACGAGGACATGGTCGGTCACAAGTTCGGTGAATTCGCTCCGACCCGGACCTATTACGGTCACGGCGCGGATAAGAAAGCGAAGAGGAAGTAATCATGGGCAAGGCCAAAGCTCCGCGCAGGCTTGCTGATAACGAGGCTCGTGCCGTTCTGCGCACGATCCGTATCAGCCCTCAGAAGCTGAACCTGGTTGCTGCGATGATCCGCGGCAAGAAGGTTGCGGCTGCGCTGAACGATCTCGAATTCTCGCGCAAGCGGATTTCGGACACCGTGAAGAAGACGCTGGAATCGGCGATCGCCAACGCGGAAAACAACCACGACCTCGATGTCGATGCACTGATCGTGGCTGAGGCCTATGTCGGCAAGTCGATCGTCATGAAGCGTTTCCACGCTCGTGGCCGCGGTCGCGCCAGCCGTATCGAAAAGCCGTTTTCGCACCTCACGATTGTCGTGCGTGAGGTTGAAGAGAAAGGGGAGGCCGCATAATGGGTCAGAAAATCAATCCGATCGGTCTCCGTCTCGGCATCAACCGCACCTGGGACTCGCGCTGGTACGCAAACACCGGCGAGTACGGCAAGCTGCTGCATGAAGACCTGAAGATCCGCGAATATCTTGAGAAGGAACTCAAGCAGGCCGCGATCTCCAAGATCGTCATCGAGCGTCCGCACAAGAAGTGCCGCGTGACCATTCACGCTGCTCGCCCGGGTCTGATCATCGGCAAGAAGGGCGCCGACATCGAGAAGCTGCGCAAGAAGCTGACCGAGATGACGCAGTCCGAAACGCACCTCAACATCGTTGAAGTGCGTAAGCCGGAGACCGACGCGACGCTGATCGCTCAGTCGATCGCTCAGCAGCTCGAGCGCCGTATCGCCTTCCGTCGCGCCATGAAGCGTGCCGTGCAGTCGGCCATGCGCCTGGGTGCCGAAGGCATCCGTATCAACTGCTCGGGCCGTCTCGGCGGCGCAGAAATCGCCCGCATGGAATGGTACCGTGAAGGCCGCGTGCCGCTGCATACGCTGCGCGCCGATGTCGACTACGGCACTGCCGAAGCCCAGACCGCTTATGGCATCTGCGGCGTCAAGGTGTGGGTGTTCAAGGGCGAGATCCTCGAGCACGACCCGATGGCTTCGGAACGTCGTGCTACCGAAGGCGATCATTCGCAGGGCGGTGAGCGCTCCGAGCGCAGCCGTCGTCGCGAAAACGCCTGATTGGCATAGGAATTTGGAGTTAGAACGATGCTGCAGCCAAAGCGCACAAAGTTCCGTAAGCAGTTCAAGGGCCGTATCCACGGCACCGCGAAGGGTGGCACCAACCTGGATTTCGGCGGCTTCGGACTGAAGGCGCTGGAGCCGAACCGCGTCACCGCGCGTGAGATCGAGGCGGCCCGCCGCGCGATCACCCGCGAGATGAAGCGTGCCGGCCGGGTCTGGATCCGTGTGTTCCCGGACGTTCCGGTGACCTCGAAGCCGACCGAAGTCCGCATGGGTAAGGGTAAGGGCGCGGTCGACTACTGGGCTTGCCGCGTCAAGCCAGGCCGCGTCATGTTCGAGATCGACGGTGTGTCGGAAGAGATCGCTCGCGAGGCCCTGCGCCTCGGCGCCGCCAAGCTCTCGGTTCGCACGCGCTTCGTGCAGCGCATTGCAGAATAAGAAAGGGCTAAGCGATGAAGGCCTCTGACGTACGTATGAAGACCGTCGACGAACTCGACGCTGATCTTGCCGACCTGAAGAAGGAGCAGTTCAACCTGCGCTTTCAGAAGGCCACCGGCCAGCTCGAAAAGACCGCGCGCGTGAAGCAGGTCCGCAAGGACATCGCGCGCATCAAGACCATCGCTGCTGAAAAAGCAGCGGCCAAGAAGGCATAAGGACGAGAATCATGCCAAAGCGCATCCTGCAGGGCACCGTCGTCAGCGACAAGAACGAGAAGACGGTCGTCGTCAAGGTCGAGCGTCGCTTCACCCACCCGGTGATGAAGAAGACCGTGCGCATGTCGAAGAAGTACAAGGCGCATGACGAGAACAACACCCACAAGGTGGGCGACCAGGTGTCCATCCAGGAATCGGCTCCGATTTCCAAGGACAAGCGCTGGGTCGTGATCGGTTCCGATCAGGCGTAACGAAACGAATTTTGGACAGACCGGGGAGGGGCTCTTAAGCCCGTCCCGATAGCGAAGAAGAAGGCGGCCAGTCATGATTCAGATGCAAACAAACCTCGACGTCGCGGACAACTCCGGCGCCCGTCGTGTCATGTGCATCAAGGTGCTGGGCGGCTCGAAGCGGAAGTACGCTTCTGTTGGCGACATCATCGTGGTGTCGATCAAGGAAGCCATTCCGCGCGGCCGCGTGAAGAAGGGTGACGTGATGAAGGCGGTCGTGGTTCGCACGGCCAAGGACATCCGTCGTCCGGACGGCAGCGTGATCCGTTTCGACAAGAACGCAGCCGTTCTCGTCGATAACAAGAAAGAGCCGGTGGGCACCCGTATCTTCGGGCCGGTTCCGCGCGAACTCCGTGCGAAGAACCACATGAAGATCATCTCGCTCGCACCTGAAGTGCTGTAAGGAGCCGGAGAAATGCAAAAGATCCGCAAAGGCGACAAGGTCGTCGTGCTTTCCGGCAAGGACAAGGGCCGCACCGGCGAAGTCCTGTCCGTTCAGCCGAAGGAAGACACCGCGATTGTTCGCGGCATCAACATCGTGGTTCGCCACCAGCGCCAGACCCAGGCCCAGCAGGGCGGTCTGATCCGCAAGGAAGCGGCGATCCATCTTTCGAACATCGCCGTTGCCGATCCCAAGGATGGCAAGCCGACCCGCGTTGGCTTCAAGCTTGAGAAGGACGGCAAGAAGGTACGAGTCGCCAAGCGCTCGGGAGAAGTCATCAATGGCTAAGGCAGCACAAACCGCGCAGAACACGCCACGCCTGAAGCAGGTCTACAACGAGACCATCAAGAAGGCGCTGCTGGAGCAGTTCAAGTACGACAACGAGATGCAGATTCCGCGCATCGACAAGATCGTGCTGAACATGGGTGTCGGTGAAGCCACGGGCGATTCCAAGAAGCCTTCGGTCGCTGCCGAGGACCTCGCGATGATCGCTGGCCAGAAGCCGGTCATCACCCGCGCCCGCAAGTCGATCGCCGGCTTCAAGGTTCGCGAGAACATGCCGATCGGCACCAAGGTGACGCTTCGCAAGGAGCGCATGTATGAATTCCTGGACCGCCTGGTCAACATCGCGCTGCCGCGCGTTCGCGACTTCCGCGGCCTGAATCCGAAGAGCTTCGATGGCCGCGGCAACTATGCCATGGGCATCAAGGAGCACATCGTGTTCCCGGAGATCAACTACGACAAGGTCGATCAGATCTGGGGCATGGACATCATCGTTTGTACGACTGCGAAGACGGACGACGAAGCCAGGGCACTGCTCAAGGCTTTCAACTTCCCCTTCCGCCAGTAACGGCAGCGAGCAAAGGAAAAATCTGAAATGGCAAAGACCAGCTCAGTCGAGAAGAACAACCGGCGCCGCAAGCTTGTGGACCAGTACGCTGCCAAGCGTAAGGCTCTCAAGGAAGTCGTCATGGATCAGTCCAAGCCGATGGATGAGCGCTTCCGCGCTCAGCTGAAGCTCTCGGCGCTGCCGCGCAACTCGGCCAAGATCCGTATCCGTAACCGCTGCGAAGTCACTGGCCGTCCGCGCGCCTTCTATCGCAAGCTCAAGGTCTCGCGTATCGCGCTTCGCGATCTCGGCAACACTGGCCAGATCCCCGGCCTGGTCAAGTCGAGCTGGTAAGGAGGACAAAAAATGTCATTGAGTGATCCTCTCGGCGATATGCTGACCCGCATCCGCAACGCCTATGGCCGCAAGAAGTCGTCGGTTTCGACGCCGGCCTCGCGTCTGCGCGCCCGTGTTCTCGAAGTGCTGAAGGCGGAAGGTTACATCCGCGACTACAGCCAGACCGACTTCGACAACGGCAAGTCGGAAATCGAGATCGAACTGAAGTATTTCGACGGCAATCCGGTCGTGCGCGAAATTTCCCGCGTTTCGAAGCCGGGCCGCCGCGTCTACGTTTCGGCCAAGTCGATTCCGCAGGTCGCAAACGGCCTCGGCATCGCCATCCTTTCGACCCCGAAAGGCGTCATGGCCGATCATGAAGCACGCGAGCAGAACGTCGGCGGCGAAGTCCTCTGCCAGATCTTCTGATCGGCGAGTTGAGATAGGAAGGACGAGAGAAAATGTCTCGTATTGGTAAGAAACCCGTCTCGGTACCGGCCGGTGTAACCGCTTCTGTCAACGGTCAGACCGTGACAGCCAAGGGTCCGAAGGGCGAGCTGAAGTTCGTGGTCAACGACGAAGTTCTGGTCAAGCTGGACGAGGGCAGCATCGCCGTCGAACCGCGCGATCAGTCGAAGGACGCACGCTCCAAGTGGGGCATGTCCCGCACCCAGATCGTCAACATCCTGACCGGCGTGAAGGACGGCTTCGAGAAGAAGCTCGAGATCACCGGCGTCGGTTACCGTGCCGCCATGCAGGGCAAGAACCTGCAGTTGGCGCTCGGCTTCTCGCACGATGTGGTTTATGAGACCCCACAGGGCATCACGATCACAGTAGGCAAGCCGACCGAAATCACCGTTTCGGGTATCGACAAGCAGCAGGTCGGCCAGGTCGCGGCCGAGATCCGCGAGTATCGCGGTCCGGAGCCCTACAAGGGCAAGGGCGTGCGCTATGCTGGCGAGAAGATCGTCCGCAAGGAAGGCAAGAAGAAGTAATAGGCCTGGCCCTGCACCGATTGTTCGGACAGGGCCAGATCGAACACATGCAACGCCACGGGATGTTGCCGCGGGAGGAGAAAAACCTACCGCACAGGGCACCCCCCGTCTTACAAGGCAGGAATTAAGACTATGGCAACCAAAGAAGCCACTCTGCGCCGTTCGTCGCGCATTCGTCGCCAGATCAAGGCAGTCGCCAATGGCCGCCCGCGTCTTTCGGTGCACCGCACTTCGAAGAACATCTACGTCCAGGTGATCGACGATGCCTCCGGTCACACGATCGCCGCCGCCTCGACGCTTGAAAAGGATTTCAAGGCGACCAAGAAGACCGGTGCTGACGCCGCCGCAGCAGCCGCAGTCGGCAAGCTCGTCGCCGAACGTGCCGTCAAGGCCGGCGTCAAGGACGTCGTCTTCGATCGCGGCTCCTACATCTATCACGGCCGCGTCAAGGCGCTCGCCGAAGCGGCCCGCGAAGGTGGTCTGAACTTCTAAGCCAGAACCTTTCCGAAAGCCGGCTTCAAAAAGGGGCTGACATTTCGGGACGGATCGTGCAGAAGGCACAAGTTTTTCGCCGCCGGCGACCTCGAAAAGGGGCGCCGGCATTTCAGCAACCCGTGCTTCCGGAAAAGAACAAGGACTAGGATATGGCACAGGAACGTAGGGAAGGCGGCCGCGATCGTGGCCGTGACCGCGAAGAGCGCGACGACGGCATCGTCGACAAGCTCGTACACATCAACCGCGTCGCCAAGGTGGTGAAGGGTGGTCGTCGCTTCGGCTTCGCCGCGCTCGTCGTCGTCGGCGACCAGAAGGGCCGCGTCGGCTTCGGCCACGGCAAGGCGCGCGAAGTGCCTGAAGCGATCCGCAAGGCGACTGAGTCGGCCAAGCGCGACATGATCTTCGTGCCGCTGCGTTCGGGCCGTACGCTGCACCACGACGTCGAAGGACGTTGGGGCGCTGGCCGCGTTCTGCTGCGCACCGCCAAGCAGGGTACCGGTATCATCGCCGGCGGCCCGATGCGCGCTGTCTTCGAGACGCTCGGCATGCACGACGTCGTCGCCAAGTCGATGGGCTCGTCGAACCCGTACAACATGGTTCGCGCCACGTTCGACGCCCTGAAGCGCCAGATGCATCCGAAGGATGTGGCTGCTGCTCGTGGCATCAAGTATTCGACCCTTCAGGCCCGCCGCGGCAATGCCGTTGCGGCTGATGAATAGTCGATAGCTTAGAGGGACCACCAACATGGCCAAAAAAGCTACCAAAACTGTCACCGTTGAGCAGATCGGTTCGCCGATTCGTCGGCCGAAGGAACAGCGTGCAACGCTGGTCGGCCTCGGCCTCAACAAGATGCACCGCAAGAGCACGCTGGAAGATACGCCTTCCGTGCGCGGCATGATTGCGGCTGTCCAGCATCTCGTCCGCGTTGTGGACGAGAAGTAAGCCGCAGGAGAAGAATCATGAAACTCAACGACCTGCGTGACAAGGACGGCGCGACCAAGGCTCGCAAGCGTCTCGGACGCGGCATTGGCTCGGGCTCCGGCAAGACTGCTGGCCGCGGCGTGAAGGGTCAGAAGGCCCGTTCCGGCGTTGCCATCAACGGCTTCGAGGGTGGCCAGATGCCGCTCTACCGCCGTCTGCCGAAGCGCGGCTTCAACAACATCTTCGCCAAGAGCTTTGCGACTGTGTCGCTCGCCCGTATCCAGACGGCGATCGATGCCAAGAAGCTCGACGCCAAGGAGACCGTGACCGGTGAGGCACTCGTCAAGGCTGGCGTGATCCGCCGTCTCAAGGACGGCGTGCGCGTTCTGTCCGACGGCGAACTCAAGGCCAAGCTCACCTTCGACGTGGCAGGCGCCTCCAAGGCAGCCATCGAGAAGATCGAGAAGGCCGGCGGCTCCGTAAAGCTGCCTGAAAAGGCAGCAGCCGAGTAAACATGTTTTGACAAGCGGCCGCGTCTTGACGCGGCCGCTTGCATCTTGACACCGCCGAGCCTATGTCCGGTGCTCGGTGATAGGCGTTGCCCGAAGCGGGCGCTCCCGCGTCATCTGGCGGAGAAATTTCCATGGCTTCGGCTGCTGAACAACTAGCATCCAATCTCAATTTTGCGGCCTTCGCCAAGGCCGAGGATCTCAAGAAGCGCATCTGGTTTACGATCGGCGCTCTCCTCGTTTATCGCCTTGGCACTTATATCCCGCTTCCAGGTATCGATCCGGCCGCGTTCTCGCAGGCTTTCCAGTCGCAGTCGAAGGGCGTGCTGGGCATGTTCAACATGTTCGCCGGCGGTGCCGTGCAGCGCATGGCGATTTTCGCGCTGGGCATCATGCCCTACATCTCCGCCTCCATCATCATGCAGCTGATGACGTCGGTCATTCCGTCGCTCGAAGCACTGAAGAAGGAAGGCGAGCAGGGGCGCAAAGTCATCAACCAGTACACCCGCTACGGCACCGTGCTGCTTGCCATCGTGCAAGCTTACGGCATTTCGGCGGGGCTTGAGAACGGCAACGGCATTGTTACCGATCCGGGCATGTTCTTCCGCATCTCCACCGTCATTACGCTGGTGGGCGGCACTATGTTCCTGATGTGGCTGGGCGAACAGATCACGGCCCGCGGCATCGGCAACGGTATTTCGCTGATCATCTTCGCCGGTATCGTGGCCGGGTTGCCAAGCGCCATTTCCGGCACGCTGGAACTCGGCCGTACCGGCGCGCTGTCAACTCCGCTGATCCTGGCCATCATCATCCTGGCCGTCGTGGTTATCGCGCTGATCGTGTTCTTTGAGCGCGCCCAGCGCCGGCTTCTGATCCAGTATCCGAAGCGCCAGGTCGGCAATCGCATGTTCCAGGGCGACACTTCGCATCTGCCGCTCAAGCTGAACACGTCGGGCGTCATCCCGCCGATCTTCGCTTCCTCGCTGCTGCTCCTGCCGGCAACCGTCGCAGGTTTCTCGAGCACGACCAACCTGCCTGCGTGGGCGAACACCGTGCTGGCGTCGCTCGGTCACGGACAGCCGCTGTATATGGCGTTCTATGCGGCGATGATCGTATTCTTCGCGTTCTTCTACACGGCGATCGTCTTCAATCCGAAGGATACCGCCGACCAGCTGAAGAAGCATTCCGGCTTCATCCCTGGCTATCGCCCGGGTGAGCGTACTGCCGAATACATCGACTATGTGCTTACCCGCATAACGGTGATCGGTGCCATCTACCTGGTCGTCATCTGCTTGATGCCTGAGTTCCTGATTTCGGCCACTGGCGTACCGTTCTACCTTGGTGGCACTTCGCTTCTGATCGTTGTCAGTGTAACGCTCGACACCGTTGCGCAGATTCAGGGTCACCTGATCGCGCATCAGTACGAGGGTCTGATCAAGAAGTCGAAGCTGCGCGGAGGTAAGAGGGGTAGATGAGGTTGATATTGCTTGGCCCGCCTGGTGCGGGCAAGGGGACGCAGGCGCAGCGACTGGTTGAAAAACACGGCATTCCGCAGCTCTCCACCGGAGACATGCTGCGTGCCGCGGTCAAGGCGGAAACACCGGTAGGCCTCAAGGCAAAGGCTGTCATGGATGCCGGTGAACTGGTATCCGACGCCATCGTCAATGCGATCGTTGCCGAGCGGATCGACCAGGACGATTGCGCCAGGGGGTTCATCCTCGACGGCTATCCGCGCACATTGGCGCAGGCCGATGCGGTGGAAGCAATGCTGGCAGAGCGCAAGCTCAAGCTGGATGTCGTCATCGAACTCGTCGTGGACGACAAGGTGCTGGTTGGTCGAATCGTCAAGCGCGCGCAGGAAGCGGCGGCAGCCGGTCAGCCGGTGCGCAAGGACGACAACCCGGAAGTCTTCGAAGAGCGCCTGCGCGAGTACTACAAGAAGACCGCGCCGCTTATCGGTTACTACCACGCCAAGGGCATGCTCAAGGGTGTCGACGGCATGGCAGACATTGATGCCGTGACTGGGCAGATCGAGACGCTTCTGGCAGCTGCTGTCCGGAAATGAACAATTAAGCTTGACTAGGCCGGGCTGCTGGAGTATGGCGGCCCGTCTCCCTATCAGGCATGAGCTTTGCTTGTCCGTGAGGACAAGGCAGCCGCTTTGAACAGGAACTCCCGCATGGGCCGGCCTCCACCGGACGCGGGTTCACGCAAAGCGCCGGTTCGACCCAGTCGTCCGGCCCAAATGGAGAAAGAGAAGACATGGCTCGTATAGCCGGCGTAAACATTCCGACCAACAAGCGCGTCGTTATCGCGCTTCAGTACATTCACGGCATCGGCAAGAAGTTCGCCCAGGAAATCGTCGACAAGGTCGGCATCCCGGCCGAGCGCCGCGTCAACCAGTTGACCGACGCCGAAGTGCTGCAGATCCGCGAGACGATCGACCGCGACTATCAGGTCGAAGGCGATCTGCGCCGCGAAGTTTCGATGAACATCAAGCGTCTGATGGACCTTGGCTGCTATCGCGGCCTGCGTCACCGTCGTTCGCTGCCGGTGCGCGGTCAGCGCACGCACACCAACGCCCGCACCCGCAAGGGTCCGGCGAAGGCGATCGCCGGCAAGAAGAAGTAATTTGGCGGCAGTCGCCAGTAGGCAATGGGCAGTCGGATAACACGACTGCCTACCGCCGAAGTCCGACAGCCTCCAGGTGTAGCCGCTGGCATTACGGCGGTGTAGAGATCAACTGAAAGGACTACCATGGCCAAGGAAGCCGCACGCGTCCGTCGCCGCGAACGCAAGAACATCTCGTCGGGTGTCGCTCACGTCAACTCGACCTTCAACAACACCATGATCACCATTTCCGACGCCCAGGGTAACGCGATTGCCTGGTCGTCGGCTGGCGCCCAGGGCTTCAAGGGTTCGCGCAAGTCGACCCCGTTCGCTGCCCAGATGGCCGCCGAAGACGTCGCTAAGAAGGCGCAGGAACACGGCATGCGCATGCTCGAGGTCGAGGTTTGCGGTCCGGGTTCGGGTCGTGAATCGGCGCTCCGCGCGCTGCAGGCCGCCGGCTTCACCATCACCTCGATTCGTGACGTGACGCCGATCCCGCACAATGGCTGCCGTCCGCGCAAGAAGCGTCGCGTCTAACAGCTTTTCGAATACCATCGGGAACGCCTCGTGCGTTCCCGAATGGTTTCCAGGTCGCCCGCCACGATTGGATGGTGGTGGGGAAACGGAAGGGTAGAAAATGATCCAGAAGAACTGGCAGGAACTGATCAAGCCCAACAAGATCGACTTCTCGTCGAAGGGCAAGACGCTGACGACGCTGGTCGCAGAACCGCTGGAACGCGGTTTCGGCCTGACTTTGGGCAATGCGCTGCGTCGCGTGCTGCTCTCGTCGCTGCGTGGTGCGGCTGTTACAGCCGTGCAGATCGACGGCGTGCTGCATGAATTCTCGTCCATCGGCGGTGTTCGCGAGGACGTGACCGACATCGTGCTGAACATCAAGGAAATCGCCATCAAGATGGAAGGCGATGGCCCCAAGCGCATGGTCGTGCGCAAGCAGGGTCCGGGTGCCGTCACTGCTGGTGACATCCAGACCGTTGGTGACGTCGAGATCCTGAACCCCGACCATGTCATCTGCACCCTCGACGAGGGCGCGGAGATCCGCATGGAGTTCACCGTCGACACCGGCAAGGGTTATGTGCCGGCTGAGCGCAACCGCGCCGAAGACGCGCCGATCGGTCTCATCCCGGTCGACTCGCTCTACTCGCCGGTCAAGAAGGTCTCCTACAAGGTCGAGAACACCCGCCACGGCGAAGAGCTCGACAAGGACAAGCTGACCATGACTCTGGAGACCGACGGTTCGGTCACCGGTGAGGACGCCGTGGCTTTCGCCGCCCGCATCCTGCAGGATCAGCTCTCGCTGTTCGTCAACTTCGACGAGCCGCAGAAGGAAGTCGCGGCCGAGGCCGTTACCGAACTTGCTTTCAATCCGTCGCTCCTCAAGAAGGTCGACGAGCTGGAGCTGTCGGTGCGTTCGGCCAACTGCCTGAAGAACGACAACATCGTCTACATCGGCGATCTCATCCAGAAGACGGAAGCGGAAATGCTTCGCACGCCGAACTTCGGCCGCAAGTCCCTGAACGAGATCAAGGAAGTTCTGGCTGCTATGGGCCTGCACCTCGGTATGGAAGTGCCGGACTGGCCGCCGGAAAACATCGAAGACCTCGCAAAACGTTACGAAGACCAATATTGAGCATGAAGTTCCAAGGATCGGCGGCGTGAGCCGCTCGATCCGACGGTCATGCGGAAAATCATCAGAGGCCGTGGCCTCTTGAACAACTGAAGAAGGAAAAGAGCCATGCGCCACGGTTTTAAAGGCCGTCGCTTCGCCCGCAGCGTAAGCCACCGCAAGTCGATGTTCGCCAACCTCGCCGTGTCTCTGATCGAGCACGAGCAGATCGTCACCACGCTGCCGAAGGCGAAGGACCTGCGTCCGATCGTCGAGAAGCTTGTGACGCTCGGCAAGCGCGGCGACCTGCACGCTCGTCGTCAGGTCATCGCCCAGATCGGCAACGAGCCGGTCGTGAAGCGCCTGTTCGACACGATCGCGCCGCGTTACGCGCAGCGCAACGGCGGCTATCTGCGCATCATGAAGGCGGGCTTCCGCAAGGGCGACAACGCTGCCATGGCGGTCATCGAGTTCGTTGACCGCGACACCTCGGCCAAGGGCGCTGCCGACCGCGCTCGCGTCGAAAGCGAAGCGACAGAGACCGAAGCAGCTTAAGCCGTTCGGACTTGCTGAACGACATTCAGGGACCCCTCGTGGGTCCCTTTTTGTTTTGGACTAGGCATCACTTGCGGTTAGCGCATCAGCCCGAAAATCCGCTTTTCATCGGAGGACAGGGGACGATCGTCCAGCCATTGCCTGGCTGTCATCTGCCGGTCATGGCTTTCCAACAAAACGGGTGAGGGGGCGGGTCTCGGGGCCCTATCACCGTTTTGAAGGATGGATGACCATGAACAATCTCATCAGGCGTTCGTTGCTGGCTACGGCAGCGCTTTCCGCACTTCTTGTTTCCGGAACCGTCTACGGACAGGGCGCAGCCGATGCCTATCTTCAGCGTGCCGCCAAGGGCGACATCACTCAGCAAGGCGGCGCACGGCGTTTGACCGGCGAAGCCACTGCAGAGCTGCAGAAGTATATCCAGGGCGGCGATGTGAAGAATGTCATCCTGCTCATCGGCGACGGCATGGGCGATTCCGAGATCACCGTGGCACGTAACGTTGCCGAGGGCGCTGGCGGCTTCTTCAAGGGTATCGACGCGCTGCCGGTCACTGGCCAGTACACGCACTATGCGCTCGACAAGAAGAGCGGCAAGCCGAGCTATGTCACCGATTCCGCTGCTTCCGGATCTGCCTGGGCAACGGGCACCAAGACCTACAACGGCGCCATCTCCGTCGACATCCACGAAAAGCCGCACAAGACGCTCATCGAATTGGCGAAAGTTGCAGGCATCGGCACTGGGAATGTTTCGACCGCCGAGATTCAGGATGCTACTCCCGCCGTGCAGATTGCTCATGTCACGCAGCGCAAATGCTACGGACCGGCCGCTACCGCCGAAAAGTGCCCGACCAACGCGCTGGAGAACGGTGGCCTTGGTTCGATTTCCGAGCAACTGCTGAACACCCGCGCCGATGTTGTGCTGGGTGGTGGCGCCAAGAGCTTTGGCGAGACGGCCAAGGCCGGAGACTGGAAGGACAAGACCTTGCTTGACCAAGCCAAGGAACGTGGCTTCCAGGTCGTGAGCAATGCCGATGAACTCAAGGCACTGACAGCAGCCAACAACGACAAGCCGGTGCTCGGCCTGTTCTCGGAAGGCAACATGCCGGTGCGCTGGAAGGGCCCGAAGGCCACTCACCATGGCAACATCGATCAGCCCGTGGTGACCTGCGAGCCGAACAGCGAACGCGCCGCCACGGTGCCGACGCTGGCCGCGATGACGACCAAGGCTATCGAGTTGCTGAAGACCAATGAAAAGGGCTTCTTCCTGCAGATCGAGGGTGCTTCGATCGACAAGCAGGACCATGCCGCCAATCCTTGCGGCCAGATCGGCGAGACGGTTGATCTCGACGAAGCCGTGCAGGTTGCGCTCGACTTCGCCAAGACCGACGGCAAGACGCTGGTCATCGTCACTGCTGATCATGCCCACACCAGCCAGATCATCCCGAACGAGACCAAGTCCACCGGCCTCACCCAGGCACTGAACACCAAGGACGGCACGGTTCTCACCATCAACTACGGCACTTCGGAAGACGAGAACGATCAGGAACATACCGGCGCGCAGCTGCGCGTCGCGGCTTATGGTCCGCATGCAGCTAACTTCGCCGGCCTGACCGACCAGACCGACATGTTCTTCACCATTCGCGATGCGTTGAAGCTGGCTGACTGATGAACCTGGCTCTTCCCCGCTTCAAGGGAAGGGCGCGTGCCTGATCGCGGGATGCGAAATTGCGCCTGCGCAAATTTTCAGAACGAAATGATTTCGATTTCAAACGCTGGCGGCTTTCATGACGAAAGCCGCCAGTTTTTGCTTGTCGCCAAGTTGTTTCGGCCAGCTCTGGCCCTTCCTCGAGACGACGGTGCAGGCGTAGACGACAGTTCCCGACCCGGAAATTAGCAGAAGAGGACGGTGTTGGAATCCGCTTCCATGCTTCCTACTTTGTCGGAAACACTCTAGCCTCGCGCCCAATCAGAATCGTTAGCCAAGGCCTGCCATGCGCTGTCCCTATTGCCAATCCGAAGACACGCAGGTGAAGGATTCGCGTCCAGCCGAAGACGGCGCCGCCATCCGCCGGCGTCGCGTTTGCCCGGATTGCGGCGGCCGCTTCACGACTTTCGAACGCGTGCAGTTGCGTGACCTCGTCGTGGTCAAAAAGTCTGGCCGCAAGGTGCCGTTCGATCGCGACAAGCTTGCCCGCTCCGTCGAGACGGCGGTGCGCAAGCGTAATGTCGATCCCGACCGCATCGAACGCGCCGTCACCGGCATCGTGCGGCAGTTGGAAAGCTCCGGCGAGACTGAAATCCCCTCTGCGGAAGTCGGGCGACTGGTGATGGACGCGCTGAAGTCGCTGGACGATGTCGCTTACGTCCGCTTCGCTTCGGTCTATCGCAACTTCCGTGAAGCCAAGGATTTCCACGAGGTCCTCGGCGAACTGAAGGGCGACGAGGACGCTGGATAAGCCGTGACTTCGCATCCAGAACAGCAGGCTCTCGACCGCCGTTTCATGGCTGCAGCGATTCGGCTGTCGCGGCGCAACCTTGGCCGCACCGCCACCAACCCTTCCGTCGGCACCATCATCGTGCGTGACGACGGCGCTGGTCCGATGATCGTCGGTACCGGCGTGACCGCGGTTGGTGGACGTCCGCATGCCGAAACCGAGGCTCTGGCCGAAGCAGGTCCGCTGGCCAAAGGTGCGACCGCCTATGTGACGCTTGAACCGTGTGCCCATCACGGCCGAACGCCACCCTGTGCCAACGCGCTGGTTTCCGCCGGCATCAAGCGGGTGGTCGGTTCTGCCAGCGATCCAGATCCGCGTGTATCGGGCAAGGGTTACGCCATCCTGCGCGACGCCGGTGTCGAGGTGATCGAACGCGTGCTGGCCGAGGAGGCCGGTGAGCAGATGGCCGGCTACCTGATCCGCTCTCTCAGGAAGCGCCCGGAAGTGATTCTGAAACTTGCCCTTTCGGCGGATGGCATGGTCGGCCGCAAGGGCGCTGGGCAGGTTTCCATCACGGGTGATGCCGCGCGCCGCGAAGTCCATCTGATCCGCGCCGAGGCGGATGCGGTTTTGATCGGCATAGGCACGGCCCTGGAGGACAATCCCGCCTTGACCGTTCGCTTGCCCGGCCTGGAAGCGCGTTCGCCGGCCCGCATCGTGCTCGACCGCCACATCCGGTTGCCGGAGACGGCCAAGCTGGTAGCTGACGTTGACCGCGTACCGCTCTACATTGCAGCCTGTGCCGAAGCCGATCCTCAGCGCAAGGCTGCGTTGGAGCGGCGTGGCGTACGTTTTATCGGCACCGAAACGATCGATGGTCGCATCGCGCTGCCGGAATTGATGGAAGACCTGGCGGCGCTCGGTATGGCGAGTGTGCTGGTCGAAGGTGGTGCCGAAGTCGCGGGGGCTTTTCTGGAAGACGGCCTGGTTGACCGCATTGTCCTCTTCACCGGACCGGAGGCCATCGGGCAGGGCGGCATCGTATCGCCTATCGATGCCAGCAGCATTCCTGCCGGCTTCCGCAAATTGCGCGAGACCAGCTTCGGCGAGGATCGTTGCGCAGAATGGGTAAGGGACTTTCTCTGATGTTCACTGGCATCGTCACCGACATTGGTACCGTGGCCGCGGTTGCGCCGCGCAAGGAGGGTGTCGGTTTGCGCATCGATACCGCTTATGATCCCGCGACCATCGATATCGGTGCCTCGATCTCATGCGGCGGCGTTTGCCTGACAGTGACGGCGTTGCCCGAGCAGGGCTCAAACGCGCGCTGGTTCGAGGTCGAAGCTTGGGAGGAGGCGCTGAGGCTGACCACGGCATCCGACTGGAAGGCCGGTACCCGCATCAATCTGGAGCGGGCTTTAAAGATCGGCGACGAACTCGGTGGTCATATCGTGTCCGGCCATGTTGACGGCACGGCTTTGGTCGTGGCGCGTCAGGACGAGGGCGACGCGGTGCGTTTCACGCTCGAGGCGCCGCGTGAACTGGCCAGGTTCATTGCTCCCAAGGGATCGGTGGCGTTGGACGGCACGTCGCTTACCGTCAACAAGGTCGAGGGCACGCGTTTCGACGTGCTTTTAATCCATCATTCGTTGCAGGTGACGACCTGGGCGGATCGGCAGGTGGGCGATCGTATCAACATCGAAATCGACACCATGGCACGCTACGCGGCGCGTCTGGCGGAAGCGGCGAAAGAGGGGCTCTGAGGGCATCCAATCTCTTTCTTACCAAAGGGAGCGCCATGTCTGAGTTTCAATTCGAAGCCCAGATAATTCACTGGCGAGGGCCATCGCCATTTTTCTTTGCCCCGGTGCCTCCACATTGCGGTGAAGAAATACGGCAAATGGCGAAGTTCGTGACTTATGGCTGGGGGATGATCCCGGTCGAGGCCACGATCCGTGATTTCACGTTCTCCACTTCATTGTTCCCAAAGGACGACGGTTATTTTCTGCCGTTGAAAGACAAAGTGAGGCGAACACTCGAGCTGACCGCAGGCGACATGATTTCAGTCGTAATGACAGTTCGACCAGCACGCAGTTAGGTTGCCCAGAACCTGGATGTTCCCGCGCATTGTATTGGGCGCCAGTTGTCCTGGCGCCTCGCAGATCATGGTTTGGGAATGGTACCGGCCAGCACGTGTGAATAAGCCGTAGCGTCGATGTTTCCGCCCGATATGACACACACCACATTGCTTTTGATCCGGTCGCTGGCCAGTGCAACCGCCAGCGAGGCGGCGCCGGCGCCTTCCGCCACTACTTTTCCTTTCGAAAACAGCAACCGCATCGCATCCGTTATCTGATCGAGACTGACGGTGACCGCGCCGTCGATCAGCTGGCTGACGACCGGCCAGAGTTGCGGCACCAGCGACGGTCCGCCGATGCTCTTCACGAAGGACGGTCTTGTCTCGATTTCGACGATATGGCCAGCGGCGAGCGCGGCAGTGACCGGGGCGGCATTCTCATCCTCGGCGGCAATGATCCTTGCCTGCGGACGCAGTGCCTTGATCGCGCTGGCGACACCAGTGGTCAGGCTGCCGCCGCCGAACGGTGTTATTACCACATCGACCTCCGGGAGGTCCTCGGCGATCTCCAGGCCGATGGTGCCGTTCCCGGTCAACACTGCCTGATCGGTAACGGGATTGATCAGAAGTTCCTTGAGGTCCGGCCGCTCTGCATCGATGATGTAGCGCCACCATGTTTCCATGGAGATGAAGCGCACGGTGCCGCCGAGTTTGCGTACACCGTCGATCTTGGTTTGTGGCGCTCCGGAGTACATGTAAGCGGCCATTGGCACGCCAAGCCGGTTGGCCGCCCAGGCCAAGCCGTAAGCCATGTTGCCGGAACTTACCGTTGCAACGCCGTTGCGCAGGGCGGCGATGTCGCGGGACAGCAGCGCGTTCAGCGCCGGCCGCAACTTGAAAGCTCCGATCGGGGAGAGTGTCTCCAGCTTGAGGAAGATGCGTCGGTCCGGCAGGCCGAGATCGAGTTGAACCAGCGGCGTGCGGGGCAGGTAGGCCGCCAGCCGGGTCCGCGCCGCTTCGATCTCGTCCAGCCCGGGACGTCGTGGACTTGCCCTCTCAAAGCTTTCCGATCCCGGTTTCATGCAACGTCCTCGTTCAATACGGCTGTTCTAAACTGGATTATATTTTATCCCTAAAGGAATTAAAGGCTTGGCTGACGCGAAAGGATCGCGTGGCGACGGTGGGTGGCGCAACGCATGGGATGGCAGGCATGCTCAAACGTCGCTTGCACCCGCCGCCGCTTAGGCCTAAGTCACCGACAATTCCCGGAGACCTTCATGGCTGGCACATCCCAACACGGCAAGGCGTTCATTCGGCCAAAGAAGAACGCCCACCTTCTCATCATCGAGGCGCGGTTCCACGACGACCTCGCCGATGCGCTGCTTGACGGCGCCACCAATGCGCTGGATGAAGCGGACGCAACCTACGATGTCGTAACTGTTCCTGGCTCGCTCGAAATCCCTGGCGTCATCGCTTTCGCGCTCGACGGCATGGCCGAGGGCGGCAGGATCTATGACGGCTTCGTCGCGCTTGGTACCGTCATTCGTGGCGACACCTATCACTTCGACATCGTGGCAAATGAGTCGAGCCGCGCGCTAATGGACCTTTCGGTTCAGGAATCGATCGCGATCGGCAACGGCATCCTCACCACCGAAAACGAGGAGCAGGCCTGGGTACGGGCCAAGAAGAGCGAAGGCGACAAGGGCGGGTTCGCTGCGCGCGCGGCGCTCACCATGGTCGCGCTCAAGGAAAAGTTGGGAGCGCAATCGTGACCGAACCGTCCGATTCTGCCCCGCGCCAGGCCAACAAGCGTGGCGCTGCACGCCTTGCGGCGGTGCAGGCGCTTTACCAGATGGATGTTGCCGGCTCGGGTTTGCTCGAAATCACTGCCGAATACGAGGCGTTCAGGCTCGGCAAGGAAGTGGATGGCGCTCTCTACCGCGAAGCTGACGCGCAGTGGTTCCGTGCCATCCTTGCCGGTGTGGTCGAGAACCAGAAGACGGTCGACCCTGTTATCCGACAGTCCTTGACCGAGGATTGGCCTTTGTCGCGGCTGGATTCCACGCTGCGCGCCATCCTGCGCGCCGGCGTGTACGAATTGATGAAGCGTGAGGACGTGCCCGTCGCGGTGATCGTCTCCGAATATGTCGATATCGCCAAGGCCTTCTACTCTGAAGACGAGCCCAAGCTGGTCAACGCGGTACTCGACCGCGTCGCGCGCCGCGTGCGCGGCGAGGGCAGGGGAAAGGATGCAAGATGAGCGTCGTGACGGCCGCCGCTGAAAACGAGGCGCGCCGCACCGCCTTCATCCTCTCCGCCGCTCAGGCGGTGCTTGGTTCTGCCGGACCGATCTGCTTCGCGCTCGGCGCGCTCGCCGGTGAATTCCTGCTTGGCCCCGACAAGTCGCTGGCCACCGCACCGCTCACCGGTTTTTCCGTTGGTCTGGCAGTTGGCGCCTTGCCTTCAGCCGCAATGATCCGCCGGCTCGGCCACCGCGACGGCTTCCTTGTCGGCACCGGCGTGACGGCACTGGGAGGCTTGATCGCGACGCTGGCACTTTTCCAGTCGAGTTTCTGGATTTTCGTCTTCGGCCTGTTGGTCATCGGAGTGGGCGCTGCCTTCATCCAGCAATTCCGCTTTGCTGCCGCCGACAATGCGCCACCGGAATTCAAGGCGCGCGCTATTTCTTTCGTGCTGGCGGGCGGCATCATCACCGCCATTCTCGGGCCGCAGGTGGTGATCTTCACCAAGGATCTGCTGGCGCCCGTGCCCTTTGCCGGCGCCTTTGCGTCGATCCTTGCCCTGTCGGTGGTGGGCGCCGCGATCCTGTTTTTCCTAAACACCCCAAAACCGTCGCAAGCTGAACAAGCAGCCGCCCATGGCGGCAGGTCTCTCGGCGAGATCATCAGCCAGCCGCGCTTTTTCATCGCGCTCTTTTGTGCCGTCGGCTCTTACACCATGATGACCTTCGTCATGACCGGCGCACCGCTGGCCATGGTCGGTTGCGGCTTTTCCTCCGATGAAGCTACGCTCGGCATCTCCTGGCACGTGATGGCGATGTTCGGGCCGAGCTTCTTCACCGGTCGGCTGATCCATCGTTTCGGCGCGCCGACCATCGTCGCCATCGGCTTCGTACTCCTGATCGGATGTGCGGTGATCGCGTTGTCAGGTATCCAGCTTTGGCAATTCTGGACCACCTTGATCCTGCTTGGGCTCGGCTGGAATTTCGGCTTCATCGGCGCCACCGCCATGGTGACGGAAAGCTACCGGCCCGAAGAGAAGGGCACGATCCAGGGCTTCCACGACCTGATCCTGTTCGGCTCCGTGGCGTTTGCCTCGCTGATGTCAGGGGCGGTCTACAACGCCTGGGGGTGGTCGATGCTGGCCTGGGTCGTCTTTCCCGTCTCGATCATATGCCTCCTGGCGCTGGGTGCCCTGCGCAGCACGGCGTTGCGCGAGGCCAGCTGAGGCAGCATTTGGTCTGTCGACATTCGGCATGCGTTAGCCGTGAAGCTATTCGCCGTCGACCAGCGGTCAGTGATCGGTTGCCCGCATGTGGTCAGCCTTCCATTGCATCGCCATTCTGACACGTGTGGCGCCCGACGGATGGTCGAAGAACAGAAATTCTTCGACGGGGCCGGGTTCAATCTTACGATACTCCGACAGTTTCATCGCAATTTCGGCAAAGCCGTCCGGCTCACGCGCCGCGTCAAGTCCAAACCTGTCGGCGTCGAGCTCCTGCCAGCGGATGATCGTGTTCATGACGGGGGATATCACGAGGAAGAACGCGACGGCGAACGCGGAAAACAACGGAACGATTGCCGGGTCGCTGGTACCGCGAATTCCCCACCTTGTTCCCCAGCGCTTGAGCACGATTGGCGCCAGCCGATAGATCAGCCAGAACCCGGCGATGAAGATCAGCGCCAGCATGCCGATCAGCTGTTTTGCGTGGCCAAGGACATAGTGGCCGAGTTCGTGTCCCATCACGGCAGCGATCTCTGCTTCGTCTGCCCGATTGAGTAGGTTGTCATTCAGCGATACCCGAACGGTTGGCCCCAATCCGCTGACATTGCCCGAAATGCGCGTGTCCTGTTTCGATTGATCAAACACATAAATATGGTCGGCGGAAACATCGTGATCCCGCGCAATTGCGACGATACGCTCGCGCACCGGACCAGCCGGAAGCTCGGTATAGGTGTTGAAAAGCGGAGCAACAAATACCGGCGCGACGAGTGTTCCGAAGATCGTGACTATGGTCAGCGTTGCCGCTCCCCAGGCCCACCAATGTCTTGGTGACTTGCGTATCACTGCGAAGATCGATGTCAGCAGCAGTGTGCTGACGATGCTCAAAACGCCAATGCCGATCGCTTGTTCGCCAAGCCAGCCCAGAAAATTCTGGCTGAGCAGGCCGTACTGCTTCTCGCGCCAATACCCGCTGTAGACTGTCCATGGTGCCATGATCACCGCACCGACAATCGTATACGGGACAGCATAAAGCGCCGGCACCAGCCATTGCCGCTTCGTCAGACGTTCTGCCCGATTGCGCAGGGATACGGAAAGGCCGCTCTGCAGGATGAGCCATTTGGTGAGCACGGAAGCAATGGCGCCCCAAATCATCAGCCAATATCCGCCTTCAAAATAGGCGTCCGATTTGGCACGTGCTGCGCCTTGCACGGTATCCAGATAAGTGCGCGTTGCGGCATCGACATCGAACAAAACCGCAGTATCTGAGGCTAGCGCAAAGGACGGCAGGATCATTGCTCCCGCAGCAGCAAGAAAGATGGCAATCAATCGCATTTCCTGAACCCTCGGATCGCCTAGCAACGGAGCTGAGAACGTCCACTCCTCGGTTGCCATCAGCTCATCCGGAGCTGTCAATCACAGCTTCATTACGCGAAGTATGCACAGATCGTGCAGGAAGAAGCTTCTTGAACTGGACTGTCATCTGGTTCGGTGCCGTTTAAGGTCGATTGGAGCAGGATCGTATCGTACGCTGCCTCTATCGTGGGTCGTCAGTGTCCCTGTATGACAGGGTCGTGCCAAGCCTTTCGGCGATGTCGGCATCCGGAGCTTCACATGGCTCAGTCTTTCATCCCACGGCGAGGCACCGGTATTGCGCTCGCCTTCATCTGCCTGCTTGTCCTTGGCCTGATGCCGATCATCGCCATTGGCCGTCCCGCCGGCTCCAGCGCTCTCGTCTTCGCATTGTGGATGTCGGTCTGGCAGCTTCTGTTTTCGCTGCCGCTTCTGGCGCTCGAGTGGCGTTCCGGCGAGCGTGGACTGTTTGGTGAACGCCTGCCCAAAGCAGAACGCTGGCGCGTGCTTGGCGTGACGCTGTTCACCGGCGGCCTCTTCAGCCTGTCGACCTGGATGTATGTGCTGGCTTTCGAGAAGGCGGGCGCGGTCAACGCTGCCATCGCGCTGCAGGCCTATCCGCTCTTTGCCGCTGCTCTCGAGGCGGTTTTCCTGCGTCGCCGCAAGAGCGCGCTCGAACTTGGTTACATGCTCCTGGTGGTTGTCGCCCTCTATTATCTCGCCACGCAGGGTACCTGGCGGCTGGCCGGCCTGTCCTTGTGGTTCCTGCTGGCGCTTGCCGTTCCACTCGTCTGGAGCGTTGCCCATATCATCGTCAGGCAGGCATTGCTGTCGACGCCGATTACGCCGAGTCAGGTGACCACGTCTCGTTTGATCGTTTCCACGGTCTTCCTGTTTCTGCTCGCGGCCGCATTCGAGGGGTTCGATGCCATCAGCCTGTCTGGGCTGGATGTCCCTTTCCAGGTGTTCGCGGTAGCGATGGGATTTGCCTACTATGTGGAATTGATCGTCTGGTTCTACGCCGTTCGCCACATCGACGTGTCGGTCGCCAGCTCCATCACCGTGCCGGCGCCCGCTGTGACGATGGTCCTGTCCGCGCTGCTCTTCCATGAGACGGTCACTCAACTCCAGATCGCTGTTCTGGGGCTCGTCGTGCTTGGACTGACAGGTCTGCTATACGCCGGTTCACGTGCTCATCGCGCAGCATCGTGTGAAGCGGGATAGGGATTTCGCAACGTTGGGGAGGAACGAGCGGCGCTCGAACCGGCAACAACCGGGCCAACTGACAGGACGCTGTCGGGATGGGCACAAGTTCAACGCTCCTCCTGGATAAAAATATTGCGCTTACCCTCCATCTTATGAAACCGTATGCCCCGACTGCCCATCTGGGTCATGCGATAGCAAGCATCGTCTTCGGTTTCATCAGAGGGATTTGCCGCCATGTCTTCAACCAGATTTCTCGCCGGCGCGTTTTTGGCGCTCGGCCTTTCCGTCGCTTCTGCCAACGCCGCCGACGTCGTCGTCTCTTCCAAGATCGACACGGAGGGCGGGGTTCTGGGCAACATCATCCAATCGGTGCTGAACGCCAACGGCATCAAGACCGTCGACCGCATCCAGCTCGGCGCGACGCCTGTGGTGCGCAAGGCGATCATCGCCGGCGAGATCGACATCTATCCCGAATATACCGGAAACGCGGCCTTCTTCTTCGAAAAGGCCGACAATCCAGTCTGGAAAGATGCTGCCAAGGGCTACGCCGAGGCCAAGAAGCTCGACTATGACGCCAACAAGCTTGTCTGGCTGACGCCGTCGCCCGCCAACAACACCTGGGCTATCGCTCTGCGCAAGGATGTCACCGAAGCCAACAAGCTGGCCACGCTCTCCGATTTCGGCAAATACGTGTCGGGCGGTGGCAAGGTCGTGCTCGCGGCTTCTGCCGAGTTCGTCAACTCGGCCGCAGCGCTGCCGGCTTTCCAGACGACGTACGGTTTTACGCTGAAGCCGGAGCAACTGATCACGCTTTCCGGCGGTGACACCGCAGCCACCATTGGCGCTGCAGCCAACCAGACCAACGGCGCCAACGCTGCAATGGTCTATGGCACCGATGGCGGTATTGCACCATCCGGCCTGGTTGTTCTCACTGACGACAAGAACGTCCAGCCTGTCTATCAGCCGACCCCGATCATCCGCGAGGCCGTGCTGAAGGAAAATCCGAAGATCGAAGAAGTGCTGAAGCCGGTGTTCGAGAAACTCGACCTCGTCACGCTGCAGGATCTGAACGGTCGCGTCCAGGTCGGCGGCGAGCCGGCCAAGGCGGTCGCCGAAGACTTCCTGAAGAAGAACGGCTTCCTCAAGTAGGGAGCGGTTCCGGCGCGCCGACTGGATCGGATCCGTTGGGCGCGCCGGACCTGTGGGACCGGGATCGTGGGCATTCGCTTCGACAAGCTGGGTGTGGTGATTGCCACGATTGCCGCCTATGCGGCTTTCCTTGCACCATTCGCCACCTTTCGGGCCAACCGCATCGTGCCTGGGGACGGGCGCTCGATCCTCGACGCGCTTCCTGCCGTCAGCGGGCCCTTGCTGCTGGCATTGATTGTCGCTGCCATTATCGTCGCCTTATTGAAGACACCGCTGGCCTGGCGGCTGGTCGCCAGCGTCGTATTGCTGGTGGCGCTCGCATTGGCCATCGGCAGCACTGGTGGCTTTCTAACCCCACCCGGAAACACTTTCGCGCGCGTTTCGCCGGCGTCCGGCTTCTGGTTGCTGATTTTCGCTTTTACCCTGCTGCTGGCAGACGTGTTGACCCGCCTTGAGCTGTCGCCGTTCGTGCGCATCGGCATTCTTCTGATCGCGGCAGTCGCCATCGGCACCCTTCTGGCGTCCGGCAGCTGGGACAGCCTCTCCATTCTAAAGGAATACACCAACAGGGCCGACAGTTTCTGGGCCGAGGCGCGCAAGCACGTCGCCCTGGCGCTGGGTTCGCTGGCGGCCGCCGTTGTGGTCGGCCTGCCGGTTGGCATTCTCTGCCACAGGGTGGACGCGCTGCGGGCAGGGGTGCTCAACGTACTCAACATCATCCAGACCATTCCTTCGATCGCGCTGTTCGGCATGCTGATCGGGCCGCTCGGCTGGGTAGCACTGCATGTACCTGGCGCAGCAGCGCTCGGCATTCGTGGCATTGGCACTGCCCCGGCCTTCGTGGCGCTGTTCCTCTATTCGTTGCTGCCGGTGGTGGCGAATACGGTGGTCGGCCTCGCCGGCGTGCCGAAGGCCGCTAACGAGGCCGCAAGGGGCATGGGCATGACGGATCGGCAGCGGCTGTTCGGCGTCGAGTTTCCACTCGCCTTTCCGGTGATCCTGACCGGTATCCGCATCGTACTTGTGCAGAACATCGGCCTTGCCACCATCGCAGCCCTGATCGGTGGCGGTGGCTTCGGCGTCTTCGTTTTCCAGGGTGTGGGCCAGACGGCAATGGATCTGGTGCTGCTCGGTGCCGTTCCGACGGTGGCATTGGCCTTTGCTGCAGGAATCGTTCTGGATGCCGTCATCGAACTCACCGCAACAGCCAGGCGCAAGGAAGCGGTCGCATGATCGAAATCGAAAACATCACCAAGCGCTACGACAAACAGACCGTCGTTAATGACGTGTCGATGGTGATTGAGCCTCGCACCATTGCGGCCATTGTCGGCACCTCGGGTTCAGGCAAAACCACGCTGCTGCGCATGATCAATCGGCTGGTCGAACCGACCTCGGGTACGATTAAGCTGGATGGCGTCGATAACCATTCGCTGCCCGACTATGAGCTGCGCCGCTCGATCGGCTACGCCATCCAGGGCCACGGCCTGTTCCCACATCGCACCGTGGCGCAGAACATCGCCACCGTTCCGCTGCTGCTCGGCTGGGATAAGGAACGCATCGACGAGCGTGTCGATGAGCTGTTGAGGCTCTTCCAGCTCGACCCGGCGGCTTTCGGACCACGCTATCCGCATGAATTGTCGGGCGGCCAGCAGCAGCGTGTCGGTGTGGCGCGTGCGCTCGCTGCCAAACCCAACGTGCTTCTGATGGACGAGCCGTTCGGGGCGCTCGATCCGATCATCCGCACCAAGGCACAGGAAGACCTGCTCGCCATCCAGAAACACTTCGGCACCACCATCATCCTGGTCACGCACGATATGGAGGAGGCGGTTCATCTGGGCCACAAAATCGCGGTGATGGATGGCGGCAAGCTGGTGCAATACGCCAAACCCGCCGAGATTCTTGCAAAGCCGGCCAGTTCCTTCGTCGAGACGCTGGTCGGTTCGTCCGAGCGTCCATTCCGGCTGCTGTCGCTCGGCCGTGTTGGCGATGCGGTTGAGAAAGGCAGCGCGGAAGGCGAAGCTATCCCCGCCGATGCCAGCCAGCGCGATGCGCTGGCGGAGCTGCTTTGGACCGGCAAACCGGCATTGCCGGTCAAGGGTGCTGACGGCAAGGCACTTGGCCGTGTCACTGTAGACGGCCTGATCAAACTCGCGGCGAGACCGGCATGAAGAAGGTGCTGCCGGTCGCATTGCGTGTCGTTCTGCTCGTGCTCCTGGTGGCGTTCATCGTCAGTCCCGGCTGGTTCGAGCCGTTGTTGAAGCCACTAACGGAAAACAACGCGCCGGCGATCTACAACCAGGGTAGCCTGCTGTCGCTGACATTGCAGCATCTTGGCACCGTGGCTGTGGCAACGATTGCCGCGATCGTCGTCGCCATCGGCCTGGCTATCCTGGTGACCCGCCCCTTCGGCGCTGAATTCCTGCCGCTGTCGCGTTCGCTCGTCAACATCGGCCAGACCTTCCCGCCTGTGGCAGTGCTGGCGCTGGCCGTGCCTGCGGTCGGCTTCGGTGAGAAGCCGACATTGATCGCGCTTTTCCTCTATGGACTGCTGCCGATCTTCGAAAACGCGTTGACCGGACTCACCACGCTGCCGGCCAATGTCGTGGAAGCCGCGCGCGGGGCCGGCATGACAAACCGGCAGAAACTGCTGAGGGTGGAACTGCCGCTCAGCTTTCCGGTGATTCTGGCGGGCATACGGCTGTCTGTCGTGATCAGCCTGGCCACTGCCACCATCGGATCGACCGTTGCGGCCAAGACCTTGGGTGAAGTCATCATCGCCGGATTGATCTCCAACAACCTCGCTTTCGTCGTCCAGGGGGGACTCATCGTCGCGGGACTGGCTGTTTTCATCTATGACGGCCTGATGGCTCTGGAACGTGTCGCCGCACGCCGGATGGGGCTGGTGGCGCAATAGAATATCGCGCGTCCATTTTGAGTCTTGCTCCGGCATCCGCAGGTTGCGCCCCCTGCATTCGAAAGTTGCCCTCAATTCCGACGCTTGCAAGCCGGATGTGGCATTTCATTCGAATGCTGCCGCAGCTTCAGATTGTGGTTGGGGCTTCTGCAGATCGACCCCGAAATTCAGGTCTGCGTGCCGGGCGCGGTAAACTGTCGCAGCTAAATGCGGGCAAATGTCGCACTCCGGCTTGACGGTCGAGACCATGGCTTTGCATAAATCGATCGAGGGGTCGGGATTCCGCTCGGGAATCTCGGTTCGGTTCCACGGTCCGGGGAGGAGGTCTGCCGGGCCATAGATCGAGGAATAATCCGCAAATGACCATGCTTTATGTCGTCATCCTCTGCGGCGTGCTTTCGATCGTCTATGCCATCTGGGCTACACAGTCCGTGATGGCGTCCGATCAGGGCAACGCCCGCATGCAGGAAATTGCCGCGGCGATCCGCGAAGGCGCGCAGGCCTATCTGGCGCGCCAATACACCACCATTGCCATCGTCGGGGTCGTCGTGTTCCTGCTGGCCTGGTGGTTGCTGTCGGGTACCGCCGCCATCGGTTTCCTGATCGGTGCCGTGCTTTCGGGCGCGGCGGGCTTCATAGGCATGCATGTTTCGGTGCGCGCCAATGTGCGAACAGCACAGGCCGCGTCGAACAGCCTTTCGGCCGGCCTCGATATCGCTTTCAAGTCGGGTGCCATCACCGGCATGCTGGTTGCCGGCTTGGCGTTGCTCGGCGTCTCCGTTTATTACTGGGTTCTGACTGGCCCGCTGGGCCTGGCGCCCGGCGATCGTACCGTGATCGACTCGCTGGTAGCCCTTGGCTTCGGCGCGTCGCTGATCTCGATCTTCGCCCGTCTCGGCGGCGGCATCTTCACCAAGGGTGCTGATGTTGGTGGCGATCTCGTCGGCAAGGTGGAAGCCGGCATCCCGGAGGATGATCCACGCAACCCTGCCACCATCGCCGACAACGTTGGTGACAATGTCGGCGACTGCGCCGGCATGGCCGCCGACTTGTTCGAGACCTACGCCGTGACTGTGGTCGCGACCATGGTGCTGGCTGCAATCTTCTTTGCCGGCACTGACGTGCTGTCCAGCATGATGCTCTATCCGCTGGTCATTTGTGGTGCCTGTATCGTTACTTCCATTATCGGCACTTTCTTCGTCAAGCTCGGCGCCAATGGTTCGATCATGGGGGCGCTCTATAAGGGACTGATCGTCACAGGCATCCTGTCGATCGTCGGCTTGGGGGCCGCCACGTCCATGACCATCGGTTGGGGTCCGGTCGGAGCCGGCGCGCATGTCGTGACCGGAACGAACCTGTTCATCTGCGGCCTGGTTGGCCTGCTGGTGACGGCGCTGATTGTGGTGATCACTGAGTACTACACCGGCACCAACAAGCGTCCGGTCAATTCGATCGCTCAGGCCTCGGTCACCGGCCATGGCACAAATGTCATCCAGGGCCTCGCGGTTTCGCTGGAATCGACTGCACTGCCGGCCATCGTTATCGTTGGCGGTATCATCGCCACCTTCCAGCTGGCAGGCCTGTTCGGTACTGCGATCGCCGTCACCACCATGCTTGGTCTTGCCGGTATGATTGTGGCGCTCGACGCCTTCGGCCCTGTCACCGACAATGCCGGTGGCATCGCTGAAATGTCTGGCTTGCCTAAGGAAGTGCGTCATTCCACCGACGCACTTGACGCTGTCGGCAACACGACCAAGGCCGTCACCAAGGGTTATGCCATCGGTTCGGCCGGCCTTGGCGCGCTGGTGCTGTTCGCCGCCTATTCGAACGACCTGCAATATTTCGCGGCCAACGCCGCGCAATATCCTTACTTCTCCGATCTCGGCACGGTCTCCTTCGACCTGTCGAACCCCTATGTCGTCGCCGGCCTGATCTTCGGCGGTCTGATCCCCTATCTGTTCGGCGGCATCGCCATGACGGCGGTCGGACGCGCGGCCGGCTCGATCGTGGAAGAGGTGCGCCGCCAGTTCCGCGAGGATCCTGGTATCATGAAGGGTACTTCCAAGCCCAACTATGCCCGGGCGGTCGACCTTTTGACCAAGGCGGCGATCAAGGAAATGATCATCCCGTCGCTGCTGCCGGTGCTGGCGCCACTCGTCGTCTATTATGGTGTGCTCCTGATCTCGGGTTCGAAGGCTTCGGCTTTCGCCGCGCTCGGCGCCTCGCTGCTCGGTGTCATCGTCAACGGCTTGTTCGTTGCCATTTCGATGACCTCCGGCGGCGGTGCCTGGGACAACGCCAAGAAGTCGTTCGAAGACGGCTTCACCGACAAGGATGGCGTCAAGCATCTGAAGGGGTCGGAAGCGCACAAGGCTTCGGTGACCGGCGATACGGTTGGCGATCCCTATAAGGACACCGCCGGGCCGGCGGTGAACCCGGCGATCAAGATCACCAACATCGTGGCCCTGCTCCTGCTCGCCGTGCTTGCGCACAGCTGACAGCTACCTGTCAAAAAAGAAATCCGCAGGAGCGATCCTGCGGATTTTTCTTTTGTAGGATTGTGTCGCAGGCGGCCGCGCCTGCGGTGCTGTTAGAGCCCGGCAGCCGGATTGGGCTTGAGCTTGCCGGCGCCGGAGATGATCTGGCCGAGGAAGTTCTGGTCCTTGCCGCCCGTCGGCGTCGTGCGGGAGATGAAGTCGAACACTCGTCCGTCCTTCATTCCGTAATTGGCGAGGCGGGCGACACGACCGTCCTGGCCGAAATAGACGGCCAGTACCTTCTGGTCGACGACGCTTGGGTTGGCGAAGGCGACCGAACGACGGCGCGTCTGCGAGATGTAATAGAAGACCTCATTGTCGAAGGTCGCCGTGGTGGATGGCGTACCCAGCGCCAGCAGCACCTGCTCGCGGCTGGAGCCGACGGGAACCGAATCCAGCGTCTGCTGGTCGACGATGTAGCCCTGGGTGAGCGTTTCACCTGGGGTCAGATCCCCAAACATCTTCGATGAATTGCAGCCGGTCAGCGCCGTTGCAATGACAAGCATCGAGACGACAGACACAGGACCTGCCAAGGCGGTCGACTTGAATTTCAAAGCGCGCAACGACAACTCCATAGTCCGCTCTCGGGCACCGGCTTGCGCGAGGCGGCAAAACCGGTAAACCAGCTTAGCCGCCGATGCAACAATTGTGCCTTAACAAACAGGTCCCCGGGAGACCGTCCCCCATGTTTCAGCGCCTGTTCGGCCGTGAACGCCATGCCAACCGCGCTATTGCCGAGGCGCTGTACGCACAAATCGTGGCGGCGGCGCGGCAAACTTTCTTTTATTCGCACTGGAATGTGCCCGATACGCCGCTCGGCCGTTTCGAGATGCTGTCTTTGCATATGTTCCTGTTCCAGCACCGACTGCATGGCGAGAGCGGTATGCCGGCTGAATTTGCGCAGACATTGATCGACGAGTTCTTCACCGACGTCGACCATTCACTGCGCGAACTCGGCATCAGCGACGTTGGTGTGCCCAAACGCATGAAGAAACTGGCCAAGATGTATTACGGCCGTACCGCCGCTTATGCCGACGCGCTGGACCGCGATGACAGAGGAGATCTGGCTGCGGCCTTGTCCCGCAATATCCGTCCTGATGTCGCGGATTGGCCGGAGGCGCCTGACATGGCCGCTTATGTGCTGCGGGTCAGGGAGACGCTTGCCGCGCAAGCGACCGACACGATCTGCCTTGGCGAGCTTGCTTTTCCGGCGGCCGCCGCCTGAAGGATGACTTCGATGAAACATCAAGAGGAACCCCGGAGTTCGGTCTCGTTCGAGGCGCATGTCTCGCGACTGCCACAAAAGGGCATGCCTGTGCGCATCGAAGCCGATGCCGCCCAGCGCGCCGCTCTCGCCAGGGACCATGATCTGGTCTCCGTCGAGCGTTATGTGGCTGATCTTGTGGTGACCCCCTGGAAGCGCCACGGCGTAAAAGTGACCGGACGTGTCGAGGGTGATATTACGCAGGCCTGCGTGGTGACGCTCGAATCGCTGACCGTGCATATCGACGAAGAAGTCGAGGGGTTGTTCCTGCCCGAGGATTCGAAACTCGGCCGCCAGGGTTTCGAGGGCGGCGGCGAGATTTTGATCGACGCAGATGGCCCCGATAGCCCGGAAACCTTTACCGGCGATACGATCGATGTCGGCGCGCTGGCCGAGCAGTTCTTCGGCCTGGCGATCGACCCCTATCCGCGCAAGGCTGGCGTTTCTCTGGAGGCGGAGCCCGATGGGGCAGAACCCGAAAGCGAATTCCAGAAAAAGCTGAAATCCCTGCTCGGAAAATCCTGAAAGCCATGGGCTGACGATAAAAGCCGGTTGTGCGGTGACTCAAAACCGCTATTTTCGCCGGAAAGTCACGATGGTCCCAAGCCAACCCACGAGATGAACAACGCGTGATAAAAATCTCCATTGATGCCATGGGCGGCGACCACGGTCCCGGCGTGGTCATTCCGGCGCTTCAGACTGTTGCCACCCGCCGCCCGGACATCCGTTTCATTATCTACGGCCGCGAAGACGTTGTGCGGCCCGAACTGGTGAAGTTTCCTGGTCTTGCCGAGAAGAGCGAGTTCTTTCACTGCGAAGTCGCTGTCCGCATGGATGACAAGCCCAGCCAGGCATTGCGCCATGGCCGCTGGAAATCGTCGATGTGGAAGGCGATCGAAGCGGTGAAGGCAAATTCGGCCGATGCCTGCGTGTCCGCAGGCAACACCGGTGCGCTGATGGCGATGTCGAAATTCTGCTTGCGCACGATGGCGACCATAGACCGACCAGCGATCGCGGCCATCTGGCCGACCGTACGGGGCGAAAGCGTGGTGCTCGATGTCGGTGCCACCATTGGTGCAGACGCGCATCAGCTTGTCGACTTCGCCATTCTCGGCAGCGGGATGGCACGCGCTGTCTTCGGCGTTGAGCGGCCGACGGTTGGCCTGCTCAATGTCGGCGTTGAGGAGATCAAAGGGCAGGAAGTGGTCAAGGAAGCCGGGCGCATGCTGCGCGAGGCAAACATGAACTCCCTTGCTTATCACGGCTTTGTCGAGGGCGATGACATCGGCAAGGGCACCGTCGATGTTGTCGTGACCGAGGGTTTCGCCGGTAACATCGCGTTGAAGACCGCCGAGGGTACGGCACGCCAGATCGGCGGCTATCTGCGCGCGGCCATGAGCCGGACGCTTATGGCGCGCATCGGCTATCTGTTCGCCAAGGGCGCTTTCGACCTGCTGCGTCAAAAGATGGATGTCAGCCGTTCCAACGGTGGTGTCTTCCTCGGATTGGACGGCGTCGTGGTAAAGAGTCACGGAGGTGCCGATTCGGCGGGGTTTGCGGCAGCGGTGGAACTGGCCTACGACATGGTGCGTAACCGGTTGTTGGATCGTATCGAGGCGGATCTCGATCTGTTCCATGCGCGCAACCCGCAGTCTCCGGCCACCAGGAAGTCTGACGTCGCGGTCGACGAAGAAGGATAAGATAGCTTGATCAGATCAGTCGTGCGCGGCACGGGCCAGGCGTTGCCCCGCCGTATCATGAAGAATGCCGATTTCGAGGGCATGGTCGAAACGTCGGACGAATGGATCGCCCAGCGTACCGGCATTCGCCAGCGTCACATCGCATCCGATGACGAGACGACGGCTTCGCTCGGCGAGGGGGCTGCACGGGCAGCGCTGCTCGATGCCGGTTTGACACCGGACGATATCGATCTCATCGTCCTGGCAACCTCAACGCCCAACAACACCTTTCCGGCCACCTCGGTCGAGATTCAGCAACGGCTGGGCATGCGTCACGGCTACGCCTTCGACATGCAGGCGGTCTGCTCTGGCTTCGTTTACGCCGTCACCACGGCTGACGCCTATATTCGTGCCGGCCTGGCCAAACGTGTGCTGGTGATCGGCTCTGAGACCTTTTCGCGCATTCTCGACTGGAGCGACCGCTCGACCTGCGTCCTGTTCGGCGATGGTGCCGGAGCGCTCGTGCTCGAGGCCACCGAGGCGGCTGGCACCATCGCTGACCGCGGCGTTCTGGCAGCCAGCCTGCGCTCCGATGGATCGCACAAGGACAAGCTCTATGTCGATGGTGGTCCGTCGACCACCGGCACGGTAGGCTATCTCAGGATGGAAGGGCGCGAGGTGTTCAAGCATGCCGTCGGCATGATCACCGACGTGATCGAGGCGACGTTCTCGCAGGCCGGTATCACGGCGGAAGACCTCGACTGGTTCGTGCCGCACCAGGCCAACAAGCGCATCATCGATGCTTCCGCCAAGAAGCTCGGCATCGCCGAGGAGAAGGTGGTGATCACGGTCGACAAGCACGGCAATACCTCGGCGGCCTCCGTGCCGCTGGCGCTTTCGATCGCCGCTGCCGACGGTCGTATCAAGCGTGGCGACCTCGTGCTTCTGGAAGCGATGGGCGGCGGATTCACCTGGGGCGCGGTCCTCGTCAGATGGTGAACGAACCGCACGGTTCGGTTCTTGACCTTGTCGAGTCAATTACTTAGGCTCCGCCCTCGTTTAGTCGATACATTTGAGCACAAGCTGATAGGACGGTCTGATGGGGGGAAAGACACTTACACGTGCTGACCTTGCTGAGGCCGTTTATCGAAAGGTCGGTCTGTCGCGCACGGAGTCGGCCGAACTGGTCGAAGCGGTGCTCGACGAGATATGTGAAGCGATCGTCCGCGGGGAAACAGTCAAGCTGTCGTCCTTCGCCACCTTCCATGTCCGTTCCAAGAACGAGCGTATCGGACGCAATCCCAAAACCGGTGAGGAGGTACCGATCCTGCCGCGCCGGGTCATGACCTTCAAAGCCTCGAACGTTCTGAAGAGCCGCATCCTGCGCTCTCATCAGGCCGGCAAGACAAAATCAAGCAAATAGGCGAAAGTCCGACTCTGCGGTTGAAAACCGGCCCTGGCTTGATGCCGGGCTTGAATGTCGGATGATAAATCGCTGAAATAGGCGTCGATTCGACGGAACTCTGTCGAATTTTCGGTTCGTCTGTTCTTTGCGCATTGGATTGACCAACGCACGTGACGACGCGTCCGATCCGATGCCCAGCGCGAGGATCCGCCCATGGACAAGAGCCCCGATGCCTTCCGCACCATTTCCGAGGTAGCTGAAGACCTTGATCTGCCGCAGCATGTGTTGCGGTTCTGGGAAACGCGTTTCAACCAGATCAAGCCGATGAAACGCGGCGGTGGTCGTCGCTATTACCGGCCGCAGGATGTAGAGCTCATCAAGGGCATCCGCCACATGCTCTACGACCAGGGCTACACCATCAAGGGTGTGCAGAAGCTGCTGCGCGAGAACGGCAACCAGTTCCTGATTGCGGTTGGCCACGGCGACGTGGCCGCCGTCGAGGCGATTGCGCAGCGTCGGCAGGCCGAAGAGGTGCCGCTGACCCCGGCAGCACAGCCGCGCGCCGACGACGAGATGCTGGTCGGCCAGCCGACGGCCAAGCCGAATCGCCGTTTCTTCGGTCTCGGCAAGGCCGACGAAGAGGGGCCTGTCCAGGCCGGCTCCGGCAAGCTCTCGCGCGATAACCGAGCCTTGCTGCAGGAAGCGCTATTCGACCTGCTGGAATGCAAGCGCCTGCTCGACCAGGTGCGTTGACGAAACCGGCTGGACGGGATTCCGGCTGAACGCGTACGGGTGAGCCGCCACGCGGGCTAGATCGCCCCGAATCTCTCCTTCAGGAACTGCTCCCAGGTCTGACGGCCAACCGCGCTGTCGGGCACAAGGCCGTGGCCACTGCGAAATGCATCATGGAATGCCGGTTCGGGATCGTGCGCCAGGGTGGTCACCGTCGGAGCGATCACCGACGATCGCGCGTAGCGTTCCGCCATCGCCTCGAGCCGCAGGATCTCCGGGCCTGCCATTTCCGAGCAGTAGCCGACGTCATGGCTTGCGACGGCGCCGGCCAACCTTTCTGCCACCTCCGCAACCGCGATCGATTGAAAGAACAGGCCTTTGGGCACAGTGATGGTACGCTGCGCCTTGTCTTCGAAGCTTTGGACGAAACGCAGCACGAAGTCGTGAAACTGCGCAGCGCGCAGGATCGTGTAGGGCAGCCCCGACCTGCGCACGATCGCCTCGGCGGAGAGCTTCGTCTTGAAGTACGGAAAATCGATGCGGTCGACGCCGACGATCGAGATGTAGATGAGGCGCGGCCTGGCGTTGAGGCGAGCGGCATCGACCAGATTGCTGGTGCCTTGCAGATCGGTGGCGCCATCGGCATCGAAGCTGGACGCGCAGTGGATGATCGCAGCGACGCCGGCGGTGGCGCCGGCAAGGCTGTCCCGTAGTTTCAGGTCGCCACTGACGATTTCAGCGCCTTCGACCTTCGCGTTTCTGGATCTCGCTAACGCCCGAACGCGATGTCCTCGGGCCAGGAGCGCGTGAACGACGGCCGAACCAAGATTGCCGGTCGCCCCGGTGACGAGAATGGTGGCCATTTTTTCCCCATGCGGTTGAACTTCGCGGCGAGCCTGCTTGAGCGCTTCCATCCGGAGGCGCTCAAGCGCTTTGTTCTTCAGGTAATTCCGGACGGAAAACCGCTTCTCACTTTTCCTGTAGCTGCTTTAGCGGGGGCGCTCCCAGACCGGGGTGGCGACGTGAAATTCACCGTCGCCGTCTAGAAGCGGCGCAACCTCGTCGTGATAGACGCGGTACCATGGTTCGGCGACGAACCGCTGCGGCGTCTCGCTGTCGCTTGTGATCTGGAACACGCAGATGACGTCCGGGTCGTTGTCGTCGAAACAATAATAATAGCCTTCGAAGGAAGGGTGCTTTTCGATGTTCGTTTTGAGAAGCCGCTCCCAGACGCGACGGACCTCTTCGCGCCGACCTGGTTTGGCTCGAAACTTCATGAACAGGGATGATTTCGGCACGACTTGTCCTCCGGTGAGTGTGTCCGAGCGCTTATGCGTCTCACCGATATTGACGATCCAGGCCGCCGCTTGTGACGTTGGTACCGATTTTCCTTACTGGGGCAGGTGCGCGAGACCGTCTGTCGGGGGAAACAGCGACAGGCTTGCGAGCTTGCCTGGGTTGCGCTGGATAAAGATGTGCTTTGCTTTGCCTGAATCTTCGAAACCGAAAGATACCGCTGCAACGGTCGCATCGTCTTTCGCAAGGGTCAGAGCCCTTGCTCCGTTGAGTTCAGTGACGGTCCAGCCGTAGCGTGACCAGACCTTGCGCAAGAATGTCAGAACGAAGTCGAGAACGTCGGCCCTGCCTCGCAGCATATGGACAGCGGCGCCCACCTTGCCGCCAGTGTCATGCCGGATCTCGACATCTTCCGACAACAGGTTGGCGAACTTCGTCGCATTACCGGTGAAGATCGCGTCCTGGAACGCAGCCAGCAGCCGCTCTTGTCGGTCCGTCGATGGCAGCTCGGATCGCAATGCGGATTGCCCCACATTGCTTCGAGCTCGGGAAACGAGTTTTCGGCAGGTTGCTTCCTTGAGGCCAAGGATCTCCGCGATTTGCGGGTAGGGGAGCTCGAAAATGTCGTGCAGCAGATAAGCGGCGCGTTCCTTTGGCGAAAGTCGTTCGAGCATAAGGAGAAAGGCAGTCGTCATGGACCGCGCCAGCGACGTTGGTGTCTCTTCCTCCGGCTCGACCTTGGTGTGGATCGCTTCCGGAAGCCAGGCTCCGACATAATCCGTGCGCTGTCGTCCGACGCTTCTGAGCAAATCGATACATCGTCTCGTACAAGCGGTCGTCAGCCACCCGGTCGGATTGCGAATCGTGGCGCGATCTGCCTCCTGCCAGCGCAGGAATGTGTCCTGAACCGCATCTTCCGCATCGATGCGGGAGCCCAGCATGCGATAGGCGAGCCCCAGTAAAGCAGGGCGGATATCGGTAATTATGTCGCCGCTGGTGTGTGTTTGACGTCGTTTGTGCTTCGGCATCTTATCTCGCCGGTTTTCGTTATCCTACTCTGTTGACGTACGGATCGGTCGGTTTGTGACGCATTCCCGCGAATGACAGGCCGTCGATTTTCACAGGCGATTGGCTGCTTGTGGCGATGAGTTCAAATTAAGCCTTGCGCCGCAACCCTCGAAAATATAAGGCTTCGCGCGGCTCGGAGTGTAGCGCAGCCCGGTAGCGCACTTGACTGGGGGTCAAGGGGTCGTCGGTTCGAATCCGGCCACTCCGACCATTTTCAAACAGATTGACTTGACCCCATTTTGACGGCGTTACGCCGTCGTCGGCATATGGCGATGCCGATGGAATATCGGCTCCGAAAGCCGATCTAGAGCAATTCCAGCAAAAGCGAGTAGCGGTTTTCCGTGCGGAATTGCGTAAAAACAAAGAGTGCGTTTCCGCGTTTCCGTGAAAAACGGAAACGCTCTAGTTGGCAGGGCGCAGCGACAGCAGCGACACCGACCGGAAAGCAGGCAGAGGCTCGGCTGGCACTACAGCAGGGGCGGCGGCCCGCAGGCGGGGTGTTGAACCGCCATTGGGCAGACTGATCAAGCCGCGCTGATAGCGGTACTCCAGCGCAATGCCGCCCCAGATCAGGCCGAGCAGCAGGTAGAAGTGGCGCCAGTGATCGGTGTCGATAACACTGCCGAGACCAACATGGCCGAGATAGACGACATAGGCGCACAGCACATAGGGCTGCCATGGCCTGTTGCGCAGCAGCAGGCGAAAGCCCGCAACGATCGTCCAGACCGTCAGGGTGAGGTAAGACACGAAGCCCAGCCAGCCGTAGTCCATCAGCGTCTTAAGCCAGATGTTATGCGTATCTTCGCCATACATCTTGCCGAACACCAGCGCGCCAATGCCGAACGGCCTTTCCAGCGCCAGCATGAAACCGATGGCATAGCGGGCAAATCGACCAAGCCGCGCCGAATCGTAGTCCTGCGCCAGCCTCGCGCGCGTAGTCAGCATCTCGGCCACACCGGGGATCTGCAGCACGACAAGCATTGCGACCACCAGCCCGACAAGGACGGCGAGGGTCATTATCACCACGCGCAGCCGGAAACGGCCGCTGTTGTTCTGCAGGAACACCAGGCCGGTCAGAAGGACGACAGCGACACCGAACAGTCCCCAGGCGCCGCGTGAGAAGGACAAAAAGATTCCGCCGACCACGATCAGCAGCGGTATCGCCAGCAGCGGCATGCGGTGCACGGGACCGGTCAGCAGCCGGTAGAACAGGTAGATGCCGGGCAGCACCAAGAAGGGGCCAAACACGTTCGGGTCTTGGAAAGCGCCTGCGGCGCGCTCGTATTTGGTGAAAATCTCCGCGCCGGGAAACAGCTTGAAATAGCCGGCGATACCGAGAACCGAGGTGACGACGGCTGTCGTCGTATAGGCCAGGAAGATCAGCCGGTAGAGATCCGGTCGGCGTTCGACCACGGCAGCGAAGAAGACGGCGGTGAAAGCCAGGAACAGCGAGACGGCCAGATAGAGCGGCGTCCACGACAGGTCGGCCATCTGCGTCATGGCAAGCATGCCGCCGATGTTCATGGCCACGAGCAGGACGAGCAGCGGCGCCACGGCGCGTGAGATATGCAGGCCGAACAGCGCCCAGACGCCAATCAGCGCAGCCATGTAGAGCTCGTAAGGGGCGGGCTCTTCGATGACGAAGCCTGACAGCAGAATGCCGACAATGATGGCGCCCGACGACAGCAGCGCGATCAGCTTGGCGTTGACCACGGCCCATGGCAATTCATGCGGCTGTACACTCAATACGCGTTTTCCGTGTTGAGCAGGCGTAGCGGCGTCAACAGCAGGATCCGCAGGTCGAACAGCATCGACCAGTTCTCGATGTAATAAAGATCATACTCGGTACGCATGCGGATCTTTTCGTTGGTATCCATCTCGCCACGCCAGCCATTGATCTGTGCCCAGCCGGTCACTCCCGGCTTGACGCGATGGCGGGCGAAGTAGCCGTCGACGACTTCGTTGTAGAGAAGGTTGTGCGACTGGGCGGCGACTGCGTGCGGGCGAGGGCCGACCAGTGAAAGCGAGCCGAACAGCGAATTGAAGAACTGCGGCAGCTCGTCGAGTGAGGTCTTGCGGATGAAACGGCCGACGCGGGTCACGCGCGGGTCATTCTTGGTCACGGTTTTCTTGGCGCTGGGATCGGACTTGTCCGCATACATGGAGCGGAATTTGTAGACGACGATCTCCTCGTTGTTGAAGCCGTGACGCTTCTGCTTGAACAGGACAGGGCCTTTGCTGTCCAGCTTGATGGCGATCGCGGTCGCCAGCATGATCGGCGAGAATGCGACGATGCACAGGACCGAAAAGATGATGTCGAAAGCGCGCTTGGCGACCGAGTCCCAATCGTTGATCGGCTTGTCGAAGATGTCGAGCATCGGCACCGAGCCGATGTAGGAATAGGAGCGGGGCCTGAACTGCAACTGGTTGGTATGCGCGGAAAGGCGGATGTCGACCGGCAGCACCCAGAGTTTCTTCAAAAGCTGCAGCACGCGCGCTTCGGCCGAGATCGGCAGCGAGACGATCAGCATGTCGATGCGCGCGACGCGGGCAAATTCTAGCAATTCCGCAATGGTTCCGAGCTTGGGGTAACCTGCCACCACCGGTGGCGAACGGCTGTCGTCGCGGTCGTCGAAGATGCCGCAGATGCGGATATCGTTGTCCGGCTGCTTTTCAATCGAGCGGATGAGCGTCTCCGCCGCCTTGCCGCCGCCCACGATGACAGCGCGACGCTCCATGCGTCCATCGCGCGCCCAGCGGCGCAAAAGTCGTGCCGTGACAAGTCGCATCATGAAGGTGAGCACAAAGCCGACGACGAACCATGTGCCGAACAGCAGTCGCGAATAGTCCTGGGAGATCTTGAGAAAGAAGGCTGCGACGGCAAGGGCCGCGAAAGTCCCCGCCCAGATCGACAAGAGGCGGCCGAAATTGGCGATGGGCCTGAGCAGCCGTGGAACCTGATAGCAGTCGGCAACCTCGAGAAGGATGATCGCAAGCAGCGAGGCGGAAGCAAAGGTCAGCGCGTATTGCCAGCCAAGATGCTCGAAAAGACCTTCGTAATAGACATAAAGAGCCAGGCCTGAGAGAAACAGCAATGAAAACTCGATCAGGCGCAGGGTGCCGATGACCATTACTGGCGACATCGTATCGGTGCGGTACTGCGCAGCCACCTGACGGGCGAGTTCACTCAACCCGGCGGAAGACTTCTTGTCCGCTGCCGGGTCTTCGAACTTGCGCACCGCATCAGTTGAAAAGCGGCTTGCCGGATCGCTCTTGTTCATAAAATAGTTCCCAAGCTTGCTTCTCCCTATCACAGGAGAGCTAACATTCCCTTCCCGGAACCTTTTGAGTTCAAACTTTCAGGTGGGTGCCGCGGCGGCATGCTAGCAGAATGCCGCCGACTTGTCGCGAAGCCGGAATGACCTCGAAGCTTGGGATGGATTTGCCTGGGACGCGCCGAGAAGTGCCGGCGCGCTGTGGCGGACAATGGAGAGGCAGGCCCTTCAGCTTGCGATGACGCCGCGTGCCTTGAGTGCCTTCAGCACGCGGTCATGCGGCAGCGCGGGGCTGCGGTGGCCGTCGCGGCCGATCATCTCGGCATTGGCGACCAGCGCGTTGACCACGGCTTCCTCTGTTGCCTGCACAACTGCCGAATAGAAATCGTCCATGCGCCCCCATGGAATGAAATCCATATGGCTGTAGGTGCTGGCGTCAGGCTCGCCTCTCGGAAAGCGTCCGTTCAGCGCGTCGCGGTTAGCAGTCGAGAAGGCGAGGAAGATGTCGCCCGAAAAATGCGAGCCGGCAGTACCAGTGCGTGCAAGTCCGAGAGGCACGCGCCGCGCAAGCGCCTTGCATTGGCCGGGCAGAAGCGGGGCGTCGGTAGCCACGATGCCAATGCAGGATCCGGCTCCAGCTGGAAGGCTGGCGGCAAAAGCTTCCATCGGGTTGTCGTCGGCGAGTTCAGTACCCAATGGCACACCTGCGATGGTCAGTTCGTTGCGGGAGCCGAAATTGGTCTGCAGGAAGACGCCAACCGTGTAGCTGCGATGGCCGTAGTCGACGACGCGTGAAGCGGTGCCGTTGCCGCCCTTGAAGGCATAGCAATTCATGCCGGTGCCGCCGCCGACCGAGCCTTCCTCGATCGCGCCGCTCCGCGCGGCGTCAAGCGCTGCAACCGCGTGGCTGCTGGTCACATGCGGACCGTTGATGTCGTTCAGATACCCATCCCAGGTTTCCGCCGCGACCGGCAGCATCCATTGATTGGCCACATCCGGCTTGTTGCGTACCATCCAGTCTATCGTTCCGCGATGGCAGGGGCCGATCGCATGCGTGTTGGAGATCAGGATCGGCATGTTCAGCGCACCGGCTTCCTCCAGCCACGACACGCCGGTCATCTCGCCGTTGCCGTTGAAGGAATGATAGCCGGCGGCGATCGCCTGGCCTGCCCCTTCACGCCCGAGTGGCAGGATGGCGGTGACGCCTGTGCGCACCGGGCCCTTGCCGATCTCCATCTTGCCGTCGCCTGAAATCAGCGTGGTGTAGCCGACCTCGACCCCCGGCACATCGGTGATGGAATTGAAGCGACCCGGATTGCCAGTAAAGGGGATGCCGAGCGCCCTGGCGCGGGGTTTGCCAGAGGGCGTGACATGCGAGGTCTCACTCATACGTTCTTCCTTGAAAAACTGCTGTTCGGAAAATGGTCAGCGAAGGCGGCAGCCGGTTGCCGTTTCTGCGTAAGCGGTGAGGATGCCGAGCGCGGTCGGATAGTCGACCGCCGGCACCACGTTGAGGAGGTGGAGGCCGAGACCGTCTTCGAGGATGACAAGGCTGCGGGCCAGCGTTTCGCTAGCATCGGAAAGCTTGAACGTGCCGGTGATTGAGCCGGCCTCCAGAATGCCGACGTAAATGGCGACCTGCCGCTCGAACAGTGTGATGTGGCGTGCGGCATAGGCGGCATCGGAGCGAGCGTAGGCGCCGAGTTCCATCAGCAGCCGGCAAAGCCGATCGCCGGGATCCTCTGGTAAGCCGGAACGGATCATCGCCTTCAATCGCTCGCGCGGATCGGAAATCTGCGCGATTGCCGCTGCCCGAAGCGTGCAGAACCGCTCGACGGCCTGCTTCTGCACGTCATCCAGAAGTTCCTTCAAGCCGGGATAGTAGTAGAGCGCGGCGCTCGAGCTCATGCCGGCCTCGTTGGCAACGGCGCGCAAGGTCACGCCGGCCAGACCGTGCTTGGCGATCATCGTCTCTGCAGCGCTGATCAAGGTGAGCCGGCGTTCGGTCTGTGCGACGGTTCTGCTCATTCTTCCTCCTGAATGGCGTTCAAATTAAAATTGTTGTTGTTCGCATTGCAAGGGATTTTCGATGAAGTTTGTTGACGAATTGTCGAGTCGGGCGTAGCGTTTTTGTGGGAACGTTATTTTAATTGTATAAAAATCGGGAGGGTTTGATGTCATCGCAAGATTCACCGTCGAGCGGAGGGCTCGACCGCGCACTCAATGGATTGGGCACTTTGATGATCGTGCTGTCGGCAGTGACGCCGGCATCGTCGGTTTTCATCATCGTGCCCGGCGTCATCGCGCTGGCCGGGACGGGCTCGTTCCTGTCATTCCTGTTTGCCGCGATCATTGGACTTTTCATGGCCTTCGTTTATGCCGAACTGTCCTCGGCATATCCGACAGCCGGCGGCGAATACACCATGATAGGTCGCACACTCGGCCGCTTCTGGGGGTTCGTCACGCTGGTTCTGGTCTTCATCTCGATCGTGCTGATCATCGCGGTGGTTGCGCTTGGCGTCGGCACCTATCTCGGTGTGCTTCTGCCCAACCTCAATGCACAGTGGGTAGGCGTGGCCACCATCATCCTGGCCGGCATCGTCGCAGCGCTGCGCATCAAGCTTAATGCCTTTGTCACCGGCATCTTTCTTGGCATCGAGATGCTGGCTCTGCTGATTCTGGTTGCGCTCGGTTTCATCAATATCGAGCGGCCGCTTTCCAGCCTGTTCACCTCGCCACAGATTCTCGACGCCGCGACCAACTCTCTGGTTCCGGCTTCTACGGGGCTCATTCTTGCTGCCACAGCCGTTGCCATCTTTGCCTACAATGGCTACGGCGCCGCAGCCTATTTCGGCGAAGAAACACAAGATGCGAAGCGCAGCATCGGCAAGGTTGTCCTGTGGGCACTCGTCATCACGGTCGCCGCGGAACTGATCCCGCTGACCGCTGTGCTGCTCGGTTCTCCCGATCTCGTCGCTTTGCTCGCCGCGCCTGCGAAGATCGAATATTTCCTTGAGGCGCGGGGTGGGCACACGCTGACCGTGGTTGTCAGCCTTGCCATCGCAATTGCGATCTTCAATGCAGTGATCGCCATCGTACTGCAGGCGGCGCGCCTGTTGTTTTCGTCCGGCCGCGACAAGACCTGGTTCGGCCCGATAAACGATGCAGTTGCTTCCGTGCACGGCACTTATGCGTCGCCGTGGATTGCCACCATCATTGTGGCGATCGCCGCTGCCGCGGCCTGTTTCATCGATCTGAGCCTGCTTCTGGTCGTATCCGGCACCTCGCTGGTCGTCATTTACGCTTTGCTGTGCCTTGCAGCGATTGCCGGGCGCCGAAGCGGCGCGACGTCGGACGGGCATTATCGGATGCCGCTGTTCCCGCTGCCGCCGATCCTTGCTTTTGTCGCGCTCGTCTATGTCGCTTATCAAAACTGGCTGGATGTCGCCTTCGGCAGGCCGAGCCTGCTTGCCACATTGGCGATCACGGCCGTGGCGGCAGTCTACTATGTGGTTTTCCTGGCGCGCCGCGCCGACTGGACACTGCATGCGCCCGAAGAAATCGAAGAGATTGCCAGGTAAGTCGTCCTCCTTCGACAAGTCCGGCAATAACCCCGGTCGTGAGGCCGGGGTCTTTTTTTGTTCAATGTCCGTCTCTCGCTTCTCTTTCTGTAGGCTTGCTGCATGGTGCCAGCCTCCAGACGTGCGAGCTCCCGCCGAGCAGCGTTTTGCGTCATTCCGCTCCAACGAAAAACCCCGGCCTTGTGGCCGGGGTTCTTTTGTCGCGCGATAAGAAACGCTTAGACCGAGTAGTACATGTCGAATTCGACCGGATGCGGGGTCATCTCGAAGCGCATCACTTCGGCCATCTTGAGTTCGATGAAGGCGTCGATCTGATCGTCGTCGAAGACGCCGCCGGCTTTCAGGAAGCCGCGGTCCTTGTCGAGGCTCTGCAGGGCTTCGCGCAAGCTGCCGCAGACGGTCGGGATCTTCTTCAGTTCCTTCGGCGGCAGGTCATACAGATCCTTGTCCATCGGCTGGCCAGGATGGATCTTGTTCTTGATGCCGTCGAGGCCGGCCATCAGCAGTGCCGCGAAACCGAGATAGGGGTTCGCGCCCGGATCGGGGAAGCGCACTTCGACGCGCTTGGCTTTCGGCGAGTTGCCGAACGGAATGCGGCAGGACGCGGAACGGTTGCGGGCCGAGTAGGCAAGCAGCACCGGAGCTTCATAACCCGGCACCAGACGCTTGTAGGAGTTGGTGAGCGGGTTGGTGAAGGCGTTCACGGCCTTGGCATGCTTGATGACACCGCCGATGAAGTACAGGCAGTTCTCCGACAGGCCGGCATATTCGTTGCCAGCGAAAGTCGGCTTGCCGTTCTTCCAGATCGACATGTGCACATGCATACCCGAGCCGTTGTCGCCGAAGATCGGCTTCGGCATGAAGGTCGCCGTCTTGCCATAGGCATTCGAGACCTGATGCACGACATATTTGAAGAGCTGCATCTTGTCGGCGTTACGCACCAGCGTATCGAACTTGACGCCGAGTTCATGCTGGGCGGCAGCTACTTCGTGGTGATGCTTTTCAACGCGCACGCCCATTTCCGTGAGCACGGTGAGCATCTCGGAGCGCATGTCCTGGCAGCTGTCGATCGGCGGAACCGGGAAGTAGCCGCCCTTGACGCGCGGACGGTGGCCAAGGTTGCCGGTTTCGTAGTCGGTGTCGTCGTTGGAAGGCAGTTCCGAAGAGTCAAGCTTGAAGCCGGTGTTGTAAGGATCGGCCTTGTACTTGACGTCGTCGAAAACGAAGAATTCGGCTTCCGGGCCGACATAGATGGTGTCGCCGATGCCTTCGGCCTTCAAATAGGCCTCGGCCTTCTTGGCGGTGCCGCGCGGGTCGCGGTTGTACGCTTCGCCGGAAACGGGATCCAGGATGTCGCACAGGATGACCATGGTCGACTGGGCGAAGAACGGGTCCATGTGGACCGTGTCGGTGTCCGGCATCAGCACCATGTCGGACTCGTTGATGGCCTTCCAGCCGCCGATCGAAGAACCGTCGAACATGACGCCGTCAGCGAACATGTCCTCATCGACTTCAGCCACATCCATGGTGACGTGCTGGAGCTTGCCCTTGGGGTCGGTGAAGCGCAGGTCGACGAACTTAACGTCGTTGTCCTTGATCTGCTTCAGGATGTCTTTGGCTGTCGTCATGTCTCTTTCCTGTATGATGACGTTGAAATTCGAAAACTGAAAACGGCAGGGCCGATGGCGTCAGATTGCGTCCGGTCCGGTCTCGCCGGTACGGATGCGCACGACTTCCTCAATGTTGGAGACGAAGATCTTGCCGTCGCCGATGCGCCCGGTCTGAGCCGCTTTGCGGATTGCCTCGATGGCGGCTTCGACGGACTCATCGCCGAGCACGACTTCGATCTTAACCTTGGGCAGGAAGTCGACGACATATTCTGCGCCGCGATAAAGTTCGGTATGACCCTTCTGCCTGCCGAAGCCCTTGGCCTCGGTAACGGTGATGCCTTGCAGACCGGCCTCCTGAAGCGCTTCCTTCACTTCATCCAGTTTGAACGGCTTGATGATCGCTTCGATCTTTTTCATGTCGATATGGGGCCTCCACTGCCGGTAAAACGGGTTGTCAGTCCCGCTTGCACATCCTTCAAGCATGAAGCGTGCCAATTGGCTTCGCTGCACGGTTATCGTCGCGAATTTTTATGGAAAGCACATGACGGAACAGGTTTGCTTGGTCTTCTTCATGGCGAGCATTGTGTACTGCGGGGCGGCTCTCGGCCCAAATTTCTAACTCCATGCTTAAATTTTGGGCAGGTTGCGCATCGATTGCGCATTTGCCTCTCGCGCCGAACTGTCCGAATGTCCGTTCGGGCGCGCCAAGTGGAGATGACACATGGAGCTTGAACTGCTCACACCCGCCGAGATGGCCGAGGCCGATCGGCTCGCGATCGCCGGCGGACCGTTCGACGGCATCGGATTGATGCGCAATGCCGGTGCAGCTGTCGCGGCTGTCGTCCTGGAGCGCTTTCCTGCTGCGAAGCGCGTCCATGTGCTGGCCGGTCCAGGCAACAATGGTGGCGACGGCTATGTCGTGGCCAGGATCCTGCATGAAAGCGGTGTCACCGTTGCGTTGTGGACATCCGGCACGCCGCGTGATGGCGGCGATGCCTCTGTAGCTGCCGGTGAGTGCCCGATTTCGGCGCGATCCCTCGCTGATTTCGATGCCGACAGCGATGACATTGTGATCGACGCGCTTTATGGCGCCGGCCTGTCGAAACCGCTTGCCGGTGAGGCTGCGCGTGCGGCCTCACTTGCTGACGCAAAGGGCTTGCCGGTTATTGCCGTCGACTTGCCGTCCGGTGTCTCGGGCGAAAGCGGCAAGGTCTTGGACAGCGCCTTCCGGGCAGCGGTGACTGTCACTTTTGCCCGCAAGAAACCCGGCCATCTGCTGCTGCCTGGCCGCGAATTGTGCGGTGAGTTGATCGTCGCCGACATCGGCATTACGACAGACATCATCAATTCCCTTGCCGGAAGCACCTGGCAGAACCAGCCGCCGCTGTGGCGACAGGCGTTTCCGTCCCCAGCAGTCGACACACACAAATACCGCCGCGGCCATGTCAGCGTCTTTTCCGGAGGTCCGACGTCGACGGGCGCCGCCAGACTGTCGGCATTGGCTGCTGCGCGCGTCGGGGCAGGCGCCGTCACGGTATTGGCACCGGGCAGTGCACTGGCCGTCAACGCGATGCATCTGACCTCGATCATGCTGCGCAAGATTGAAGACGTTGCAGAACTCGCCGCGGTGTTGGGCGACGGGCGTTCCTCTGCTTTCGTGCTGGGGCCGGGTTTCGGCGTCGGCGAAAAAGCGCGGGATTTTGCATTGGCGGTACTCGCCGCTGGCGGTCGTCTGAGCGAGCCCGGTGCCAGGGGATTGGTTCTCGACGCCGATGGCATCACGGCATTTCGCGAGGGGCCGCAATGGCTGTTTGAAGCTGCCGCTCGACCGGAAGCTCCGGCACTGGTCTTGACGCCGCACGATGGTGAATTCGCTCGCCTGTTTCCAGACATTGCCGCAAGTGAGGAGCTGTCGAAGCTCGGCAAGGCGCGCGCCGCCGCCGAGCGGGCAAATGCCGTCGTCATCTACAAAGGTGCGGACACTGTCATTGCCGCGCCGGATGGTCGCGCCGCGATCAACGCCAACGGTTCTCCCTGGCTGGCCACCGCAGGCTCTGGTGATGTGCTGGCGGGCATCGTGGCAGGGCTCGTTGCGCAGCATATGCCGGCCTTCGAGGCTGCCTGCGCCGGTGTGTGGCTGCATGCCGAAGCGGGCGGACGCTTCGGGCCGGGCCTGATCGCGGAGGATATGCCCACGGCGCTGCTTCCGGTCCTTGCGGAACTTCACAAGGTCTAGCCATTGTCGCCTTGCACCAATCGTGCCGGTACGGCCGGTCGCCGGAGATTTCTTCGATCCCACCTTCCAGCGAGCCGGAGGTCGACGTTTGTGCTTGCCAAGTTGAGCGGTATTCTGAGAAGCAGAATACCCTGGCTGATTTCCGGTATTGCGGCAATGACTTCGATCTTGGGTGTCACGAGCAGTTTTGCGCAATCGGCAACGCCCTTCGGCATTCCGGCCGGGACGGAAAATCCCGGTACGAGGCTCAACGGTGTGACCGTGCCTGGAATGCGCCCGATGGGGTGGTCCGAACAGGGTCGATCCGAAATCGTTGCACGCAACGGCATGGTCACCACAAGCCATCCGCTTGCCGCGCAGGCTGGACTGGAGATCCTGCAGAAAGGCGGCAACGCCATGGATGCGGCCGTCGCGGGGCTGACGACGCTCGATGTGGTGTCGCCCAACGATACCGGCATCGGTGGTGATGTCTTTGTGCTCTATTGGTCAGCGGCCGATCGCAGGCTGTACTCGCTGAGTTCGGCGGGCTGGTCTCCTGAAGGCTGGACATCTGAGTACTTCAAGGAGCGCAGGCTCGAGGGCGTGAATTCCGTAACCGTACCGGGCGCGATCGCCGGGTTCGACGCGATGCTGAAGCGATTCGGTACGATGACGTTCAAGGAGACCTTCGAACGTGCGGCAGTCATAGCCGAGCAAGGCTGGGGCATCAGCGAGCGTCATCACAGGGATCTGGTGCAGAACCTGGACGCCGTGCGCAAGGATCCCGAATCCGCGCGTGTGTTCCTTCGCGACGGAGACGTGCCGCGACTCTACAGCGTCATCGGGAATCCGGATCTGGCCAGGACCTTGCGGCTGCTGCAGGAGAAAGGCCGCGACGGTTTCTACAAAGGTCCGCTGGCCGACGCGATCGTGGCTCGTATCGAGGCCGGCGGCGGCGTGATGAGCGCTGCCGATCTCGAAGCGTTCGAACCGGAATGGAATGAGCCGATCTCAACCAGCTATCGTGGCTATGATGTCTTCCAGGTGCCGCCGCCTGGCCAGGGCTGGGCAACGCTGTTGCAGCTTAACCTGCTCGAAGCGTGCGGGCGGAAGCTCGGCATCGACCTGACCGAACTCAATCACAGCTCGCCGGAATACTGGCACCTGCTCGTCGAGACGAAGAAGCTCGCCTACTCGGATCTGCTCCGCTACAACGCCGATCCCAAATTTGCGGATGTTCCCCTGGAACAGCTGCTGTCCAAGGAACATGCGGCCGCGGTATGCTCCAGCATCGATTTGAAAAAGGCCGGCACGCCGAACGTGGCCGGCACGCTGGAAGGGGGCACGATCAATCTGATCGCTGCCGACCGCTGGGGCAACATGGCTTCGGTGGTTCATAGCGTCTACAATGTCTACGGCTCCAGGATAACGGTTCCCGGCTACGGTTTCCTGCTGCATGACCGAGGCAGCGGTTTTTCTCTCGACCCTGCCAGCCCGAACCGCGTCGAACCGCGCAAACGCCCATTCCACACCATCATCACCGGCTTTGTGATGAAAGATGGTGAGCCCTTGCTGGGGTTCGGCAATATGCAGGGGGCGATCCAGGCTTACTCGCTCACCACCCATCTCGTGAACATGATCGACCTTGGCTTCAATCCTCAGGCAACGGCCGATGCCGCTCGTTATGTGCACGAACAGAAGACTGATGGACCCGGCAAGCTCACTTTGGAGCCGCGTCTGTTCGAACGGGTCGGCAAGCAGTTGCAGGCACTCGGCCATCCCGTCGAGAGCATGAGGTCAGACATGAGTGTGGGTGGTTTCCAGGCCATATTCTTCCAGCAGGACAAGTCCACGCCGGTGCCGCCGCAATATCCCGAGCAGGTCCCTGTAAACGGCGTCTATCGCGCCGGCTCCGACCCTCGCAAGGATGGCCAAGCCGTCGGCTGGTGAGCGCTACGAGCTGCGATCGACTGGAAGCCTCGTGTCTCGGAGCTTGCGCCGACCAATCGCCGCAAGCACAGCCGCTGCCAGCAGACCGAACGCCCCCGCACAGGCGACTGCCAGGGAAAACCCTTGACCAATGGCTTCGGCAAGCGCCAGCCGGAACAGCTTAGGCGCCATCTCCAGGCCGACTGGCATGGCATGCTGCCTGACGGCGCTCGTCGCGACACTCAGGGTATCGGTCGTGTTCGTGCTGGATATGTAATCGGTCATCGAAGAAATGGCGCGGCTGCTCATCAGTGTGCCGAGCAATGCGATGCCGATCGTCATCCCGCCCTGGCGAAGGGCATTCATCGTTGCCGAAGCTGCGCCACTGCGCTCGCGCGGCGCGGCAGCCATTGCCGCTGCACCCGTTGAGGGAACGGCAAGTCCCATGCCGATGCCCAGGATTGCAAAAACCATTGCGACAATCGGGTAGGGCGTGCCGGGCGTAAACAGCGCCATCGCCAGCATCGACCCGCCGAGCAGCGCATAGCCGACGATCATCGGCCAGTGGGTTCCGCACCATGACGACAGCCTGCCGAACAAAGACGACATGACCGCCATCGCCACGAAAACGGGGGCCATGCGCCACCCAGCCGCGGTTGCTGACAATCCCTGCACTTGTTGGAGAAACAGGGAAAAGAAGAACAAGCTGCTGTAACCTGAAAAGCCGAGCGCGAAAGACGCGAAATTGACCGCGGCGAAGGTCGGCTGACGAAACAGATCGACAGGCAGCACCGGGCGCGCGGTGCGCAGCTCGACGGTGATGAAAGCGATGAAGGCGGCGGTTGCAACAGCAAGCGCACCGGCAACGCGCGGTGAGGTCCAGCCGGCATGGCCTGCGCCGATCAATGCATAGGTGAGTGCGCCGAGAAAAAAGATCGACAGGACCTGTCCTGCAGGATCAAGCGCTGCATGGTGTGGATCAGCGCTCTCGCTTATGCCTCTCAGCCCGAGCGCTATGGTGAGTACACCAAGCGGTATGTTGATCAGGAAGATGCTCGACCAGCCGACATTGTCGACCAGAATGCCACCGAGCATCGGTCCGAGGATCAGCGACACGGCACTGAAGGAAGCCCAGCCACCGATCACATGTGCGCGCTGCCCCGGATCGGTGAATGCCTGGGTCAGGATGGACAAGGCGCCGGGGATCACGAGAGCGCCCGCGATGCCTTGCAGGGCGCTGCCGGCAATCAGGATGGCGAGCGATGAAGCCATCGCCGAAATTGCCGATCCAGTCGAAAACAGTGCGACGCCGATCAGCCAGACACGTTTGCGGCCGTAGCGATCGCTGATGGGGCCGGCGGACAACATGAAAGCGGAAAGGCAAAGCGCGTAGGCACCCACAACCCATTGCAATCCGGATAGATCGGTTTCGAGCGCTGCCTGGATTGCCGGAAGCGCAACGGTGACGATGCTGATGGCCAGTGTTGCCATGAACGTGCCGAGGTAAACGGCCGCGACCAGGCCATATCTGGGAGAAGAGGGCATGCGGTAATTCCTGACTATTGCGATCAAGAATATGTTTCGACCGACCGTCGGTCAATATGAAAACCTGTTGAAATTGTTGGTGCTATGCGAGGAGATACGGATGCCCCTAGAATGCTGTTGCATACAGCCACGGGAATCAGGATGAACGCAAAGGTAGATCCGTCCGCTGAACGTCGTTCGCGCTCTCGGCGGCGCACTTTGCCGGCCGAAGTGCGGACAGACGACCTGATGGCATCCGCAGCGGCGCTCTTCATCGCCAAGGGGATCGACGCAACGACGATCGACGACATCGTCGCACGCGCCGGTGTGGCCAAGGGCACCTTCTATCATTACTTCTCGACCAAGACTGATGTTGTCCTGGCTCTGCGGGAGCGCTTCTCGCAGGACTTCGCGAGAAGCGTGAATGAGGCGATAGAAGCCTGTCCCGCGACGGATTTCCGAGCGCGGCTGTCTGGCTGGGTTGATGGCGCCGTGCGAGCCTATCTCGCCAATTTCAAGTTGCACGATGTCGTCTTCCACGATTTCAGCCACGCACTGCGTCAATCCAAGGAAAAGGATGGCGCGATCCTCCCGCTTGTCGCCTTGCTGGAGGCCGGCCAGGCGGCCGGCGCGTGGTCGGTGCCCGATATCCGAATGACCGCGCTCGTTTTGTTCGATGGCATGCACGGCGTCGTCGATGATGCGATCGCACATGAAAGCCATGATCCGCAGCCGCTCTGCGACATCCTGCTGCAATTGTTTTCGAGGATGCTGTCCGCGGACACGAGAAAGCCTTCGAGAGGTTAAAGCCGGCGACGGACACTGGCTTCCAAGGCCTGTTGATCACGCGTCCGAAGTGAAGCACACGAGGTTGTTGTCGGGATCGCTCACGATAAATGCGCGCGAACCCCAGGGTTCCGTCTTGAGTGGTTGGAAGAACGGAACGCCGGCAGTCTGGTAGTCGAGAAACAGTTTCTTGATGCCGTGGTTGAGCACAATGGTTGCCACGACAAGATGTTCGGGCACGATCCTGTCGGCGTCGACCACCGGTCGATCGACATAACGCAGGTTGACGCGTGCTCCATCCCGAAAGACCTGCGCGAAAAAGGGCGGTTCGCCATAGGTGAAGCGAAGCGTGAAGCCGAGCTTGCCGACGTAGAAATCGCAAGCCCGGCCAATATCTGCAACGAACAGCTGCGGCTCCGAAGAAGCAAGGAATGGTTCCTTTTCCGAGGTATTTGAGGTGCTCATGTCTGAATATCCTTTTTTGAGCGCCTCCCAGTTTTCGAAACCTGCTTTGCGGGCGACCAACTCCTGGGCGTCGACGAGCTTGAATTCCTGATCAAGGATTTGCCTGTCGCTAAGATCCCGAAACCGCGGCAGCAGGGCTCGAATTGCCGCGGCTGCGGGATAACGGCCCTCGCGATGCCATTTGAGATAGAGTTTCGCCTGCTTACGGAAGTGCTCGAACTGGGACATGGGCGCATTCTGGGGTGAGGTAGCGTAGGCGGGCAATGCCCCTTCGGCCGAAACCGGTGCGCCCTACAGCAGCAATTCGATCGTAGGCGGCGCCGAGCTTCGAAGCAAGAGGGCAGTCTTGGTTCAACCCTCCGATGCGCCTATCTGTCAGATGGCGGTTGTTCGCGTGGTTGACTTGGCCAAGTCCTTCCGATTTACCGTCACCAACAAATCCCGACAGTCCGGACGCCTTTCCCATGCTCGAAAAAACCTATGACGCAAAAAGCGTCGAGCCGAAGATCGCCAAGACTTGGGAGGAGGCAGATGCCTTCCGCGCCGGTGCTGGCGCAGAGGAGGGCGCCGAACCCTTCTCCATCGTCATCCCGCCGCCCAACGTCACCGGCTCGCTGCACATGGGCCATGCGCTCAACAATACGCTGCAGGACATCCTGGTGCGCTTCGAGCGCATGCGCGGCAAGAACGTGCTCTGGCAGCCGGGCATGGATCATGCCGGTATCGCCACGCAGATGGTGGTCGAGCGCAAGCTGATGGAAAGGCAAATCTATCGCCGCGACCTCACCCGGGAGCAGTTCATCGAGAAGGTCTGGGAGTGGAAGGACGAATCCGGCGGCGCCATCTTCAATCAGTTGAAGCGGCTGGGTGCCTCTGCGGATTGGTCGCGCGAACGCTTCACCATGGACGAGGGCCTGTCGAAGGCCGTGCTCGAAGTCTTTGTCACCCTGCACAAGGAAGGCCTGATCTACCGCGGCAAGCGCCTTGTGAACTGGGATCCGCAGTTCGAGACGGCGATCTCCGACCTCGAGGTCGAGAACAAGGAAGCCGACGGCCATATGTGGCACTTCAAATACCCGCTGGCCGGCGGCGAGACCTACACCTATGTCGAGAAGGATGCGGACGGAAACGTCACGCTGACGGAAGAACGCAACTATATCTCCATCGCAACCACCCGGCCGGAGACCATGCTGGGCGATGGCGCGGTGGCGGTCCATCCTTCAGACGAACGCTATGCGCCGATCGTCGGCAAGCTGTGTGAAATCCCGGTGGGCCCGAAGGAACATCGGCGTCTGATCCCGATCATCACGGACGAATATCCGGATCCGACCTTCGGCTCCGGTGCGGTCAAGATCACCGGCGCACATGACTTCAACGACTATCAGGTCGCGCGTCGCAACAACATTCCGCTCTACCGGCTGATGGACACCCAGGCCGCGATGCGCGCCGATGGCGAGCCTTATGCCGACTATGCGGCACAGGCGCTGGAGATCGCGCGGACCGGAAATGTGCCGAGCGAGACTGAGGTCGACGCCATCAATCTGGTTCCGGATGAATATCGTGGCCTTGATCGTTACGCTGCGCGCAAGCTGATCGTCGATGCCATCACCGCCGAAGGGCTTGCCGTCACGGTCAAGGACGCCGAAGGCAACGACATTCCCTTCGTGGAAAAGAAAAAGCTCATGCAGCCGTTCGGCGATCGGTCGAATGTCGTGATCGAGCCTATGCTGACGGACCAGTGGTTCCTCGACGCCAAGGTGCTGGCAAAGCCCGCACTGGCCTCGGTGCGTGAAGGACGCACCAAATTCGTGCCGAAGAACTGGGAAAAGACCTATTACGACTGGATGGAGAACATCGAGCCGTGGTGCATTTCGCGCCAGCTTTGGTGGGGTCATCAGATTCCGGCCTGGTACGGTCCCGATGGGCACATCTTTGTCGAGAAGACAGAAGAAGAGGCGCTTGAGGCAGCCATCCAGCACTATCTGGCTCACGAAGGCCCCTGGAAGGCCTGGGTCGAGGAGAAGCTGGAGAATTTTCAGCCGGGCGAAATCCTGACCCGCGACGAAGATGTCTTGGATACCTGGTTCTCTTCGGCGCTGTGGCCATTCTCGACATTGGGCTGGCCGGACAAGACGCCGGAACTGAAGACCTATTACCAGACCGATGTGCTGGTGACCGGGTTCGACATCATCTTCTTCTGGGTCGCCCGCATGATGATGATGGGCCTTCACTTCATGCACGAAGAGCCCTTCCACACCGTCTATGTGCATGCGCTGGTGCGCGACAAGAACGGGCAGAAGATGTCGAAGTCGAAAGGCAACGTCATCGATCCGCTCGAACTGATCGACGAATACGGCGCGGATGCTTTGCGCTTCACGCTGGCGATCATGGCCGCCCAAGGGCGCGACGTGAAGCTCGACCCAGCTCGCATCGCCGGCTACCGCAATTTCGGCACCAAGCTTTGGAACGCGACGCGTTTTGCAGAAATGAACGGTGTCGCTCGTGACGATAGCTTCTGGCTGAACGACGCCAAACTTGCAGTCAACCGCTGGATCTTGACCGAGCTCACGCGTGCAGCCCGCGAGATCACGGACGCTATCGCGTCCTACCGTTTCAACGAGGCGGCCAGCGCTGCCTATCGTTTCGTCTGGAACCTGTTCTGCGACTGGTATCTCGAACTGCTGAAGCCGGTGTTCATGGGCGAGGATGAAGCCGCGAAGGCTGAAAGCCGTGCCTGCGTCGCCTTTGTGCTCGACGAGATCTACAAGCTGCTACACCCGATGATGCCGTTCATGACGGAAGAACTCTGGGCCGAGACGGCTGGTGAGGGCAGGGAGCGCTCCTCGCTCCTCTGTCATGCTGCCTGGCCAACGCCGGACTTCGAGGATGCCGAGGCTGCCGACGACATAAACTGGCTGATCGACCTTGTTACCGGCATTCGTTCGGTCCGCTCGGAGATGAATGTGCCACCGGCCGCGATCGCGCCTCTGGTGGTCATCGGTGCCAATGCCCTCACCAGTGAACGGCTGGTCCGTCACGAAGCTGCGATCAAGCGGCTGGCGCGCATTGGCGAGATAGCGCATGGCGACACCGCGCCGAAAGGCTCGGCACAGATCGTGCTGGGCGAGGCGACGGCCTGTCTGCCCCTTGGCAGTCTCATCGACCTCGGTGCTGAAGCCGCCCGCCTGCAGAAGGAGCTGGCCAAGGTGACGGAGGAGATCGCCCGCCTGCACAAGAAGCTGTCGAACGACAAGTTCGTTGCCAATGCGCCGGAAGACGTGGTCGAAGCCGAGCGCGAGAAACTCGTCGAGTACAACGAGCAGCAGGCGAAGCTTTCGGCCGCGCTCACCCGGGTACGCGACGCCGGCTGAGCCCCGCAGGCATTTGATGCCGATTCCGGCGGGCAATTTAGCCTGCCGGGCATGCGATTCTGACGTTACGTCCGGTGCATTCGAAATCGCCAAGGGCAGTCAGAAATCGCATGCCGTTGCGTCACAATTGACGTAAACGGAAAGTTTGAACCGCATTGTTGCCATAATGTAACATTGCGGGCCCCGAGGTCGCAAAATGCGGCTTTTTCGGGTGTTTTCAGCAAATTTTGACGCAGTTTTGTTGCGCTGGCGTTCAAAAATGGTGGCTTTTTGGTGTCCTGACCAGGGCTGTGGCCAGTAAGTGTGCTGTATTCGGCGCTACATGTAAAAACTGTACTTGTACGCCTTGAAATTCCTTATTGCCTCATTAACGCGAATTGGTTCTAGCTTGGTACACGAATTTCCGGGGAGAGAATTTCATGACCACTCTACGTATCAAGGCGCTCCTGGGGGCAGGGTGCATGTCGCTGGCGATGATCGGCTCGGCGAATGCCGGCGGCTTCTCGCGCGGCTCGGCCGATACGGATATCCTTTTCGAGCAGGGCAACTTCAACATGCGCTCAAGCGTCACCTATGTGTCGCCGACGCGCAAGTTTAACAAGAACGGCAATCCGAAGCTTGTTGGTACCGATTATGCTGAGGACTATGTCATTCCGTCGGCGGCGGTGAAGTTCAACCTGACTGAAAACCTGCGTTGCGCCGGCACCTTGGTGAACAATAATGGCGGTAACGCGCATTATGATTTTCCGACACTCAGCGGAAAGATTTCCGAGGAGTTCACGACCTATGAAACTGCGCTGACCTGCGGTGTCGGGTTCGATGTCGGCAAAGGCCGGCTTTGGGTGCTCGGTGGCGGCTTCATGGAGAAGTTCGAGTACAATCGCGTGAATTCATACGCGGCACTGGGTTTGGGCAATGCGGCCCTGAATCTGGACGGGAAAGAATACGGCTACCGGCTCGGAGCTGCCTATGAAATTCCGGATATCGCTTTTCGCGGGCAGGTCATGTACCGCTCGGGTACAAAGTATGGCGCAAGCGGTGGTCTGACCGCTCCGGCTGCCGTCTTGGCCCAGGCAACCGCAGGCTCACCCCTTCAGGCCCGGTTTCTCCAGATCATTCAGCAAGCTGGCCCAAATGCACAAGTGCCGGTTGACGCGATCGGTGTCGGCAATCTGCCACAGAGCGTCGAGTTCAAGCTGCAGAGCGGTATCGCTCCAGGCTGGCTGGCATTCGGCAGCGTGAAGTGGACCGACTGGAGCCAACTGACCACGCTTGACGTTCGGTCCAAGATTGGTGGCGTGACCGTTTCTTCGGACAAGTATTTCTGGAAAGATGGCTGGACTGTTACCGGCGGTGTCGGCCATGCCTTCAATGACCAAGTCTCCGGCTTCGCCAGCCTGACCTGGGATCAGGGTGTTGGCACGGGTTGGGATGTCATTGGCGACACCTATACACTTGCGGTCGGTGGATCCTTCAAGGACGGCATCGGCGGTGAATTCCGCGGTGGCGTTGGCTTCAGTTATCTGGGTTCTGGCGAAGAAACCAAATATGCTCCTGGTACCAACCAGGGCGTGAAGGCCGGCTATGCCTTCGCTCTCAACGGTGGCTACAGCATCAAGTGGTAAGCCGCTCCTTCTGAACAAAAAAGCCGGGCCGAGAGCCCGGCTTTTTTGTTTTCGCGGCGTGTTTCAGCAATGCCGTTTGGGGCATTCGGCAGGCATCGCGCTCCAACCCGTGCCGTAAATGCAACATCAACGGCCCCATTCATAATTGTGACGTTTCGGCAACAGTTTCGAAACAAGCCTTCGGCTAAGAAGTCGGGGCGGGCGCGATGCCCATTTCCCGCCATAAACCCGGAGCACTTCGATAGGGCCCCGGCGAGACCGAAGACGGTTGGCGTGAGGGGTGGGCCGCATGGCCGCGGCAGGAACAGAAATGAACGCCAGCGTGTTTATCAATGCCAGCCAGTTGAACCGCAGTGTCGCCATCTCAGCGCGCGGTTTCAACCGCAGTTTGGCCGGAAATGCGTGGCAGAGTCCGCTGGAATGTGAATCGCAGCGCAGTGCGTCGCGCAAAAGCGTGGCGGTGAAGTCGCTGGCCAGTACGGGTTCGATCGTCTGCATGGACGATACGAAAGAAATGCGCAGCCATGCGGGTTGGTGAGTTGGCGAGATCTTCTGTTCTGACGGTGCTGGTCGCTGTAGCGACCCTCGGCGCCGCCGGTCAGGCTTTTGCCTTCGATGAAAAGGTTTTCGACGACAAGAGCGGCGTCAAGCCGAAGTCCAGCCCTTGGGAAGTCTTTCAGTTCGGCTTCTCTGCCTACAAGAACGGCCACAAGGAGCAGGCTGTCGAGGCCTATAAATACGCCGCTGAGAATGGCCAGATCGGTGCGACGTGGAAGCTGGCGCGCATGTATGCGGAAGGTGATGGCGTCGCCCAGGACGACTATGCAGCCTACAAATTCTTCTCCGAAATCGCCGAACAGGATGTCGAACCCGGTTCGCCGGAGGAAAGCTACGTGTCGGATGCGCTCGTGGCGCTGGGCGATTATCTGAAACAAGGCATTCCCGGCAGCCCGGTGAGTGCTGACCCGGTCACCGCGCAGGATTACTTCATGCGCGCCGCCGCCAACTACCGCAATCCGAATGCTCAATACGAATTGGGCAAGATGTTCCTGAAAGGCGAAGGGGGTGGCAAGGCCAGCCTCAGGCAGGCTGGCCGTTGGCTGCAGCTCGCTGCTGAAAAGGGCCACGCGGGCGCGCAGGCGACGCTCGGCAACCTGCTGTTCCAGAGCGGGAAGGTCGTGCGTGGTCTGGCCATGATGACGGCCGCGCTTTCGCGTGCCACTCCCGCCGATCAGCCGTGGATTCGTTCCATGCAGGAAGAAGCTTTCGCCGTCTCGGGCGAGGCTGACCGCCGTACTGCTATCTCGCTGGCCGACGACATGCTGGCCAAGGGCGTTACCGGGGCGGAACAGCAGTAGCCCTAGGCGACATACTTTTCCCCGTCCTATCAAAATTGCCTGTGTGCTCGCGGCCTCAAGCCGCTGTAAGCGTCAGGTCCACCGCCACCGGCACATGGTCGGACGGCTTTTCCCAAGCCCGCACATGCTTTTCGATCGACGCCGAGGTGAAGCGATTTGCCGCCTCAGGCGAGAGCAGCAGGTGATCGATCCGGATGCCGTTGTTCTTCTGCCAGGCGCCGGCCTGATAGTCCCAGAACGTGTAGACGCCGGCTGCATCGGTGACGGAGCGCACGGCTTCAGTGAAGCCGAGATTGAGCAGGCGCCGGTATGCCTGCCGGGTTTCCGGCTGGAACAGCGCGTCTCCCAACCAGGCTTCCGGGTTTCTGGCGTCGATGGCTTCGGGAATGACGTTGTAGTCGCCGGCCAGCACCAGGGCTTCTTCCAGTGTCAATCGTTCTCGGGCCCACCGCTCCAGTCGCGCCATCCAGGAGAGTTTGTAGGGAAATTTCACCGGATCGCTGATCGGGTTGCCGTTCGGCAGATAGAGAGACACGACGCGCAGTGCGCCTTGTTCCGTGGAGAAAACACCTTCGATGAAACGAGCGTGTTCGTCGGCATCATCGCCCGGCAGGCCGCGATTGACCTCGTCGAAACGCAGCTTCGACAGGATGGCGACGCCGTTGAAACCCTTCTGGCCGTGCGTCTCGACATGGTAGCCGAGCGCTTCCACCTCAAGGCGCGGGAACTGTTCGTCGACGGTCTTGATTTCCTGCAGGCAGACGATGTCCGGCTGGCTCTCTTCCAGCCAATGAACGAGGTTCTCGATACGAGCGCGTACGCCGTTGATGTTCCAGGTGACGATTTTCATGAAAGTCTCGCGGCGGTCTCGGGCAAATCAAGTTCAAGCTGTTCCGATTCGATCCTGCATTATCCGTCACGGGAAAGGAACCCGGAGCGCCGATATCCGATCACAATGACAACAGCCTCTTGCCATTTCCTGTCCGTTGTGGCGTGGGCCGGACATGGAAAGGCCGCCTGGACAGCGGCCTTTGTCCGATTTGTGCCTAGTCTTTGGTTATGGGCAACGGTCTCGTCAGCAGGTCGACATAAAACTCGTTGAAACGTTTGTTGTCGAACTCCTTGACCACCTTCATCTTCTGCAGCAGCGGGGTTGGCTGCTCTTTCCAGTAGCCGAGGGTACGGCCGTAGCCGGGCCCAAAGGCGACATCGACGTCGATGTAGAGGTCATCAACCTTGGTCGCGAAAGTCGGGTCGACAAGATAGGCCAAAGCCAGCGTGTCGAACACGTTTGCCTTGGCCTTCGCATCCTTGGCGAAGCGCTTGGCCATCCAGCTGTCGTTCAAGAGTTTCTGCACCGGCCCTTCCTTGGCGACGATGCGGTCGAATTCCGCCTTGCCGATCTGGGTGATGTCGGTGACGTCGAGGGGAATGAGGGCTTGCGGGATCGGTTCGCGCATGACGATGCGGGCGGCTTCCGGATCGATCCAGACATTCATTTCGGCGGCAGGTGTCGTGTTGCCCTTCACGTCCACGGCGCCGGCCATGTAGACGATCCGCTTGATCAGGGGCCCGATTTCCGGGTTCTTTCTAAGCGCGATGGCGACATTGGTGGCCGGACCGATAACCAGCAGCGATACCTCACCGGGATTTGCCTTGATCGTATCGACGATGAAGTCGACGGCACTCTCCTGACGCAGCTTCGCCTTGGTGGCGAATCCATCCGGCGGCGCGATCAGATCTTTGTCGGCCGGCTGCGGACGATGGAACGCAGTCTTGTAGCTCTCGCCGAAGCCGAACAGTGCACGTTCGTGTTCGAAGCTGCGCGGATCGTGAACCAATGGAAGGTTCGCGCCGGCATACACACCGACCCTCTCCTCGATGCCCAGGCGCTCCACTGCCCGTAACGCGTCCGCGACTTCCTGCTTGAGCCAGTTGTTGCCGGTGACGACTGTGATGCCGAGCAGGTCGATCACTCCATCCTTCTGCAATTGTGCCGCCATGATCAGTGTCTGGCCATCATCGCCGATGGTGCTGAAGTCGGTGTCGAGGATGATTTTTTCGGGCGCCGCGTTGGCTAGGGAAGCCAGCATAGATCCGGCAGCTGCGAGCAGTGTTGTGATGAAACGTTTCATTTGAAAAGTGCATACCTCCCGTCAATTTGGTCTTTGGATCCGCCCATGCACATCAACAAACAACTGACCGTTTAGAGTCAAGCCACCAGCTTCACTCCGGGCCATGACATGAGGCGAGCGATTGGATGCAGCGGATTCTATACGTGTGGCTGCTGGAAACTGAACCAGATCAGTCCCTTACTGTGAGTGACGGTCACGCCGCTTCGTGGATACGGGCGACAGTTTTCCCCTCAGGCCTTTTCCAGGAGAGGTCTCTTCTGGAACTGTCGCCGATAGCTGGCCGGCGAAATCGAAAAGCTTCGTGTGAAATGCTGGCGTAGCGAAACCGTCGAGCCGAAACCTGCCATTTCCGCGATACGGTCGATCGAGCAAGAGCCAGTTTCCAGCAGGCGCTGAGCCGCCGCAAGGCGATGGTTCAGCAGCCACTGTGTAAACGTGGTGCCTGTCTTGTTGCGGAAGTGGCGGGTGAAACTGCGCAGGCTCATTCCCGCTCGCGCTGCAAGCTGGTCCAGACTCAGCGGTTCATTGAGATGCTCGATCGCCCAGCTGATCGCCGCCCCGATCTGATCCTGGCCGCTGGCTGTCGGCAATGGCTTTTCGATGTACTGCGCCTGGCCGCCATGACGATGCGGCGCGACCACCAACCGTCGGGCCACGCGGTTGGCAATCTCCGCACCATGATCTCGGCGCACGATGTGCAGGCAGCAATCGAGAGCGGCGGCCGTTCCGGCTGACGTGAGGATATCGCCGTCATCGATGTAGAGCGCGTTCTGATTCAAGGTGACATGGGGATGGCTGCGCTCGAACTCGTCAGCCCAGGCCCAGTGCGTGGAGACGGTGCGTCCGTCGAGTAGGCCGGCCTCCGCGAGGACAAAAGTGCCGAGGCACAGGCCAACCACACGTGCTCCGCGCGCATGCGCCAGCCCGAGGGCTTGCAGAAGCGCTTGAGATGGTCGCGCGTCGGGATCGCGCCAGGCGGGCACGATGATCGTGTCTGCCTCCGTAAGGCTGGTGAGATCGTGCTCTACCTCAATCCGAAAACCGGACATGGTGGAGACCGGACCGATATTCTCGCCGCAGATCAGCAGGCGATAGCGTGGTGCACCGAGCTTCAGCAGATCGTCGCCGAACACGACGCACGGCACGGAGAGGTGAAACGGGCTGATGCCATCGAAGGCAACAATGGCGATTGTGTGCATTGGGTAATGACCTGGCGGACAAGTTGGCCAGAACCTATCATATATTGTCATTCAGGCCACTTTTATTGTCCTGTCGATTTTGGGAACCAGTCGCCATCGGAAAACTGCAAGGAAAGGAAGTTCCGTGGCACAGCATCCAACCATTCGCGCGATCGCAGGTGCGCCGGCGCCTCGGCATCTTGACCCGGCCAGGACTGCGCTGTTGGTGATCGATTTTCAGAACGAGTATTTCAGCGGCAAGATGCCGATCCCGAATGGCCAGAAGGCGCTGGACAATGCCCAGCGCCTGGTCGAGCGTGCCGATGCCGAAGGCACATCGGTCTATCACATCCAGCATGTTACGCCGGCTGGCAGCCCGGTTTTCGCCGAAGACAGCGAAACCTCTGCATTTCACAATGACATCCAGCCGGCAGCCAATCATGTGGTCCTGCGCAAATCGTCGGTCAGCGTGTTTCCGACGACGGACATTGACCGGCGGCTGAAGCAGGCCGGTGTCGATACACTGATCATCACCGGCCTGATGACACATGCCTGCGTGGCCGGCGCCGCCCGCGATGCGGTGCCACTCGGCTACAGCGTGATTGTCGCGGAGGATGCCTGTGCGACACGCGATATCGAGATGAGCAATGGCGAAACGGTCGCCCACAATATGTTGCATCGCGCTGCGCTGGCGTCGATCGATGACACGTTCGGCGACATTCTGCCGACCGAACAGATCCTGAAGCTGCCGCGCATGGCAACATAACGGCGGGCTGCTCCCCGCGGGAGAAGTCTCCCGGCGTTTTGTGCCGGGAGGCTCGCTGCTATGGTTTGCGATAGACTTCGCTGCCGGCGAGATAGGTCGCTTCGACCTTGCGCTGGCGGATCGAGCGGTCGAGCGGGTCCGAAAGGGTACCGTCGATGACGACGAAATCAGCCCATTTTCCTGCGCTGATCGAGCCGATCTGATCGCCCCACGGCGTCATGTTGGCGCCGGCCTGGGTATAGGAAAACAGCGCCTGGTCGAAACTCACTGCCTGTTCGGGATGCCACGGCCCGTTGCCGAGCCCGAATGGGCTTTCGCGGAAGACGGCGTCGTTGATCTGTGTGAGGGGACTGAGCGGCGAGGTTGGCCAGTCTGAGCCGAATACCAGCGGCACTCCGGCATCCAGCATGGAATGCCAGACATAGGCTCTGGGTTCCCGTTTCTCGCCGATGCGCTCGGTGATGTATTTGCCGATCGTCCCTGTGGCATGGTTCGGCTGCATGGAGGCTGCGACGCCGAGATCCTTGAAACGCTTGATGTCCGAAGTCTCGACGACCTCGATATGCTCGATCCGGTTTGGCTGGGCGCGGGGAACCGAAGCTTCCGCGAAAGCATCGAGTACCAGGCCGACGCTGCCATCTCCAATAGCATGCACTGCTGTCGGAAAGCCGTTCTCGTTGGATGCGCGGATGGCGGCCGCGAGTTCATCCTTGGTCTCGAACGGCTTGCCTTTCCAACCTTTCTGGTCCGAATAGTCCTCATGCAGATAGGCGGTGCGGGTGGAGAGAACACCGTCCATCACCGACTTGGTGTAGCCGAGTTTCAGCAGCGGTCCCTTCTTCTCCTGCTCGCCGGAATCCGCGGAAATCTTGTCGACCGCTTGCCGGTCTGTGACAGCCGCAGTGATCTTTTTCGGATCGCCTTCAAAGAAGCCGTACCAGACCCGCAGCGGCATCTTCTTGTCCGCGAGGAGCGCGGCATAGTCATGCACTGCGGCAAGATCGGACATGTCGTTGACGGCAGTGATGCCGACACTGTTGGCGAATTTCAGCGTTTCGAGCAGGCCTTCGCGCCGTTCGGCATCGGTCGCGACCGGCCGATGCTTTTCGACGAGCTCTCCGGCGGCTTCCAGCAATATGCCACTTGGTTCGCCCTTGTCGTTGAGAAGGATCTGGCCACCCTCCTTGACCGGCGATTTCGCGGTGACGCCACCCACTTCCAGCGCCTTGGAATTGACCCAGACCGAGTGGAAGTCGATGTCACGCAAGATCACCACACGGTCGGGGACGACCGCGTCGAGGTCTTCCTTCGTCGGCAATTTGCCTTCGCCCAGCGTGTAGTCCCAGCCTCCGCCCGTCAGCCACGCGCCCTTCGGCAGCCGGGCATCCGCTTCCTTGATTTTTTCCAGCCAGGTCTTCTTGTCGGGAATGTAGGAGAGGTCGGCTCCCAGGACCATGTCGGTTCCCATGGTCAGGTGCGTATGCCCGTCGATGAAGCCGGGTGTCACCGTCTTGCCCCCGACGTCGACGATCCTGGTGCCGCTATCGGCCAATGCCTTGATCTCGTCATTGCTGCCGATGGCGATGAATTTGCCGTTCTCGACGGCAAAAGCCTGTACCTTCGGCTTGGCAGGATCGACCGTACGCACATCGGCGTTGACGACGATCAGATCGGCTGCTGCCACGGCCGGACCGACGCTCAACGCGAGCGTCGCCAGGCACGATGTCCACAGCAGCTGTTTTTTCATATCTTTGTTTTTCATGGTTCCCCTCGACTGCAGTCCTGCGGACGCAATTCCCGACGGGCGCCCGGATACATGCCCAGCTATCTTGAGCCGATGCAGGAAATTCAGAAATACGCCTTCGGGCTAGGCCGGTCGTTTTCGCGTCCGTCTTGCGACCACCTGGGCTTGCTTGCCGATATTTGGGCGTTGTCATACGCTGCACCTGGGAGGAGACCCATAATGCATGGTGGCATCATACCGACCGGCGGCAGCATGCCGGCGACAACGGAGCTGGCGCTTGCCTTGCTTGCCGGGGTCGGCTCGCTGGATTTCCAGGAGCGGCTTACACATTCGCTCAAACAGCACGTCAAGATCGATGCCGGACTGATCCTGCTCTATCGACGCGATACGACGCCCAAGATCCTCTTCAACGACTGGTGCAGCGAAAAGGGCCTGTCGGACATTCGCAACTATCTGCAGGGTTGCTATCGACTGGATCCATTTTATCGGCTCGCGCTCGACAATGGCGACGATGGACTTTACCGGCTGAACCAGATCGAGCCGGCGCTCGACCGCTCGCAATATTATCGCGACTACTATCGGCACTCCGGGCTGCATGACGAGTTCAACATCTTCGTCAGCCTCGACACCGACACCAAGGTGGCGATCTCGCTCGCCCGGCGTGAGAATTTCAGTGGCGAGGATGCCGAATTCCTGGAGATGGCCGCGCCATTGTTGAGCCAGGCTGTGCTCAAGCACTACCGTGACTTGCGGCCGGAGGCCATTGGAGATCAAGGATCATTGCTGCACAGCGCCCTGGCTCAGGCGTTGCGGAACTTCGGGCGCAGCGTATTGACGGCGCGCGAATGCGAAGTCGCCCAGTTGATCCTGCGCGGCTTCTCGGTGAAGGGTGCGGCGACGCGGCTTGGTATTTCGCCGGCGACGGTGAAACTGCATCGCCGCAATCTCTACGCGAAACTCGACATAGCCTCGCAAACAGCATTGTTTTCGCTATTCATCGACGTTGCTGCATCGGCAAATAGCGCGTCGGAGGATCCTCTGGTCGCCTATCTCGGTCGCCGCGGGCAATTGACGGGGCAATTCGTGCGCAACTGAAGCCGTTCGCGCTTCCGGTTACTTCAGGCCTTCGCGGCCACCTTCTTTCGCTCGGGCAAGGTCATCGCAACCACACCGGCGATAACGGTGACCAGGCCGATGCCGGCAGTTGTCGTGACGGTTTCACCGAGCGCGATCACGCTGATTGCCACGCCGATCGGGACCCGCAGATAAGCCTGTGCTGTCGCGCCAACCGAGCCCAACGTCTGCAGAAGCCGGAAGTAGATCGCGAAGGCGAGAGCGGTCGAAAACACCGAGAGGCCGAGAAGTGCAAGCAAGGAGTGTGCCGATGGGACCAGCGTCCAGGGACGATCCGCGATGAGGCTGAGCGGTATCAGCATGATCGCCCCCGCAAGCAGCGATCCTGCAGCTGGAATGATCGGATCCATCCCCTTGAAACCTTTGCCGGTTATCGCCGCGGCGCCATAGCAGACAGTCGCGGCCACCATTGCGAGCTGCGCCCACAGTTGGGTGCCCAGCCCGTTCAGTGCCTGCACTCCAATGATCAGGCATGCACCGGCGAGCCCGGCCACCACTCCGAACAGCTTGCGGCTGGTGACCTGCTCGTGCCGCGTGATGAGCGCCGTGAGCAGGAAGGCGAAGATCGGTGTCAGCGAATTGAGAATGACGGCGAGCCCCGCGTCGATGGAGCGTTCAGCCCACGCGATCAGCGTGAATGGTATCGCGCTGTTGAGCACCGCCTGCAGCGTAAAGCGGCGCCACATCACCGCATCCATTGGCAGCCGCAACCCGCGCCAGTGCAAGACGCCGAGCAGGATCAGTCCGGCAATCAGCGTGCGCGCGGCAATGAATGTCACTGGCGGAATGGTCTCTACCCCGATCTTGATGAACGTGTAGGAGGCGCCCCAGAGCGTCGAGAGCAGGAGGAGAAGGGCGAGTTCCGTGGAGGCGACGGTCTTGGCGGGCATGGCGGCGGCATAGTCCTCTTGGCGTTTGCCGGCTCTTGTTAGCCTGGTCACGTGGCGCGATGTTTCGATACGGGTCGAAGTATTGCGAGACTCAGCCCGCCTTGCGCTCCACCAGACCGATGGTGTTGCCGGCCGGATCCTTCAGGAAAGCCATCCATTCGCTTTCGCCTGCCGCCCCAAACAGCCCGTTGACGTCATGATGTACCATTGCCGGTGCCGCCGTAAACGGCACGCCGGCCGCTTTGGCTGCAGCGTGGAAGGTCTCGATGTCGGTTATGTCGAGGTAGACTGTGCCAGCGGGCACGCCGTCGGCGAAGTAGAGCCTTACGTCGCCCGCCATGATGAAAGCCATGCCCGGAGGATCGAAGCGGGAATGCAGCGGCAGGCCCAGCACGTCGTGCCAGAACGCCAGGGTGGCGTCGAGACTGCGTCCGGCCGACAACGCGACCTGACGGACAGCGCCGATCGAAGGCATGTCAGCTTGTCTCCAGAGATAGGCGGAGGCTGTTTGCTGCGAGAAGTGCTGCAATCACATCATGCAGATGTTGTGCGTCTTCGCGCTTGGTGTGTCGATCGATCCAATCACAACCATTGTCGAAGTCACCTAGCCATTCAGGATAGTCATATAGAGATTCGATTGGGTGCAGCATCAGACATGGCTGGAATGGCTCGGACCCATCTTCCAGGTACCCCTTGAGGCGCCGAAGAAAGATCGACCGCGCGATCTCTTCGCCCTCCTTGGAGGTCAATGAGAACGCGGGGAAGCAGCGACGGACCAATTCGCCGAGATGCTGGCGGGCCCCGCCCAAATTGCTTTCATTTCGCGGATTCGATCGCGCCAAATCCAGAAAATCCGGGTCGCCTGCATAGCTCTCGCTTGCCCGATGGCGGTTTGCCCAAATAATGATCTCTAGATCTGAAACCGCATTGATCTCGCGCGCAATGAGAACCGTCGTCGGATTCTCATGCCCCTCGAGAACTGACTTCATATACTGAAGCTGGTTCCGCAGCCGCAGGAGGCAACGGCATTGGGGTTCCGGATCTGGAAGGACTGCCCCATCAGATCGTCAACGAAATCGATGACGGAGCCGCCCATATAGATCAGCGAGATGTCATCAATGAGGATTGTGGCGCCGTCGCGTTCGATGGCGACGTCGTCGCCATTGCGACCGTCGACCAGATCGAACTTATAGGAGAAGCCCGAGCATCCGCCGCCTTCGACGGCGACCCGTAATGCGGTCTTGCCGGGTTCGTCGCTCACAATCTTGGAAATCCGCTTGGCTGCGGATTCGGTCATTTCGACCTTCATGGCGGTTTTGGCGTCGGCACCCATGGGCGTCACCTTGCGTTCTGTTCTCCATGATAGGTATGAAGCGAGGCGAGGCAAGTCAACAGCGACAGGGGCGATGACCAGCGAGCTTGGCGATATCGGCTTCGGCTACAGGCCGCGCGCGGCCTATGCGTGTGATCCAGCGCGTTCGCGCGGTCGCCTGTTCGACGAAGTGGAGAGCCCGACGCGCACGCCTTTCCAGCGCGATCGCGACCGTATCATCCATTCCACCGCGTTCCGCCGGTTGAAACACAAGACCCAGGTCTTCGTGGCGCATGAAGGCGATCACTATCGCACCCGACTCACCCACACGATCGAGGTTGCGCAGATCGCCCGTGCGCTCGCCCGTGCGCTTTGCGTCGATGAGGATCTGGCTGAGGCGGTGGCGCTGGTGCACGATTTTGGCCATACTCCCTTTGGCCATACCGGTGAGGATGCCCTGAACGAGAAGATGGCTCCGTGGGGCGGCTTCGACCACAACGCTCAGTCGCTGCGGGTGGTGACACGGCTGGAGCGGCGTTACGCCGAATTCGACGGGCTGAACCTGACCTGGGAGACGCTGGAGGGGTTGGTCAAGCACAACGGTCCGCTGACCGACGGGCTCGGTAACGGGCTGAAGGGACTGGTGCCCCGCGCGATCCTGGATTACTCGCAATTGCACGACCTCGAGTTGTCGCGCTACGCCAGCATCGAGGCGCAATGCGCGGCCATAGCCGATGACATCGCCTACAACACGCATGACATCGACGACGGCATCCGCTCCGGCCTGATCAGTCTCGACATGCTGGAGGCTGTCGGTTTGCCGGGCTCGATCCTGCGCGGTGTCCGTGCGCGCTATCCGGCGCTCGACCCGGTGCGGACAGGTCACGAACTGATGCGGCGTCAGATCACGCAGATGGTCGAGGATGTCATCGTCGCCGCCAAGGCCAATCTTGCAAGGCTTGTTCCCGAGAGCCCCGATGCGGTGCGCGGCGCTGGCGAGACCATCGTTCGTTTCTCCGACGAAATGGCGGTGGTCGAAAAGGAGCTGAAGACCTTTCTCTATGCTCGTCTTTATCGTCACCCCGAAGTCATGCGTGTGCGCGCCGATGCCGAACAGATCGTGAAAGATCTGTTCGACGCCTATTTCGCCGACCCGCGCGCCATGCCGGACGGCTGGCGCGAAGGGCTCGACCGCGCCGAAGATCGCATCAAGGCGCGGGACGTCGCCGACTTCATCGCCGGCATGACCGACACCTATGCGCTGAAGGAACACCGACGTTTGTTTGACCGAACGCCCGATTTGAGTTAGGCCGGTCGCGATTTTCGCCGGCCAAAAGACCGGTTCTCCTCGCATAAACGTTGAGCAGTTTTCATGAACATCTTCGCCGACTTCACCGCGCGGGTCATCAAGGCCGTGGAAAGCCTTGATCTGAAAGACAAAGATGGTGGCGTGCTGGATCTCGGTCGCATTGCTGTCGAGCCGCCGCGCGATGCGAGCCATGGCGACCTTGCCACCAATGCCGCGATGGTGCTGGCCAAGCCGGCCGGGCTGAATCCGCGTGTACTGGCAGAACGTCTCGTCGAGGCGATGCGCGGTGATGCCGACGTCTCCGGCGCCGAAGTGGCTGGACCGGGCTTCGTCAATCTAAGGCTGACCGATGCGTTCTGGCACCAGCATCTCACCGGATTGATCGCCGAGGGGCAGGACTATGGCCGCTCGAAGGTTGGCGAGGGCATCTCTGTCAATGTCGAATATGTCTCGGCCAACCCGACCGGCCCCATGCATGTTGGCCATACGCGCGGCGCTGTCGTGGGCGACACGCTGGCCAATCTGCTTGCCTTCGCCGGCTACAAGGTGACCAAGGAATATGTGATCAACGACGCCGGTGCGCAGATCGACGTGCTCGGCCGCTCCGCGTTTTTGCGCTACCGCGAAGCCTTGGGCGACGACATTGGCGAGATTCCGCCCGGCCTCTATCCGGGTGATTATCTTGTGCCGGTCGGTCAGGCGCTGGCCAAGGAATTTGGTCGTAATCTGTTGCAGATGCCGGAAGGCGAGGCTCTGGCGATCGTCAAGGATCGTACGATCGATGCCATGATGGTGATGATCAAGGAAGACCTCGCGCTGCTCAACGTGCATCACGACGTCTTCTTCTCCGAACGCACGCTCCACGCCGACAATGCCAAGGCGATCCGAGCAGCGATCGCCGATCTGACGGTCAAGGGCCACATCTACAAAGGCAAGCTGCCGCCGCCCAAGGGCGAAAAGCCGGACGATTGGGAAGATCGTGAGCAGACGCTGTTCCGCTCGACGGCGGTCGGTGACGACATGGATCGCGCTCTGGTCAAGTCGGACGGCGCTTTCACTTATTTCGCTGCGGACGTGGCTTATCTGAAGGACAAGGTCGATCGCGGCTACAACGAACTGATCTATGTCCTCGGCGCCGACCATGCGGGTTATGTCAAGCGGCTGGAGGCCTTGGCCAAGGCAGTAACGGGCGGCAAGGTCACGCTCACCGTGCTGCTGTGCCAATTGGTCAAGCTGTTTCGTGACGGCGAACCGGTGCGTATGTCCAAACGCTCCGGCGATTTTGTCACGCTGCGCGAGGTGGTTGAGGAAGTCGGCCGCGATCCGGTGCGCTTCATGATGCTCTACCGTAAGAGCGACGCGCCGCTCGACTTCGACTTCGCCAAGGTCACGGAGCAGTCGAAGGACAATCCTGTGTTCTACGTGCAGTATGCTTCCGCACGTTGCCATTCGGTGTTCCGGCAGGCGAAGGAGCAACTGAACATTGCCGATCCGTCGCGCCAGCAACTGTCGGTCGGGCTTGATCTGCTTACGGATGAGGGCGAGCTTGCGCTGGTCAAGAAACTCGCTGAGTACCCGCGCCTGATAGAGCAAGCGGCGCAGTCGCAGGAGCCGCACCGGCTGGCTTTTTACCTGTATGATCTGGCCAGTGGTTTCCACGCGCAGTGGAACCGCGGCAATGATCATGTAGACTTACGTTTTGTTAAGGTTAACGACCCACAATTGACCTATGCCAGACTCGGGCTGGTGCAGGCTGTTCTGGACGTATTGTCGTCTGGCCTTGCGTTGATCGGAGCGGATGCCCCGACCGAAATGCGCTAGGTTCGACCGAAAAGCCTGTCACCTTTTGCCCACATTGCGCTGGTAGGGGCCAACCTTCCGCGACGTCCATGGCGTCCGATGAGTGCGAGTTCGGGAACGACAATGGCAGACAGAACCCAGGCGCGTGTAGCCAATCACAACGACATCGCAAGTGACGATCCGTTCGCGGAATTGACCCGCATCATGGGCTTTGATCCGCGCGAGCCTGTGCAGCGCCAGGCGGTGCCGCAGCCGGCGGCTGGACCAGTCGAGGATTTCGACATCGACCTCGAAAAGGAGTTGATGGGCGAATTCGACGCATATCAGGAGGAGCCTGTCGCGGCGCCTCAGTCTGTCACTGCTGTCCAGTATCTGGCGCCCGAGCCTTATGCCGACGAAGTTGTGGGCGAGGATTTCACGGCCTCGATGGAGCACGAATTCCGCGCCGCTGAGCCCGTCGTTGCGGGTCCCGTGGAAGACGATGCCCCTGACTTCGATTTCACCGTCGCGGCGGAAGCTATGGACGCGCACGCCTTTGGTGAAACTGCCGCGATCGACGAAGGGGTCGTATCCGCAGTTGCGCCGACCGGGCAGCAGTTCGAAGATTATGAAGCCGCGATGGGCGACGTCGACTTCGGTGATCTTGATTTCACTGATGAGACGGTTGGGGAGCCTGTTGCTGCGATTGAGCCTGTAGTGGCCGAGCAAGCTATGCTGCAGCAGTTCATCGAAGCGCCGGCCGCATTCGCTGTCGAGCCTGCTGTGACTAGCGACGATTTTGAAACGCACTTCGACACGGCCATGGCCGATGTGGAGATGGACTTCACCGCGCATGATGAGGCGCCGGTCGTTGCGGAAGCCGAGGTCGCACCAGCTCACGACGAACAGACCTTCATGCCGACATTTGGTCACCTTGCGCAGCCGGCTGCTGTCGTTGCCGAGAGCGAAGCTGACTTTGACATCGATCTGGATGACGCTTTCAACGATGAAAGCGAAGCGGTGGCGATGGCCGCCGCCGAGCCTGAGTTGAGCGAGCCTGTTGCAATGGCTTCCGAACCGGTGGTTGAAGCGCCTTCCGTCGCGACCCAGGACCGCAGCCTGGAAGATGAGCTCAACGCGCTGCTGGGACGTATGACCGCGCGGCCTACCGCGGCGCCGGTTGCCGAGGCTGAGGCCTGGCGTCCGCAGTTTGCCGCGGCCTCGAACGCTGTCGAACAGCCGGTCCAGCAAGACGTCGACGCCGATCTCGATGCTGCGCTGATGCAGGAGTTCGCCGTCGAAGATGCTCCGCGTGCCGAAGCTGATATCGATTTCGACACCGATGCCTTTGATGCCGCGATGGCCGGTGGTCTGGATACGCTTGGTGAGGAAACGGCCGAACAAGCCGTGGAAGATCCTGTCGAGGCCTTGAAATGGGCGGCGCCTGCCGCTGCGGCAGCCGCAGCTACCGCGACCTTCGCGCAGCCCATGCGCGCCTGGAGCCGCGGCAATCCGGTGGCGCCCGTGCAGCAGCCATATGCTGCGCCCGCACAGCCATATTCGGTATCCGCACAGCAATTCGCTGCGCCGACGCAACTGACCCCGATTCAGCCAGTCCCGCAGGAGGAACCGCGTGTGGTGGCGGCGCCGCAGCCGTCCATTCAGGCGACAGCTCCATCCTGGCAAATGCCTGCCCAGGCGGTTACGCGAGAAGATGTGCCGGACATCGAAACCATGGATGTGCCGGAGCGTGTGGTGGCACTCGCAGACGATCTTGATATTCCGGAAGTGCCGTTCGAACAGGACCAGCTGGAAAAGTCGAATTTCGACGAGCTTGACGCCGAATTCTCGACCCTTCTCAACGAGATGTTGCCGGGCGACGCGGCTGCTCCTCAGAACACCGCGCAGTATGACGACGATGCCGGCAACGGCTACAAGCGTGACCGTGTCGAGATGCCGACTTATGCCGACTCGCCGCAGGCTGCCGCTGCAGCAGCAGCTTACGCCGATCTGGGTTACCAGGCTTACGATCCTCGTGGCGCCCAGCGTGCGATGCCCGCAGCGAGCCAGATTGCCGATGACGGGTTCGACTACGACCCGGATCTCGACGAGAACATGACCATCCCGGACGCAGCAGCAGCCGAAGCCCGCGAAACGCCGCGTCGGCGCGGCCTGACGATCGCTGCCTTGGTTGGTGCGGTCGCCGTGGTCGGAGGCATCGGCGCTTTCGCCTTCTCCTTTGGCGGCGGTTCGAGCTCGGAAGCCCCGGCGATCGTCAAGGCCGACAGCCAGCCGATGAAGGTGAAGCCGGAAAATCCCGGCGGTGTCGTCATCCCGAACCAGGACAACAAGGTCTATGATGCCGTGGCCAAGGGCGCTCGCGCGGCGGTGCCGGCCCAGCCGAAGCTGGTCGCCAATGCGGAAGAGCCGGTTGACGTCGTTGCCAAGGAGCAGGCTGATCAGGCTGAGCGTACCGCTGCATTCTCGGGTCCGGACGACAGCGAAGGCGAAGCACAGAACGCCGCGCAGCAGCCGGTGAAGTCGGAAGATCGCGTTGCCCAGATCGCGCAGGAAAATGCCGGCACCCAGGAAGGTGCACTGGTGACGCCGCGCAAGGTTCGTACCATGGTGGTCAAGCCGGACGGCACACTCGCTCCGCGCGAGGAGCCGACCGCTGCTCCGGTAGCCGCTTCCGAACCGACCGATCCGACCCCGCAGCGTGTCGGCCAGGATCAGACCGGCACCGTGCCGCGCACCGCGGAGCCGGTGTTGAAGCCAGCGAAGCCGAGCACTGTGACCGCCGCAACGCCGTCCGCAGCTCCGGTTGCTCCTCAGCGTCCGTCTGACCAGCCGGTCGATATCGCGGGTGAGGTCAAGCCGCAGACACAGCAGGTTGCTGCTGCTCAGGCTCCGGCAGCCTCGGCTGCGGGTTGGTCCATGCAGATTGCTTCTCAGCCGACCGTTGAGGGCGCGCAGTCGACCTATCAGGATCTTGCTCGTCGTTACTCGAATGTGCTGGCAGGCCGTAGCGCGAACATCGTCAAGGCAGACGTCGCCGGCAAAGGCACCTTCTACCGGGTGCGCGTGATGGCACAGTCCCGCGAAGACGCCATCAAGCTCTGCACCAGCTACAAGGCTGCTGGTGGCAACTGCTTTGTCTCCAAGTAAATCGGCAGACATTTTGAGAAAAACGGCGCGGCTTCGGCCGCGCCGTTTTCTTTTAAAGTATGCGATGCGCACCTCTTGAAGCGGGCCGGCGGAAACGGAGCCGCTTCGGTGACAAAGGCGGAATGCAAGCAATGGGGGAAAACGTGACCCAGGCAAGCCAGACGGCACGGGGTATGCGTATTGGGCGTGGTATCACCTCGGTCAACCGCGCCGACCAGGAAGTCGATCTCTATGTGGTAGAGCGGCCCGATCCAAAGAGATACGAGCCATTCATGCTTGCTTATTCGATCAAGGCGCACTGATGGCACCGGTTATCGTCGATCCCACGAAAGTCCACGAGTTTCCGGACGCGGGCGGTTTCTATCGCTGGCTTTCTCAAAATCATGCCAGTGAAACTGAGGTCTGGATCAAGATCCACAAGGTCGGTTCAGGCTTGCCCTCCATCACGCCGATCGAAGCCATCGATGCCGTTCTGTGCTGGGGCTGGATCGATGCCATTCGCAAGGGGCTGGACAAGACCAGCTACCTGCAGCGCTACACGCCACGCAGCAGGAAAAGCATCTGGAGCCAGATCAATGTCGACAATGTCGCCAGGTTGATCGAGGAGGGGCGAATGACGGAGCACGGCCTGCGGGAAGTGGATGCCGCGAAGGCCGATGGACGCTGGGCCAGGGCTTACAAGGGCAGCAAGGACCTGGCCGTTCCAGACGACCTCCAGGCTGCCATCGACGCTGAACCAGCAGCACGCGAAATGTTTGCCAGATTGAGTGCGCAGAATCGCTTCGCGTTGGTTTTCCGTGTCCACAATCTCAAGACGGAAGCTGGCCGCAGGAAAAAGATCGCGGAGTTCGTCGCCATGCTGGTGCGTGGCGAGACGATCCATCCCCAGAGCAGGAAGTGACCGGTTTCCCGCGCGACCGTATTGCCGCGCGGGAGAAGGACTTCAGCGTGAAACGCGCTGACGGTGCCGTTGTGCAGTGAGGGCGATCAGCACGACTATCGCCATGGTCGCCATGTAAGCCACCAATGGCCAGGCGGTGTCACCGTTGAAGGCCAGCACGGCCAGAGTACCGGCAATGCCGACGATCAGGCTTTCGATGCAGAAATACAGAGCCACGGCTGTTCCGGCACGATCACCGAAAGCAGCCAGCGCTCCATTTGCGGCCACAGCGCCGGTGAACACGATACCGGCAGCTGCTATCCACATCGGCAGGATGAAGGTGACGAAGGAGGGCTCTCCGAACGCTTGCCCAACGCCAAGGAACACCGCAGCCATCAGCAACAGCAGCATGCCGCGTCTTGCGCAGCCTTGGATGCCCCAGCGGCTGACGAAGCGCTTGGCGAAGCGGGTCGTCAGGATCATTGCCCCGGCCACGGTACCGAATGAAAAGCTGAAAACCAGTTCCGGATAACCCGCCTGACCGATCAGCACACGTGGTGCTGTCGAGAAGAACACGAAGAAGCTTCCCATCGCCGCGCTGAAGGCCAACGTATAGGTCCAGAATGCCCCGCTGCGCAGGATCGGCAACATCGCCGGACGGTTTGCCGTGGTCGCCGCCGGTCGGGTTTCGTGCCACCGCATCGAGGCGTTGACGAGCGCCGGCAGCGTCAGCAGCCCCAGCACGACGAAAACGGCGCGCCAGCCGCCCATCTCGGCAATCAAGGCACCGAGGATCGGGCCGAGCGCCGGCACGAAGGCCAGCATGGAACTGAACAGGCTGTAGATGACGGCGCCTTCAGGACGCTCGGCATAGGCGTCGCGCACCGTGGCGAAGGTAGCGACCAACGCTGCCGACGCCCCAATCGCCTGAAACAGGCGTAAGCCCAGGAACGTCGATCCGTCCACGGCGGCGGAAAGACCGAAGGAGGCCGCCGCAAACAGCATGGCGCCGCCCAGAAGCACCGGCCTGCGGCCAATACGGTCGGACAGTGGCCCGAACACGATCTGGCCGGCGCCGAGCAGCACCATGTAGAGGCTGAGCGTGAGCTGGATGAGGGCGGGGCTGGTGTCGAGCTTTTGCGGCATTGCCGGCACAACGGGCAGGTAGATGTCCATCGCCAGCGACGTGAGAAGGTCGAAGGGGGCCATCAGCAGCAGCGCCGACGGCAGGCCATAGGCCCATACGGGATTTTTCTTAGACATGACAAAGGGTCCACTCAGAAGAGGTGCGAGCAGCGCCTGTCAGTCAGTCCGGTCGATTGGATGGGAGTGAACAGCACGCCGCAACAACGAAAAGCGTCGTTGCGGCCTATCTGTCTGATTGCGGTAAGGCTCCCATGCCGTTGCTCCGATGGAGGATCGCGATCAGCGGCCTTTAACATTACGCTCCGTCTTGAGCAACGCGGTTTGGCCGGCACGCATGGCAGCCATGCGCGCCAAGCCATTGCTCTCCCGCGGCAAATCCTTACTTTGTCGACCGGAGGACGACCTCCCCATCTTGGGAAAAATATCCGGGACGACCCGGCTCTCCATGGAGGGTCGTCATGGCCTGGGTCTACCTCATTATCGCCGGACTGCTGGAAGTTGTCTGGGCCTTCTCGATGAAAAAATCGGAAGGCTTCACCTTGCTCACCCCAACCATTGTCACCATCGTCATGATGATCGCGAGCTTCGGGCTGTTGTCGATTGCCATGAAGACACTGCCGCTTGGCACTGCTTACACCATCTGGACTGGCATCGGAGCCGTCGGCGCCTTTGCCGTTGGCGTGATGGTGCTGGGCGAAGCGATAACACCGATGCGTGTGCTGGCCGCCGTACTCATCGTCAGCGGCCTGGTCATGATGAAGCTGTCGAGCAGCCATTAGAGCAATTCAAGGAAAAGCGCGCAGCGGTTTTCCGTCGGGAATTGCGTAGAAACGACGGATCAAAGCGTTTCCATGAAAGACGGAAATGCTTTGACCATAGCTGCCACAAGCTGACGGCTGTCAGCTTGTGGCAGCTATGGTCGCGTTCGAAAAGAAAACCCGATCCGAAATGTCGGTGACCATCGTCTTAGCACGTCATTCTGACGAATGGCGTGCCGGCGGTCGGAACGCCGTCGGCAGTTTCCTGCTCTTAGGAGGTGGACGGATATGGGTACTTCTTATCGTTGGGTGATTGTCGCTGCAGGTGCGTTGATGACCTGTGTCGCGCTGGGCGCGATGTTTTCTCTCGCAATCTTCCTCGAGCCGATTTCGGTCGATACCAACTGGTCGCGGGCCGGGATCTCCAGTGCGATGACGCTGAATTTCCTGGTCATGGGCGTTGGCGGCTTCATGTGGGGCGCCGCAACCGATCGTTTCGGTCCGCGTATCGTTGTGCTGATCGGTGCGGTGTTGCTCGGGCTGGCCCTGGTGCTGGCAAGCCAGGTGCATTCGTTGCTGGTCTTCCAGGGCATTTACGGTGTGCTGGTCGGACTGGCGGCGAGTGCCTTTTTCGCTCCCATGATCGTCGCCACGACTGCCTGGTTCGACAAACATCGCAGCCTGGCGGTTTCGTTGGTCTCGGCCGGGATGGGCGTGGCACCCATGACGATCTCGCCCTTCGCACGCTGGCTGATCACCGCCTACGATTGGCGTACCGCCATGTTTTACATCGGCATCATGTCCTGGGTGTTGCTCATCCCCGCGGCACTTCTCGTCCGGCGTGCGCCGGAGGGGTTCATTGTGGATGGGAAGGGTACAGCTGTGGCCGGCGACAGCGGTGGCATGACCGTTGGTCAGGCATTCAAGTCCATGCAGTTCCTGGTGCTGGGGTTGACGTTCTTCGCCTGTTGCATGGCCCATTCCGGGCCGATCTTTCATATGGTCAGCTATGCAATGGCCTGCGGGGTTGCCCCAATGGCGGCTGTTTCCATTTACAGCGTTGAAGGTCTGGCTGGGCTCGGCGGCCGCGTCGTTTTCGGCGTCCTCGGAGACCGGTTGGGCGTAAAACCGGTTTTGATAGCCGGGTTGCTCATCCAGTCCGTTGTCATCGCAGCCTATCTGATGGTCAGCAAACTTGGCGAATTCTACACGCTGGCGGTGATTTTTGGTGGTGCCTACGGTGGTGTCATGCCGCTCTATGCCGTTCTGGCACGCGACTACTTCGGGCCGCGCATCCTTGGAACTGTCTTCGGTGCGGCCACCATGCTCTCCTGCATCGGTATGGCCTTTGGTCCACTGGCCGGAGGCTGGGTCTATGATGCCTACGCAAGCTATTCGTGGCTGTTCATCGGTTCTGCGATCGTCGGCCTGGGTGCCGTGGCCATCGCGCTGGCGTTTCCGCCGCAACCCAGACCGCACCTGCAGCCTGCCTGAAAACGGGACCATGTTTCAGGTTCATGCTGATAGTCTGGAAAGTTACTTCGGGTTCGATCCTGTGCGCAGGGGCGAACTCGAAGCGGTTGATGGCCTGATACTCCGGGCCGCTCCTGGCCTTCACCGGTATTTTCATCAGGGGACGCCTGCCGGTGAAGCCGGCATGCGTTTGAAGATGATTGGTTACGGCCTGTTTCGCTATGCGGTCGGAAGCGGAAAACAGATGATATTGTGGCCGGTGATCGGGCTGGCGCTACAGAAGAACTATATCAGCGTCTACCTGGCAGTTACGGTCAAAGAGCGTCCGATAACAGCGCTCTATGCCGATCGGCTTGGAGCGTCTCGTGTCGGACGCAACAATTTCAGCTTCGAGCGATTTTCCGACCTCGACGCCGATGCATTGGAACAGCTGGTCACCCGCTGCGCTGAAGTCTTCGCTGCAGAGCCTGAAAATCCTGTTCGCTACAAGCAGCGCACCTGAGAGCCGAAACCCTCAGTTTCGGCTCCTTGCCGTGGATCCGGACAGCAGCGGCCAGCCGAGATTGACCGCCAGTCCGGCCAGCAGAATAAGGATTAGCCCAGCGCCTTGAATGAGTGTGATCGAGCGCTTGAAGACGATGAGATCCGTGATCAACGCCGCTGCCGGGTTGAAAAATGCACCGGCCGCGATCACTGGCGTCGGCAGCTTCGGATATGCGGAATAGAGCATGACATACACGATGCCCGTGTGGATGAGGCCAATGCCTGCCAGCCATCCCCACATCGGCAAGCCACCGGTCAGTGTTGCGCTGCTCACAAACGGGGCGAAAGCAATGAGGCCGATCATGCAGTGCAGCGTGCTCAGCACATCCGGCTTGACCGACTTGACGGCGCGGGTGGTCAGGGTCGTTGCCGCATAGAACACGGATGCGACAACCGCCAGCCCGACGCCGATCATCCAGTTCCGATCCGTCTGCATGACGCCGATCTTCGGCACGACGGTCAGCACGAGGCCCGCGAAAGCAACCGCAATCCAGCCGAGCTTGTCGCGCGACAGGTCCTCGCCAAGAAAAAGGCCCGCAATCAGCACAATCCAGAAGGGTTGCAGATGATAGATGATCGTCGCAAAGCCAATTGATGTGCGGTTGAAAGCTTCAAACAGCGCCAGCCAGTTGATGATCAGACACAACCCACTGACCAGGATCAGAGGCCAGTGACGTTTGGCGATACGGAAATAATCGCCGCTCCCACCGCGCAGGCAGACCCAGGCAAACAAGACGATCGCGCCAAACAGACAGCGGAAGAACACGACGTTGAACGTCGGTTGGCCGGACATGATCGAGAACAGCCCCGATGTTCCGGACAAGGCCATGCCGGCCGACAGCATGATGGTGGGGCGGGCGAGGTCGTTTTTCATCGTCGTCTGGCGGTGGACTGGCACCATCTATGTGGCACAGGGCCTGTATGCCAATCGGGCTGGGCGTGTCTTTTATCGGTCCAGACGATCGAGTGGCTACGTCGCTCGCGCATCTCCGATCTCATAGACAAGAAGATTGCGATCGGTGATGCCGAGTACCGGCCACGCGGCACGCCAGTCCTTGATATGGTCGGAGGCGAAATGCGCGTCGAGCGAGACCTGATCGCGCCAGATTTCCTTGACGTGGATAAGCCCTGCAACCAGCACATCCTCAGCATAGGAATATTCGAGGCAGCCGGCTTCGGCGCGGCTGGCAGTGATCATTCGGCGCATCGCCGGGCGCGCTTCGACCAGTTTCTCGGGTGGCAAGCGTACAGTGCCGACGATCAGAAGCATTGGGAAGCCTTGTTGCTGGTGTCAGCCTAAACAGGCTCGCTATGATCGGGATTGCAAGGGGAAGTGCGCTCTGTTCGGCCCGAGATTCCCTTGACCAGCCGAAAGCTTTAAACTTCCGCCATGACCGAATCACAAACTCTCATCCTCGGCTGTGCCGGAACATCGCTCACCCGTGAGGAAAGGAGCTTCTATCGGAGCGAATGTCCTTGGGGGTTCATCCTCTTTGCCCGCAATATTTCCGAGCCTGAGCAGATCCGCGATCTTGTTGACGACATGCGCGATTGCATCGATCGCCCGCAGGCCCCCGTCTTCATCGACCAGGAGGGTGGACGTGTGCAGCGGTTGCGCCCGCCTCTGGCGCCGAACTATCCGCCCGGTGCGGCGTTCGGTGCGCTGTATCGGGAAAATGAGGAAGCAGGGCTGCGTGCCGCCTGGTTGCTTGCTCGCCTGCATGCCTTCGATCTTCTACGCTACGGCATAACCGCTGACTGCCTGCCGGTTCTCGATGTGCCGGTGGAAGGTGCCAATGAAGTTATCGGCGCGCGCGCTTATGCAAAGGACCCGTCGATCGTTACCGCGCTAGGCCGTGCTGCGGCCGAGGGGCTGATGTCGGGAGGGGTGATTCCCGTGATGAAACATATCCCCGGTCACGGCCGCGCCTTTGCCGACACGCACCTTGAGTTGCCGACGGTAACGACACCACTGAAAGATCTGCGCAGGCATGATTTCGCCCCATTCCGGGCGCTCAACCACCTGCCGATGGCGATGACTGCGCACGTCATCTTCAGCGCGATCGACCCAAACAACCCTGCGACCACTTCCGGCAAGGTCGTTGAGGAAATTATCCGTAGCGAGATCGGTTTTGACGGACTTCTGGTGTCCGACGACACTTCCATGAAGGCACTTTCTGGGGATTTCCAGACAAAGGCGGCCTCAATCCTTGCGGCGGGGGTCGATCTGGTCCTTCACTGCAATGGCGTCATGGAAGAGATGAGGGCCGTGGCTTCGCGGGCGAAACCGCTGGAAGGCAAGGCTTTGGAGCGAGCCAATCGCGCACTCGCTTCAGTCAGGGGACATGACGACAAGGACGAGGCGGAACTGCGCGCCGAGTTCGCGGATTATTTCGAGGCGGTCGCGTAACCGCATGGAGTGAGAAAAGAGGCAAGGTGGCGGAACTCGCGGAAAAAAAGGCCGGTAAGGCCGCGCCGATGGACCGCCTCTGGGCGGAGGGTGGCGATGATCGTGTCACCGGCGACCCCGAGCTGGTCGTCGATGTCGCCGGTTTCGAAGGACCACTCGATCTCCTGCTCCATCTCGCCCGCAACCAGAAGGTCGATCTCGCGCGGATTTCTATCCTGGCTCTGGCCGAGCAGTATCTGGCTTTCGTCGAGAAGGTGAGGGTGCTGCGGCTCGAGCTCGCAGCCGATTATCTGGTGATGGCGGCATGGCTGGCGTTCCTCAAATCGAAGCTGCTTATTCCCAAGCAGCCCGGCGAGGAGGGGGAGAGCGGCGAGGAACTGGCGGCGGTGCTGCAGTTCCGCTTGCGCCGCCTTGAGGCCATGCGGGATGCGGCGGCCCGTCTGGTCAACCGCAACAGGCTCGGCCGGGACGTTTTCCAGCGCGGCATGCCCGAAATGGTCATCGTCGAGAGGCGCAACCAGTATTCGGCGACGCTCTATGATCTGCTGACGGCCTATGCCGGACAGCGCCAGCGGCAGGCGATTTCCAGCGTGCGCATTGCCAAGCGCGGCGTCTGGTCGCTCAAGGAAGCGCGCACCATTCTTGCCCGCCTGATCGGCACATCGGCGGACTGGACTGCACTGGACAGCTTCTTGATCGAATATCTTGTGAGCCCTGAGGAAAAGCGCACCGCGATGGCATCGTCCTTTGCTGCGACATTGGAACTTGTTCGCGAAGGCAGCATGGAAGTGCGCCAGGATGAGGTCTTTGCGCCAATTTATCTGCGCGGGCGCCAACGCGCGAAGGCAGTCGAGGTCGTGCAATGAACGAAAGCAGCAACGCTTCGGTCATCCCTTTCACGGTGGAAGACGAGGACGAGGAAGCCACCGCGCAGAATCCAGCTGAGCGGTTGCATCAGGCCGAGGCCGTGCGCATGGCTGAGGCCATCGTCTTTGCCAGCGCGGACCCTGTGACCGAGAAGCAGCTTGCCCAGCGCCTGCCTGATGGTGTCAACGTGGTCGCTGCGATGGCCGAACTTCAGGACATCTATTCGCGCCGCGGCGTCAATCTTGTGCGCGTCGGCGACGGCTGGGCTTTCCGTACCGCTGGCGATCTGGCTTTTCTGATGAGCAGGGACACTCTTCAGCAGAAGAAGCTGTCGCGCGCGGCACTCGAAGTTCTGGCCATCATCGCGTATCACCAGCCGGTCACGCGCGCCGAGATCGAGGATATCCGCGGCGTCGAGACCTCGAAGGGCACGTTAGACACGCTGCTGGAGACTGAATGGATCCGCATGCGCGGGCGCCGCAAGACTCCAGGCCGTCCGGTCACCTATGGCACCACCGACAAATTCCTCGATCATTTCGCGCTGGAGGAAATCCGCGACCTGCCGGGCGCCGAAGAATTGAAGGGGGCAGGGCTGCTCTCCACGCGCATGCCGGCTAATTTCTCGATACCACAGCCGCCTGCCGATCCTGACGAATTGACAGAGGACGAAGATCCGCTGACCGACATCGATCTGGAAGAGCTTGGTCTTCTGACGCCGCGCGTCACGGAAGAGTGATTGGCCACCATCCGGAAACCGGTCCATGCGCTGTTTGGTAGCGGTCTATTTTCGGATGTGCTCAACAAATCCGGCTGACAATTGGTCGGAGGTGATAGAAGCTGTCGCGGTTCCGTTTGAATCCGGATGCGAAAACGCATAGATCAGCGGCAGGGAAACAGTTCAAGAGAGAAAAACAATGGGTTCCTTTTCGATTTGGCACTGGCTGATCGTGCTGGTCATCGTGCTCCTGGTGTTTGGCCGGGGCAAGATTCCGGAACTGATGGGCGACATGGCCAAGGGTATCAAGAGCTTCAAGAAGGGCATGGCCGACGACGAAGCCGATGATTCCCGCACCGTTGAGCATCGCGCCGACGAGACCGTCTCCAACATGAAGGAAAAGGCCGGCAAAAGCTGAGCTGGCCCCTTCCGGAGACATCGTCAGGCACTGGAGCGTTTCCGTCTTCACGGAAACGCGGAATGCTTGAACTCTTTGTTCATAAGCAATTCCGGACGCAAAACCGCTGTGCACTTTTGCTGGAATTGCTCTAGTCGGAACCGATAGTCATGTTCGAAGTCGGCTGGACCGAGATGCTGGTGATTGCGATCGTCATGATCGTGGTCGTCGGCCCGAAGGATTTGCCGAACATGTTGCGTACCTTTGGCCGAACGGTGGCCAAGCTGCGTTCTATGGCGGGTGATTTCCAGAAGCAGTTCAACGAAGCGCTGAAAGAAGCAGAACTCGACGACGTCAAGAAATCGGTCGATGAACTGCGCGGCCTCAATCCAGCCGCGCAAATCCGCAAGCAGCTCAATCCTTTCGAACAGGCCGCCGCCGATGTGCGCGCTGGCGTCGACAATATGATGAAGCCGAAGCCGGCGGACGATCCGGCAGCGCCTGCTGCCGCCGAGCCGCAGGCGACGGAACCTCTGAAGAATGGCGCCACGGTGCTGCCCGGCGTGAACGGCCCGGAGACCATGCCGGCAGCGCCTGCAGTTCCGGCTGCGGACCCTGTCGCCGCGACAGCAACGCCGATTTCGCCAGCAAAACGCCGGGCGGCCGCAAAACCGGCAGCTGCCGTTGCTGCTGCAGCCAAACCTGCCCTTACAACGGCTGCGTCGAAGTCGGCCGGTGCGAAGGTCACAGCGAAAGCTGGCGCGACCGCGCCGACCACCAAGCCTCAGCCTGCAGCCAAAGCGGCCGCGAAGCCTGCCAAGGCGGCCGCGAAGCCTGCCAAGGCGACCCCGGCTGCGAAGGCGCCTGCAAAGAAGACGGCGAGGACCGCCAAGTGAGCGTTTCTGAACAGGACGAGATCGATAAGTCGTCGGCCCCGCTCATAGAGCATCTGATCGAGCTCCGGCGTCGGCTCATCTGGTCGATCGGCGGCTTCTTTGTCGCGTTTCTGGTTTGCTTCTTCTTCGCCAAGAAGCTGTTCAACCTGCTGGTCGTTCCGTTCAAATGGGCGACGCAATGGGCCGGCCTCGACCCGCACAAGGTCGAGTTGATCTACACTGCGCCGCAGGAGTTCTTTTTCACGCAGGTCAAGCTCGCCATGTTCGGCGGTATGGTCATTGCGTTTCCGCTGATCGCGACGCAGATTTACAAATTCATCGCCCCCGGTCTCTACAAGAACGAACGCGCCGCCTTCCTGCCGTTCCTTATCGCGTCACCGATCCTGTTCCTGATGGGCGCGGCACTCGTTTACTTCTTCTTCACGCCGATGGTGATGTGGTTCTTCCTGGCCATGCAGCAGGCCGGAACCGACAGCGAGGTGCAGATCTCCCTGCTGCCAAAGGTCTCGGAATACCTCAGCCTCATCATGACGCTGATCTTCTCCTTCGGTCTGGTCTTCCAGTTGCCGGTGGTGACCAGCCTGATGACACGCGTCGGGCTGCTGTCCTCGCAAGCGCTGGTCGACAAACGCCGCTGGGCAATCGTCATCGCCTTTGTGGTGGCCGCCGTACTCACGCCGCCCGATCCGCTCAGCCAGATCGGTTTGGCGCTGCCCACCATCATCCTCTACGAGGTCGCGATCATAACCTCGCGTATGATTGAAAAGAGCCAGAAACGCGAAAAGCTGGCGCGTGAGAAGGAGGAAGCAAGCGCTTCCGCCGAGGCGCAGTCTTCCGAGGCATCGACGGATTCCGCGCCGGAATCCTGATCGGGCTATGCCGAACCAATGCCGTGTTGTTCCACATCACGGCATTGGTGAGATTTCATTAGCAAAGATCCTCCATTCTGCAGCGAACCGAATGATGTCGCCGCTCGAGACATGAAGTCTCGCGCTTGATTTCCGGTGTTCCGCGTCATGACGAGCGGCTGCATCAGCGAGATCGCCATGCTTTCGACCATCGCACTCAATCAGGTTTCATCGCTTTTTCTGCAGATGACGCCCATTGCACCGCAGCCGGAAAGACGCGGGGCTGCAGGTGACAAGATCCTTGAGGCGCTTCACAGCGATCCCGCTCGAAAAGGCCTTGCTGGGCCCGGCGGTTTACCAGCACATGTGCGGGCCAAAGCGGTCGAAGCCATGTTCAGCGTGAACAGCCTCGATGTCACCGCGCTGAAGGTCTCCCTGATCGAGCGTGCCGGCCAGGAACTCGGGGTCAAGCAATCGGATTACGCTTCAACCCGGGAATACGGTGCGGCCCTGAAGCAGGCCTTTGCCTCGTTGCAGCGGAACCCGGACGCTTATCTTGTCATCAAGGAGATCGAAAAGAAGCTCGGATTGGACGAGATTGGGATTTCCCTGGAAGACCTAATCAATGCGGTCTCGGATCCCGATGGGAAGGGCAACGAAAAGCTCAACAAGGCCCTGGAGATCTATGTCCACGGAGTTGTCGGCCGTGACCGCAATGCGCCGACTTCCGGTGATGTCGCCTTGGCCTCCCATCCGTTAGACGAGATCGGCATCTACAGGCGCTGAGACAGTCCTCAGGTGGTCTCGCCCTTGCATCCTGCGTCGAGGAGAGTTACCCCACGGCTCCCTCTTCAGGATGGATGGACATGCTCGATATCAGATGGATTCGCGAAAACCCGCAGGCCCTTGTTCAAGCGCTGGTGAAGCGCTCGTGGTCGCAGGCTGACGCTCAGTCCATGGTCGACGACATCATTGCCAGGGATGAGGCCCGCCGCGCTCATCTTGGCCGGCTGCAGGAAGCGCAGGAGCGCCGCAATACGGCTTCCAAGGAGATCGGCAAGGCGCTGTCCATGAAGGATGCCGAGCTTGCCGAGAAACTGAAGGCTGAGGTGGCGGAGATCAAGAGCTTCATCCAGGGTGGTGAAGCAGAGGAGCGCAGGCTTGACGAGGCGCTCGAAGGCATCCTGGCCGTCATACCCAACGTGCCGCTCGACGACGTGCCGGTCGGCAAGGACGAGCACGACAACGTCGAAGTGCACAAGGTCGGCAAGGTTGCGATGCGGCCGAACTGGGTCAAGGAGCATTTCGAAGTCGGCGAGGCGTTGGGCCTGATGGATTTCGAACGCGCCGCCAAGCTGTCGGGTTCGCGTTTCACCATTCTGCAGGGGCAATTGGCGAGGCTCGAGCGCGCGCTCGGCCAGTTCATGCTTGACCTGCACACGACCGAGCATGGCTACACGGAAGTGCAGCCGCCGCTTCTGGTGCGTGACGAGGTGCTTTTCGGCACCAACCAGCTGCCGAAATTCGAAGAAGACCTGTTCTTCACCCCGCATGGTGAGAGCAGGCTTGGCCTCATCCCCACGGCCGAGGTGCCGCTGACCAATCTGGTGCGCGAGGAGATCGTCGCGCATGACAGGCTGCCGTTGCGCCTTACTGCCCTGACGCCGTGTTTCCGTTCGGAAGCCGGCTCGGCTGGCCGCGATACACGTGGCATGCTGCGTCAGCACCAGTTCTACAAGGTCGAGTTGGTTTCCATCACCGACCAGGAGGCGTCGATCGCTGAGCACCAGCGCATGACCCAGTGCGCCGAGGAAGTGCTGAAGCGGCTGGAACTGCCGTTCCGCACCGTGGCGCTTTGCACCGGCGACATGGGCTTTGGCGCGCGCAAGACCTTCGACATAGAGGTCTGGCTGCCGGGGCAGAATGCCTATCGCGAGATTTCATCCTGTTCGGTCTGTGGCGATTTCCAGGCCCGGCGCATGAACGCCCGCTACAAGGATCGCGAAGGCAAGGGCAATCTCTTCGTGCATACGTTGAACGGATCGGGTGTTGCCGTCGGACGCGCATTGATCGCTGTCATTGAAAATTATCAGAATGAGGATGGCAGCGTAACCATTCCTGAAGCCCTCAAGCCCTACATGGGCGGCTTGGAAAGAATCGAATCGAAATAATGCGCATTCTTCTGACTAATGACGACGGCATTCATGCCGAGGGGCTGGCGTCGCTGGAGCGTATCGCCCGCACGCTTTCCGACGACGTGTGGGTGGTGGCTCCCGAGACCGACCAGTCCGGCTATGCGCACTCGCTGTCGATTTCTGAACCGTTGCGTCTGCGCAAGATCGGAGAGAAGCACTACGCCGTGCGTGGCACTCCGACCGACTGCGTCATCATGGGCGCGCGCAAGATCCTGCCCGCTTTGCCGGATCTCATTCTCTCCGGCGTCAATTCAGGTGCCAACATCGCCGACGACGTCACCTATTCCGGCACGGTTGCCGGAGCCATGGAAGGTACGCTGCTTGGCGTGCGCTCTATCGCGATCAGCCAAGCCTACTCTTATGTCGGCGAAGATCGCGTCGTTCCCTACGAAACGACCGAGGCATTGGCGCCAGCATTGTTGAAGAAGCTGGTGGCGATGCCTTTGCCGGAAGGCGTGCTGCTCAACGTCAATTTCCCGAACTGCGCACCGGGCGAGGTCGAAGGCACCGTGGTGACGTCGCAGGGCAAGCTGCTCCATTCGCTGTGGGTGGATGAGCGACGTGATGGTCGCGGCCTGCCGTATTATTGGCTGCGCTTTGGTCGCGAACCTGCGGAAGGCAAGGCAGGGACCGACTTGCATGCCATGCGCAATAGGCTGGTTTCGGTGACGCCACTCCACCTTGATCTGACTGCCTATGAAATTCGAGATCAACTGACGAAGGCGCTTGCATGATCGGTTCCGACGAACGCGAAGGGTTTGCCGCCTTTCTGCTTCGCCTGCGTGGCAAGGGTGCTGTACCGAAACCACTGATTGCTGCCTTCGAGGCTACGCCGCGCCACGCCTTCATCTCCGGTCAATTTCACTCCATAGCCTGGACCGATCGCATGTTGCCGATCGAGTGCGGTGAGGCGATGGAGGGGGCAGATCTCCAGGCTGCGGTCATTACCGCGCTCAACATAGAACCCGGCAATCGCGTACTTGAAATCGGTACGGGGTCGGGTTTCACCGCCGCCGTCATGTCGCGCTTGGCCACCAGGGTGGTTACCGTCGACCGCTACAAGTCGCTTATCGAGCTTGCCAAGCAGCGCTTCGAGGCGCTCGGCATCAACAATGTCTTCGCACGCCACGCCGATGGCTCGAACGGTCTCGTCAATGAGGGGCCATTCGACCGGATCATTGTCTGGGCAGCCTTCGATACTCTGCCGCGTTTCCTGCTCGACCAGCTTTCCAGCGGCGGTACCGTGATTGCGCCGATCGGGCCGGATGAAGGAGAGCAGGTGCTGGCCAAGCTGCTCAAGGTCGGCAGCCGCTTCGAGCGCGAGGATATCGGCACGGTTCGCTTTCAGCCGATCCTGCCGGGGGCTGCAGCTTTCATCTGATCGCGCGCTGCCCTGATCCGGACAAACATTTTAAGAAAAATTTCGACGGATTCTAACGGCTTAACCGACCAGTAACATTAACGCGCTTTAATCCAGCTCAGTGAGTACCGGGTAAGTGCGGGTTATTGCGATGCGGTTCAAATCCTTGAAGGCAAACAAGCGCAATCTGACGCGTGGCTGCGCCATGTTGCTGGTCATCGGTGCGGTTTCTGGGTGTAGCTCCCAGGTTGGGCGTTTCGGGGGTGTCGACACAATGTCGACGGCGTCGACCGACAATCAGCGTTCAATCATTTCAAAGCAGGCTGCAGCGCAGCCTTACCCGGGTGATCCGCAGTATCAGGCTTCGAACGCCAATTACGCGCGCTCCTCGGTTGCCCGTTCCAGTCTGCAGCCGGTTTCGTCTCAGCCGCTGCCGACTGTCGCGCAGGCTGCTGCTCCGGCGGTCGGCAAAGCGCGCGCCGCTGCTGAACCCGTCATCGCGCAGGGGCAGGCCAAGGTTGCGAAAGTCGACCAGACCGTGACCGGCGGCATCAATCAGCTGCAGGCACCGGTCAACTCCACGGTTGCCAGCACGCAGGCTACCGCCGAGGAAGTGAAGGGTTGGTCGCGCGCCGGTGGCACGCAGATCACGGCACGCGACGGCGAAACGGTCTACAATCTCTCGCGTCGTTACGGTGTGCCGGCCGATGTCATCATGAAGACCAATGGCATTGCCTCTGCCAATGGCATCAAGAGCGGCCAGAAGCTGGTCATCCCGACATATGTCTACACCAACAAGGCGCCGGTTTCCGCGCCTGATAACGATCCGAACGTTGCCGACGCAAAGTCGTCGCGCGGCACCAAATACGACGTGCCTGCCAACAAGGTGCCGCTGCCCGGCAACATGCCGGCGGAGAAGGTCGCCGTGCTGCCGCAGCAGCCTAAGGTCAAGGAAGGCAAGGCCGCTGCCCAGGTCGATACCTCTACGGCCGCCAGCGACCCGAAGACGAAGCCGGCCAAGGAAGCCGTTGTCGCTGCCGCGCAACCGAAGGGCGGTGCGGGTGGCTACACGGTACAGCAGGGCGATACACTGTCTTCGATCGCCCGCAAGACCGGCGTGTCGACCACGGCGCTGAAGCAGGCCAACGGCATGCAGGATGGCCTGCTGCGCATCGGCCAGACTCTGAAGGTTCCCGGCGCCGCGCCGGCAGCTGCGACCGTGGCTGCCGCCAAGCCTGCTGCGACCGCCCCGGTGGATGCCGTCAAGACGGCCTCGATCCCTGCGCCTGAGAAGCCAGGCGCGACACTTGCAACCTATACACCGCCAAAGAAAGACCAGAAGGTCATCCAGCAGGCCGAAAGCGAAGACGCCGATGCGCCTGACGCCACGGGTATCGGCAAGATGCGCTGGCCGGTCCGTGGCCGTGTCATCTCCGGCTACAAGGCAGGAACCGGTGGCATCGACATCGCCGTCCCGGAAGGCACGCCGGTCAAGGCCGCTGAGAATGGTGTCGTCATCTACGCCGGCGACGGCTTGAAGGAATTCGGCAACACCGTTCTGGTGCGACACGAAGATGGTCTGGTCACGGTCTACGGCCACGCCTCTTCGCTGGAGGTGCAGCGCGGTCAGAAGGTCAAGCGCGGCCAGGAAATTGCCCGCTCTGGCATGAGCGGCACCACCGATGCGCCGAAGCTGCACTTCGAGGTGCGCAAGAATTCGTCGCCGGTCGATCCGCAGACTTTCCTCGAGTAAGAACGGCTCGAATAGAAGAACAAGAAGATCGCGGGTTGTCGACCTCCAGTCCTGCCCGGCAGCTTGGCCCGCTCCCCAAGGAGCGGGCTTTTTCGGTTCTGATACCGCGCTGATGTCGTTCTAGAGCGGTTTGCCGAGGCGGCCGGCCAGGTCCTGCGTGAACTGCCAGGCGACACGACCTGAGCGGCTCCCCCGCGTGGTTGCCCATTCCAGCGCCTCCGCGCGCAACGCAGCGTCGTCGATGTCCAGTCCGAAATGGCGGACATAGCCGTTGACCATGTCGAGATAGTCGTCCTGCGAACATTTGTGGAAGCCGAGCCACAGGCCGAAACGGTCTGACAGCGAAACTTTTTCTTCCACCGCCTCCGACGGATTGATCGCCGTCGAGCGCTCATTGTCGATCATGTCACGCGGCAGCAGGTGACGGCGGTTCGAGGTCGCATAGAAGATGACGTTGTGCGGCCGTCCTTCAACGCCGCCTTCCAGCGCTGCCTTCAGCGATTTGTAGGATGTGTCGTCGTGATCGAAGGAAAGGTCGTCGCAGAACAGAATGAAGCGATAGGGGGCAGCCTTCAGCATCGTCATCAGCTTTGGCAGCGTGTCGATGTCCTCGCGGTGGATCTCGATCAGCTTGAGTGGACCACCCGGCTTGCCGGACGCGTTGATCGCGGCATGGACTGCCTTGACCAGCGAGGATTTTCCCATTCCGCGCGCGCCCCACAGCAGCACGTTGTTCGCCGCGTAGCCGGAGGCAAAACGTTCGGTGTTGTCGAACAGGATGTCGCGAACCCGGTCGACGCTGCGGATGAGAGCGATATCAACCCGGTTCACCCTGGCGATCGGTTCAAGATAGCCGGGGTCGGCTTGCCAGACGAAACAGTCAGCCGCGGTTAAATCCGTCTTCGGCGGCGGCGGCGGCGCCAGCCGGGCAACGGCTTCGATCAGCCGGTCGAGTTTTTCAGATAGCGCTTCGATATTTTCCTGGGGCAAGGGACGTCCTCGGCATCGCGGTGATGTACGCCTTTCGAATGTGTACCGTACCGTACGGTTCTCTCATGAGCCTCGGCTTTTTGCAAGCATTGGTGCGACCAAAGCGACACGCTGGCATAACAGCGGTGGGAGCAGGGCGGGGAATGGTTGCAATAGTGGCTTTACTGACTATATTCCGCGCAAATTTCGTGGGCCGGATAACGGCTTTCCTCTACGTCTCAGGAGTTTTTCGATGTTCGTAACACCGGCATACGCTCAGGGCGTTGGCGCCACACCAGATGTCTTCATCAGCATTTTGCCGTTTGTCCTCATTTTCGTGATCATGTATTTTCTCATCATCCGTCCGCAGCGTACACAGATGAAAAAGCGTGGCGAAATGCTGACCGCCATCCGTCGCGGCGACACGGTCGTTACCGGTGGTGGGTTTGTCGGCAAGGTCACTAAGGTGGTGGACGACAACGAACTCGAAGTTGATCTCGGCAACGGCCTCAAGGTCACCGCACTGCGCAGCACCATCGCCGACGTACGGGTCAAGGGCGAGCCGGTCGCCAACCAGAACGCCAAGAACTAAGCGCAGCGGCGTGCCTGGCGCGCCGGACCGACGCACTGGATCGTAGAACATGCTCTATTTTTCGCGCTGGAAGGCAATCCTGATCTGGCTGGCAGTAGCCGTCACGTTCGTCCTTGCCGCGCCCAACCTCATCCCGGCCGACACCTTGGCCAAACTGCCGAGTTGGGTGCCGAAGAAGCAGATGACCCTGGGGCTCGATCTGCAGGGCGGTTCTCACATCCTTCTCCAGATTGATCAGAACGATCTGATCAAGGATCGGCTCGAAGCCAGCCGCGATGAAATCCGCACGCTGCTGCGCGATGCCAAGATTGGCTACACCGGCCTGTCCGGTTCTGGCCGAGTCGTACAGGTCCGTATTCGCGATGTTGCCCAGGTCGCAGCCGCCAAGGAAGCGTTGAAGGGATTGGCGGCGCCGATCACGTCCGGGCTTTTCAGCGGTGGTACCATCACCGAGTGGGCCGAGGATGAGCCTGAGCCAGGCCTGCTGCGCTTCACCATGACGGATGCCGGCATCAAATATCGGTCTTCGACCGCGCTGGCGCAGTCGATTGAAGTCGTCGACCGTCGCGTCAACGAGCTCGGCACCACCGAACCGATCGTGCAGCGCCAGGGCGACGACCGCATCGTTGTGCAGGTCCCGGGCCTGCAGGACCCGCAGCGGCTGAAGGAAATCCTCGGCCAGACCGCCAAGCTGACATTCCAGATGGTCGATCAGACCGTGCCGGTACAAGAGGCCATCAACGGTCGCCCGCCGGCTGGCTCGAGCGTGCTCTATTCGAAGGATGATCCGCCGGTTCCCTACCTGATCGAGAACCGCGTCATCGTCTCCGGTGAAAACCTGGTCGACGCTCAGGCGACATTCAATTCGCAGAACAACGAGCCGGTTGTCTCGTTCCGCTTCGATTCCAAGGGTGCCACGCGGTTCGGCCAGGCAACCCAGCAGAATGTCGGCAAGCTTTTTGCCATCATCCTCGATAACCAAGTGATTTCGGCGCCGCAGATTCGTGAGCCGATTCTGGGTGGCACCGGCCAGATTTCCGGCAATTTCACGGCCCAGAGCGCCAACGATCTCGCGGTCCTGCTGCGCGCTGGCGCATTGCCGGCAACGCTGACTGTGGTTGAAGAACGCACTGTCGGTCCGGGCCTCGGGCAGGACTCGATCCAGGCGGGCAAGATCGCCGGTATCATCGGCTCGATCCTGGTCGTCGGCTTCATGTTCGTGGCCTATGGCTTCCTGGGCTTCCTGGCCAACATCGCGCTGGCCGTGCACGTCGCCATGATCGTCGGCCTTTTGTCGCTGCTCGGCGCAACCCTGACGATGCCGGGTATTGCCGGTATCGTGCTCACCATCGGCATGGCAGTCGATTCCAACGTGCTTATCTATGAGCGCATTCGTGAGGAGCGCCGACAGGGACGGTCCGTCATCCAGGCGATTGATACCGGCTTCGCGAAGGCGCTGGCGACCATCGTCGATTCGAACGTCACCTCCTTTATCGCCACCATCGTGCTGTTCTGGCTCGGCTCCGGCCCGGTCAAGGGCTTTGCCGTCACGTTTGCCATCGGCATCCTGACCACGGTCTTCACCGCCTTCACCTTCACGCGCCTGCTGGTCTCGATCTGGTTGCGCCGCGCCAAGCCGAAGGAACTGCCGCGTGCTCCGGTCACTTTCGTGAAGCCGGGAACGAAGTTCCCCTTCATGGGCCTGCGCCGCTGGACCTTCGCGTTGTCGACGCTGCTGTCGATCATGTCGGTGGTCTTGTTCATGACCGTCGACATTAATTATGGCGTCGACTTCAAGGGCGGTTCGACGATCGAAGTGCAGTCTAAGAGCGGACCGGCGGATATCGCCGATATCCGTGGCAAGCTGTCGGAACTCAACATCGGCGATGTGCAGGTGCAGCAGTTCGGCAGTCCGACCGACGTACTGATCCGCGTGGCGGCACAGGAAGAGGGCGACAACGCCGAGCAGAGCGTCATCGACAAGGTGCGTGGCGAACTGCAGGACAAATATGATTTCCGCCGCGTCGAGGTTGTCGGTCCGACCGTGTCGAGCGAGCTCGCCACGCAGGGAACAATCGGCATGCTGGTCGCGCTGGTGGGTATCCTGATCTATGTCTGGTTCCGCTTCGAATGGCAGTTCGCTGTCGGCGCCATCGTGGCAACCGTGCACGATATCGTCATGACGATCGGCTTCTTCTGTATAACGGGCATAGAGTTCAACCAGTCGTCGATCGCCGCCATCCTGACGATCATCGGTTACTCGCTGAACGATACGATCGTGGTCTATGACCGCGTCCGTGAAGATTTGCGCAAATACAAGAAGACGCCGATGCCTACGATTCTGAACACGGCCATCAACGAGACGTTGTCCAGAACGACGCTGACGGCTGTGACCACCATCCTGGCGCTGTTGGCACTGGTTCTGTTCGGCGGCGAAGTGATCCGCTCGTTCACGCTGGCAATGCTGTTCGGCGTTGTGTTCGGCACCTATTCGTCGATCTTCATCGCCGCACCGCTGCTCATCCTCTTCAAGCTGCGTCAGGCTCCTGACGCAGCCGAGGACAAGCCGGTGAACGGCAAAGCCATCACGACCTGACGAGCGCAGCGTGGCGAAGGGCCTGTTTGGCGGCAAGGGAATCATCATCCGCGAGGCCCACTTCCCGGGGCGCGCGGCGATCGAAGCCTACGGCAACGGCGGCTTCCGTTTCGCGGACATGTCGCATCGTGGCTCGCTGCTATGCCTGCCTTCCGGCATCCATGGCTGGCAGCCGGCTGATCCTGCGGCCTTGACACCATCGGATTTCGATCGGGTTCTGGCTGAGGCTGCCGGTATCGAAATCCTGCTGGTCGGCATGGGCCAGGATTTGCGGCCACTGCCGGCAGCGCTCAGGGCGGCGCTGCGCGAGGCCGGGATATCGGCCGACCCGATGTCGACCGGAGCCGCCGTGCGCACCTACAATGTCTTGCTCGCCGAAGACCGTGCCGTCGCCGCTGCCTTCATAGCGGTCGATTGATGGTGACCGATCTGGCCGTCATGGACGCGGTGCGGGCGGCTGATCATGACCGCTATCTGTCTGCGCTCTACGCACCGGCCGAGCGACGCGATGCGCTGCTGGCGCTTTATGCCTTCAACGCCGAGATTGCCGGCGTTCGCGATCGCATTCGAGAAGCCTTGCCCGGTGAGGTACGCCTGCAATGGTGGCGGGACGTCATCGCGTCGGATGCGCCCGACGCCGGCGCGGGACACCCGGTCGCCGAAACTTTGATGACGGCGATCCGCACGTACAAACTCCCCCGCCAAGCCTTCGACAACTATCTCGAGGCGCGGGTCTTCGATCTCTACGACGATCCGATGCCGTCCCGTACCGATCTCGAAGGTTATTGCGGCGAGACGGCCTCGGCCTTGATCCAGTTGGCTGCCCTGGTGCTCGATCCGATTGAGGCTCCGCGTTTTGCCGAGCTCGCCGGTCACGCCGGCTGTGCTCAGGCGATCACCGGCCTGCTGCTTCTGTTGCCGCTGCACCACGCAAGGGGCCAGTGCTATGTGCCCGCCGACATTCTGGCCGCCGTTGGCTCGTCGTCTCAGGCGTTTCTGACCGAAGAGGGCAGTCCGGCGGCCGGGCGGGCCGTCACAGCGATGATCGCCTTGGCGCAGGAGCATCTCGCTGCCTTCGAACGTGGGGCGGCAGCCCTGCCGGCTTCGTTGCGTCCTGCGTTCCTGCCGCTGGCGTTGACGAAGGCGTACCTGACATCGATGAGCCGTCGCGATGCGGTTTCGCTGCTTTCACGGACAGTACGGCTCTCGGCATTGAGACGGCATTGGCTGCTGTTGCGTAGCGCCGGACGCGGCTGGGCCTGAACGACTTTCTGGAAGTTGACATGAAGTGCCGGCGCAGGAGGTGGCGCCGGCAAGATCCTTTCGTCGATTTTCTTTGACGTAAACGTCAATCATGCTAGCTTTGCGTCGGGTATGGGCGCGGGGAGGCGCTCGCCCAGAGGAGCGCCTTTTGATCAGTCTGCCGGTTCTCGTGGTGATGGTGGTCGTCGGTATTTCGATGGCGGTGGCGGCCGTGCATTTCACCGGCGGCAGCCGGACCACACGGCTCGCCGATTCTGCACAGGCCCTGGACCGCTTCGGCGAGGATTTTCCTGATCTCAAGCCCGGAGCCATTCGGCTGACCGAAAGCGGCGATACGGCTTTCATCGAGCTCGCTGATGGGCACATCGGCATCGTCCATGCCATCGGAGACCGCTTCCTGACGCGCATCGTCACACGCGCCGAGATCGAGTTGGCCACCCTCGACGACGCCGTGCTGACGTTGCGGCTCAAGGACTTCACCTGGCGGCGTGGCCGGTTCGCCTTTGCGGACGCCGCCGCCGCCAAAGCGGTTTTCGCGGCACTGGATCCAAACAATCAAACACACAGGCAGGAGGCCGCCTGATGGAGACTTACCAGTTTCCGGACGTCACCAAGCTCGCGATCCCATTCTTTGTTGTCGCCATCCTTCTGGAAGTCTGGCTGGTGCGCACCGGCAGGGCGAAGGGCGAGTTTGAAACGCGCGACACGCTGACCAGCCTGATGATGGGGACCGGCAATGTCGCGGCAGGAATCCTGCTCGGCATCGTCTCGTTTTCGGCGCTGATGTGGGTCTGGCAATTCCGTTTCTTCGATCTTGGCGTCTCGGTATGGACCTGTATCGCCGCCTTCCTGATCGATGATCTGCGTTACTACGTCTATCATCGCATCGCACATCGGTGCCGCTGGGTCTGGGCCGAGCACGTCAATCACCATTCCAGCCAGCATTACAATCTGTCGACGGCGCTCAGGCAAAGCTGGACAGGCCTGTTTACCGGCATGTTCGTGCTGCAGGTACCGCTGGTTCTGCTCGGCTTCCATCCGGCTGTCATAGCCTTTGTCTACGGCTTCAACCTGGTCTACCAGTTCTGGATCCACACCGAGACCATCGGCAAGATGTGGAACTGGGTGGAGTTCATCTTCAACACGCCCTCGCACCACCGGGTGCACCACGCCACCAATCCGCGCTATCTCGATGCCAACTATGCCGGCACGCTGATCATCTGGGATCGTATGTTCGGTACTTTCGTCGAGGAGCTGGAGGAGGATCGGCCACGCTATGGCATCGTCAAGAACATCGGCACTTTCAATCCGCTGAAGGTGGCCTTCCACGAATGGATCGGCATGTTCAGGGATGCGTTTTCTCCGGGGCTGACGTTTGGCCAGCGGCTCCGTTATCTGTTCATGCCGCCGGGCTGGAGCCATGACGGCTCCCGCGATACCTCCGAAACGCTGAAGGCGGCCTATGTGCGGCGCAATCCTTCGGAATCGGGAAAGCCGGGGCTGCCCGGCCAGAAGGTCGAGCCGGCTGAATAGCGCATGCCCCGATATCGGAACCGATTTTCGGAAAGCAGGGCGGCATGGGCCGTCCGCCATGCGGCAAATCTAACTACTAGAACGCCCAATTGTGCAGCCCCAGGGATGCGCGACGCTCCCGCAGCCGCAACTTGAGCGAAAGCCGGTCTATTCCGCAGCCTGGGCCTGAGCCGGCAGGCCGAGCCAGGTGCGGCAATCGGCCAACGCGCGCGCGGTCGTTGCCTTCTTCTTGGCAACCGATTTGTCCTTGCCGCGGAAGCGGCCCTCGAAACCGTCGGGACGCAGCTTGGTGCCAGCCTCAAGCGGCGGGAACAGGCCGAAATTGACGTTCATCGGCTGGAAGGAGCGTTTGCCGGGTTCGTCGTCCGATGTGATGTGGCCGCCGGTGATGTGGTTGAGCAATGCGCCGAAGGCCGTGGTGGCCGGCGGCAGCGAGATTGGTGCACCGAGCCGCTCGGCGGCAGCGAAACGGCCAGCGAGCAGGCCGATGGCCGCACTTTCAACATAACCTTCGCAGCCCGTGATCTGGCCGGCAAAACGCAGGCCTGGCCGGCTTTTCAGCTGCAGTGAGCTGTCGAGCAACGTTGGCGAGTTGATGTAGGTGTTGCGGTGCAGGCCACCGAGCCGGGCGAATTCCGCATTCTCAAGCCCTGGGATGGTCTTGAAGATGCGCACTTGCTCGCCATGCTTCAGCTTGGTCTGGAAGCCGACCATGTTGTAGAGCGTGCCCAGCGCATTGTCCTGGCGTAGCTGTACCACCGCGTAGGCCTTGACCGTGGGGTTGTGCTCATTGGTCAAACCCATCGGTTTCATCGGTCCGTGCCGCAGCGTCTCGACGCCGCGTTCGGCCATCACCTCGATGGGCAGACAGCCGTCGAAATAGGGGGTGCCTTCCCACTGTTTGAACTCGGTCTTGCCGCCTTCGATCAGCGCTTGCACGAAGGCGTCATATTGCGCCTTGTCCATCGGGCAGTTGATGTAGTCCTTGCCGGTGCCGCCGGGGCCGACCTTGTCGTAGCGAGACTGGAACCATGCGACATTCATGTCGATCGTGTCGAAATGCACGATCGGTGCGATAGCGTCGAAAAAGGCCAGCGCATCCGCACCTGTTTGGGTGGCAATGGCTTCGGCAAGCGACGGCGCCGTCAATGGTCCGGTCGCGACGATGGCTTGCCCCCATTCGACAGGCGGCAGGCCGGTAACTTCCTCGCGCTGGATCGTGATAAGCGGGTGTGCCTCCAGCTTGGCAGTAACGGCTGCGGAAAAGCCATCACGGTCCACGGCAAGCGCGCCACCGGCAGGAACCTGATTGGCATCGCCCGAAGCCATGATCAGGGAGCCTGCCAGCCGCATCTCGGCATGCAGCAGTCCGACGGCATTGGATTCTGCATCGTCGGAGCGGAAGGAGTTCGAACAGACCAGCTCGGCAAGATCCTGGGTCTTGTGTGCATCGGTCCCGCGTATCGGGCGCATTTCGTGCAGGATCACCGGCACGCCCGCCTGCGCCACTTGCCAGGCCGCTTCAGAACCGGCGAGGCCGCCGCCGACGATGTGAATGGGGTCTTTGCTCATGCGGCCCGCAATAATCCTTCAGCCGTGCGAATGCAATTCTCGCAATGAGGTTCGGGGTGCATGGGCATTGCAGAGCCGGAAAACACAACACCCGCCGGGGGAGGAGGTCCGGCGGGTGTCGTTTTGGTGGTCGGCCTCAGGGAGGAGGAGGAAGCCGACCTATTCGTCGTTGCCCGGGAGGAGGTGGGCTTCGACAAAATTCCTTTCGCCAATCGGAGAGGACGAAACTCTCTTTCGGAAACAATGCCCGCCGCTGGGAGGAGGAGTGCGGCGGGCACCGTTTCGGTGGTCGGCCTCAGGGAGGAGGAGGAAGCCGACCTATTCGTCGTTGCCCGGGAGGAGGTGGGCTTCGACAAAATCTCTTTCGCCAATTTGAGAGGGCGAAACTCTCTTTTCGGAAACAATGCCCGCCCCTGGGAGGAGGAGTGCGGCGGGCACCGTTTCGGTGGTCGGCCTCAGGGAGGAGGAGGAAGCCGACCTATTCGTCATCGCCGGGGAGGAGGTCGGCTCTGACAAAATCTCTTTCGCCAATTGGAGAGGACGAAACTCTCTTCGGAAATAACGCCCGCCGCTGGGAGGAGGAGTGCGGCGGGCGCCATTTCAGTGGTCAACCCTTGGGAGGAGGTAAGGGGTGACCGTATCCGTCAAGGTCTGGGAGGAGGTAGACCCTGGCGAAATTGCTTAGCTCGCCTTGCGAGCGGCCTGCTTGATCTCCATGCGGAACAGGCCAATGTCTTCCAGCTGGCGGTTCGACAGGCGACCCAGCTGTTCGACCGTGTCGCGATAAGCGCGCCAGTTGCGGTAGCTGCGGATCAGGTTCATCGTCGTGTCTTTCAATTCAGTTCGGGCCGGGCTCGGCCCGATTGGTTACGCAGCCTTGCGGGCCACGTAGGGGATGTCGCTGCGGCTGATGCCGATATCGCTCAGCTCACGGTTGCTCAGGCGGCTCAGCTCGGAGACGGTGTCCCGGTAGCGGCGCCAGTTGCGGTAGTTGCGGATCAGGTTCATGATACTTGCTCGTTTACGTCTTTGTTCGTTCGTTCATCTTTTCTGTACGGTGCTAAAATAGGTGGACCCATATCGATTTAAAAGTGCGATTGTCGCATGGCAGCAATGCGTTTTGTGCAATGCAACATGGCAGCCATTTCACACCGTCGTCATAAAGAAGCCAGAATCGGAAAATGACGCCCTGCCAATGATTTGCTCCGGCCGGCTGGTAATCCGACTAAATTAGTGGAGTGAGACTGTTGGCGAGCTATGCGAGCAAGGTCGGGCAGGATATCGCGCGTTGGGTCGAAAACGGCCTGATCGATGCCGGAACCGCCGAAAAACTACGCCGTGACATCGAACTGAACGCACGCCGTTCTTTTTCCTTCGGGACAATCCTTGCCATGTTGGCGGCCATCCTGCTTGGCGCCGCCATCCTCATTTTTATCGCCGCCAACTGGGAAACCATCCCGCGCATCACACGTGTGCTGGCGGTCTTTGCCGTCATAGCGGCAGGCTATGTCGGTGGTGCATGGCTGAAGTTGCGAGACCATCCTGCCTTTGCAGAGGCTGCATGGGTGGTCGCCGCGACAGCCTTTGGCGGCGCCATCGCGCTGATCGGCCAGATGTACCATTTCTCGGGCGACGAATCCGGCGCGATTCTCACATGGTGCGCCGGAACAGCACTTGCCGCGATAGCGCTGCGCTCGAATCCGCTCACCATCATGGCGGTTGCCATCGCCGATGGCTGGCTGATGATCATGCTGTTCTACGGATTCGATTTCCGCGACGGCTTCGACTTCCCCTACCTTTATGTCTTGATGGCCATCGCGCTGTTCCTGATCTCCTATTGGACACGTAGCCAGCCCGCGCGTCATCTGATCATCCTGTCACTCATTCTCTATGCGGGCTTCGTCGCCATAGCTGACGAATGGGATGCTATTGCGATCCAGTTGGCGATCGGCTCGGCCGTCGTCTTTGCTGCGGCAGTCTATGCGTCCGAGCCACTCGACGGCCTGCTGCAGCTTGGCGGGCGGCTGCCATTGCACGCCTTCCTTGGTTTCCTGATCGGCATGGCCATCCTGCAATTCAAATATGACGAGGGCGGTGGCCTCCTGCTTACTTCGGCCCTGATGCTTGGTGGCATCGTCGCCGCCATCGTGCTGGCCGGACGTGACAGTCGCGGCTTGCGCTGGCTCGCCTATATCGGTTTCGCTTATGAACTGGTGTGGATCTATCTCGTCATGATGGGGACGATGCTGGACACGGCCAGTTTCTTCCTGGCGGCGGCGGTCATCCTTGGCCTGCTCGCCTTTGTCATCATCCGTGTCGAAAAGCGCATGCGCGGGCGTATTGCGGCTGGAGGCAATGCATCGTGACCGGAAAGAAGCTCGTCATCTCCGCTGTCGTTCTGGCGCTTGTCCAGATCGGCTTCCTGAGCTGGATCATCGCGGGGCGTGCCGCCATCCTGCGCAACGGTACGGAGGTTTTGCTGAAGGTCGAGCCCGTCGATCCGCGCGACTTGCTGCGGGGCGACTATGTGCGGCTGGGCTATGAGATATCTACCATTCCGGCAAAACTCGTTGCCGATCTGGCGCCTGGCCAGACAACGACACCCGGTGGCCGCATGCTGGTTAGGCTGAAGAAGGATGTCGATGGCTACTGGCGTCCGGTCTCGGCTTTCCTCGGTACGCCGGCCAGCCCACCTGGGGCGGATGAGGCCGACATTGCCGGCATGATTTCCGGCGGCTGGTCGATCGAGGGCGATGCTACGTTGTCACCGGACTACGGCATAGAACGCTTCTACCTGCCGGAGGGCGAGGGACGGGCGATCGAGACCGATATGCGTGTCCGCCCATTCGGCGTGCGCGTCGCGCTGGCCAAGGACGGTACCCCGCAGATCAAGGCACTGGTCGACGGCGACAAGACGCTGTTCGAGGAGCCGCTCTATTAGAGAAGCGTCACATCGCGCCAATTTGCTTGTTGCGCACGTTGGGATTGTCTGGCTGGCAATGTATGGTGCGGATGAAGGGACTCGAACCCCCACGCCTTTCGGCACCGGAACCTAAATCCGGGGCGTCTACCAGTTCCGCCACATCCGCATGATGGGCCAAATCCCACGTAGCCATCATTCTGTCAATGTCGCTGGTCAAGACACAGCCTGTTGCCGGGCGCGAAGATAGTTGAAAATCGGCCCCGCCTGTGACAAAAGGCGTGTCGAATGTGACGGGATGCGACGATCCGCTTCTGCTAAATGTGATATGAAGTCGGAAAAACAAAGACTTAATCACATTTTGGGGCGTCGTTGGGAGAATTGAGCCGCCGAAGCGGTCAAGGCTCCAGCTTCCCTACCAAAAGCCACTCCCGGCAAGACTATTCCGGCAGGCTGCGAACGGCAGGTCCGTTAGCCAGTCTCATTGGTTAAGATAAAAGGTTTGATGATGCAGGTCACCGAAACGCTCAATTCCGGCCTCAAGCGCGAGATCAAGGTCGTCGTGCCCGCCGGCGACATGGAGGCCAAGCTCCTGGCCCGTCTGTCGGATGCCAAGGACAAGGTCCGCATCAATGGCTTCCGCCCGGGCAAGGTTCCGGTCCAGCACCTGCGCAAGGTCTACGGCAAGTCGTTCATGGCTGAAGTGGTCAACGAGATTCTGAACGAGTCGCGCACCATCATCACCGGCCGCGGCGAAAAGGCCGCCATGCAGCCCGAAGTCATCATGACCGAGGACGAGAAGGAAGCCGAGAAGATCCTGGCAGGCGGCAGCGATTTCGAGTTCAAGCTGAACTACGAAGTCATCCCGGCCATCGAGATCAAGGATTTCACCGACATCAAGGTGACCCGTCCGGTCTATGACGTGCCGGAATCAGAGATCGACGAACAGGTCCAGCGCGTTGCCGAATCGTCGCGCTCTTACGAGACCAAGTCGGGCAAGGCCGCCGAAGGCGACCGCGTCACCATCGACTATGTCGGCAAGATCGACGGCGAGGCTTTTGCCGGCGGCGCCGGCACCGACCAGCCTCTGGTCCTGGGCTCCAAGGAATTCATCCCGGGTTTCGAGGATCAGCTGATCGGCACGAAGGCCGGCGATGAGAAGCTAGTCACCGTCACCTTCCCGGAGAACTACCAGGCGCCGCATCTGGCCGGCAAGGAAGCGACCTTCGACGTCACGGTCAAGGAAGTTTCCGCACCGGGCAAGCTCGAAGTCAACGACGAAACCGCCAAGAACCTCGGCCTGGAGTCGCTCGAGCGCCTGCGCGAAGTCGTGAAGGGCCAGATCGAGAGCCAGTTCGGCTCGATGACGCGCCAGAAGGTCAAGCGCCAACTGCTCGACCAGCTCGACGCTTCCTACTCCTTCGAAGCGCCGTCCAAGCTCGTCGAAGCCGAGTTCACCAACATCTGGAACCAGGTCAATCGTGACCTCGAAGCTGCCGGCCGCACGTTCGCCGACGAAGAGACGACCGAGGAAGAGGCTCGCGCCGAATACACCCGCCTTGCCGAGCGCCGCGTGCGTCTCGGTCTGGTACTCGCCGAAATCGGTGAGAAGGCTGGCGTCACCGTCTCCGACGACGAGTTGCAGCGCGGCCTGTTCGAGCAGATCCGTCGCTTCCCGGGCAACCAGCAGCAGGAAGTCTACGAATTCTACCGCTCCAACCCGGATGCGCTGAACACGCTGCGCGCGCCGATGTTCGAGGAGAAGGTCGTCGACCATCTGCTCGGCCAGATCTCCGTCACCGACACGAAGGTGAGCAAGGAGGAGCTGATGGCCGAGGACGAGGAAACCGAGACCAAGGCCAAGCCTGCCAAGAAGGCGGCTGCCAAGAAAGCCGACAAGGCCGAAGAGGCTAGCGCTGAAGAGCCGAAGAAGAAGGCGGCTCCGAAGAAGAAAGCTGCCAAGGACGCCGAGTAAGCGTCAACGGCTCAGGAACCAAGGCCGCCGCAAGGCGGCCTTTTTCTTTGCGTGGTGAAAAGAGGTGACTCGTGCCGGTGCTGAGGGGCTGTGGTTGTTGTCTGCCGCCCCGGTCTGTCGATGCAGACTACTGGTGGTTCCTCAAGCTGCCACTAAATGACCACTAATCACTTGGTAAGCTGCCGTAGCGTAGCTTGCTGCAGAATCGCGTTTTCGCGGAGGGCAAATTGGCAAGGTCGGTCGTCGGACTTCGTCCGCTTGTGGGCGTGGTGTTGCTGGCGTTCGGCTGCCGCGTCGCGCTGGCGGATGATGTTGCAGATCGGTGGCGGTTCGGCTCGGCTCCCGATGGTTCGATCACCGCCTCCGTCTCCGCCGACAGCATCATTGCAATTGGAAATGGCGCGCTTGGCTATCGCCCGGTCCTGACCATCGCGTGCCGTCCGGACGGTGAGCCGCAATGGAGCGAGTGGCTGCAACTGAACGACGGGGTCGCGGTGGCCGACACCATCACTGTCGCCGTGTCGGTCGACCGAGGGGAAAACGTCAAGGAAGACTGGTCGGTCTCCAATGGGTCGCGAACATTGATACGGCCTGGCACCGATGCAGTAAGCAGGCTGGCGTCGGCCAGGCACCTCAGGCTGTCGTGGCGTTTCGGTGTGATCACCGGTCGCGCCAATGCCGATTTCTTTCTGGCGGGTGCTGCCGCCGCCATCGACCGCCTGGCGGCGGAATGCAAGATCGCAACGCCCTGACGTCCTGAAAACGCTGCGGTTAGATCAACAGCAGCCCTTTCATCGATGCATAGCCTTTCTTGCCGATGACAAGATGGTCATGAACCGTGATGCCCAGCCGCTTGCCAGCTTCGATGATCTCCTTGGTCATGTCGATGTCCGCGCGGGACGGGGTGGGGTCGCCTGACGGATGATTGTGGACGAGGATGATCGCGGTAGCCGAAAGCTCCAGCGCGCGCTTCACGACCTCGCGCGGATAGACCGGCGTGTGATCGACGGTTCCGGTCTGTTGGACTTCGTCGGCGATCAGCATGTTCTTCTTGTCGAGGAAGAGGATGCGAAACTGCTCGCGGGCTTCGAACGCCATCGCCGCGCGGCAGTAGTCCAGCAGTTGCTGCCAGGAGGATAGCGATTCACGACCGGTGATTTCACTGCGCAGCGAACGATGCGTGACAGCAGCAACGACCTTGAGGTCGAACGCAACGGATGGACCGACCCCTTTGACCTCTTGCAGCAGCGTTGCTGGAGCACCGAGTACTTCGGCCAATGTGCCGAAGCGGGCGAGCAATGCCTTCGCTATGGGTTTGGTATCCGCCCGTGGGACGAGACGAAAGAGCAGAAGTTCCAGCAATTCGTAATCGGGCAGGGCGCTGTGGCCTGCGCTGGCAAACCGTTCGCGCAGTCTTTCGCGATGACCGAGATAATGTGGCTTTTCGTCTGCGGTCTGTTTCTCGAGCGGCGCAATCGGCTGTTCAGCCAGGAATTGACGTGCGTCGTTCCCCTTGCTCATCGATCCCCCGCTTCCAGCCTGCGTTTCCGGCAATGTAGAGGGAGTTCTTTGGCTGGTATAGGGATAGAATTATCGGCGATCAGTCCAATTGCGCCCCGTATTTCGGCGCACCTGGAAAGCAGAACCCGCCATATCTCGACGGGTTCTGGAAGTTTGCGACGATGCTAGAAATCGCGCTGGAAGCGGAGCAGGCCGCCGAGGTTGTTCTTCTTGTTGGCGTTGGTCCAACTGCCGGTATAGTCGGCGGTGCCGAAATTGCCTTCGTTGACATAGTCAACCTCGGCAGTGACGGTGAAGCCCTGAACCAGTTGGTGAGCAACGTTGACCGCGACGCCAAGGTTCTTGGCGTCATCATAGGAAAGCTGCGCGTTGAACGAGGTCTTCTCGTTGAACTTGTAGGTGCCGCCACCCCAGACGGCCCAGTTGCCGCCCCACAGCTTGTAGAAGTTGCGGTCGATATGGTCATTGGTGCCGTAGCCGGCCATGATGAACAGGTCGATCTGGTCGGTCGCCTTCACGTCAAGGCGAACCTTGCCGGCCCACTCCTCGAAATTGCTGTTGTATGCAACGACACCGGTAATGCCGCCCCAGCCTTGCGTGTATTTCACACCGCCGACGATATGGGGCACATAGCTATCGATGGTGTTGTCGGCGCTGGTCCAGGTATCGCCGGCGCGTTTCCATTTCGAAAACTTGCCCGCACCCTGTTCCAGCGAGACCACCGCCGAAAAACCGTTGCCGGCATCAAAAGTGTAGCTGATCAGGTTGGTATCGAGCGCGCTGTAAGGAACCAGCGTGTCGTTGATGACGTTGCCGGCATAATCGATGAAGCTGGCGAAAGCCGTTTCACCCTTGCCGATGCGCAGGCCACCGAGCTGGACCCATGCGAAGGTCAGTGCGTAGCCGTTGCTTGTCGAGTTCGAACCGTAGTCCTGGGGGTTTCCGAAGTCGAAGCGGGTCGAGGTATAGGTCTTCAGGGTGCCGAGCTCGGTCTCCTGGCCGGTCCAGGTCCTGATCGCGAAGCGGGCGAGCTTCCACCAGGTACCTTGCTCCTTGTTATCGAGACGGTCATTGGCACGAGCGCCGTTGTACGAACCGACATCGCCCATCCCGACATCGTAGCGGATGTAGCCGCCGACCCGCAGGCAGGTCTCGGTGCCCGGGATGTAGAAGTAACCGGCGCCGTAGACGTCGCAGATCTTGACGTATTCAGCGGGTTCCGGCTCTGCGACGACGACAGCGTCGGCGGCCCGGGTGCTGGAAACTGCGAGCAAAGCTGCAGCTGAGCCGAGCAAAAGGCTCTTGATGTTCATTGTCTCCTCCAATGAAAAGTTCAGAAAAATGGGCGTGCTTTTTGCCGAGGACAGCGTTCCCAGCGCTGTCCCCTCCCTGAAAAAGCTGCGCGAGGCGCTGCTTCTTCAGATTTCTCCTGCGCGATGGCAGGCAATCAGTGCATTGGATGCGGATGGCCGTAGTGCCGGTACGGCTGTGCGGCATGGGTCCCGGGCATGAGCACACCGGCTGGCATAAGCGCAGCCGCCCTCCGGAACGGTGCCTCCGGCCGTTGTTGATGCCTCGCGACGCTGGCCCGAACCGGGAACCGCGGCCAGGAGGGCGCGGGTGTAGGGATGTCCTGGCGTGTTGAACAGGTCGCGCGTCGTCGCAACTTCCACCAGACGCCCGCGGTACAGAACGCCGACGCGGTCGCACAGATAGGCGACGACCGAAAGATCGTGCGAGATGAACAGCATCGACAGCCGGCGGCGCGCCTTGATGTCCTGCAGCAGCGCCAGGATCTGGGCCTGTACCGAGACATCGAGAGCGGACACAGGCTCATCCGCCACCAGCAGGTCAGGTTCCAGCGCGATGGCGCGGGCGATGCCGATGCGTTGACGCTGACCGCCCGAGAATTGGTGGGGATGGCGGTCGGCGACGACCGGATCCAGTCCGACCGCCTGCAGCAGAGCTGTCACCCGGTCGCGCAGTTCCGCCGCTGACAGATTGAGATGCGTGCGCAGGGGTTCGGCGACGATGTCGGCGATACGCCAGCGCGGATCCAGTGATGCATAGGGGCTCTGAAACACCATCTGCACCCGCTTTCGAGCGCGCCGAAATTCGTCGCCGGACAACGCAAGCCAATCCTTGCCGTCGAAGCGGATGCTGCCGGCCGTCGGGCGGATCAGCCTGGCGATCATACGGCCGATCGTGGATTTGCCGCTGCCGCTTTCGCCGACGAGGCCGAAGGTTTCCTGATGGCCGATGGCGAAGCTGACATTATCAACCGCACGCATCACGCCCGCATGGCCGAACCAACGGCCGGGCAGGGCATAGTGCTTCTCGAGTCCCTCGATGGAAATGAGAGCGGCGGGCGCCGCGGCTTGGGCTTGATCAGGCCGCGAGGGGACAGGCGACAGCATGGCGTGGCTCCTCCCGAATTGGGGACAAGGTGGGAATGGCGTCGCGGCAGGTTGCGACGGCGTGGCGACAACGCGGATGGAACGGGCAGCCGGCCGGCGGACGCGCCAGGTCGGGAACCGTACCCGGGATCGGGCTGACCACCTGGTCTGGCGCGATAATCGATGGACGCGATGCGATCAGACCCGCGGTATAGGGATGCCGGGGCCGTGCCAGTACTTCTTCGGCCGGACCGCTCTCGACCACCCGCCCTGCATACATCACGGCGACGTCGTCACAGGTCTCGGCGATGACGCCGAGGTCATGGCTGACGAGGATGACAGCGGTGCCGTGCTCGGCCTGCAGACCGCGGAGGAGGTCGAGGATTTGGGCCTGGACTGTGACATCCAGCGCGGTCGTCGGTTCGTCGGCAACGATGAGGGCCGGCTCCAGCGCGAGAGCACAGGCGATGACCACGCGCTGGCGCATGCCGCCCGACAATTCGTGCGGATAGGCCCGGCGCCGCCTGTCCGCATCGACGATGCCGACACGTTCGAGAAGCGCTGTGACGCGGGCTTGCACCTCGCGCCGCCGCATCTGCGGCCGATGCCATCGGAACAGCTCGGCGATCTGGTCGCCGATGGTGAGAACTGGATTAAGGGTCGCGGTTGGATCCTGGAAGATCATCGACAGCCGGTCGCCACGCAGTTTTCGCATCTCTTGCTCGGGGAGGCCGATCAGGCTTCTGTCCTCGAAGCGGATGTCTCCGCCAGCGATGCGCCCCGGCGGCTGGATCAAACCCATCAGCGCCTGGCCGACTGTCGACTTGCCGCAACCGCTTTCGCCGACCAGCCCCAGGATGCGGTTACGGTCGAGCGTCAGCGATACGCCGGCAACCGCCTGAACCGGTCCACGCGGCGACGCGTACTCCACGCGCAGGTCCTGGATGTGAAGCAGAGGTGCGCTCATCGTTCTGCCCTCGGATCGATGAAGTCGCGCAGGAAGTCGCCGAACAGGTTGATGCCCACCGAAGTCATCAGGATCACGAGGCCGGGGCCTAGCACCATCCATGGCGCATCGTAGAGGAAGTCGCGGCCTTCGGAGATCATCTTGCCCCAGGAAGGGGTTGGCGGTTGTACGCCGAGGCCGAGGAAGCTGAGGGCTGCTTCGGCGATGATCACCAGCGCCACCTCCAGCGTGGCCAGGACCAAAACCGATGGGATCACGTTCGGCACGACATGGCCCAGCACGATGCGCCAGCCCGGCACGCCGATCGACCGAGCGGCCTCGACGAACTCCATCTTCTCGATGCGCAGCGCCTCGCCCCGCACCACGCGGGCGTAGTTGACCCACAGGGCAATCGACAGCGCCAGCACCATGGTCCAGAAGCCGGGGCCCAGGATCGCCATGATCATCAGGGCGAGAAGCAGGAAGGGAAAGGCGAGCAGGAAATCGGCCAGTCGCATGATGATGTTGTCGACGATGCCGCCGGCATAGCCGGCCACGGCACCAAGCAGGGAACCGATCGTGGCGGCCAGTGCGACGACGACGACAGCGACCGCTATCGAGGTACGGGCGCCGACAAGGATCCGGCTGAAGATGTCCCGACCCAGATTGTCGCCACCCAGGATGTGCTCCCAGCTGCCGCCCGTCGCCCAGGCCGGCGGCAGGAAACGCCACCCCAGGACCTGTTGGGCGGGGTCGTGCGGCGCGAGGACCGGGGCAGCGGCGGCGCAGGCCAGGACCAGGCCGACCAGCAGCAGCCCGGCCAGTCCTTTCGGACTGCGGCGGAGCGCCTTGAGGAACCGTCCCCTTGCGACGTCGGGTGCTGACTCCGTCGGCAACCCGGCTGCCGTGGCCTGAGTCCCCACAGCTTGAGGCAAAATGCTGTCAGCCATGGCGCATCCGTGGGTCTATGACGTGGTAGAGAAGGTCGACGATGAGGTTCATGGCCACGAACAGCACCGCCGTGATGAGCACGGTCGCCTGCACCAAAGGATAGTCGCGGGTGGTGATGGCTTGCACCGACAGCCGGCCGATACCCGGCCAGGCGAATACTGTTTCGGCGACGATGGCACCTGACAGCAAATTGCCCAATTGCAGGCCGATCATCGTGATCACCGGGATGATGGCATTGCGCAAGGCATGCCGCAGCACTACCGTACGCGGCGGTACCCCTTTGGCGCGGGCGAACTGGACATAGTCCTGTCGGATCGTCTCGATCATCGCCGAGCGGATCAGTCGGGCATTCACCGCCATCAGGCCGAAGGCCAGCGAGACCGAGGGCAGGAGGAAGTAGCGTGCCTTCTGCCACAGGATGTCGAAGCGACCCTCGACGATTGCCCTTGGTAGCGCGGCGATCACCGATCCCTTGTAGCCGGAGGCCGGCAGCCAGCCGAGCTGCACTGAAAACAGGAGGATCAGCAGGACACCAAGCAGGAAGGATGGAGTGGAGACGCCGAGGACGGCGACGACGGTGCCAGCCGTATCGACCGGGCTATCCCGGCGAAGCGCGGTCACCACGCCGATCGGGACCGCGACCAGCAACGCCAGCACCATTGACCACAGCGTCAGCTCTGCCGTTGCCGGCAGCCGCTCCAGGATCAGCTGCGCTGTGGGGACGCGCTGGCGCAGCGAGATGCCCAGGTCGCCCTGCAACGCATTGCCAAGATAGGAGACGTATTGATCCATCATCGACCGGTCGAGACCGAGTTGGTTGCGCAGCCGTGCCTTGTCGGCCTCGGTCATGCCGGGATTACCCGCCGCCATCACGTCGACCGGGTCGCCCGGCACCAGCTTGGTCATCGCCGACACCACAAAGGCGATGCCCGCAATGATGATCAAAGCGTAGCCGATCCGCTTGATGATGAGGGGCAGCACCAGCCGTTCCTCAGCTCTCGATCCAGGCGCTGCTGACGGAGATGTCGCCGTCGCTGCGCAAGGCTGCGTCCCTGACTGCGGACGACAGGGCGGCGAAGTTCAATGGTTCGAACAGGGGAGCCCAATAGGCCTGGCGCATGATCAGCGCCTGTGCGTCGTCCAGAAGCGTCTGGCGCCCGGCTGGATCGAACGCCACCCGTTGCGCCTCGAGCAGCCTGTCCAGCGCCGGGTCCTTGTGGAAGCTGCGGTTGTATGACCCTTGGCTGTGCAGCGCCGCGTAGAGGATATCGGCATCATTGTATTCGTATGCCATGAAGAAGATGTGGTGCTCGCCCTTGCTGGACAGCGAAGCCCATTCGGCAACCGGAAGTGACTGGATCTCAAGCTCGATCCCGATATCGCGCAATTCGGTCTGCACGATCTCGGCCGTCCGGCGGACTGGCGGCATATCGGAGGTGATCATGCGCAGCTTCAGTCCTGCCTGCTGGCCAGCTTCGGCCAGCAGCGCCTTGGCCTTGGCCGGATCGTAGGCATAGTCCAGTGTCTCGACTGCCTTTGAGTAGCCTGGGATGGTCGTGGGCAGGGGGCCGTGCGCAATCTGCCCGTTGCCGTCGAGGGCGAAAGCCAGCACCTTTTCGCGATCGATTGCGTGGCTAACGGCCTGGCGCATGCGAATGTCGTCGAACGGCGGCTTGCTCATGTTGAAGACGAGCGCGCGCAACCCTTGCCTCGCTCGCGACAGAAGCTGGATTTCGGTATTCTGGCGCAGCCGGCGGACAGCGTCGACGGGTACGGCCTGGCCGGTGGCCAGCACATCGATCTCACCCGTTTCCAGGGCCGCGATGCGGGTCGAATCCTCCGGGAAGTACAGGAATTGCACTTCGTCCGGTGCCCCCACCGGGCCGCATTTGTAGTCGTCGAACCGCACCAGCTTGATGCCGGTATCGGGCGCCCAGCCCGCGAAACGGAAGGGCCCGCAGCCGACGGGATTGCGGCCGAACTGATCGCCAAGCGCTTCGATCGATTTGCGCGGCAGGATCGCGGCCGCCGGGCTCGACAGGCCGATCCACAGCGGCACGAAAGGTTCCTTGAACCGGTAGGCGACGGTCAACCGGTCGATCACCTCGGCCTTGTCGAACGGGCCAAGCAGATAGGCTGATGGCGATGCCGTTGCCGGGTCCATGATCCGTTGTGTGGTCCACACGCAGGCTTCGGCGTCGACAGGGCTGCCGTCGTGGAACGTCACACCATCGCGCAGGTGGAATACGATGGTCTTGTTATTGTCCGTTACGTCCCACCGTTCGGCCAGCCCGGGCACGACATTTCCGTCGGTGTCGAGACGTGCCAGCGGCTCATAGATCCAGTTGTTGGTCTGGTCCGAGACGGCGACGAGCGTCTTTTGTGGATCCAGGCTGTCCGGTTCCTGATCACGACCGATGCGCAACGTTCCACCGCGACCCTCGGCGAACGCTGCGCCGTCCGGCAGAACCATTGCCGCAGCCAGCGCGGCGAAGCCGCCGAGTACCGCTCGGCGGCTCAGCACGCTCTGCCGTGCGCGGGCATAGGTCAACTCCAGGAATTCTTGTGGATCCAGATGATCGAGCGACATGGCTTGTTCCCCTTTTTGACGGCTCTGTTTGAACCGATCCCGCGGCATTGCCGCAGGCCCGGCTTGGCCTTGTTGTTAAACGCCGCAATCGAGAGAGCGGCTTCCTCCCGCGGCTCTCTCGGTCGAGACCGTGATCATGCCGACTTGGCCAGGGTCACCTGTGCATATCGCTCGAACCAATCTCCGATCCGCTCGGCGAAATCGAGATATTGGCTGGGATGGCGCTCGAGCCCGTGATTGTTGTCGGGATAGCTGACCAGCGCGGCTTCGACACCGCACATCTTCAATGCGGTGAAGTACATTTCTGATTGCGTGATCGGTGTGCGCCAGTCGCGTTCGCCGCACAGGACGATCGTCGGTGTGCGGACGTTGCCGACCAGGGCCAGCGGCGAATGGCGCCAGTACACTTCCTGCTTGCCTGCATCCCAGGGCGGCCCCGAGCGCCAGCGATAGGCGAAGTAGTCCGGTCGATCCTGGAGCAGCGTCTGGCTGACCCAGTCGACGACCCCATAGACGACGGCCGCTGCCGCGAAGCGATGGGTGTGGCCGATAAGCCATGCCGTCAGCACGCCCCCCGCGGATTCTCCCGCGACATAGACGCGTTCGGGGTCGATGCCGCCACGCTTGACCACCAGGTCGACGGCATCGGCGATCATCAGATCGTCGGCTCCAGGGAAATCGTGCTCCAGATGATCGGTGAAGGTTTCACCATAGCCGAGCGATCCGCGAGGGTTCATCATCAGCACGGCGTAGCCGCGCGCCGCCCATAGCTGCGGTATGGCCGCGAAATGTGGCCCCCAGCTCAGATAGGGGCCGCCATGAAGCCACAGGAGCAGAGGGAGCGGCTTGTCGGCGGGAGCGTCGGCCGGCCGGACAAGCCAGGCTTGCATGGGTTGCCTGGTTGCCAGCCACATCGGCTCGATCGGCGCGACGGTTATGTCCGCCATCCAGTCGCTTTCACGCGTCACCTCCTGGCATCGTGTGCCGTCAGGGGACAGGATTGCGACTTCGTCTGTCCGTGTCGAACTGCCGCGCAATATCGCGATCTCGCCCTCGCGTGAGACCGAAACGAACTTGCTCCACAGCACATATCCAGATGCCGCCGAGCCTCCGACCTCTCGCGACAGGACCGTCCATTGCCCTTCGAGGTCGACCTTCTGCAGGGTTCCGGTGCCTTCGTGTGGGACGAGGGCAAGCAATCCCGAACTGTCGGGCAGCCAAAGCAGTTCCTGATGGACTTCCAGTTCGTCGGGATGGTTCAATGTGCGGAGATTGTCGCCCGACCGGCTCATGACATGGACGACATTCGTGCGGAAGCTCTTCTGTGGGCCACGCGAACCGACGAACGCGATCCATTCGCCATCGGGTGAGACAGATGCATGAGCAATCGTTCCGCCGAAACGGGTCAGGCGGGTGACGGTCCCATCCGCAATGGAAAAGCTGTAGACATCCGCCGCCACGGCGTGAACCGGGTCGACGGGGCCAGGTGGCGTCGGGTCGCGCAGCATCGACATCAGCAGGCTGCGGCTGTCCGGAGACCAGGAGATGTGCCCGGCAAGCTTCAGTTTTGTGATCAACGCCAGCGGGCCACCATGTTCGAACGGATCGAAGGTCAGCTGCCGGATCGTGGCCGTCGCGACATCGAGCAGGAATATCTGGTGGTGCCCTTCGGGCAGCAGTTCGGCATCCACGCCCTCTATCCGACGCAGCAGCTTTTCCGTGTATTGACCGGGCCGCGCCCAGTGTTCCGTACGAAGTGCATGCCAGGCCGGTGCCGCCTGGCTGTTCGGCTGGTCAGGCCGTAGCAGTTGCGCCCGCATGACAAAGGCGATTGTTCGACCATCGGGAGACCAGGCCAGGCCTTCGGGTGTCGACGACAGGTTGGCGATCGCCGTGGTTTCGTCGGTTGCTGCGGACCACAGGCGGATTTCATTCGTTTCGTCGCCGGCGTTCACAAAGGCGAGGCGGTCCGATTCCGGCGACCAGCGTGGCTGGAACCCATGGCCAAGATCCCGAGCCTGGCCGGACGTGCGTTCGATGATCTGCACGTCCGAAGCCCAGTCATCGCGGAGGACATCCGGTCGGTCGCGCACATAGGCAACATAGCGCCCATCTGGTGAAATCTGCGGGTCTGACGGCAGACGCAGTCGGAAATAGTCTTGTGGCTCAAGAACCGACACGTGAGAGATCCTCCATTGGATTGGCTGGTGCGCCCGCGAAGGGAACTTTGCTGACCCTATGCACGAAGGTGCAGTCATCCGTCCCGGGAACGGGCACCAAGGCCGAGGCGCCGATGGGCAATTCCTGCGAACATGCCTGCGGCGACCGGTAGAATGTCGTCTTTGAAATCGTAGAGGGGATGGTGGAGATAGGCGCTGTCTTCGCCATTGCCGACGAAGAAGAAGCAGCCGGGAACCTTCTCGAGGTAGAAGGCGAAGTCTTCGGCCCCCATAGTGGGAAGCTGGTGGACATATCCCGCATTGTCTGGACCGACGACATCGGCAGCGACAGCCACGGTGAACTCGGTTTCGGCGTCATGATTGACGACGGGTGGAATGCGCAGGATACGCGTCAACTCTACCTCGGCGCCGTGGGCGTGGCAGATGCTTGTGATCAAACGGCGGAGTTCGCGGTCTATCAGTGCGCCGGTTTCGGGACTGGCATCGCGGGTGTTGATCGTCATGGAAGCGCGGCCCGGAATGACGTTATGGGCGTTGCCGCCATGGAACTGCGTGACGCTGACCACTCCCGATTCCAGTGGAGAAAGGCGTCTCGACACCACGCTTTGCATGGAATGGATCAGGCTTGCGCCCACGAATATCGGGTCGACCGCCAGATCGGGGCGGGAAGAGTGGCCGCCATTGCCTATGATGGTGACATCGTAGACCGACGTGCCGCCCATGGCCGGGCCTGCCTTGGCGAAAACCCGGCCTAGCCGATAGCCTGGGCGGTTGTGGAAGCCGTAAATGGCGTCGACCCCCGCGAGTGCGCCTTCCTCGATCATGCGAGCAGCGCCTGTGCCGCCTTCCTCGGCGGGCTGAAACAGGAGTTTGATGCGCCCGCCCAGTTGTTCGCTTTCCGCAGCAAGCTTCGCCGCCGCAAGCAGCAGCGAAGCCGTATGTCCGTCATGGCCGCACGCATGCATCTTGCCCGGCACGGTGGAAGCGTAGCTCAGACCGGTCTCTTCCTGGATCGGCAGGCCGTCCATGTCGGCGCGAAAACAGAGGGTTGGACCTGGCCGTCCGGTATCGAGAACGCCAATCACGCCAGTGTCCGCAATACCCTGCTTGGTCTCGTAGCCATGCCGGACGAGGAAACTGGCGACAAGGTCGGACGTTTCCCTTTCCTCGAATTTCAGTTCGGGTCTGCTGTGCAGGTGACGGCGGATGGAAGTTGCTTCTTCCACGGCCAATGACGGGAAGGTGGTTAAGGAAGCCAGCATCATTCCCCGCAATACCGGCTGCGTTCGATCGCATTCCGATCAGCGTAGATGACATGGCCGCCAAGGAAGCCCGCAATCCGATGCATGTTTGTCTCCCCCGGTCGTTGCTGCGTTCGCCCGGCAAGACCTTGCTCGACAGACGAAAGTTTCCCCTGCGTTGTTCGCGTCTCGGCTTCTCTTGCTGAATGCCGCCGATGGACCGTCGACAACGATGCCGCTTTTTGCGCTCATTGGCCGACAGCACATCGGCTGACCGGCAAAGCCACCCTAGTAATTCGGCAGGCTCGACGGCCAGCAGGATTTACCGATCAATCGATGCAAGTTTTGCATGGGACCGCTCGCGTTCGCCGACGCTAACCTTTCTGTCACAGGCCGGAGGTTGAGGCAGTGGGCAGGGCTCGAACGCTTTACGATAAACTCGTCGATCGTCACACGGTGAGAAAGCTCGACGAACAGGGTCGGCAGGTCGTGCTCTATGTCGATCGCACCGTCCTGAACGAATACACATCGCCGCAGGCTTTCACCGCTCTGCGTTTGGCCAAGCGTTCCGTCTGGCGCCCTGGCGCGGCTCTCGGCGTTGTCGATCACGTCAATCCGACCGTCGTCGGACGCATTGCCATGCCGGAAGATGCCGCAAAACAGACCGCATACTTCGCCGAGAACTGTCGCGATTTCGGCATCGAGATTTTCGACATGAAGCATGCCATGCAAGGCATCGAGCATGTGGTGATGCCGGAGATAGGCCTGGTGTTGCCAGGTATGGTGATTGCTGCAGGTGACAGCCACACCACCACTTATGGCGCGTTTGGTTCCCTCGGCTTTGGCATCGGCACATCCGATATCGAACACTACCTCGCAACGCAGACGCTGATCTACAAAAGGCTCGCATCGATGCGTGTCACGCTGGAGGGGCATCTGCCGCCAGGCGTGCGCTCGAAGGATGTCGTCATGGCGTTGATCGAGAAGATCGGTGCTTCGGGCGCGACAGGTTATGCGATCGAGTTTCAGGGGGGCGGCATCCGTGCGCTCAGTATCGAGGCGCGCATGACATTGTGCAACATGGCTGTCGAGTGCGGTGCACGCGGTGCGCTGATCGCGCCCGACGAAAAGGTCATGGACTATCTCTCGCAAACGCCTCGGGCTCCCAAGGGCGAGCTTTGGCGACTGGCAGTCGATAGCTGGACATCCTTGCAAACGGATCAGGATGCGGCTTTCGACAGCGAAGTCGTTCTGACCGCTGGCGAAATCGCCCCCATGGTAACCTGGGGGACGAGCCCGGATCAGGCAGTCAAGATCACCGAGCGCATACCAGACCCCCGTCAGCAGCCGGATCCCGTACGCCGGCAAGCCATCGAGCGCGCTTTGGCCTACATGGACCTCAGACCCGGCCAGCCTGTGGATTCGATCGAGATCCAGGCAGCGTTCATCGGCTCCTGCACCAATGCGCGCATCGAAGATCTGCGCGACGCGGCGCGAATTCTCGAAGGGCGGCAAATCGCGCCGGGGGTGAGGGCGATCGTTGTTCCCGGCTCCATGTCGGTGAGGCGCCAGGCGGAAGCCGAAGGCCTGGATCGCATTTTCACCTCGGCTGGCTTTGAATGGCGGCAATCGGGTTGCTCGATGTGCCTGGCCATGAACGACGACATCCTCGCGCGGGCAGAGCGGTGTGCGTCCAGCACCAATCGAAACTTCGAGGATCGTCAGGGCGCAGGCGGACGCACGCATCTGATGAGCCCGGCAATGGTGGCGGCATCGGCCGTGGCTGGTCGCCTGGCGGATGTTCGTCAAATCACGGGTGATCGCTAGAGATGGAAGCTTTTGTCAGGGTGGAAGGTGTTGCGGTGCCGCTCGCGGCCAGCAACATCGATACCGATGTCATCATGCCCAAGCAGTTTCTGAAAGGGATAGACCGCGGTGGTCTCGACCTCGGTCTGTTCTATCATCTTCGTTTCGACGAGCAGGGCAGGCCTCGCCCGGAATTCATTCTTAACCGCCCCCAATGGCGGGATGCTGCCTTTTTGATCGCTGGGGCCAATTTTGGCTGTGGGTCCAGTCGGGAACATGCTGTCTGGGGGCTTATGCAATATGGCATCCGCGCCATCGTCGCGGAGAGTTTCGCGGGCATTTTCTTCGATAACTGCGCCCGCAACGGCCTGCTTGCAATTGAGCTTGGCGAGCCTGACGTCAAGCGTCTGCAGGACCGCGCCGCGTCGCCCGAAGACAATGTGCTCGCCATCGATCTGGACAGCCAGACCATCACCGGCCGGGATATGGAGATCGGTTTCAAGATCGAGGCGATACGCAAGAACGCCTTGCTCAAGGGGCTCGATGCTGTTGGCCAGACTTTGGAATTGAGTGATGAAATCCGCGCCTTCGAGCGCAAGCATCTGCGGGACAATCCATGGCTGGACGCGAACTGATCGCCGATGGATCACTGAGGTCGATCGGATCATCGGCATTCCTGGAAGGCTTCGATCTGTTCGATTTCACCTCCACGACGCAAACCAGACTGCGTTTTGCAATCGCGGGTGAGGGGCCGCCGCTTCTGCTTCTCCATGGCCATCCGCAGACGCATGTCACCTGGCGAAAGATCGCTCCCGCACTTGCCCGACACTTTACGGTTATCGCAGCCGATCTGCGCGGATATGGCGACAGCAGCAAGCCGTCGGGTGGCGATGGTCATGCCAACTACTCAAAGCGCGCGATGGCCAAAGATCAGGTCGAACTGATGCGGGCATTGGGGTTCGAGCGTTTTGTCATGGCGGGACATGATCGGGGTGGACGCGTCGCCCACCGCATGGCGCTCGATCATCCCGATGCCATCGTCAGGCTGGCTGTGCTGGACATCGCACCGACCGCGACGATGTATGCGCATACCAATCGGGAATTTGCCACACGCTACTTCTGGTGGTTTTTCCTCATCCAGCCTTACCCGCTGCCGGAGCGGCTGATCGGTGCCGATCCGGAGTATTTTCTCCAGGCACATCTTGGCCGGCAAAACGGCGCTGTGCATGCAACCGAGCCCGAGGTCATGGCGGAATATCTACGCTGTTATCGTGACCCGATGACACAGCACGCCGTTTGCGAAGATTACCGAGCAGCGGCCAGCATAGATCTTGTCCATGACGCCGAGGATGACGACAAACGCATTGCCGTGCCTCTGCTTGCCATGTGGGGCGCGCGTGGAACGGTCGGTACGCTTTATGATGTCGAACAGACCTGGCGGGAGAAGGCGCTGAACGTCAGGGGGCGGGCGCTGGATTGTGGCCACAACCTTCAGGAGGAATGCCCTGCTCTGGTGACGGAAGAGCTGTTTTCGTTCTTCGCAACCTGATCCCGGTCGCGAAGCAAGCGCTGCCAGAACCGTTCCGCTGTCTGGGTCTGCCGCGCCTTGGCCCGAAAAAGATGGATGTCTATGGAGACCTCGTCCTCCGGCAGGCCGATTTTCACCAGACGCCCCGAAGCGATATCCTCGGCAACCAGGCTGAGGGGCGACCATGCCAGTCCGCGCCCATCGCGAGCCATCGCGACCAGCATCGTTGCAAGATGCGAGGAAAAGACGGGTTCCGGCGGCGGGCTCCTGCCGCTCTGTTCCCAGGCCGCATTCAAAATGCGGCCCATGCCGGATTCCGCAGAATAAGCGAGATAAGGCCCATCCTGCATGAGTTCAGTCGACGCAAGGGACGGTGCGGCAACCGGTACGAGGATGTCCGTGCCTAGCGGTACGGACCGAAATCGATCGCCTGTCAGCCTGTTGAATGCTGCGCTATGGTGATGACACAGAAGGAACTGGCTCCGCCCCTCGATCATGAGCTGTTCACAGCGCATCATTGAATCCGCGATCAACTGGACGGAAGCCATCAGGGGCTCGTCACTTTCCAGGCGGCGCAGCCACGGCGGGAAGAAGGTCAACGACAGGGCGTGGGTTGATGCGAAAACCAGAGTTTCCGTCGCCGTTTGAGCAGCGCTCATCGCATCACGGCGTGCCGTCTCGAGTTGTCGGAGGATTTCTTCAGCGAATGGCTTGAGGCGTTCGCCAGCATTGGTGAGTTCGATCGAATGAGAGCTTCGATCAAAAAGGGGCGTGCCGACCCATTCCTCGAGGCACTTGATTCTCCTGCTGAAGGCAGGCTGGCTGATGGCCCGTCGCTCCGCGGCGCGAGAAAATCCGCCCTCGCGTATCACGGCAAGGAAATCCTGAAGCCAGACTGTATCCATGCTTGTTTCCCCAAGCGGTGATACCGCTCTCAGGCCGGCAACTGGCGTTGTTTTTCCCCTTGCTCGTCACGCATCTCTGCCTTGAACGCGTCTTCGGTATGAGAGCAGGGGAAGCTTGACCCAGTTCCAGCTTACAGCGGCGGCAGGCCCGGCCGGTCGAGGCCTTTCGGCGACAGCGTGAAAATCTCGCAGCCAGTCGAGGTGACGCCGATCGTGTGTTCGTATTGGGCTGACAGCGAACGGTCACGGGTGACCGCCGTCCAGCCGTCGGAAAGAACCTTCACATGCGGCCGGCCGAGATTGATCATCGGCTCCACGGTGAAGATCATGCCCGGGCGCATTTCCACCCCTTCATTGGCGTGGCCGTAGTGCAGGATGTTCGGCGCGTCGTGGAACAGACGGCCGACGCCATGACCACAGAAGTCGCGCACGACGGAGCAGCGTTCGCCTTCGGCATAGACCTGGATGGCCTGGCCGATGGCGCCAGTGCGCACGCCGGGCCGGATGACGGAGAGGCCACGCATCAGGCATTCATGCGTCACTTCCATCAGCCTTTCGGCTGCGCGCTTGACGGCACCGACCGGATACATGCGGCTGGAATCACCGTGCCAGCCGTCCAGGATGTACGTGACGTCGATGTTGACGATGTCGCCATCGCGCAGCGGTTTGTCGTCAGGAATGCCGTGGCAGACGACGTGGTTGATGGAGGTGCAGGACGACTTCGTGTAGCCGCGATAGTTGAGCGTGGCCGGCAGTGCGCCGTGATCCATGCCGAACTCGAAGACGAAACGGTCGATCGTGTTGGTGGTGACACCAGGCTTGACGATGTCGACCAGCGCATCCAGGCACTGCGCGGTCAGGAGGCAGGCCTTGCGCATGCCGGCGAAGCTCTCCTCGTTGTAGAGCCTGATCTGGCCGGTGTTGCGCAGGGGGGCCGTTTCGGCGTCGAGATAGGTAACCATGAATATCCGGGAGCGGTTCGTTTCGAGCAGGATATCATGTGACATCGATGGTGTCGTTCTTCAACCTTTGCATTGCTCAGGGTGCGAGACAGGCCGCATCTGGGCATGCTAGAGGCCCAGGGCTGGGGGAGACAGGACATCTAGACGGGACGGTATTCCGTGTCGGGTATCTTCAGGCAATTTCGAGGTTGGTCAGGCTGGCGCGCATCTCCGGCGCAATGGCAGATCAATATGCTGGAAGGCTGGGCCAGATATTGGCTCCTGTTCGTGCTTGGCGCCGGACTGCTGCTTTATTTACCCTATCTCGGTTTGCGCCCATTGCGTTTCGAGGAAGGTCGCCGTGCCCTCCAGGTTCTGGAGATGCTGGACGGCGGTGCCTGGTGGCACCTGAAGTTCATCGGCACCCCTTACGTCAACAAGCCGCCCTTCACCCCCTGGCTGATGGCGGCAGTGGCTTCGCTGCGTGGTGTCCTCGATGAAGTATCCATCCGCCTGCCGGGCGTGATTGCTGCTTTGGCCGGCGCGCTCTCCGCCAGTGCCGCAGCCCTCGTTCTTGCGCCGCGCGATCGAAAGGTGGCGGCGCTGACGGCCGGGTTGGCCTTTTTGTGTTCGGTACAGATCCTGCTGAAGGCGCGTATCGGCGAGACGGATGTCACCGTAACCGCGCTGTGCGGCATGGCACTGGCTTTGTGGTTGCACGCGCGGGCGCGCCAGCATTTCGGGCTGGCGCTGTGGCTCGGCATTGCAGTCCTGCTTGCCGGCGCGGCGATGACAAAAGGCCCGATCCCGGTCGCATTTGCCGCACTTCCGATGATTGTCGTCCCGCTTCTTGAGCGAAAGCCGCGCGACGCTCTTGTCGCCGTCGTCGTCATTCTGTTCGCCCATCTGCCGATGCTGGCCTGGGCATGGTCGAACCGGCCGGATGCTGGTGCCGCACATTGGGTCGGCGAAATGCGACTCGGAGGCGAGGTCGGCGGAGACAACCGTCTGACGCGATTGCTGCACCTCAGCGACCTGCCTCTGGCGGTCCTTTACCAACTGCCATTCCTGCCTGCCGCCGTTGCCCTGGTTTTCACGCGCTCCGACCTGCCGCAGGAGCGGCGGTGGGTTGTCGACGCGCTGCTTCTGGCTGCCGTGCCGCTGGGTGTTCTGACGACCATCCTGCCGATCGGGCGAACACGCTATTCCATGCCCGCAACCTGGCCGCTGGCGGTGATGGCCGGCCTGTGGGTGTCGATGAATTGGCGACGCTTCTATGTCGCGCATTTCATCATCGGTGCCGGACTGACCATCGCCGTTATCGTGCAGCTTGTTCAGATTGTCGTCACCGATGGGCGCACGAGTGGCCAACGCCAGCTGCGCGCCGATGTCGAAGCTTTTTCCGGGGTGATGAAAAGCCTGCCGCCGGGGCCGATGCCGGTGGTCTGGGACCGCGACCATATGAACGAGAACATTCTGGTCTACGGCCATCGCAAGATGTTCGAGCTGCGGCGCGATGAGCTCGATTGCCAGGTGACAAGCGGCTATCTGGTTGCCGGTGCTTCGGACTTCGCGGTGCTGGATGCCTCACCCAACTGGGCAAAGGTCGAACCCTTGTCGGATTGGGGTGCGCTCTACAGGCGGGTTACGGAAGCGCCGACGCGAAACTGCAAGCCGCGCTTCGCCCCTGCCTGATCTGCGCTGCAACCGGACGTTTGTTCCATTCATGTGGATGGTGGCCATCAGCAAGCCGTTCAGGCGGTTTGTGTTGCCGATATGCAACCAGTGGTCGCGCTCTTGCCACAATTCACCATAAAAGCCTGCGGCAAGGAACTTCCACCCAGAAAAGACGTTCACGCCCCGGGTGGAGGCTGTTTGAGAGGCGTTGCCATGCGCGAATTGCAGTTTGCCATACCTGTTCGCATTGTCCCTGCTCCTGACCAGCCGGTCGAGGAGATTTACGGCGTGGAACAGGCAATGGACTTCTTGTCCGAGTGGCCGACGGGCAAGCAAGGCAAACTCTACCAGGCTGCCTTCAACGCCTGTTTCGGCGCCAGCGTCGGCGTCTCGACGTCGGAAGAGGCGTGCCGCGCCTTCTCGGCTTTCTGCCGAACCAGCGGCATCATGGCCAAGGACATGATGCGGCCGCGTAAGCGCGGTGATCAATCGGAGATGCTGCCGATCTGATCGGTTCCACCTCGCTGAACCTATGGCTTGAATGTTTGCGCGGTGAAGTGCCGCGCGAGCCGCTCCAGTTCCGGCCCCAGCACTCTGTCCGCTTCGACCGGCGGCACGATGGAACGGACTTCCTCCATAAAGCCGGCAAGCTGGGGCGGTGCGTTTCGCCTCGTGGCGTAGAAGGCCTGCGAGGCAACGGCTGAAAGAGCCGCCAGGCAGGCGTCAAGGTATCGACCGGCTCTTTCCTCTTTTGTCCACGCGATGAAGGCCGTTGTTGCGACGTCGTCCTGACCTGCGCCGGCGGATTCGGTTCCAGGGATGAAAGTGGTCTGCGCGGCCAGCTTTGCCTGTTCGAGATACCCGGTCGAAGCCATCGGCACGTAGCCGAGAGCGCCGTGGCCGTCGCTGTCGCTGGGATCCCGGTCGACCATCAGCAGATCGGGCAGATGCGAGACTGCGCCGTTGAGCAGTTTCGAACCGTGACGGTCGCACAGCAGGCAAAGATCTGCCCAGATTGCCGCCAGATCGTCCAGTGCGGGCGCGGCCATTGCGTTATGATACCCGCCGGTGCTGATGCAACGACCGTAAGGATGCTGGTCATCCGGTGGAATGAAGACGGGGTTGTCGGAAGCCGAGCGGAGCGAGATCGTTGCCGCGCGCTCGGCTGCTGCCAGGGCGCGGTGAGCCTGTCCGAGCACGCGTGGCACGATGCGGAAGCTCACCGGTGCCTGGTAGTTGCGCCGTTCGTTTGTGCCGCCCTCAAGAAGCGCGCGCAGACCACGCAGGGCGGCCGCCTCGTGCTCGTCACCCCACAGTGTCTCAAGCGCTGCATCATAGTGTTCCAGCGGTGCCCGGAACGCTTCGATTGAAAGCGCAAAGACCTGCTCGACCCGCCTTACGCGCCGTCTCGCGGCGAGCGCGCTGTCGGCAACAAGGGCCGCAGCGCATGGCGAGCCGTTGATCAGCGAACCTCGTTCCTTGACCTCAAGATCGAAGCGCGAGGTCAGTTCGGCAAACAGCGGATAGAGGGCGAGGATTTCCCCGGCTCCGCCCTGTCCGGAAGAGGCAACTGCGGGCAACGGCCGGCCATCGAGCATCTCCGCCACCGAGAGCGCAATGCGGGTGGTGGTGGCCGCGTGGCCCTCGACGAAGTTCGCCAGCCGCGCAAACACCATTGCGCGCACGACGCGTTCAGGGAAGGGGTCGCCAAACGAAGTGGCGGCGGCGAAGGCCTTGATGCGCGCATGGCGTTCGCGTTCCTCGACCGACAAACGCGTGTGGGCAAGCTCGCCCATCGCCGTCGTCACGCCGTAGATGACGAGCGACGGGTCTTTGTCGATCAGGTTTAAGAAGGCGGTCCGGCAGCGGCTGATTTCCGAAAGGGCGGTTTCGCTCAGCGTGACGGGCTTGTTCTGCCAGGCAACGCGCAACACGGTCTCAAGATTGATATCGTTTCTGGTGGTAACGACGACCGTCATCGAAGCATCCCCGATCTTCAACACATACGAAGTGCTGTTGTGCTCGCGAGGTCAAGCGGTGAGAGGCAACTGGGTGGTGGGCCAGGTGCAGTCAGGTGGCCACTTTGCGGGTGCCTTGTAGATTTGTCGTCACCGTTGCATCGTAAGAAGCAGTGATGATCCTCGACGGTTGACGGGTGACAATGGTTTCGAGCTTTCCTGCCCCAATATCCCAGTCGGTTGCCAGCAGGCTGACGCGGGCAGCGATTTTCCTGGTGGTGACGATCAACCCTGGAAAGGAGGCGGAGGACGCGGTTCGTGATCTCTGTTCTGATCTCTCCAGTCTGCTGCGCGGTGTCGGGTTCCGCAATCTGGAGGGGCAGCTCTCCTGCGTCATGGGCTTCGGTGCGCAGGCCTGGGACAGGTTGTTTGGTGCGCCGCAGCCTAAAGATCTGCGCCCTTTTTGCGAAATTCATGGCGTGCATCACGCCGTTTCGACACCCGGCGACATCCTTTTCCATGTGCGCGCAGCCAGCATGGATCTGTGCTTTGAACTGGCCACGCATATCATGTCGCGGCTCGGCGGTGCTGTCGCGACGGCGGACGAGGTGCATGGCTTCAAGTTCTTCGACGATCGCGATCTGATCGGCTTTGTCGACGGCACAGAGAACCCGGTCGATCAGGCGGCCGTGGATGCCACCATCATCGGCGAGGAGGACGCGCCCTTCGCTGGTGGCAGCTATGTGATCGTCCAGAAATATCTGCATGACGTCGAGCAGTGGAACAAGGTGCCGGTCGAGGAGCAGGAGAACATCATCGGGCGCCACAAGCTCTCCGATATCGAGCAGCGCGATTCAGAGAAAAAGCCCTATGCTCACAATGTCCTCACTTCCATTGAGGAGGATGGCAAGCAACTGCAGATCGTGCGCGACAACATGCCGTTCGGCGAGATCGGCAAGGGCGAGTTCGGAACCTATTTCATCGGCTACGCCCGTTCCCCGCACCGCATCGAGAAGATGCTGGAGAACATGTTCATCGGCAATCCGCCGGGGACCTATGACCGCCTGCTTGATTTCAGCCGCGCGGTGACGGGCTGCCTGTTCTTCGTTCCGACGGCGGACTTCCTGGACGATGTCGCTTCCTAGTCCGGCAACGCCCGTAGAAGAACACGCCGCAACAAGAATTCAGTCCTGATCTTTCTGACGCCGGGGAGCCTTGAGAGGACATTGCGGTGTAGACTCTCGAACTCCTGCATTGCCGTGACAGAGACGAACAACAGGTAGTCTGGATTGCCGGCTACCGCGTAGCACTCCTCGATTTCGGGATGTTGCTGAAGAGAGCGTTCGAACAACTCCGCCGCCCCTGCGCTGAGCGCTTCCAATTCGATCCAGATCGGAATTCTCGTGGCGACGGAAGGGCGCATCCGTCGCGCATTGTCGTCACGCCCAATTGAACCGCGTACTGTCATTTGCAGAAGCTAGTTCTGCCTCGCCTCGACGAGTGACGCAAAATAGGAAGCTCCGAAAGGCAGCGCTTCGTCGTTGAAATCAAACCATGCGCTGTGAAGGATGCGGCCATTGTCATCCGGTCCGTTACCGATCCAGCCGTAGCACCCAGGTCGGTCCTGGAGCATGAAGGCAAAGTCTTCGACGATCATCGTTTGCGGCGGATTCGTGTCGATCTTGTTGAACACCGATGATCCCGCAGCCTCAGCGGATCGGACAGCGGACTGCGAATTGATGAGCGTCGGATATTGCTGGGCGTATGAAACCTTGCACTGGGCACCTGTCGACAGGCCGATGCCCTCAACGATCCGCCGTACGGCCGGCTCCGCCGTTGCACGCGCGTTGGGAGAGAATGCCCGTACGGTGCCACGAATGGTGACATTGTTTGGCAAGACATTGTAAGCGTCACCGCCGTGAACCTGCGTGGCACTCACGACGATTGCATCCAGAGGGTCGGTGTTGCGCGCCGATATCTGCTGGAGTGCGATGAGGATATGTCCGGCAGTCATAACGACATCGACGCCTTTCTGAGGCTGGGCCGCATGCATCCCAGTAGACGTGACCTCGATTTCGAACGCATCACCTGACGCCATCATCGGTCCCGACTTGACGGCGAAGGTACCGATTTCCATTCCCGGCCAATTGTGCAGGCCATAGATCTCATCGCAGCGAAATGTCTGGAACAGACCCTCCCGGATCATGCGCGCGGCACCACCGTCTTCACCCCCCATCTCTTCGGCCGGCTGGAAGATGAAGACAACGCGGCCCTCGAAATTTTTGGTCTCGGCGAGGTAGCGGGCAGCACCCAGGAGCATTGCGGTATGCCCATCATGTCCGCATGCGTGCATGACACCCTTGTTCGTCGAGCGATGCGGAAAATCGTTGCGTTCCTCAATGGCAAGCGCGTCCATGTCCGCTCTCAATCCGATCGAGCGTGAGCCCTTCCTGTTGCCGTGCAGGATGCCGACAACGCCTGTTCCTCCGACGCCTTCGGTGACTTCGATCCCGTAGGAACGAAGTTTTTCGGCGACGAAACCTGCGGTCTCCTGTTCCTGGAAAGAAAGTTCCGGATTTGCGTGAAGGTGACGCCGCCACCGTGCCATATCGTCGTGAAACTCGGCGATCCTGTTTATGATGGGCATGGTCACTCCCTTCGGTTTTTTATGTCGTGATGAGCCAGCCGCAAGTGTTCGCTCAGAATTGAGATCGCACCTGTTTCGTCGTGATCGCGACAGGCTTGAAGCAGCTTTCGGTGTTCAGCAGCTGATTTGTCTGGGCGGGCGACGATGGAACTCGCGATAACCTCCGCGAGCGCCGACGCGCGGTTAAGTTGTTCTATGGTTTTCAGCAGGGTCTGCCGGTTTGATGGTCGGTACAGGGTTTGATGAAAGTCCCAGTTCAACGCCGAAAGCCTCGACGGTTCTCTTTCCGTCTCGGCAGCATCAAGCGCCATCTCGGCCTTCGCAAAATCAAGCTTGGTCTGGCTTTCAAAGGCGGATTTGAGTGCCAGTGGCTCCAACAGTAGCCGCATCTCGAACAAGTCGTCGACCATGCCCGGATCAAGCGCCGCAACCCTTGCCCCTTTGTAGTCGGTTGCCTCGACCAAACCGTCTTCGGCAAGCGACTGCAGGGCATGCCGCAACGGCGTGCGGCTGATGCTCAGCTGTTCCGACAATGCTTCCTGCCGTAGCGGCTGACCGGGCTGAAAAGTTCCGTTCAGGATCAACGTCCTGATTCTTGCTGCCGCCGAATCCACTTGCGTCTTGTTTGTATCCGAAATCATGATTGTATCCAATATTGCTGGATGAGGGGGCTGTCAATGCTGCAGCCATCGAACGGGGAAACGCTCAGAACTGAAGGCAAGATATTCGCGCATCTCGGCGACGTCGTTACGCCGTAGCGCGGATATGCAGCCCAGGGACAAGCTATGCCGCCGTTCGCAGCAGGAAACGCCGTTATCTCTTTCAATCGATTGATATTGTTTCTTGGTCGGGAAAGCTTCTCTCCGGGTCTTGCTGTTGTCATGAGGCTTTGACACAAGAAGCCCGCCTGCGCTTCTGGCGCGTTGCAAATGAGGATTTCCACTTCATGAATGCTGTTGCGAATACGATCGCCGGTCTCGACCGAATTCTCACCATGGAACTGGTGCGCGTCACCGAGCGTGCTGCGGTTGCCGCGGCGCGGCTGCGCGGGCGTGGCGACGAGAAGGCGGCCGACCAGGTTGCTGTCGATGCGATGCGCTCCGAGCTGAACCGCCTTAACATCAAGGGCACCGTGGTGATCGGTGAGGGCGAGCGCGACGAGGCGCCGATGCTCTACATCGGCGAAGAGGTCGGCACGGGCAAGGGCCCGGCCGTCGACATCGCGCTGGATCCGCTTGAAGGCACCACAATCTGTGCCAAGAACCTGCCGAATGCGCTGGCCGTCATCGCAATCGCTGAAAAGGGCAGCCTGCTGTTCGCGCCGGACGTCTACATGGACAAGATCGCCATCGGCCCCGGCTACCCGGAGGGCACCATCGACATCGACGCTTCCCCGGCCGACAACATCGCCAGCCTGGCCAAGGCCAAGGGCGTGCCGGTGAATGAAGTCACGGCGTGCATTCTCGACCGGCCACGTCACGCCAAGCTGATCGAGGCGGTGCGCGCAACCGGTGCGGCCATCCGTCTGATCGGTGACGGCGACGTTGCCGGCGTCATCCACACCACCGACCCGGAAGAGACCGGTATCGACATCTATATCGGCTCGGGCGGTGCGCCTGAAGGCGTCCTCGCGGCTGCTGCCCTGCGCTGCACCGGTGGCCAGATGCAAGGTCGGCTCATCCTCGACACACCCGAAAAGGTCGCGCGTGCCGCCAAGATGGGCATCGCCGATCCGAACAAGGTCTATCGTGTCGACGAAATGGCGCGCGGTGATGTGCTGTTTGCGGCAACCGGCGTCACCGACGGCAACATGCTTGCGGGTGTCAAGTTCGGCCGCAACTACATTACCACCGATACGATCGTGCTGCGTTCTTCTTCGCGGACCGTGCGTGAGATCAAGGCCCGTCATCAGGACCTCGATAAGTTTTGATTTTTGTCGGTTTCACCGTATTGAGCCTGATGGGGCTCAATACGGTGAATGGTAATCCCGCATGACCGGCGAGAAGCGGTTTTTCCTCGATGTCAGGCGATCGGCGACCGGGCTTGCCTGGGTGCACCGATTGTCCGAACGACAGGACATGACAGCGCTGGCCATCGCTCAGGGCCATGGCGTTCCCGACATCGTCGCACGGGTCCTGGCAGGGCGTGGCGTGACTGCGGTCGGCACCGAGCGTTTCCTCGATCCCACCATCCGCGACCTGCTGCCCGATCCCGCGTCGCTGACCGACATGGACAAGGCAGCCGTGCGGCTGGCCGAGGCGATCATCCGAGGCGAGAGGGTCGCCATCTTTGGCGACTACGACGTCGACGGTGCTGCCTCCTCGGCGCTGCTCAAGCGCTTCCTGGAGCATTTTTCGGTGCCATCGGAGATCTATATCCCCGACCGCATCTTCGAAGGCTACGGTCCCAATCCTGACGCCATGCGCGAACTGGTCGGGCGCGGGGCGAGCCTGATCGTCACGGTCGACTGCGGTACCAACAGCGCGGCTTCGATCGACGCCGCCAGGGAAACCGGCGCCGATGTCGTTGTGCTGGACCATCATCAGGTCGGTGGTGCGCTGCCCGAGGCAATAGCCATCGTCAATCCGAACCGCGAGGACGATCTCTCCGGACAGGGGCATCTGTGTGCGGCCGGTGTGGTTTTTCTGACCCTGGTGCAGACCGCCAAACTGCTGCGTGAGCGCGCGCCGGACGCACCGCGGCCGGATCTGCTCGCCATGCTCGATCTCGTCGCACTGGCAACGGTCTGCGATGTCGTGCCGCTCATCGGCGTCAATCGCGCCTTCGTCGTCAAGGGATTGCAGGTCATACGCCAGCAAAAGAATGCTGGTCTTGCCGAGCTTGCGCGCGTTTCGCGCATCGGCGAGCCGGTCAACACCTTCCATCTCGCCTTCCTGATCGGTCCGCGCATCAATGCCGGCGGCCGCATCGGCGACGCGGCTTTGGGCAGTCGCCTGCTGGCAACCGACGATCCGGCAGAGGCGCGCACCATTGCCGAAACGCTCGACCGATTGAACCAGGAGCGTCAGGCCATGGAGCAGGAAATGCTTGCCCAGGCCCGTGCGGAAGCCGACGCCGAGCTGGCGGGTGGCGAGGGCCCGGCCGTGATCGTGACGGCCTCCGACAGTTGGCATCCCGGCATCGTCGGCCTGATCGCCTCCCGGCTGAAGGAGCATGCACGCCGGCCATCCTTCGCCATTGCGTTCAATGCCAACGGTATCGGTACCGGTTCGGGGCGTTCGGTTGTCGGTTTCGACCTTGGCAGGCTGGTGCGCGAAGCCACCGAAGCGGGCTTGATCGTCAAGGGTGGAGGTCACGCCATGGCGGCAGGCATCACTGTCGAGCGCGAAAAGCTTGGCGCCTTACGGGCCTTCTTCGAGGCGCGCGCTGCCGCCGACGTGTTCCGCCTGCGCGACGAGGAAACTCTTCTGGTGGATGGCGCGCTGGCAGCCGAGGGAGCCACGCTCACGCTGCTCGACACGCTGGAAAAGGCTGGGCCGTATGGCACGGGCCATGTACCGCCCCTGTTCGTGCTGCCGCGTCATCGACTGGCCGACGCGCGAGCTGTTGGCACCAATCACATCCGTGTCGATCTGACCTCCGAAAGCGGCGGCCGCATCCAGGCGATGGCTTTCCGTGCCGTCGACACCACGCTGGGCGAATTCCTGTTCAAGAACAGGGGCAAGACCTTGCACGTGGCAGGCTCGGTTTCGGGCAACTACTGGAATGGCAGCCGCAGCGTGCAGTTCCGCATCACCGACGCCGCCATAGCCTGAGTCTTGCAAAAGTAGCCGGCTAAGCGAGCACGGCCTGCAGCCGTTTCAATTCCTCGATATGTGCCATCGTGGCTTCATAGCCGAGGCGGATCGCCTCGTCGGCGCGATGGAATTCGGCCAGACCAATATGGCCAAGCTTCGGCTGCAGGGACAAATCAGGCGGGTCGCCGGCCATACGAGCACGCGAAATGCGATCCTGGATGATGTTGAACGCTTCCACCATCATGCCGGTGATGCCGAGCCGGGTTCCTTGCTCCGTAGCATTGGGATCGAAGCGACCGGGCCTTTTCGCGTCTTTGTGTATGACGAGCTCGCCGGCGTTGTGCTTGATGACGGCAGCACGGCCGAAAAGGTCATAGTGGAGGTTCACGGCCACCACCATTGGCTGTTCGTGCGCGCGGCATACCGAGACCGGTACCGGGTTCACCAGCGCACCGTCGGCCAGAATGCGGCCGTTGCAGTTGACCGGTTCAAAGACCCCGGGCAAGGCATAGGACGCTCGCATTGCTGTAACCATCGAGCCTTGGGTGATCCAGATTTCGTGGCCTGTCCTGACTTCGGTGGCGACGGCAACAAAGGTCTTGGGCAGGTTTTCTATGCGAAGACCATCGAGATGCTCACGCAACCGTGCATCGAGCTTCATGCCTCCGAACAGGCCATTGCCGCGAAGATTGATGTCGAGCAGGCCGAAAATGCGGCGCCGGGTCAGGCTGCGCGCGAACTCTTCCAGCTCGTCCAGTTTGCCGGCGAGATAACAGCCTCCGACCAGCGCGCCGATCGATGTGCCTGCGATCATCGAGATTTCCAGGCCAACTTCGTCAAGCGCGCGCAGGACACCGATATGAGCCCAACCGCGTGCTACGCCGCCGCCGAGAGCCAGTGCAATGCCACATTTGCTGGGCTGCTTGGGGGCAGGGGCTCCGTCGGACGACGCCGGGTCATTCGCTTCGCGAGCGATCCCCTTGCCCCGCAATGACGCCCATTCGAGCATCAGAGTCTCCCTTATCCCACGACCAGCTTATACAACGGCCGTATCGAAATCGTGAATCGGGCAAAGTTGGTCCCGGCGGGATAATCAACGAGGCTTCCGATAGGTTTCCTGCGCATCGAAGAGCGGCTTGGAACCATCTGCATTGAGCGTCCCCTTGCCGTTGGCAAGTGCCACCGTCCGATAGAAGCAAGAACGCCTGCCGGTGTGACAAGTTGCATCGTGGCCTGTCACTTTTACGCGAAGCCACACAGCGTCCTGGTCACAATCCGTCCGGATCTCGGCGACATGCTGGAAATTACCGGACGTCTCGCCCTTCTTCCAAAGCGCGTTGCGCGAGCGCGACCAGTAGTGGGCGATCCCGGTCTCCAGCGTCAGTGCAAGTGCTTGCGCGTTCATATGCGCGACCATCAGCAGCATGCCGTCGCTCACATCGGTGACGACAGCAGTTACGAGTCCGTTGGCGTCGAAGCGCGGGGTAAAGGCTTCGCCTTCCTCGAGTTGCCGCTTGTCGCTGGATGGTTCGGAAAATTGTAGAGCGGTCATCGCCGAATCCCGGAAGTTTGGGGCCGGCGATACGGGTCAAACCCCGCCGCCGGCGCGCACCATGGTAACGAACCGGACCTGTTCCTCGGGATTGTCCCGGAAGCTGCCGGTGAAGGTAGAGGTGAGGGTGGTCGAACCCTGCTTGCGAATGCCGCGCATGGCCATGCACATATGCTCGGCCTCGACCATAACCGCAACGCCGCGCGGATTTAGCACGTCCTGGATGACACCGGCAATCTGGGCCGTCAGCGCTTCCTGCGTCTGCAGCCGATGCGCGAAGATGTCGACGACGCGGGCGATCTTTGAAAGCCCGACGACCTTGCCGTCCGGCAGATAGCCGACATGCGCCTTGCCGATGATCGGCACCATATGGTGCTCGCAATGGGAATGGAACGTGATGTCGCGAACGATGACGAGATCGTCATAGCCCGCGACTTCCTCGAAAGTGCGGCCAAGTTCCTCGGCCGGGCACATGTCGTAGCCGCCGAACATCTCGCGAAATGCCTTGGCGACGCGCTTTGGCGTATCGACGAGACCTTCGCGATTCGGATTGTCCCCGGTCCAGCGCAGAAGCGTGCGAACTGCCGCCTCGACTTCTTCCTGGCTGGGCCGGTCGGTGACCGGCTTGTCCATATAAGCCGACTGCGGCATCATTTTCTTGATGGCGGCATCCATGAAAGGCATCTCCCGTAGTCCCCTTCATAGAGGGAACGAGTTGAACGGACCACTGCCTTTTGCGGTAGCGGAAACCCCACCCGGTTCCCGCCCGAAAGCGGCGTGAAAAAAGGCCGGCTGACGCGACTGCCCGTCGCCTTGTCGTTACCGGACCTGCAGCATTATATATGGTGGTGCCGAGCGAATGAAAGATACGCCAGCGGTATTCGATGATCGTGCCAGCACGGCGGGCTAGAACATTATGATCGACGACGTCTACAACACGAAAATTCTTGGTTTTGCGGGAAATATCGGCCGCATCGGTCGGCTTGAGCATCCCGACGCGTCAGCCAAGGCTCATTCCAGGCTGTGTGGCTCGACTGTTATCGTCGATATTGCCATGCGGGATGGTGTCGTCACTGATTTCGCGCATGACGTGAAGGCCTGTGCGCTGGGCCAGGCCTCTTCTTCCATCATGGCTGCCAATGTCGTCGGCGCGACCGCGCAGGAATTGCGCGCCGTACGTGAGGCTATGTGGAAGATGCTGAAGGAAAGCGGTACGCCACCCGAGGGGCGTTTCGCTGATCTGAAGTATCTGGAGCCGGTCCGCGACTACAAGGCCCGTCACGCATCCACGATGCTGACCTTTGACGCCGTCGTGGATGCGATCGATCAGATCGAACGGAAAAGCGCCGAAGCCGCAGCCTGATCCAAGGCGCAGAGCAATTCGGGAGAAGTCTCGAGTGCTCTGTCCGGGCACGCGCATCACCATTCCCGCAGGATGGCCTGACGCTCTAGTTGGCCAAAGCCGCGAAATACGCCTTCTCGATCTCAGCGGCCATGATATCGGCGCCGAAGCGCGACTTCAGTTCGCGGGTTTCCGGCATAGCCCGGCGATAGGCATCCAGATCGGTCAGTGCCTCATCCATCTTTTCGCTGACTTCGATCGCATTTGGTCGCACCAGAGCCGGTGATTCCGCACCGAAAATCTCCGGGATACCACCGACCGCACTGGCGATCATCGGCTTTCCAGCCGCCAGTGTTTCCAAAACGATGTAGGGCATGGCTTCCGCACGGGAAGGTACAACGACGAGGTGGGCCAGGGCGAAAGCTTCGCGAGCTGGCATCGGCGGGAAAAAACGGATGCGGCCGTCGAGCCCGAGGCGTTTCACCTGGGCATGGTAGCGTGGCAGGTCATCTCCGCCTCCGACCATCACGGCGCGGATGGGACGTCCGGAAAGAATTTCCGCCTGGGCGAGAGCGTCGATGAAGATGTCCGGGCCCTTCAAGTCCCGCATCATGCCGATATAGAGCAGATCGGCGGCATCTGTATGCGCGGCAACAGGTTCGAACTCGACATCGCGCAAGCCGTTGTAAACCAGCAGGTTTGGGATTGGCGGTTCGCCGACCTTTTGCCGATAGGCCTGCCTTTCGTAGTCGGAGACGAACAGCAGATAGTCGGTGAAGAAAGCCATCGTCCGCTCGATTGCGAAGAACAGCCTTCCGGTCGCCGTGCGCTCGTCATAATGCAGGCTGCCGCCATGCGGCGAATAGAGGCGGGCCACGCGAGACCTTGAAACCCGCAACAGTGAGCCGAACAGACGCGCATAGGTGCCACCTTTGGCACCATGGCCGTGGAGTACGTCCGGCTGCAATTCCTTGATGATCTTGAAGGTTCGCCAGGCCGAAGCGGCGTCTCCGAAACCGATGTGCCGCTGCATTGGCGTGCGGTGGACGCCAAGTGCCAGCGTTTCCTTCATGTCCTTGAACAGCCCTTCTTCAAAGGCGCCTCCGGTCGTCGAATCGCAGACGATGCCGACGAGATGGCCGGCAGCAGCCTGCGCGTCGACAAGATCACGCACGTGGCGGAAAATGCCGCCCACAGGCGAACGAAAGCAGTGGACGATACGGAGAGAAGAGGGGGATGCCACGCGTTAAAACAGGCGTTCGCGGACGTAGACCGTGTCGCCTGGCAGCAAGGGATCTGATGTCACGACCTGGCCGGTCATCACCTTGCCATTGATGTCGCGTGTAACATCGACATTGGATTGATTGGCGCGTGCCGAGAAACCACCGGCAATGGCGACCGCCTTCTGTACGGTCAGGCCCGGAACATAGGAATACTGACCCGCTGCGCCGACTTCGCCCATGACGAAGATCGGGCGGTAGCGGTCGATTTCAACCGAGACATCCGGGTCACGCAGGTAACCCTGCCGCAGCTTTACCGCGAGCGCCTTTTCGAGCTGCTGGGCAGTGCTGCCGCGTGCTGGTACCGGGCCTACGAGCGGGAAGGAGATAAAACCCGACTGGTCGACGCTGTAGGTGTTGGTCAGGCCTTCCTGCTCGAAGACGGTTACCCGCACACGGTCGCCGGCGCCGAGACGATAAGGCTGCGTCAATGCGTCGTGGAACGCCGGTGGTGTCGGGCGATAACTGGTGCAGCCCGCCAGCAGCGATACCGCCAGCAATGCGCGAAGGAGCGAGGTAGGTTTTCTCATCACCGGATACATGCCTTCGACTGGTCGCCGGACGATCGGCTGACGTTTCGAGTCTTGTTATCTGTCTGTTAGGGTTAATGCCCGGTAAAATTCAACGTCACCGAATATGAGTGGATGCTTATTTTATTGGTTTTTACGGATGCAGTGCGCTCGCGAAAGCCTGTCGCGTGAATTCGCACGGTAGCTTATTTGAGGAGCAGCTTTCTTAACGGCTGAGTTACCATGCTTGTTTACCATGCCGCCAACCCAAAGTGGGAGCAGGATGCATGTCGAGCGTACAATCTAACGCGGCGGATGTTGATGTTGATCTGAGGCAGCTCTTCGCGAGTCTTGGCCGAAACTGGCTGCGTATACTTCTGGGTTCCCTGGTCGTGGCCGGCCTTGCGTTTGCGGCAGCCTCGTTTGTTACACCGCTTTACAAGTCCGAGACTCGGCTGGAGATCGCGGATCGCGAATCTCCCTTTACGCGCCCAGGGACAGGTGCCGATGCGAACCGAGAAAATCTGGATGAGGAGGCTGTCGCCAGCCAGGTCGAGCTGATCTCTTCGACAGATGTTCTGAGGAGAGTGGCTGAGAAGCTCCCATTGGCGAAATCTTCGGAGTTCGACGAGACGCTGAATATGTCGGCTCTCAACCAGTTTCTCATTCTGGTCGGTTTGAAAAGTGATCCGAATGAGATTCCGCCGGAAGAGCGTGTACTTAAGAAGATGCGCGAGAAGCTCAATGTCTATCGTGTTGAAAGAACACGTATTATCGGCATCGAGTTCTCGTCGCGCGATCCCAAGTTGGCCGTTGCCGTGCCGGATGCGATCGCGGAAGCCTATGTCGCGATGCTGCGGGGGTCGAAGAAAGAATCGGGTACGGAAGCGACCAGTTATCTGGCTCCGGAAATCGACAGGCTTTCCAGGCTGGTGAAAGAGGCCGAGGCCAAGGTTGCGACTTATCGTGCGCAATCCGACCTTCTCGTCGGCCAGAACAATGCCGTGCTCGCGACCCAGCAGCTCTCGGAAATGTCGAGTGAACTGTCACGCGTGCGCGCCAATCGGGCTTCCGCTGAGGCGACCGCCCAGGCCGTTCGCAAGGCGTTGCAGAGCAGCGGGTCTTTCGATTCTTTTCCGGAAGTGCAGGCCTCGCCAGCAATCCAGCGCCTGCGTGATCGGGAAGGGCAGATCAAGAGCGACATCGCCGATCTTTCGACCACTCTGCTTGAGAATCACCCGCGCATCCGCTCGCTTCGGTCGCAGCTCGCCGACATAGACCGGCAGTTGCGAACGGAAGCACAGAATGTGTTGGCAAGCCTCGTCACCCAGGCGCAAACCGCTCAGGAGCGCGAGAATCAGCTTGTTACCGATCTGAACCGCTTGAAGGCTGAAGCCGCGCGCGCTGGGGAAGAACAGGTAGAACTGAATGCCTTGGAGCTCGACGCCGCAACAAAACGTCAGGCACTTCAAACCAACTTGACCAACTTCCAGCAGGCCGCCTCCCGCCAGGATCGCGACTACCTGCCCGTGGTTGCGAACGTTGTTTCCAAAGCGGCAATGCCGACCGAGCCGTATTTCCCGAAAATCATCCCCATTGTCAGCGCGGCATTTGTCGCATCACTGCTGGTGATGTCGATCTTCACTTTGCTGAGCGAACTGTTCTCGGGCCGCGCCATGCGGCCAGCACAGGGACCGCGGCCTGAGCCGGTCAGACAGGTTTCGATGCCTGTCGAGCCGTATCCTGCGCCCGTGGCCGACGTGCAGCCTGACTTCGAGGAGATCCGTCATTCCGCAGTGGAGGCACCGGCTGTTATGGTGCGGCAAGATGACGACGAGCGCGCGGCCGCGGTACGCAAGGCTGCGGCGTTGATCGAGAATGTTTCCGCGGGACACGCGTCTGTGCAGGCGGAAGAGCCGATGGTCCTGGACGAATCAGTGCCTGCGGAAGAGCCTCTCGCGGCAGAGGCTCTTGAGCCGGAGCACTTTGACCTGGGGCTGGGTGAGATCGATATCGAAAAAGCCGCGGAACGACTGATCACCAGCGGTGCTGCGCGCGCAATCTTCGTCTCCCCTGAGGGCGATGAGGCCGCCGCCAGTTCCATCCTGGTTGCCCGGGAAGTTGCCGATGCCGGCTTGCGCGTGCTTCTGCTCGATCTGACCGCTTCCGGAGCCGCTTCACGCCCGATGCTTGACGGCGGCAGTCAGGCCGGCGTTACCAACCTGCTGGCATCCGAGGCTCAGTTCAGCGACGTCATCCATGCTGACCACTATTCGGATTGCCATGTGATTCCAGCCGGCACGGCAGATCCAGTTCGCGCGATGCGGGCCGCAGACCGCTTGCCGATCATCATGCAGTCCTTGACCACCGCCTACGATCTTGTGGTGGTGGAGTGTGGTCCCGCCGACGCCGATGGCATCCGCCGGCTCGTCGGCGAGGCGACGGAAGTCTTCGTCAGCGTGTTGGAATCGAGTGACGCGGTCGCCGACGCCGCCGTGAAGTTGATTGAGAGCGGCTACCCGGATGTCGTGCTGGTCACGCCGGCAGGTCATGGCAGGCCCGGTGAGCCGCTCGGCCGCTCGGCCGCCTAGGCTTCCGTCTCAGTCCTCGTCGGCTCGTGACACCTGTTCCTGGCCTTGCGTCCTGCGGCGCAAGGCCTTTGTGACCCTCCAGATCACTGGACTGTTCTTGACGAAAGTCTTGGCGCGCGCGCTCTGCTGCAGGGCACCGGCCAGGATGCGTCCCTTTGTGGTGAGCGGCAGAAGCACGTCGCTCTGCTTGATTTCAACGTCGCACCATTGCCGCTTGTACGGCTCGTCTCCGACGGAAAAGTCGTAGAGAAGATTGTCTTGCTCGCATGCTTCCTGAATGTTGTCGAAGAACAGGAAGTCGCCGGGGCTGGCAAAAGAAAGCTCGTCCTCGAGGATTGCGCCGAATTCGCAGATGAGTCGCTTCGGGGAACGACTGGAACCGGTCACAGCGCGCAGCTTGCCGTCGACGTCGAGACCGTGCAGGACAAAAGTCGGACTTTCGCCGGCGAGGGCGCCGGCGAACAGCGCTTGGAAAAAGCCACGCACGCGTTCATCGCCAAAGACGTTGGCGATGCCCATCTTGCGGAAACGCTGTTCCTTCATGGCGAAGAACGCATCGAGCAGGCGTCGCGTTTCGTCCGCAGTTTTGGCTTCGATCCTGGTGAAACCGCCGGCAGATTCGAATTTACGGGCCTGCGAGCGATGTTTCTTGCGTTTGCGTTTGCCGCTGACGCGGTCCAGCACACTGTCGAAGCCGCCACCAAGGTCGACGGCAAGGGCGATGTTTGGGCTGGGGAAGCCGGGGAGCGTCGCCAGCGGATTGTCCGTGCCGTCGAGGTCAGGTTGAAGGCGCTGCAATGCGATGAGATCGATATCGGGTCGGGCCGATCGGATCGCTGCAAACAAAACGGGCAGGGATGAGCCTACGAGATTTTGCTCGGAACTGGTTGAGAGTGCAGGAAAATTACCGTTAGCATGGCGTCCGCCGAGGAAACGCGCGATACGGAAAGGCCCGGTGCGCTCAATTTCCAATGCCAGGGCAAGCACGGTTCGCCCTTCGGCTATCAGCGAAGCAAAGATGGCGTCGGGACGCAGATACTCGATCCACTTGGCCACCCAGAGCGGATCCTGCGGCGGCGCATGGAGAGTGGTTCGACAGAAGTCGGCATAAGATGCGAGTGCGTTGTCTGTCGCGGCCTGCACGGAGGCCGTGACGGCAACACCAGCCGGTGCCCGGTAAGGCACAGCTGCAGATGCAAAAACCTTGTTTTCCCCCGACGCCGTCGCGTCCGCCATTCCTGCATCGTCCCCTTGGCGTCGTGCAGTGAGCCTGCATCAGACGGACGCATAATGATGCAACATATTAGGCGGAAAAGATAAATGAATCTTGGTCTTGCCTGCTAGTTCTTCGGGCGAGGCTCAAGGATCAGCCACTTGATGATGCCCATGGCTGGCAGGATCCAGAGCAGGCCGCTGAGTGCGAAGAAGGCCAGGTGAGCGAGCGGGCCGGATTGCGACAGCTGCGCCACGGCGACAATGGTCGCGACGATGGCATAGACGACGACGAGCGCCACCAGGAGCACCGCTCCGATCAGCTTCTTCAGACGCATGGGCATGACTGCAATCCTTTGTGATCTTCGGATTATGCCGAATGGCATAAGTGTGCAACCGGCGAGCGTCGGCGCGTCGGCGCGACGGCGTGCCGCGCCGCGCTGCCTTGCCAGTTTTGGTGCTATGGTTCACTTGAGATCGCGAAACGAGATGTCCGGATCAGCCATGGCAGCCACCACAGAAATTGCCGCTCCCGTTGCCGAACAGAATCGCGAACTGCACAATCGCGCGCTGGTGCGCGGATGGTTGTATGTCGTGCTTGTGGTGCTGTTTGCCATCGTCATGGTGGGTGGTGCCACCCGAATGACCGGTTCCGGCCTGTCGATCACGGAATGGAAGCCGATCCATGGGGTCGTGCCGCCGCTCAACCAGGCGGAATGGCAGGAAGAGTTCGAGAAGTACCAGCAGATCCCGCAGTACCAGCAGATCAACAAGGATATGACCCTGGACGAATTCAAGGGCATCTTCTGGTGGGAATGGGCGCATCGATTGCTGGCACGGGGTGTCGGCTTCCTGGTTGCTGTCCCGCTCGTCTTCTTCTGGGCAACGCGCCGGCTGGAGAGCCGCCTGAAACCACGCCTGATCGGCCTTCTGGCGCTTGGGGGGCTGCAAGGGGCAATCGGATGGTGGATGGTCGCGTCCGGCCTCAGCGAGCGCGTTTCGGTCAGCCAGTATCGGCTGGCGACGCATCTGACACTGGCCTGCATCATCATTACCGCGGTCGCTTACATTGCGCGCGGCCTGGTATCGTATAGCGAGCCGTCAGCCGGGCGTGGCACGCAGCGGTTCGCCGGCATCATGGTGCTTTTGGTTCTCGTCCAGATCTATCTCGGCGCGCTGGTCGCCGGCCTGCATGCCGGGCTTACCTACAACACATGGCCGCTGATGGATGGCGCCATCATCCCTGGCGATCTGCTCATCCTTGATCCGGCCTGGGTCAATTTCTTCGAAAACCCGAAGACCGTGCAGTTCGTGCATCGTATGTTCGCATACACGGTCCTGATCATTGCCCTCTGGCACTCCCTGTCCTCGACGCGCTCGGCACCTGGCAGCACGCATGCACGACGTGCCTGGGTTCTGTTAGGGCTGATTGTCGGCCAGGCCGCCATCGGTGTCGCCACGCTGCTCCTGCAGGCGCCGATCGATGTCGCATTGACCCATCAGGCTTTCGCGATGATCGTGCTGGTCTTCGCGACCGCGCATTGGCGCGGCACGAAGGGGGCTTACCCACTTGAAACCGAGGTGGTCGTCAGGAGCTGACGACCATTGAGAGCGTCATGCTCTAGAAGCTGCTGTCGCGCACCGAGCGCACGGTGTCGACGATCGACAATTCACGCGCCTCGTCTGCTTCATTCTTGTCCTGATTGTGCCAGGACGAGGACAGGCAGCCATAGGCAATCGCATGGTCGAGCAAGCGACGAGGATCCTGACCCATCGAGCGGGAGAAGATCGTCGCCATCGTTGCGATGCGCTCGGGCTCGGTGCACAGCCGATCCAGTGGATTGAAGAACATGTTGGCCGCGTCGAAGCCCGGGTCGCCCAATATGCCTTTAGGGTCGATCGCCAGCCAGCCACGCGGCGACTGGATGATGTTGTCATGGTGGATGTCGCCATGAAGAGGACGAACGTCCAATGGATCGGAGAGCAGGCGTTCGGCGATTTCGGCGGCCTCGACATAAGGACTTTGCAGACCGGCATTTCGATCCACCTTTGCCTTGTCGAAGAGGCTGACGAAGCGATCGCGCAGCGGCTGCAGATCAGCTGGCGCCGGATACCGGGACGGCGAATGCAGCCGAGCCATCACTTCGGCCGCGATTTCGGTGGCAGCGGTATCGCTGGCGTCGTCCAGAACGGCGCGCAGGTGACGTTCGCCGGCATATTCGATCAGCATCATCTTGTCTTCGCCGTCGAACAGGCGGACGAGACCTTCACCGCGCCGCCAGGACAGCAGGTGAATACCGCGCAGTTCGTCTTCCACATCGTCGAAATCCTTCAGCGCCTTGACGATGGCGGGCGTGCCGTCCGCCTGGCGCACTTTCCAGATGCGGCTGGAGAAGGTTTCGGTGACAAGAACAGGCTCGCTGACATTCCAGCGCGCCGGCAGGGCAGGCGGGTGCATGGCGTGGTTCCAGGTTATTGGAAACAAGGCCGCGCCATGGGCGCGGCCGGCTTCTGAATCCGATGGATCAGCCGTTGAGGCCGAGCATCAGGTCGAGGTTCTGTACAGCCGCTCCGGAAGCGCCCTTGCCAAGATTGTCATAGACAGCGACCAGCAACGCCTGCGCGCGCGCATCATTGGCAAAGACATAGACCTTCATGCGGTTGGTGTCGTTGTAATGCTCGGGATTGAGCTCCGGCACCCGGTCGACGGCCTCGTAAGGCGCTACCTCAACGACCCCCCCCTCGATCGCAGCGAAATGGTCCGCAATCGCGGCATGCAGTTCCGCACCTGTCGGAATGTGGTCGAGCTGGGCGAGTTGCAATGGCACCACCGTGATCATGCCCTGCGCGAAATTGCCGACTGCAGGCTGCATCAGGGCGTCGTGCTTCAGCTTCGCATAGGCCTTCAGTTCAGGCAGGTGCTTGTGCTTCAGGGACAGCGCATAGGGCGTGAATTCTGAAGCATCCTCGCCCTTGGCCTCGTAGTCCTCGATCATGGTACGACCGCCGCCCGAATAACCGGAGATGCCGTTGAAGGTCACTGGATAATCGGCCGGCAGCAGGCCGGCTTCGACCAGCGGGCGCAGGGTCGCGATCGGGCCTTGTGGCCAGCAGCCAGGATTGGCGACCCGCTTCGCAGCCGCGATGCGCTTCGTCTGATCCTTGTCCATTTCCGGGAAGCCGTATTCCCAGCCGGCTGCAACGCGATATGCGGTGGAAGCATCGATGACGCGGGTGGTGTCGTTCTTGATCAGTGAGACACTTTCCCTTGCCGCTTCGTCCGGCAGGCACAGGATGGCGACATCGGCGGCGTTGAGGAACTCGGCACGGGCCGCGGTCTCCTTGCGGCGCTCAGCCGGCACGGAGATGATCTCGAGATCGCCGCGGTCCGCCAGCCTTGCCCTGATCTGCAGGCCGGTGGTGCCGTGTTCGCCGTCGATGAAGATTTTCGGTTTCATTGCCTTGCCTGGTCCGATCTTTCTGGCCGGGACGTCAGATGTCCTGACCGGTATGGGTCTGGTTGGTGTTCTCTTCGGCTCTCGCCTTTCGCTCCGCCAGCAGGCCGAGATAGTGCATGGCGATGGTCGAGCCGGCGATGGCCGTTATATCGGCATGATCGTAGGCCGGCGCAACCTCCACGACATCCGCGCCGACCAGATCGATCTGGCTGAGCAGCCGCAATGTCGACAGGATCTTGGACGAACTCGGGCCGCCGGAAACGGGCGTGCCGGTGCCCGGTGCAAAGGCAGGATCAAGGCAGTCGATATCGAAAGTCAGATAGGTCTTGCGGCCCCCCGTGCGCTCCACAATGGCGTAGGCGATGTCGGCGGCGCGCATTTCCTCGACTTCGTAGCCGTGCAGGATCTTGATGCCGAAAGTGTCCGGCGCGTGCGTGCGGATGCCGATCTGGATCGAACGGTCTGGGTCGATCAGGCCCTCCTTTACGGCCCGGCCGACAAACGAGCCATGGTCGATGCGCTTGCCGTCATCGGGCCATGTATCCTGATGGGCATCGAACTGCACGAATGCCAATGGGCCGTGCACTGCGGCATGAGCCTTGAGCAGGGGGTAGGTGACGAAATGGTCGCCCCCCAGCGAAAGCAGGAACGCGCCGCTTTTCAGGATCTTGGCGGCCTCGCGTTCGATGATGCCAGGTGTTTTCTGGTGATTGCCGCTATCCAGGAGGCAGTCGCCATAGTCGACCACCGCGAGATGGTCGAAGAACTCGCGCGAGAAAGGATATTGCGGATCGTTGTCGAAGATCGCGGAGGCGCGCCGCATCGCCTGCGGGCCGAAACGCGCGCCGGGACGGTTGGTGACGGCCGCATCGAATGGAATGCCCCACACAACGGCATCCACGCCCTTCACATCCTTGGTGTACTTGCGCCGCATGAACGACAAGGCACCGGCATAGGTCGGCTCATAAGAGTGGCCGGTTTTGCCGCGGGCGGTAAAAGCGTGGTCGATGTTCTTGTTCGCCATCACATGTTCCTACGGTTGTTTCGGGCAGCGACACATAACGGACAGCTGGGAAACTTGCCAGTCGCGGAGACGCGGGATGCGGCGCTTGCCATAGGCGACACTCCCTGTCTCGATGAGGCCAAGCAGTTTGCAAGCCTGTCGGACGCTTCGATCACGCTTTCATTGCACGAACACGACAGACGGTAACTACGCCCTAAGGCGTGGGCCGGCCTGCACTGTGCTGGCCCATCCTCGCCTTGCCACTGTCCGGTTGATCTTGGTCAACGCATGCCCACTTTTTCTATGGGAGGTTTTACTGACCAATGGAGATTGCGATGTACAAACATATTCTTGTTCCGACCGACGGTTCCGATCTCGCCGGCAAGGGGGTCCAGCAGGGCCTGGCACTCGCCAAGGCATTAGGCGCCAAGGTGACGGTGGTGACCGCAACTGAACCTTTCCCGGTGTCCGGCTTCGCGCTCGGTGCGGGTTGGGTTCCGTCCGGAGCGGACATGCAGGAGTTCAGCGCCGCGCAGAAGGAAGATGCCGAGAAGATCCTGGCAGCGGTCAAGGCCGAGGCAACCAAGGCCGGCGTCGATGCCGATCTCGTTCACGTGCCAGACCAGCGCGCTGCCGACGCGATTCTGGAAGCCGCCAAGGCACACAAGGCCGATCTTATCGTGATTGCGTCGCACGGTCGGCGCGGTGTCGAGCGCGTCCTGCTCGGCAGCCAGACCGCCGAGGTTCTGGCCCACTCGGCCATTCCCGTGCTTGTGGTGAAATAGGCTTTCGTCACCTTACCAATCCGTATGGTGGCGGCAATGTGCCCGTGAGATCGGGCCTTCAATGTGGTGGTGCCTCAACAAAAGGAGCCCCCCATGAGGACTTACATTGCCGCTACCGCCATCGTGCTCGCTCTTGCCGGCGTAAATGGCGCCATCGCCAAGGACCTCAAGGCGACCGTCAAGAAGGTCGATGCACTGACCAGTTCGGTGACGCTCGACAATGGCCAGACGGTCAAGCTGCCGTCAGGTGTCAAAGCCGCCAGCCTGAAGGCCGGCGACAAGGTGCTGGTCACCTATGCGACCGATGCCGCCGGCAAGACCACCGTGCAGAGCATCAAGCCGTCAAAATAAGCAGGAGGGGCGCCTTATTCCGGCGCCTCAGGCTGAAACTGTCATGGTGATGCCACGAAAAGCCGGGTCGTCGACCCGGCTTTTTGCGTGCCGGTCGGGATGAGCTGAAACAAAAAAAGGCCCGCTGGAAGCGGACCTTTTTGCGTGAACACGTTACGCGACATGCACTCGTACAGAAAATCAGAACCGGTGATGCGGGATTTCCGCGCGGATCGTTTTCAATGCAGGCCGGTGTGTCCGGTCTGGTGTCAGGCGGCCTTCTTGTCGAAGGTGTAGAGCTTGCCGATTTCGGCCTGAACGGTCTTGGCGCCTTCGACAACGGTGGTCTTGGCGGTCTCGGCAGCGCCGCGGACGCGCTCGATGTTGGCCGAAGCGTTTTCACGCACGAAGTCGGCCTGAATCTGGACAGCTTCGTTGAACGACTGCGCGCCGGCGATCTTCTCGACCGTGGTCAAGGTGTGCTGGACATTGGCGAGCGTCGCATCAAGCAGGCCGCGGGAGAAATTGGCATAGCCGGCAACGAAGGAGGCGGCGAACTTCTCGACACCGTCGGTCAGCTTGGCGGCGCCACCGTGAACGGTCTCGGCACGTTCCTTGGCGGTCGAGGCGCCACGCTTCACGAAATCGCGGGCGGCGGCAGGAACTTCAAGCTTCGACTGAACGCCATCGAAAACGTTCTTGATCGAGGAAAGATAATTGGAAGCAGGCGCGGTGGTCTTGGCGGTCTTGGTCATGGCAATTCTCCATCCTCATTAAGGAGCTATGGTTGCGCTCCGTTCAAGATCGACCCGGAGCATGGCGAGCATATAGGGATGATTATTGTGCATTGCAACATGGATTTTTGCTGCAATGCAATATTGCCTCTAACCCCTTGTCACGAAAGCATTTAAAATGCCGCTGGCTAAGCGGTGCGAGGCCGAGAGCGTCCTCGACAGGTTCAGGACGTGACCGAAAAGCCCATGCAATCGGCATGCGCAAACCTTATTTTCCGATGCTAAGCTTTGTTCGAGCAGCAGCAGGAGCGGACCGTAAATGTCGCAGCAGGATGCTACCGCCGCAGGATTCTTGAGTTCTGACAAGGATGCCGAGGCAAAACTTGCCGCATTGCGGCGCACGAAGTTCGTGGCCGCCGCGGCACTTGCGCTTTGCGTGGGGGTATTTGCTGTCTCGAAGTCCCTTGAGGGAAGCTATCCGTGGCTGGCCTTCATTGCCGCCTTCGCCGAGGCCGCAACCATCGGTGGCCTGGCTGACTGGTACGCAGTGGTGGCGCTGTTCAAGCGGCCGCTCGGCCTGCCGATCCCGCACACAGCGATCATTCCAGAGAACCAGACGCGCATTGCAGACAATCTCGGCCGTTTCATCGAGGTCAATTTCCTGGCGCCTGGCCCGGTTGGGGAAAAATTGAACGAGGTCGACTTCGCGTCCCTGGTCGCCGACTGGCTGGCCGATGAAGAGCGCGCGGCGGGTCTGTCGCGTTTCGTCGTGCGGCTGGTGCCGCAGACGCTCGGCGCCATCGAGCAATCGGGCCTGCGCGGCTTCGTTACCCAGCGCATGCTGGAACAGATGGAAAAGGTCCAGGTTGCACCTCTGGCGGCGGAACTGCTGGAAGCTTTCACCGAGGATCGTCGTCACCAGAAGCTGTTCGATGAGTTCACCCGGGTCATCGGCCGATTCCTCAATGACGAGCAGGCGCTGACGTCCATGCGGGAGAAGATCCGCGAGGAATTGCCTTCGCTGTTCAATCTGTTTCGCGCCGACGCCTATCTCCTGAAGAAGATCGTGGCTTCCGCCGGATCGTTGCTGGAGGAGGTGAGGGCCGATCCCGATCACCCCATGCGCGAGGAATTCGACCGTTTCGTCGCCAAGTTCATCGATCGGCTGCGCCAATCGAAGGAATATGCCCGTCGCGCCGAGCGGTTGAAACGCGGTTTCCTGGCACGGCCCGAGATCCGCGAACTGGCGCACGACATGTGGGACAGCCTGCGTCGTTTCATCGAGCAAGATGCGGTCGCGGACAACTCGATGATCCGACAACATCTGACCGGCATGTTCATCGAGGTCGGACGGCATCTTGCAGGTGATCCGCAGATCAGGGCGGACATGAACCAGGGCTTTGTCGTCGCTCTGGCTTCTTTCGTGGAAAGCCAGAAGAGCGGCGTCTCCAAATTCATCGCCGACCAGGTCAAGCGCTGGGATCTCGCGCAGCTTACCCGCCTGATTGAGATGAACATCGGACGCGACCTGCAATACATCCGCTTCAACGGCATGATCATCGGCGGCCTGGCCGGCCTCGCGCTCTACACGGTGGAACGGCTGTTTCTCGTCAATTGACGGTTGTGTTCGCTGGTCTATTCTCACCCTTGCGGCAATGGCGCCAGCAAGCGCATGACCCCGAAAATCGGTTTCGATTTTCGGAAAGGATCATGCGCAAAATCAAAGTGTTAGAGCGTCCTTTGCGTCTAAACGGACGCGCTGCGCTCTAAAGGAGGAGATGACGACCATGGCAAAGCAGCCCGAACCCGAATCCTTCATGGACATGTTCAGCAAGCTCGGTCGCGACCTGAAGATGCCGCAGGTGGATGTCGATGCTATCCTCAGCCACCACCGCAAGAATCTCGAAGCGCTGGAGAAATCGGCTCGGGCAACGGCAACGGGCGCATCGTCGATCATGGCCAGGCAGCGCGAAGTTCTGCAGGAGTCCCTGCGCGAAATCTCCGAGTTCGGCCAGAACTACCGCGCACCCGGCAATCCGCAGGAACTGATCGCCAAGCAGGCTGATTTTGCGCGCAAGTCCTTCGAGGCGGCGGTGAAGAATGCCGGCGAGGTGGCGGAGATCGTCAAGAAGTCCGGGACGGAATCGGTCGATATCCTGCGGACTCGCATCAAGGATGCGATGGACGAGATCCGGCAGAGCTACGAGAAGAAGTAATCTCTTCAGGCATCATTGCATGAACATCGAGCAGAAAAAGCCGGACGCCAGCCCTGGTCGCCTGCGTCAGATGCAGATCTACGTCACCGGCGCAGGCGGCAAGCGCCCGACTGTGCCGGTGGCCGCGGATTTGCTGGAACAGGCGGCGATCCGCAAGATGACGCCGGAGGCCGCAGCCTACATTGTCGGCGGGGCCGGCAGCGAGGCGACCATGCGCGCCAACCGCAGCGCCTTCGAACGCCATCAGATCGTGCCGCGCGTCCTGCGCGATGTTTCCCACCGCGACCTTTCCGTGACCCTGTTCGGCCGCCGGCACGCTGTGCCGATCCTGCTCGACCCGGTCGGTGTGCTGGAGATGGTGCATCCTGAGGCGGATCTTGCCGTGGCCAGCGCCGCGGCGGCGGAGAATGTCGCCTATGTCTTTTCCAACCAGGCTTCGGTGCCGATGGAGCAATGCGCAGCGGCGATGCGCGATGCGCCGCGCTGGTTCCAGCTATACTGGTCAAGCGACGATGATTTCGTCCGTTCGGTGGTCGCGCGTGCCGAGCAATGCGGCTGCGAGGCGATCGCCGTCACGCTCGATACCACGCTGCTCGGCTGGCGTCCGCGCGATCTCGACGTGGCTTATCTGCCGTTCCTGCGCGGGCTGGGGCTCGGCCAATATCTCAGCGATCCCGTCTTCAGGAGCAAGATTCCGGCCCGGGCTCCCGAAATCGGGGTAAGGCCGCGCGGTTTCGATCTGGTCTCCACGGCGCTCAGCCTGCGCCGCAAAGGCAAGCAATTCGGTCTGTCGATGCAGCAGATGCGTGCCGCCGTTGCCCATTTTACCGCGACTTATTCGCGTCCGGACCTGAATTGGGATGACATCGAGCGATTGCGCGGCATGACCAAGCTGCCGATCCTGCTCAAGGGCATCCGCCACGCCGAGGACGCGCGGCTGGCACGTGAACACGGGGTCGACGGCATCATCGTTTCCAACCATGGTGGCCGCCAGGTCGACGGCGAAATCGCAACGCTGAGTGCCTTGCCGGGCATCGTTTCCGCGACTGGTGGCCTGCCGGTGCTGCTCGATTCCGGCGTTCGTTCGGGTAGCGACGTCGCCAAAGCGCTGGCACTCGGCGCTGCCGCTGTCTTGATCGGCCGGCCCTATGTCTACGGATTGGCTCTTGCCGGTGAAACAGGCGTGCGCGAAGTGATCCGCAACATCGTTGCCGAGTTCGACCTGACATTGGCGCTGGCCGGGCTGACCAAGGCGAGCGATCTCGACGCGTCGATCCTTGCGGGATAGGGCACCTCTTCTGTGGGTTTCGCCATTCGCCTCCTGCTTCCCGGCCGGCGAGATGCTAGACGTCGCCTCCAAATGTCTGGAGCGCGGCCTCGAAAAGTTGCAGAGTTTTCCGGCAAGAATCATGCGCGCAACACGTTATAGACCGGAGGCCGATTCGTTCGTGATCGTACTCCCTCTGGAATTCGGCCGGGGTTTTGAATGAAGGTAGCCATCGAGATGGGGACGGCGTCCGGCGCAGCCGCCACGCTCGATCTCGAAGAATTGCTGGCGACACGTCTGCTGGTGCAGGGCAATTCCGGCTCCGGCAAGTCGCATCTGCTGCGTCGTCTTCTCGAACAGAGCGCGCCCTGGGTGCAGCAGGTGGTGATCGACCCCGAGGGGGATTTCGTCACGCTCGCTGACCGTTTCGGCCACATCGTGGTCGATGCGCAGCGCACCGAAGCAGAACTCACCGGCATTGCCGGCCGCATTCGCCAACATCGCGCCTCTGTCGTGCTCAATCTCGAAGGCCTCGACGTCGAACAGCAGATGCGCGGCGCCGCCGCCTTCCTGAATGGCATGTTCGATGCCGAGCGCGATTACTGGTATCCGGTGCTGGTGGTGGTGGACGAGGCGCAGCTGTTCGCGCCGGCGATAGCCGGCGAGGTTTCGGACGAGGCACGCAAGGTTTCGCTCGGCGCCATGACCAACCTGATGTGTCGCGGCCGCAAGCGCGGTCTTGCCGGGGTCATCGCCACGCAGCGTCTGGCCAAGCTTGCCAAGAACGTGGCAGCGGAAGCCTCCAACTTCCTGATGGGCCGCACCTTCCTCGACATCGACATGGCGCGCGCTGCCGACCTGCTCGGCATGGAGCGGCGCCAGGCGGAGATGTTCCGCGACCTGGCGCGCGGCAATTTCGTTGCCCTCGGACCCGCCATGTCGCGGCGACCGCTGCCGGTCGCCATCGGTACGGTCGAGACGTCGGCGCGTTCGGTCAGCCCGAAGTTGACGCCGCTGCCAGAAGCGATCGAGGATGTCGAAAGCCTGATCCTGACCCCGAGCCCCGAGGAACTGCGCCAACCGGTGGTGCGTCGCCCACGCCCGCCGGTGCCGACGCCCACGGCCGATATCCTGGAGCAGCTGGCGCGCGCTTTGCCCGAGCAGACAGCCGCCTCCGAGCCCGCGCCAACGCTGTTCGACGAGGTCGAGCGCGAGGCGCTGATCAAGGCCGTTCTCTCGGAGATCGTTGAAGATCCTGATGCTGCTTTCCGAGCAGATTCATTGCTTTACCAGGATTTTCTGGTGCGTTGTCGCATTCGCCGCGTGCCCGGCGAGCCGCTCGGCCTTTCGGTCTTCCGGCGGCGGCTTGCCATCGCCAAGACCGGTATCGACGAGACGACGGCAGCGAGCGATGTCTGGCAACAGGCGCTGGCGCTGTCGGCCGACGTTCCCGAGGATTTGCAGGCCGTGTTCCTGATCGTCGCGCAGGCGGCTGTCACCGGCTCGCCCTGTCCGTCCGACGCGGCGCTGGCACGAGCCTATGGCACGCAGTCGGCGCGGCGGGCGCGCAGGCTGCTGTCTTTCTTCGAAGAGCGTGGCCTGGCTGTGCTGCGCACCGATTTTCACGGACGGCGTGTCGTCGCGTTTCCCGATCTCGGTTGCGAGACCGCGGCCGGCGATCCCAACCGGCTGGACGATGTGCCGGAGCAGCAGGCGGCCGAGTAGCGCAATGCTTGCCTGGCTAAGTTTAGCTTCGCTTGGGATCAGGAAAGAATAGGCTCTTGAAGCCGCCTCGGTCGAAAGGCTTCCATTCGCCCTCCGCCTGCGCCAGGCGATCGGCAATGGCATAGACCGCCGCAGGGTGATGGCCGAGGCCACAGTGGCTCGCCTCGACCTCGATGCTCTCGGTATGCGACAGCTCGTTTTCCATGCAGGCCTGCCAGGCACAGATACCGTCGCTGCGGCTGTAAATTGCCGTTGTTGGCACCGCGGGCGATTCCGAAATCGCCCCGCCCATATGGCCTTCGCGGTCATCGACCTTGTGGCCCGAGGTGAATTCGTAGAGTTTCCAGGCGTTGGTTGCCCGTGGGTCGCCGTTGAACGGGCTACCCAATGTGATCACCAGCCGCACTTCGTCGGGCAGCATCTTGGCGAGTTGCCGCGCATAGATGCCGCCAAGGCTCCAGCCGACGAGGCTTACCTTGCGGCCATGCTTGTCAGCGAGTGCCTTGAGCCGGTCGACCATCTTGCGCTCGATGCCGGGCAGCGGGCCATAGTTGCGGCCGAGATCCCAGCCGTAGCTGGCATAACCCTTGGATTTCAGGAAGCTGCGCAGAGCCACCGTCGAGCGATCGCTGGTGACGAGGCCCGGCAGCACCAGCACGGGATGCCCGTCGCCACGCGGCGCCAGCGCCGTCAGAAGCGGAAGCGACGCGACAAAGCCGCCGAGTTCAGGCAAGGCCCGAAGTTCCAGCGCAAACAGCAGTCGCGAAGGTGGTTTCAGCGTATCAGCGTGGGCCATCTTGGCTCCTGTCGGTTGATTCCGGCTGCACTCAACGCAGATTATGCCGCTTTTGTTCACAAAACTGCAATATTGCGCACGGTTGCCGCAGCGGCACCGGAGCGTTTCGGTTCACTGCCTTGTGGGCTTTGGTGGAGGCGGCGGCAGCTTTTCGGCTGCGGCCTTGAGCTCTGCCATGGCCGTCACCAGCAGGTCGCCGAGATGGTCGATATCAGGTACGGCACGGCGGTCGGCGGTGATGCCGAAGTCTAGCCGGTCCTGATAGCTTTGGACGGTGATGTTGAGGGCAATGCCATGGATCGGGATCGAAACCGGGAACATCGCCAGCACCTTCGCCCCAGCGCAGAAGACCGGGATTGGCGGACCGGGGACGTTTGAGATTGTCAGGTTGGTGGTCGAAGGCATCACGTCGGCCAGGCCGGTACGGCCATAGAGCTGGGCGAGGCCGGGAAACAGGATCGGAGCCCCGAGCAGTGTATAATCCTTCGGTGAAACGTCTTTCACCGTGCCGGCTAAGGTCTTTGAATCTCCGCTTTTTTTGTGGATTGCCTTCAATCGCTCCAGTGGATCGGCAAGTTCTGTCGCGATCGGGCAGAACATGCCAAAAACCTGATTGGAAGCGTCCATGTCGCCAGGTTGACGCAGCGAGATCGGTACAAAAGCCACCAACGGCTTCTTCGGCAGCGCCTGGTGATCTTCCAGATAAGCGCGCAGGGCGCCTGCGCTTACGGCCATCACCACGTCGTTGATCTTGGTGCCGGTTGCCTTGGCGATCATTTTGGCATCGCCGAGCGATAAGGCGCGAGCGGCGAAGGACCGCTGCGCAGTGACAGTGACATTGAACGGCGTCTTGGGAGCCAGGATGTCGGGAATACCAGGCAGGCTTCCGCCTTTGCCTTCGCCGTTGCCACTTTTGGCGATGAGCAGGTCCGTCAGAGTGCCGAGTACCTGAGGGACGGCCTCCATCGCCTTCAGTTGCTGGCGCATCACATTCTGCACCACATCATTGATACCCAGGATGGCGCGTTCCTCGATTGTCGGCTTGCGGACGGCCGGTCTGGGCTCCGGCGGCTTCACTTTCCTCGGCTGGGGCGACAGGTCGTAGAGGGCGGCTGCGATCGCCATGCCGGCGCCGCCGTCGACAGCTGCGTGGTGCATCTTGGCGTAGATCGCGACATTGCCGTCTTCCATCCCGTCGATGACCGTGAACTGCCAGAGCGGCCGGGAGCGGTCGAGCAGGGTCGAATGCAATTCGCCGACCAGGTCTTCGAGTTGCTTCCAGTTGCCGGGCGCAGCCAGGGTGACACGACGCAAATGATAGGAGATGTCGATCTCGCCGGCATCGACCCAGGCCGGATGATCGAGTTCCAGCACTGTGCGTGCGAGCTTCTTTTCGAAGATCGGCGCAAGGTGCATGCGGGTGAGGAAGAAATCCTTGAAGTGGTCGTAGAAAGAACCGGAAAGATCGGCGGGCGGCTCATAGAGCGTCAGCCCGGCGACATGCATCGGTGTTTCCGGCGTCTCCATATAGAGAAAAGTGGCATCGATGCCGCCGAGCTGCTTCATGCATTCCCTCCCGGCCCAGAGCATTTTGTAGCCAGGTGGAATCACCCGGCGTTACAAAAATGCGGCGAAGACAAAACTTAGAGCGTTTCTGCGTTCCCATGGAAAACGGAAACGCTCCAGGTCTCGCTGAAAAGGCGCCCGGCCGCGCGGCCTTCTTCTCGCGGGATCATTTGCCGGATCGCGCGCAAAGGCAAGCTGCCGCACGGTGAGCGCGGCCGGGTATGAGGTGGCTGTTGTCGAAGGCCGTCGCAATGCCGCCGGAAAGCATTTCCGCTGGGTAATCACCGTGAGCCGCCTAAGACGTGGCGTTGCGCTTCCCAAGCCTTTCTCGCGCGTCTAGATTGCGGGAAAGCGCGATCCAGGGGAGGAGCGCATGGAGCGTATCTGGGTAAGGAATTACCCCGCCGGCGTGCCGGCCGAGGTCGACATCAACCAGTATTCCTCGGTCGTTGCGCTGTTCGAGGAAAGCTTTGCCAAGTACCGCGATCAAAAGGCCTATGTCTTCATGGACAAGGCCCTGACCTTCGGTGAGGTCGACCGGCTTTCGCGTGATTTCGCAGCCTATCTGCAAGGCCTCGGCCTGAAGCGCGGCGATCGCGTCGCCATCATGATGCCCAATGTGCTGCAGTATCCGATCGCCGTTGCCGCGGGCATGCGCGCCGGCTTCATCGTGGTGAATGTCAATCCGCTCTACACGCCGCGCGAACTGGAACATCAGCTCAACGATTCCGGCGCACAGGCAATCATCATTCTGGAAAATTTCGCGGCAACACTGCAGCAGGTGGTTCGCGACACGCCGATCAGGCACATCGTTCTGGCCAGTGTCGGTGACCTTCTCGGCTTCCCGAAGGGCATGGTCGCCAATCTGGTGTTGCGCAGGGTCAAGAAGGCGATACCGGCGTTTTCGCTGCCGGGAGCGGTACGCTTCAATGTGGCGCTGGCGGCAGGCAAGGGCAAGAAGCTCGAACGGCCGGAGATCGGTCCGAACGATGCGGCCGTGCTGCAATATACCGGCGGCACCACCGGCGTTTCCAAAGGCGCGACTCTGCTTCACAGCACCATCATCGCCAACCTGCTGGCCTCGGAGGCATGGACGCAGCCGGGCCTCAAGCGCAGGCCGATCAGCGGGCAGCTCACCTTCATAACGGCGCTGCCGCTCTATCACGTCTACGCTTTCATCACCTGCGGGCTGCTGGCCATGCGCACCGGAGGGGTCAATGTGCTGATCCCCAATCCGCGCGACATCCCGGCGATGATCCGGGAAATCGCCAAGTACAAGTTTCATGTGATGCCGGGCGTCAACACGCTTTTCAATGCGCTCGCCAACAATCCGGAATTCGCCAAGCTGGATTTCTCGCAGTTCCGCATTGCCAATGGCGGCGGCATGGCGGTGCAGGAGGCGGTGGCCAGGAAATGGCTGGCGGTGACCGGTTGCCCTATCGTCGAAGGCTACGGTCTGTCCGAAACGTCGTCCGGCATCGCCTGCAATCCAACCGACAACGATGCTTATACCGGAACGATCGGCCTGCCGTTGCCGAATGTCGAGATCAGGCTGCTGGATGATGACGGCAGCGATGTGCCGCACGGCCAGCCCGGCGAGATCGCCATCAGGGGGCCGCAGGTCATGGCGGGCTATTGGAATCGGCCCGACGAGACCGAGAAGGCGATGACGCCGGATGGCTTCTTCAAATCCGGCGATGTCGGCATCATGGACGACAATGGCTATGTGAAGATCGTCGACCGCAAGAAGGACATGATCCTGGTTTCCGGCTTCAACGTTTATCCGAACGAAGTCGAGGCCGTCGCGGTGCTGCACCCAGGTGTTCTCGAGGCGGCCGTCGTCGGCGTGCCTGACAAGAATTCCGGCGAAGCGGTAATGATGTTCGTGGTGCGCAAGGATCCGGGCCTCAGCAAGGAGGCGCTGGCCGAGTTCTGCGTCAAGCACCTCACCGGCTACAAGAAGCCGAAATACATCGAGTTCCGGGATGACCTGCCGCGGACCAATGTCGGCAAGATCCTGCGGCGTGAACTGCGTGATCAGGTGGTCAAGGAGATGGCGGCACCCCGATGAGTGCTGAATTGACAGGGCGGCGCGTTCATGGTCGGACGGGGCAGCTGAAGCAATCAGGAATGATGGAATGAGCAAATCACCTCCGACCTACGAAGAGCTCCGGGCCATGACCGGGCAGGAGCTTGGCGTTTCCGATTGGGTGGAGGTCGATCAGAACCGTATCGACCAGTTCGCCGAATGCACGGAAGATCGGCAGTGGATCCACACCAGTCCCGAGCGCGCCAAGAAGGAAAGCCCGTTCCGCACGACGATCGCGCATGGCTATCTCAGCCTTTCGCTGATCGGCGGTCTCAGCCAGCAGATGAACGTGGTGCCCGAAAACACCCAGGCGGTGTTCAACTACGGGCTGGACAAGGTGCGCTTCCTGGCGCCGGTCAGGGTCGGAACACGGGTCCGGCTGCGGGCATCGCTGATCTCGGTCGAGGACAAGGCTCCCGGCCAGTACCTGATGAAGTTCGCCAACACGATCGAGATCGAAGGCGAGGAGAAGCCGGCGCTGATGGCCGAGACATTGGCCATGTTCTACGAGCGGCGGAGAAAAGCGGGAGGATAATTCATGGCGAAGGCGCCGGCGAAGGACAAGGACGGCGAAAAGCGTGGCGGTGAGGAGAGGGCGAGAGACACACGCCCGCTTGCCGAACAGATCGCCGACGAGGCGGCCGAAAACACGCTGGCGCTCAATCCGCTTGTCGGCCTGCGCACGCAGGATATCGCCGCCGCCACTGGCTCGGTGCTGAAGGCTCTGGCCAGCCATCCGCAGGCGCTGGCAGAACAATGGCTCGCCTTCGCCAGCGAGTTCGGCAAGATCATCACCGGCCAGTCAGAGATTGCTGCCGACCCCAAGGATCGCCGCTTCGCCGATCCCGCCTGGAAGTCGAGCAGCCTGCACAAGGCGGTGATGCAGTCCTATGTCGCCTGGAGCAAGTCGGTGACCGAACTGGTCGCCAAGACGGACCTGCCCGAAAAGGATGCAGCCCGCGCAAGGCTGATCACGTCCATCTTCGTCGACACCATGGCGCCGTCAAACAATCCGGCTCTCAACCCGACGGCCATCAAGACCCTGGTCGACACCGGCGGCAAAAGCGCGGTCAGCGGACTGAAGAATTTCCTCGACGACATGACGCGCAATGGCGGCCTGCCATCATCGGTCGACGCTTCCAAGTTCAAGGTCGGCGAGAACCTCGCCAACAGTCCAGGCACCGTCGTTTTCAAGAACGAAGTGCTGGAGCTCGTTCACTACACGGCGACGACCGAGAAGGTCTACCAGCGGCCATTGCTGGTCGTGCCGCCGCAGATCAACAAATATTATTCGGTCGATCTCTCGCCGGACAAGAGCATGATCAAGTTCCTGCTCAGCCACGGCATCCAGCCCTATTGCGTCTCCTGGCGCAATCCGACACCGGAGCAGCGCGACTGGGGGCTGGATACCTATATCGCTGCGCTCGACGAGGCTTGCGATGCGGCGCGCGAGATCACCGGCTCCGATACCGTCAACATCATGGGGTCGTGTTCTGGCGGCATCACGCTGTCGACCTACGTCGCCTGGCTGGCCGCGCAGAAGAAGGAAAAGATCAACGCCGTCATCCTGGCCGTCTGCGTGCTCAACACGCAGGCCGATACGGATTCGGATTTCGCGGCGCTGGTCACGCCGGAGACGATCATGGCCGCCAAGCAGATGTCCAAGGCGAGGGGCATCCTCGATGGCCATGAAATGGCGAAGATGTTTGCCTGGATGCGGCCGAACGACCTGATCTGGAACTACTGGGTCAACAACTATCTGCTCGGCAATGCGCCACCGGCTTTCGACGTGCTCTACTGGAACGCCGACACCACGCGCCTGCCGGCTCGCCTGCACGGCGATTTCCTGGACCTCATCTTCACCAACCCGTTCATGAACCCGGGCAAGATGTCGATCCATGGCGTGCCGATCGACATGGGCAAGGTCAAGCACGACACCTATGTCATCGGCGGCACCACCGACCACATCACGCCTTGGAAGGCGGTGTACCAGACCGCGCGTCTCTATGGCGACAACACGACCTTCATCCTGTCCAATTCCGGCCATCTGCAGAGCCTGCTCAATCCGCCCGGCAACCCGAAGGCCTGGTATGTGAAGGGCAAGACCAAGGAAAAGGATGCCGACGCCTGGACCGCCAAGGCCGAAAAGCATGAAGGCAGCTGGTGGCTCGACTGGGCGGCCTATCTCAAGGAACGCTCGGGCGCTGAGATCGCTGCGCCGAAGACGCCGGGCAGTGCCAGGCACAAGCCGATGGGGGCAGCGCCGGGCACCTATGTGTTCGAGCCCTGATTGCCCCGAGAGATCGCAAAAAACCTTGAAACGAACGGGGACGGACTGAATGGCGATGGCTGCAGGCAAGGCCAAGGCGGACGGCGCGATGGACATCAAGATGTTCGATGTCGACGGGCAGCTGCTGCGCGTCGGTATCCGTCACGGCAGTTCCAGTCGTCCGCCTCTGATGATGTTCAACGGCATCGGCGCCAATCTCGAACTGGCGGCCCCTTTCATGGCGGCGCTCGAAGACACGACCGGCATCATCTTCGATGTGCCGGGTGTCGGCGGTTCGCCCAACCCGACCTTTCCCTATCGGCCCTCGACGCTGGCGAGGCTCGGAAAACGCCTCGGTGAAATCCTCGGCCATGACCGGCTGGACGTTTCCGGCGTGTCGTGGGGCGGCGGGCTCGCCCAGCAGTTCGCCTTCCAGTACCCTTCGGTGTGCCGCAAGCTGATCCTGGCCGCCACCGCGCCCGGAATCACCATGGTGCCGGGCGCTCCCGCCGTGCTGTCGAAAATGGCGAGCCCGCGCCGCTATACCGATCCCGGCTACATGCGCTCGATCGCGGCGGAGATCTATGGCGGCGACTTCCGCAAGGATCCGACGCTGATCAACCGCCATGCGTCCGCCATGAAAGGCGCCTCGCAATACGGCTATTTCCTGCAGCTCTTCGCGATGAGCGGCTGGACCAGCCTGCCGTGGCTGTGGATGTTGCGGCAGCCAACGCTGATCATGGCCGGCACCGACGACCCGCTGGTGCCGGTGATCAATGCCAGGATGCTTCACACGATGATCGCCCGCTCGCGGCTCGAGTTGCTCGACGACGGTCACCTGTTCCTGGTGACCAAGCCGAAACAGTCGGCCGAGATGATCGAGGCCTTCCTGAGGGAATGACCGGCTTGATAGGCCGGATCAGAACTGCGTCACCACGCCGATGCCGGTGCCTTCGAAATTGCCCATCGCCATCAGTGCCGCCGGTGCCTCGTCGAGGCTGTAGGTCTTGCCGATCAACAGGTCGGGCCGCAGCTTGCCGGTCTTGATCATTTCCATCATCGCGCCATAGCGGAATGCCTGCATGCCGTGGCTGCCGCGGATCTCGAGTTCGTGGGCGATGATCTTGGCCATCGGCACCGCTGCCTTGGCGTGATCGCCGAGCATCAGTCCGACCTGCACGTGCCGGCCACGGCGGCGCAGGTTCGAAATCGAGTTGTACGAGGTGGTCGGATGGCCGAGCGCGTCCATCGACATATGCGCGCCGCCATTGGTGATCTGCTTCACCGCTTTCACCACATTGGGCGTCTCCGCCGCATTGATCGTGGCGACGGCGCCGAGTTTTCTCGCCAGCTCCAGTTTCTCCGCGGTGAGGTCGATCGCCACGACGTTGGCGCCCATGGCATTGGCGATCATGATCGCCGACAGGCCGACGCCGCCGCAGCCATGCACGGCCACCCATTCGCCGGGCGTGACGCGGCCCTGGTCGACGACGGCACGGAACGACGTCACGAAGCGGCAGCCGAGGCTGGCGGCGGTCGCGAAATCCATTTCCTCGGGGATGGCGACAAGATTGGTGTCGGCATGATCGATCGCGACATATTCGGCGTAGGAGCCCCATGCCGAGAAGCCGGGCTGGAACTGGTGCTCGCAGACCTGATGATTGCCGGAGGCGCATTCGAAACAATGGCCGCAGGCCGCCACGAAGGGCACGGTCACGCGCGCGCCTGCCTTCCAGTTATGCACCTGGCGACCCGCCGCCACAACGATGCCGGCGAGCTCGTGGCCTGGGACGTGCGGCAGGCGGATGTCGGGATCATGCCCCATCCAGCCGTGCCAGTCGCTGCGGCACAGCCCGGTCGCGGCGACTTTGATCACCACGCCGTCGGGCGAGGGAACCGGGTCCGGCACCGTACGCACGACCGGCGTTTCCCCGAATTTTTCGAACACCACGGCCTTCATCGGTAGTCTCCGTTCAAGGTCATTTTCTAGAGCGCCGCGCGTCCTTTCGGACGCGCAAAGGTCGCTCTAGCACTTTGAATTTGTGCATGATCCTTTCCGAAAATCGATTCTGATTTTCGGGATCATGCGTAAGGGCGGTGCAGCGAGCCGCTTCAGCTCTCCGCGTCGGGCTGGTTCTGTGGCGCCGCCTTTAAGAAGGCGGGCAGCGCCATGCAGGCGGCGTTGATGCGCGAGATGACCGGGTAAGGAGACATGTCGACGCCGAAACGCGCATTGTTGGCGACCTGGGCGACGAGGCAGATATCGGCAAGCCCTGGCGTTTCGCCATGGCAGAACGTTCCGGTTTGCAGCGACGAAGCCAACATCTTTTCAAGAGGTTGGAAGCCTTCATTGACCCAATGCCGAAACCAGTTGACGACATCCTCGTCGCCGGCGCCGAACACGGTGCGAAGGCTGGTCAGCACACGCAGGTTGTTCACCGGGTGGATATCGCAGGCGATCATCTGCGAGAGCATGCGCACGCGGGCGCGGCCGGCGGCATCCTTTGGCAGCAAGGGCGGCTCCGGCCTGATCTCGTCCAGGAATTCGATAATGGCGAGCGACTGCGTCAGCAAGGTGCCGTCGTCCCATATCAGCGCCGGCACCAGCCCCTGCGGGTTGACCGAGAGGTAGGCGGGCTCGAGATGTTCGCCGTGGCGCAGATGATGCGGCACATAGGTGTAGACGATGCCTTTCATCTCCAGCGCGATGCGCACGCGGTAAGAGGTCGAGGACCGGTAGTAGTTGTGCAGGACGATTTCACTCATCGCGCTTGCCCTATGGTGAGTTCGATTGTGCCGATGCCGTCGACACCGCCGCTGACGCGGTCACCTGCGACGAGCGGACCGACACCGGCTGGGGTGCCGGTGAAAATGAGATCGCCGGGCGCGAGTTCCACAGCTTCGCTGCAGATCGCCACAATGTCGGCGATCGGCCAGATCAGTTCCGCGAGATCGCCTTCCTGCTTGACCGTGCCGTTCACGGAGAGCCAGATCCGGCCCTTCCGGGGATGACCTGACCGCGCTGCTGGCAGCAGTGGCCCGCAAGGCGCCGAGAAGTCGAAGGCCTTGGCCCAATCCCAGGGGCGTGCAGCCTTTTTCGCTTCCTCCTGCAAATCGCGGCGGGTCAGATCGATGCCGACGCCATATCCCCAGACATGGTCGAGGGCCTCGCCGGCCGGGATGCGGAAGCCACCCTTGCCGATGGCCGCCACCAGTTCGATTTCATGGTGCAGGTTTTTCGTCAGAGCCGGATAGGGGATCGTCCGTCGCGAATCGACCACGGCATCGGCTGGCTTGGTGAAGAAGAAGGGCGGGTCGCGTTCGTCATTGCCGAGTTCGCGTGCGTGGGCGGCGTAGTTGCGGCCGACACAGAAGATGCGCCGCACAGGAAAGCGCTCGGCAGACCCGGCGATGGCGACCGATGGTGTCGACGGCGCCGGTATGGCGAATGCATTCATGCCTCATCCTTTCCTGCCGAAGCTCGGCACGTCGAACGCGCGCACATTCGGTTTTTTTGGGTTGGGGGGCAAGGCATCACATTTCCCAAATCGGGGTGTCTGCTGCGATCAACAGTTGATTGCGGCTGGCAGGCTGGCGTGAACCCTTTGCCAATGTACTATTGGCCAATGAACGGATCGTCGGTGCAGGCGTATTGTGCCCCCGACGACCGAGATCGGGGCAAGTGCGGCCATGAGTGCAGCGAGCGAAGTCGCAAGATTTCTGATTATCGACGATCATCCGCTGTTTCGGGAGGCACTGCACAGCGCCGTGCGCATGGCCTATCCGGAGGTCGACACCGTCGAGGCCCGTTCGATCGGCGAGGCGGTCGAACTGCTGGCCGAGGTTCGGCCGTTCGACCTTGCTTTGCTCGACCTGTCCATGCCGGATGTCCACGGTTTCGAGGGGCTGCTGCAGCTGCGCACGCGTTATCCCCACCTGCCAGTGGTGATCGTCTCCGGCTACGAAGACCCCAAGATCATTTCAGAGGCGCTATCCTACGGGGCCGCGGGTTTCATTCCGAAGTCGGTGCGCAAGGACGATCTGGCCGCGGCCATCCGCTCGGTGATGGAAGGCGCGATCTATGTGCCCGACACCTACACCGCCGAACCGCCGGACACGGAAAGCAGCGATCGCGCCGACATGGTGCAGCGGCTGTCGCGCCTGACCCCGCAGCAGCTGCGCGTCCTGCAGATGCTACGCCAGGGCATGCTGAACAAGCAGATCGCCTATGAGCTGCAGGTCGGCGAAACGACCGTGAAGGCGCATGTCTCCGAAATCCTGCGCAAGCTCAACGTCTACAGCCGCACGCAGGCGGTGATCGAAGTGTCGAAGCTGGACAATGCCGAATTGTTCCGGGATCAGCAGGGATTTTGAGAGGCAGTCGGCAATAGGCAGTCGGCAGTCGAAAAGCTGTGCCTGTCACAGGTGTTGCACGCGACCAAAAAGCGATAATTTCACTGCCGACTGCCGACTGCCGACTGCCGACTGCCGACTGCCGACTGCCGACTGCCGACTGCCGACTGCCTACGCCAACAAATGCGCCAGCAATGCGCGCAGCTGCGCCGGCTTCAGCGGCTTGCGCATGAACTCAATGCCGGCGGCGCGGGCTGCATTGACGACGCTCTCTGATGGGTCGGCCGTCACCAGCAGGGCGGGAACGGCGCGGCCGAGATAGTCGCGCACCTGTGACACCGTCATGGTGCCGAGGTCGCCGCCTTCCAGATGCTGGTCGGCAATGATGATGTCGGGCACCCAGTCGGTGTCGCCCAGCGCATCCAGAGCTTCGTCGGTCGAGGTCGCGGCCCGCACCGTGCATTGCCAGCGCTCCAGCAGCGAGGTCATGGCAGCCAGCACGTCGGCATCGTTTTCGACGAGCAGCACCTTGGTGCCGAAAAGGCCGTAGCCGGGCTGGCGCTCGGTCTCCACCGTGCCTGGCTCCGGAACCGAATGTGCGGAGACCGGCACGTCGATGTGGAAGATGGTGCCGCGCCCGACAGTGGAGGAGAAGGTGACGGGATGGCCGAGCGCGCCGGCCATGCGCCTGACGATGGCCAGTCCCAGGCCAAGGCCGCCGCTGGCCAGTTCGGCATCCGGCATGCGTGTACCGCGATGGAATTCCTCGAACACCGCCTCGCGCTGATCCTCGGGAATGCCGCAGCCGGTATCGGCGACGTCGATGCGGATGATGTTGCCGCGCTGGCGCGTGCCGACAAGCACGCCGCCCTGCCGGGTGTAGCGCAGCGCGTTGGACAGGATGTTCTGCAGGATCCGGCGCAGCAGCGTACGGTCGGACCGCACAGCGATCGCCACCGGGCGGAATCGCAACGACAGCCCCTTTGTTTCGGCGATCGGCTGGAAGTCGGAGCGCAATGCCGAAAACAGCGTTTCGAGATTGACGTCCGTCGTCTCTGGTTCGACCACGCCGGCATCCAGCTTGGAGATGTCGAGCAGCGTATGCAGCAGGTCTTCCATGGTCTGCAGCGAGCGCTCGACCTGACGAACCAGCTTGCGGCCTTCCTCGGAGGTCTGCACCTCCGCCAGTGCCGAGACCGACAAATGGGCGGCGTTCAACGGCTGCAGCACGTCATGGCTGGCCGCCGCCAGGAACCGGGTCTTGGAGAGATTGGCGTGTTCGGCGCTTTCCTTGGCGACCGAAAGCGCCATGTTCGACTGTTCCAGCCGGCGCAGCGTGGCATGCAGTTCCTCGGTGCGCATGCGCACCCTGTTCTCCAGCGAGATCGCGGTCTGGAACAGCGAAAACGCGTTGCCCTGCTGATCCATGGAGCGTTCGACGCGGCTGACCAGGGCCGCGTTGATCTTCTTGAGCCGCTCGATGTCCTGGATGTCGTTGAGTGGCATCCAGCTTACTCTGCCGCCTGCGGGTACCCGAAGGCGATGCCGGTGAAGGTCTGGTTGAGATGCATGGAGCGGTATTGTTCGCCATACGTGCCGAACCCGATCACCTTGTTGGCGCGGTAGAGTTCCGAAATATCCCGGAACACCTGGCGGTTGCGGGCATCGAGCCTGCGCAGGACGCAGTCGAAGCCGAGGATCATGTCGATGGCACCGAGTTTTTCCTCGACATCCTTGAGCGTGGCCTTGGTGGTCTCGACCATGCCCAGCGGCTGGGCAACGGACAGCACGACGCCGTCGTCGATGGCGCAGAAGAACGACAGCGAGCCATCCGCGTTCATCTTCTGGATCGAGCGGCAGTAATACTCACCGCCCACCTTGACCACCACCGGATGCGAGGCGAAGGAGAACGGCGTCAGCGTCTGCTGCACGATGCCGACGGAGGCCGCATATTCGGTGGCTGCGATATCGGCGTTGAATTCGCGCACGATGCGATGATCGGGGTCCGATGCCGTCACGACCAGCTTTTCGTCTGTCGGCACGAAATTGTCGGTCTTGAAGACATGGAACGGAATGGTCGTGGCGATCAGCACGACGATCGCGCTGTCGGAGGCGACATGACCATTGCTGATCAGCGTGGTGGTCTCGAATTTGAGGTCGTCGCCGGCCGAACCGCCCAGCAACGGGATGTCGTCCAACCCCCAGTGGATTGCCGAGGTGACGGCCTCCTCGGCGTAGGACAGGCCATCGATGAAACAGAGCGCGAAGACGTTGCCAGTACGCGCATATTTGCTCGTGGCGCGCAGCGTGCGACGCAGCACCTCGACTTCACCAGTGATGCCATCCATTGCCGAGGTCGACAGGTCCTGCACCATGGCGCTGGCGACAGTGAAGGTGGCCGAGGGGAGCAGCATCGCCAGCATGTGGCCTTCTTCCAGCCCTTCCGGCGTGATCTCCCCGGCGGTCGAGCAGGCAGCGTAGGCGAGGGACGGGGCTTGGCGTTTCAGCGCCGCCGCGAGCGTTGGCGCATCGATCAGGCTCTGCGAGAAAAACAGCAGCATGAAGCCGGCGCCGATCGCATCGGCTTCCCGGGCGATTTCAGCCGCAAAATGTTCCGCATCGGGCTCGCTTGAAGTGAGCGCCGACAGGCCGCACGCATAGCGCGTCCGCGAAGCGACCAGCTTTTCCTCCCAATTCTGTCGGCGCTCCTCAACGCCGTCCTTATTGTTGCAATAGGCCTCCGCAATTGGCAATGGGCGCGTCCCCTGAGCCACGACCGAAAGTACAATATACGGCGTATTGGGCGGACTGCATTCTCGCAAAATGGAGATGTTGGGAGCAAAATTCCAAGCGATTCCAGAACACAAGAATAACGGTCTGCCGGTCCGTCCGGAGGAAGCCGGCAGTCTACCGAGGTTGAACACCCAGGGAGGCTTCATGTCGGACATTTCGTTGACCGTGAACGGCAGACAGGTGCGCGCCACCGTCGAGGACCGCACGCTTCTGGTTCACTTTCTACGCGAACAGCAAGGACTTACCGGCACGCATGTCGGTTGCGATACCTCGCAATGTGGCGCCTGCGTCGTCCATGTCGATGGCAAGGCCGTTAAATCCTGCTCGATGCTGGCTGCGCAAGCCTCCGGTTCGACCGTCGTGACCATCGAGGGTATCGCCAATGGCGCGGATCTGCACCCTGTACAGGCTGCCTTCAAGGAACATCACGGCTTGCAGTGCGGTTTCTGCACACCGGGCATGATCATGACCGCGACCGACATGATCGCGCGCCATCCCGAAGGATTGGACGAAGCGACCGTCCGCGCGGAACTTGAAGGCAACATCTGTCGCTGCACCGGATATCACAACATCGTCAAAGCGATACTGGCTGCTTCTCAAGCGATGTCGAAGGCCTCCAAGCCGAAAGCGAAGAAGGCGGCCTGAGCCGCGACAAGGCGAACAACCGGCGGGCAGTCTGCCTATCGTTGCGAAGCCGACCAGGGACTTGGCGCGCAACGCGACTGAACCGACCAGAATGAATCACTTCAAGGTTCCGGAGGAGAATTTTGATGGGTATGGAAGGAATTGGCGCTCGCGTCACACGCAAGGAAGACAAGCGCTTCATCACCGGCGCCGGCCGTTATGTCGACGACATGGTTGTGCCCGGCATGAAGCATGCCGTTTTCGTGCGCAGCCCGCACGCTCATGCGCAGATCAAGAAGATCGACGTCAAGCAGGCGCAGGCCATGCCGGGCGTCATCGCCGTTCTGACCGGCAAGGAACTGAAGGCCGACGGCATCGGCAACCTCATATGCGGCTGGATGATCCATTCCAAGGATGGCTCTCCGATGAAGATGGGCGCATGGTCGCCGCTGGCTTTCGACCGGGTTCGCTATGTCGGCGACGCGGTGGCGATCGTGATCGCCGACACCAAAGGCGAAGCACGAGACGCAGCCGAGGCGGTCGAGGTCACCTACAAGGAATTGAAAGCTGTCGTCGATGCGGCGAAGGCCCTGGAGAAGGGCGCACCGCAACTGCATCCCGAGGCTGACGGCAACCTCATCTTCGACTGGGAGATCGGTGACGCCAAGGCGACCGATGCCGCAATCAAGGCGGCGCACCACGTCACCCGCATGAAGATCATCAACAACCGCCTTGTCCCCAATGCCATGGAGCCGCGCGCGGCGCTCGGGCACTATGACAAGGGCGAGGATCACTATACCTGCTGGACGACGTCGCAGAACCCGCATGTCGCCCGTCTGGTGATGAGCGCCTTCTACAATGTCGCGCCGGAAAACAAGCTGCGCGTCATCGCTCCCGATGTCGGCGGCGGTTTCGGCTCCAAGATCTTCATCTATCCGGAAGAAGTCGTCTGCCTGTGGGCATCCAAGAAGGCCGGTGTGCCGGTGAAGTGGGTAGCCGACCGTACCGAAAGCTTCCTGACTGATGCGCATGGCCGCGACCATCACTCGACGGTGGAAATGGCGTTCGACAAGAACAACCGCATCACCGGCCTGAAGGTCGACACCATCGCCAATCTCGGCGCGTACATGTCGCTCTTCTCGTCCTCGGTGCCGACCTATCTCTACGCCACGCTGTTGTCGGGCCAGTACAACATCCCGGCCATCCACGCCAATGTGCGCACGGTCTACACCAACACGGCGCCGGTCGATGCCTATCGTGGGGCGGGGCGACCGGAAGCGACCTACCTGGTCGAGCGCACCATCGAAACGGCTGCGCGCGAACTCGGTGTTTCTCCGGCGGAACTGCGGCGTGCCAATTTCATCACGCAGTTCCCGCATCAGACGCCGGTGATCATGTGTTATGACGCCGGCGACTACGGCGCTTCGCTTGACGCGGCCATGAAGGCTGCCGACTACGCCGGCTTCACCAAGCGGCGCGACAAGGCCAAGAAGGCAGGCAAGCTGCGTGGCATCGGCATGAGCTGCTACATCGAGGCCTGTGGCATCGCGCCATCGGCGGCGGTCGGCTCTTTGGGGGCGGGCGTCGGACTCTGGGAGTCCGCAGAAGTGCGGGTCAACGCAGTTGGCACCATCGAAGTGCTGACCGGGTCGCACAGCCACGGCCAGGGCCACGAGACCACTTTCGCGCAACTGGTCGCCGGCCGTTTCGGCGTACCGATCGACTCCATCAGCATCGTGCATGGTGACACCGACAAGGTGCAGATGGGCATGGGCACTTACGGGTCGCGCTCCGGCGCGGTTGGCATGAGCGCCATCGTCAAGGCGCTCGACAAGGTGGAGGCCAAGGCCAAGAAGATCGCGGCGCATCTCCTGGAAGCCGACGAGGGCGATATCGTCATCGAAAACGGTGCACTGAAAGTGGCCGGAACCGACAAGAACGTGCCGTGGTTCCAGATGGCGCTGGCAGCCTACACCGCTCACAATCTGCCGAGCGGCATGGAGGCGGGCCTCAAGGAAACCGCTTTCTATGATCCGACCAACTTCACCTTCCCGGCGGGCTGCTACATCTGCGAACTCGAGGTCGATCCGGAAACCGGTCTCACCGAGATCATCCAGTTCGTGGCGGCAGACGATTTCGGCAACATCATCAACCCGATGATTGTCGAGGGGCAGGTGCATGGCGGCATCGCTCAAGGCGTCGGCCAGGCTTTGCTTGAAGGCGCGTTCTATGATGCCAGTGGCCAGCTGCTGACGGCGAGCTACATGGACTACACCATGCCGCGCGCCGGCGACCTGCCGTCCTTCAAGGTCTCGACCTCAAACACGCCGTGTCCCGGCAATCCTCTCGGCATCAAGGGCTGCGGCGAAGCCGGTGCCATCGGCTCGCCTCCCGCGGTGATCAATGCGCTTACCGATGCGCTTGGCATCGCCGACTTCACCATGCCGGCCTCGCCCTCCAGGGTGTGGGCGGCGGCGCAGAAACACTGAGATGGCAGTGGGGAGTAGGCAATAGGCAGTCGGAACGACTTCACCCGATTGCCGACTGCCTATTGCCGACTGCCCTGTCGAAATCTCTCTGAGGAGAACGAGCCATGTACTCCGTCAACTACCATCGCGCCAATTCCGTCGCGGATGCGGTGAAACTGCTGAAGACCGGTGATGCCAAGCTGCTCTCGGGTGGCATGACGTTGATCCCGGCCATGAAGACCCGGCTGGCGGCGCCGTCGGATCTGGTAGATGTGTCGAGGATCGTAGCGCTGAAGGGCGTCAAGGTCAGCGGCAAGACCGTTACCATCGGTGCTGCCACCACGCATTACGAGGTCTCCACCGACGCCAAGCTGCAGAAGGCCTGTCCGGCGCTGGCCGAACTTGCTTCGATGATAGGCGATCCCGCCGTGCGCCATCGCGGCACCATCGGTGGCTCGATCGCCAACAACGATCCGGCGGCCGACTATCCAGCCGCCATGGTGGCGCTGGCAGCGACGATCGTTACCAACAAGCGCGAGATCGCTGCCGACAGGTTCTTCAAGGGCCTGTTCGAAACCGTGCTCAAGGATGGCGAGGTCGTTACGGCCGTCACTTTCACCGCACCAGCCAAGGCGGCCTACCAGAAGTTCCGCAACCCGGCCTCACGCTATGCGATCGTCGGTGTGTTCGTGGCCAAGGGCAAGGCGACCGGCAAGGACGACGTGCGTGTTGCCGTCACCGGGGCCGGAGACAATGGTGTCTTTCGCGCCAAGACGATCGAGGCTGCCCTGGCCAAGTCGTTTGAGCCGGCGGTGGTCGCCAGCGCCAAGATATCGGCTGACAACCTGATGACGGACATCCATGCCTCGGCCGACTATCGGGCAAACCTGATCAGCGTCATGGCCAAACGCGCCGTCGCGGCCGCCAACGGCTGAGGGAATGTGCATTGTCGAAAGGGATAAGGAGCCGAAAGGCTCTTTTTCCTTTCAATGGGTCTGGTTCACCAAGCCACCAACATAGTCTCGCAATGTGGTCGGCCCGCGTTCGATGATACCGGGTTCTGCGGCAGCTTCGTCGACCACGGTTCCCGTCATGCAGGCATAGGACTGTGCGGCGGGCTTGGAAAATCCGAACTGCTCAAAGGTTTCCACCCATCTTTCGCGCGGAATGACCTCGACTTCGACCGGCATGGCAAGGGTTTCGGAAAAGGCGTTGGCGACGTCACGCGGCGTGTAGCGCTGTGGGCCTTCGACATATTTGAGCTCAGTATTCTCAATTGGGCCGATCAGTCGATTAGCTGCAGCTTCACCCAGGTCCTGAGGCGCCACCATCGGAATGGAAAGGTCCGCCGGCAGGAAGCTTGGCAACCTGCCGCTGGCGCGGATGGCGTCGAGCATGCCGCCCCAGTTGCTCATGTAATAGGCGCCGCGATTAACGGCTGCTGCAATGGATTGTTTGCTGAGCGCCACTTCGAATTCGTACAGGACTGTCAGGTCTCCACACCGCTCGCCAGGTCTGGCGCCATAGGTCGATGCCACGACCAGTTTCTCCAGCCCCGAACCTTCGAGCGCCATCACGATCGCGGCGAGATTGGTGCGTTCTTCCTTGTCGGTGTCGGTTGAGGGAGCGGCCGGCGGATTGAGGATGAATGCACGTCTGCCGCTGCGGAACACCTGGCGCAGTCCATCGCTGTCGCGAATATCGGCCACAACGATCCGCGCCCCGGCTGCCTTGAGGTCTACAGCGTGATCGGCATCGCGCGTGATCACGGTGACGGATTCACCGCGTTTCAGCAGTGCTCGAGCAACCGATGAGCCGACCTGGCCTGTTCCGCCCAGAATGATGTGCATGGTGTTTCTCCCGTTCCGACCCGGCAAGGATAAGGGAAGATCTTGTCGGAACGTGTCAGCAGAGTGCCGGTTCCTTTGTCTCTGTTGCGAGACAAACGGGTTATTCTCACAGCACCTCGATGGTCTTTTCAAAAGATATGATCGCCGACGCAATGTTCAGGCAATGCAAGTGCCTTTCATGAACGGTAGCCGACAGCTGCATGGGGGAGCATTCAGCATGAGCATTGCGAACGACGCCCGCTTCTGGGACCGGAGTTCGCGCAACTATGCCAAATCCGCGATTGCCGATGAGGACGGATACCTGCGAACACTCGAGCGGACGCGTTCGCTGCTCGCTTCGGACGATCTTGTGCTTGAGCTGGGATGTGGCACGGGAACGACTGCATTGCAGCTGGCCGGCGGCGTGAAGGGCTATCTGGCGACAGATTTTTCGCCTGCCATGATCGCGATCGCCCAGGAAAAACATGTGGCAACGCCAATCCCCGGGCTCGAATTCCGGACGACGACGGCCGAGGATGTGGGCGCCGACGTCGGATTGTTCAACGCGGTTCTCGGCTTCAACTATCTCCATCTCGTGCGCGACCTGCCTGGCACGCTGCGCAGCATCCACGGCATGCTTATCCCGAATGGAGTGTTCATTTCCAAGACGCCTTGCCTTGGCGACATGAATCCGCTGATCCACCTTGCGCTTCTGCCGGCGATGCGCCTGATCGGCAAGGCGCCATATGCCGGCGCTTTCAGCACCAAGGAACTCGGTCTCTGCATCGCGCTCGCTGGCTTCGAGATCCTTGCCGTCGAGAACCATGCTGCCAAGGGCGATGACAAGCGCCCTTACATCGTGGCGCGCAAGACGAGCATCGGACGATGAACGCAGGCCGACCCAATTCGCCGGAGCTGCCGGTTACGTGTTGTGCCAATGGATTGGCGACGCTTCGGCCCAGCCTGTCTGCTTGACCAGGTTTCATCGCTGGATAGGGTTCTGGACATCGTGCTGTCGGGAGAGACCATCATGTCCGTCATCAAAAGGCGGTTCATCGCCTGCGCGTTCGCATTTGTTGCAGGCGTATCGGCCGCACACGCCGAAAGTCAGACGCTGGTGTTGCGCGGCGCGCGCGTCCTGACCATGGATGACAGGAAACCGGAAGCGAAGTCGGTGGCCATCGTCGATGGCCGTATCGCCGCTGTCGGTTCGGCCGACGACGTGGCACCCTTCCTGGAAGGAGCGACGATCTACGATTTGCCAGACCAAGCATTGGTGCTGCCTGGATTCCAGGATTCGCACAATCATCTGATCTGGAGCGCCACCGAACTGGAGGATATCAACCTCAGCAGTGTCACAGACGAAGCCGGGCTGCGCGCAGCAATCGAAAAAGGCGTGGCGAATTTGCCGGTCGACGCATGGATTCGCGCCAGCATGTGGAATCCCACGGCGCTGTCGAATGCCTCAGCTTCGGCTCTCGATGCCGTCACTGGTTCGCGCCCCGCTTTTGTCGTTGCTGCCGACAGCCACTCCGCATGGGTCAACACGGCGGCATTGAAGGCCGCAGGTATAACAAGCAGTACCAAGGCGCCCGATGGTGGCCGCATCGAGGTCGACGCCCAGGGAAATCCGACAGGGCTGTTGCGCGAAAGCGCCATGTCTCTCGTCGGCGATCTGTTGCCGGATTATCCCGACAGCCAAGTTGATGCCGGCCTGGCGAAGTCGATGGCCGAGGCCGAAAGCTACGGCATCACTGCGATCATCGATCCCGCCGCCAAAGAATGGATGCTGCGTGGTTATCAGCGCGCCGACAAGGCCGGCAAGCTCGACATGCGCGTCAAGGCAGCAGTGCAGATCGAGGCAAGTGAGGGAGCCAGCAACGGCGTTGCCAAGGTGCTGGACTACAAGGCTCGATATGCCTCGCCGCATCTCGAGGTCAACGCCGCCAAACTTTTTGTCGATGGTGTCATCGAAACCGGAACCGCCGCCTTGATCGAAGCCTATGTTGGCTCCAATCAGGCTGGCGATCTTCTGTTCACACTTGATCAGATGAAGGAGATCGCTGTTGCAGCTGACAAAGCCGGACTGCAACTGCACGCGCATGCAATCGGTGACCGCGCTGTCCGTGCTGCCCTGGACGCATATGAAGCAGCTCAAGCAGCCAACGGCTACCGCGACAGTCGCCATCAGATTACCCATCTCGAACTTGTCGATGCCGCAGACATACCGCGTTTCAAGTCGCTCGGTGTTCTGGCCAATATCCAGGCGTTGTGGGCTTATCCCGACACTTACATCGTCACTTTGACCGAACCAAAGATCGGACCGGAGCGCTCACAGCAACTCTACCCGTTCGGAGCGTTGAAAAAGGCGGGTGCGACCCTGGTCGGCTCCAGTGACTGGAGCGTGTCGTCGATGAATCCGCTTGAGGCCATTCAGACTGCCGTGACGCGCCAGGACATTGCGGATCCCAAAGGGCGCGTTCTGACGCCACAGCATCGATTGGAAGTCATGGACATGCTGGAAGCTTACACCGTCAACGGCGCCTATGCGGTTTTTGACGAGGCGCAATCGGGTACGCTTGCGATTGGCAAGCGTGCCGACATCGTGATTCTGGATCGCGATGTAACCAAGATTCCGGCCACCGAGATCGCCACGACGAAGGTGTTGGCCACCGTGATTGATGGCAAGCCTGTCTACAAAAGCGACAAGCTGCCTCAGCCGGTTTCGCCATGATCGCAAAACATCGCGTCGACCAGCTGTCGAAGGCGGACAGCGCGCATGAGATCTGACCGAGCGCTAAGAACCATCCGCGCGGAAAACCGGCATATCGGCTGGCTGTTGGCACAGGATCTTCACGTGCCTGAGCCGTGGGTGAGGCGCTGCCTTGCACATGGTGAGTACATCGTCGCGGAACAGGATGGTGAGCCGGTCGGGTTCCTGCGCTTCAGTTGGTTCTGGGGATCGATCCCATTCATGGACCTCATCATGGTGCTTGCGGACCGCCAGCGTTCCGGCATCGGCACCGCGCTGTTCCGGCACTGGGAAACGGCGATGCGGGATGCGGGGGCAAGCCTGCTGATGACCTCGTCGCAAAGCGACGAAGCCGAGCCGCAGGCCTGGCATCACAGGAACGGTTTTCGCGATGCCGGCAGCCTCTTGTTCGGGCATTTGCAGACCGTGCCGGAGGTGTTTCTCGTCAAGGATCTGCGGTAGACCGAGGGTCCGCAGCGCCCGCTATATTAGTCTTGCCGAAATTAGACATTGGTAGTGGAGGGGGCATTCGCCGTTGCTTGCTCCCGCCGCAGTTCTATCCTCCCCCGCGAACGATGAGGGAGGAGTGAGATGCAGGCCAGGACAGAAGCCTCGGGCAACTGGCTCGATCGCGCGCATACAGTCGCCGAACCCGGGTTCAACCGCTGGCTGGTGCCTCCAGCTGCGCTTTGCATTCATTTGTGTATCGGCCAGGCCTATGCCTTCAGCGTGTTTAATCTGCCGATGTCCAAGCTTATCGGCATTACGGAGTCGGCACCCGACGACTGGAAGCTGACCAGCCTTGGCTGGATTTTTTCGATCGCGATCGCTTTCCTCGGTATTGCCGCCGCCTTTGGCGGTGGTTGGCTGGATCGGGTCGGGCCACGCAAGGCGATGGCGCTCGCCGCCTGCTGCTTCGGTGGCGGCTTCCTCATTTCCGCGCTCGGCGTCTATCTGCACCAGCTCTGGATCATCTATCTGGGCTATGGCGTCATCGGCGGTATCGGGCTGGGTCTCGGCTATATCTCTCCGGTGAAGACCTTGATCACCTGGTTTCCGGACCGGCCTGGCATGGCGACGGGCATGGCGATCATGGGGTTTGGCGGCGGTGCCTTCATCGCGTCACCGCTTTCGGTCTATCTGATGAAGCTGTTTTCCACCGACAGCCATGTCGGTGTCGCCGAAACGTTCCTGGTACTGGGTATCGTCTATTTCATCTTCATGATGATCGGCGCCACGCTGGTGCGAGTGCCGCCGAATGGCTGGAGGCCTGCCGGCTGGAGCCCGCCGGTGAAGCAAAGCGCGATGATAACGAGCGCCAATGTGCATCTGGACGATGCATTGAAGACGCCGCAGTTCTGGCTGCTGTGGGGCGTTCTGTGCCTCAATGTCACTGCGGGCATCGGCGTGCTGGGACAGGCATCTGCGATGAGCCAGGAAATGTTCCCGGGCCGAATTTCACCAGCCGCTGCCGCGGGTTTCGTCGGCCTGCTGTCGATCTTCAACATGCTGGGTCGCTTCTTCTGGGCATCGACGAGCGATTTCATTGGCCGCAAAACCACTTACGCCATCTTCTTCCTGCTTGGCGTCGTGCTCTACGCCGTGGTGCCATGGACAGGCCATACGGGCAGCATCTTCCTGTTCGTGCTGTTCTACGGGGTTATCCTGTCGATGTATGGCGGAGGCTTCGCCACCATTCCTGCCTATCTGCGTGATGTGTTCGGCGTGCGTTATGTCGGCGCGATCCATGGGCGCCTGCTGACGGCCTGGTCGGTTGCCGGGGTGCTGGGACCGGTGCTGGTCAACTACATCCGCCAGTACCAGATCGACAGCGGCGTGGCGAAAGCCGACGCCTACACGGTCACCATGTACATCATGGCTGGGCTGCTGGTTGTCGGTTTTGTGCTCAATCTTTTGATGCGGCCCGTCAACGAGCGCTTTCACATGAAAGTCGAGCAGCCAGCTTGAAGGAGGACGACATGGCCAATGAAACACAAGGCAATCCGATCAAGCTGGTGCTCGCCTGGTTGCTGGTCGGTATCCCGCTGGCGTGGGGATTCCTGATGACGCTGGCCAGCGCCTTGCCGCTGTTCCAATGACGTTCGAAGGGGCGCGGTTCGGTCGACCCGCGTCTTTTTGAAACCTAAGCCTTCAGCTGCTTTGCATAGTAGCGGACGGCCTTCTTGCCGTCATGGATGAGGGCCTGGCCGACTTCCTGGAAGCCAAGAGCCGCATGGAAGGCGTCCGATGTCGGATTGGGCGGGTCCATGTTCACTTCGCAAGTGACGATGTCGTGGCCCGCTGCCGCAGCGCGCGCGAAAAGGTCCTCGTAAAGCCGGCGGGCGTGGCCACGCCCGCGAGCGTCGGCAGCTACCACGATGCGGTCGACATAGACAAAACGCGGATAGCGTTCCCGGAACCACAGGAAGTTCGGGCTGTCATAAGTAGCGGTCTGGTCGAAAGTCAGCAGGAAAGCCTCGAGATCGCCGATACGGCTTGCCGAGAACGACGTGCCGATCAAGGCGGAAAGCTCCTGCGGTTCCAGCCAGGACAATTCGGCGGCGTTCTCATTGTTGAGAGCGAGAACGACGGCTTCGTCGGGTGCCTGCACGGCTTCGATGGGACGCGCAGCGGTCATGCGCGTGCGGCCTTGATGGTGGCCTCGACAAGAGCCTCATCGGTGAATGTATTGCGGTATTCCCGGTCGAGATCGTCTCCACCCATGCCGACATGCGGGTTGCGGTAGAGCATGCCGCTGGCCTCATTCCTGAGCGAGGCGAAGTGCATTTCCGTCAGCCCGGTCTTTGCCCTTACTGCGCCGATGTTCTGAGGATCGAGTTCGCCGCAACCCATGATGATGATGCGGCCCGCTGCCTGCCTGACGAGTGCCGCCAGCAGATCTGCTCCCTCCACGGCCGTGTCGCGCTGGCCGGAAGTGAGAACGCATCCGACCTTGCAGCGGATCAGCGCTTCCAGCGCCTCGATCGCATCACGCGTCATGTCGAAGGCCCTGTGGCAGGTAACCGCGAGCGGACCAGCTGCGTCAACGAGGCCGGCCATTCGCTCTTCGTCGATTTCACCATCGGCGCTGAGACAGCCGACCACGACACCGGCGACGCCGAGTTCCCGAAGCGCCGCAACATCGGCCAGCATGGAGCGATATTCCGTCTCGCTGTAGAGGAAATCGCCGCCGCGAGGGCGCACGATGACATGGAACGGGATCCTGGCCAGCTCCAGCGCCAGGCGAACGGTGCCGAGGCTTGGCGTGATGCCGCCCTCGACAAGGCTGGCGCAGAGTTCGACGCGGTCGGCGCCGGCGCGCTCGGCGGCAAGCAGGCCATCGATGCCCTCGACGCAGATTTCGATCACCGGGAGTTTTTTCGTCACGTCGGGGCTGGCCAAGGGTCGTTTCCAATTCGGTTGAAGACTGGCGATGCCTAGCATCGCGTGCGGCGAGGCGGAAGCAGGCAGAGCTCTTAAATCGCGCGGCCAGTGCGCCGGTATAGGCTACTGTCCGGGCTAAAGCAGCCAAATTGCTCGTTTCCAGGAGTGATCGCCCGAACTTCGACAAGACCACTTCGACTGTCCAGCGCAGCTTTTGCGCCGGACGGAGAACGGCATGGGAGCCGGCAAACAAAACCGTCCGAAGCTCTTTCAGAGGGGAAGGACGGAGCATCTCATGAACCGATACTGGCTTTTTGCGCCTGCAATCCTGGAGCGTTTCCGCTTTTCGCGGAAACGTGGAAACGCTCCAGTTCTTGGTTCTTACGCAATTCCGAACGCACAATCGCTGCGCACTCTTGCTGGAATTGCTCTGGCGACTACGGCTTTTGCCGGTGTCGAGCAGGCGTCGGCTGGCGAGTGCAGCGCGCCTTGCATCGACTACTATGCCTATATGGAGACGGTCGGGAACTGGAACCGGTTTCCACGCCATGCCGAAGGCGACTATTTTGTCGCCGCGCCGACGGTCGAATTTACCGCTTCCTATCGTCCGGTCGAGGGCGTTGCGTTTTTCGGCCATCTGATCACGGAGGAGGTAAAGGACGAGGAACTGGGCGTGAACCAGTATTTTCACCACGTCGGCACCTATGTCTCGGAGCTCAATGCGCAGTTCCATATTGGCGGGATTGGACTGCGCGTTGGCAAGTTTCATCCGGCTTTCGGCAAGGCCTGGGATATCACACCCGGTATCCATGGCACCGATATCGCGGGCAACTATGAGCTGAAGGAACGTGTGGGCGCCTCGGTCTCCTATGGTTTTGAGACAGGCAGTTTCCACAACGAAATCGAGGTCGCAGCCTTTGGGATGGATCGCAGTTCCTTGTCGGAATCGCTGTTCACCAATCGTGGCCGTCACACCCTGGAAGATGGCGGTGCCGGCAACAGCGACGGCATATCCTCGGTGGCCGTCGACTTCGCCGGCTGCCTCGGAGCCGGCGCTGCCGGTTGTTATGACGAGGGAACCTTCGGCTATCGTCTTGGCGCCCGCTACCAGAAGGCCGGCGAGCATAGTTTCGGTAACGAGACCGGGCTGCTCGCTGGCCTGAACGGCAACGTGGCCGTGGGCAATGAGACGACGCTGAAACTGTTCACGGAAACCGCGTGGTTCAACAATTTCGGTGGTGGGCCTGACGATGCGCTGTTCGTGACCGTTTCCGCGGCGCTGCAGCGCGAGGCGATGACCTATTCGATCTCCTACACTCAGCAACGCGAACAGATCACGGACGAGCCCGATCTGGTCGAACATCTGTTCGATGCGACCGTCGCTTACAAATTCGGCAAGGATCTCGGTCTCAGCAATGAAAGCTGGCAGATTGCTGCAGGCTATGCCTTCGACAAGCACGGCGACGACAAGAAGCATACCTTCGGCATTCGGCTTTCCGCTGAATTCGAAGGGGACTACGAGTTCCGCTGATCTCTAGCGGGCGGTCCGTTCGGGCCGCCCGACATCACTGTCTTTCGGGAATTTTCAAGGGCTCGCCGGCAAGAAATTTTCGGCTGAACAGTAGAGTTTCCTTCCGACAAGCCCGCTCGGGCATCGATTTTTGCGGACCAAAAGGAACTCTCCATGGCCAAGATCTGCCTCGTAGGCGCGGGCTCCACTGTCTTCGCCCAGAACATTCTCAGCGACGTTTTGAGCAATGCCGAATTGCAGGATTCTGAAATCAGCCTGTTCGATATCGACCCGGAGCGTCTTTCGACTTCCGAGACGGTGGCGCGCCGGATTGGTGAAACACTCGGGCTGAAGAAGCTGAAGGTTGAAGCGACGCTCGACCGTCGCAAGGCGCTGAAGGGCGCCGACTTCGTCATCCTGATGATGCAGGTGGGTGGCTATCGCCCAGCCACCGTCACCGACTTCGAAGTGCCGAAGAAGTATGGCCTACGTCAGACCATCGGCGACACGCTGGGCATCGGCGGCATCTTTCGGGCCCTGCGGACCATTCCGGTGATCCTGGACATCGCCAGGGACATGCGCGAGCTCTGCCCGAACGCGCTGATGATGAACTACGTCAATCCGATGGCGATGAACACCTGGGCGACGACCCGTGCTGCGCCCGAGATCCGCTATGTCGGCCTGTGCCACAGCGTGCAGGAGACGTCCGGTCATCTCGCCCGCTGCCTCGGCGAAGACATCGCCGATATCGACTACACCTGCGCCGGCTTGAACCATGTCTCCTTCTTCCTGAAATTCGAGAAGCGCCTCGCCGACGGCTCAACCGAGGATCTGTATCCCAGGCTTCGGCAGATGGCGGTGGATGGAAGTTTCCCGCAGGATGATACCGTGCGTTTTTCTGTCCTGCGTCGCTTCGGACATTTCGTCACCGAATCCAGCACCCATTTCTCCGAATACAATTCCTGGTTCATCAAGCCGGGTCGCGAGGACATCATCGACCGCTACAAGGTCATCCTCGATCAGTATCCAGTGTGGTGCGAGGAGCAGATCGCCGACTGGAACCGGCTGCGCGATGAACTGGCCGACCCGAACAAGCCGCTCGAAGTCTGCAAGAGCAACGAATATGCAGCAGCTATCATCCATTCCATGGTGACCGGCAAGCCTTCGCTGATCTACGGCAATGTCCGCAACGATCGCCTGATCGACAATCTGGTCGAAGGTTGCGGCGTCGAAGTACCCTGCCATGTCGATCGCAACGGCATTCAGCCGGTGCGTATGGGCAAGCTGCCGCCGCAACTCGCCGGCATCATGCGCACGAACGTCAACGTGCAGGAAATGGCGGTGGAGGCAGCGTTGACCTCCAGTCGCGAGGCCATCTATCAAGCCGCAATGCTCGATCCGCATACCGCAGCGCAGCTTTCGCTCGACGAGATCGTCTCGCTTGTCGATGATCTCATCGTTGCGCATGGCAATCTGTTGCCTCACTATCACTAGAGTGTTTCAGAAAGTACTCTAACTATTTGTTTTTACGTGATTCCGGATAGCACTGTATGCTTCTGGAATTGCTCTGGGAGCAGTGTCATGGCCGGCGTGGAACTCAGGAACATCAACAAGCAGTATGGCCATCTGCGCGTCACGCATGATGTCAACATCGATGTGCGTGACGGCGAATTCCTGGTTCTCGTCGGCCCGTCCGGCTGCGGCAAGTCCACGCTGCTGCGCATGATCGCCGGGCTTGAGGAAATCACCGAAGGCACGATCAGCATTGGTGGGCGTGTCGTGAACGACGTCTCGCCCAAGGAGCGCGACATTGCGATGGTGTTCCAGAACTATGCGCTCTACCCGCATATGACGGTGCATCAGAACATGGGTTTCTCGCTGAAACTGCGCGGCGAGAGGTCGGGCGAGATAGATCGCCGCGTCCGCGAGGCGGCACAGATCCTGGGCCTCGCCGACTATCTCGACCGGTTTCCCAAGCAGCTTTCCGGGGGACAGCGTCAACGCGTCGCCATGGGGCGTGCCATCGTGCGCAGCCCGCAGGTGTTCCTGTTCGATGAGCCGTTGTCCAATCTCGACGCCAAGCTGCGCGTGGTCATGCGCGGCGAGATCCGTTCGTTGCAGCAGCGGCTTGGCACGACCGCGATCTATGTAACCCATGACCAGGTCGAAGCCATGACCATGGCCGACCGTATCGTCGTCATGCGTGACGGCAGGGTCGAGCAGATCGGCACGCCGCTCGAACTTTACGATCACCCGGCCAATCTCCATGTAGCGGGCTTCATCGGCTCGCCGGCCATGAACTTCGTGGATGGTCATGTCGAAATTGCTGACGGCGGATTGCATGTTCGCGTCAACGCCGACTGCCTGTTGCGGCTACCGGCCGGCAAGCGTGGTGAAGTGGGCAGGGCGGTGGTGTGCGGGTTTCGTCCCGAACATGTTGCACTGACTGAAATCGGACCCATTTCCGGTCATGTTGCTACCGTCGAGATGAATGGCGCCTTCACCACCTTGCTTGTCGAGGTGGAGGGGCGGCAGCTGACCGTTCAGACCACGGAGCGCCCGCGCTGGACGAGGGGCGAGGTGGTTTCTCTCTCGCCGCAGACGGAGCGGTTGCATCTGTTCGATGCACAGACCGGTGCCTGCTTGGGAGTTGATCTCGACAATTGATCGAGATGTCGACCTTAAGGTACTGATAACAAAGTAATTCTACAATCTAAACTGCTTGCGGTAGTCGCGTGGCGTCATTTCCAGCTGGCTCTGGAATGCGTGATAGAGCCGGCTCAAGGAGCCATAGCCACAGGCAAAAGCAATCTCGATGATCGAGCGATCGGTGTCGGCCAGCATCATCATGGCGTGGCTGAGACGCTGGCGGCGGATGTAGTGGGCGATGGTGACGCCGAGCACGCTTTTGAAAGCGGCCATGGCGTTAGTCGGATGCAGGCCACAGACCCTGGCGATGTCTGCGAGCTGGATATCGTTGGCGAATTCCTTGTTGATGAAATTCGTCATTTTCTGCACACGGTCGATGAGCCGGTCATCCGCCTTGGTCTTGGCGGTAACCTGGCCCTGCGGTTCATCGACTTTCAGGCCGGAGCGATCGTCGATCTCGGCTGGAACGCTGCGCAACGCCAGCCTGCGAACCCGCAGGCGCATCTCTTCACGCAGTATCTGGGCAAGCGCCTCGCTCGGGGCCGAGGTCCATTCCTGTGCCCAACGCTGGAACTGTAGACAGTCCATCGGGTCTGTCTCGGCCGTCGTCATCATGCGACCGTTGAGCACGGAGGTCTTGAAGCCGTCAGGCAGGGTGAGAGCCAGGAATGCCGCGAACGGAACATAAGCACAGATCAGCTGGGCGGGGTCCGCTACCTTGACGACCTGATGTGGAACGCCAGCCCAGAAGCAATAGGGCATTTCCGGTCGCAGCACGATGCGATTGCCATTGAACAGGTAGGTCATCGAGCCCGAAACCATGAAGTTGAATTCGACATGGTCGTGCCAGTGCGCCAGCGGCATCGCCTCGGCCACCTGGATATCCGCAAAGAAACTGTCCCTCGGCAGGAAATCGCTGTCGTCCTCAACGGCGGCAGATAGCTTTCGGCGCTGCAGCGCAGTCAGGCGCTTCGCCGGCGTCGTTTCAGGTGGCGGTGAAATATCCATTGCGGCGAGCCTTGTTCGACGCATCAGTGTGCGGTCGTGATGTTGTCCGGAGGCTAGTTACGACGATCTCGATCGTCCAGATGCATGCTGGGATTCAGGAATTTATTGGTCTCAAATAGGTAGTTTTATCCGCTTTCTACAATAGTCTGACTACCAACAAGACTGCTGAAGACTTGGCTGGCCAGCGCCACGCTGGTGGCTTGATCCGGTCGGCAATGAACGAGAAACGACCCGGGTGTAGCCGGGCAAGGGAGGAGTGAAGATGGCAGATTGGCTGGGGCAGGTGTGCCGCGGTGTAGCCGTGGCGGGGAGTGTCCTGTGGTGCTCCGCGGCACTCGCAGATACCGAACTGACGATGACGCTGTTTGGTGGGCCGGTTGACATAGCCGCGTGGCAGAAATTGTCCGCCGATTTCGAAAAGACGCATCCCGGCATCAAGCTCAAGGTCGAGGTCAACGACTGGGATTCCTATTGGGAAAAGCTGCGCGTGCTGGTCGCCGGCGGCACCGCTCCCGACGTCTTTGCCATGGATGCCTCCAACTATCCAGACTGGCAGGCCCGGGGCGCGTTGCTCAAGCTGCAGCCGTTCGTCGATGCGGAACCCGATCTTCTAAAAGGGGTCTTCCCGATATCGCTGGAAGCCTACAAGACGCCCGATGGCTATTACGGTTTGCCGCGCGACATCCAGACCATCGCGCTCTTCTACAACAAGGACATGTTTGACGCCGCCGGTGTCGCTTATCCAACCGACAAATGGACCTGGGATGACCTGCGCGCCGCGGCCAAGCAGCTGACCAAAGACAAGAACGGCGACGGCACCATCGATCAATGGGGCCTGTTTGCCGAACTGATCGACATGGAGGTGTTCTGGAGCAGCGTGTTGTGGTCCTACGGCGCCGAGATAGTCGACCTGAAAGACGGCAAGACACTGATCGGCAGTCCGGAAGCCATGAAGGCATGGAAGTTCATTGCCGGGATGGTCCTGGACGACAAGTCGATCCCGACAAGCGAGCAGCTCAGGCAGTTCGGCCTCGACGGTTTTCAGGCCGGTGTCGCGGCCATGAGTGTCACCGGCCACTGGTCGGTACCGGACTATGCGCCGGCAACATTCAAATGGGGCGTCGCTCCCATGCCGAAGGGGCCGGTGGAGCGGGCCACCAGCGTCAACAGCGCGGGCTTCACCATCTCCTCGACCACTCAACATCCCAAAGAGGCCTGGGAATTGTTGAAGTTCGCCATTGGCCCGCATGCCCAGGAGGAATTGGCGCAGGTCGGTTACGCCATTCCGATCCAGGAGGCGATCACCGCAAGCCCCGCCTACCTGGTTCAGGCGAAGGCGCCGATCGATCACAAGCTGTTTGTCGACGCGCTGGCCTATGCGCATCTGAAGCCCGTCTTCAAGGGATATGAGGAATGGTCCTCTGCCGTTGGCGATGCCTTGCACCGCGCCTGGAGCGGTGAAGTCCCGATTGCCGACGCCATCAACGAAGCAGTGACCGCGGGCGATGACGTCCTTGCCAACAATCGCTAAGCGGCCTTTCCGGGGATTGCCTTGTCCAGCACCTTAAAGCCACTGCGGGGGGAGCGCGGGAGCCTCTTCCTGCTGCTTGCGCCGACATTGATCGGCCTCGCCATCGGCGTCTTCGGTTCCGTACTGGCGACGCTGGCATTGAGTTTCTTCAACTGGGACATGCTGACACCGATCAAGTGGGCAGGGGCGAGCAACTACACAGGCCTGCCGCATGACCGGATGTTCAGCACGGCGCTGATCAACACGACGCTGTTCTCGCTGATCTATGTGCCGCTGACGCTTGCCATCGGTTTTGCCGTGGCCTGCCTGATGAACCGCCACATCCGCGGCATCTCGCTGTTGCGCGCCCTGTTCTTCCTGCCGGTGGTGTCGTCGCCCACCGCCGTCGGCCTCCTGTGGAGCTGGATCTTCGCGCAGGATCAGGGGGTATTGAACTCTTTCATCACGACCTTCGGAGGCAATCCGGTCAACTGGCTGGGGCCGAAGGTCATTCTCTATTCCGTCGTCATCGTGAATGTCTGGGGCGCGATAGGCGAGGGCATGATCGTGTTCCTGGCCGGCCTGCAGGCGATCCCGCGCGAGCTCTATGAGGCGGCGCGTGTCGATGGGGCAACGGCCTGGCAGCGCCTCGTCCATGTGACGCTGCCGGCCATGGTTCCGAGCCTGTTCTTCCAGGGCGTGCTCTCGACCATCCACGCCTTCCAGGCCTTCGACTACATCTACATGCTGACGCGTCTTTCCAACGGCAATTCGACCTTTCCGACGCTGGTCTTTTCGGTCTACCGCACCGGTTTCCGGTTCTTTCGCATGGGCGATGCCGCAGCCCAGGCAGTCGTGCTCACCGCCATCATCGCGCTGTTCACGCTGTTTTACATCCGCATCCAGAAGAAGTTCGGAGCCGAAGCATGAGCCGCCGCGCCGAAGAAGTCCGCGGCAATGTCCTTGCCGTGACATTGCTGCTCACCGGCGGCATCGTCATGGTCGCGCCGTTTGTCTGGATGGTGTCGACCTCGCTGAAACTGCCGGCTGACCAGTATTCGCGAACGCTGATCCCACCCGTGCTCACGCTCGAGAACTATCGCGATATCTGGACGATCATGCCGCTCCACATCATGCTGTGGAACTCCTTCAAGATCGCCATGATCGCCACGTTCGGGCAGCTGCTGACCTGTTCCATGGGGGCGTTCATCTTTGCCGTGACGCGTTTCCGTGGCCGCGACGCGCTGTTCTTCCTGCTGCTGATCACGCTGATGGTACCGCAGCAGATCACCACAATCCCGCAGTTCATCCTGTTCAAATGGCTTGGCCTGTACGGCACCCAGGTGCCGATGTACCTGCCGAGCTTCCTCGGCGGTGCCTTCGGCACCTTCCTGCTGAGGCAGTATTTCAAGACGATACCGATCGAACTGGCCGAAGCCGCACGCATCGACGGCGCAAGCCTGCTCACCATCTACTGGCGGATCTATCTGCCCTTGGCCAAGCCCGCGCTCGCTGCCTTCGCGATCTTCGCCTTCATGTTCTCCTGGAACGACCTGTTCACGGCGCTGATCTACCTGCCGAGCGACATGCAGACCACGACACTGCCGGTGGGGCTTGCGCTCCTGCAGCAGCAATATGCCGGCAAATGGACACTGATGATGGCGGCGGTGCTGATCTCTGTCCTGCCGATCATCGTCGCATTCCTGATCGCCCAGAAACAGTTCATCGAGGGCATTTCGATGTCGGGCTTCAAATAGCGGCCTGCCTGACGCCGCACGTCATCAACAGAGGAATTGCTTCGATGGGATTGAGGCTGGAAAACCGGGTCGCCCTGGTGATCGGTGCTGCGCGCGGTATTGGCGAGGCGATCGCCGCGCGCTTTGTCGAAGAGGGGGCGAAAGTCGTCGTCGCCGACCGTGAGGTGGAGGCAGGCCAGGCGACCGCCGAGCGGCTCGGCGGTCAATTCACCCGGATCGACGTTTCGTCCTTCGCCGATACCCGCAAAGCCGTCGGCATTGCGGTTGCCGCTTACGGTACGCTCGACATCCTCGTGCAGAATGCCGGCATCTATCCCTGGACGCTGATCGAAGACACCTCGCCCGAGGAGTGGGATGCCGTGCTGGGCGTCAACCTCAAAGGGACCTTCCTGGCGGCGAGGGCAGCGCTGCCGGTGATGCGCGAGAGGGGGTACGGCCGCATGATCTTCACCTCATCGATCACCGGCCCACGCGTGACCAGCCCCGGCCACGGCCACTATTCGGCCAGCAAGGCCGGCATCAACGGTTTCATCAAGTCGGCGGCGCTCGAATTCGCCGGCTACGGCATCACCGTCAACGGTCTGGAGCCCGGCAACATCCTGACGGAAGGCGTGAAACAGCATCGCTCGGAAGCGTTCATTCGCACCATGGAAGAGGCGATCCCGCTCGGGCGGCTGGGCACACCGCGCGACATCGCCAATGCGGCGCTGTTTCTTGCATCCGACGATGCCGCCTACATCACCGGCACCACGGTGGTGATCGATGGTGGCCAGACCCTGCCGGAAGGCAAGGATTTCCGCATCAAGCCCGGCGCCTGAGCCTTCTCCCATCCGCAAAGGACCATCTGATGAACCGTCGTATCAATGCCGTCGACTTTTCCGGCCGTGTCGCTGTCGTCACCGGAGGCGCGCAAGGCATCGGCCTGGCCGTTGCGCGCCGGCTGCTGTCTTCGGGCGCCAGGGTCGCCATCTGGGATATCGACAAAGCCGCGATGGAGACCGCCATCAAGGACCTGTCGACGCTGGGCGATGCCAGGGCGGTCTGGTGCGACCAGGCCAGGATGGACGCCGTCGACGACGCCGCAACCGAAACCGAAAGCGCCTTTGGCGCGGTCGATCTCCTCGTCAACAATGCCGGCATTGCCGGTCCGGCGGCACCGCTGGTCGACTACGATCCAAATGCCTGGCGACAGATCGTCGATATCGACCTCAACGGCGTCTTCTACTGCTGCCGGCGACTGGTGCCCGGTATGATCGAGCGCAATTACGGCCGCATCGTCAACGTCGCCTCGGTGGCCGGCAAGGAAGGCAATCCCAACGCAGCCGCCTATTCGGCCGCCAAGGCAGGCGTCCTGGCATTGACCAAGTCGCTCGGCAAGGAACTCGCCGGTCATGACATTGCCGTCAATGCGCTGACGCCGTCTCCGGCACGCACGCGCATCCTGGAACAGCTCACCGAGGCGCAGGTTTCCTATATGCTGGGCAAGGTGCCGCGTGGCCGCTTTGTCGAGGTGGAGGAGGCTGCCGCCATGGTTGCCTTCATGCTCTCCGATGAGAACTCCTTCACCACCGGCGCCACCTTCGATCTCTCCGGAGGACGCACTACCTACTGAGCATTTTGTAGCCAAATGGGATCACTTGGCTACAAAGGCGACGAAAATAAAACTTGGAGCGTTTCCGCGTTTCCATGAAAAACGGAAACGCTTCAAGGCGAGCCGCTTCGGAACTTTTTTGCCGGTCCCGGGGGCAAAACTTCTCGTATCGAACCTGGGGTTCGGCTTTTCCGCCTGTCGTTAGACAGATCGTTCGCAAGTGCGGCGACATTCGCAAAAAGCTTTCTGAACTAATTCTACAAATTCAGTAGCGTTTAACCCGATCAGCGACGTGCGCTGATGTTTCGAGGGGCAAACTCGATCATGGAAAGGGGTAAACGCATGCGCAAACTGTTCACCGCCGCCCTCGCGGGTCTTTCGCTCGGCGCTTCGATGTCGCTGGCTTTCGCCGCTGACGACAAGAAGGTGGTCATCGCCTATCAGACCGGCTCGACCCCCTATTTCGTCGGTATCGCCAATGGCGACATCGCCAAGAAAACCGGCTGGGACATCGAATTCCGCCGCTTCAATTCGGGCGCCGACATCTTCGCCGCGATCGCTTCGGGTGCTGTGCAGATCGGTGATGTCGGCTCCAGCCCCTATGCAGCGGCGGTGTCCAAAGGGCTGGATGTCAAAGGCTTCTACATCTCTTCCGTCTCGCGTGATGGCGAGGCATTGGTGGTTCGGCCCGAGATTGCCTCTCCGAAAGACCTGAAGGGCAAGAAACTGGCTGCGGCACCGGTGTCCACCGACCATTATCAGTTGCTTGCCGTGCTGAAGCAGGAAGGCATTGCCGAGAAGGATGCCCAGGTCATCGCCATCCCGCAGCCCGAGATCGTCGCGGCCTGGAAGCGCGGCGACATCGATGGCGCCTTCGTCTGGGATCCGGCGCTCTCCGAGCTGAAGAAAGACGGCAAGGTACTGCTGACCGCCGGCGAAGTGGCAGATCGCGGCGCCCCGACCTTCAGCGCGCTGGTCGCAACCGGTGAGTTCGCCAAGGAACATCCTGATTTCCTGACGCAGTATGTGCAACAGGTGGACGGTTACTTCACCTCCTTCGCCAACGACAAGGCAGCCTGGGGTGCGGATTCGGAAAACATCAAGCTGATCGCCGGCCTGCAGGGCGGGACGCCAGCCGACCATGCCGAGCGCATCAAGTCGACCGTAGTGCCGCCGCTGGCCGAACAGCTTTCCGACAAGTGGCTGGGTGGTGGCGAAAACAGCGGTGTCGCCAAGATCCTCAAGGACACCGCCGGCTTCCTGAAGGAGCAGCGCAAGATCACCGCGGTGAAAGACAATTATGGCGTCTTCGCGGACCCGCAATACGCTGCAGCAGCCAAGGTCTCCAACTGACGAATTGACCAGGCGCGTGCCGGATACGGTGCGCGCCTGCTTTGGAAGGTTCGACATGCTCCAGATACGCGACGCCAGCGTCACCTTTCCCGCCTCTGACGGTAGCGCCGTGCATGCGCTCGACCACGTGTCGCTGGATATCGCACCCGATTCCATCGTCGTTGCGGTCGGTGCATCGGGGTGCGGCAAGTCGACCCTGCTCAATGCCATTGCCGGCTTCCTGCCGTTGACGGCCGGTTCGATTACGCTGGACGGCGCGGAGATCGACCGGCCCGGCGGTGATCGTGGCGTCGTCTTCCAGAAGGATACGCTGCTGCCCTGGGCAAGCGTCGTCGACAACGTCGCGCTAGGGCTGAAATTTGCCGGCGTTTCGAAGACCGTGCGGCGCGGGCGGGCGCGCGAACTGCTCGATCTGGTCGGTCTGGCCGATTTCGCCGACAAGCCGCCATACGAATTGTCGGGCGGCATGCGCCAGCGTGTCGGCCTGGCGCGTGCCCTGGCGACGGACCCGAAGATCCTGCTCATGGACGAGCCGTTCGGCGCGCTCGACAGCCTGACGCGCGAGACGATGCAGCAATTACTGGCTTCTGTCTGGGCTCGCACCGGCAAGCAGATCCTGTTCATCACCCATTCCATCGAAGAGGCGCTGACGCTCGGCACGACAGTGGTGGTGATGTCGCCACGGCCTGGCCGCATCGTTGCGCGCTTCGAGGCTGGCTTCGTGCGCGAATTCGCCGAGACGGGCGACATTGGCCCGATCCTTTCCGATCCGCGTTTTATCGAGCTGCGCGAGGAGATCCGTGCGCTCATCCATCGGCCAGCAGGCAAAGGAACCTTGCAATGACGCTTGCTGCAGATCCTCGCGCAGTCTTCACGCACGTCCAGCCGGCACCGAAGCAGCGTCGCCAGCCCGCGAGCCGGACAGGCAGGAATGCTTCGTCCGGAACGCTTCTGATCAGCACGATAACCCTGCTGGTGTTGTTGTCCCTGTGGTTTGCCGCCACCCAGCTTGGTTGGGCGTCACCGCTGTTCCTGCCGTCGCCTTCGGAGGTGCTGACGCAGTTCCATGCCGTGGCCGTTGACGGCTACGCCGACGGCACGCTTCTGCAACACACATTGTCGAGCCTTGGGCGGATTCTCGCGGCGCTCGGCATTGGTGTCATCCTGGGTGTGCCGATCGGCCTGCTGATGGGGCTTAACCCCTGGGTTCGAGGCACCCTGTCGGTGCCGATCGGGCTGTATTGGGGGCTGCCGCCGCTTGCCTACCTGCCGCTGTTGATCATCTGGCTGGGCATCGGCGAAGCCTCCAAGATCGTTCTGCTGTCGCTGTCGACCTTTGCGCCGATCTGCTTTTCGGCGCAGGCAGGCGTGCGATCGGTGCCGGTCGAGCGCATCAATGCCGCACTTTCGCTCGGCGCCACGCGACTGCAGCTCTTCACCAACATCATCCTGCCTTCGGCACTGCCGGAAATCCTGACCGGCCTGCGTATCGCGGTCGCCGCCGGCCTGTCCTGCCTGGTTGCGGCCGAGCTGATCGCCGCCCGCTCCGGCCTTGGCTACATGATCATGTCGGCGGCTAATTTCCTGTCCACCGATGTCGTCTTCGTCGGCCTGATCCTCATCGCAGTGCTGGCCTTCCTGTTCGCCAGCGGCATGCGCTGGTTGGAGCGCCGGCTGGTGCCCTGGAAGGGCAAGATCTGAACCATCGATACAAAGCGACCGCAGAAGGAACATCCCATGTCCAACGCGCCCCTCGACGTCTACTGGTACCTGCCGACCCATGGCGACGGGCCGTATCTCGGCACCGATGAGCGCCATCGGCCGGCGACCTTCGGTTATCTCAGGGAGATCGCCCAGGCCGCGGACCGACTTGGCTTCAAGGGGGTGCTGCTTCCTACCGGCACGCGCTGCGAAGACGCCTGGATCACGGCGGCTGCACTGATCCCGCAGACCGAGCAATTGCGCTTCCTGGTGGCGTTGCGGCCGGGCAGCGGCACGCCGGCGCTGTTTGCGCGCCACGCCGCCACGCTTGACCGCATTTCCAACGGTCGCGTCCTGCTCAATGTCGTCACCGGCGCCGATCCGGCCGACCTTGCAGGCGACGGCATCAAGCTCAATCACGCCGAGCGTTATGCGCAGACCGATGAATTCCTGACGATCTGGCGCGACATTCTTTCCGGTGAGGAGGTGGATTTCGAAGGCCAGTATCTTTCAGCGAAGGGCTCCGACATTTCCTTCCCGCCGGTGCAGAAGCCTTATCCGCCGCTCTGGTTCGGCGGTTCGTCGGATGCAGGCATCGCCATCGCCGCCAAGCATGTCGACGTCTATCTGAGCTGGGGCGAACCCGTCGATCAGCTGGCCGAAAAGCTGGAGCGCGTGCGCGCTGCCGCGGCCAGGGAAGGGCGCAGCATCCGCTTCGGCCTGCGCATCCATCTCATCGTGCGCGAGACCGAGGAGGAGGCCTGGGCCGCAGCGGATCGGCTGATCAGCCATGTCTCCGACGAGGTGATCGCCGAGGCGCAGAACAATTTCGTCAACGTTTCGGAATCGGTCGGGCAAAAGCGCATGTCGGCGCTGCATCAGGGCCGTCGCGACAAGCTGGTCGTAGGCCCCAATTTGTGGGCCGGGCTCGGACTGGTGCGTGGCGGGGCAGGGACGGCGCTGGTCGGCAGTCCGGACAATGTCGCGGCCCGGATCCGTGAATACCAGGCGATCGGCATCGAGACCATCATCGCCTCCGCCTATCCGCACCTGGAGGAGGCCTACAACGTGGCTGAACTGCTGTTTCCGAAACTCAACCTGCATGGCGCGAACGCACCGGCCCTGCGTGGCTGGGATGTCGAATTCGGGCGCGGCGTGCGCCCGCGCGTTGCCGCCTCGGCATCCTGATACGCATTGGAATAAAGGAGACTATCCATGACCCGCGCGCGCATCGTCGGCTTTTCCGGCAACATCACCCGGCCGTCCAAGACCCTGGCGTTTGTCGACCACATCGCCCAGGAGATCGGCCGCCGCAACGGTTTGTCGGCAAGAAGCTGGGACATCGAGGACCTCGGCCCATCGCTTGTCACGGCGCGCCGGGCGAGCGCTCTCGACGAGCCGGCGCAGGCGATCCTGCAGGCGATTACGGAAGCAGATCTGCTGGTTGTCGGTTCGCCGACCTACAAGGGCAGCTACACCGGCCTGTTCAAGCACTTCTTCGATCTGCTCGATCCGGCTGCACTGCGCGGCAAGCCGGTGCTGGTGACGGCGACCGGTGGTGGCGACCGCCATGCACTGATCGTCGAACACCAGTTGCGGCCTCTGTTCGGCTTCTTTGAAGCCTTCGCCCTGCCGACCGCCGTCTATGCCACGGATCGCGATTTCGACAATGGCGTACCGGCTTCCGAACCGCTGTTGAGACGCGTGGCGCAGGCGATCGGCGAGGCGGAGACGGTGCTTGGCAGCAGGGCGCCGCTTGCCGTGGCCGCGGAGTAGAATTCCGCCGAGCCGAGCGCCTTCAACAGTGCCTGGAGCCGTTCTGGGCAAAGCGTCTGGTGTTGCGACGGTCGGCTGTCACGAGCCCTTGATCTTGAGATGTCGCATGAGTTCACTCAGCGGCATCGGCCGCCCGAACAGATAGCCCTGCTGGATGAAACAGCCGCAACTGGTCATCCGTTCTGCCTGGCTCTCGGTCTCGATGCCTTCGGCCACGATCTCGAGCTCCAGTGCCTGTGCGAGCTGGACGATCGCCTTGATCACGGCTTCGGACTGCCGGTCATCGCTGATGTCCCGGGCGAAGGACCGGTCGATCTTGATGACGTCCAGCGGCAGTCGCCGGATGTATGAGAGGCTCGAATAGCCCGCGCCAAAATCGTCGAGGGCGATGCGGACACCGCGCGCGCGAAACTTCGAAAGACGTTCTTCCGCCTGCTCGAAATCGATGAGCAGGAGGCTTTCGGTGATTTCCAGCTGCAGCGCGGAAGGCGGGAATTTGTGCCGCGCCAGGATCTTGGCGACCTGCTCGACCACGGTTGGCGAGCGCAGGTGGCGCGGCGACAGATTGATCGAGACATAGTCGAGATGACCGTCCCGGATCAGCTGGCGCGTTTCCTCGCAGCAGCGATCGATCATTGCCCGGCCGAGTTCGACGATCAGCGAACTTTCTTCGGCCAGCGGGATGAACAGCCCGGGCAGGATGAGGCCCCGCTCGGGGTGTTGCCAGCGCGCAAGCGCCTCCACGCCGACGATCCTGTTGTGCTCGGCGGAGATGATCGGCTGGTACCAGGGCTCGATCTCTCCCGCCGCTACCGCCGCGCGCAGTTCGACTTCCAGGCCCTGGCGGCTATGCAGCTCGGCCGCCATGGTGTCGTCGAACTCCGTCCAGGTCGAGCGTCCGGACGCCTTGGAATGGTACAGGGCGACATCGGCGAAACGCTGCAGGGTCGGAGAATCCGAAGCATCGCGCGGAAAGCTGGCAAAGCCCACCGAACAGCTGACGATCAGCTGCAGGCGGCCGCAATCGATCGGCTTGCTCATGGCTTCCATGATCTCGGTCGCGATCTGGCGGGCCCGCTGGCTTTGAACCGGGGTTATGCAGATGACGCCGAACTCGTCGCCGCCGAGGCGCCCGGGCACTTCGGTTCCCCTGCAGATCGTGCGCAGTCGGGTCGCGACCTCCAGCAGGACCGCGTCGCCGACGGCATGGCCATAATTGTCGTTGATTTCCTTGAAACGATCGAGATCGGCGAACAGAAGCTGCACCGAGCCGTCATGCGTTTGCGCCGTATGAATTGCTGCCTCGAGCTCGCGCGCGAAACTGACCCGGTTGGCGAGCGTGGTCAGCGGATCGCGCTCGGCGAGGAACAGCGCCTGCTGGCGAGACGCCTCCAATTCGTGGGTGCGATCGAGCACGCGCATTTCGAGGTCGTTGGCCAGCGCCGTCAGGTGGGTGTTGGCGTTGTACAACTCCAGCGATTTCGCCTCGAGCAGCCATTCCGCCTCTTCGCGGGCGCGTCGCTCCCGCTGCAGGCGGCGTTCGAGACGCGCGACACGATCGCCGGACGTATCGGGTTGCGGCAACATCTATGCTATTGCGCCTGTCTTCTGGATCGAGAACCGGACGAACGTCTCGCCATCGGCTTCATGCGCGTTTCTTTCAACCTGCACGGCCTCGCCATAGAGCTGGGCCGCGCCGAGAATGAGACCCGAGGCCAGCGCCTCGAACGGGCGTTTGCTGTGGTAGTCGAGATGCATGGTCGCGTTTCCGAGGCGTTCGGCGCGGAATACCGGCAGCTCGGCATCGGGATAGAGTTTGCGCACTTCGACATGGATATGGCTGTCGATGCTTTCCAGGAAATCGAACAGCGTGGCCGCAGTCCTGAAGAAGTCTGGGAATGACGCCTTGAAACGCCGGATCAGGTGCTGGCCGAACAGATCAAGCAATTCGTTTGGCGGCGTGTTGCTTTGCGCGGCCAGCGTGGTGACCAGGGATTGCATTTCCTTGTGGTCATAGGTGCCGACGGCCGTATAGGCGCCGCCACTTGGCAGGTCGGAAGCCTCGATCAGGTCATCCACCGCATCCGCCCCGTAGGTCTGCTCTACGAAACCCAGCAGTTCGGTGAACACCATGCCCTTCACGTCGGCCCCCTCGGAGATTGAACCGGTATCAATGCGAGCATAAATTTCAGAATATAATCTACAACTAACGTTATTTATAAAAATGATAAAAAGCGCCGTGTTCCACACCAATTGGTGTTTCCGGAGCCGGCTGAGGTGAACAAAGGACGCCGTGGGCTGCGTTCGCCGCGCCGTAACCTTGCGGTACGCTGCCTCAGGCGGCTGCCTCTGCGCTGAACTCGACCGAGGCGAATGCAGCCTTCAGCACCTCGGCGCCTGCACCCGGGCGGGTGGCATCGGTGGAGAGGATCTGGCGCCAGCGGCGTGCGCCCGGCAGGCCGTGGAAAAGGCCGACCATGTGGCGTGTGACATGGCCCAGCCGGCCGCCCTGTTCGATGTGGCGCGTCGCATAACCGGCCATCGTGTCGATCAGCGCCGCGAAATCGAACGCCGCCGGCTGCCTGCCGGCAAAGGAGGCATCGACGGCTGTCAGGATGCCCGGCGTGTGATAGGCGGCCCGGCCAAGCATGGCGCCGTCGACATGCGCCAGATGGGCGACGGCATCCTCGACCGACGGAATGCCGCCATTGATGCCGATGAACCGCTCGGGCAGGCGGGCCTTCAGCCGGCAGACCCGCTGATAGTCGAGCGGCGGGATGTCGCGGTTCTCCTTCGGGCTGAGGCCTTCCAGCCAGGCCTTGCGGGCATGCACCCAGAGCGCATCGGCACCGGCGGCAAAGACATTGTCGGCCAAGGTGTCGAGCGCTGGTTCCGGGTCCTGGTCGTCGACGCCGATGCGGCATTTGACGGTGACCGGTATCTTCACCGAAGCCTTCATCGCCGCCACGCAATCGGCAACGAGCGCCGGCGTCTTCATCAGGCAGGCGCCGAACGTGCCGGACTGGACGCGGTCCGAAGGGCAGCCGACATTGAGGTTGATCTCGTCATAGCCGAAACCCTCGCCGATGCGCGCCGCCTCGGCGAGTTTCCGCGCATCCGATCCGCCAAGCTGCAGCGCCACCGGATGCTCCGCGGCATCGAAGCCCAGCAACCGTTCGCGCTGGCCATGAATGACCGCATCCGCCACGACCATCTCGGTGTAGAGCAGTGCCCGCTGCGTCAGCTGACGATGGAAAAAACGGCAATGACGATCCGTCCAGTCCATCATGGGTGCGATGGAGAACTGGAAGCTGTTGTAGTTGTTTTGTTTTTGTTCGGTTTTGGTCATCGAATTTCGAAAAATGTTGTACGCATTTTCGGCGCATTTCTGCGGGTTTCAGGGTATTCCATCGTGGTCGGTACAACAATGTTGTACCTCAAATGCTCATGTTGTGCGGCTGTGTCGGTCGAGATGGGCACGAGCCAAAGATGGGTTGGCCGGCTATCTAGCGCAAACCGTCGTGAAACGCGACGGCGAGATTGTTCGTCGAAAAAACGTGCTGCGGAAGGCGATGATGGGTGTCAGGCCATTCGGCGACGATTACAAAGCTCTCGCACCGCTGGGCGACAGCTTGCACCGAACGCAGAACCTTTTGGACGGTCAACCAGCAAAATATGTTGAGCACCACCGGCCGGAGCTGTCAGGGGCAAATAGAAGAGCATGACTTGGAAATTCGACCAGGCATCTAATGTGGCCTGTATTACATGCCGGTCTGTTATCGAGGGAAGCCCTGTCCTCGTAGCAACGCATTACGAGGACGATCATTCGTGGGGATTCACGGATGGATCTATAGTCAATATGGCATCTGCGCTGGTGGTTGCTATGTCGTCGATCGTCGACCTCCACCCAGATATTCATGAGATAGCGGAGCTTCCTCCAGGCTGGTCGGCAACACGCGAAGCTCCAGGCCTGCCCTGGTCAAGACGAGAAGACCCTCTGGAGTGAGCAGACCGGTCGACAAGTTGCCTGAAGCGATCGTCCGCAGGAGCGGCTGCATGCTGAAGGATCGATCCAGGCCTACGAAAAGTGCGGCGCGATCTATTCCAATGTCGGCTAACGCCTGCGCCGAACTCAACGCTCATGCCAAAGCCAAGGGTCGGGAAAGGAGGATTGAGGAGCCCGCCGATCAAACACCTTCAGCGGGCTCCCTGGAACTACTGCGGCGCGACCGTCGCCGTTGGGGTTCCGTTTCCAGTGATGTTCAGGTTGTTGTTGTTGGTCTGATACGAGAGCAGTTGAGCACCGCCTGTAGCGCTAATGCCAGTGTCGTTGCCTGCGATGACGTTGTTTCCCAGCAGGATCGAGGATCCCGTACCATTCGACTGGACGCCGATGGACCCGTTGTTGCTGATCACATTGCTGCTCAACATAATGTTGGACACGGTTGTCCCTGTCACGCCTGCAACGCCCTGGAACGTATTGCCGGAGATCGCGCTGCGAGAAACAGTAACGCGCCTTGCGCCTGTGCCGGTAGTTCCATCGACGCGCAGACCGACTGAGTTGTTCAGCAACTGCACGTTTTCAAGCACCACCTTGGCGGTCGCTGTCCCGGTGGGGCGGATTGCCACTCCGCTGCCGCCGCTGGCTGTGCCGTTCCAAGAGATCACAGAGTTGATGATGGAAAGCTGAGCGTTGACCGCAGGAGAGAAATCGACGCCGTTGCCAGTCGTGCTGACGAACCCCGAGATCTTGCATTCATCTATGACGAGAGCGGCACCGTTGAGAAACCGCACCCCGTTCAGGCCAGGCGAGGCGGGAGGGTTTCCGTCGATTGTGAGGCCGCGCAAGGTCACAACATCGGTCGCTGCTGCATTGACTATAACGCCATTCGTCGATGAGGCCAGCACGCCAGCGAGAACATGACGGCAATCAATCGCGATCGATTTGGTGATCGTGACCGCGCCGAATCCGCCAGGATCGATGCAGTTGATGATGCCCCCTGCCGCCGTCTTGGAGATGGCGCCGGCAAAAGTTTTGCAAGGTGCTGTGCGACTACAAGGATTGACGTCGTCGCCGACGCCAGAAACCCACGTGCGTGTTGCTTGAGCCTGAGCACCTGAAACGAAGAAAAGCGAAGCAACTGCCAGTGCGAACACTGACAGCCATAGCTGTAGAGTTTTCATGATTTCCCCCAGGGTGAAAGTAGTGAATTTCCGGATCTAACCGCCGCCACGTTGCGACAGCCAACATCATAGTCTGTTACTTATCGGGGGGCTTCTGTTAAAGACATCACAGACGAACCGTCTATTCGGTGGCTGGATCGATCGAGTATCGATGAGCCGAGTTGCTCGACTAAGCTGTTAGTCCGCAGTGGCCTCATCTCAAAGGCCAATGGGCTCTACCGGCTTCCGCTTGCCAAGTAAAACATCACGACGAGACCGCAGAGACCAAGCACGAAGACAGAGATCGAAGCGGCTTTAAGCCAGCCTGGGAGCCCATATTCCTCATCATCGCCTCGAGGCGCTTACTGCTTCCAGGGATGTCCGTGAAGTCCATGCTCGCATTTGGATCTAGCTGCATGAGTTGCAGCCGATCACGGGGACCTAGCTTCTTGGGTTTCTCTTCTGGCATGTTGTCGTCCGGCGATCCAGTTACGCCACCAGACGTACTTCGTTGAACAGGGCTAGAAAAGTCCCCACACCCATTCGCCAACCTTCCATAGGCCGTATCCCACCACCAATCAGGACGCCAACACATAGCTTCCAATAGAATTCGCGGCGGGGAGGGTACAATCTCAAGAAGGTCGTCTCAGCTAAGTAGCTGAAATCGCACGTGCTTATTTTTCAGTCGTTCCCATTCATCATGGGCGCGATGGGGAACTGGAAGGTGTCCGGATTGTAGGTTCTCGTATCTCGTCCGACGCAGGTGCCCTTGAAGGCGATGGCAAGCCATACATAGCCTTGCAGCAAATCAAGCGCCGCGCGATCACGCGCCTTTCCTCAAATACACCCGCTCCTGCATTTCTTGAAAGATTTTGCGATCCGCTTGACGATCGGGCCATATTTGGCCTCTTCCTTTGCCGAATAGAAGACATCGAAACAGTAGAGCTTGTCGGATTTCGCGCACATTCCGTAGAAAATTTCTTTCCCATTGGAACCTGAGGCAATCCCCAAATTTGGCTTGTCGACTTTGTATGTCTCTTTGACGTAAGTAGCATTTCCCAAAATGTACTTATAGGGCGTCTTTTTGGACACCATATAATACTGACGCAACATGATGGGGTAGTCGATAGGCTCGTATACGGTGCCATATGGGTCTTCCTCACCGCTTCTGATCAGCCCGCGTACCGCCGATTCCGTCATGAATACGGGGATATCCAGCGTGCTGCCTCCTCGCTCCGAGGTCGTCCATTGGATTGGTTCGGCCGCGGCTGAGGTCGTCACCAAAACTGCGATGAACAGGGTGAGGCGCATATACTTCCCTCCGGGAGATATGCACCAATAGGTATATTAGTTTTTAGAGATATGCAATCTTAAATTGCATCAATCGCGCAGGATCATGCGATCACCGCGCATGTCGAAGCCGGACAGCGAGCCGATGAAATTCATGCCGAGCAGGCTTTGTCCGAGCGCGCCAGGGGCGGCGACGAGCACCGGCATGTCACGCCGCACGATGCCGCCAAGTGCTATTTCATTGGTGCGAACGGCGGCGGCGTTGGCGTTGCCGTTGGCCGTGGAGACGCGCACGGTGTAATTCAGGCCGTCCGGGTCGATGCCGGCGGCACGGGCATCGTCAGCCGTCAGCACCGTTGTCGTCGCGCCGGTGTCGACGATGGCGTTGAGCGGCTTGTTGTTGACGAGGATGCGTGCCTGGAAATGGCCATTGTTGCCCTTGTCGAGCGTCACCGTCGCGCGGCCGTCTTCCATACCGAGCGCAAGCGGGCTGCCGGGGATGAGCCCGGCGGTGACGCGGCTGGCAACGTCCTGCAGTTCGTAGCGGTATTGGTAGCCCGCGATCAGGGCAAGGACGATCACCGCCCAGGTGCCGAGATTGCGCGCCAGGCTGCCGAGCGGTTGGCCTGAGCGTAGTAGGCCGGCGCCGACCACCGCGCCGACGATGCCGAGCCAGATCAGGTTGCCGAAACTGTAGTTCTCGATGCCGAACGTGCTGCCGGAGGAATCGTTGTAGGCGAGCAAGGCTGCCGCGGCTGCGATGATCACCAGGATGACAACAAGCGAGCGGCTCATCGGCGTCAAAGCACCTCGCCGCGTTCACGCGCCATGCGCGTGCGGCGGGTTTCGCGACGCGGCTTGCGCTCCACTGTCGCCAGTCTCGCCGGCAGTTCGGCCATGACGGCGCGGCGGGTTTCCGGGCTCATTTCCAGCCAGGCGGAGATTTCGTCACGCGTGCGCCCGCAACCGAAGCAATAGCCGGTTTTCATGTCGATCGAGCAGACCAGGATGCAGGGCGATTCGATGGCCGTCATGGATCTATCCTAGGGGCTCGCTCCCACATGGTGCAACGAATGTGGCAATGCAAGGCCTTGCCCTTGCGCCACTTCAGGTCGTCATCTGGCGCCCCTGTCGTCTCCCTAGCGATTTTCAGGATCGAGGCCGCGCCGTTTTCGTGTCATGCGGTTGTACGATGTGGGCAAGGCGGCTATTGCCGGCATCGAACAGGAACCTGCCATGACCAGCGCGCTGCCTTTCGACGATTTCCGCAACCTGATCGCCAACCTGCCGGCGCTGGATGGCGCTGCCGGCGATCGGGTGAGGGCACTGTTTGCCAAGGCAGACAAGCCGGGGGCTTCCCTGGGGCGCATCGAGGATATCGCCGCATGGCTGGCGTCGGCGAGCGGCAAGGCGCCGCCGGCGATCAACCGGCCGCTGGTCGCGGTCTTTGCCGGCAACCACGGCGTCACCCGGCAGGCCATTTCGCCGCGCCCCGTGGCCGCGACCGCGAATGCCGTCGAACTCTGCGCGGCGGGTGGGGCCGCTGTGAACCAGGCGTGCATTGCTTATGACCTCGGCCTCAAGGTCTTCGATCTGGCCCTGCACATCTCGACCGGTGACATCACCGCAGAGGCGGCGCTCGACGAGCGCGGCTGTGCCGCGACCATGGCCTTCGGCATGGAAGCGACGGCGGGCGGGACCGATCTCTTGTGCCTGGGCGACATCGGTGTCGGCAATTCCACCGTCGCGGCAGCGCTTCTGGCCGCCGTGCTGGGCGGGACGGGCGCGGACTGGGTCGGTCCCGGGTCCGGAGCAGATCAGGCCATGCAGGCGCGCAAGGCGGCTGCGGTGGATGCCGCCCTGGCATTCCACGGCGCCAATCTCAAGGATCCGCTCGAAGCGCTGCGGCGCGTCGGCGGGCGCGAATTCGCAGCCATCGCAGGAGCGATCCTGGCTGCGCGCATGCAGAATGTTCCCGTCATCCTCGACGGCTTTGCCGCGACGGCCGCAGCGGCGGTGCTTCGTGCCGCCAATCCGGCCGCACTCGACCATTGCCTCCTTGCCGGCCTCTCTCCGGAGCCTGGTCATGCCAGGGCCGCCGCATCGCTGGGGCTGAAGCCGTTGCTCGATTTTGGCATCAGCCATGGCGAGGGATTTGGCGGTGCGCTGGCGGCGGGTATCGCCAGGGCCGCGGCCCTGACCAGCTCCGGCATGGCTGCGGCGGTTCGTATCTAGCGCGGTTACGCAGGTCGACGGCAGAACCGCCAGGCGCTTTTGCTGAAATGTCTTATCCGCGGCGCCGGCCGCCGGCCGCGACCTTGGTCGGCAGAGCTGGCAACTGCTCCATCACCCTGGTCGGCGGGAAGATGGCGATTGCCTCGGTGCCTTCGCGCAGCTTCGAATAAAGTTCGAACTCGCCGCCATGCATCGCCATCAGTCCCTGCACGATCGGCAGGCCAAGCCCGGTGCCTTGCTCAGCGCTCTTGATGGCGATCGAGCCCTGACCAAAGGCCGACAGCACGACCGGGATCTCATCCGCCGGAATGCCCGGCCCATTGTCCTTGATCGAGATGTACTGGCCGCCGCCGGCGGTCCAGCCGACGCGCACGCGCACCTCGCCACCGGTGGGGGTGAATTTCACTGCGTTGGACAGAAGGTTGAGCGCGATCTGGCGCACGGCGCGTTCATCGGCGAACAGGCGCGGCAGCTGGTGCTCGAATTCCTCGATGATGCGGATGTCCTTGTTGCGCGCTCGCAATTCCATCATATGGCAGCAATCCTCGACGATCGCCAGCAATGTCACCGGCTCCTCGTTGAGCTGGTAACGGCCGGCCTCGATGCGCGACAGGTCGAGGATTTCGTTGATCAGGTCGAGCAGGTGCCGGCCGGAATCGTGCACGTCGGATGCGTAGGCCTTGTAGGTGTCGTTGCCCATCGGGCCGAGCACTTCGTTGGCCATCACTTCCGAAAAACCCAGAATGGCGTTGAGCGGCGTGCGCAGCTCGTGGCTCATCGAGGCGAGGAAGCGTGACTTGGCAAGATTGGCTTCCTCGGCGCGGCGGCGGGCCTCATCGGACATCGCCTTGGCGGTCTCGAGTTCGGCGATGAGCGAATCCTTCTCGGTGCGGAAGGACAAAAGCATCACCGAGGAGCGGTTGAGGTGATGCGCGACATAGGCGAAGAAAGGCAGCGCCGCAACGAGCAAGGCCACCATGATCGGTTCCGAGGGCATCCAGCCCTGGGAGCCGATATAGGCGTAAGCCGCGACCGGGAGGGCGAAAGTGGCAAGCAGCGCGCCGCGCAGCGACGACGCCATGATGGCCGTGGCCGCCATCGCCATCAACAGGATAACCGCCTTGATCACGGGGAACTGGTCGAGCGTGCAGGCGCCGCAGCCAAGTGATGCGAAATAAGCCCAGCCGAGACCGCTCAGCCCGTGCGCGGCCAGGAACGTGTTACGGGTCGGCCCCGGCTTGATGTCGGCGGCTTCGGTGCGGTCGACACGGCGCGCGATCACAGCAAGGCCAGCATAACACCCCATGGTGAACAGCGCCCAGACGAGCGTGTCGGTGTTCATCCCGGCGGCAAAGCCGGCAACGGCGATGGTCAGCACCAGCAAGGGCACGGCCGCAGCACTGTTCACGATGGCGCGGGCATGCAGCTTCAGCAGCTCACGGTCGAAATCCGGATTGCCGGCCTGCTGGGAAAGACGGTCGCGCGTCCGCTTCACAGCGCGCGCGACATCGCTGTTGCGATGCGGCTTGCTGCGGTCCACTATGTTCTTGTCCGCCGTGTTCGAGCTTAGCAGTGGCATGAAACTTCAGTTATTGCGGGCAGCGGCTCCAGTTCGGACGCTAAGGCGGAATGATTAAGAACCTGTTTGCCATATGAGCCGTTCATGGTCGCAAAGGCCTGGGCGGAGGCCTTATCCGCCGCGTCCGCGCAGCCCGTGGCGCAGATTCTTCGACTATGCGCTGGCGGTGCTGTTTCTGGCCCTGATCGCGCTGGTCGTGGCCAGGCTCGATCGCGTGTCAACGCGCCAGCAAAACGGGACAGCGATCGTCAACGACGGCGACACCATCACCCTCGGCAACGAGCGCATTCGCCTGCGTGGCATCGACGCGCCGGAATACATGCAGCTGTGCCGCAAGGACGGGGCTGATTATCCCTGCGGCAAGCAGTCACGCCAGGCGCTGGCCAAGCTGATCGGTGGCCGCGCCGTCTCTTGCAGTGGATGGCAGCGTGATCGCTACGACCGGCTCCTCGGCGATTGCCGGGCCGGCGACGTCGATCTCAACGCCGAACAGGTCAGGAGTGGCTGGGCGGTAGCCTTCGGTGACTACGACGTGGAGGAAGCCGCGGCACGCCGGGCACGCACCGGCATCTGGGCCGGCAGTTTCGACGAGCCAAAGGAGTGGCGCCGTTCCCATGAAGGACGGTTGGAACCGAAGCATGGAGCACTAGCAGGCGCCGGAGACATGCTGCGAGGGCTGTTTCGTTTCCGCTGATCGCAGTTTTATGGTTCAACGCATTCAGATCGGGAGAGCATCATGAAACTTTACGACGGTGGACGCGCGCCCAACCCACGCCGGGTTCGCATTTTTCTGGCGGAAAAGGGGCTGACCGTGCCGTTGGAACCGGTCGACATGGGCGCTCTCGGCCACAGGGAGCAGGCGGTCACCAGCCGCAACCCGCTGCAGCGCCTGCCCGTGCTGGAACTCGATGACGGCACGGTGCTCACCGAAACCATCGCCATCTGCCGCTATTTCGAAGAATTGCATCCCGAGCCGGTTCTGTTCGGGACCGGTGCGCTCGGCCGTGCCAGGGTCGAGATGTGGCAGCGGCGCATGGAGTTCAACCTGTTCGCGCCGGTGGCACAGGCCTTTCGCCATATCCATCCGGCCATGAAGGAATGGGAGGTGCCGCAGGTCCCGGAATGGGGCGAGGCCAACAAGCCCAAGGCGGTGGAATTCCTGCGCCTGCTCGACAAGGAACTGGCCGAGCGCGAATTCGTCGCCGGTGACAGCTATTCCGTGGCCGACATCACCGGCCTGGTCGCCGTCGATTTCATGAAACCCGCCCGCATCCAGATGCCGGAGGAATGCACGCATGTGCTGCGCTGGTACAGAACCGTCGCCGGGCGGCCGAGCGCCAGTGCATGATCCCGAAAAGTTGCAGACTTTTCGGACAAAAATCATGCGTAAAACAAGGAGTTAGAGTGGAGTGTCGTTTCATTTGACCGCATTCCGCTCTAACGCCTGACCGGCATGGAGGCGGAACTGGAACAGCTTGTCGCGCGGGTGCGGGCTTGCCGCATCTGCATCGAGGCGCCGACTGGCAGGCCGCTGCCGCATCAGCCGCGGCCCGTGCTGCGGCCATCGTCGACGGCGCGCATTCTGCTTGCCAGCCAGGCGCCCGGCACCAAGGTGCATCTCTCGGGCCTGCCATTCACCGACGCGTCAGGTGACCGCCTGCGCGACTGGCTGGGCGTCTCGTCGGAAGAATTCTACGACACCGGGAAATTCGCCATCGTGCCGATGGGATTCTGTTTTCCGGGCCAGGACACCAAGGGCGCGGACCTGCCGCCGCGCAAGGAATGCGCGCCGGCCTGGCGCCCGCAACTCATGGCGTTGATGCCACAGATCGAACTGGTGCTGACCATCGGCATCTATGCGCAAAGCTGGCATATGGGCACGACGCGGCGCGCTTCGCTGACCGAGACCGTGCAGGATTGGCGCGCCGTCTGGGGTGCCGCGACCGGTCCGAAAGTGCTGCCGCTGCCACATCCGTCCTGGCGCAACACCGGCTGGCTGAAAAAGAATCCCTGGTTCGAAATGGAGTTGCTGCCTTTCCTGAAATCGGAAATCCGGTCTCGCATTGATTGATTTCAGCGCAAATTATCACTCGTTTTGTGGCGATCAGGCAGAATTCCTTTCTTGTTTGTGACGGGATTTCGATGGATTATGGGGAAATATTTTCCTTGGGAGCCTCAAATGGATCGCCTTGATAGAAAAATCCTCCGCCTTTTGCAGGAGGACGCGACGCTTGCGGTCGCTGACGTTGCCAAGAAAGTCGGCCTGTCGACCACTCCGTGCTGGCGCCGCATCCAGAAGCTGGAAGAGGAGGGGGTCATCAAGCGCCGCGTGGCACTGCTTGATCCGGAAAAGATCAATGCGCGTGTGACGGTGTTCGTCTCGATCCGCACCAATTCGCACAGCCATGAGTGGTTGCGCCGTTTCTCGGAAGTCATCCAGGAATTTCCGGAGGTGGTCGAATTCTACCGCATGAGCGGTGACGTCGACTATCTGCTGCGTGTCGTCGTGCCGGACATCGCTGCGTACGATGCCTTCTACAAGCGCTTGATCGCCAAGATCGAAATTCGCGATGTCTCGTCGGTCTTTGCGATGGAACAGATCAAGTTCACCACGGAAATGCCGCTGGATTATATGACGCTCGATCGCGAGTCCGGCCAGAGCGCTGCCTGACCGTTCAGGCTGGCGTCAGCTCCGCTTCGCCAGCCTTTCCAGGATTTTCGGATTGGTCAATTCACGCACGGCATCCTTGCCGATCCAGCGTTCGGTCTTGTCGGACGACGCAGCAAGTTTTTCGGACAGGGCAAGTGCCGGCGCGTGCAGCGCCACTGAGCGTTTGCCGATCTGACGCAACGCCCAATTGACGGCCTTTTTCACGAAGTTACGGCGGTCCATCGCGTGTTTCTCGATCAACGGCAGCAGGCGCACGAATGTGGCGTCAGGCTCCTTCTTGCGATGAACCGTGGCCCAGGCGATCATGGCGAAGGCGGCGCGACGGACGAATTCACGCTCGTCACAGGCGAATTCGACGATCAGCACCTGCCAATGTTCGGTGTCGACGAACAGGTCGGTGACGCCGTCGACGATGTCCCAGGTATCGAACGCCGCCGCCCAAACTCTTGCGTCATCTACGGAAAACCGTTTCGGGTCAGCTGTCGCCGAGGCGATGAACTGGGCCTCGACGATGCCGCTGTCCCACAGTTCGAACGCACGCTCGTGATTGCGTTTGATTTTCCTGGCGATGGCACGCTGCGGACCGTGGGGAATGCCCAGCGCCCTTTCCACCTTGATGCCAAAGCGCTGCATGCCTCGGCGGTTCTCCTCGGAGGAAAGGGAGCGTAGGTAAGCGAGGATTTCCGCCGCGGTCGAGGCCGGTGACAGATCGGTCATGCCCCGGCCATCCTCCACGGATTACTTCTCCAGGCGCGCGAGCAGTGAAGAGGTATCCCAGCGGCTGCCGCCCATCGCCTGCACATCCTTGTAGAACTGGTCGACCAAGGCCGTGACCGGCAGTTTTGCACCGTTGCGACCGGCTTCCGCCAGGCAGATACCGAGATCCTTGCGCATCCAGTCGACCGCGAAGCCGAAATCATATTTGCCGGCATTCATCGTCTTGTGGCGGTTTTCCATCTGCCAGGAGCCCGCAGCGCCCTTGGAGATGACATCCACCACCTTTTCGACGTCGAGCCCCGATTTCTTGCTGAAATGAATGGCTTCGGCGAGCCCCTGAACCAGGCCTGCGATGCAGATCTGGTTGATCATCTTGGTGAGCTGACCGGCTCCGACCGGGCCCATCAGGCCGACCATGCGTGCAAAAGCCGAGATGACCGGCTTGGCGGTTTCAAAGGCGTCGTCGGCACCGCCGACCATGACGGTCAGCACGCCGTTCTCCGCGCCTGCCTGTCCACCGGATACTGGGGCGTCGAGGAAGAAGAAACCACGCTTTTCGGCTTCGGCCGCGAGTTCGCGGGCAACTTCGGCGGAGGCAGTGGTGTTGTCGATGAAGATCGAACCCTTCTTCATGCCATGGAAAGCCCCGTCCGGTCCGATGGTGACGGAACGCAGGTCGTCGTCATTGCCGACACAGGAAAAGACGAAATCCTTGCCTTCAGCAGCCTGCTTCGGCGTGAACGCCATGGCTCCGCCGTGCTCGGCAACCCATTTCTCGGCCTTGGCTGCGGTACGGTTGTAGACGGTCACGTCGTGGCCGCCTCTGTTCTTGAGATGCCCGGCCATCGGATAACCCATCACACCGAGGCCCAGATACGCCACCACTGCCATGCCGAAAGTCCCTTTTGATCGTTAGAGCGTTTCCGTTTTTCACGGAAACGCTCTAAGTTTTTGTTTTCGCCACATTTTTGTAACGCCAAGTGGTTCCACTTGGCTACAAAATGCTCTGTGCGGCAGTCTTAGCGCATGACCCCGAAAATCGGAATCGATTTTCGGAAAGGATCATGCGCAAAATCAAAGTGCTAGAGCGACCTTTGCGCGTCCAAAAGGACGCGCGGCGCTCTAGCCGATCACCGCGGATTTGAGCAATTTGCAGTTTGGTCCAGAGGGCGTCGAGATCAACGGCGCAGGTGACGCGTTATGCGCTGTTCGATCCATTCAATGCCATGGCGCAGCACTTCGACCATGATCAGGTAGAAGATTGCTGCCCAGATATAAGCCTGGAAGTCGAAAGTGCGGGAATAGGTGAGGCGGGTGATGCCCATCAGGTCATAGACCGTGATGATGGCAACGATGGCCGAGCCCTTGATCATCAGGATCACTTCGTTGCCATAGGGGCGGAGCGCCACGATCAGGGCCTGCGGCAGGATGATCTTCCACAATGTCTGCATCTTGTGCAGGCCGAGCGACGCGGCTCCTTCCCATTGCCCCTTGGGCACGCTCTCGATGGCGCCACGCAGGATTTCGGCTTGATAGGCCGCAGTATTCAAGGCAAAGGCAAACACCGCGCAATTGAAAGCTTCGCGGAAGAACCCCCACAGGCCGACCATTTCAAGCTGCGGCCGGAACGAGCCGAGACCGTAGTAGATCAGGAAGGTCTGCGCGAGCAGCGGCGTGCCGCGGAAGAAATAGACATAGGCATAGGCGATGGCGGAGAGAACGCTGTTCTTCGACATGCGCATGTAGGTTACCGGGATCGACAGCCACGCGCCGACCAGGCAGGAAATCGCTACCAGCTTCAAGGTGACGACGATGCCGGCCAGATAACTCGGGCCGTACTTCTGGATCAGTTCAGGGTTCCACGACAAAGCGAGGAACCACACCAATCCGAGACCTAGAAGCGCCCAGAAACCAAGCAGCAGATGACCGGCAATGCGGGACTTGGTCCAGCCGCGCGGCGGTTCAGGCGGTCTCTCGACAGTGGCGATGCCGGCGGCACTCATCGTGACACCTCCCGGCGACCAACCGCACGTTCAATGGCGTTGATGCCGAAGGAGGAGATGATGGCGAGCACCAGATAGATCAGCGCGGCGTAGCCGAAGAACAGGAAGGCATGTTTGGTGACACGGGCGGCCACACCGGCCTGCCGCAGAATATCAGTGAGCCCAACCGCCGAGACCAGCGCGGTGTCCTTGAGCAGAATCAGCCATAGGTTGGCGAGGCCGGGCAGGGCGATGCGGATCAACTGCGGCAGGACGACGAGCCGCATGGTCTGGTTCTTGTTCAGGCCGACTGCGTAACCGCCTTCATACTGGCCATGAGGAATGGCTCGAAAAGCCGACAGGAAGACTTCACTGGCATAAGAGGAAAACACGACGCCAAGGGCAATCATGCCGGACACAAAGGCATTGACTTCGACATTGCCGGATGGATCGAAAAGCTGAACGATTTTCTGCAGCATGATCTGGGCCCCGAAAAACACCAGGAACAGCGTCAGCAGTTCCGGCAGGCCCCGAAAAATCGTGGTGTAGACATTACCAGCCAATCGAAGCGACGGTTCCTTCGACTGCTTGGCCAGCGCAATCAGAAAGCCGATGGCAAGTCCGATCGGCAGAGTGGCTGCGGCAAGAAGAACGGTAATGAGGACGCCATAAGCGATGTCATCCGACCAGCCGTCCGGTCCCCAACTCAGAAGCGTCCAAACGCTTTGTTGCATGCGCCCGCCTTGTTCCCCTTGCTCTTAATCTGCCGCGTCGCCCCCTTGCGACCGTGGCAGGATGAGAAAGGCGGGCACATACCCGCCTTTCTGCATCAATCAATCGATCAAGACTCAGCGCCAAAGACGTCGAACTTGAAGTATTTGTCGTTGATTTCTTTGTATTTGCCGTTGGCGCGAATGGCCTTGATGGCGGCATTGAGCTTTTCCTTGAGCTCGTTGTCGCCCTTGCGGATGGCAATGCCGGCGCCCTCACCGAAGATCTCGACGGGCTGCGGCTCAGGCTGGCCGAGCAGCTTGCAGCAGGCGCCGTCCTGGGTCTCGAGCCACTGGCTGAGCACGACGATATCGTCCTCGACCGCGTCGAGGCGGCCGTTGGCGAGGTCGAGCTGGTATTCCTGGGCGGTCGGGTAGGGCTTAACCGTCGAATCCGTGAACGTCTTCGAGGCGTAGTTGAAGTGGGTGGTCGAAGACTGCGTGCCGATCGACTTGCCGGCGAGATCTTCCTTCTTCACGCCCTTCAGCGCGCTGTCCTTCGGCACCGCGATGGCCGACGGGGTGCTGTAATATTTGTTGGAGAAGTCGACCTTCTGCTTGCGCTCTTCGGTGATCGACATCGACGCGACGATGGCGTCGAACTTGCCGGCCTGCAGGGCCGGGATGATGCCGTCCCAGTCCTGGGCCACGAATTCGCACTTGACCTTCATTTCGTCGCACAGCGCCTGGGCGATGTCGATGTCGAAGCCGACGAGCTTGCCGTCGGAGGTCAGGTTGTTGAAGGGGGGGTAGGCGCCTTCGGTGCCGATCTTAACGACCTTCTCCTGGGCCTGGGCGGCGCCCAACGCCAGCATGATCGCTGACGTGGCGAGCGCGATACGCATTGCAATACGCATGATGATCCTCTCTGTTGGTCCCGGCCGCTGTCCAAGCGGCTCGTTCGGGCGGGGCTGTTTACCGCCCGCTGGTCCAAATACTGGAACTTTTTGCCAAGTGAAAGCAACTGCAAAACCGCCGATAATGTCTTTCGGCGTCGTCAAAAAAACGTAGGTTTTGCACATATCGTTGGGGAAGCTTCCGTCTTTCGGCAGCGCGTGGTCAGCCGGCAAGGCCGACTCGCCGTTCGATGAAGTCGGCTATCGAAGCGATATCGTCGAGGTCGAACACAGGCAGCGTCTCAGTCATCTGCGGATGGTCGGCCGCGACAGCAACGATGCTGGGATCGAATGGCGCTAGCGGTGTGTGATCCTTGGCCCCGGTGCGCCGCGCCTCGATCTTGAAATGGCTCTCGCGCTTGTAGCCTTCCACGATCACGATATCGGCGGGGGCCAGCCTGTCGAGAATATCGGCGAGTTTCGGTTCCTTCTCGCCGCGCAATTCGTGCATCAGTGCCCAACGTCGCCCTGAGACGATGGCGACTTCGCTGGCGCCGGCCTCGCGGTGACGGAAGGAGTCGGCGCCTTCCTTGTCTATGTCGAAGTCGTGGTGGGCATGCTTTACGGTCGAGACACGCCGGCCGCGTCGCACCAGTTCAGCCACCAGCTTCTCGGTAAGCGTCGTTTTGCCGGAGTTTTTCCAGCCCGTGATGCCGAAGACACGATTGCTCATGCGGGCAGCTCTTTGAGGATTCGCTCTGCTTCGACAAGGTCGGCGGGTGTGTTGATGTTGAAGAACGGGTCGAGCGTACCGGCGCGCAATGGCTGCAGCGGAAAGTCCACTACGACGAAGCGATAGCGCTGGATGAAGGACAAAACACGCCGATTGCCTTCTACAACCAGGAAATGACGCAGCGGCTCGCGGAGGGCGATCGGCCAGAGAGCGAATGTGGGGTGCTCACGTCCAGATGAGAGCGCCACGACAATGCTGTCATCTCGCCCGCTGGCAGCCGCCGTCAGGCTAGGAACCAGGTTTTCGGGGAAAAATGGTGTGTCAGCCGCAACGGTGGCGATCATCGGAGCTTCAGTTTGCGTGGCAGCCCATTCCAATCCCGTCAGGATGCCGGCGAGGGGGCCTGGAAATCCGGTCACCGTGTCGGCCAGGATCGCGTGCGGAAAGTCTTGAAAGCGGGCGGGATCGCCATTGGCGTTGAGCGCAAGCGGGCCGACCTGCGGCGTGAGGCGAGCCGTTACCCGGTCAAGGATGGATCTGCCGCCCAGCGACAGCAGGCCCTTGTCGCCGCCGCCCATGCGGCTCGACAATCCTCCGGCCAGAATGATCCCGGCGACTTCGACGTTCATCGCGTATTTTCATCCTTCCTGCGAGCGCACCGTACTTTCGTTATATGCCGTCCGGCTCCATCGTGGGTCCAGTGCTTTCGACGGCATTGCGCGGCCTGCCGACGACACGCTCGCGATAGAAGGTATAGAGGCCCGAGGCGACGACGATGGCTGAGCCCAGCAGCGTCACCGAATCAGGAACGTCGTTGAAGACGACGAATCCCAGCAGCATCGACCACAGCAGGGCGGTATAGCGGTATGGCGCGATGAAGGAGACGTCGCCGGTGCGCATCGCCATGATGACGAACTGGTAGCCGATCAGAACAAGCACCGCGGCGACGGCAAGCAAAGCGAGATCGCTGCCTGACATTTGCGTCCATCCGCCCATCGGGGCGAGCAACAAGGCGCCGAGGCCGGTGATGATCATCGCTGTGGTGGTCGACACCAGCAGGGTCGGAATCTCGGCCGGGATTTTCTTGGTGACGAGATCCCGGACCATGCAGCAGGCGACGCTTGCCAGAGCCAGCAAGGAATAGGAGCTGAACCCGTCGAAGCCCGGCCGCACGACGATCATCACGCCGATGAAGCCGACGATGATGGCGAGCCAGCGGCGCCAGCCGACACCTTCGCCGAAGAACAGCGCCGCCCCCATGGTCACCGCCAGCGGCAATGCCTGCATGACGGCCGAAACGTTGGCGAGTGGCAGATGCGCAAGCGCGACTAGGAAACTGAGCGTACCGCCCGATTCTGCCAGCGCTCTCAGGGCAACCAGCGGATGAAAGGCGAGGCGGGGCACCGCGAGTGCGCCTTGTCGCCAGGCAAGCACAGCGATCAAAGTCGAGGCGAAGATGCCGCGCACCAGCATTACCTGTGCCATGTTCATCGAGGCGGAGGAATGTTTGGTGATGGCGTCGTTGAACGCAAAGCCGACCATCGCCACGATCATGTAAAGGGCGCCGCGAAGATTGGGCGAAAGGGGCACGGCTGATCCTGTCGGCCAAAGCAATCCCAGGAAAGTACGCAGCGGTTTTCCGTCCGGAATTGCGTCAAAACAACGAGTTATAGAATTTCCGCGTTTCCATGAAAGACGGAAACGCCCCAGCTTCGAAAAGCTCTACCATCGGCGAGGGCATCAGCAATGACAAAGCGATAGGCCAGAAGACTGACCCAGAAAACCGACATGGAAACATGTCGGCCCGAAGCCGACCGTGGGCGCTTGTTATCCGCCGGTCACGCTCATATGGCGCGATACGGACGGTCGATTGGTACGGCGGTCGATGACGAAGTCATGTCCTTCCGGCTTGCGGCCGATCGCCTCGTCGATGGCGCTTGAAACCAGTTCGTTGCCTTCCGAGGCCCGCAGCGGCGTACGCAGGTCGGCGGCATCTTCTTGGCCGAGGCACATATAGAGCGTGCCCGTGCAGGTCAGGCGCACACGGTTGCAGCTTTCGCAGAAATTGTGAGTCATCGGCGTGATGAAGCCGAGGCGGCCGCCTGTCTCGGCGACCTCGACGTAGCGGGCAGGGCCACCGGTCTTGTAGGGGATATCCTTCAGTGTGAAGCTGCGCTCCAGTTCGGCGCGCATCAGCGACAGCGGCAGGTACTGGTCGGTGCGATCGCCATCGATCTCACCCAGCGGCATGGTCTCTATCAGGGTCAGGTCCATGCCACGACCATTGGCCCAGCGCAGCATTTCGGGGATTTCCCGGTCGTTGAAACCCTTCAATGCCACGGCATTGAGCTTCACTTTGATGCCGGCTGCCTGCGCGGCATCGATGCCTGCCATCACCTTGCCAAGATGCCCCCAGCGGGTGATGGCATGGAATTTGTCGGCATCGAGCGTATCCAGCGAGACATTGATGCGGCGAACGCCGCAATCGGCGAGTTCATCGGCGAAACGGGCGAGCTGCGAGCCGTTGGTGGTCAGCGTCAGCTCCTCAAGGGCGCCGCTTTTCAGGTGACGGGACAATTCGCGCACAAGGTGCATGATGTTCTTGCGTACCAGCGGTTCGCCACCGGTCAAGCGCAGCTTGCGAACGCCTTTTTCGATGAAGGCGGTGCACAGCCGATCGAGTTCCTCCAGCGTCAGAAGATCCTTCTTCGGCAGGAAGGCCATATCCTCCGCCATGCAATAGACGCAGCGAAAATCGCAGCGATCGGTGACGGAAACGCGCAGATAGCTGATCGTGCGGCCAAAAGGGTCGATCATGGGATTGGCAAATTGCATTCTGTCGCCTTTAGAGCGTTTCCGTTTTTCACGGAAACGCGGTAACGCTCTAATCTTGGTCTTTCACAATTCCGAACGGAAAACCGCTACGCATTTTTCCTGGAATTGCTATAGTCCGCATTCGCGGCAATCGGAAATCCTCTAGTCGAATGTCGGGCCTTGATGACAATCTTTCAAGCCCTGCAAAGGGTGCCATTTGGTATCATCTGGCATCCGTCCGCTGCAACCACGACATGTCGCCCCTGGAATAACGGATCGCTGCTTTCAGCCCAGGTTGAGTGGCTCAGGCGGCAATTGGTTGCGCATTGCCGTCATCGTTGCTCCGACCGAGGCCGACACGATCATGGCGATTGCACACCATTGCAGCAGCGGCAGCGCCTCTCCCAGCAGGAACAATCCCACCATTGCTCCGGCGGCCGGTTCGCCGCTGGTCAGCGTCCCATAGGTCTGTGCCGGCAGATGGCGAAGGGCGAACATTTCGAGCGTGTAGGGAAACGCACTGGAGAGAACGGCGACGATCGTTCCGATCAGCAGCACATCGGGCTGGAAGAGGGCCGTGCCGGCATGGGCAAAGCCGATCGGGAAAACCGCAAACGCGGCCACGGCCATACCAAGCGAGGTGGCGAGGGTACCATGCTCCTGTCCCGCCCGCTTGCCGGCGATGATGTAAAGCGCCCAGCACGCACCTGCGCCCAGCGCCAGCAGGGCGCCGACGGGATCGATATGGGCAACGCTGTCTCCCAGCGGCACCAACAGGAGCAATCCTCCCGCGGCGAGCGCCACCCAGAGCAGGTCGATTTTCCTGCGTGACGACAGGATGGCCACGCTCAGCGGGCCCGTAAATTCCAGCGCGATGGCGATGCCGAGCGGCAGCGTCTGGATCGACATGTAGAACAACAGGTTCATGCCGCCCATCGCCAGGCCGTAGAAGACGACGGATCGCCACGACATGGCAGAGAGCCGCACGCGCCAGGGCCGCAGCACGGCGACCAGGATCAGCGCCCCGATCGACAGACGCAACGCTGTCGTTCCTTCAGCGCCGATGATGGAGAAGAGCTGCTTGGCGACGGATGCCCCCGAGGTGAAGGAGAGCATCGCCACGATCAGCGCGCCTATGGGTATCAAAAGTGTCGTAGGCGCTTCTGCCTGCCTGATTGCCGTCGTCATTGTATCCCCGCACATTTTCCGGCTGGGAAATTAGCTTTGCGGCTCGCCAAAGGTGATCGAGTTTTGCTATTTTGTGATAAAAATTATCAATATTGAGGTTGCCGGCAATGCAAAACATCGTGCTCGATCAGGTCGACAGGCGGATTCTTGAGCAACTCCAGATCGACGCGCGGATTCCCGTTCCGGCACTGGCCGAGCGTGTCGGCCTCTCCGCCCCGGCATGCTATCGGCGTGTCCGTCATTTGCGGGAAAGCGGTGCGATCCAGCGCGAGGTCGCGGTCGTTGCGCCCCGCACGCTGGGGTGGCCGCTTTCGATGATCGTCCTGGTAACGCTCGAGCGGGAGGGCTCGCGTACCATCGACGAGTTGCTACGCAAACTCGAGAACGAGCCGCAGGTCATCGAGGCATGGCAGATCACCGGCGAATACACATTCGCGGTCAAAATCGTCGCGCGCGACATGGAGAACTACGACGACCTGGTGCATCGTCTGTTCGCGAGCGACGAGCAGGTACGATTTTTCGTCACGCTCGTCGTGATCCGCAGCACCAAGAAGCCAGGTGTCATCCCGATCGGCAAGGAGGCTTCCTGATGCCGCACTGGGCCAAGAGGGACGATATCTGCGGCCTTCCCAAGACTGACGAAGACGCGTAGTCGGATACCAACCTAAGAAGGATGTCCATGACCGCTCCGAAGGAACTCCGCGTCTCGAAGGACCGCAAGCTGCTGACGGTGACGTTTCCCGATCACCGCCCATTCGAACTGCCCGCAGAGCTGCTGCGTGTGCTCTCGCCCTCGGCGGAAGTACAGGGGCACGCGCCGGAGCAACGGGTAACGGTGCCCGGCAAGCGGGAGGTCGCCATCCTCAAGATCGAACCGGTCGGCAACTACGCGGTCCGCATCACCTTCGACGATTTTCACGACACCGGCATCTTCACCTGGACCTATCTGCATACGCTGGGCCATGAGAAGGCCAACCGCTGGCAAGGCTATCTGGATGAGCTCGCCGAAAAGGGATTGAGCCGGGATCGCTAGAGCGTTTTTTCACGGAAACGCGGAAACGCTCCGGGCATCCATTCGCATGCCTCGCCGTCGTCAAACTGTCATGCGGCTGCGATAGCCGCAGGCTTTACGGAGCAAGGACCATGTCGAGAATCGAAACCCTGGAACAGCTCGAAGCGCTCTATGGGCTCCCGGGTGAAGCCTCCTTGGTGAAGGAACTTGATCACGTCATTCCCGAATATGCGGCTTTCATCGAAGCGTCACCCTTCGTGGCTCTTGCCACGTCAGGCCCTGAGGGACTCGATTGCTCGCCACGCGGCGATCTAGCCGGTTTTGTTCGCATCCACGATCCGAAGACATTGCTGATGCCCGATCGGCGCGGCAACAATCGCGCCGATTCCCTGCGAAACATCATCCGCGATCCACGGGTTGCGCTGCTCTTCCTGGTGCCGGGATCGGGAACGACCTTGCGGGTGAATGGCACTGCCTTCATCACCACCGACGCTGAACTGTGCGCGTCCTTCATGATGGAAGGAAAGCCGGCGCGATCCGTTTCCGTTGTTACGGTCGAAAAGGTCTACTTCCAGTGCGCGCGCGCCATCCATCGTTCGGACCTGTGGAATGCGGCAAAGCATGTCGATCCCAAAAGCCTGCCGACACCGGGGCAGATCCTCGAGATCACCAGCCGCAAGAGCATCGATGGCGCGGCTTACGACACGGAATGGCCCGAGCGGGCGAAAAAGTCGATGTGGTGAGCGGGCGAACGCGATTCGGCAAGTGAGCCGTTGTGATTGCCGGTGCTACTCGATCTTCATGGCTTCGGTGATGCGCAGCATCATCGCGCCCATGCGGTCGCATTCGGCAGGCGTCGACTGCGCCATCACACGCTCGATCAGCGTCGTGTAGACCTGCAAGGCTTCCATGAGCAGAGCTTCACCGCTCTCGGTGAGCGTAAGCCGCATGATGCGCTTGTCCTTGGCGTCGTTCTCGCGCGTGACGAGGCCGCGTGCCTCGAGTTGCGGCAGAAGCATCGTGATGTTGGATCGTCCGACCAGCAACCGGCGTGCCAGATCGTGCTGTGACATGCCGGGATGGCGGTAGAGATTCATCAACATGTCGAGCTGCGCGATCTTCAGGTCGAGAGGCTGCAGGGCCTTGCTTAGCGCCGCCACCACGGCCTTCTCGGCGCGCACGAGCGCGATCCAGTTGCGGAATCGCGGATTGTCCCAAGGCAAGTCTTGTTTTTTGTTCATTCTTGAACTAACATGTTCATGGTTGAACTATTCTGTTGGATCGCCACTATGGCATCATTTGGTTTGAAGGTCATCCGAGGCCTGTTTGGCTTCGGTGAGCGCATCGCCCCCGGAGTTGCGGGCCGCGCCGCGTTCGAAGTGTTCTGTCGCACGCCCAATGTCAACAAGGTCAGTGAAGGCGAACGCCGAGCTATCGACCGTGCCGCTGATTTCATGGCCGGGGCGCGCCACCACCGCTTGAAGACAAAGGCAGGGTGCGTCGTCGTGCACGAATTCCGTCCGGATCAGGGCAGGGCATCGCGCGGCACGATTCTCGCGATCCACGGCTGGCGTTCGCGCACCGAATACATGCGCTCGCTGATCCAGGGATTTCTGGAAGACGGCTACCGCGTGGTGTCACTGGACCTGCCCGGCCACGGCGCGTCTTCCGGACGCCGGTTGAACATGGTCAATGCGGTCGAGGCCGCACGGCTTGCCGGTGACTGGTTTGGCCCCTTCGTCGCCACCGTCGGGCATTCCTTTGGCGGCGCCGTCGCAACCAACGCGGCGGTCGGGTCGGTGAAAGGATACCTGCCGGTGAATACCGAGAAGCTGGTCCTGATTGCCGCCCCAAGCTCGATCCCGGATCTGTTTGCCGAATTCAGTCGCCTGCTCAATGTCGGTCCGCGTTCCCAGAATGCGATGGCGGGGCGGGTGGAGCGCCTGTCCGGGCGTCCGTTGAAGGAATTCCAGGGTGGCCGCCAACTCGCCCATGTGCCGGTTCCGACCCTGGTCATTCACGCGCCTGACGACAAGGAAGTGTCGGCGAGACATGCCGATCTCTATGCCGGGGCCGGAGATCATGTCCGCCTGCATTGGGCGAACGGCCTCGGTCACCGCCGCATCCTGGCAGACCCGGATGTCGTGGAGAAGGTCGTCACTTTCGTCGCCGAACGCACACGGCCCGAACTGGTGCATTGATACCAACGATCATTGGGAATGACCGTTGGAGCGCGCGCCATTCACAGTGTTCTTGGGCGCCGCGCCCGTTGGCGCGAAAGCCGAGCGGCCCGGATGGGCCGCGCCGGCGTTTGAGGCGTCCTGGAGGCGTCAGCGTCCAGGACCTTTGGTATGAGGACGGCGCGCTACGTCTTGTTTTCTGGCGCGTTGATCGGCAGGCCTGCGTCCTTCCAGGCGGTGAAGCCGCCGAGGATATGTTTGACCGGCGTCAGACCCATGTCCTGCGCGGTCTTGGTGGCTAGTGCGGAACGCCAGCCGCCGGCGCAAAAAAAGACAAAACTCTTTCCGGAAGCAAAATAAGCCTTGTGATACGGGCTGTCGGGGTCGATCCAGAACTCCAGCATGCCGCGAGGGCAATGCTTGGCGCCCGGTATGCGGCCGCTCTGCTCGACTTCGCGGGGGTCGCGCAGGTCGACAAAGATCGTGCCGTCGTCTTCCAGCAACGCAGCCGCCTGATCGGGCGAAACCGCCTCGATCTCGGCATTGGCCTCGTCCAGCATCTGGCGAAACCCTCTTTTCACGACTGTCCTCCGCAAGATGTCGACGCAACCGGCGCCCTTGCCGGATTTCCATCACACCATCGGGATTTTGTCACGAGCCATGCGATGCGCTTGCCTTGTCCACCAGCGGCTGGAAGGCGGCCATGGCTCCGCTGGCGACGGCAGCGAGCGCTTCTCGGGAGGCGCCATCGCGCGCGATGATGGACATGCCGTTCTGCGTCGTGGCGTAGAACAAGGCGGCCTCGTCGCAATCGAATCCTGCAGGCAGGTCGGCCTCTTCCACCCCCCGCCGGAACCGGCGGCGCAGGGCGTCGATGTTTTCCGCGCGCCGGCGGCGCAGTTCGCTGCAGATAGCTCCGGAACTCGAATCCTGGTGCAGAGAGGCCAGCGCGATCAGACAGCCCTGCGGGGTATCCGTCCTCGAATAGGCGTCGACGGTTGCATCGAGAAACCCCTGCATCGCGGCGCGCGCCGTCGGGGCTGTCTCGACCGCGTCCCAGATCTCCCTGCCGACGATGTTGCTATAGTGATCGATGACGTCGAGGAACAGGCCTTCCTTGCTGCCGAAGGCAGCGTAGAGGCTGGGGCAGCCGATCCCCATCGCCGCGGTCAGGTCGTTCAGCGAGGACCCTTCATAGCCCTTTTTCCAGAACACCTGCATCGCCAGCTCAAGGGCCACCGTACGGTCAAAACTGCGCGGGCGTCCACGATCCGCCATGGGAATTCCATTTCTGTATTGATTGATACATAAATCACTTGACGGCGTTGCACAACCTTGCCAGATATTTCTGTATCGATCGATACAGAAAGGGAAATCGATGACTTCGACGAAATTGCAAGGCAAGGCGGCCCTGGTAACCGGCGGCAGCCGAGGCATTGGCGCGGCTGTCGCGAAGCGGCTCGCCGCCGAGGGCGCTGATGTCGCCATCACTTATGTCAACGGTGCGGAAAAAGCCGAGGCGATCGTGGCGGAGATCAAGGCAAGCGGCCAGCGCGCCATCGCGATCAAGGCCGACAATCGCGATGCGGACGCCGTCGAGCGTTCGGTCAAGGAGGCCGCGAAGGCTCTTGGGCGGCTGGACATCCTGGTCAACAGTGCTGGCATCTGGCGGGCGGAACCGGTGGACAGCCTGTCACTGGCCGATTTCGACGAATCGATCGAGGTCAATCTGCGTGCGCCATTCGTTGCGTCGAAGGCTGCGGCGGCGCTGATGGGCGAGGGCGGTTCGATCATCTCCATCTCCAGCAACCTCGCCGACCGTATTACCGATCCTGGATTGACCGCGTACTCCGCGAGCAAGGCAGGTCTGGTCGGCCTGACCAAGGCGCTGGCACGCGATCTGGGCGCGCGGGGCATCACCGCGAATATCGTCAATCCAGGATCGACCAACACTGACATGAACCCTGCCGACGGACCGCACGCCGAACACCAGCGCCAGAAGATGGCGACACCACGTTTCGGTGACGCGTCGGAAATCGCCAGCCTCGTTGCCTGGCTTGCCGGACCGGAAAGCCGATTCGTCACCGGTTCCGCCTTCACCATCGACGGCGGCGCTAACACCTGAGGCAGCCTCTTTTATCGATTTTCTCTGGTTGTGGCGGTGCGGAACGTTTCCGTGCCGCCACACTGCGTTCGTGGAAGTGATCGGTTGGCACCGGTTGGCTTAACGAAGACTTAAACAAATGCGCGTGAAACGCTATCATCCTGTCACAGAACCGCCACGCGAAGGATCAGAACATCCATGGCGGAATTGGAGCCCGATGACGGGTCGGAGAGGGTGATCCATGAAGTCGTTCGTGAAGAGATCAGCATTGCTGCCGTTTGCGGCCTTGGCCGCGACGCTGCTGGGATCTCCCCACGCCAATGCCGAGGGCCTGTTCGACATGCTCTTTGGGGGTGGTGTCCGCCAGGGGGCGCCATCGATGCGCGATGGCGACTACAACGATCCCTACAACCGGCGCCCAGCCCAGCGACGCGGCGAGTTTCCACCGCCGCCCAGCGCCCGCAAAGCGGCTGCCATCGCCAAGATCACAGGCCCGACCTACAACACTTATAAGGCCGACCCGCTGGTGAGGGTTGATTTCTCGTCGCTGTCGGCAGCTCCACAGAACGCTGCCTTCGAGCCGACGCAGGCAGGCGATGCTTTCCGTGCAGCGCTGGCCGGGCTGGCCGACTACGACTTGCGTGCCGAAGCCGCGAACGCGAAGGCATTGACCGCCTACTATGCCGCCAATCCCGGTTTCATCTGGGTGACCGATTCGGCGCCGAACGAGCGGGCGCGACAGGCTATGCGCGTGCTGGGCGATGCCGCGACCTATGGGTTGGCGCCGCAGGATTACCTGGTCGACGTGCCGGCGCCAGCTTCCACCGATCCCGCGGAGCGCGCCAAGGAGATGATCCGGTTCGAGATGGCGCTGTCTGCGCGCGTACTGCGTTACATCGACGATGCGCAGGACGGCCGCATCGATCCGAACCGCATCTCAGGATATTACGATTTCCCGGCAAAGCCGCTGGACCGCGAAGCCGTGCTCAAGACGTTGGCTCGCACGCAGGAAGCGGGCACCTATCTCGAGTCGCGCCACCCGCAGAACGCAGAATACCAGGCGTTGCGCGTCGAGCTTGAGGCGCTCAAGGCGAGCGAAGAGAATGAAATCGTCGTCGACGCCAAATTGAAGCTGAAGCCGGGTGAAACCAGCCCGGAACTGCCCAAGCTGCTGTCGCTGATCGCGCGCGATCTCGATGATGACATGGGCGGCGACTACGGTGAGGTTCTGTCGCGGCTGGTCAGCAGCGAGACGTATGTCCCCGAGTTGGTGCCGGTGATCAAGGCAGCCCAGAAGAAGGCTGGCCAGAAGGACGACGGCGTCGTCGGCCCGCGCACGGTTGCCGCCCTCGCAGGCGCGTCAAAAGCCGATCGCATCGCCAAGGTTCAGTATGCGCTCGAGGAACTGCGCTGGCACCCGTCCGATCTCGGTGATCCGCGCGTCTTCATCAACCAGCCCGCCTTCAGCGCCAGTTACATCGAGGGTGGCCAGGAGAAGTTGAAGACACGAACCGTCATCGGCAAGGTCGCCAACCAGACCAGCTTCTTCTACGACGAGATCGAACAGGTCGACTACAATCCCTATTGGGGCGTGCCGCAGTCGATCCTGGTCAACGAGATGCTGCCGCGGTTGCGGCGCGATCCCGGCTATCTCGACCGTGCGGGTTATGAAGTGTCGGATGCACGGGGCAAGCGCATCCCTTCATCCTCCGTCGACTGGGGCGCATACGGCTCGAAGATCCCCTTCAACGTGCGCCAGCAGCCGAGCGAAGCCAATTCACTCGGCGAGCTGAAGATCCTGTTCCCCAACAAGCACGCCATCTACATGCACGACACGCCGCAGAAGGCATTCTTCCAGCGCGATAATCGCGCTCTGAGCCATGGTTGCGTGCGTCTGCAGGATCCTCGCGGCATGGCTGCTGCCGTGCTTGGCACCTCGGTCGACTATGTCGCCGGTAAGTTGGCCAAGGGGCATTCGTCCGAGAAGGTGACCCGCAAGATCCCGGTCTATGTCGCTTACTTCACCGCCTGGCCGGATCTATCTGGAAAGGTGGAGTTTTTTGACGACGTTTATGGCCGAGATGACCGCTTGCGCCAAGCTCTGGAAGCGGTCGCTGCCGTGCGTGGGCCGGTAAGTTAGGGAGCGCTCGACCTGAAATCAGTCCTGCCGCCGCAACTGGCTACTGGACCGCTTCTTGTTTCCTTGCGTCGCGACGCAGCACGGGTCGGCTTCTTTGGTTTGGAAACCGTCGCATAAGAGTCGGAATTTGCAGCTCTTCGTCAGGCGAGCAGGCGCGCAGTAGCCATGTTGTTCAGATCCTGCCGGTTTTGCTTCTTGCTTGAGTCTACGAGCTTGCGCTCGGACAAGTTCTCCGTAGAAGCTGACAGCTCCGGAAGGGTGGAGATTCCATGGACGACAAGACGTTGCGCCGTATTCTGGCGGTGGCATTTGCATTTTCCGGCTTCTCCGCGCTCGCATACCAGATTGCCTGGCAACGCGTGCTGACCCAGGTCATCGGGTCGGACGCGATTTCTGCGGTGCTTGTGGTTATGATTTTCATGTTCTGCCTCGGGGCAGGGGCAGAGCTGGCTCGCCGGCTGCTGGCGCGGCCCTCCATTCGGCTTGCGCCAACCTATGCTGTGATCGAGCTCGCAATTGGCGCCTACGGGATTGTGTCGATCCCGATCCTGCGAGCGGTGAATCATTGGTGGGCAACACTGGGCATTCATTCCGTGGTTCTGGATTCGGTTCTGAACCTTATGCTGCTCGTAATCCCGATTGTCGGAATGGGAATGACGACGCCGCTCATTGTTCAACTGGCAAAGCGACGTATTGAAGATCTCGGCCATGTTGTTGGCGCACTTTACGGCCTGAACATCCTCGGCGCCGGTTTCGGAGCGCTATTTACCGGACTGGTTTTGATAGAGGCACTTGGACTGCAGGGTACAACCGTTGTTGCCGCCGCAATCAATCTGGCGATTGGTGCTACTCTATTCATCCTACTGCGGAATGCCTCACCGGTTTCAAACGCCGAAAGCTCTTTTGAAACCGCCTCCACGACGTGGCGGCTGGCCGGTGCCTCGGTTGCCTTCGGGTTTGGTACCCTGGCACTGCAAATGCTGCTGTTTCGCGTTCTCGTCAACTATTTCACGATGGCAACGATCGTCTTTCCGATCCTGCTGTTCGCATATTTGCTGCTGATGGCGGTAGGGCAGGTGATTGGCGGCAGACTGGCCGATCGGTTCTCTGCTAATCTTCCAGGAGTGCTTGCCTTTCTGTTCCTTGCGGGTTCGCTTCTCCTGCTTGCGGCGCTGCGCTTTCCGCCGGCTTGGGCCGCCTCATTTGATGCCCTCTATTTCACTTCGTTCAACGGTTCGCTCGTCAAGACGGACTATCCGCAGCTGGTGACAGATCCCGATCCGCTGGTCATTGCGTTCTTCGGCGGTGCAATGATGCTTTCGGTTGTTGCATGGTCTGCACTGTTTCCCGTGATGCTTCGAGTTGTAACCGAACGCATAGAAAATGCCGGCAGATCGTTTGCACGGCTCTATACTCTTTATACCGTGGGAAACGTACTGGGTACGGTCGCCGTCGGTCTGTATCTTCTCGCCGAGATTGGCACTGGGCCGAGTGCCATGGTTACGATCGTAGTTGTGGCTGTCGGCACGTTTTTGGCGCAGACGCGCGCCAAGCGATTTCCCCTTGTTGCCACGATCGTTGGTTTGGCTAGCGCAGTGTTGATCCCGCTGAATTACTACAAGCAGTTCCACTTGGGCGATTATGCCGTGTCGAATGTTTATGAGGGCCGCACAGGTGTAGTTACCACCGTGCCAACCAAGACGTTCTATGAGATCGTCGACATGAATCGGACTGCGTCCGCATCAGCCATCGTTCGTAATCCAGAAGAACCTAAAAGCAAGTACGAGGCATGGCGCTGGAACCATAGCGAACTAATGGCGCTGGACCCTAGCTTTCGACCCAGGAACGTCCTGATCATCGGTGTCGGCCACGCATATCTTATTGACGCTTTGCTCGACCTCCCATCGATCGAGAAGATTGTCGTCGTCGACATTTCTGCAGAGGTGATAAATGCTGTTCGCGACAAGACTGCGACCTCTACCAAGCGCATCTTTTCCGACCAGCGTGTCGAAATCGTTGTCGCTGATGGACGGCGCTACGTTCAGCAGGCACTTGCAGAAGGACGTCGGTTCGATCTGATCCAGACCAAGATCAATGAACCCTGGCATGCTGGCGCCGGCAATCTGTTCACAACGGAATTCATGAAGATGGAGCGTGATTTGCTCGCACCCGGCGGCTATCTCGGCGTGCGCCCACTCGCCGGGCATGTCCGAGACGGGCTGCAGGTCTTCGACGCAGCGGTCTACCCGGGTTACTATCACGTCTTTTTCAAAAATGGTTCGTTGCCGCCCTTGAACGAAGCAGTGGTCGACAGGGAAATTGCCGGTGCTTGGTTCAAGGAGTTGCCCGGTCACGATGAAGCGACTAGGCGAGCCAACTCCCTTGATGTCTGGGTATTTCATCGCGGGGATCTCGACGCATTCGACGGAAATACCGATGACCGGCCACTCTTTGAGTACTTCTGGTGGCGGCAACTGATTGGTCGATGGGTTTCACCGAGAGTGTCGCTGGATGATCCTCAATTTGAGAAACACAAGGTCATCATTCCTGTGCGGCAGGTGCAAGATTAGGCCCAGGTGCATGGCTATTCTCCAACGTGCATGAGGCCCTCTTGCTGTCTGCACGCTGAACTGCGTGCTGTGCCAGGGCTGCAGAAATCATGCGGGCGTGTGGTTGGTGACACCCTACAGTCGGAGTTCGTTCTGCGAAGGTATGGCCATCCGCAGCTTAGGTGGTTGGACAGATGTACAAACACGCCCACCTCCCATCTCTTGGAGGCGGGCTGGCTGCAACGAGATGCAAACTTTCTTACTGTGGTGCCTGTGTACCGGTAGGCGTTCCGTTCGCGGTGATGTTGGTGTTGATGTTGTTGGTCTGGTAGGAGATCAACTGACCACCACTGGCGGCATTGACGCCAGTATCATTGCCACCGATCACGTTGTTTCCGATCATGATCACGGACTGCGCGCCATTCGATTGAACGCCGATCGATCCGTTGTTGCTGATGACATTGTTACTCAGCATGACGTTCACGACAGTTGTATTCGTTATGCCGACGACGCCTTGGAAGGTGCTGCCGGAGATTGCGCTACGCGCAACTTCGACACGCCTCGCGCCGGTGCCGGTGGTGCCGTCGACGCGAAGTCCCTGCGTATTGTTTAGCAACTGTACGTTATCGAGAACGACCTTCGCGATCGCAGCAGCTGTGGGCCTGATGTTCACCCCGCCGCCGCCGCTCGCAGTTCCGTTCGATGAAATCACCGAATTGATGATGGAAAGCTGTGCGTTGGCCGCAGCTGAGAAATCGACACCGGCTATGGTAAAACTTTTGATTGTACAGTCTTCGACAGTCAAAGCGGCGCCGTTGAGAAACCTCACCCCGCTAATACCTGAACCGAGGCCTTCAATCGAAAGGCCTCGCAGGGTGATAATGGAATCCGCGGCACCGTTGATGATTATTCCGTTCGTGCCTGCGACTAGAACACCTCCAACAACGCCGATGCATTCCAGTGTGATCGATTTGGTAATGGTAACACCGCCAAACCCTGCAGAATCTAGGCAGTTGATGACACCGGCTGTGGCAGTCTTGGAGATTGCGCCTGCAAACGTCTTGCAGGGTGCCGTGCGACTACAAGGATTTGCGTCGTCACCGACTCCCGAAACCCAAGTGCGTGTTGCTTGCGCTTGAGCACCTGAAACGAAGAAAAGCGAAGCTGCTGCCAGTGCGACCACTGACAGCCAAAGCTGTAGAGTTTTCATGATAACCCCCAGTGTGAAAGTAATGGAAACTTCCGCATTACCCGCCGCCCAGTCAGCATACAACAATGCCGGGTATCGGAGCAACGTAGGGGTGTAGTGAAACAAAACACCCGCCACCTCGTTGGCAACGGCGATCATCTCCTTGGAGGCGCAGAGGATCAACGGGGCCGAGATTTGTGGTTTAGAACAGGCCCCACAGCCACGAACATTGTTCCAAGATTTTCCTCGGATCGTCGTGCCGTGTTCTACCCACACTGTCCAGAGTTACCGAATGGGTTTGCGCCACCAGTAAAATGCGGACACCAAGTTATTCAACAAAATCAGCTTGATAGAAGGTAAGCGGAATGGTGGGCGATGTAGGGATTGAACCTACGACCCCACCCGTGTGAAGGGTGTGCTCTCCCGCTGAGCTAATCGCCCGCTCCATGCCCGAAGGCCAAGCGCGCCGCGATATAAGGTGGGTGATAGCTGGAAGTCAACAGCCCCCGACGCGCTTCCGTGCCAGGAATTGCGGATACGGCAAAAGATTATTCAGTGTGCCGCCAGGATCAGTTTTTCGACGAGGGCAGGGGTCAGTTCGTCGAAATGCGAGATGACCACGGAGGGCTCGAATTCACTGACGTGGCGGTCGGTGTAACCGAAATCCACAGCCACCACCGGAATGCCGGCAGCCTTGGCCGTGTCGATGTCGGTCTGCGAATCGCCGACCATGACCGCGCGTTCCGGATCGCCGCCCGCCAGGGCGATGGTTTCGAGCAGATGGCGCGGATCCGGCTTGCGGAAGGCGAAGGTGTCCTGGCCCGCGATCGCCGCGAAGTGCTGGTTCAACCCGAGCGCTTCGATCAAGGCCTTTGAGTTCGCTTCATATTTGTTGGTGCAGACGGCAAGCACATAGCCCGCTTCCTCCAGCCTGCCGATCGCGTCGACGACGCCCGGATAGGGCAAAGACTTGCCGGGAATGTTCTGCGTGTAGTGGGTCATGAACAGGCCGAGCAGGCGGTCGAGCTCTTCGGTCGTCAGAGCCTTGCGCTGCGCGGCATAGGCGCGTTCGATCATGACGCGTCCACCCTGGCCGACGAAACGCTTGAAGCCGACATAGTCGACGCTGTCCAGCGCACCGTCGACCAGACTGTGGTTCAGGCTGTCGAGCAGGTCCGGCGCTGTGTCGACAAGCGTTCCGTCAAGGTCGAATACGATAATGGGGCGCGTCATGATCCGGTCCGTGATTGTGGGTCGCTGCAGGCGATAGCCGCTCGCTCGCTCCGATACAAGCAGTGGGACCGCTATCTAATGCGCCGCAACGAAGTGACCGCCACCAACGTCCTGCAGCGAGAGTTTCGCCGGAGGGTCACCCACGCGACGAACCGGGCTTGCGATCTCGCTGTCCAACCTGGCGAAACGTGTCCGCCGACGAGCGGGATCCGGCACCGGAACCGCCTCGATCAGTCGCTTCGTGTATGGATGGCGCGGGTTGGCGAAGATCTGGTCGCGCGTGCCCATCTCGACGATCTGGCCGAGATACATCACCGCCACCTTGTCGGAGATGTTCTCGACCACTGCCATGTCGTGCGAAATGAAAAGATAGGCGACGCCAAACTCGGCCTGCAATTCCTTGAGCAGCTTCAGCACGCGCGCCTGCACCGAAACGTCGAGCGCCGAAACGCTCTCGTCGGCAATGATCAGCTTGGGCCGTAGCGCCAAGGCGCGTGCGATGCAGATGCGCTGGCGCTGGCCGCCCGAGAATTCGTGCGGATAACGCTCCATCTGGTCGGCGGTCAGCCCGACGCACTCGAACAGGGCCGCAACGCGGTCAATCCGCTCCTTTTGGGTGCCGATGCCGTGGATGAGCAGCGGTTCGGCCACCAGGTCGCCGACACGCATGCGCGGGTCGAGCGACGCATACGGATCCTGGAAGATCATCTGGATATCGCGGCGTACCGCCTTGCGTTCGTCGCGCCCGAGGCCGGCGAGATTGCACCCACCAATGGCGATGTCACCGCTGTAGGGCAGCAGGCCCGCCAGCGCCTTTGCGGTTGTGGATTTGCCGCAGCCGGATTCGCCCACCAAAGACAACGTTTCGTTGGGAGCGATCGAAAAATTGATCCCTTCGACGGCATGCACGCGACGCGTGACCCGGCCGAAGAAACCGCCATGCAGGTCGAACCGCACATGGAGATCGCGAACTTCGGCGACGGTGGCTGGTTTTACCGGCTCCACCGGTTTGTGCGGCGTTGCAGCAAGTCCAGCACCCATCCTGGGGACAGCGGCGAGCAATTCGCGCGTGTAGTCGACCTGTGGGCGCTCGAAAATGTCAGCGATGGTTCCTTCTTCGACCATGCGGCCGTTGCGCATGATGATGACCCGGTCGGCCATTTCGGCAACGACGCCCATGTCGTGCGTGATCAGGATAACGGCGGTGCCTTGCTCGCGCTGCAGATCGCGCAGCAATTCCAGCACTTCGCCCTGCACCGTGACATCAAGCGCGGTGGTCGGTTCATCGGCAATCAGCACGTCCGGTTTCAAGGCGAGCGCCATGGCGATCATGACTCGCTGGCGCATGCCGCCGGAAAGCTCGTGTGGGAACTGCTTCAGCCGGCTCTCTGCTTCCGGAATGCGGACTGCCTTCAGGGCTTCGATGGCCCGGGTGCGCGCGGCGCTACCGCTCAGGCTGGTATGGGCTTCGATCGCTTCGACGAGCTGGCGTCCGATCGACAGCACCGGATTGAGCGATGTCATCGGCTCCTGGAAAATCATCGCGACACGATTGCCGCGAATGGTCTGCATGCGCCTCTCGCTCAAGGTGACGAGATCGAGTTCGCCAAGCCGGATCGAACCGGCCGAAACCCGCGCCTGCGGTTGCGGCAGCAGGCCCATGACGGCCAGCGAGGTCATCGACTTGCCGGAACCGGATTCGCCGGCAATGCACAGCGTTTCGCCGCGGGTGAGCATGAAGGAGAGGTCGGATACCACCGCCCGCTCGCCTTCGTCGCCACGCACGGACACCGTAAGGCCGGAGACGGTGAGCACCGGCTTGTTTTCCGCATCAGGCGCAGCGGCCGCCGCGCCTGATCTTATGCCGCCTGCTGCGATCATTCGAACACGCAGCGCGGGAAATAGAACGACACTACCCAGTTCGGCATGTCGACGATTTCGCTGATCCTGAGATCGCCGCAGACCGAAACCAGCATATAGGCGTCGACCGGGTCCATCTGATAGCGGGCGGCGAGCAGGTCGACCATCTGGGCGACGGCTTCCTTGGCGCCTGTCATCAGGTCCGGTCCGATGCCGGTTGTTACCTCATACCCCTTGGCGTCGAGATGGCGCGTCACGGGTCCCGGTGTGGTGAAGCGAGGCGTCTTCAACCGGGCATCCTTGACCAGGTCGAGCGTGAGCACGACGTCCATCGGGCTCTCGATCGCAGTGCCGCAGACTTCGCCATCGCCTTGCGCGGCATGCGTGTCCCCGACCGAGAACAGCGCGCCCGCCACTTCCACCGGAAGATAGAGCGTAGTTCCGGCAGCAAGGTCACGGATGTCGAGATTACCGCCGACGCGACGCGGCGGCACCACCGAATGCAGCCCTTTTTCCGCCGGCGCATTGCCGATGGTGCCTGCGAAGGGTTTCAGCGGCACACGGCCGTTCTTGCCGAACAGCGCCGGTTCCAGCGAGCTGGCGTCGTATTTCCAGATGGCCAGCGCCGGCTCCTTGAAGTCGTCGGCGAGCAGGCCGAAGCCCGGAATGTTCGCCGTCCAGCCGAAGCCGGACGGTTTGAACTGCTCGATGGTGATCTTGAGCGCGTCGCCCGGCTCGGCGCCTTCGACATAGATTGGTCCAGTGACCGGATTGATCTTGCCGAAGTCGAGCTTGGCGATGTCTGCGACCGTGCTGTCGGGCTGCAACTGGCCACCAGACGAATCCAGGCAGTTGAATTCGACGGTCGAGCCTGGTTTCACCCGCTCGGCCGGGACGAAGGAATTGTCCCAGCCGAAATGATGATGGCGCCCGTGGATCGTGTAGTTGCAGTTATTGCACATCGTTCACGTACACATAGTCGTAGTTGATCGGGATATGGACCGGATCGACATAGAGCTTGTCGTCGCCAGCCATGCGCGGCGATCGCATGGTGAAACGCTGCTCATTGAAGACCGGGGCCCAAGGTGCGTCTTCCATGACCTTGGCATAGACCTCGCCCCACAGCTTGTAGCGCTCTTCAGCCTTGGCCGGATCGACGATGGAATCCGCCTTCGCCGCCTTGGCATCGAGGTTCTTGTTGCAGTACCAGGCCCAGTTCCATCCGCCCTGGACTGCGCCACCGCAACCAAGGATCGGCCCATAGAAGTTGGACGGATCCGGGAAGTCGGCAATCCAGGCCATGCCGCCGGACCAGATCATCGGTGCACCGGCCTTGTCGCCGCCGGCGGCGATCACATTGGCCTGTGCCAGCGACTGGATCGACGCCTTGACGCCGATTGCCGCCAGGTCCTGCTGGATCGCCTGGGCGATGCGTGGGTTAGGGTCGGTGTTCATGACAAAGAGCTGTGTTTCGAAACCGTCCGGGTGGCCGGCCTCGCCAAGCAATGCCTTCGCCTTCTCGACATCATACTTATAGCCGGCAAAATTCTTGTCGTAGCCGGGCATCGACGGCGGCAGCGGCTGGTTGGCCGGCACCGCGCGGTTGTTGATGATCTTGACGATGCGCTCCTTGTTGATGGCCATATTGACGGCCTGGCGCACCTTCACATTGTCGAACGGCGCCATGGTGGTGTTCATGGTGATGTAGCCGGTCTGGAGCTGGCCGCCCTCGACCACGCGCGCCTTCTGGGCAGGATCGGCCATCACCTCCTGAAATTTGGCCGGCGGAATGCCGTCACCCGGCACGTCGACTTCGCCCTTCTGCAGGCGCAGCAGTGCCACGATCGGCTCCTGGCCGATCTCGAAGGTGATCTTGTCGAGATAGGGAAGACCCTTGTTCCAGTAGTCGGCGTTGCGCTCGAACACGAGGCGCTGGCCGAGCGTCCATTCGGCGAGCTTGTAGGCGCCGGTGCCGACCGGATGCTTGCCGAAGTCGGCCCCGTATTTCTCGACTTCTTCCTTCGGCACGACGTGGCTGAAGTTGATCGCCATCACATGCAGGAAGGTGGCGTCGGGCCGCGACAGTTCGATCTTGACGGTCGCGGGGTCGACGACAGTGACGCCGGCAAGGCTTTCCGCCTTGCCGCCTGCGACATCTTCATATCCCTTGATCGAGGCGAAGAAGCCGGCACCGGGGCTCTGGGTTTTCGGATTGGTCACGCGATCGAGCGAATATTTCACGTCGTCGGCCGTCATCTCACGACCATTGTGGAATTTCACGCCCTTGCGCAACTTGAAGGTGAACGTCGTGCCGTCCGGGGAGATCTCATAGCTCTCAGCGAGCTCCGGCCGCAGGTTGGTCGTGCCGGGTTCATAATCCATCAGGCCGTCGAACAGGCTCTTGATCATCGACCAGTTCTGCCAGTCGTAGCCGATCGCCGGGTCGAGCGTGGCGACGTCGTCCTTGTAGGTGATGGTGATGGCGCCGCCCTGCTTGGCATTCGGGTCGAGCTTTTCTTCAGCCGAAGCGGGCGCGAGGCCCAGCATCAGCGCCAGCGCCGAGGCGGCTACGGTTGAGGCCAGAAATTTCTTCATGTGCTGTTCCCTTCTGTTGTTGTGGTTGCTGTTGTCAGCGCAGCTTGATGCGCGGATCGATGAACGGGGCGACGATATCGGCGAGCAGGTTGCCGAGCACGATGGCGCAGGCTGAAACCAGTGTCACACCCATGATGATCGGGATGTCGACACGCTGGATCGCCTGCCAGGCGAGCTGGCCGATGCCGGGCCAGCCGAACACGCTTTCCACCACCACGATGCCGCTCATGAACAGGCCGATATCGATGCCGATCATGGCGACGACGGGCAGGATGGCATTGGGCAAGGCATGGCGAAACAGGATGGCGCCGCGTGCCAGCCCCTTGGCGCGGGCGGTGCGGATGTAATCCTGGCGCAACACGTCGATCATCGACGAGCGCATCATGCGCGAATACCAGCCTGCGCCCAGGATACCCAATGTAAGCGAGGGCAGAACCGCATGCCGCCAGGTGCCGTAACCGCCGATCGGGAACCAGCCAAGCTGTACCGCGAAGACATAAAGCAGCAGCAGGCCGACCACGAACTGCGGTGCCGAAACACCGATGAAAGAACCCACCATCAGCGTCTGGTCGGTGGCGGTGCCACGTTTGACGGCGGCGATCAGTCCCATCGTCAGGCCAATCACGAGTTCGCAGAGGATCGCCCCCACCATCAGGAGGAGGCTCGCCGGCAGGCGCGAAACGATCAGCTCGGTGACTTCGGAACGCTGGATATAGGAGCGGCCGAGGTCGCCCGAGAGCAGGTTTGTGAGATAGCGCCAGTACTGCACGACAAAAGGCTGATCGAGACCGAGCTGCTGGCGAATGCTCTCCACCGTCTGCGGCGTGGCGCTACGGCCGGCGATCTGGCGCACCGGGTCGGCCGGCAGCAGATAGAGCAGGGCGAAGGTGATGATCGACACGCCGAGCAGGATCAACGCTGCCTGTATCAGGCGGCGGGTAAGATAGGCGATCATGCTCGGCCTCTCTGCGTCGGGTCGAGAATGTCGCGCAGTGCATCGCCGACCAGGTTGAAGGCAAGCGCCAGGGCGAGGATTGCTGCACCGGGGAAAAAGACCAGCCAGGGCGCCGCCTGGAAGTAGGTCTGGTTCTCGAAGATGATGTTGCCCCAGGAGGCTGTGGGCGGCTGCACGCCGATGCCGAGATAGGACAGTGTCGCCTCCAGCAACACTGTTGTCGAAATGCCGAGCGTGCCCCAGACGATGATCGTCGGCAGCAGGTGCGGCAGGATGTGGCGGAACAGAATGCGCGGCGTGCCGGCGCCGATGGTGCGCTCGGCATCGATGAATTCACGCTCGGCCAGAGAACTGGTCTCCGTGAACACGACACGCGCGGTCTGCACCCAGTTCACCAGAGCGATGACCATCGCGACGATCCACAGGCTCGGCTGGAACACCGCAGCCAGGCAGATGGCAAGCAGCAGTGCCGGAAAAGCCATCATCAGGTCGGTGAACCGCATCAGCGCACCACCGATCCAGCCACGGAAGTAGCCGGCAGTGACGCCCACCAGCGTGCCGATGAGCAGGGCGGCACCATTGGCGACGACGCCGATGATGAGCGAGGTGCGTGCACCGTAGAGGATGCGGGTCAGGAGATCGCGCCCCAGCAGATCCGTACCCAGCCAGAACGCCGCGTTCGGCGGCAGCGGTGCGCCTTCCAGCGTCAATCCGTCAAACAGTTGCTCGTTGGGGTCATAGGCCGTCAGCCATGGCGCGAAGATCGCACCGAGAACGGTGACGGCGATTATGACGAGCCCGATGACGGCGAGGGGACGTTTCAGCAGTCGGCCGAGCACGCCCGGCCGACGTTTCGCTGGCAGGCGCGCTGCGATCGGGGCATCAGGCGCGATGGGATTGGTCAATGCCGCCCTCCTTTTCGGTCATGGCGACAACCCGGCGGGCAGCCTCTTCGAGGTTCACCTGCCATGTCATGGCAAGCGAGCGCAGCTGCGCATAGGCGCGTTCGTCGTCGACACCCTGGCTGGACAGGGCTGCGACTGCGCGCACGATCGTCTGGCGTTCGGCAACGCGTGCCTGCAGCGTCGCGATCTCATCGGCCAGTTGCCGCCGTGCGGCAAAGCTCTGGCGAGCGATCAGCAACGCCGAATAGACGCCAGAATTGCCGACCGGCTTCAGGAGTTGGGCGTCTGCATTGTGCGACAACGCCCATTCGATGCGGCCGGGTGCCTCGGAGCCGATCAGCGCGATGATCGGCATCGGCGCCTCACCCGGAGGCCAGGGGAATTGTTCGTCGAAGCCGAGGTCGACATCGAAGAAGACGAAATCCGCGCCAAGTGCCTCGGGCGGTAGTTCCGGCCAGCAGTCGGCGACGGAAAGGCCGATTGCGGAAAGCTGGCGCATGATGGCCGTGAGATTGGCATGCGGGCGATGCAGCACAAACGCCTTGGCGCCGCCGAGGATCGGGATGCGGGCGGCGCGCTTCATGACACCACCTTCAGCTTGCGGCGACCAAATACCTTGGCGCGGTCGTAACGCGAGAGATAAGGGTCTGGCTCGACAGCCCTGGTAATGCTGACTTTTTCGAAACCACCACCAGCGATGCGGCCAATCTCGACAGGTAATGTCGCGTGCTGGGTCTGCGGGTCGATGCGGATCGTCCCGAACGGCGTGTTGAAGCTGTTGCCGGCAAAGGCGGCAGACAGGTCGCTCAGCCTCGCATCGGCATTGACGGCCAGAATTGAGGCGAGGATCTTTACCGAAGCGTAGGCCGAGGCCTGGAACGAAGAGGGGCGCATGGCGCTGCTCTCGGGCTGGCCGACGAGCCAGACCTCCTTGATCGAGGTATCATGGAAGTAAGGGCCGGCGGACAGGTGACCGTCACCGGCAGGGCCGATCGCCGGCAGCTCGCATTCGGTCAGGTTGCACGAGATGATTGGGCAGTGTTGCGGCGTAAAGTGATCGTCCAGTCGCGACAGCTCGGCATAGGCCTGGAAGAAGGCGTAGGAAGAGGGACCGATCAGGTTGTTGAGGATGAAATTCGGGCGCGTCGCGCGAATCTCATCGATAAGCCGCGATACGTCGCTTTCCCCGAGTGGCAGGTAGCGTTCGCCCAGCACACGGCCGCCGGCGTCGGCTATCAGATCGCGCGCGACACGATTGGTTTCCCATCCCCAGATGTAGTTGGATCCGGTCAGAAAGCCGTTGGCTCCATAGAGCGGTATGACGTGACCAAGCAGCGGTACGAGGTGCTGGTTGGGGCAGGCGTGCATGTAGACGATATGCTCGTTCGCCTCGAATCCTTCATAGGGGCAGGCATACCAGAGCGTGCCGCCGGCTTTTTCGAGGGCCGGAATGATCTCCTTGCGGCTCCAGGAGGTGACGCCGCCGATGATGTGACGGGCACTGGAGTTGCGTAGTATGTCTTCGGCCAGCGTCGCATAGCGGTCGGCATTGCCTTCCGGATCACGCTCGACGGGGATGAATTCGATCGGGGAGAAGGGGTCGGCGTTGACGGCGGCGATCCCCTGCATGGCGCCGCGATGGCAGGACTCCGAGACGAGGCGGTAATTCCCGGAACGGGAATACAGAATGCCGATCTCGACGCGGCGTTTCACCAGCAATGTCCCCCCAAAACGAAAATGCCCCGCAGCCATCGCCGTCAGGCGAGGCTTACGAGGCACGCTTGCCGTCCGGCTAACGAGGCCGGTATTTTGTCCTTAAACTATCCCGTGCAGCTCTGCAGTCAAGAGCGGGAAACTGCTTTTCCGTCGTGTCGTGCGAGGCTGCTGCGCGATGTTAGTCGATCCGTTCGCCGTTTTTGACGCGATAGGTCGGCTTGTACATGGTGACGAGCTCTTCCGCTGCGGTCGGGTGCACGGCCATGGTGCGGTCGAAAGCGTCCTTGGTCAGGCCAGCCTTGATTGGAATGCCCAGGAGCTGAGCCATCTCGCCGGCGTCGGGCCCCAGGATGTGCGCGCCAAGCACCTTGCGGCTTGCCGCATCGACCACGAGCTTCATCAGCATTTTCTCGTCACGTCCGGACAGCGTGTGGCGCATCGGCCGGAAGGAGGCACGATAGATCTCGAGTTCGCTGAAACGCCTGGCAGAATCATCTTCCGAAAGGCCGACAGTGCCGATCTCGGGCTGCGAGAACACGGCGGTGGCGATGGTGTCATGGTCCGGCGAGGTCGGGTTGTTCTTGAATGCGGTCTCGACGAAACACATCGCCTCATGGATGGCGACCGGTGTCAGCTGCACGCGGTTGGTGACGTCGCCGACCGCCCAGATGTTATCGACATTGGTGCGGGAATACTGGTCGACGACGACAGCGCCTGTCGGGGACATCTCGACGCCGGCCGCCTCCAGGCCAAGCTTTTCGGTGTTGGGCTGGCGGCCAATGGCAAGCATCATCTGATCGACCGTGAGCACGTCACCTCCACTCACCCTGACGTCGAGTCGGCCGTCGGGGCGGCGCTTCACCTCTTCCGATACTGTGCGGCAGCGGATGCGAATGCCTTTTTTCTCCATGGTTTCGTGCAGGGCGCGGCGCAGATCCATGTCGAAGCGGCTCAGAATTTCGGTACCGCGATAGATCAGGGTCGTTTCCACGCCGAGGCCGTGGAAGATGTTGGCGAACTCGACCGCGATATAGCCGCCACCCTCGATGACAATCGCTTTCGGCAGTTCGGCCAGGTGAAACGCCTCGTTGGATGTGATGCAGTGCTCATGGCCGGGAAGCGCCGGATGCGTGGCGGGCCGGCCACCTGTCGCAATCAGGATCTGATCGGCGGTAACAGTTCGATTTTCCGCCTCCAGCCTGATGGTGTGGCGGTCGATCAAGGTGGCCCGGCTTTGGAAAGTCTCGCCGCCGGCGCCTTGCACGCCCTTGGCGTAAAGTCCCTCGAGCCGTGCGATTTCGCGGTCCTTGTTGGCGATCAAGGTCTGCCAATCGAAGCTTGCCTGCGGTACGGTCCAGCCGTAGCCGGCGGCATCCTCGAAATGCTCGGGAAACTGTGAGGCATAGACGAACAGTTTCTTCGGCACGCAGCCGCGGATCACGCAGGTGCCGCCGAAACGATATTCCTCGGCGACGCCGACCTTCTTGCCGAGTGCCGCCGACACACGTGCCGCCCGTACGCCGCCCGAGCCGCCGCCGATAACGAAAAGGTCGTAGTCGTAAGCGCCCATGGCCAAATCCTGTCCTGGAGCATTTTGTAGCCAAGTGGAATCACTTGGCGTTACAAAAATGCGACAAAAATAGAAAGTTAGAGCGTTTCCGCGTTTCCGTGAAAGAACGGAAACGCTCTAGATACAATGAAGGTGAGAGGTAGGCGTCGTAACGTCAAAAGAAAAGCCCGGCAGTGACCGGGCTTTTGATCCAGTTGCGCCGGTGTGCTGCGATCAGTTGGCGCTGCCGTCCGCAGGTGCCGCACCCTCGGCGGGAGCTTCTCCTTCGGCCGGGGCGGCGCCGTCGGTCGGGGCAGGGGTTGGTGCCTTGGCGCCGGCGGCAGCCTGGAGGGCCTCGCCGACCTGCTGCGCGAGGTCACGGGCAACGCCGTTCTGCCAGATTTCCGCGGCCTTCACGAGCTCGCGGGTCACGATCGGACCGCTGTCGAGCAGCTTCTTGCCGGTCTCGGACTGGTAGAAGGTCGCGATGTTGGTGAGGTCCTGTTCGGAGAACACCTTGGCGTAAGCCGTTGCGGCTTCCTTCTCCAGATCGGAGCGGCGCGAAGCCAGCGCCAGCGCCTTGGCGTTGATCGTCTGGCTGATGAGCTCCTGCATGTCGGGGTTCTTCTGGATCAGCTGCGCTTCGAGCGCGGCGGCTGCCTGCGGCAGGATGTTGTCGAACGCGTCGGTCGCATGGATCGCGGAGACTGCCGCGCGGGCCGCCTTGAGGTGCGATTCGGAGATTTCCTGAGCGAAGGAAGGCGCGGCGAAAGCGACGACAGCAGCAGCAGCCAGCATCACGGAAAGACGACGGACGCGGTTATTCAACATCATGATTGGAAAACTCCCTTGTTTATCGGGGTGCGTGGACAGTTTCGATGCCATCGGCACCTGCAACAACCGCCGCGGACGCCAGCCCGATGAAAAGACCGTGCTCGACCACACCTGGAATGGCATGGAGGGCATTCGATAGCGCTCTTGTATTCGGAATGCGGCCAAAAGATGCATCGAGGATGAAATGACCGCCGTCTGTAACAAAAGGCTGGCCCGCCGTCATCCTCAATGTGATCGGGCCGGAAAGGCCGAGTTCGCGTGCGACCGCCGCAACCGCGATCTCGGTCGCGCGCAGGCCGAATCGATTGACCTCGATGGGCAGCGGAAAGCGTCCGAGGGTATCGACGAGCTTGGAACGATCGGCGATTACAATCATGCGCTGCGAAGCAGCAGCCACGATCTTTTCACGGAGCAAGGCACCGCCACCACCTTTGACCAGTGTGAGCTCCGGATCGATTTCATCCGCGCCGTCGACGGTAAGGTCGAGTTCGGGCGTCTCCTCGAGAGTGGTCAATGGCACACCGAGCTCCGCACACAGTGCAGCGGTGCGTTCCGAGGTCGGTACGCCAATGACTGAAAGGCCGGTGGCGACCTTTTCGGCGAGCAATCGCACGAATTCCTCGGCCGTCGAACCTGTGCCTATTCCGAGCCGCATGCCGTCCGTGACATGGGCAAGGGCTGCCCGCGCGGATTCGATCTTTAATTGCCTGGCATCCATGGTCGAAATTCGCTGCCCCCGCGCCGCCGTTGCCGGGCTCCTAGCATTTTTGTCCGCAGGGTCAAAGGGTGTAGGGAACTCTGTCGAGTTTCTAGGCGCCGTGAGGAGGCGCGCTGCCGGCGTGAACGGCGTGCCATTGAGCAACCAGGCCAGGAATGGCGGCCACAACGTTTCGGCGAAGCGCGAGCGGAAGAAGCCGAGATGGCCGACGGAACCGCCCGCGTCCCCGGGTGAAATCCAGCGTCTTTCGACGGGCGCATGATCATAGTGTTTGATCAGCGAGGTAACGGCGCGTTCCGTTCCCCACGGGTCGTCGGTCATGCGCAATGACAGGATCGGCGTTTGCACTTCGGAAAACCGTTTCGTCTCCTTGAGGCGGGGATCGTCGAAGAAATAGTCCGGCATCGCGCACCATCGTGCCCAGTCACGGAAAACGGTGGCGGGGATCGGTTCGCCGAGGCGCATCCATTTCGGCATGTTGCGGAACAGATAGGACAGCGGCACACCGAGCAGGAACATGCGCGGCCCTGCCCATCTGTCGTCGAGGCCGCGGTGATAGCCTGACATGACCGCAACCATGCCATAGCGCGAGAAGCGGCTCGAAATGCCGCTCAGGCCAAGCGCCTGACCACCATAGGATTGCCCGACGCCGACCAGGGCATGTCCCGGCGCAATCGCGTTGAGCGCCTTGGCCGCCGCTGGCATGTCGTGCAATGCCCAATCCGCCATGCCGATGCGCTTCGCCCAGCCCTTGGGAGGCGTTGAGTCTCCTGTGCCGCGGTAGTCATAGATGAGAACGCCGCGCGCGCCCGCTTTGATCGCGGCGCTGGCGAAGGTTGCGTAAAAGCCCCGCGGCACGGCTGTTGCCGAAGAGATCAGCACAAGTGGCAGCGGCCCGTCACCTTCGAACAATGTGCCGACGAGAGGAAAGCCATCGTCGGCATCGAAGCGGATGTCGCTTCGGCGCACGCTGGTCGTTCCGTCGTCCTTTTGCGACGTTTCGGCTCGGGTGGACTGCGCGAGGGAAGATGTCATCGATCCTGCCTCCCATGATCGAAGCCAAAGCCTACCATTGACGTGAACGTCAAAGTCAAGATGGAAAGGACGGCTTGCTGGGATGCTCCGGCATACGCAACAATCGATGGGATTGCGCTCGTTCGACCGGCGCCGGGGATAGGGCAAGCCGGTGGCTCTTATGGTTGAGGCCGTTCAGCCGCTATTTCTGCCGGAGCCGCATGCGTGTGATGCGTGACCAGCCGTCCTCCAGGCGTGGTGCCTTGGCCGAGGGGCGCGTGGGTGGGTTGGCCAGGATGGTGGTAATCTCGCGCGGCAATGTCGGCACCAGCGGCTTCTTGGTGGCGACGCCGTCGGCGATGCTGAGCACGCTGTTGTAGAATTCCTCGCCGCTTGCCGAGCGGGGCGGGATCGCCTCGTGCATGACGCTGATGACGATGATGTCAGGGCAATTGTCTTTTATCACCTGATGGAACGCCACTTTTCCCTCTGGGTCGAGCGCCGCTGTCGCCTCGTCGAGGAACAGCAGGCCGGGCTGCTGCAGGAGAATTCGCGCCGCGATCAATTTCTGCTTCTGGCCACCAGAGAGAACCTGGTCCCAGCTATGGTTGTCGCGTGTCGCTTCGGACAGATATTCGATGAATTCACCGAGGCCGGCCCGATGCAGGGCCGCAGCCGCCTTGGTATCGGAATGGTCGTCCGGGGAATCCGGCAGGCAGACCAGTTCCTTCAGCGATACCGGCGGCAGTTTTACTTCCTGCGCAGCGTAAAAGGTCTTTATCCCTTCCGGGAAGACGACGGTGCCGCGCCCATAGGGCCACAGGCCATTGATCGCCTTGATCAGCGAGGTCTTGCCGCTTCCGGATTCGCCCCTGAGGAAAGTCCATTCGCCGCGCCGGAAGCGAAGCCGCTCCGTCGTCACGAAAGGCGCGGCATCGACCCCTTTCTGCATCAACTCCAGATGCTGGATGGTCATGCCGAACACCGGGTTCTGATGGGCATAGCGGAAGTCCGAATGACCGGACTGGCGGTAGAAATCGGCCGGCTGCTGGACGTTTTCGATGGCATCGGCCAGTTCGATGACGCGGCGGCTGTTGGCTTTGAGCGCCGCGATCGCCGGCATGACATGGATGAACCACGAACACTGGCTGATCAGCGAATTGACCAGTTCGGCGCCGGTTATGTAGCCCTTGAGGTCGATCTTGTTGTGAATGAACGGGATCAGGCCGGGTCCGTAGGCAACGATGCGGGCACCGATGAAATTGTAGACCAGTTCAAACGAGGAATAGCCGGCGTTGACGCGGTTCAGGCGTCCCCATGTCTTGTCGATGTCTTGGTAGAGGCGGCCATGCATGGCTTTCTGCACTTCTTCGCCACGCGCCGCTGCGACATGGAAAGAGCGGCGCAGCAAGGTCGTCAGTTCACCGCGATAGCTGCCTTCGGCCTGCTGCATCCTGACAGACAGGCGTTCGAGCATGCCGCCGAGCTTCATGGCGATCCAGGTGTTGACGGGGACGTAGGCGGCAACCGCGGCCAATGCCAGCACGGCACTGCCATAGTCGCCGAGGAATTCCAGTCCCGCGACTTCGGTGGAGTCGGCGATGAGCTTCTGTCCGACAAAGAACAGTGAGGTGGCCACCGCCAGCACGCCCATGGCAAGCCCGATGGCGCCGCCGGTCATGTCCTTGATCGATTCCTGCACACGCTGGTCGATGTTGTCGGGCGCAGCGCCGTTGCCGCCATTCTGGGCATGAAAATGCGTGTGGTTGGCATCGAGCAGCGCGTCGTTGAAGCGGCCGTTGAGCCAGCCGCGCCATTTGCGGTGCAACGTTGCCGAAACCAGTGTCCGGGTACCGGTGATGCCGACATCCTTGATGATGACGAGCAGAACCAGCCAGCCGGCATTGCTGAGCAACGAGGTGAGGGGCGTCGTGTTGGCTGCGTCGTGGAAGAAGGCGATCGAGTTGACCAGTTCGCCGGAGGCGATCGCAAACCACACGCCTGTCTTGCTGGATAGAGCCGTCAGCAGTGCGATGATGGCAGCCAGTGCCCATGCTTCCCGCCACCGGTCCGAGAACCAGTACGCCCGCATTAGGCCCCAGAAACCGCGCATCGAAGAAACCGGCGTCCGGGTTGGCGGTGTTGCCGTATCGTGGCGCCGCCGTTTCAGCATTGAATGGCTCGGTCTATCGACCCGAATCACTTCCCGCCCAAACCTCTTCTAGTTTTGTTACATACAGTAACACCACTTGATCATTTTCCGTTAACATTCTCACTAAATGGTTAGCAGCGGTCTGTGATTGGCTTCACCTGCGTGGCTGATCCGCCACACTGACGTTGGGTTAAGGTCTTGTCGAGACAGCAGGTTTGGGGTGTCTCACGCAAACGGCGTAGGTCTCCCGACGGACACATAAGTCGTTCGCGTCCCTGCCAAATCCGGGCTAGAATAGGAAACCGGCTTCCTGTATGGAGCCGCATCTCCTTGTTGGGAGCGAAGGGCTTGGGCGATGGTGCCGGGCCACGGAAAGCGCGTTGGGTGCGACAAATGACAAAGTGGTCCCCGAATTCCTGGAGAGCGAAGCCAATCCAGCAGGTTCCTGCCTATCCGGATCTTGCTGCGCTGAAGGAGACCGAGGCCCGTCTTGCCACCTTTCCGCCGCTGGTCTTCGCCGGTGAAGCTCGAAAGCTGAAGAAGCAACTGGCGGCCGTCGCCAATGGCGAAGCTTTCCTGCTGCAGGGTGGAGATTGCGCCGAGAGCTTTGCCGAGCATGGCGCCGACAACATCCGCGACTTCTTCCGCGTGTTCCTGCAGATGGCGGTTGTGCTCACCTTCGCCGGCTCGCAGCCGGTGGTGAAGATCGGCCGTGTCGCCGGCCAATTCGCCAAGCCGCGTTCGTCCGACAATGAGACCAAGGGTGAAACCACCCTGCCGAGCTACCGTGGCGACATCATCAACGGCATCGAATTCGACGAAAAGTCGCGTGTGCCGGATCCTGCACGCCAGGAAATGGCCTATCGCCAATCGGCTGCGACCCTCAATCTTCTGCGCGCCTTTGCTCAGGGTGGCTATGCCAGCCTGGAGAACGTGCACCGCTGGATGCTGGGCTTCGTCGCCGACAGCCCGCAGGCCGAGAAATACGAGGCGCTCGCCAACCGCATCACCGAAACCATGGATTTCATGCGGGCGGTGGGCATTACTTCCGAAACCAATTTCGCGCTGCGTGAGACCGATTTCTACACCAGCCACGAAGCGCTACTGCTCGGCTACGAAGAGGCGCTGACCCGCGTCGACTCCACCTCAGGCGACTGGTACGCCACGTCGGGGCACATGATCTGGATCGGCGACCGTACCCGCCAGCCGGATCACGCGCATATTGAATATTGCCGCGGCATCAAGAATCCGCTTGGCCTGAAATGCGGTCCGTCGCTGACGCCGGACGGTCTCCTGGAACTGATCGACCTGCTGAATCCGGAAAACGAACCCGGCCGGCTCACGCTGATCGCGCGCTTCGGTGCCGACAAGGCTGCCGATCATCTGCCGAAACTGGTGCGTGCCGTGAAGAATGCCGGCCGCAGCGTCGTGTGGTCGTGCGACCCCATGCACGGCAACACCGTGACCGCCGCCGGCTACAAGACCCGTCCGTTCGAGCGCATTCTGAAAGAGGTGCAGACCTTCTTCGAGGTCCATCAGGCGGAAGGCACGCATGCGGGCGGCATCCACATCGAAATGACGGGCAAGAACGTCACCGAATGCACTGGTGGCGCGCGCGCAATCACGGCGGAGGATCTGCAGGACCGTTATCACACCCACTGCGATCCGCGTCTCAACGCCGACCAATCGATTGAACTGGCCTTCCTGGTCTCGGAACTCCTCAAGAAGAGCCACGTCCGCCAGCCTCATACGCAGGCGGCCGAATAAGGCCAGACTGTTTTGGAAGGAAAAAGGCGCCGGTTTCGGCGCCTTTTTTTCGATCAGCCCGCCAGTGTGTCGGTCTTGAGGCCAGGGCGCGGTTTCACCGGACCGGAACGGGTATTGCAGTCCTCGCCGACCGGCGTTCCACCGGTATCGGGGAAGAGGACGTCAAGGGCCGCAGGCTCACGCAGTCGCAGATAGGAATGCTCGTCGGTGCGCCACAGTCCGATGTCGCGCAGCTGGGCGTCATTCATTCCGTCGAACGAACCGGAGTTGTCGAAGCGGCGCACGCCAACGACACGAAGGCGAGAAAGGCCCAGCCCGGCGATAAGTCTTCTCAACAGCGCTTTCATCGTCGCCTCTGGATTCGGCAATTCGTGTGAAAGCAAGATGGTGGGTAACGGCCGGCCTGACAAAGCGAAATATCGCAATCTGCCATAAAGAATGCTTATGTATGCGCATGAAGCTGCCGCCTATTGCCGCCATTCGGGCCTTTGAGGCCGCCGCCAGATATCAGAGTTTCACGCGCGCTGCCGAAGAGCTCGGCATGACGCAGGCGGCGGTCAGCTATCAGATAAAGCTGCTGGAGGACCGTATCGGCGTCCCGCTGTTCGTGCGCGAACCGAGACAGGTCACGCTGACGGCGGCGGGCCGAAAGCTGTCGCCCAAGGTCACCGAGGCGCTGGATCTGCTCGGCTCGGCTTTCGTCGAGGTGGCAAGGAAGCCCGATCTTCACCTGATCATATCGACCTTGCCGACGGTTGCTTCCACCTGGCTGGTGCCTCGCCTGCCGTCTTTCCAGGCGGCCAACCCCGAGGTCCGGATCAAACTGCATACGTCGAACGACAGCATTGATTTTGCCAGGGAGGACATCGACGTCATGATCCGGGGCAGTGACAGCGTGTCGACCGAACATGAGGTCTTTTCACTGTTTCCGATGGAATATGCGCCGGTGTGCACGGCAGAATATCGCGAAAGACATGCCATCGAGCAGCCCGCCGATCTTTTGAAGGTTCGCAGGTTCGGAGCGCTCAGCTGGTGGGCGCATTGGCTCAGCGGTGCCGGCGTGGAAAACGGCAGCGACGACAGCCGCATGGATCTGGTGATCGGCGTTCAGAGCATCGATGTCGGACTGACCCTGCAGGGGCAGGGCGTCGCGATGGTGATGCCGATTTTCTTTGCTGACGAGCTGAGCAGCGGCCGGCTGATACGACCCTTCCGGCATGTCGGACGTGACGATCGCAGCTACAGCCTGGTCTATCCAAAGGCGCGCCGACAGTCGCGAAAGATCAGGCTTTTCCGCGAATGGGTCGTCGCCGAAGCGGAGGCGACGCGATCAGCCTTTGCCACGATCCCAGTCTAGTGCGGCAAGTCGCGGGTCGCCGGCAAAGGCGGTGCGATCGAAGCCGATCCGGCGTGGCGGGAATTCACACAAAGCCTGCACGCCGGATGCACTGAGGCGTACGCGCCAGGTCTGCCATTCCGTCGGCTGCGGGTTTTTGAAGATCGTACAGGTCAGCAAAGCAAGATTTCTGCCTTCCGGATCCCGCGCCGACTGATAGCGGATGGCTTTCATGTTTGCCTCGCGCGCATTGTCCGCAAGAAGCTGGCAGGCCGCATAGTCGGTTGGATGTGCCCAGATGGCTGCATCGCGATCCAGCGGCGGCCTGGTGAGGTCGAGTGTCGCGTCGGTTCGGAATGTGGCCGAAAAGGCTGTGTATTCGGCAGCATCCTGCGGCCAGGGCGTATCAGGGGATTCCGCAAAGAACAGCAGCCGATAGAACGACATCTCCGCCACCGCGGTCGCGATGCTTTCAGCCGCATAGTAGACGCCGAGCGTCCGTCCGGCGCGGCGGAACCGCGAGCCATAGGGGTAAACCGAGCCGTAGCGGAACGGTGTTGCCAGCAGATAGTGCAGATGCCGGCATTCGAGGGGGATATGCGGCTTGGTGTCCTCGACCAGCTCTTCCAGCAGCGTCTGCTCGTCCAGCGTGTCGACGAGCTTCAGCGTGGAGACATGATGCTGCGCCTCCACCATGCGCCAGCACTGTCCGTCGAGGCTGATTGCCTCAGACGAGAGCGCGGCGGGCGTCCAGGTAGCCGATGACATCGATAAGTCCGGTAACAGTCAGGATTTTCTCCAGCGGCTTGCCGCCCAGCGCCGTGTTGGCGTTGCGCAACCATGCCCGTGCCACCGTCTCGTCGCCGCCGGTGATGGCGTCGAGCGACCGGAACAGGCGTATGAACAGCACCGCCAACTCGAATGGCTTGGAGCCTTTGTCGAGCAGGAACTCGCTCTTGCGCATGCGCGAAACCGTGGCCTCCGAGACGCCGATAATCGTCGACAGGGCCCGTGCCGTCACGTCGAGCCGTTCGGCCGCCCGCAGCGTTGCCTTGGTGATGACTGCGCTTTCTTCAGCGCGAGGGGTTTCGGCGATCCTGATCGACATGATTCTTCCTTTCTGCTGCAAATATAGGGCAGAAAAGTTCACCTTGAAAGGTTTTTGGTAAAATATCGAACAAAACAAGAATATTGTGCTCAGCAACGCTTCTCGTCGATGCTGAACGCCACTCGAACGTTAGTTGGTGGTTTAGTCTTTTTTGTAGATCAGCCAGTTCTTGCTGGCACGGCCACCCATGACCGAATGGCGGGTGACACGATTGCGGCCGTCCACCTTTGAGCGGTAGAGGGCGCGGTCGGCCTTGGAATAAAGATCTTCCGGTCCGATTGCTTCGGAAGCCATGCAGATACCCATCGAAATCGTCACCGTGCCGTAGCTGGCGCCGCTTTGGCTGCTGACGAAGGGGGTCTGCTCGATCAGGACGCGGATGCGCTCGGCGATATCGAAAGTCGCTTCCTCGCTGGCGCCTTCGATGATGAGAGCGAATTCCTCGCCGCCCGTACGGGCAACGAACATGCCGCTGGAAACGCTGGTCTGGAAGATGTCGGCGATATCCTTGAGGATCTTGTCGCCCACGGGATGACCGTAGCGGTCATTGATTTCCTTGAAGCGGTCGATGTCGGCCAGGATCAGCGCGTTGAACAGAATACCCTTGTTGCTGTTGTAGATCCGCGCGATCTCCGCGTCGAAAGCGCGACGATTCCAAACCTGGGTCAACGGATCCGTATCGGCCAGGCGTTTGTATTCCTCCAGCTTTGACTTGACGCTTTCGAGCTCGGCGGTTTTGTCGCCCAAAGTGTTCGCGACTTGCTTGCCATGGTCGATGGTCGAGGCCGTTGCCGTCGAGACCGCGCCGACGATCTTTTCCAACAGCTCCTTGGAAATCACGCTGCGGTTGGCAAGCCCGTCGGAGGTTTCGTCGAGGATCTTGCCGTACTTTTCGATATGGCTGCGTTCGTTGCGCAGCAGCGAGGCGATGTCTTCAAGTTCGCGTGCCAGAACGTCGCGTACATGGTCGACGATGCCGTGCTTGTGGTTTTGGGCAAAGAATTTGCGCCCGATCCGGTCGAGATCGTCCTGCGTCGGTCGCTTGCTGAGATCGAGCACGGCAAGGCTGAGTTCCGAGTTTGTCCCGACCAGTGCTTCGTAGAAAATCTCGTAGTTGCGTGGCATCGCAATGACGCCGAGTTGCCGCATCGTGGCCACGACAGTGGTCGCGATATCAGAACTCCGCTCGGGCGTGACGGCTGCCGGCTGCATTTGGACCCAATTCCCCCACCAGAACCGACCCGAGAACAAATATCTCTAAGCTGCCGGTTGTAGAACTCACTTCGAAGTCGAATCCACACGAAAGGCGTCCGCCAACGACTTTCGCTTGCAAGACCTTAGATGCGCTAGCGCTAAAGTTTTCTTAACCTGCCGATTTTCCGGCGCGTTTTTCTACTTGAGGCTGTGCTTGTTGTGCAAGAGCAGGGCAAGATATTTTTGTCGGCTTTCATTCAAGGCATAGAAGAACCGGAATCGCCAATCTTGGTTGCGGATGACCGGAGGATATCGGATAAGCACGCCACTCCATCGAAGAGGCGCAATCGACTGGCCCATCGTCGGAAAGGGACATGACTTCATGAAGCGGCTGATCGACGCCTTCCACAATTCCGTTCGCGCATTCCGCCGGCTCGCACAGAGCGAAGCCGCATTCCAGCAGGAATTGATGCTGCTTGTGCTGGCCATTCCACTTGGCTGGTTCGTGGCGACGAGCTGGAGCGGCTATGCGCTGCTGATCGGCGCGGTTCTGCTGCTCATCATGGTCGAAGTCCTGAACACAGGTATCGAAGCAACCTGCGACGCGATCAGCCGCGAGTTCAACATCGATATCCAGCTCGCCAAGGATTGCGGGTCGCTGGCCGTGCTGATTTCCATTGTCCTTGCAGCGGGCGTCTGGCTGTTCGCTATTGTCGAGCGCCTCTACGGCGCGCCGATCTGATCTTCAGCGCCATCCCGGTTTTCACGGGCTTTTTCGCGATGGAACAGGCTTCGGGCTACTGCGGCCGCGACCGTCATGACGATGACGCCGATTGCAAAAGCGACCAGCAGGCGTTCGTGGTGGAGCAGGGCGCGGCCGACGACTTCTTCGGCACCGAGACCGAAGACATAGCCGAGGCCACAAAACAGCGTCGCCCAGACAGTCGCCGAAATGGCGTTCAGGGCCAGAAATCGCGCTGTCGCGATTCCAGAAAGGCCGGCAACGACCCCGCCCAGGATACGCATGCCGTAGACGTAGCGGTTCGACAACACGTAGATATTCGGGTGGTCGGTGACAAGCTGACGGGCGCGGCTGAAGCCGGGCTTTCGGCTGATGCGCTGCACAAGTCTGGTCTGGGCAAAACTTCGCCCGAGCGCGAAGAAGACGGCATCGCCGAGAAATGCGCCGGCAAAAACGGCGAACAGCGTCTGCCACGCCGGAAAGACGTGCTGGTGAACGAAGAAGCCGCCAAGCATGGCAACGGTTTCGCCCTCTGCCAGGCAGCCGAAGAAAACCGCCAGCAATCCATAGTGTTCGATGAACTGATGGAGTGTTTCCGTCATTTGCGCGACCGTGCCGTGCGCGGCATCAGCTTTTCCTCCAGCTGTTGCATCTGATCGGCAAGGTGTTTGATGTCGTCACGCATCGCCACGATCTGGCTGTGCCGCAACTCATCCAGCTTTTCATGCAAAGCCATGATTTCGATTTCGGCCTTGAGGTTGACTTCGTAGTCGTGTGCGGCTGCGGTGCGGTCGCGTTCGGCTTGCCGGTTCTGCGACATCATGATGACCGGCGCCTGGATCGCCGCCAGCATCGACAGCACCAGGTTGAGAAAGATGTAGGGGTAGGGATCGAACGCTCCGCTGACCAGAAGCACGCTGTTGAGCAGCGCCCAGGCGACCAGGAACACCATGAAGGAAATGATGAAACCCCACGAGCCACCGATCCTGGCCACGGCATCGGCAACGCGCGCGCCGGTCGTGGTGCTTTTTTGGTCACCATCCGTGGCATAAAAAGACACTGTTTTGCGGTCGATTGCGCTCTGCAGAACGCGACGTTCGCTATCGGTCAGTGCGTCGGCGTTGCGTGACAACCAGCGACTGGCCAGTTCCGCCATGGTCCTGCGTTGCATCTGCTCCTCCTTGCCGGCGCTTGCGTGTGACGGCGAACTATAGAAGATAACGCGAACATTTCGCTGCGGCCCGCGCCGCCACCCGGGGAGGGCGAGACATGCTCGATTTTCAGCAGATTCGCGCTCGCGCCGCAAAGCGCAAGGGCGGCGATGCAGTTCTCGTTTCGCTGCTGGGGGCCGCGCCCGACAATGCCGCGCTAGCCAAGGTGACGGACGATCGCGTGCTTTCGACCATGGCTGAACGTGTCTTTGCCGCCGGCTTCGTCTGGAGTGTGATCGAGCAGAAATGGCCGGGTTTCGAGGAAGCCTTTCTCGGCTTCGAGCCGAAACGACTGCTCTTCCAGCCCGACGATTTCTGGCACGATCTCGCTTCCGACAAGCGTATCGTGCGCAACCCGCAGAAAATCCGCTCCGTGCGAGAGAATGCCGCTTTCGTCGAACGCGTGTCGAAGGAGCATGGCTCTTTCGGCAGATTCCTGGCGGCCTGGCGGGCGGATGACCAGGTAGGAGTGACGGCCTATTTCGCCAAGCATGGCAGCCGACTTGGCGGCAACACCGGCCAATATCTGCTGCGCTGGCTGGATTGGGACACTTTCATCGTCTCGAGGGACATGGCGGCGGCACTGCGCGATGCTGGTCTGGATATCGCCGAAAGCCCGACTTCCAAACGGGACCTCGACAAGATCCAGGCCCAGGTCAACCTCTGGGCGACAGAAACCGGCCTGCCGCGCAAGCACATCTCGCGCATCCTGTCGATGTCGATCGGCGAGAACAACGCTCCTGAGACGATCCGCGAATACACCGGTGAATGACATTCGAAGCCCGCAGCATTGGCACGGGACGGCGTTATGCTCACATTGAGCATTGGCACAAGCGGTCTCCTGCCTTGTCCGTTGCAGGCGCAAGGTTGCCACGCTAAACCCTTGTCATGACCAAGATCGCTCCAGATACGCTTCGCATCGCCGTTGCCCAGTTGAATCCGACCGTCGGCGACATCGCCGGCAATCTCGCCAAGGCCCGCGAGGCGAGGGCGGATGCGGCTCGTCAGGGCGCTGACCTTGTCCTGTTCACGGAACTCTTCATCTCCGGTTATCCGCCAGAGGATCTGGTGCTTAAGCCCGCTTTCCTGGAAGCCTGCCTCAAGGCGGTCGAAGAGTTGGCGCGCGAAACCGCCGACGGTGGTCCCGGCATCATCATCGGATTTCCGCGGCAGGGTGAAAAAGGCAAGCACAATTCGGTGGCTGTGCTTGACGGTGGCAAAATCCTTTCGACCCGCGATAAGGTTGACCTGCCAAACTACGGCGAGTTCGACGAGAAGCGTGTGTTCTCGGAAGGCACGATCTCAGGCCCGACCAATTTCCGCGGCGTGCGCATCGGCATCCCGATCTGCGAGGAGATCTGGAACGACCTCGGCATCTGCGAAACGCTGGCCGAGAGCGGCGCGGAATTGCTGCTGGTGCCGAATGGCTCGCCCTACTATCGCGGCAAACTCGATGTGCGGCACCAGGTGGTGCTGCGTCAGATCATCGAAAGTGGCCTTCCCCTCCTGTTCGCCAACCAGATCGGCGGGCAGGACGAACTCGTATTCGACGGCGCGAGTTTCGCCTTCAATGCCGACAAGACGCTTGCTTTCCAGATGAGCCAGTTCGAGGAGACGCTTGCCGTCACCGAATGGAAGCGCACTGCCGATGGCTGGATGTGCGCCGAAGGGCCAATGTCGAAAATCCCCGACCAGGAGGAGGCCGACTACCGGGCCTGCATGCTGGGGCTGCGTGATTACGTCAACAAGAACGGCTTCAAGAATGTTGTCCTGGGGCTTTCCGGCGGCATCGATTCCGCCATCTGCGCTGCCCTTGCCGTCGATGCTCTGGGTGAGGAGCGGCTGCGCGCGGTGATGATGCCCTATCGCTATACCTCGAAGGATTCCTTGAAGGATGCCGAGGACTGTGCCCGTGCACTTGGCTGCCGCTACGATATCGTACCGATCTTCGAGCCGGTCGACGGGTTTTCGCATGCGCTGACGCAACTCTTCGAGGGCACGAAGGAAGGCATTACCGAAGAGAACCTGCAGAGCCGCGCCCGCGGCACCATCCTGATGGCGATTTCCAACAAGTTCGGCTCGATGGTCGTCACCACCGGCAACAAGTCGGAGATGTCGGTCGGCTACGCCACGCTTTACGGCGACATGAACGGCGGCTTCAACCCGATCAAGGATCTGTACAAGATGCAGGTCTATGCATTGTCGCGCTGGCGCAACACGCATGTGCCGCCGGGAGCGCTGGGCCCGTCGGGTGAAGTCATACCGAAGAACATCATCGACAAGGCACCGTCGGCCGAGCTGCGTCCGAACCAGACCGACCAGGACTCGCTGCCGCCGTATCCGGTTCTCGACGACATCCTGGAATGCCTGGTCGAGAATGAGATGGGCGTGGACGATATCGTCAAGCGTGGCCACGATCGCGCCACTGTCGAGCGGATCGAACATCTTCTCTATATTGCCGAATACAAGCGACGGCAGGCCGCGCCGGGCGTGAAGATCACCAAGAAGAATTTCGGCCGCGATCGCCGCTACCCGATCACCAACCGCTTCCGCGACCGGGCCTGAGCGTGGCCGAAGTCGAAATTTCCTTCGATCCCGCGCGCATCGATTTCGCTGCGACCTCAGGCGTCATCAAGGACAGCTATTGGGGCGCACAGCGCAGCGACGATATTCATCGCCGCGCCTTCGACAATTCGCTCTGTGTCGCGGCTTTCCTGGACGGCCAGCAGGTGGGATTTGCCCGTGTCATCACCGACTACGCGTGTTTTGCCTATCTTTGTGATGTCATCGTGTGGCCGGATCGGCGCGGTGCCGGCATCGGCAAGAAGCTGATCGGCGCACTGCTCGATCATCCCGACCTTGCCACGGTCAGTGGCTGGAGCCTGCGCACCGCCGACGCACATTCGCTCTACACCGGTTTCGGCTTCCAGGTCGCAGCCGACGGCAAGACGATGCATCTCAGGCGCAACGCTCCGAGTGTTGCAGCATAGCCTCACCGGTTATGCCAAGGCATTTTTGTGACAAAGCCGGGGTTGGCGCGGCAAAATGCCTCTCCTATAAGGTTTTCATCCGCGATTCCCTAACCGGGAGGGTACGAATGATGGCATTTGATAAATCTATACGAGGTCGCGAAGCTTAGGTCTTCGAGGCGTTTCCTGCGGGAACACGCCATCGCAGAATAGGCTTTGGAATTCCTCGACCACCGCCCGTCTCGGGTCGGTCAGATCCATTTTCGCATCCGCATTCTTGACGGGCCTCCGGGCCTCGACGCGGTGTTTTCTTTACACTTTTTCGGGATCAGGCACGATCGTGCCTGCAAACATCATGACTCGTTTCAAGATCGATTTGCGCGCTGGCGCATTCGGCTCCGTTCTCGGCTTCACTCTGGTTCACTGGCGGCGCCAGCCGCTCAGGGTGCTGTTCATCATGCTGATGATTTTACTCTCGACGATGGCCGACGTGCTGACGCCGCTCTATTCCGGCCGTCTTGTCGACGCTGTGGCTTCGGGTGCCGCATCGAGCGAGGAGGCGTGGAATGCCGCCATCGCCGCCTTCGTTGCACTGATCGGATTGGCGTTGTCTTCGGTTATTTTCCGCAATTTCGGTTTCTATGCCATTGTCGAACTGACATTGAAGATGATGTCGGACATCTGTGCCGATGCATTTCACCGCGTTCAGCGCTTTTCGACCGACTGGCACGCCAATTCATTTGCCGGCTCAACAGTGCGCAAGGTCACCCGCGGTATGTGGGCGCTCGACCTGTTGAACGACACGATCCTGATCGCGCTGTTCCCATCCGTGGTCATGCTCGTGGGCTCGACCGTCCTGCTTGGCTGGTATTGGCCGATGATGGGCTTGGTCGTGGCGATCGGGTCGTTCGTCTTCATTGCCGTTACAGCGGTGCTGTCGCTTGCCTATGTCGCGCCGGCTGCAAGGCTCGCCAATTCATGGGATACGCGGCTTGGCGGCGCGCTTGCGGATGCGGTGAGCTGCAATGCGGTGGTGAAAGGTTTCGGCGCCGAGGCGCGGGAAGAACAGCGGCTGACCGAGGTCGTCACCAAGTGGCATCACCGGACCGGGCGCACCTGGAACCGAGGCACGGTCAACGGAACCACCCAGGGTGTGATGTTGCTGTTCCTGCGCATGGCGGTCATCGGTGTCGTGTTGTTGCTGTGGCTGCGCGGACAGGCGTCTGCTGGCGATGTCGCCTTCGTGCTGACGTCCTTCTTCGTTCTGCAGGGCTATCTGCGTGACATCGGTATGCATATCCGCAATCTGCAGCGCTCGATCAACGACATGGAGGAACTGGTCGATTTTCAGGCGCAACCGCTCGGCATCGAGGATGCGCCGGGAGCCGAGCCGTCCCGCATCAGCGACGGCGGCATCGTCTTCGATCATGTCACCTTCCACTACGGCAGCCATCGTGATCCGCTTTACCGCGACTTCTCGGTAGCGATAGAGCCAGGCGAGCGCGTGGGCCTCGTCGGTCACTCCGGTTCGGGCAAGACAACTTTCGTCAAGCTGATCCAGAGGCTTTACGACATCAGCGGTGGCCGCATCCTGATCGATGGTCAGGACATCTCTCAGGTGACGCAGTCATCGCTGCGCCAGCAGATCGCCATCGTCCAGCAGGAGCCGATCCTGTTCCATCGCTCGCTTGCCGAGAACATCGCTTATGCGAGGCCGGACGCCACTCAGGCCGAGGTCGAGGAAGCAGCACGCCTTGCGAGTGCGCATGACTTCATCACCCGGCTGCCCAAGGGCTATGGCACGCTGGTCGGTGAGCGTGGCGTGAAGCTGTCCGGTGGCGAGCGTCAGCGTGTGGCGATTGCCCGCGCTTTCCTGGCGGATGCACCGATCCTGATCCTGGACGAGGCGACGTCGAGCCTCGATTCGGAATCGGAGGTGTTGATCCAGCAGGCGATGGAACGGCTGATGGTCGGCCGCACAACGCTGGTCATCGCTCACCGCTTGTCGACGGTGAGGGCGCTCGACCGCCTGCTGGTCTTCGATCGCGGCAAGATCGTCGAGGAAGGCTCGCATGAGGAGCTGATCCGCCTGAGCGGCGGCATCTACCGCCGGCTGTTCGAACGGCAGGCGCTGGAATTGACCAAGGGGCTTGTTTGACCCCTGGCGGAACAAAGGGAGGCGGGCCGCATCGCGCGGTGTGGTCCGCTTTTTTTGAGTGAAAGGCGTTGCCCTATTTCCGGCCGATCCGGCCTTTAAGGCGATCCTTGCCAAGGTTCAACGCATCCGCTACGCCCCATTCATGACAGTCACCGTCCGTTTCGCTCCATCGCCCACCGGCCGTATTCACATCGGCAACGCGCGCACCGCGCTTTTCAACTGGCTGTTTGCGCAAAAGCACAAAGGCCGCTTCATCCAGCGTTTCGACGACACCGACACGCTGCGTTCGAAGCAGGAATATGCCGATTCCATCCTTTATGACCTGCATTGGCTGGGTATCTTCCCGGATGCGACCGACTATCAGTCACGGCGGGTGCACATCTATGATGCCGCGGTCGAGCGCCTGAAGCAGGCCGGGGTGCTTTATCCCTGCTATGAAACCCCGGAAGAATTGGACCTGCGGCGCAAGATCCGGCGCACGCGTGGCTTGCCACCTGTCTACGGGCGGGAGGCTTTGACCCTGACAGCCAAGCAGCTCGCCGACCTCGAGGCCGACGGCCGTCGACCGCACTGGCGGTTCCTGCTGCCCAATTTCAAGAGCGACCCTCAGGAACCGGAACGCACCGACATTCACTGGAACGACCTCGTGCGCGGCGAGGAGACGGTCGACCTGGCGTCGGTGTCCGATCCTGTTCTGGTGCGCGAGGATGGTACCTATCTCTACACGCTGCCATCCGTGGTCGACGACGTCGAGATGGGGATCAGCCACGTCATCCGCGGCGACGATCACGTCACGAACACCGGGGTGCAGATTGCCTTGTTCAAGGCGCTCGGCGCCGCTGCCCCCGTGTTCGGCCACCACAATCTGTTGACCACCACGACGGGCGAGGGGCTCTCCAAGCGAACCGGCTCGCTTTCGATAGAAGGTCTGCGCTCGGATGGCATCGAGCCCATGGCGGTGGCTTCGCTCGCCGTCCTGATCGGCACGTCCGAGAACGTCCAGCCGATGCAGACCATGAACGAGCTGGCCACGCATTTCGACCCGGCCGCGACATCCAAATCCGCCGCCAAGTTCGATCCTGAAGAATTGGTCGTGCTGAACCGCGGCCTGATGCATACGCTGTCTTTTGCCGATGCGCGCGACCGTCTTGCGGTGCTTGGTGTATCCGGCGACCAGGCCGAACAGTTCTGGAACATCGTGCGCGGCAATCTCGATCGATTGAGCGATGCCGTCTCCTGGTGGCGTATCGTTCAGGACGGTCCGCTCGATAAACCCGAATTCGAAGCTGAAGAATTGCAGTTTGTGCGCGACGCGTTCGATCTCCTGCCCGAAGAGCCGTGGACGGCGTCGGTGTGGAAGGAATGGACCGCCAGCGTCAAGGATGCCAGCGGTCGCAAAGGCAAGGCATTGTTTCTGCCGCTCAGACTGGCGCTTACCGGACTTGTTTCTGGGCCGGAGCTTGCAGATCTATTGCCGCTTCTGGGGCGGGAAGGAACGTTGGCCCGACGACCCTGATTTTTCGCTGCTCCGGCGGCAGCGCGGAGACAGGCGAGACATCGGGTTTCTTCACCATTTGGCGCATTGTCGCTATATCGAAGCGCCCAGCCGTGTTGGCCTGGGTTTCAGGGTCCTCAGCAGGATCCGGCTTGTCTGCCGGTGTTGGCAGGAAAGCCGTGCCGGCATCGGGTTCAGGCTGTGCGACCGGCGGATTGCCGCCGATGATCGTGAAATTCCGCTGAGCATTGCAGCCGCAGCCCTGCGGCAGCGGGTGGTCGGGACTTTTGTAGAGAAAAGCCGCCGGAAGTTCGGAATACGGCCGTCCAGTTCTCGATGAAGTCATCGCTGCCGGATCGCCAGCGAGGCCGCGCGAATAAAAGACCTGCATTTCCGTGCCGGGGCAGCCCGCTTCACAGCGGCCCTGGTCGCGCTGGAAGTCACCGACAGCAGCGGCATTCGACATGGGGAAGAAATAACCGTCACAGATGCGTACGCACATCGTGCGGAATTGGCCCGATGGCGAGGGAACAAAAGCTGCATCGAGTGTTGCTTCTTCCTCTGCCCCGTTGCCCGCTTCGTCGGCTGCCTGCACGCGCTTCTCGGCAGCCGGCTTGCTGTCGCATTCGTTGGTTTCGAGCGCCGCCAGCAGGCGGCCGCGGTCGCGACGTGGGGAGCTGTTCCCCATTCCAGCGCGTTTGCGCTGAAGCTTGTCGAGATTGGTGTTCATCCTGTCGATGGCCGCATTCAGCGCAGCGCACTGACTGATACTTCCGCCGAACAGCGAAAAACCGCAGCCGGCGTCGCGTGCCTGCGCGCGCGCCTTGGCCAATTCGGTGTTCTGGCGAGCAATCGCGCCGTCGTAGCGGCGTTGCTGGCCAACACCACCGCCTTTCTGCAGCGAAGCGAGTTCCGCCCGCAACTGGCGGCAGATACGCGAGGCCGCTTCGGCCTGGTTCAGGGAACAAAAAAGCAGCGTGGTGACGCAAATCAGCGTCCACGCAAACGCCAGACTTCGATCCGCCCCGGTCATCAGCCTCATTGCCCGCCTGTGTCGGGCAATGAAAATAGGGCTGGCCGGTTAAGCTTCTGTTGAGCCTGTCATCCCTTGGGCGCGTGCAGCGCCGCCTGGGCCTTGTGTGATGCCTCGACAACAGCCAGTGCAGTCATGTTGACGACGCCGCGCGACGTCACCGACGGTGTCAGGATATGCGCCGGCTTGTCGGTGCCGAGCAGGATCGGGCCGACATGCAGCGCATCCAGCATGGTCCTCAGTGCCGTCAGCGTGATGTTGGCGGCATCGAGGCTCGGGAAGACCAGCAGATTGGCTTCGCCCTTCAGCCGCGAATGCGGATACACGCGCTGGCGCAGATGCTCTGACAGAGCCGAGTCCGCATGCATTTCACCGTCGCATTCCAGCTCGGGCGCCACGCGCGCAAGAATGTCGGCGGCCTTGCGCATCTTGAGGGCGCTCGGAGCATCGCGCGAGCCGAAATCCGACAATGAGAGCAGGGCGGCCTTCGGCTCGATGCCGAAGCGACGGATTTCCTCGGCGGCCAGGATCGTCATCTCGGCGATCTCTTCTGCGCTTGGATCGATCGTGACGTAGGTGTCGGTGAGGAACAGGACGCCGCGCTGCGAGATCAGCATGGAAAGCGTGGACAGGTCGTGATCTGTAATGCCTGGCCGCGGCCCGATGACGAGGGAGACGTTGCGCAGGTGACGTGCGAAACGGCCCTCGAGACCGCAGATCATGGCATCGGCATCGCCGCGTTTCACGGCAAGGGCGGCAATCACCGTATTGTCGGTACGCACCATGGTGCGCGCCGCCTCGGGCGTGACACCGCGGCGGCCGCCGAGTTCGATCAGCAGGTCGACATAGTGGCGATAGCGCGGATCTTCTTCCGGATTGATCAGTCCGAAGTCGACGCCAGGCTTGATGCGCAGGCCGTAACGTTTGAGGCGAACCTCGATGACATGCGGGCGGCCGATCAGGATCGGTTCGGCGATGCCTTCCTCGAGCACCACCTGCGCGGCACGCAGCACGCGCTCGTCCTCGCCGTCGGCATAGATGACGCGCTTGGCGCTGGAGCTGCGGGCGGTGGAGAAGACCGGCTTCATGACGAGGCCGGAGCGGAAGACGAAGCGGTTCAGCTTGTCGAGATAAACCGCCATGTCGGCGATCGGGCGTGTCGCCACGTCGGTATCGCATGCAGCCTTGGCAACAGCCGGCGCGATGCGCAGGATCAAGCGCGGGTCGAAAGGCGACGGGATCAGGAAATCCGGGCCGAAGATCGGCGTTTCGCCCGAATAGGCCCGCGCCGCGACGTCCGAAGGCTCCTCGCGCGCGAGCGCGGCAATGGCGCGCACGGCCGCCATCTTCATTTCTTCGTTGATGGCGCTGGCGCCGCAATCCAGCGCGCCCCGGAAGATGTAGGGGAAGCAGATGACGTTGTTGACCTGGTTGGGGAAGTCCGAGCGGCCGGTGCAGATCATGGCGTCGGGACGGGCTGCGCGCGCAACCTCAGGCATGATCTCCGGCGTCGGATTGGCCAGCGCAAGGATCAAAGGTTTCTCGGCCATCCCTTGCAGCAGTTCGGGTTTCAACACACCGGCCGCGGACAATCCCAGGAAAACGTCGGCGCCGGGAATGACGTCGGCCAGGGTACGGGCCTCGGTGTCCTTGACGTAAGGATCCTTCCAGCGGTCCATTTCTTCGACGCGGCCCTTGTGGGCGACGCCGAAGCGATCGGTGACCCAGATGTTCTCGATCCTGGCGCCGAGCGAAACCAGCAGGTTGAGGCAGGCGAGAGCCGCGGCGCCAGCCCCCGAGGTCACGATCTTGACGTCCTCGATCTTCTTCCCGGCCAGTTCCAGCCCGTTGAGCACCGCGGCTGCAACGATGATGGCGGTACCGTGCTGGTCGTCATGGAAAACCGGGATGCCCATGCGGGCCTTCAGCTGCTCCTCGACCTCGAAGCATTCGGGCGCCTTGATGTCCTCCAGATTGATGCCGCCGAAGGTCGGCTCCAGCGCTGCAACCGTCTCGACCATACGACCGATCTCCGGCGCGTCGATTTCGATGTCGAAGACGTCGATGCCGGCGAATTTCTTGAACAGGACAGCCTTGCCTTCCATCACAGGCTTGGAGGCAAGCGGGCCGATATTGCCGAGCCCGAGCACGGCCGAGCCATTCGAGATCACCGCGACCAGATTGGCGCGTGCCGTGTAGTCGGCGGCTGTCGCGGGATCATCCTTGATGGCAAGGCAGGGGGCGGCGACGCCGGGAGAATAGGCAAGCGCCAGGTCTCGCTGGTTGCCGAGCGGCTTGGTCGCCTGAATCTCCAGCTTTCCGGGAATAGGATACTTGTGGAAGAAGAGCGCGGCCTCATCCAGATCCGAACGTGCCGTCTTGCTCTTGTCGCCTGCCATGCTTTCCGGACTCCTGTTGCGTTCTCCCTTTTAGCACGCAGCAGCGTTTTTTCGAGGCGCGATGTAACGCCGCTCCGTGTTTTTCAAAGCGATGAAAAATTGTCGCAGATCAAGGCGTTAGAAACGAAAGCTGCGGAAGGCACCGCAACTTTCGCAGTCTAGAAGGCACTGACGTAGAGCCCGCCATCGACGGGAATGTTCTGCCCGGTCAGATAGCCAGCATGGACAGAGCACAGGAAAGCGCAGATCTGGCCAAACTCCTCCGGCGTTCCCAGCCGCTTGGCGGGGATATCGGCGGCAAGACGCGCCTTGCGTTCCCTGGCCGCTTCCGCCGTCTCGACCGAGCCCGGTTCGTGGGGCCCGCGCAGGCGATCGGTGTCCAGCTTGCCGGGCAGCATGTTGTTGATGGTGACATTGCGGTCGATCACCGTACGGCCGACACCGGCAAGGAAAGAGGTCAGCCCAGCGCGGGCGCCGGAAGAAAGGTCGAGGCCGGGGATGGACACATAGACGGAGAGCGAGGTGATGTTGACGATGCGTCCGAAGCCGCGTGCCGCCATCCCGTCGATCACCGCCTTCACCAGTTCGATCGGCGTGACCATGTTGTTGGTGACCCCCTCCAGGATCTTTTCGCGATCCAGCTCGCGGAAATCGCGATAGGGCGGCCCACCATTGTTGTTGACGAGGATGTCCGGATCCGGACAGGCGGCAAGCAGGGCCTTCTGCACTTCAGGCTTTGACACATCGCCGATGACCTCGACGACGCGCACGCCGAATCGCTCACGGATATCCGCCGCGGCTTTCGCCAGCAGCACGGGATCGCGGCCGTTGATGACCAGGTCACAGCCGGCCTCGGCCAGCGCGATCGCACAACCGCGCCCCAGTCCCTTGCTCGATGCGCAGACGATCGCCTTCTTGCCGCGAATGCCGAGATCCATGTCCGAAACCTCCGATTAGATACCCAAGGCTAGCGAAAGGACTGGCCTAATCGCAACCGTCATACGGTTGTTGCATGAATCGATGATAGCCAGCGCGAAAGGTGAGATCGCGATGTCCAGCGCCAAACCACGCATGTTTCGCTCTATCTTCATCTCGGATGTGCATCTGGGATCGAAGGCGGCCAAGGCAGAGTTTCTGATCGATTTCCTGCGTCACCACGATGCCGATACGATCTTCCTTGTCGGCGATATCGTAGACGGCTGGCGCTTGCGACGCAGCTGGCATTGGCCACAGGCTCATAACGATGTCGTGCAGAAACTGCTGCGCAAGGCGCGCAAGGGCGCATCGATCACCTACATCGCAGGCAATCATGATGAATTCGCGCGCCAGTTCCAGGGCGTGCACTTCGGCGGCATCGTAGTGGCCGACCGCGCCATCCACGAAACGGCGGACGGCCGTCGTATGCTCGTGATCCATGGCGATCAGTTCGACACGGTCGTGCACAACGCGCGCTGGCTCGCCTATTTCGGCGATTATGCCTATGACGCAGCTATGCTGATCAACCGCGGGGTCACGCGCTTCCGCAAGGTCTTCGGCATGCCTTACTGGTCGTTTTCGTCCTGGGCAAAGGTCAAGGTGAAGAAGGCGGTGAATTTCATCGGTTCTTTCCAGAATGTGCTGACCGAGGAAGCGCGGCGGTCCGAGGTTGACGGCGTTATCTGCGGGCACATCCATCATGCCGCCATCGAAACCGTCGACAGCGTTCAGTACATCAACACCGGCGACTGGGTGGAAAGCTGCACTGCGGTGGTCGAGCATTTCGATGGTCGTTTCGAGATATTGCATTGGGCGCATGTCATGCCTGAAGCGCCGTCGATGGAACCGGTACTGGTGCCGGTGACCTTTGATGTCTTGCCGACCAAGGTCAGGGCTGCGGAAGCCGCTTGAGCGATTGGCCATTTCTGCACGTCGCCAACGCAGTCAATATTTGATGTAAATCGATTAGGCCAACCTGTTTCTGGCAGCTGGCAGGCATGATAGAGCAGGGCAACTCACCGGCCATTTTGCCGGTGGCCCTTGCCGATTGCCCTTTTATGTCTCTGCCTCCGCTTTCACCAGAACAGCAGATCAAGCCGCGCAACTATGAACTGCGCATGGCGCTGGTTTTCTTCACGGTTCTGGTGCCGAGCGGCATTTATCTGCCTTATTTTCCGCTCTGGCTGGAGGCACACGGCTTCAGCCCGGAAAAGATCGCCGTCATCCTCTCCGCGCCGATGTTCCTGCGCGTGGCAACGACTCCGCTGTTCACATCTCTGGCCGACAAGGCGAGCGACCGCGTCAACGTCTACCTGACGCTCGCCGTTGCATCGGTTGTGGTCTCGGCGGGCTACTTCCTGCCTCCGAGCTATGCAATCGTGCTGGCGGTTTCGCTGGTTCTGGCCGTCGTCTGGACACCGCATTCACCGATCGCCGATTCGCTCGCGCTGTCCGGTGTACGCCGCTTTGGTGCCAATTATCCGCGCATGCGGATCTGGGGATCGATCTCCTATCTCTGCGCCAATCTGGTCGGCGGCTTCATCCTGACCTCGACCGGGGCAGGTGCGGTGCCGATCATGCTGTTCGTGTCGTTCCTGGCTATTGTCGCAGTTGGCTTGATGGCACCTCGCATGGGGAGGCCGAGGCGGGCATCACCGCTCTCAGCGACCGATCTACAGCAGGCTGTCCCCAGCCTGCGCAACCCGTATTTCCTTTACTTCGCCACGGGCGCCGGCGTCCTGGTCGGCAGCCACGGCTTTCTCTACGGATTTTCTTCCATCTATTGGAAATCGTTGGGAATCAGCGATTCCGTCGTCGGCTTTCTGTGGGCCTTCGGCGTGGTCTGCGAAGTCGGCATGTTCATGGCTTTCAACCGGCTGTTCAGTCAGGTCCCCGTGGCACGTGTGATGATATTGGCTGCCTTCGGTGCAATCATTCGCTGGATCGCTTTTCCGCTGATCTGGCCGCTCGGTCTCGGTGTGCCGGGTTTCTTCGGTCTGCAGGCGCTGCACGCCATCTCGACGGCACTGGTCCTGATCGGACTGCAGAAGATGATCGGCGAAACCGTGGCCGAGGAACGCACCGGCGCGGCGCAGGGCATCGCGTTTTTTGCCAACGGCTTTGCCATGGCCGCAGTCACGCTCGCTTCTGGCCCGCTTTACCAGAGTTTCGGAGTGGAAGGCTTCTACGCCATGGTGCCTGTGGCGCTGCTGGGGCTTGCGCTTGTCCTGCTTGCGGCCCGTTCAGCCCCACAACGCACCGGCAGGCGGTGAAACCAGCGATCCGTCGTAGACAAGGCCGGGTTCCCGATCCCGGGCAAGCAGCAACGGGCCATCGAGATCGACATAGTCCGCGCCTTGCGCCAGAAGTACAGCCGGCGCCATGGCCAGTGACGTGCCGACCATGCAGCCGACCATGATGCCGAGGCCTGCATTGCGCGCCCGGTCGCGCAGCTCGATCGCCTCGGTCAGGCCACCGGCCTTGTCCAGCTTGATGTTGACGGCATCGTAGAGGCCGATCAGTGCGTCGATGTCCTTGGCCTCATGAACGCTTTCATCGGCGCAGATCGGGATCGAACGCGCAATATGCCTGAGCTTGTCGTCGCGGCCTGCGGGCAACGGCTGCTCGATCAACGCAACGCCAAGTGCGGCAGCAGCTGCGATGTTTTCCGCGACATTGTCGTCGGTCCAGCCTTCATTGGCGTCCAGGATCAGTCTGCTTTTGGGCGCGGCTTCACGAACGGCGCGAATGCGCGCGGCATCGTTCTCTCCGCCAAGCTTGACCTTGAGCAATGGCCGCGTCGCATTGGCGCGGGCCTGCGTGCCCATCGCCTCGGGTTCTGCGAGTGACAGGGTATAGGCGGTTTCAAGCGGCGCGGGCGCGATTCGAAGCATTCCCGCGACCGGGATGCCTGTCATCTTGGCTTCGAGGTCCCACAACGCACAGTCGATGGCATTGCGCGCGGCGCCGGCCGGCATCGCGGTCTGCAACTGTTCGCGGTCCAGGCCGGCTTCGAGTGCTTTGCGCATCGCTTCGATGGCCGCCAGAACGCCTTCGACGGTCTCGCCATAACGCCGGTAAGGCACGCATTCACCACGCCCTGTATGGCTCCCGTCGCGGATCGTGCAGGTGATGACCTCAGCTTCCGTCTTGGAGCCGCGCGCGATGGTGAAGACCCCGGCGATGGGAAAACGTTCGGCATTGACCGAAATGACACGCGCCATGTTTTTCTGCTCCGGTAATACTGGCGTAATGCCGCCGGTAAATCGACAGGTCAGTCCCGTCGAGCTAAACAGGATGGCATGTTGACGATCCGCAAACGCGACGCAAGCGACAACGCCGCCACGGCGAGCGTTGAGCCGCGCGTTGTCGTCAGTGATGGCGATGGAACGCTGGGATGCGCCTTCCATGGCAATTGGACGACACGCCGTGTCGCGCAGATCGATGCCGAGATGCGTCAACTGGAAAAGAGAAACGATTTCAAATCCTTGTCACTCGATTTCTCAGGTATCGAGCGCATGGATACGGCCGGCGCATGGCTGATCGCGCGGCTGATCAATGCGCACGAGACGCGCGGCGTCCAGATCGAGCAGATCGGGCAGGATGCGACGGTCAGGACACTGATCGATGCCGTCTGCGAAGCCGTGGGTAGGGCCGAACTCGGCAAAGCGATTCCTCAGCCCAACTTCGTCATTCGCGCCCTTGAGTTGATCGGGCGCCGTGTCTGCGAGGCTGGAGACGATTTCCTGGCAGGAATGAACATCCTTGGTGCCACGATCCGTGGTGCCCAGATGAAGCTCGGTCGTGGGCACGCAGTAAATCCAGCAGCGATCTTCAATCAGCTGGACCGCATGGGTGTCGGCGCGGTGCCGGTCGTGCTTTTGATGTCGACCATTGTCGGCGCCATCGTGGCCCAGCAGGGTGCCTACCAGTTGCGCTACTTCGGTGCCGATATCTTTGTCGTGGACCTGGTCGGCGTGCTCGTTCTGCGTGAACTCGGCGTGCTGATGACGGCCATCATGATCGCCGGCCGTTCGGGCAGTGCAATTACCGCGGAAATCGGCTCGATGAAAATGCGCGAGGAAGTCGACGCCTTGAAGGTCATCGGCCTCAACCCGATCGGCGTTCTGGTGTTCCCGCGTCTCGTGGCCTTGGTCATCGGCTTGCCATGCCTCACCGTGCTGGCCAACTTCGCCGCACTTGGCGGTGGCATCTTTGCGGCTTGGGCCTATTCCGACATTCCTCCGGCCGCCTTCATCGACCGGCTCAAGGTTGCCATCGATCTCAGCACGATCTTCGCCGGCCTGATCAAGGCGCCATTCATGGCCATCATTATCGGAACCATCGCTTCCGTTGAGGGGTTGAAGGTTGGCGGCAGTGCCGAATCGCTTGGCCTGCACGTCACGCAGTCGGTGGTGAAATCCATCTTCGTCGTCATCATCCTGGACGGGCTCTTCGCCCTGTTCTACGCGTCGATCAGTTTCTGACATGGCAATCGTCGAACAACACGCTGAGCATACCGATCATGAGCGCGATGACGTCGTGCTGTCGGCGCGCGACATCAAGGTGGCGTTTGGCGAGACGGTGATCCTCGACGGCCTCGCGCTCGATATCCGGCGCGGTGAAATACTGGGATTCGTCGGCGCTTCGGGTGCCGGCAAGTCCGTTTTGCTGCGTACCGTTCTCGGGCTGGTGCACAAGCAGGCCGGCACGATCAAACTTTTCGGCATCGATGTCGACAAGGCCAGCGATTCAGAACGGCTGCGCATCGACATGCGACTCGGCGTGCTGTTTCAGCAGGGCGCGCTGTTTTCCGCACTGACGGTGATGGAAAACGTGCAGGTCCCGATGCGCGAATACCTGGATCTGCCGCGCAAGCTGATGGACGAACTGGCCATGCTCAAGATCGAGCTGGTTGGCCTGCCGCCCGATGCCGCGCGCAAATACCCGTCGGAACTGTCTGGCGGCATGATCAAACGCGCTGCGCTCGCCCGCGCGCTGGCGCTGGATCCCGAAATCGTCTTCCTCGACGAGCCGACATCCGGTCTCGACCCGATCAGTGCAGCCGAGTTCGATGAACTGGTGGTCAAGCTGCGCGATACGATGGATCTGACCGTCTACATGGTCACCCACGATCTCGATTCGCTTTTCACAGCCTGCGACCGCATTGCCGTGCTCGGCAAGAAACGGGTGCTGGTGCAGGGCACCGTCGAGGACATGCTGAAGAGCGAAGAGCCCTGGGTGAAGTCCTATTTCCGCGGAAAACGGGCACGGCAGCTTGATCTTGCAACACGCGCGCAGCCATAAGTGAAGCAATGGAAACAAAAGCCAACTACGTCATTGTCGGCATTTTCACGCTGGTGGCGATCCTGGCGGCGTTCGGTTTCGTCTACTGGACCGCGAATATCGGTGACCGTGGCGAGACGACTACCTTGAGTGTGCGCATCCCTGGCTCTGCCTCGGGTCTGGGACGCGGCAGTTTCGTCCTGTTCAACGGCGTCAAGGTGGGTGATGTGCGCCGCGTCTATATCGATGTCGACGACCCGACCATCGCCGTGGCTGAAACCGTGATCGATCGCGCGACACCCATCACCAGGTCGACGCAGGCCGATATCGGCCTTGCCGGCCTGACCGGCCAGGCGAACATCGAGCTGACCGGCGCCAACCCGAAAGAACCGAAACTTCTCGATGAAGCGGAGAAGGAAGGGCGCGTGGCGGTGATCATCGCCAAGCCTTCCGCCGTGACCAATCTGTTGCAAACCGCGCAGGACATCGCCACCCGCGCCGACAAGGTCCTCAGCGAATTTGAAGGCTTTGCCAAGGATGTGCGTGGGCCGCTGACGCAGACGGCGCAGAATGCCGAGAAATTCTCGGACGCCTTGGCCAAGAATTCCGACGGCATCGACAAGTTCCTGTCCAGCGTCAGCGCGCTGTCGACGGAGCTGCAGGGCGTATCGGGCAAGCTCGATGGCGCGCTGAAGGCAGCGGAAGGCCTGCTCAATGCCGTCGATCGCGACAAGGTGAAGAACATTGTCGCCAACGTCGATGAATTCACCCGCAATCTGAGCAAGACCAGCGATCAGTTCGATTCCACCATTGCCGAGGTCAAGCAGGCGGTGGGCTCGATCAACGATTTCGCCGCAAAGACACAGGTCACATTCGACAAGGTCAATGGTGTGCTCGACAGCGTCGATCCGGCCGACGTCCGTACCGCGCTTGCCAACATCAAGGATGCCAGCGCGAACGCGGGCCGGGCTTCGGCCGATATCGCCAAGGTGACCGAAAAAGTCGCTGCGCGTTCCGACGACATCCAGCAGACCATCAAGGATGCCCAGCAGCTTGCGCAGCGTCTGAACAATGCTTCCGTGCGCATCGACGGCATTCTGGCCAAGGTGGACGGCATGCTTGGCTCCGGCGACACCAAGGGTCTTGTGGCGCAGGCCAGCGAGACGCTGAAGTCATTCAAGCAGGTGGCCGATACGCTGAACAAGCATATCGGCGTCATCTCCGACAACCTGCAGCGCTTTTCCGGTCAGGGCCTGCAGAACGTCGAGGCGCTGGTTGGCGACACCAGGCGCTCGGTCAACCGCATCGAAGAGGCGGTTTCCGATTTCCAACGCAATCCGCAGCGCATCCTTTCGGGTGGCGATGGCGAGGTTCGCCAATACGACGGAAGGGTGCGGCGTTGACGGCGCGGCGCGGTTCCATCGATAAATACCACCAGGAAGGAAACGGCGAGCAATCCCTGGGAACGCGCGTGGCGGTTTTCCGGCCGGAATTGCGTCGGAATAGGGAGTTGGAGCGTTTTCGCGTATCCGCGAAAAACAGAAACGCTCCGGTGTACAGTGGGGACGTCGCGTGAAGTCGATCCGAGTACATGCGGGCGCGTTGCTGCTCGCGACCATTCTTGCAGGCTGTGCGGCGCTGCCGGGCGGTGGTCCTGCGCCGCTGGACACTTTCGATCTGTCGACGCCGAGCGTCCAGACCGGTGGCCAGAGCAAGCGCCAGATTCTCGTCACCCAGCCCGTGGCGTTGAAGGCGCTCGACAGCCAAAACATCGTCATCAAGACCGGCCAGCGTTCGATCCAGTATCTCAAGGGTGCGCAATGGGCTGACCGGCTGCCAGTCATCGTCCAGGCAAGGTTGGCCGAAGCATTCCAGCGTACCGGCCGCTTTGCCGGTGTCGGACGGCCGGGCGAGGGGCTGGCGATCGACTATCAAGTGATCACCGAGATCCGGGCCTTCGAAGTGCGCGCCGAGAAAGGCGAGCAGGCTCATGTCGAGCTCTATGTGCGCATCCTCAACGATCGCAACGGCGAAGTGCGCGCTTCGCGCAGCTTCCAGGCCAGCGCTCCGGTCAGCGGCGGAGGCAATTCGGCCTATGTGGGCGCACTCGACCGCGCCTTCGGTCAGGCGGTCGGCGAGATCGTACGCTGGTCGGATTCAACGATCTGAGCCGTACTCCTCCGTCATTCCTGACTCCAACCCGCCATTTTGTGGCAATTTGGCGCCCCGCTTTCAGGGGGGTGCTGCGCTATATTTCGCAGGGCTGGGTGGGCTCAATGTTTCAGGGTGAATCATGAAGTTCCTATCGACCGCTGCGGTCATTTCGGCATTGCTTTTCACGGGCGGTGCAGCTTTTGCGTCGTCGACGGCTCCGCTGAACGGCATATTGATGCAGCCGGCAGGTATTGAAGACAGTTTCATTGGCAGCAAACAAGCGCCAGCAACCCTTATCGTCTATTCCTCACCGACCTGCGGCCATTGCGTGGATTTTGAGAGGAAAGTCCTGCCCGATCTCGAACGGAAGTATGTTCAGACCGGCAAATTGAGGATCTCGATACGCCCCTTTGTTCGCAACGTGGTGGATGCCGCGATCTTCCTGATAGCGCAGCAGGCCGGTCGGGAGCGTTACCGCCAGACGCTCGCGGCATTCGCGGGTCGCTCCGAAGAAATTGTCGCCGCTACGGAACGCAAGGGCGTGATGCGAGAGATCGCTGCGTCCCAGGGGGTCGATGAGCAGCATTTTGAGGAAGCTCTCAGGAACGAAACCAATCTTCGTAAACTTGAAAGTCTTCGAGACCAGGCGCTGCAGGAGTTGCAGGTAAAGGGGACACCGACATTCTTCCTGAATGGCGAGCGTCTGGACTATGACGGCACCCTCGCTTCATTCGATAAGGCATTGGCCTCCAACTAGCCTTCTCCGTGGCGAAACAAAAAGGCGGGAGCTTGCTCCCGCCTTTCCTGTCTTTTCTCGATCTTAGAGCGCTTCCTTCACGGAAACGCGGAAACGCTCCAAGTTTTTGTTTTCGCCGCATTTTTGTAACGCCAAGTGATTCCACTTGGCTACAAAATGCTCAGCGCAGGCGGCCGCTGGCGTGAGCCAGCATGGTGTAGACCTTGCCGGTGTCCGAGGTGAGGTAGGTCTGCGAGATCATGTTGTCACGATCGTTGCGCGAGACGTCCTTCAGCAGTTTCTCGAAGTCGTCGCAGTAACGGTCGACAGCGGCGCGGAACTCGGCCTCCGACTGATACTTGCGGCGGATGTCGTCAAAGGTCTGCTGACCCTTCAGTGTGTACAGGCGACGCGTGAACACATCGCGCTCTCCACGACGGTAGCGGTTCCACAGCTCGATCGAGGCATCGTGGTCGATGGCCCGGGCGATGTCGACCGACAGCGAGTTGAGCGATTCCACGACATGCAGTGGCGAACGCTGCACCGGCGTTGCCCGCGGCTGTGCCGGTGCTGGTCGTGCGCTTGCGTCTTCCGAGGCGCCGGTCAGCAGGTCACGCACCCAGCCACCCTGTGGCGTGCGCGCGCCGGCATCACCGCGAGGGCGCAATGCCGTCTCGCCGGCATCGATCGAGCCACGCAGGCCGCTCGGTGCCTCCGGAGCGCGACGCTGCGGCTCCGCAGGACGCGCCTGCGGCTCGGTCGGACGCGGAGCCGGTGCCGGGGCAGGCCGCAAGTTGCGTGGCTCGGAAACGTCGACGGAGCGTCCGGACTTGGCGACGATGTCGGACAGTTCCTTGAGCGCATTGATCTGCTCGGAAACCGCGCGGCGGATCGCCGTGGTCGACTCCTTCGCCTCTTCCGGCATCTCGATGACGCCCTTGCGCAGTTCGGCGCGGGTCAGGTCCAGCTCGCTCTTGATCGAGCCGGCGGTGCGGCGCATCTCTTCGGTGGCATCGGAGAACCGCTTGGTGGCGGACTCGACCACTTCCGAAATGGCGACGCGGATCTTGTCGGCCGATTCCAGTGTCCTGCCTTCGGCGCTCTGCAGCGTCTGGCTGACCAGGGTTTCGAACGAACGCATGACCTTTTCCAGGTCTTCCGACTTCTTGACCAGGCCGACGGCGAGATCGTCGAGCGAGGACTGGCGTGCCAGCGTGTGCTCAAGATTGTTCTGCGCAGAACCGAGCAGATCCGAGGCGCTGGCAAGCAGGCGGCTGTGTTCGTCGAAGCGGGTGGCGATGGAAGCCACTTCGCGCAGCGTCGCCGAGGACAGTTCGGTCAACCTGGTCGTGTTGGAATCGACCAGGCGAGCCGAGCTGGCGAAGGTTTGCGATGCCTTCTCCGTGGTCGCGGCGAAGCTCTGCGTCGAGCCCGCGAGACGGGTTTCGACCTCGCCCAGGTTGTCCGAAGCCTTGGCGATCAGCGTGTTGAGCTGATCGGCAGAGTGCGTCATGCGGCCGATGAGGTCGGAGACATTGTCCGCCAGGGACGAACGGGCGCCGTCGACAGCGGCAAGGGTTTCGGCGGTACGGCTGGCCAGCGCATCGGCAAGCGTGGCGTTTTCGCGACGCAGCGTTGCGGTGGCACGTTCGGTCGCGTCCTCCATGCTCTTCTGCAGTTCCGCACCACCTTCCGAGAACTTGTCGATCAACGGGCGAGCCGTCTCGTCGAGGATCTTGGACAGTTCGGCAGAGCGGGCCGCCAGCATCGAATTGAGTTCGCGCGTGTTGGCGCCGATGGTCTTGGCCGCTTCGTTCGTGCTTTGGCCGATATGCTGGCCGACGGCAGCGAAGGTTTCAGCGATGACATTGGCGCGCGAGGCGAGCTGGCCTTCCGCCTGCGTGATCTGCTGTTCGAGTTTCTGGCCCATCGCATCCGCCGATGCCGCGAAGCGGCTCTCGACATTGGCGATCTGGCCTTCGACGCGGGTCGCAGCCGTCGCAGCGCTGGAAGCCAGGCGCTGATCGGCGCTGGTCAGGGCGCGTTCGATCTCGACGGCATGACCGGCCAGTTCCTCGCCGGTCATGCGGGCACGGTCGGCAACACGACGCTCGGTATCTTCGAAAGCTCCGACGATCTGATCGGCGTGGCTGCCGATTGCCGAAGCACTGTCGGAGATACGCGACACCATGCGGCTGTCGGCATCGTCGAAGACCCGGCTGATCTCTGCGGCGCGAGCCGTCAGGGCATCCGAACCTTCTGCAATGCGGACGGCCAACTGCTGTTCGACCGTTTCGAACACGCGGCCGAGATCGGTCGCCCGGGCCGCGAGCGCATCCGCGGATTCGCTGATGCGAACACCCATGCGCTGGTCGGCATCCTCGAAGTTGCGCAGGATGTCGCCCGCACGGGACGCCAGGGTCTGTGCCGTCTCGACGGCGCGGGCCACCAGCTTCTGGTCAGCACTCTCGAAGGTCTGGGCGATGTCTTCGGCGCGAGCGAGCAGGGCGGCCGATGTCTGTTCGGCACGCTCTGCGATCTTGCGGTCGGCATCGGTGAAGGCGATGCCTGCTTGCTCATGCAGCGTGTTGGTGACTTCCAGGACCTTTTCACGCAGCTGGCCGGCAACATAAAGCGCGCTCTTTTCCAGCGCTCCGCGAATGTTGTCGACGCCGGCGTTGAGCGCGCGTTCCATGGTGCTGGACCGTTCCTCGATGACGCCGGTCTGGCGAACGAAGGCTTGCTCCACCTTTTCGATATCGGCTGCGATGGCATCCGAAATGCTCGAAGAGGAGTTCGCGATCTGGTCGATATGTCCTGCCAGTGCACGGTCGATATCGCGGCGGGCGTCGACCAGCTTGGTGAGGTCTTCCTCAAGCGCCCGGGTGAGCGCCGAGCGGTCGGCGGAGAGGCGATCGTTGTGACTCGAGATCAGTCCCTGGACATGTTCGAGGCTGCCTTCGAGCGCCTGCGCGAAGTCGGCACGATTGTCGGCCAGACGCTGGGCGTGACCGCCGAGCGCGCCGTCGATGGAGGCAAGGTCGGATTCCAGCGCACGGGTCAGCAGATCGCGGCCCTCTGCCAGCTTGCCGACATGGTCGGCGATGACGGCGTCGATACCGCCGCGGCTCTCGTTGAGCTTGGCAAGATCGGCATCCAGCGCGCGGCGCAGGATGTCGCGGCCTTCGGCGAGCTTCTCGACCTGGCCGGCGACGAGGCCGTCGATGGATGAACGGCTCTCGGCAAGCTTGGCGAGATCGTCTTCCAGTGCCGAAGTGAGCATGGAACGATCGGCGGCAAGCCGCTGGCTGTGGCCTGCAACGATATCGTTGACGCGACGCAGTTCGTCGTCGAGCGCCTGCTGGAAATCGGTGCGGGCTTCGACCAGCCTCTGTGACTGGCCGGCCATCACGCCGCCAATCGACGACAGGTCGGCTTCCAGCGCGCGCTTGAGGACATCGCGGCCTTCGGCGAGCTTCTCGACCTGAGCAGCGACGAGACCATCGATCGCAGCCCGGCTCTCTGCCAGCTTGGCAAGATCGTCTTCCAGAGACCTGGCGAGCAGGGCGCGATCGCTGGCCAAACGTTCGCCGTGGCCGGCGACGAGGTTGTTGACCCGGATCAAGTCGGCATCCAGCGCTTCGGAGAAGCGGGCACGGTTATCGACCAACTGCTGCGACTGGTCGGCAATCGTGGCGCTGATGGTGTTGAGGTCGGCTTCCAGCGCGCGCTTCAGGATATCGCGGCCCTCGGACAACTTCTCGACCTGACCCGCGACCAGTCCATCGATGGACTCGCGGCTTTCCGCCAACTTGGCGAGATCGTCTTCCAGTGCGCGGGTGAGCATGTTGCGGCCTTCGGCCAGCCTGCCGACATGACCGGCGATGGCTTCATCGATGCCGCCGCGGCTGTCACCGATCTTGGCCAGGTCGGCTTCAAGCGCACGCTTGAGGATATCGCGGCCTTCGGCGAGCTTCTCGACCTGACCGGCGACCAGGCCGTCGATGGAGGAACGGCTGTCGGCGAGCTTGGTGAGATCTTCCTCCAGGGCCCTCGAGAGCAGGGCGCGGTCCGCCGCAAGCCTGTCACTGTGACCGGCAACGAGATTGCTGACGCTCGAGAGGTTTTCCTCAAGCGTTCTCGCAAGCAGCGACCGGTCCGCCGCCAGCTTGTCGCTATGACCAGCGACCAGATTGGCGACGCTCGAGAGATCGTCCTCCAAGGTCTTGGAAAGCAGGGAGCGATCCGCCGCAAGGCGTTCGCTGTGGCCGGCGACCAGATGATTGACACTGGCGAGGTCAGCATCGAGGGCCTGTGCGAACTCAGCGCGGCTGTCTGCAAGTTTCTGCGACTGGTCACCGATTGCTGCCGTGATGGTGTTGAGATCGGCTTCAAGCGCACGCTTGAGGATATCGCGGCCCTCGGCGAGTTTCTCAACCTGGCCGGCGACCAGGCCGTCGATGGACGAACGGCTGTCGGCGAGCTTGGTGAGGTCCTCTTCCAGAGCCCTGGCAAGCAGGGAACGATCCGCGGCGAGGCGCTCGCTGTGGCCGGCAATCAGCTGGTTGACGTTGTTGAGGTCGCCCTCCAGAGCCGAAGAGAAGAGGGCGCGGCTATCGGCCAACTTCTGTGACTGGTCACCGATCGCCGTCGTGATGGCACTGAGATCGGCTTCAAGCGCACGCTTGAGGATATCGCGGCCTTCGGCAAGCTTCTCGACCTGGCCGGTGACCAGCCCATCGATCGATGAGCGGCTATCGGCAAGCTTGGCGAGGTCGTCTTCCAGCGCCCGAGCAAGCTGGGAACGATCCGCTGCGAGTTGCTCGGCGTGTCCGCGTACGAGTTCGCCGACGCTGGTCAAGTCCTGCTCCAGCAGGCGTGCGAATTGCGCGCGGTCGTCGGTCAGCCTCTGCGATTGGTCGGAAATGACGGAGCTGATCGTGCCGAGGTCGGCCTCCAGGGCACGCTTCAGGATATCGCGGCCTTCAGCGAGCTTCTCAACCTGGCCGGCCACCAATCCATCGATGGAAGCGCGGCTTTCGGCAAGCTTGGCGAGATCCGATTCCAAGGTCTGCGAGAGCAGGCCGCGTTCGTTGGCAAGCTGGCCGGAGTGGTCGGTGACCAGCCGGCGGATGCTCGACAGGTCGGCGTCGAGCGCACGGCCGAGCTGGTCGCGATCGTCGGCCAGTTGTACCGAGTGGCTTTCCATCAGCGCCTTGATGCTGTCGACGTCGGCTTCCAGTGCGCGTGCCAGGACGGCACGGCCTTCCGAGATCTTGGCCACCTGACCGGCGACCAGATTGTCGATGTCGGTGCGGCTTTCCGTCAACTTGGTGAGATCCGCATCGAGCGCGCGGGCAAGGATCGAGCGACCCTCGGCCAGCTTGCCGACATGGCCGGAAACCATTTCATCAATGATGGTGCGGGCATGCACGAGTTTGTCGGCATCTTCGTTGAGGGCATGGGTCAGGCGCGAACGGCCTTCCTCCAGGCGCTCCAGATGGCTGCCGAGCGAGGCGTCGATGGCTGCACGCGACTCGTTGACCTTGCGTAGGTCTTCCTCGAGCGCGCGGCTGATGAGATTGCGGCCTTCCGACAGGAGGTGCACCTGCGAGGTGACGGCTTCGTCGATGGCGGCGCGACCCTCGGAGAACTTCTCCAGGTCGGCATGCATGGCGGCGGCCATGCGCTCGCGGCTTTCCTCCAGCTTGCGGCTGTGGTTCTCGACGGCCTCTTCGATGCCGACGCGGGCATCCGCGAGGCGTGCAATGTCGGTGTCGAAGCTGCGCGACACGGCATGACGCGCGGCCTCCATACGGCCAGCGAAGTCGCTGGCGCGCGCCTCCAGCATCGTCGAGGTCGAGGTGACAATGTCGGCCATGTCGGCACCGATCTGCGCCTTGCCCTGGTCGATGATGGCGGACAGCACGTCCTTGCCATCGGTGAAGGCGTTGGCGATGTCGCGAGCGCGATCGACCAGCGTTTCATTGATCTGGCGGGCGCGCGCTTCAAGCGCCGCATTGAGCTTCTGCGTGCCGGTGTCGAGTGCCTCAGCGCGGGTCTGGAATTCGCTGATAAGCGCCTGGCCACGCTCGGCCAGCGTGCGCTCGATGCCGGACAGGCTGGATTCGAACTCGGAGCTCAGCGTGCGGGCGGCACCGCCAAGCAGCGAGACCATACCTTGCGTGCGGTCGTCGAGCAGTTCGGTCAGCGAACGGGTCAGGCCGTCGGTGCTGTCGGTGAGCTTGGCGATGCGGGTATCGAGCAGGCTGGCGAAAGCCTCGCCGGAGGTGGACAGGCGATCGGTGATCGTGTCGAGGCGGCTCTCGACGGAATCGAAGATCGACATCGAGCTTTCGTTGATGCGGTCGATCAACTGGTCGCCCGACGAGGTGATGGTCATCGACAGCTTGCTGGAAGCGCCGAGGATGTTCTCGCGGATGATGTCGCTGGCCGAGTTGATCTCGTCGCGCAGGGTCTCATGCGCGCCGGAGATCGAAGCACGCACACGTTCGGCGTGACCGATGACGGCTTCGCGTTCGCTGCCCAGCCCATCGACCAAGTTGCGGATGCGGCTCTCGTTTTCCGTATAGGAGCGTTCAAGCTGGCTGACTTCGCTGTGAACCAGGGTCTCCAGTTCGACGGCACGCGCCAGCGTGCGTTCAATGCCTTCGCCCATGGCCGCAACTTCGCGACGCACGGCCTGGCCGATCATCATCACGCGGTCCTGCGCAATGTTTTCTGGTTCAGCCAGGCGGAAGGCGACTTCCGTCATCGACTGCGCTGCCAGCCGCATGTCCTGCGCGCGGCGGACCATCGCGGCGAAAGCCCAGAACAGGATGATTGGAACGATGGCGGCAACGGCGATGCCGATCAGCTCCGGCCGCTGCAGCACCTGCGCGATGGAGCGGATATTCCAGATATCGGGACCGAACAGGAGATTGGCGAGCGCGGCAGCGCCGACGATCCACGCGATCGAGACAAACGCCACCACCCAGTAGATGGTGTTGGAAGCACGGCGATTGAGACTGTGCAGCAGGGAACGATAGTCTTTCTGGCGATCGTCATTGGCAGGCGAGAAGCCGGCCGGCTGGGCTGCAGCGTTGCGCGGCTCGATGGGGCGCAGTTCGGCGGGCTTGGCCTCTGCCACCGGGACCTTGACCGGCTGGGGAGCCGGCGCTGGTGCAGCTTTTTCGGCGCGGCCAGCCCGGGCAAGCTCGTCCGCTGCCTGGGAGATCTGTGCTTCCAGATCCTCCATGGAGGCAGCTATGTCGAGATCTCCCGACTCTCCGGAGAGGTCGAAATCGAGAGCCTCTTCGAGTTCCTTGGCGACCTCGGAATCGAGATTCTTCGTCGTGGTGGTTTTCTTCGCCATGCCTTCGCTACCCTGTACTAGCTGCTGCGAGAGCGGTCGTTATTATCTTTTGTCGTCCCGCGCCGAGGCCTGATTTTGGACCCTCGTATCGTAATGACACAGGGGGGTAAAGAAAACATGCATTCGCCCGCATACGTAAAACTTTAAATATAAGGTTAACGAGAGCGTGAGCCGAACCGGCGTTGCCAAACATTTTTCACAACTCCTTGTTAACCCGCCATCCATCGGAATTCGTTAGTTTGTATGGCCTTGGGCGGCCGCGGCAATGGAGTTGAGTGATATGCGTAGTGTAAACGTGGCGTTCTCGATGCCGGGTGGAGAAGCGTCGGGTCGCGCCCGGAGCAGGCCTGTGGATATGGAACATCTGTCCCGCCAGACCATGGGCGATCGTGATCTCGAGCGCGAGGTTCTGGCGCTGTTCGTACAGCAGGCGCTGTCCGTCGTTGAGAAGCTGCCGACCGCTGACAAGAGCCAGCGTCTCCTTTTGGCACACGCCCTGAAGGGCTCTGCGCGCGGGGTCGGGGCCTCCGCCATCGCCGACTGGGCGGTCTCATTCGAGCGCCAGCCGGAAGACGATCGCCTCACCGGAAAGCTCGGCGCGCTGGTCGAGGATGTCCGCGACTTCATCGCAGCGATCAGCCGGTAGAACCATCCGCCGGCTGGCCGGACGATCGCTATTTACTGGTCGAACCCCTGTTTTCCCAAAAGCGTCACTTTGAGACGGTTTCGCGCGACAGTTGACTTGCGCCGCCGAGTGATTATCTCGGCTGTGATTTCTCAGGTGATCAAATGACAAAACTGACCTACATCACCCATGACGGGACGCATTTTGACGTCGACGCCGAAAACGGCTCCACCGTCATGGAGAACGCCATCCGCAACGCGGTTCCGGGCATCGAGGCCGAATGCGGCGGTGCCTGCGCCTGCGCGACCTGCCACGTCTATGTTGACCAGGCGTGGACAAGCGTGGTCGGCGAACCCGAGACGATGGAAGAGGACATGCTCGACTTCGCCTATGAGGTGCAGCCGAACTCGCGTCTGTCCTGCCAGATCAAGGTTCGTGACGAACTGGACGGGCTGGTGGTGCGCATTCCAGAACGTCAGGGCTAATTCCTGAGTTTAGAACAGGGCTGTAACTGCCTGTTCTGAAATCTTATTCCGAGATCATCGGTGCGTCTTCTTCACTGCGGCCGCGCAGGGGCTTCTCCGGCATTGTCGCCAGGGCAGCCAGCGTGGCGACAAGCAGTGCGACGCTGACGAAGAAGATTGCCGCGAACGGAATGGCGGACGACACTTGCGTCTGCGCCTGAATGCCTTCGCCCATCAGGGGCAGGCCGTAGGCAACGCCGACGGCGCCGAGCAGCGCCACACCAAGTGCGCCACCCAATGAGCGCATGAAGGTGAGCACGCCCGTGGCCACGCCGAGATGGCTGCGTTCGACGGCATTCTGCACCGACACCGTTGCCACCGGGAAGGTGGTGCCCGCCCCGTAGCCGACGCAGGTGGTCAGCACCACCACCAGGATCAGCGAAGTGCTGCCGGCGACAAAGGCGAGCGCCGCCAGAGTCACGATGCCGAAGCTGATGCCGATCAGGGCCAGTCGCTTGTAGTGGACAAAGCGCGTGATCAGCCTGCCCGAGGTGGTGGCTCCGGCAACGGTGCCGAGCAGAATGCCAAGCATCGCCATGCCGGATTCCGACGCGGTCAGGCCGAGATGGGCCTGCAGATACACCGGCAGGTACACGGAAAGCCCGACATTGGCAGCCTGCAGCAGGAACAGCGACAGCGTACCGGCAAGCACGATGGAATTGCCAAGCACGCTCAGGGAGATGAGCGGCTCGACCGCCTTGACCAGCCGCAGCGCGAAGACCGCCCAGACGACGGCAGAGGCTGCGAACAGGCCAAGGATCTGCGGCGAGCCCCAAGGATAGGTGCCGCCGCCCCAATTCAGCGCCAGCAACAGCAGAGAGGTGGCGATCACGAGCAGTACGGCCCCCAGCCAGTCGATGCTGTGCTTGTGAGCGGCGACGGGCAGCTTCTTGAGCGGCTTGTTGATGATGGCCATGGCCAGCAATCCGAGCGGCAGGTTGATCCAGAAGATCAGCGACCAGTGCAGATGCTCGGCAAAGGTGCCGCCAAGCAGCGGGCCTGCAATGCTGGCGACAGCCCAGGTGCCGGAAATCCAGGCGGCGTAACGGGCACGCTCCTTTGGCGGAACCAGATCACCGATCACCGTTTGCGCCAGTGCGAACAGGCCGCCGCCGCCCAGCCCCTGGATGGCGCGGCCGATGATCAGGGTCAGCATGTTGGGCGCGAGCGCTGCCACCAGCGAGCCAGCCAGGAAGATGAGGATCGCCGCGTAAAGCGTCGGCCGCCGTCCATGCACGTCGGAAATCTTGCCATAGAGCGGCGCCATGGCGGTGGCGGTGAGCAGATAGCCGGTGATGATCCAGGGCAGGTATTGCGCATGGCCGAGTGTCTCAGCGATGGTCGGCATCGCGGGCGCGACGATGGTCTGGTCCAGTGCGGCCAGCAGCATCGATAAAAGAACGCCGCCGATGATGGCATTCTTCTCGCTTTCGGAAAGCGTCGAGCCTTCCGCCGCCGCCGGCTGTGAAACGGTCTGGTCCATGGGTCATTCACCTGTCTGCCGTGCACACCAGCCCGGAAGCAAACGCGTCGGGTAACGTGCGGCGGCTTTGATCGTCCGCGCTTGTCGAGAAACCTGTATTGGCCGAACCTATGTCGCGCCGGCTGTGCCCATTTCGACAGACGGTTGAAATTTTTGTCCGGGGCGCATCCCATACGCCCGTCAGCAACCTCGTTCCTAATATAGCTCACGAGTCTCAAGGACCAACGGGTCGCTTCCATTGATCCTGTTTCGCAAAATTCGATAAAATCGCGGAGGCTTGAGTCAGCCGGGCAGGCGGCCTGCCTCGATCTGCTCGATGCGGTAGCGCATCAGCCGGATGATGCGGCTTTCGAAATTGACCATTTCGACACGGTCGAATTCAACCTGCGCCTGGTCATGCTGGTTGAGAACCTTTGCCGTCACTTCCTTGGCTTTCGCCGCCGCGATCTTGCAGTTGTCCTCCCGGCCGATCTTCATCAGCTCGCTTTCGAGACGGCGACCATAGTCCTTGGCAATCTCTACGTGCCGATCTTCATGCCGCTTGATGTCGGCCGCGAGTGTGTTCCAGAACAGCTGGACGTCTGGGCTCACCTTGCCGCGCGGTTTCCATTTGGGGAGAATGACCCCGGTCTTGACCGTGACCACGGCGGATACAATTCGACAGGATTGGGCGACTTTTCCGTAGCCTGTGAGATGGCAGAGAAAACCAGACGCACTTTCGGAGGGACATGCATCTACTTCCTCGGCGTAACCGATACGGCTGGTGAAGGCCATGCGGGTGGCGCCCGGATGGCGCATGCCGGTGGATTTCACCGACGGGCCGCGCTTCGACAGTTCCGTCTGGATCTGCTCCAGGGAGCGGCCGCCGATCGAAAAATAGCTGTAGGTCTTGATAAGGTTCGCTGCTTCGGTCGAGGAAACGGCGAAAAGGACGAGCAACGCGGTAAGCAGGGTACGATTCATTTTATTGCCTCTTGCCCCACCTTGCGTTACGGCCGTTGCCGGCGCAACGAAATACGTATCGCCAGCGCAGCTTGGCGGGCAAAGATGAACAGACGATGGCAATTGGCGCACGGACGCCATCTCGACCTCGGCGAGAAGTCAGTCGTCATGGGCATCCTCAACGTGACGCCCGACTCGTTTTCGGACGGGGGACAGTTCAATGCGCTTGAGCTGGCGCTCGAACAGGCCGGCCGCATGATACGGGAAGGGGCCGCAATCATCGACGTTGGCGGTGAATCGACTCGGCCAGGGGCTGCGGCCGTCACGGCGGAGCAGGAACAACAGCGCGTGCTGCCGGTCATAGAACAACTGGCACAGCGCGGCGAAGTGTTGATCTCCATCGATACCTATCGCGCGGAAACGGCACGTCTGGCACTCGAGGTTGGCGCTCATATTGTCAATGATGTCTGTGGGTTGCAGCGGGATCCTGCAATCGCTGGAGAGGTTGCAAAAGCCGAAGCTGGCGTCGTCATCATGCATACCGGTCGTGGACGCGAGAAACTCGCGGACGTCATTGCAGATCAGCGGCTCTTCCTTGGAAAATCGCTTGAGATCGCGCGAGAAGCTGGCATTGCCGATGAGCGCATCGTGCTGGATCCCGGCTTCGGCTTCAACAAGGAAACCGCCGAGGAAAATCTCGATTTGATGGCGCGTTTCGAGGAATTGGCTGATTTCGGCTTTCCACTCATCGTCGGCACATCGCGCAAGCGTTTCGTCGGTACCATAACCGGCAAGGATGCCTCGGATCGGGCGGCCGGCACGGCGGCCACCAGCGTCATCCTGCGGCTTAAGGGCGCCGATCTGTTTCGCGTCCATGATGTCGCAATCAACGTGGACGCGCTGGCCATGACAGATGCTATGTTGGCCAACAGCAATATCCGGCAGGAATCTCGATAATGTACGTCATCCGCATGAAGAACTGCGCCTTCTTTGCCAGGCACGGCGTACATGACGAGGAAGAACGACTTGGCCAGCGTTTCTACGTCGACGCGGTGCTGACGGTCGATCCGGTCAAGGAACTGGACGAAGATGCCATAGAGAGCACCGTCGACTACGGCGTTGCGTTCACGGTCATCGAAAAAATCGTCACCGGCGAGCGGCGTTTTCTCATCGAAGCGCTGGCGCTCGATGTCGCCAGGGCGTTGACCGAGCGTTTCCCGCAGATCAAGACGGCCGAGATCACTGTCCGCAAGCCCAATGCGCCGGTGCCCGGCGTGCTCGATCACGTCGAGGTCACCATTGTCTGGCCCCAGTAACACCGTTTTCCTCAGCCTTGGTGGCAATCTGGGCGATCCGGTTCAATCGATCGCCTCGGCCTTGCGCATGTTGAACGAAGACACCGGGACGCGCGTCGTCACGGTTTCCTCTCTCTATCGCACGCCGCCTTGGGGCAAGACCGACCAGCCGGATTTCCTGAACATCGCCGCGGAGTTGACGACCGAGCTGACGCCGCATGTTCTTCTGGAGTTGTGCCTGGAAACCGAGCGAAAGCTGAAACGGGTGCGTGAAGAGCGCTGGGGACCGCGCCTGATCGACATCGATATCCTCGTTTTCGGCAATCGCGCCATTCATGAAACCGAATTGGCTGTTCCGCATCCACGCATGCTGGAGCGCGCCTTTGTCATGGTGCCGCTGGCCGAAATCGCGCCGGAACTGATCCTGGCCGGCAAGACCGTTTCGGAACGGCTTGCGTCGATGGACATCACCGGCATCGAGCGGTTGCCATCCGGCCGTGAGTGGTGGCAGGCTTAACCTCACCGGCCATGCCGCAAGAGGGATAGCGAACCCATGACGGGAACGAAGGCGGAATTGCCTGCGGGTTTCGGTGCTCGGCGCGGTCTGGAACGCAAGCGGATTGCCGGCGCCGAAACGCGTGTAGAATTCGTCGAATTGTTTTTCGACCTCGTCTTCGTCTTCGCCGTTACCCAGATATCGCACACCTTGCTCAAAAACCTGACCCTTGCGGGCGCGTTGCAGGCCGGCATGCTCCTGATGGCGGTTTGGTGGGCGTGGGTCTACACGTCTTGGGTCACCAACTGGCTGGATCCGCGGCGTGGCCCGATCCGGTTTCTTTTGTTCGTGCTGATGCTGGCCGGCATGCTGCTGTCGACTGCGATACCGGAAGCGTTCGGCGAACGCGGGCTGATGTTCGCTGGCGCCTATGTCTTCATGCAGGTTGGCCGCACCAGCTTCATGCTGTGGGCTCTGCGCCGTCACAATCCCGGCAACTACCGCAATATGTGTCGCATCGCAGCCTGGCTATCGCTCTCGGCTGTATTCTGGATAGTCGGCGGTTTCCTGGAAGGTGAGGCGCGTATTGCCGCGTGGGCGGTCGCGCTCGTCCTCGACTATGTTGCGCCGTCGCTGCGCTTCTGGACACCATGGTACGGCGCTTCCGCCATTGCAGATTGGGATGTCGACGGCGGTCACATGGCGGAGCGCAGTGGATTGTTCATCATCATTGCGCTGGGAGAATCCATCATTGTCACAGGTGCCACGCTGGCCGAGGCGGAGCTTTCGGCGGGCGTGGTTGGAGGCTTCCTGGCGGCGTTCGGCGCCACGGTTGCCATGTGGTGGATCTATTTCAACCTGGGCGCCGAAACAGGCCGCCACCGCATCGAAGCGGCGAGCGATCCCGGTCGCCTGGCGCGTATCGCCTACACATATCTGCCACTGCTGCTTATTGCCGGCATCATCGTGTCGGCGGCAGCCGACGAACTGGTGCTTGCGCATCCCTTGGGTCATGCCGAGCCGGCGGTCGTGCTGGCTGTCGTTGGAGGCCCGGCGCTCTACATTTTCGGCAATCTGATGTTCAAATGGGTGACGGCAAGCTCAATTCCATTGTCGCATGTAATCGGACTGGCATTGCTGTTCGTCTCTGGCCTTTTCGGCGGCATGCTGGATTCGATGCCCCTCAGTTTGATCACCACGGCAATCCTGTTTGCGGTCGCATTCTGGGAATACAGACTGCATGAAGGCCAAAACAGGCTCCACGACTGACTGGCGGCGGGCAACGCGATCGGACTTGGGTTCCGGAGACTCAACCGGAGAAGCCGCCACCGTCGAGAAAAGCCGTCTCCTGGGCGGTGGTGGCGCGGCCGAGCGGCGGGTTCCGATGCGGGAAGCGGCCGAAGCGCTCGATGATCTCAAGGTGTTCGATTGCATATTTGATGTAGTCGGGCGCGTTCGCTTCGGTCAGTTCGACGCTGCGCTTCTGGTCGTCGAGGTTCTCGGAATGCTCGAAGGGCAAGTAGAAGAACACCCGGACGTCGACGTCGACGGCCATATCATGCCCGGCTGCTACGGCCTGGGTGGCAAAGTGGCGAGCCAGCGGATCGGTGGCAAACATGTGCGCCGTACCGCGGAAGCAATTCCGCGGAAACTGATCGAGCAGGATCATCAACGCCAGAGCGCTTTCGGCATCCTCGACCCAGCTGTCCAGTTCCCGCCGGGCGGCTGCGTAGTGGAGTTCCAGATACCGGGTTCTGAATTCGGCATCGAAGGCGGCATTTTTCGTGAACCATGCATCCGGACCGGCATTGCGCCAAAAGGCCGTCACATCGCGTGCTCGCTCGTCAAAAGAATTCATTATTATCGTCTTTTCTCATAGAGTTGATGGTCGATTCTCATGTTCAAGACGAAGCCGCTGAGGTGGCGCCTTTCAACACCTCGGCGGTCTCTTCGCTGAGCGCCTGTCCCGGGCGGCGCGGTTGCGTTACCGGTGCCGGGGCTGGCGTGGCGAGATTGCCTTTCAGGAAGTTGCGTCCGTCACGCAGGTCACCGGTCAGCTGCAGGTCGAACCGCGCGGCGTCGCGCCGGCGCACATCCTCGATAACTTCGGCGACTTCGTCGGGGTCTTCACCCAGTGCCTCTAGTGTAGAACCGCCGAAGACCAGCGCGGATTCGAAGGTTTCGCGCAACTGATAGTCGACGCCTGCCTTGACGAGCTGCAGCGAAGTGCCGCGATCGAAAGCTCGAGCGAATACCGTCACCAGCGGGAATTCAGCCTTGACCAACTCGGCAACACGCACGGCGGTTTCCGGTTTGTCGACACAGATCAGCACCGCGCGAGCGCGCCCGGCACCGGCTGCATGCAGGATATCCAGCCTCGTGCCGTCGCCATAATAGACCTTGAAGCCGAAATTGGCGGCTGCCTGGATCATCTCGACATCGTTGTCGATGATCGAGACGTCGACACCGCGCAGGATGAGCGGCTGGCTGGCGATCTGGCCGAAGCGACCGAAGCCGATGATCAGCACCGAGCCGGACAGGCCTTCGGCGACATCGACACCGTCAAGTGAAGGCTCGTCGCGCTGCGGGTACAGATAGCGCAGAGCTATGATCACCAGCGGGGTCAGCACCATCGAGATGATGATGATGGCGGTGAGGATCGCGTTTGCGCGGCCATCGATGATGCCGGCCTGTGTGGCCGAAGAATAGAGCACGAAGGCGAATTCGCCGCCTTGCGCCATGACCGCCGCGCGTTCGATGGCTTCGCGGTTCGACGCCTTCAGGAGCCGTGCCACCCCATAGATGCCGAGTGCCTTGGCCACCATGTAGGCGACCACGTAGATCGCGACCAGCTGCCAGTTCTCGGCGACGACAGCGAGGTTGAGCGACATGCCGACGGCGAGGAAGAACAGGCCGAGCAGCACGCCGCGGAACGGTTCGATATCGGCTTCGAGCTGGTGGCGGAACGTCGATTCCGACAGGAGGACACCGGCGAGGAATGCCCCCATTGCCATGGAGAGCCCACTCATCTGCATGACAAGCGCCGATCCCAGGACCACCAGCAAGGCCGCCGCCGTCATGACCTCCCGGGCACGGGCGTCGGCCAGGACACGAAACAACGGGTTGAGCAGGTAACGGCCGGCAACCACCAAGCCGACGATCGCGGCAACACCGATGCCGATTTCGGTGAAGCGCTGCTGCAACGTCGTATCGGCGCCTCCCGGCGCCAGGAAGGCCACCAGAGCCAGCAACGGAACGATGGCCAGATCCTCGAGCAGCAGGATCGAAACCATGCGCTGTCCCTTGGGAGTGGCCATTTCTCCTTGCTCTTCCAGCAATTGCATGACGATGGCCGTCGAGGTCAGAACGAAACCCGCGCCGGCGACAAAAGCCTGCGCGACAGGAAAGCCGCCGGCCAGCCCACAAGCTGTCAGCAGCAGGGCGCAGAGACCAACCTGCAGTGCGCCCAATCCGAAAATGTCGCGGCGCAAGCCCCACAGCCGGGACGGTTGCATTTCGAGGCCTATGATGAACAGGAACATCACCACGCCAAGCTCCGCGACATGCAGGATCGCGGCAGGGTCGGAAAAGATGCCAAGTCCGAATGGACCAATTGCAAGGCCGGCGGCCAGATAGCCGAGAATCGAGCCGAGGCCGACCCGCTTGAAGATTGGTACGGCGACGACACCGGCGCCGAGAAGCGCCACCACATTCACCAGCTCGCTGCTTGAAGCCTCAACCGCCATCGTTGTTCTCGTTTTTGCCGCGTCGTTAGAGGGAGGAGTCCCTCGGGCAGGATAGGAGCTTCGGCGCGCTACGAACAGCCCCGAATCATCGTCCATGAGCCCTTGCTGATGGACAGCTCGCGGCCAGTAAATCCAATATTTCCAAGGCCTGTACGTTGGTGAGTTGCAGTAAGCCTCACTGGCGCGCTATGGACGGCGAGGCTGGGGCTATAAACACGGGGCGGACGGGATCGCCGCCACTATGGAGAGGACTACCATGAAGAAGATTGTGCTGACAGTTGTCGGCGTGGCTGCGCTCGGTCTTTCCGCCTGCTCGAAAGCGCCGGAATGCACTGCAGAGGTCATCGGCAAAAAGACCCAGGAACTGACCACCGCCGTCCAGGAAGCTGTGACCAAGAACCCGGCCAAGGCTACGGAATGGGCCGCCAAGGTTCAGGAAATCGCCACCAAATACTCGAGCTCGACCAATCAGGCCGACGCTTGCAAGGCTTATGACGAGATCATCGCCGAAGTGAAGAAGGGCTGATTGCCCGCATTCGCGCGAGACGAAGATCTCGCGCATGTTAAAACGGCGGCCGATGGCCGCCGTTTGTTTTCAGTATGGATGGCCGCGTGATAGCGCCGTTTTTCACAGAAACGTGGAAACGCTCGAATTCTTTGCTCCGCACAATTCCGAACGTAAAACCGCTACGCACTTTCCTGGAATTGCCCTAGTTGCGGGCGATGGCGCCCACGGCGACGTCGTCGACACGCTTCAGGTTCATGCCGATCACCGGCACCATCTGCTGGTCGACCTTCACCGATACGGTGACAATCATCGAATTGTCGTTGGGCACGCGCGCCTGCATGACGCCGCGCAGCTGATTGCGGTTGATGGCGAAAACGACCTTGCGGTTGTCGACGACATTGCCGGAAATGATATCGAGCCCGGAGCCTGTCGAGCCACCCATGAAGGAGCCTTTGTAGCCATCACGCCCCTTGCGCTCGACGGTTGCTCCCATTTTCTGCGAGAAGACGCCGACGCGGCAGTCGCCATCCAGCGTCATGCCGACTTTGCTGCCTTCGGGCGTGGATCCCTTGAAATTGCAGGTGAACTTGGTGCCTTTGTATTTGCCGGCAACGATTTCGCCAGGTCCAACCCATTGTCCTTCGACCGCCTGGAAAAACTGCTTGTCACGGTCGGCGCCGAACGCCGAACCACCCGCTGCGACCGAGGCGGCAACCGCGAGCGCGAAAGGCATTGCGGCGGACAGGAACACGCTTTTCATGGATGACACCCGGCAACGAGGACGCTGTGTTGGAACGAGGCCAACCATGAAGAAGATTGGTTAATGCTTCGTCACCTGGGGCGGTTTCGAGGGCGGTAAACCGCCAACGCAGCATGTGCCTTCGTCGAAAAACGCAAACGCTCCACGGGCGGAGCGGGCTGGTCTGGCAATCGCCTTTGTGTGATCATTTGACCGGGAGCAGGTTTTAGGAGGAGCAGTTTCATGTGCCGGTCGCTGTATCGGGCCATCGCGCATGCGTGCGGAACGTGATGGAAACGCCGCAGTTGCCGGCCCTGCGATCCTACCATTCCTGGATCGCCAACGAGACGCTGGAAGACTATTCGCTCCGCTACGCGGCCCGGTCATTTCGCCGATGGTCGCCATTTGTCATTGCCAACACCGCGCTGGGCGGCATTTCGTTTCTCGCCCTTGAGGCCATCGGCGGCGCGATTACGCTCAGCTACGGCTTCGCCAATGCCTTCCCCGCGATTCTCGTGACCTGCCTGTTCGTTTTCGCGACTAGCCTGCCGATCGCCTATTATTCCAGCCGTCACAACATCGATATGGACCTGCTGACGCGTGGCGCCGGCTTCGGCTACATCGGATCCACAATCACCTCGCTGATCTACGCGACATTCACCTTCATCTTTTTCGCCCTCGAGGGCGTGATCATGGCGCAGGCGCTCAATCTGCTTGCCGATGTGCCGCTCGTGCTGGGATATGTCATTTCTTCCGTCGTGATCATCCCGATAACCTTCATGGGCGTGACGCTGATCAGCAAGCTGCAGCTTCTGTCGCAGCCGATCTGGATCGCCATGCACCTGGCACCATTCGCCTACATCCTGTTTGCTCACCCCGAAACGCTCCACGAGTGGACGACTTTCGTCGGCAGTGACCTCACAGGCGAGGGGTTCAATTTCCTTGCGTTCGGCTCGGCCGTTGGCGTCCTGTCCGCGTTGTCCATCCAGATCGGCGAACAGGTCGACTATCTGCGTTTCCTTCCCGACAAGACACCACAAAACCGTTTTCGCTGGTGGGCAGCCGTGATTGCCGCCGGCCCGGGCTGGATCATCGTCGGTGGGTTCAAGATACTCTGCGGCAGCCTGCTGGCGGTGCTGGCAATCCAGGCCGGCTTGCCGCGGTCCATGGCACTTGAACCCATCCATATGTACATCAAGGCATATGAGTATGTGAGCCCCGACCCTCGTGTCGTGCTCGCCCTTGCCGCGGTGTTCGTGCTGATTTCGCAGGTCAAGATCAACGTCACCAACGCCTATGCCGGTTCGTTGGCGTGGTCCAACTTCTTCTCGCGTGTCACCCACTATCACCCTGGTCGGGTCGTGTGGCTGATATTCAATATCCTGATCTCGTTGCTGTTGATGCTGCTCGGCATCTTCCAGACGCTTGAGCTTGTACTGGCGGTCTATTCGATCATCGCCGCCGCCTGGATCGGTTCGATCTTTGCCGACCTCGCCATCCTGAAGCCGCTTGGGGTTAGCCCCGCTTTCCCCGAATTCAAGCGTGCCTATCTCTACAATATCAATCCTGTCGGCTGCGGCTCGATGGCGATGGCATCGTTTGTCGCTTTTCTGTGTTTCTCCGGCATCTTCGGCGTCATGGTGCAGGCCTATGCCGCGCCAATTGCCTTTGTCACCGCGCTTGGCAGCGCCGTTGCAATCGGCATCGCGACCAAAGGGCGCTACTATCTGGCACGCCAGCCCGTCGAGTTGCCTGCGACGAGGCAGGACAGCAATTTGTGCGCCATCTGCGGCGTTACCTATGAACGCTCCGACATGGTCCACTGCACCTTCTATGAGCAACCGATCTGCTCGTTGTGCTGCAGCCTGGATTCGCATTGCCACGATGTGTGCAAGTCGCCGGGTGGTGCGCTGGAGACCTCGCGCACGCGGTATTTTGGCAGGGCGCTGCCGCATATGCGCGACAAGATCGCCCCTCACATGGGGCAACGCCTGCTCAAGGTGGCGGGAGTGCTGTTTGCCCTGGCAGTGGTCACTGGCGGCGTGTTTCTTCTCACCTACCGATTGATCGAGCCGGGATCGGAACAACCCCATCTGGCAAGCGGCCAGCTGCTTCTGCGTGTCTTCCTCGCTCTGCTGCCTCTGCTGGGCATCGGCGCCTGGTGGATCGTGCTGTCACAGGAGAGCCGCGAACTTGCCGAACGAGACTTGGTCGCGTCGCTGGAAAAACTGCGCCAGACCCAGAGGGATCTGGCAAGCAACGAACGCCTGGCCGCCATCGGCCAGATCACGGCAACAGTCAGCCACGAGCTTCGCAATCCGCTGGGTACCCTGGTGACATCAGCCGACGTCTTGCTCCGCTCGCTGAAGAAGGCCGACGAACCAGTGCTCTCCGAGCTGCAACGGTTGCAGCGCAATGCCTGGCGTTGCGTGCGGATCATCGAGGACCTGCTCGATTTCTCACGCAAGCACGCCTTGATCGTGACGCCGATCTTGATCGACCGGTGGGTGGCCCAACATGTCGCCGAACAGGACGCCGCGCGGCTGATAAAGCTTCAGCTCGCCGCTGGATGCAAGATATCGGCCGATGGCGAGCGGCTGCGGCAGGCTTTCTCCAATGTTCTGGCCAATGCCCTCCAGGCCTGTGAAGGGCATGCGGCGGATGATGCGGCGATTGTCGTCTCCACCCGCTGCGAGGGCGAAAATGCCATCATCTGCGTTGCCGATAACGGTTCAGGCATGTCGCGCGAAACAGCAGCACGCGTGTTCGAACCGCTGTTCAGCACAAAGGCATTTGGCGTTGGACTTGGAATGCCGCTGGTCAAGCGCATCGTGGAGCAACATGGCGGTTCGGTCCTGATCGACAGCGTACAAGGCGCCGGCACGCGCGTGTCGATCGTGTTGCCGCGGGCAGGCGGGGGGTCGTCATGACAGACCAGACCGATCTCCATGCCGACTTCATTGGTGACGACATCATCCCGCTCGGAACCGAGCCGGTCGAGAAGAAGTGCGTCCTTATTGTCGACGACGATGAGGATTTTGCCGCGAGCCTTGCCGGATTGCTTGAACTTGAAGGCTATCAGGCGATCGTCGCGCACGATCCGTTGTCGGCTCGAGGTGCATTGGCGTTGCACCAGCCGACGATTGCCCTTGTCGACGTGCGCTTAGGCGTGGGCAGCGGTGTGGAACTGGTCCGGGCTTTTCGCCGGCAAAGCCCCGATCTCATTTGCCTGATGGTGACGGCCTACGCCTCGGTCGAGACTGCTGTGGAGGCATTGCAGGCCGGAGCCTATGACTATCTGTGCAAGCCGTTCTACAGCGCCGACCTTTTGGCGACGCTGGAGCGTTGCTTCGAGCGCACCCGCCTGATGGAAGAAAAGCGCCTGGCTGCCGAGCGGCTCGGGCAGATGCAGCGCATCCAGACGATGGGACAGCTGGCCGGTGGCATCGCACATGACTTCAACAACATCCTGGCCGTCCTGCTCGCCAATCTGCGCTGGCTGCAGGAGCATGTACGAACCAAACCTGAGTTGGCGGAGATGCTCGAGGATGCACTGGAGGCGGTGAAGGCGGGGACGGACCTGACAACCCGGCTGCTTAATTTCGGTCGCCAGGAAGGGGGCGATACGGTTCGCGTCGACTTGCGCACGGCGCTGCCGGATCTGATGCGCGTCTTGCATCGTACGCTGGGCGAGAGGATCAGCCTCTCACTCGATCTCGCGGATGATCTGCACGAAATCGAGGTTCATCCGGCGCAGATGGAAAGCAGCCTGCTTAACCTGGCGCTCAACGCGCGCGACGCAATGCCCGACGGCGGTACGCTTCGGTTCGAGGCCTGCAACTTCGTCGTGCGACCAGACGACGCCCGGGTCGCGTCGGGCCTTTTGCCCGGTCAGTATGTCGTTGTTTCCGTCATCGATACCGGACATGGAATGTCGGTATCGGTACGTCGCCGGGCGCTGGAACCGCTCTTCAGCACCAAACCTGCGGGTAAGGGCAATGGCCTTGGCCTGCCGATGGTCGATGGATTCGTACGGCAGTCAGGCGGGCGCCTCGGTATCTCCAGCAAGCCGGGCGAAGGCACCCGGATCAACCTCTATCTGCCGCGTGCTTCAGTCCCGGCCCTGGGTGGCGAACATATAGCCGACCCCCCGAATGGTCTTGATGAACTGGGTGTCGCGCGCGTTGTCCTGTAACTTGCGGCGTATCTTGCCGATCAGCACGTCGATGCTGCGGTCATAGGGCGTCCAGTTGCGATTGGCGACGATGTCGAGGATCTGTTCGCGTGAGAGGACGCGGCCACGCCGTTCGACGAGTGCCGACAGGATCTGGAATTCCTGACTGGTCAGGCGCACATTTTCGCCGTTCGGCGACGACAGCTTGTAGCGCGTGGGGTCGAGCCGCCAGCCGTCGAAACAGACGGCGGTCGAGTGATCTACCTCCGCAGCTTCCGACAGGTTGATACGCCTGGCAAAGCGCCTCATCACCGTCCGTACGCGCGCCAGGAGCTCGCGCGGCTCGAAAGGCTTGGTAATGTAGTCGTCGGCCCCAAGTTCGAGGCAGACCACCTTGTCGATCGTGGTGTTCTTGCCCGACAGCATGATCAGCGGCAGTTCGTATTGCGAGCGCATGCTGCGCGCCAGGGTCACGCCGTCCTCGCCGACCGGAAAGCTGAGGTCGAGGATGACAAGATCGAACGCCTCGTCAGCCAATGCGCGCCGCATTGAACGCCCGTCATGGGTGCTGACGATGCCGTAGCCCTCACTCGTCAGGAATTTTTCGAGAAAGCTGCACAGCCGACGATCGTCATCGACAATGAGAATGCGTGATCTTGGTTCGGCAGCTGACATGGCCGCTACGATAATCGCAATTCGTAGGCACGGTCGAGCAGGGAAGATGGTCATTTGTCGCGGTTGACGCCGCATGAGGTGAGGCTAAGGCAGGTCGACGTTTCGCGCGCGCGGCAAGGTCTTTCCAATGCGCTGAAAATCATAACTAAAATCGCCTGTCTGTAATGTACCGCGAGCGCCGGCTGCCCGTCATCTGGTTACAAAAAATTACAATGCGGGCAGCATTTCGATGCATGACGATTACATGCCGCACCTAGCTTGACGTCGCACGGCGATACCGGGCGCATCGCGCAGTCCGGTGCAAGGACGAGGACGGCGCGCAAGCCTCCCTCTTGCACGCTGGCATTGAGGAGGAACAGCCGCATGCCACAGACAGTATTCTCAGTCGACCTGAACAAAGCCCCCGAAGATCATGCCATCAAGACGCACAACCGGTGGCATCCGGACATTCCAATGGTGGAGCACCTCAAGCCAGGGCGCACCTATCGCGTGGAATGCCACGACTGGACGGGAGGCCAGATCGGCAACAACGACAGCGCGAACGACGTCCGCGATGTCGATCTGACCCGCGTTCACTATCTCAGCGGCCCGTTCGGTGTCGACGGCGCGGAGCCCGGTGACCTGTTGGTCGTCGACATCCTTGATCTCGGCGCGAAATCCGATTCCGAGTGGGGCTTCAATGGGCTGTTCGCCAAGGAAAACGGCGGTGGCTTCCTGACCGAGCACTACCCCGAAGCCAGCAAATCCTGCTGGGATTTCCATGGCATCTACACGACCTCGCGCCACATTCCCGGCGTGCGTTATCCCGGCATCATCCATCCCGGCCTGATCGGTTGCCTGCCGGATCACAAGCTGCTCGCGGAAGCCAACAGGCGCGAAGCCGAACTGGTGGCGACCGATCCTGCGCGTGTGCCACCGCTGGCAGCGCTGCCATACGCCGATACGGCGCTGATGGGACAGTTGAAGGGCGATGCGGCGCGGAAGGCCGCGGCCGAGGCGTGGCGCACGGTTCCGCCGCGCGAGCACGGTGGCAACTGCGACATCAAGAACCTGTCGCGCGGTTCGAAGGTCTATTTCCCTGTTTATGTGAAGGGCGGCGGCCTCTCGATGGGCGATATCCATTTCTCGCAGGGCGACGGCGAGATCACTTTCTGCGGTGCCATCGAAATGGCCGGCTGGGTCGATATCAGCGTCGACGTCATCAAGGGTGGCATGGCCAAATACGGTGTCACCAACCCGATCTTCAAGCCAAGTCCGATCGACCCGCATTTTGACGACTATCTCATCTTCGAGGGGATTTCGGTCGATGAGCATACGGGCGAGCAATATTATCTCGATGCCCACGTCGCTTATCGAAGAGCCTGCCTCAACGCCATCGAGTACCTCAAGAAATTCGGCTACTCCGGCGAACAGGCCTACATGATCCTGGGCACTGCCCCCGTCGAAGGACGCATTGCAGGCATCGTCGACATCCCCAACGTTTGCGCCACCTTGGCCATCCCTACGGCGATATTCGACTTCGACATCAATCCCAACGCCCACGGACCGAAGAAGCAGGACTTCAAGGCCGACGTCGCCAAGACGAGCTGATCAGGCTGCACAACGATGAAGCGACGGTCAGACACGGTGCTGGCCGGCGCTCTTTTTGGGGAGGGAATTCATGCTGCTCGGATTTGCTTTGCTTTATGTCGGAGCCGTCCTGTTCCTGAACGGGCTGTGGCTTCTCGGCAAAATCGAGGACTTGGAAATCATCGTTATCAATGTGGTTTCCGGTATCGTGACGTTTTGCGTGTCACTCGCCTGGGCGTTCGGACCCAGTGCAGATGCTGCGTCGATAAAAGGCGCGGCGCTGACGATCCTGTTTTCGGCGACCTATTTCTGGGTGGCCTACAACAGGGTGATAAAGGTGGACGGACGAGGCCTCGGCTGGTTCAGCCTGTTCGTCGCCATCACCACCGTTCCGGTGGCGGTGCGCGGGTTTTCAGACGGCCAAACGTCGATCGACTTCTGGATGGCATCCAACTGGGTCATCTGGGGCGTGGTTTGGTTCCTGTATTTCCTGCTTTTGGCGCTGCAGCGGCCGGTTCTGCGGGTGACCGCGATCGCGACACTGCTTGCAGGCGTTGTCACCGGCTGGCTGCCGGGCTTCCTGCTGCTGGACGGCAAGCTGTGATGCAGTTCTGCCTGGTCGGGCGATGGCTCAACCAGGCAGCCTGAATGGGCGGGAGTTCCTTCGCCTGCCAGATCGTTTTTGATGTTTTTCGGAGGCTGGCGATGCCGCTCTACAATTATGTTTGTGACGACTGTGGACCGTTTGAGGAATGGGTGCCGATGCAGGACGCGCTGAGGACATGTGCGTGCCCGCAATGCACGGAGCTGAGCAACAGGGATGTCGCGGCGCCGCGCCTCAGCCTGATGAACGACAAGCTGCGCCGTGCACTGGCGCGTTCAGAGCGAAGCGGCACCGAACCGAAAGTGGTCAAGAAGGCGCATCTCAGCGGCTGTGGTTGCGCGCTGTGCAAGATTGGCAACAAGCCGGCATCGATGCGCAAGAAGTGGATGATCGGCCACTGATCGGGGCGCTGGCCATCCGCGTGCATTGGAACAACGCGGCGGGACTATGAAGTCGCACCGTTGCCGCGATCCTTCCCGCCGGCGAAAGAGGTCAGTGCGGTGAGAAAATCGCTCATTCCGGGCCGCTTCACCGCGGTGAAGGGCAAGGGGCGGGCGGTTTCCATGGCGGCAATGCCGATGCGTGCGGTCATCATGCCGTTGACCACGCCTTCACCCAGTTTTGCCGACAGCCGGGCCGCCAGTCCGTGACCGACGATCTGCTGCACAAAACTGTCGCCGATGGCGATCGAGCCTGTGACGGCAAGATGGGCAAGAACGTTTCTGGCAAGCCGGAAGAAACCCAGCGTGCCGGGCCGGCCGCCATACAATTCCGACAGGCGTCGGATCAGCCGGCCGGCCTCGAACACCACGTAGGCGACGTCGACCAGGGCACGTGGGCTGACCGCAGTGACCAGCGACACCCGCTTGGCTGCGTCCAGGATCATGGTCTTGGCCTGGGCATCGAGAGGGCCGAGGATTTCGGTTTCGGCCAGCCGCAGGAGATCGCCGCCGTCAATGATCTCGCCGCGCAGATCAGCGAGTGCGCGACGCCCCGCAGCCGTCTGCGGCCGTGCTGCGACGAACGCCGACAATTCGTCGACCACCGCACGCGCGGCGTTGGGATCGTCGCGCGCGATGGCGTCCAGGGCTTTGCCCTGCAGTTTTTCCACCTTGGCCAGCCGCGCAATCGCGAGGAATTCGCGGGCCAGTATGACCAGCAACGCCAACAGAGCTGCCACGGCGACGCTGGCGGCCAGCCAGCCGAGCCAGTCGGCGCGGGCGAACAGGTCGCGGATCAGCCGGTCCGTCCACAAACCTATGGCCAATGACACCAGGATGCCGACGGCGCCGAAGAAAATATTGGCAAGCAACGAGCGTCTGGGGGGCGTCGGTGCCACCGGCGGTTCGGCGGCAATCAGGTCCGGTTCGTCAAACACATCGATGGCATCGGGCACGACAATGGCGGCTTCGGCCTTCATCGCGCGTGGCTTGCGCGACGCCTGCGTCGGGTTCGTCGCAGCTGCAGGCTCTGGCGCGGGTGCGGTTTCCGGCTCAATACGGAACGCCGCCGGCTTGCGGGACGTAGTCATGCGAGGCGGTCTCCGATCAGGAACTGCAAGGCACGGTCGAGGCGGATATGGGGCAACGACAATGTCACGCCCTCGGCGGTGCGTTCCAGTTTCGGCGGGCGGAAACGCACAAAACGGATGGCAGGATCCGCGTTGACGCCGCGATCCTTCGCCTGTTCCTCGAAAACGGCATCAACACTTTTCGGCAAGTCACCAGGAAATATGGCCGTTTCGGTGTTGCCGTCGAACGTTTCTCCCCCGATCCGTTCGCCCTCGAGCGGCGTGCCGATAATGACCGGCAAGGTCTCGATGCCTTGCTTGACGGTGCCTTCGCGCGTGGCACGTACGGCCGCCATGGCGACGACGTCGACGGCCGTCCCAGTGAAGCTGGCTCTGGCGATAGCCCGGTCGGCGAGCCGCCGTACGATCGCCTGCAGCCGATCATGGCTTTCGTGGTGCAGATGGTCGGCCTTGGTGGCGGCAATCAGGATGCGGTCGATGCGGCGTGCGAACCAGTCGGTCAGGAAGCTGCCACGCCCCGGGCGGAAGCAGGCAAGGATCTCGGTGACCGCGCGTTCGAGGTCTGCCATTGCGGCCGGACCTGCATTCAGTGCCTGCATGGCATCGATGAGCACGATCTGGCGGTCGAGGCGGGCAATATGCTCGCGGAAGAACGGCTTCACGACATGCGTTTTGTAGGCTTCGTAACGTCGCTCCATCATTGCGTGCAGGGAGCCGGGCCTTGCCCGCTTTCCCGCAATGCCGGGCAGCGGCGCGAAGGTCAGCGCCGGCGAGCCGTCGAGATCTCCGGGCATCAGGAAGCGGCCGGGCGGCAAGGTGGAAAGGGCACGCTCGTCGCGTTTGCACGCCTTCAGGTAGGCTGCGAAGCTTTCGGCGAGCCGGCGGGCGGTCAGTTCCTCTGCATCCGCATCAGTCGCCGCCGCCGCCGAAAGCGCGCGCCAGTCGCGAGCCAGGTCTGCGCGCACCGGTAACGCTGCCAGTTCGAAAGCTTCGTTGGAAAAATCGGCGAAGGATTTGCCGAGCAGCGGCAGGTCGAGCAGCCATTCGCCGGGGTAGTCCACGATGTCGACGGACAATTTCCCAGCCGAAAACATCCGGTTCCAGCCGGATGCCGATTCAAACTCGATCGTCAGTCGCAGTTCCGAAATCGCGCGCGTGGAGTCGGGCCAGATGCGCTGATCGACCAGAGCCGCGATATGATCCTCGTACTGAAACCGCGGCACGGCGTCGTCGGGCTGTTCTTCCAGGAATGCCCGCGCGATGCGTCCTGATTTCTGCGCTTCGAACAGCGGCAGGCGTCCGCCATGGATAAGGTTGTGAACGAGGGAAGAAATGAACACGGTCTTGCCGGCCCTGGAGAGACCGGTGACGCCGAGCCTGATCGAAGGTCGAAACAGCCCTGCAGTTCGACTGGTCACAGTGTCCAGCGCGATGCGGGCCTCATCGGAAATGGTGGTCAGCGATGAAGCCAATGGATTTTTCTCACGCTTCGCTCATCTTGTGCGCGTAATTGCATAAAAACAAAGAGTTAGAGTTTTTCCGCGTTTCCGTCAAAAACGGCAACGCTCTACGGACCTCGATATAGGCTGCCGGAGGCGGCTTTTGAATGGCGCGCCCGTCAGACGGTGATCGGCGTGAGGAAGTCTTCCAGGTAGCCTTTGCCTGGGGCAGCGTTCTTCAGGCTGGCATCGAAGCGGACGACCGCGAGGCCTGACGTTGGAAACCCATGTTCCAGTGTCTCTCGCGCACCTGCTTCCCCGTCACCGGATATGGCCATTACCAGATCTTCCATCATCGGATTGTGGCCGATAATCAGGAGAGACCCGTAGCCGCCATGCTCCCGGATGATTTCCAGATAGCCGGCGGCATCCTCGCTGTAGAGTTTGTCGAAATACAGCACGCGGCCGGTATCGGTGTGGCTGGCGATCCCCCCCAGCGTCTCGCGGGCTCTTAGTGCGCCAGAACACAGCGTCAGGTCCGGGACATAGCCATGAGCGCGCATGGCCGTTCCTATCATCTCGGCATCTGTAACCCCAGTGGGGTCGAGGGCACGGTCGAAATCGCGCGTACCCGGCAAAGCCCATCCGGCCTTGGCATGCCTGAGAAGATAAAGTTTTGCCACGCAGCACCCTTTCCAACCGGCGCTGTCCGCCGATCCTTCCATTAAGAATTAGCCAGCCGCAAGCTTGGACGCAACGGTCGGCCTGTTGGCAGATATGCCAAGAGCCGCACGGCTTGAGGGTGACCAGGAAAGTGGCGAGGCGGGGCAGGGGTTGTATTAACAAATGCGTGACGGCACGAAGGATTGCGCTTGTTAAGCAATTGCGCCGCGAATATATAGGCGCCAAATTTGGGGCAGTCGGGTGAGTCGAATGAGCGAAATAGTAGCTTCCGATTACGTACCCTCCGAAGACGAGCCGTTCATGAATGAACGGCAAAAATCATACTTTCGGCACAAGTTGATTACCTGGAAGAATGATATTCTGCGCGAGGCGCGTGAAACTCTCGAAATCCTTCAACAAGAAAACGCCAACCACCCCGATCTCGCCGACCGTGCATCGTCGGAAACGGATCGGGCAATTGAACTGAGAGCGCGCGATCGTCAGCGCAAGCTGATTTCCAAGATCGATTCTGCCTTGCAGCGTATCGATGAAGGTACCTACGGCTATTGCGAAGAAACGGGTGAACCGATCTCGCTGAAACGCCTAGATGCCCGCCCGATCGCTACATTGTCGATCGAAGCGCAGGAACGTCACGAGCGCCGGGAAAAGGTGTATCGCGACGATTGAATGTTGTCGGCGTACAATTCGTCTTTGGAGGTGGCCGGCTCAGCCGGCCATTTTCTTTGGCGGCTGCCGTCAATCAGCGCTTGTGGCTGGAGAGTTCGCCAAGCAGCTTCGCCATCTCGTCATCCAGCGTTGGCTGCACCTTCGCATTGGTCTTCGCCGGCGGCACCTCGTCCTCTTCCAGCGAAACTTCCAGCTCGTGCATCAATGCGTCATCGAGCGGATCTTCCATGACCGGCTCCGGCGGCGCACGGTAAGGCGGTTCGGCGCGGACGGGCTCCTGGCGCACTGCGGCTTGCGCAGCCGGCTGCTGAACTCTTGGCGGCGATGACAAGGGCAGGGTCGGCTCGCGATGCGGCGTCGGCGCATTCGGTGCAGCCTGCTGGCGCGGCGGCTCAGGCCGGCGTGCCGGCGCGGGCACCTGCTGTTGCGGGCGCTGCTGTTCGCCGGCCGGCCGTGCAGGCTGCTGTTGTTGCGGCTGTCCATCCCCGGTCAGAACCGGGCGGCGCGACGGCACCATGCGGATATCGCGCTCGACAACGACGTCCGTCGGTCCGCCGATGAGGATCAGATGCTCGATGTCGTCGCGGCGCACCAGGACCAGGCGGCGATGACTGTCCACGGCGGTCGCATCCATGACCGCAAGGCGTGTCTTGCGGTTCTTGCCGCCGGCGACATAGGTGCCGAAGGTCAAGCCACGGATCAGCCTGACGATAACCAGCAGGATGACGAGCAGGACCAGGGCCGCGAAAGTCCACAGGATGGCGGGCGCATAATTCGGCCCAGCCATGCTTTCCAGCCAACTCAGCATAGACATCCCCAACAATGATCCGGCCCCAGCGAGGGCGACACTAAAGGCGGTGTCCGGATGTCGCAAGGCGGGTTTGACGCTTTGTGAACAGGGCAAACCGCAAGAGCCTGCGGGAAAGCCCGCTGACAGTGTCGTTTTTGGCGCACATTTGCCAGCGGGGTCTTTTCCGGGCAGGGAGAATATGATTCAACCGGGCGAGTCGGGGCGCCGGTGACTGGGATTGGTGAGCAGGGGGCACATGGCCAAGGAAACGGGCGGCGAGTTCTATCCGATGCCGATCGTCGACCAGGGTACACGGCCGGGCGCAGTGACACGGCTCATCATCTTCATGGTGGTGCTGGCTGCCGCCGCCGTTGTCTTCGGCATTTTCCGCGAACGTTTCGGCGATCCGTTCCTGCTGGGCATGCTGGGCGTGCTGGCAATGATCGGCGTCGGCTTCCTGTTCGCAACAGCGATCGGCTTCGTGCAGATCGCGCCGCGCTCGACCAGCGACGAACTCTCGAAGGCCTTCGTCGATTCCATGTCGCAGGGGCTGCTGGTCACCGATGCCAAGGACCGCGTCGTCTACGCCAATCGCGCCTATGCCGAGATGACAGGCGCGACGTCCGCGGCAGACATCAAGACGGTGGAAGGGTTGCTTTCCGACATTCCCGAAGCAACCAGCACCATCTACCGGCTCTCCGCGGGCTTGCGCGATGGGCAGTCCGGCGATGGCGAGTTCCGGCTGGCGCAATCCGTCCGCCCGGGCGCCGAGCCGGGCGGTCGCTGGTATCGTGCGCGTGCGCGCACGTTCTCCGTCCCTGGCCTGAGGCAGCCGCTGTCAGCCTGGCAACTCGCCGATATTTCCGTCGAACGCGCGGAGCAGGAGCGATTCTTCCTCGATCTGCAGCAGGCAATCGACCATCTCGATCACGCACCTGCCGGATTCTTCTCCGCCGATCAGGACGGCCGTGTCACCTATATCAACGCGACGTTGGCGGAGTGGCTGGGCATCGATCTGGCATCCTTCACGCCAGGTGCGGTGACGGTGCCTGACATCGTCGCCGGTGACGGCATGGCACTGATCCGTTCGGTGCGCGCGGATCCCGGCACGACGCGCAACGCCGTGATCGATCTCGATCTCACGACGATGGCCGGCAAGGCCTTGCCGGTGCGCTTCATGCATCGCGTTTCGGCGAGCCGCGAAGGGCTGAACGGTCCAAGCCGCACCATCGTGCTCAACCGGACCCAGGGCGAGGATGCTTCCGCCGACCTGCGGGCCTCCGAAATCCGCTTCACCCGCTTCTTCAACTCGACGCCGATGGCCATCGCCGGCGTGGATCATGACGGCCGCATCCTGCGCACCAATGCGCCGTTCCTGTCGCTTTTCTCAGCGGCGGTCGACCGCGACGCACTCGACCGCAAGGTGCGGCTCGACACGGTCATCCATGAACGCGACAGGCCGGCCTTTGCCGCAGCGCTGGAAAAGGCGCATCAGCGCCAGGCCGATATCACGCCGATCGACACGGTCCTGCCGGACAACGAAGAACGCCACGTTCGCTTCTACGTCAACGCGGTCGCCGACGGCACCGATGGCGAGGGCGCCGAGGAAGCGGCCATCGTTTATGCCGTCGAGACCACGGAGCAGAAAGCCCTGGAAGGGCAGATGGCGCAAAGCCAGAAGATGCAGGCAGTGGGCCAGCTCGCCGGTGGTATCGCGCATGACTTCAACAACGTGCTCACCGCCATCATCATGGCATCCGACCTGCTGCTTGCGAACCACCGTCCGTCCGATCCGTCCTTCCCGGACATCATGAACATCAAGCAGAACGCCAACAGGGCGGCATCGCTGGTGCGCCAGCTTCTCGCCTTCTCGCGCAAGCAGACGTTGCGGCCGGAAGTGCTCAACCTCACGGACGTCCTGGCTGACCTGCGCATGCTGCTTGCCCGCCTCGTCGGCAACAACATCAAGCTCAAGGTCGATCACGGCCGCGATCTATGGCCGGTCAAGGTCGACATCGGCCAGTTCGAACAGGTGGTGGTCAATCTCGCCGTCAATGCACGCGACGCCATGCCGTCAGGCGGCGACCTCACCGTACGGACAAAAAACGTCACGGCGGATGAATGCGCCGCGTTTTCCTATCGCGAGCTGCCGGCCGCCGATTATGTCGTCGTCGAAGTCGAGGACACAGGCTCCGGTATCGCGCCGGACGTGCTGAAGAAGATCTTCGAGCCCTTCTTCACGACGAAGGAAGTCGGCAAGGGTACCGGCCTCGGCTTGTCGATGGTCTACGGCATCATCAAGCAGACGGGCGGCTTCATCTTCTGCGATTCGGAAGTCGGCAAGGGCACCACCTTCCGCATCTTCCTGCCGCGCCATGTCGCTGAAGCCGTCAAGCTGCCCGTGGGCGGAAAGCCGGGCGATGCCAAGGCGGTCGAAACGGAAAACGCCGCTGTGGCCGGGGCCGCCAAGAATGGCGATGCGGCGAAGGCCGGGGAGGCCAAGGATCTTTCCGGCTCGGCCATTGTCCTCCTGGTCGAAGACGAGGATGCCGTGCGCATGGGGGGCGTGCGAGCACTCAGGTCGCGCGGCTACACCGTGCATGAGGCAACATCCGGCGTCGAGGCGCTGGAAGTGTTCGATGAGCTCGAAGGCAAGATCGATATTGTCGTCTCTGACGTCGTCATGCCTGAAATGGACGGTCCGACGCTGCTCGGTGAATTGCGAAAGCGCCAGCCGGGCATCAAATTCGTTTTCGTATCGGGTTACGCCGAAGACGCGTTCGCCAAGAACCTGCCGGCCGATGCCCAGTTTGGTTTCCTGCCGAAACCGTTCTCGCTGAAACAGCTTGCCACCGTCGTGAAGGACGTTCTCGAAGACAAATCCTAAAACCGAAGGACTCTCGGCCGGAAAGGCCGAGAACCCGCCGCTTGAACGTCAGGCTGCCTGACGGCGCAACGCCTCAAGGTCCTCCGCGCAAGGTCGGTGGCCGCGCAGGTAAAGAGCGCAGGTGGTGCGCAGCATCGACGCAAAGTTCGGGATTTCGCCGTTGATCTCAATGGCTTCGTCGTAAAGTTTCGAAATGAATTTCGGTGTCGTCAGGCCCTGGCTTTCGGCGATTTCATCCAGCAATTCCCAGAAGGTGGCTTCGAGCTGGATGCTTGTCGAATGACCGGCGATGCGGATCGACCGGTTGATCTGGCGGTACCCTTCCGGGTCCTGTCCGGCAAACACCCTGCACATCAATAACTCTCCCGTCCTTGTCTGGCTTTGGCCGGCGCGCCCCGCACCAGCCAGCTTTCTGCATATCTTCTGCCGAAACGGCCGAGCCGGCAATCGGACTTTCGTCCGCGACGCAACGACAGAATCGCCAAAACCATAAGCAAGAGCATGGATTTGCGCGTGGTAACGGGCTGCCACCAAACTCTTTTCGCCAGGCCCATAATCCTTCCGATCAAAACCGCGGACGGAGTTCCCTTGGCTAAAGCGATCCACACGATGATCCGGGTTCTCGATGAGAACCGATCTGTCAGTTTCTACAAGCAGGCTTTCGGCCTGGATGTTGCCGAGCGACTAGATTTCGAGACCTTCACACTCGTCTACCTCAGCAATGCGGAAAGCGATTTCGAGGTGGAGCTGACCGTCAACAAGGGCAGGGCGGAGCCTTACGCGCTGGGTGACGGTTATGGTCACTTCGCCGTGTCGGTGTCCGATCTCGATGCAGAGCATGACCGCTTCGGCGCGCTCGGTCTCAACCCGAAGAAAATTGTCGAGTTCAATCGCGATGGAGCGCTTCTGGCGCGCTTCTTCTTCGTCGAGGATCCCGACGGCTACAAGATCGAGGTTCTGCAGCGTCACGGCCGTTTCAAATAGGAGGATAGCGGTCGCCTCCAGGGAGGGAGGCGATGCCAGCCACGGCGCCGGGAGGGCGCAACAGCAAGCACGGGAGGAAAAATGGTCACGATCTATGAAGGCAGGCCTGGCCTGTCGCGCCGCGAGCTTCTGAAACGCGGCAGCATCGGCGCATTGCTGGTTATCGCCGGCAACGCCGTCATCAGTCCGGAAAACGCCTGGGGGCTGCAGACAGCAGCATTGAAACCGGAAACCATGGCAACGCTTATCCAGATGGCGCGCGACATCTACCCGCACGATCAACTGGCCGACAAATTCTATGCGGTGGCCGTGAAAAGCCATGACGAGCAGGCCGGCAAGGATGCCAAGCACAAGGAACTGATCGAGGCTGGTATCGCCGACCTCGACAAACGTGCCGGCGAGGGTGGTTATCGAGGCCTTGGCTGGGAAGAAGAGCGCATCGCCGTGCTCAAGGCCATCGAGACGACGCCGTTCTTCCAGGCGGTCCGCGGCGGACTGGTCGTCAGCCTCTACAATCAGAAAGAGATCTGGCCGGTGTTCGGCTACGAGGGCGAGTCCTATTCGAAGGGCGGCTACATCAGCCGCGGCTTCGACGACATCGAGTGGCTCTGAAACATACCCGTCACCAGCAGGAATTCATGGGAGGAAACCATGGCAGCACCATTCGACCTGAAGAATGATGGCGTGGTCGTCATCATCGGCTCGGGCGCCGGCGGCGGCACGCTCGGCAATGAACTTGCCCAGAAGGGCATCGACGTCGTTATCCTCGAAGCGGGCGGGCGCTACGAATATGACGATTTCATCAACGATGAGTGGGACAGCTTCGCCCAACTTGCCTGGAAGGACATGCGCACGACGTCGGGCGACTGGCGTGTCGCCCGGGACTTTCCCAACCTGCCGGCCTGGATCGTCAAGGCGGTCGGCGGCACCACAACGCATTGGGCCGGCGCTTCCCTGCGCCTGCAGGAACACGAATTCAAGACGCTCACCACCTACGGCAAGATCGAAGGAGCCAACCTGCTCGACTGGCCGGTCACGCTTGCCGAACTCGAGCCCTACTATGCCAAAGCCGAAGACAAGATGGGGGTTACTCGCACCAACGACATACCGGGCCTGCCCGGCAACAACAATTTCAAGGTGCTGAAGGCCGGTGCCGACAAGCTCGGCTACAAGGAATGTCACACCGGCCGCATGGCGATCAATTCGCAGCCACGCGACGACCGCAATTCCTGCCAGCAGACCGGCTTCTGTTTCCAAGGCTGCAAATGGGGCGCCAAATGGTCGACGCTCTACACCGAAATTCCCAAGGGCGAAGCGACCGGACACCTTGAGGTGCGCCCGAATGCAATGGTCATCAAGATCAACCACGACGCGTCCGGCAAGGTGACCGGGGTCGTCTATGCCGACAAGGACGGCAAGCTGCAGGAACAGAAGGCGCGCATTGTCGCCGTTGCCGGCAACTCGATTGAAAGTCCTCGCCTGCTTCTCAATTCGGAGTCGTCGAAATTCCCGCAGGGACTTGCCAATTCCTCGGGGCAGGTCGGTCGCAACTACATGCGCCACACCACGGGTTCGGTCTACGCCATCTTCGACAAGCCGGTGCACATGTATCGCGGGACCACCATGGCCGGCATCGTGCGTGACGAGGCGCGCAACGATCCTTCGCGCGGTTTCGTCGGCGGCTACGAACTGGAGACGCTGGCGCTTGGGCTGCCGTTCATGGCGGCTTTCCTCAACCCCGGCGGCTGGGGCCGCTCCTTTACCACGGCACTCGACCACTACGATCACATGGCGGGCCTGTGGATCGTCGGCGAGGACATGCCACGCGCCGAAAACCGGGTTACCCTGCATGCTTCCGAAAAGGACAGCCACGGCATGCCGGTGGCCAATGTCCATTTCGATGATCACCCCAACGACACGGCGATGCGTGACCATGCCTACGGGCAAGGCACGGCGATCTATGACGCGGTCGGTGCGACGCGCATCTTCCCGACGCCGCCTTATCCGTCCACGCACAATCTCGGCACCAACCGGATGAGCGAGAAGCCGGAGGACGGGGTCGTCAACAATCATGGCCAGACACACGACATCAAGAACCTGTTCGTCTCCGACGGCAGCCAGTTCACGACCGGCGGCGCTGAGAACCCGACACTGACCATCGTCACATTGGCCATCCGTCAGGCCGACTACATCGCCAGGCAAATGGCCGCCAAGACGATTTGAACACTCCCGAGTCTGCTCGCGCGGAACGCCCAAAACGTTCCGCGCTTTTTCTTTGAAAACTTCGATGCCGGCTTGAGGCTAGAGCATTTCCACGTTTCCGTTTTTCATGGAAACGCTGAAACGCTACGCACTTTTCCCGGAATCGCGCTAAGGCTGGCGTATCGTGCAGGTCGCGGCGCTGAAGGCGCCGTCCGGCTGGTGCATGACAATGTCGAAGGACGCGTCGGCGGGATCGTCGGCCGTCACCTGCGTCAGCGAGATGCCGTTGCCGCCGCTGGTGAAACCGCCGACAGGGCCGAGCCAGCTGACTTCGCCATTGCTGTCCATCTCGTAGTTGTAGCCTTGCATCACCGGCCCGTAGGTTGGCCCGCTGTAGACGCGCCCCCTGACCTTGATGTCGCCCAGATAAACGAATGCCCCGAGCAGGTAGACCTCACAGCGATAGCTGCCTTCAGGCAAGGTGCCGTCGGCGATGGCAGCGCGCGCGCCACCGGCGGCAAGCGCCGCAGCCATGCAGGAAAGCAAGAGGATCAGGCGATGTATCATCGATCGGTCCGAATGCGGTCGGTGCATGCTTGCACCACTTTTTCGACAAGACCGCAACATTGCCGAACGCTGCCTCTTGCGCAAACTTCGGCGCTGAAATCATATATTCCCGGCAACTAATATTGCTGCACTTCGGTCCACCCATGTTACTCTTTGGTTGGCCTTGGTGAGTCGGCCACATTTTCAGCGTCAAACTTGATTTGGGGGCAGATCGAGGAAGACCTCGTCGGCGTGGGGCAGTTCCGCGCAGGCGATCGACGACAACGTTTCTTCCGTGATCTCGGCGTTACTGGGCACATCGGGCAAGGGACGGGCCGGTGGAGACTTTTTTTGAAGACTACCAGAAGCGGCGCCTCGTCGAGCGCGTCGATATCCTGACGGCGATCAACATCCTGAAATCGCAGGGGTATGACGACGACGAGATCATCACCGAGATCACGCGTGTCTTCTATGTCGATCTCGATGAATACAACGATCTGGTAAGAGCAGCCTGAGGTTTCGACAGCTACGCCCTTCGGCGTACGTCGCAAGATCTGCGATAGCTTTGCAGCATTGTGCTACCGTTGCCCATCCAGCGAGGGGCTCGCGGCATGAAACACCTCATCCTCGTTCATGGCAGGGATATCAAGCCGGCCGGCTCGGCGTTGGCGGCTCTTGCCAAGCGAGCCATTGTCAGGGGATTGACGCGGGCGGGCAGGGCCGATGTCGCCGCCGATGTCCAAAGCGGCGCGATCAAGTTCACCAGTGCATATTACGGCGATGTCACCAACCGCATCGAAGCGTCCTACGACGCCAAAACCGCAGCGCTGCTGACGGCCCGGAACGATCCGCCCTATGATTTCAAACCCTGCTTCCCGTCCGAGGCGCTGGATGACGCCTTCAGCCTGACCGATGCGCTGCGTCGCTTCGACAAGGCGAGCTATCGCCATGTCCTCGACATCGCCAAGGACTGGCGTTTCCTCGACGAAGCGATACACGCCGCCTCCATGTTCGGCGAGCTGTTCACCTTTGGCCTCGTAAATTCGCTGGTCGAAGTTTCGATCAAGTGGGATCTTGCCGTCTACCTCACATCGCAGCGTGTCGGCTCGGACATCCGTGCGCGCCTGCAGGACGTCCTCAAACAATCGCTGGCCGACGGTGACGATGTCTGCCTCGTCACCCACAGCATGGGCTGCATGGTCGCTTACGACGTGTTCTGGAAATACTCGTTCCGTTCCGAATACGAGGACCGGCATGACGGCGCAGCGCATCCGGTCAAGCTCTGGCTCACGCTGGGCTGTCCGCTCGGCGAAATCGGCATCCGGCGCAACCTGCTCGATGCCGTGGCGCTGGAGGAGGAAAAATATCCGCGCAACCAGTTTGTCGACTGGGTCAATATCCATGCGGAGGATGACTTCATCGCGCATGTGCCAAGCATGCGGACGGCGTTTTCAATCATGCGAACCAGACGCTATTGCCGCTCGATCACCGACAGGAAGATCTACAACTGTTGGCATTATCGCGACGCCGCCGGCGGGCAACTCGTCTCCAACCCGCATGATCTGTATGGCTATCTGATGAACCAGGACACGGCCAGGGTCATTGCTGGCTGGGCGGAGTGAGCCGATGGTTGCGAAGAAACCGCAAAGCCCGAAGATCTCGCTGGTCGAACTGCGCAAACGCTGCCGCGAGGCATCGCTCAGCGAGCGCGAACTCACCGATTACTTCCTGCCGGACGAGGAACACAGCAAGCCGTTCGCTCCCGCCCTGAAGCTCAACGAGGCTCTGGTGGATGTAGGCCGCGCCAGGCCGAGCCCGGAGGCTATATCCAAGCTTTACGCCGAGGCGACACAAGCGCAGTCGCCGCTTCCGAAGAAGCCGCGCCTGCTGACGCAAACGCTGCGCAGGGCCGCAAGAACCAAGCTTCTGGCGGAGGGCGACTCCTGGTTCAACCTGCCCGACTATATTTATCCCAAGACGGCGATAGACTTTCTCGGCAGCGACTACGATTTCGACGTCAGCAACATCGCGCTCTGGGGCGATGAACTGGAGGCGATGGTCACCGCCAAGCAATACCGCCAGCCGTTGCGTTCCGGCCTGTTCGGGCATTTTCTGTTCTCTGGCGGCGGCAATGATGTGCTGGGCTCCATCCCGGCCTACGTGAAGCCGCGCAGGCCGGGCGATACCGACCCCGCTCACGCCGCCGACTACATCAAGGCGACGTTCCCGCAGAAGATCAGCCAGATGATGGGCTTCTACCGCACGCTGGCCAACGATGCGCGCGACGCGACCGCTGGCCGTGTGGTGCTCTACGTGCACGGCTATGCCAATCCGATCCCGAAAAAGGGCGGGCACTATCTGGGTGGTCCGTTGGAAACGCTCGGCTTCGATCCCGTCGCTCATGCGCCGCTGTGTCGGGCAATCGTTGCCCAGATGGTCAAGTTGTTCAACGATGCCCTGCAATCCTTCGCGCAGGGCACGGCACATGTCGTCTACAGCGATCTCAGGCCGGCCATGGGCGAGCGCGACTGGTATCGCGACGAGATCCATCCAAACGAAACCGGCGCGAAGAAGATCGCCAGGATTTTTGCAGAAGTCGTTCGCGCCAACACGCCGAGCGTGTGATGGCGCCGTCACGCATCAAAGCGGGATGTTGTCGTGCTTCTTCCAGGGGTTCTGCAGGTCCTTGTTGCGCAGCATCCTGAGCGCCCGCGCAACACGACGGCGCGTCGAGTGCGGCATGATCACCTCATCGACATAGCCGCGTTCAGCAGCCACGAACGGTGACAGGAAGCGGTCTTCATAGCGTTTGGTATGTTCGGCGATCTTGTCGGCGTCGCCGATATCCTTGCGATAGATGATTTCGACCGCGCCCTTGGCGCCCATCACCGCGATCTGCGCCGTCGGCCAGGCATAGTTCATGTCGCCGCGCAGGTGTTTAGAAGCCATCACGTCATAGGCTCCGCCAAAGGCCTTGCGCGTGATCACGGTTACCTTCGGCACGGTCGCCTCGGCATAGGCGAACAGCAGCTTGGCGCCATGCTTGATCAACCCGCCATATTCCTGCGCGGTTCCGGGCAGGAAGCCCGGCACATCGACGAAGGTGACAAGCGGGATGTTGAAACAATCGCAGAAGCGCACGAAACGCGCCGCCTTGCGGGAGGCGTCGCTGTCCAGAACGCCGGCCAGCACCATCGGCTGGTTGGCGACGAAACCCACGGTGCGTCCTTCGACACGTCCGAGGCCGGTGACGATGTTCTTGGCGAACGAAGCCTGGATCTCGAAGAAGTCGCCTTCGTCGACGGTCTTCAGGATCAATTCCTTGATGTCGTAAGGCTTGTTCGCATTGTCCGGGATCAGGCGGTCGAGCGACATGTCGTGTTCGGTCACCGACTGATAGCATTCGACTTCCGGGATCTCGGCGGTGTTGGAGGCCGGCAGCAGGTCGACAAGGCGCCGCATCTGCAGCAGCGCCTCGACGTCGTTGTCATAGGCGCCGTCGGCGATCGACGATTTCGTCGTGTGCACGGAAGCGCCGCCAAGCTGTTCGGCCGTCACCGTTTCGTTGGTCACCGTCTTCACGACGTCCGGCCCGGTCACGAACATGTAGGAGGTATCGCGCACCATGAAGATGAAATCGGTCATGGCCGGCGAATAGACGTCGCCGCCCGCGCAAGGTCCCATGATCAGCGAAATCTGCGGAATGACCCCGGAGGCCAGCACGTTGCGCTGGAAGATTTCGGCATAGCCGCCGAGCGCCGCCACACCTTCCTGGATGCGGGCGCCGCCGGCATCGTAGAGGCCGATGATCGGCGCGCGGTTGCGCAGCGCCATGTCCTGCACCTTCATCACCTTCTCGGCATGCGCCTCCGAAAGCGAGCCGCCGAACACCGTGAAGTCTTTCGCGAACAGATAGACGGGACGGCCATTGACCGTGCCCCAGCCGGTGACGACGCCATCGCCGGCGACCTTCGACTTTTCCATGCCGAAATCGGTGGAGCGGTGTTCGACATACATGTCGAATTCCTCGAACGAGCCTTCGTCGAGGAAGATGTCGATACGCTCGCGCGCGGTCAGCTTGCCCTTGGCGTGCTGGGCGTCGATGCGTGCCTGGCCGCCGCCCAAACGGGCGATGTCGCGTCGGCGCTCGAGTTCCTTCAGCACTTCCTTCATGGGCGGCCTCCCTCGGATCGTTAGTCCGCTGTTGGTATCGGCGCTGCGCGGGGAGTGCAAGCGGGGCTTTGGTTTCGCGATGCAAACCGGCATTTCACCCGCTTGCCACGAGAACCCGGCAGGGATGTTTTGTTGCAGTGCAGCATCAAGCCCTTGCATTTCTTGCCGAACTCCTCCATATGCGCAGCCATAGGCGCTCGGGCCGGTTCCTCCCTCCGGCTTTCTCCTCGATTGAGACTGGTTGCGTCTGTTCCCCTTGCTTCAGGCAAGGCGGTGTAAGTCCCGCGGCAAGAGGCCAGCGGGCACGACAGCGCAGCCGAGCGGGCTTTTTGCCCGCCCGCCTTGTCGTCCCTTTGCTATTCAGACGGCGGGTTGCGCTCCGCCGCGCTGGTCGTTGCGGCCTATGCCGCATGAAAGAAGATTGTTTTGACCGAAGAAATCACTGCGGAACCGACCGGTTTCGCCAAACTTGGAATTACCGGCCAGTTGCTCAAGGCCACGCTTTCGGCGGGATTCACCGATCCCAAGCCGATCCAGGAGCAGGCCATCCCCGCACAGCTTGCCGGCCGCGACATACTGGGCATCGCCCAGACGGGCTCCGGCAAGACCGCCGCCTTTGCCCTGCCGATCCTGTCGCGCATCATCGCGCTCGGCACCAAGCGCCGGCCGAAGACGGCACGCGCCCTGATCCTGGCGCCGACTCGCGAGTTGGCTGTCCAGATCGAAGAGACCATCAAGGTGCTCGCCAAGGGCGCGCACATCTCGACCGCGCTCGTGCTGGGCGGCGTTTCGCGCTTCAGCCAGGTCAAGAAGATCGGCCCCGGCGTCGATTTCCTGATCGCGACGCCCGGCCGCCTGATGGATCTGGTGCGCGAGAAGGATGTGATCCTGTCGGAGACCACCTGGCTGGTGCTCGACGAAGCGGACCGCATGCTCGACATGGGCTTCATCAACGACGTCAAGCGCATCGCCAAGGCGACGCATCCGGCGCGGCAGACCGCGCTGTTCTCGGCAACCATGCCGGCGGAGATCGAGCAGCTGACACAGAGCCTGCTGCGCGATCCGGTGCGCGTGGAAGTGGCGCCGCAGGGCACCACGGCCGCCGAGATCACCCAGAGCGTCGTGCTTGCCCGCACCAAGCAGAAGCGCAAGGTGCTGTCCGATATGCTGGCCGATGAGGCGATGAGCTCGGTGATTGTGTTCGCGCGCACCAAGCATGGCGCCGATCGCGTCACCAAGGACCTCGAGCGTGACGGTTTCGAAGCCGCGGTCATCCACGGCAACAAGAGCCAGAACGCCCGCCAGAAGGCCCTGAACGGTTTCCGTGACGGCTCGGTGCGCATCCTGGTCGCCACCGACATCGCCGCACGCGGCATCGACGTTCCCGGCATCAGCCATGTCGTGAACTTCGATCTGCCGGACGAGGCAGAGAGCTACGTGCACCGCATCGGCCGCACCGGCCGCAACGGCCGCGACGGTATTGCCATCACGCTGGTCGACCCGTCGGAGAACAGCAAGCTGCGCCAGGTCGAACGCATCATTCGCATGAAGCTGCCGGTACTGGCCGATCATCTTGGTCAGCCCGATCCGGCTCGTGAACCGCGCCCGCAAGGCGAACGCACCTTTACGCCGGCGAATGATGGTGAGGGTCGCGGACAGCGTCGCGATGGCCGGCCGCGCAACGACGGCTTCGGCAAGAAGCGTTTCGGCGCAAAGCCGCAAGGCGATCAGGGCACGCAGGGCGAACGCAGCCAGGGCGGCGACCGTCCCTTCAAGGGGAAGCCGAGTGGCGAGCGCCACTTCCACGGCAAGCCCAAGGGTGACCGCCCGTTCGGCGACAAGCCGCATGGCGAACGCAAGCCGGAAGGAAACAAGCCTTTCCGCAGCAAGCGCCGCTTCAACCGCAAGCCGGCCGCACGCGCGGCTTGATCAACGAGATGGGGCTGTCCAGCTGGACGGCCCCTTTTCTTATGTTCTAAGCCTGTTTGAGCTGTTTTGCGCCGCCTGCAAACTGCAGGCTCGGACAGCTAGCCCTGCGACGGTGCGAAACGCGCCACCAATTCGTGGCTTTCGGCGGCGTAGACGAAACGCACCTGCGTAACCGGGCGTTCGGCATTCCAGGTCCGTCGCTCCACGACAAGGCAGGGCGAACCGGTTGCGATATCGAGCGCCGAAGCTATTTCCTCATCCGCGGCCATGGCACGGATACGGTGTTCGGCTGCATTCCACGGCACATGTCCGACCAGCCAGGGGTTCGGGCTGATCTCCAGGAACTCTTCTTCCTCCGCTTCCGGAACGGCGCTCAGGTTGATGAGCCGCCTTTCCTGGCAGAACGGCCGCTTGCCGGCGAAGTGTCGGCATTCCACGGCAAGAACCGGCACTGTCGCATCGAGGCCGAGCAGTCCGCGATCCTCGGTGCTGGAGCGGCGTTTGAGGCGCGAGACGCGCTCGAAGTGGTAGGGCAGGCCGGTGGCTTCCACCTCGGTGCGGATGTCATGGATCTCCAGGATCGCCGCCTGGGAATGCGGCTGGCGCACGAAGCTTCCTGAACGCCTGCGGCGCTCGATCAGGCCGGCCTTGGCAAGCTGCGACAGCGCTTTGTTCACGGTCATGCGCGAGCAGCCGTATTCGGCCGTCAATTCGTGTTCGAAAGGGATGCGATGACCCGGCGCCCAGACGCCGGACAGGATCTTCTCGCTGATGTCGGACAGGATGCGCTGATGGAGCGATGCCGGTTCCGCTGTCGTGCTCATCAGCCTGTCGTTCTCCGCTGTTCGAATCCCGCGGCCCTTAGCCGGCCGATAAACGCATCATGACGTTCCGGAAGCGTTCGGCAATGGCTTCGCGCGCGAAATGGCGGCCATTTTCCACCAGCTTGCGGCCATGAACCCAGGCGCAGTCGACACGCGCGCCACCGGCGAAGATCCAGGTGTCGAGGATCGCGTTGCCGGATTTGCCGGCCTGCGACGGGTGATTGGCATCGAGCGAAACGAAATCGGCCGGCGCGCCCGTTTCAAGGCCTGCTGCTGCAACGCCAAGGGCCACGTTGCCGCCGATCAGGGATTGCGTGAACAGATTTTCGCCATTGGACTGGCCTGGAGCTGCCAGCACGTTGCGGGCGCGATGGAAAATGCGCTGGGAATATTCGAGCTGACGCAGCTCGTCCGCGACGCCGATCAGCACGTTGGAGTCGGAACCGACGCCGTAACGGCCGCCATGGCTGGAGAACAATGGTGCGGAAAAGGTGCCGTCGCCCAGATTGGCTTCGGTGATCGGGCAGAGGCCGGCGATCGCGCCGGACTTTGCCATGGCGATCGTCTCGCCGTCGGTCATGTGGGTGGCATGGATCAGGCACCAGCGGCCGTCGACGGCCTGGCTTTCCAGCAGCCATTCCACGGGACGCTTGCCGGACCAGGCGACGCAATCCTCCACTTCCTTGACCTGCTCGGCGATATGGATGTGGATCGGCGCCTTCGGTTCGAGCCTGGCGACAACCGACAGCTCTTCCGGGGTAGCTGCGCGCAGGCTGTGCGGCGCAACGCCGACGACCGCATTGGCGAGGCCCGATACCGCCGCCTTCGATTGTTCGAGAAGCCTGGAAAAGCCGTCCAGGTCGTTGATGAAGCGGCGCTGCCCTTCGTTGGGGGCGCCGCCGCCGAAACCGGAATGCGCGTAGAAGACCGGCAACAGCGTCAAGCCGATACCGGTAGCCTTCGCCGAGGCCGCAACGCGTTCAGCCATTTCGGCAATGTTGCCGTAGGGGCTGCCGTCGCGGTCGTGATGCAGGTAATGGAATTCGCCGACCCGCGAAAAACCTGCTTCGACCATCTCGACATAAAGCTGGGCTGCGACCGCCTCGACGTCGTCTGGTGTCATCGACAATGCGAAGCGATACATCACCTCGCGCCAGCTCCAGAATGAATCAGCACCTGGGCCGCGCGTTTCGGCAAGGCCAGCCATGCCGCGCTGGAAGGCATGGCTGTGCAGGTTGGGCATGCCGGGGACAATGATGGCGTGCCGCTCGTCACCAGCCTGAACGGCGGCGTCCGCTTCAACCGAAGTCAGCGTGCCGTCGGCAATGACGAGGCGCACGTTCTTGCGCCAGCCGCCGCTCAGAAAAGCCTGTTCCGCAAAAATCGCCGTCATGCCGTCGTCCTCCGCTTGCCGTAACCTGCGCGACATTAGCACTTGCGTCGCGCCTTAATATGTATATACATAATTTCGACGGAGTGAAGCGGAAAAAGGCTATGGCTGAGGAGGAGAAAGGCCGGGCAGAGGCAAGCCGCATCTGGCGCAATGCGCGCCTGGCGACGCTGGCCGAGAATGCCGCCGGTCTTGGTGAAATCGAGCATGGCGCCATCGTGGCGAAGGGCGGCCGCATTGTTTATGCCGGCCCTGAAAAGGACATGCCGGCTGTTCCGGCCGGTACCGAAATCATCGACTGCGAAGGTCGCTGGATCACGCCCGGTCTCATTGACTGCCATACCCATCTTGTCCACGCGGGCAATCGTGCCAATGAGTTCGAGATGCGGCTTGCCGGCGCGACCTATGAGGAAGTGGCGCGGGCCGGCGGTGGTATCGTCTCCTCGGTCAAGGCGTTGCGCACTGCAAGCGAGGATGAACTCGTTGCCCAGACGCTGCCGCGTCTCGATGCGTTGATGGCCGAAGGCGTCACCACGGTCGAGGTGAAGTCGGGTTATGGCCTCGATCTCGACAATGAAAAGAAGTCCTTGAAGGCGGCCCGTCGTCTCGGTGCCGAACGCCCGGTCACGGTGCGCACGACCTTCCTGGGCGCTCATGCGCTGCCGCCGGAAGCCAATGGCGACAAGGACGCTTATATCGACCTGGTGGCAAAGACGATGCTGCCGGCCATTGCCGCTGAAGGACTGGCCGACGCGGTCGACGGCTTCTGTGAAGGCATCGCCTTCTCCCCCGAACAGATTGCGCGCGTCTTCGATGCGGCGAAAGCAGCCGGCCTGCCGGTGAAGCTGCACGCCGACCAACTATCCAATCTCAACGGCGCTGCACTCGCTGCAAGCTACGGCGCGCTGTCGACCGACCACCTCGAATACACCGATGAAGCTGGTGCCGCGGCGATGGCGAAGGCCGGCACCGTCGCCGGCATCCTGCCGGGCGCCTATTATTTCATCCGTGAGACCCGGAAGCCGCCGATTGCGTTGTTTCGCCAGCATGGCGTGAAGATGGCTGTCGCTACGGACAACAATCCCGGCACCTCGCCGCTGACATCGCTGCTGCTGACCATGAACATGGCCGCGACGCTATTTGCCATGACCGTGCAGGAATGCATCGCCGGCACGACCCGCGAAGCGGCGCGCGCGCTCGGGCTGCTTGGTGAGACCGGCACGCTTGAAGTCGGCAAATGGGCCGATCTGGCTATCTGGGACATCGAGCGGCCAGCAGAACTTGTTTATCGCATGGGCTTCAATCCGCTCCATGCCCGCATCTGGAGGGGACAATGACAGAACTCGTACTCAAGCCCGGCAACGCCACTCTGGCCGACTGGCGTGCTATCTACCGCGGTGCCACGCCAGTGCTCGACCCGGCCTGCAAGGCCGCGATCGAAGCCAGCGCCAAGGCCGTTGAGCGCATCGTCGCCAAAGGCGAGCCGGTCTACGGCATCAACACCGGTTTCGGCAAACTCGCCAGCGTGCGCATTCCGGCGGACGATCTCGAAACGCTGCAGCGCAACATCGTGCTGTCGCACGCCGCCGGCGTTGGCGAGCCGATGCCGGTTGCGGTGGCGCGCCTGATGATGGCGCTCAAGATGGCGAGCCTTGCGCAAGGCGCCTCGGGCGTGCGCCAGCAGACCATCGATCTTCTGCAGAAAATGCTGGCAAACGACGTCATTCCAGTTGTTCCGGCACAGGGTTCTGTTGGAGCATCCGGAGACCTCGCCCCGCTTTCCCATATGACCGCCGCCATGATCGGCGTTGGCGAATGCTTCACCCCGCATGGCCGGGTACCGGCCAGGGTCGCTTTTGCATCGCATGGGTTGGAGCCGGTTACGCTGGGCGCCAAGGAAGGGCTGGCATTGCTCAACGGCACGCAGTTCTCGACCGCCTACGCGTTGGCCGCCCTGTTCGAAGCCGAAGTCCTCTATCAGGCGGCGCTGGTTGCCGGTGCACTCTCGACGGACGCGGCCAAGGGCTCCGACGCTCCGTTCGATCCGCGCATTCATCTGCTGCGCAAGCATCGCGGCCAGATCGAAACGGCCGATGCTTTGCGCAATCTGATGGCCGGCAGCGCCATCCGCGAATCCCACCGTGTCGGTGACGAACGCGTTCAGGATCCATACTGCCTGCGTTGCCAGCCGCAGGTGATGGGTGCAGCGCTGGATGTGCTGCGCAAGGCGGCTGATACGCTGCAGACCGAGGCCAATGGGGTCACGGACAATCCGCTGATCTTCGCCGAGGATGACACCGCACTCTCCGGCGGCAACTTCCATGCCGAGCCGGTCGCGTTTGCAGCCGACATGATCGCGCTCGCCGTTTGCGAGATCGGCTCGCTGTCGGAGCGCCGCATCGCCATGTTGGTCGACCCCGCGCTCTCGGGCATGCCGGCCTTCCTCACACCGAAGCCGGGTCTCAATTCCGGCTTCATGATCCCGCAGGTGACGGCAGCTGCCCTTGTCTCGGAAAACAAACAGAAGGCCTATCCGGCGTCGGTCGACTCCATCCCGACCTCGGCCAACCAGGAAGATCACGTCTCGATGGCGGCGCATGGTGCGCGCCGGCTTATCGGCATGATCGAAAATGCCACTGCCGTCATCGGTATCGAACTGCTCGCAGCGGCGCAGGGCTGCGATTTCCATCAGCCGCTGGCTTCGAGCCAGCCGCTGGAGGCCGTGCGCAAGGTGCTGCGCGAACAGGTGCCGCACCTTGATGACGACCGCCATTTCCACCCGGACATGGAAAAGGCGATCTCCCTGGTGCGCGATGGTTCGCTGGCGAAGGCGGCAAAGGCGGTCGCGCTGCCAGCCATCAGCGGAGTTGCTGCATGACCCAGCCTTCATGGCTTGAGGTCCAGCGCGGCGAGGTGCCGCTGCTGGTCAGCATCCCGCACACCGGTCTCGACCTCGCCGGTCTTGACGATCGCTTCGTTTCGGCGTGGCTGGCCCGTCGCGATGCCGATTGGTGGATCGAAAAGCTGTATGATTTCGCAACCGATCTCGGCGCGACCGTCGTACGCACCAACATCTCGCGTTCCATCATCGACGTGAACCGCGATCCATCCGGTGTTTCACTTTATCCGGGACAGGCAACAACCGAGCTTTGCCCGACGACGACGTTTGACGGCGAGCCGCTCTATCAGTCTGGACAGGAGCCGGACAACGACGATGTTGCCGAGCGTCGGAAGGCTTATTTCGAACCTTACCACGCTGGACTCGAAGCCGAGATCGCCCGGCTGCGCGGATTGCACGGCAAGATCGTTCTCTACGACTGCCACTCGATCAGGTCCGTTATTCCCCGGCTGTTCGAGGGCAGGCTGCCGCTGTTCAACCTCGGCACCAATTCCGGCAAGAGCACCGACCCGGTGCTGGAAAAACAGGTCGCCGACATCATGGCCGCGACCGGGCGCCCCTTTGTGGTCAACGGCCGCTTCAAGGGTGGCTGGATCACGCGTCATCACGGCAGGCCGGAAGACGGCGTCCACGCTCTGCAGATGGAGCTCTCCTGCCGCGGTTACATGCTGGAGCCCGAGGGCAGGGTGGATCAGGCGAACTGGCCAAGCCGCTACGACCAGGACTTCGCCGCACCGATGCGCAAGACACTGACCGAAATTCTTACGACCGCACTCAACTGGGCGAAGGCCTGATTTTCGAGGGAGCATTCGCATGACCCAACACACCCGTATCGACAATTCCCGCACCATCCGCGCGGCAACCGGCACAGAGCTGACCGCCAAGAGCTGGTTGACTGAAGCGCCGCTGCGCATGCTGATGAACAACCTCGATCCGATCGTTGCCGAAAAGCCGGGCGAACTCGTTGTCTATGGCGGCATCGGTCGCGCGGCACGCGACTGGCAGAGCTTCGACCGTATCGTCGGCGCGCTGCGCAACCTGGAAGCCGACGAGACGCTGCTGGTGCAGTCGGGCAAACCGGTCGGCGTGTTCAAGACGCACAAGGACGCCCCTCGCGTGCTGCTCGCCAACTCCAATCTGGTACCGCATTGGGCAACCTGGGATCATTTCAACGAGCTCGATAAGAAGGGCTTGATGATGTACGGCCAGATGACGGCCGGTTCCTGGATCTACATCGGTTCGCAGGGCATCGTTCAGGGCACCTACGAGACCTTCGTCGAACTGGGCCGCCAGCACTACAATGGCGACCTGTCCGGCCGTTGGATCCTGACCGCAGGCCTGGGTGGCATGGGTGGTGCGCAGCCGCTGGCGGCGACCATGGCCGGTGCGTCCTGCCTTGCCGTCGAGTGCCAGGCTTCGCGCATCGAAATGCGTCTCAAGACCGGTTATGTCGACGTCCAGGCAAAAGACCTCGATGATGCGCTGGCGATCCTCGACAAGGCCGGAAAAGAGAAGAAGGCGATTTCGGTTGCGTTGCTCGGCAACGCCGCCGACATCTTTCCGGAACTGGTTCGCCGTGGCGTAAAACCTGATGCGGTCACCGACCAGACTTCAGCGCATGATCCGGTCAACGGCTATCTGCCCCAGGGCTGGACTGTCGCTCAATGGGAAGAAAAGCGCGAGCGCGATCCCAAGACCGTTGCCAAGGAAGCGAAGAAGTCGATGGCTGTTCAGGTCCGGGCCATGCTCGACTTCCACAAGATGGGTGTCCCAACGGTCGACTACGGCAACAACATCCGCCAGATGGCGCTGGAAGAGGGCGTCGAGAACGCCTTCGACTTTCCTGGTTTCGTGCCGGCCTATATCCGCCCGCTGTTCTGCCGCGGCATCGGCCCATTCCGCTGGGCTGCACTTTCGGGCGATCCGGAAGACATCTACAAGACCGACGCCAAGGTCAAGGAACTGCTGCCGGACAACAAGCACCTGCACAACTGGCTCGACATGGCGCAGAAGCGCATCAAGTTCCAGGGCCTGCCGGCACGCATCTGCTGGGTCGGCCTCGGCGATCGCCACCGTCTCGGCCTGGCTTTCAACGAAATGGTTGCCAAGGGCGAACTGAAGGCACCTGTCGTGATCGGCCGCGATCATCTCGATTCCGGTTCCGTTGCGTCGCCAAACCGTGAGACGGAAGCGATGAAGGATGGTTCGGACGCCGTGTCCGACTGGCCGCTGCTCAACGCGTTGCTCAACACCGCCTCGGGTGCGACCTGGGTGTCACTGCATCATGGCGGCGGCGTTGGCATGGGCTTCTCGCAGCACTCGGGCATGGTCATCGTTTGCGATGGCTCCGAGGATGCGGCGCGCCGTCTCGAGCGTGTGTTGTGGAACGACCCGGCAACGGGCGTGATGCGCCATGCTGACGCCGGCTACGACATCGCCATCGAATGCGCGAAGGAGCATCAGCTCAACCTGCCTGGCATCCTCGGCTAAGCCGATGCGTATCCTCCGCGCCAGCGACTATCGATCCATGCCGTGGAAGAACGGTGGCGGGACAACAACCGAGATTGTTGTCTCGCCGGCGGGCGCCGGGCTGGATGACTTCGATTGGCGCATCTCCATGGCACGCGTCGAAGCCGGCGGACCTTTTTCGGTCTTTGCCGGCATCGACCGTACGCTTTCGATCCTCGAAGGCGAAGGCATGGGGCTCTCTATTGCGGGGCGTGACCCCGTTCAGTTGACACGGTCCAGCGATCCCCTGTTCTTTCCAGCGGATGCTGCGACCAGTGCGACCCTGGTTGGGGGGCCTATCACCGACCTCAATGTGATGACACGCCGTAGCCGTGTGCGCCACACTGTGCGCCGCCTGTCACTTTCAGAACCACTCGAGCTCACCACCCAGGCAGCTGTCACGCTCGTCTTCTGCGACGAAGGCGGTGTTCAGATCGGCGAATCGCCTGCACTCGCGCTTGGCGCCCGCGATACATTGTGGTTCGACAGGGCAGGGCAGACCGCGTCACTGCGCCCTCTGCCCGACGCCACGCTTTTCCTGATCTCCATCCAAAACGATTAAAAGCTGTCTCCAAGCGTTATCGAACCTGACCCGAAATATCGGGCCGGGCGGTTGCGCCATCACGAAATTGCCGGAATCCTTGCCATTCGCTGCTTCCCGTTGTGAGCATGCGCGCGAGTTTCACGGTTGTCGGCAAGGCAACGTCCGCTAATCTTGACGGGAAGACGGAACAAGCTCGTTCGACCCGCTTTGCTATGCAATCAATCACCTGTAAATCGATGTTGAACACCGGGGACGATGCGGTCGCGCCGCGACCGGTCCCCACCGCACGGATTGCTTGATGAATATTCAGACCAGCCCCGCCGAGATCCGGACCGCCACTGCGCGTTTCCCTGCTACCGCGGAAGAGCCTATCCGGTCACAGTTTCTGCCTGAAGACCGGTTGCGGGCGCTGGGCGAGAGCCTCGCCAGAGGCGACGTTTCCGATCTGGCGGGCCTGCAACCCTTCGATTTCCAGAAACGCATCCGCGAAAGCGCCAAGAAGATCCTCGAGGTCTACAAGCTGACCAACGTCGCCCAGGCCAGGGGCGAGACGGTCACGCCTGCCGCGCAATGGCTGCTCGATAACAATTATCTGGTCGAAGAAACGATCTACCAGATCAAGCGCGACCTGCCGCGCCGCTTCTACCGGCAGCTGCCTACCTTGAAACTTTCCGACGGCACCAGCGTGCCGCGCGCACTGGCATTGGCCTGGGCATATGTCGCGCACTCCGACAGCTCCGTCTCGGCGCAGATGTTCAAGGCGATCGTCGAGGGTTTCCAATCAATCGAGCCAATGAAGATCGGCGAGATCTGGGCGCTGCCATCGCTGCTGCGTTTCGTGCTGATCGAGAACCTTCGCCGGCTTGCCGTTCGGGTCAATCGTTCGCGGGACCTGCGCCTCATCGCCAACGACGTCGCCGACCGGGTGCTCGCAGCCGGTGACAGTGCCGACCGGCAGGCGATCCTGGACAAGTATCAGGCCCAGGCTGCCGACACCTCGTTCGCTACTCAGCTTCTCTACCGCCTGCGCGACGGCTCGCAAAATGCGGGCAGGGCGCTGGAATGGCTGGAAGCCGAGCTGGAGAAGTCCAGTACCGACGCTGAGAAGATTACCATCGCCGAGCATCAGACGCTGTCGAGCGGCAACGTCACCACCGGCAACATCATCCGCGGCCTGCGCCTCATCAACGACGTCGACTGGACGATCTGGTTCGAAGGCGTCAGCCGTATCGACGCGCTGCTGCGCGAGCGCACCAATTTCAGCGAGCTCGACTTCCCCTCAAGAGATCAGTATCGCACCGAGATCGAGGACCTCGCCAAACGGTCAAAGCAGTCCGAATACCGTGTCGCTGAACAGGCGACCGATATGGCGGCGGCGGCCAAGGCAGCCGCGGGTGAGGCGGCGGATGCCGCCGACACCACCGATATCGGCTTCTTCCTCGTCGGTTCGCGCAGGCCCGAACTCGAAAAGGCGATCGGTTATTCGCCGAGCCTGGCACGCAATTTCCTGCGCGGTTTCCGGAGGACCGGCTGGCTGGGTATCGTGCTCCCCGTCTTCCTGCTGACTGCGCTTCTGCTTTGGCTGTCCGGCAGTGCACTGGCCGCTCTCGGACTGCCGCTGTGGGGCATAACGCTCATGCTGGTGCTGTTCGCGGTGCCAGCGAGCGAAGGCGCGCTGGCGTTTTTCAACACCGTTTTCCTGTTGTTCCTCAAACCCACGCGACTCGTTGGCTACGAGTACAAGGATGGCATTCCTGCCGACGCGCGAACCCTCGTCGTCGTGCCGTCGCTGATCGGCTCACGCGACGATGTCGAGGAGAACGTGCGCAACATCGAAGTGCACCACCTCGCCAACATGTCGGGCGAACTTCATTTCGCGCTGCTGTCGGATTGGCCGGACAGCAAATCGGAAATCAGTGCCAACGATACGGAAATTCTCGAGTTTGCCCGCAGCCAGATCGCGGAACTCAACCAGCGCTACCCGACCGATGGCGCGCCGCGCTTCTACCTTTTGCATCGCCGCCGCCTCTACAATCCGGCGCAGGGCCGCTGGATGGGCTGGGAGCGCAAGCGTGGCAAGCTGCACGAACTGAACCTTTTGCTGCGTGGCGACAAGGATACCACTTTCCTGCCGCTGGAGACGCCGCTGCCCGAGAACGTCGTCCACGTCATGACGCTTGACGCCGACACCCGCACGACGCGCGATGCGGTGTCGAAGCTGATCGGCAAGATGTGCCACCCGATGAACAGGCCGCATTTCGATGCGGAGAAGCGCAGGGTTACCGCCGGCTACGCAATCATGCAGCCGCGCATCACGCCGTCGCTCACGACGGGCGACGAGGCCTCGTTCTTCCAGCGTGTGTTCTCGGCGAACCGTGGCCTCGATCCTTACGTCTTCGCTGTCTCCGACCTCTACCAGGACGTGTTTGGGGATGGCTCCTTCACCGGCAAGGGTCTTTATCACGTCGACGCCTTCGAAGCGGCTCTCAAGGGGCGCATCGAGGACAACACCGTGCTCAGCCACGATCTGCTCGAGGGCGCCCTGGCGCGTTCGGCGCTGGTCACTGATGTCGAACTGGTCGAGGACTATCCGACCCGCTACTGGGTCGACGCTTCGCGCACCCATCGCTGGGCGCGCGGTGACTGGCAGTTGCTGAGTTTCATCTTCGATCCGCGGTCGGGCGTACCGGCGCTATCGCGCTGGAAGATGATCGACAACCTGCGCCGTTCGCTGACCCCGATCTTCTGGGTGATGGCGGCAATCGCCGGCTGGACGTTGCTGCCTTTCACGCAGGCAGCCCAATGGCAGGCTCTGCTGATCCTGACATTGTTCATGGCCCCCACCTTCGACATCGTCAACGCGATCATCCCGAAGAACAGCGATGCCACGCCGCGTGGCCATTTCTCGGCGCTGGTGCATGACATCGCCTTCGGCACTGCGATGGTGGCGCTCAAGATCGTGCTGATGGCGCATCAGGCCTGGATGATGGGCGACGCCATCATCCGCACGCTCTATCGGCTCTTCGTCAGCCGCAAGAATCTGCTCGAATGGCGCACCGCTTCGCAGGCGCACCAGGGCAGCGGCAATGACATCGCCTCCTACTATTCAATGATGTACGGCGCCGTGATCATCGGCGCCGTCGGCCTTGCCATTCCAGTCATAGACGACTCCACCGGCGCCTTCGTTGCATTTGCCTTCGCGCTGTTCTGGATTGGATCGCCGGCATTTGCCTGGCTGGTCAGCCGCTCGGCCGAGACGGAAGACAGGTTGCATTTGCTGCCGCAGGACGTACACGCGCTGCGTGTCGCGGCACGTCGCACCTGGCACTATTTCGAGAATTTCGTCACGGCGGAACAGAACCACCTGCCGCCGGACAATTTCCAGGAAAATCCCAAGCCCGTCGTCGCGTCCCGCACTTCGCCGACCAACATCGGCGTCTACCTGCTGTCAGTCGTTTCGGCCCGCGATTTCGGCTGGATCAGCCTTTCGGAAGCGATCGCCCGCATCGATGCCACCATGTCGACCATCGAGCGCATGGAACGCAGCCGTGGTCATCTCTACAACTGGTATGAAACGACGACGCTCAACCCGCTGCGTCCGACCTATATCTCCGCTGTCGACAGCGGCAATCTCGCCGGCCATCTGGTGACGGTCGCCGCGACCTGTACCGAATGGGCAGAGGCGCCGTCGGTCCATCTGCATGGTGACGTCGAAGGCGTGCTGGATACCGTCTCGATCCTGAATGAATGCCTGGATGAACTGCCGGACGACCGCCGCCAGCTCAGGCCTTTGCGCCAACGTCTGGCCGACCGGCTGGACGGCATGCGTCGCGCCGTGCGCACCATCAAGGCTCAGCCGGAGATGGCACTGGCGCGCACCGTCAACCTCACCGTGCTCGCCGGAGAGATCCGCAAGTTCGCCGCGGCCATCCATGCCGAGGCGAAGTCGACAGCCAGCGACATCATTGTCGACTGGGCCGCGCGGCTGGAGGCTACCTGCGAAGCCCATGTGCAGGACGCCCAGGCTGATGAAAAGTCGGTCCAGGCCATGCGTGCGAAGCTGCTCGAATTGCATGAACGCACCCGTCGCTATGCCTTCGAGATGGAGTTCGGGTTCCTGCTGCGCCAGGACCGCAAGCTGCTGTCGATCGGTTATCGCGTCGAAGAGCGTCAACTCGACGAGGCCTGCTACGATCTTCTCGCCTCCGAATGCCGGTTGACCAGCCTGTTTGCCATCGCCAAGGGCGATTTGCCGACCGAGCACTGGTTCCGCCTTGGCCGGCCGATCGTCGAGATCGGTTTCCGTGGCGCACTGATGTCCTGGTCCGGCTCGATGTTCGAGTACCTGATGCCGCCGCTGGTGATGAAGGAACCCCAGGGCTCGATCCTCAACCAGACCAGCCAGCTCATCATCAAGCGCCAGATCCAGTATGGCCGTTCGAAGGGCGTTCCGTGGGGCATTTCCGAAGCGGCCTACAATGCCCGCGACCGCGAGATGAACTATCAGTACACCAATTTCGGCGTGCCTGGCCTCGGCCTGAAGCGCGGCCTTGGTCAGAACACGGTCATCGCGCCTTATGCCACGATCCTCAGTGCGCAGTTCCTGCCGCGCGAGGCGGTTGCCAACCTGAAACGCCTGAAGGAGATCGGCGCGCTCGGCCGTCACGGTTACTACGATGCTGTCGACTTCACGCCGCAGCGCGTGCCGGAAGGTGCGACCTGCGCGGTGGTGCAGAACTATTTCGCGCACCATTCCGGCATGTCGATCGCAGCCATCGCCGATGCCGTCTTCGAGGGACGGCTGCGGGATCGTTTCCACAGCGACCCGGTCATCGAATCCGCCGAACTGCTGCTGCAGGAGAAGGCCCCGCGCGAAATCCCGGCTGACACGGTGCGCACCGATGCCGAGGAACAGGCGGTCGCAGACGAGGGGGAAGCACAGACCCCGGACATGCGCGTGGTGCTCGACCCGGCATGGGCGCTGCGTGCCACCAATCTGATGTCGAATGGCCGCTACTCCGTCATGGTGACGGCAACCGGTTCGGGTTACTCGCGCTGGGGCGACTTTGCGGTCACCCGCTGGCAGCCGGATCCGGTCGAGGACCGGCTCGGTTCCTACATCTTCCTGCGTGACGCCGACACCGGCGACTGGTGGTCGGCGACGGTGGAGCCGAAGCGCGCGCCCGGTGAAACCGCACAGGCGCAGTTTTCGGACGACAAGGCGACCTTCATCAAGACCGTGCACTCGCTGCGCTCCGAGGTCGAATGCATCGTCATTTCGGAAGGCAATGGCGAGGGCCGGCGGGTCACGCTCTATAATGACGGTGCGACTGACCGGCATATCGAGGTGACTTCGTTCGCCGAGCTGGTGCTCGGCCAGGAGGCCGCCGACTACGCCCATCCCGCGTTCTCGAAGATGTTCATCGAAACCGAGATTTCGTCGAACAACAACGCCATCTTCGCAACGCGCCGCAAGCGTGATGCCGGCGAGCCGGACATTGCCGCCGCGCATTTCGTCACCGACCCATCCGGGCTTGCCCGTGATGGCGAGGCGGAGACCGATCGTCGCGCCTTTATCGGCCGTGGCCGCACCATCGCAGATGCCGCTGCCTTCGATCCGGGCGCTCGACTGGAGGGACATGCCGGGTTCACGCTGGATCCCGTCGCTGCGCTGCGGCGACGTGTCAGGGTGCCGGCCAACAAGAAGATCTCACTCACCTTCTGGACCGTCACCGGCGCCAACCGCACGGAACTGGAGGAGGCGATCGCTCGGCTCGACCATGCCGAGAGCTTTGCTCGCCAGTCGATGCTGGCCTGGACCCGTTCGCAGGTGCAGACCCGCCATATGGGCCTGAGCCTGACCGACGCTTCCAATGTGCAGAAGCTGGCCCGATATCTGATCTATCCGGATCCGTTCCTGCGGTTGCCCTCCGACGCGATCGCGCCGGGGCTCGGCCGGCAGTCGAGCCTTTGGCCTACCAGCATTTCGGGTGACTTCCCGATCTTCGCCGTTCGTATCGGCGACGTCGCCGACCTCGAGATCGTCGCCGAAGCGTTGCGTTTCCAGGAATATATGCGCGCCCGCGGCATGACGGCGGATCTCGTTATCGTCAACGAGCAGGCATCGTCCTATGTGCAGGATCTGCAGCAGGCGATCGACGCCTTGTGCGAAAACAGCCGCCTGCGCGGCAACGAGTTCGGCTCGCGCCAGCACATCTTCGCGGTGCGCCGCGATCTGATGGATGAAACCACCTACAAGACGCTGCTCGCGGTGGCGCGCGTGGTGCTGCATACACGCAACGGCACGATCTTCGACCAGATCGAGCGTGCCGAGACCGCGGCGATCCAGGCGCGAGACGTCTTGCATCCGGGTGGTGCAACCGCGCTGCGTGACGTGGCCATCCCGGCGCCGCGCAAGCCGGCCAAGAAGGAAGTCGCAACGTTCGCTGATGGCGCCGGCCTCGACTATTGGAACGGCTATGGCGGTTTCGACGGTGATGGCCGCCACTATGTCGTTCGCCTGACGGGCGAGCGGGCGACGCCCCAGCCTTGGATCAATGTGGTCTCCAATGAAGCGTTTGGTTTCCACACGTCGGCGGAGGGGGCCGGTTTCACCTGGAGCCGCAACAGCCGCGACTATCAGTTGACGCCATGGTCGAATGATCCGGTCACGAACCGTCCGGGCGAAGGCATCTACATCCACGATCTCGGCACCGGTGAATCCTATTCGCCGACCGCCGCCATGCTGCGCGACCCGACCATGGTCTACGAAGCTTGGCATGGGCAAGGCTTCTCGACGTTCCGCACCAAGCGCGGCACCCTGTCGATGGATCTGACCCATGTTGTCGATCCTGCCGACCCGGTGCGCATTTCACGCCTGCGCGTCCAGAACGCCGGCTCGGCACCCGTCAGGCTGCGTATCTACGCTTACGCCGAATGGGTCTTGGGCAGCCATCGCTCGAAGACGGCAGCGACCATCCTCTCACAGCGGGACGAAGCCACAGGGGCTCTCCTGGCGCAGAATCCTTATGGGCTCGACTTCAGCGACCGCGTGGCGTTCCTGGCCAGCGATCGTGATCCGCAGTCGTTCACGGCCGATCGTCAGGAGTTCCTCGGCCGTGACGGCAGCACGGTAACGCCGCAATCCGTCGTCACCGGCGCCGCCTTGTCCGGTCGTGTCGAGGCCGGCGACGACGCGTGCGCTGCTTTGGCGCGCGACGTCGACATTCCGGCGGGTGGCGATGTCACCTTGCTCTGGCTGATGGGGGACGCAGGGTCCGCCGAAGAAGCAAGTGCTTTGGTGAAGACGCATCGCGCCAAGGATTTCGACAAAAGGCTTGCCGAGAACGAACGCAGCTGGCGCGGCTTCCTCGACACGATCCAGGTCGAGACGCCGGACAAGGCGCTCAATGCCATGGTCAACCACTGGCTGCCTTACCAGGCGCTGGCCTGCCGTATCAGAGCGCGTTCGGCATTCTACCAGGCGAGTGGTGCATTCGGTTTCCGTGACCAGCTTCAGGACACATTGGCCCTGCTGGCCCATGACCCGTCATTGGCACGCGAGCAGATCCTGAACGCGGCCCGCCGGCAGTTCGCAGAAGGCGACGTGCAGCATTGGTGGTTGCCTCGTACCGGTGCCGGCGTTCGCACCATGATCTCGGACGACGTCGTCTGGCTGGCTCACGCGGTGTCACGCTACATATTGGTGACGGGCGACAAGGCGATCCTGAAGGAAGCGCTGCCGTTCATCGAGGGCAAACCGCTGGCCGAAGGCGAACACGATTCCTTCTTCGAACCTCAGGTTTCCAAGACAAGTGCTCCGCTCTATGAGCACTGCGCGCGGGCATTGGATCTTGCCGTCCAGAGAACCGGTGCCGATGGCTTGCCGCTGATCCTCGGTGGCGACTGGAACGACGGTATGAACCGCGTGGGTATCGGCGGTAAGGGCGAGAGCGTCTGGCTGGGCTGGTTCCTGCTAAAGACGCTGACCGACTTTGCTGCCGTGGCCAAGTCGCAAAGCGATACCAAGCGTACAAAGGCCTGGGAAGCGCACGCGGCCAGCCTGAAGCGGGCGCTGGAGAATGCAGCGTGGGACGGTGAGTGGTACCGCCGCGGAAGTTTCGACGACGGCTCACCGCTCGGTTCGCGCAGGTCCGACGAATGCAAGATCGACTCGATCGCGCAATCGTGGAGCGTGCTGTCGGGTGAGGGCGATCCGGCCCGTTCACAGACGGCGATGGATCAGGCGGTCAAACATCTTGTCGATGACGAGCTCAAGATCGTCAAACTGTTCACGCCGCCATTCTCGAAGACGGAGAAGGATCCCGGTTACATCAAGAGTTACCCGCCGGGTGTGCGTGAAAACGGCGGTCAGTATACGCACGCCGCGACATGGTTCGTCATCGCACTGGCCGAAATGGGCCGGACCGACGAAGCCTATCGCTGCTTCTCGATGCTGAATCCGGTCAATCACGCCCTGGATGACGCGGCTGCCGAACACTACCGTGTCGAACCCTATGTGGTGGCGGCCGACATCTATGCCGGCGAAGGCAAGGGCGGTCGTGGCGGCTGGACCTGGTACACCGGCTCGGCAGGATGGCTCTATCGTGCTGCCGTGGAAGGCATCCTCGGCATCGAGCGTCGCGGCAACCGCATCGAGATCACGCCGAAGCTGCCCAAGGCATGGGAAGGTTATTCGGCGAAGCTCAAGATCGCAGGCGCCGAGCATTCCGTCCGGGTGGTGCGTGCGAAGGGTGCGAAGGCCATCTCGCTGGAGGTTGATGGCGTCAAGGCGAAAGGTAACGCTTTCGACCTGAACAGTGATCGTTCCAGCGAGATTATTGTCAAGATTCCAGCCTGATAAAGGCGGAAATGGTGCAGGAGGCTCGCTGGCGGGCCTCCAATTGCCCAAAATTGCGGCAGCGGCGAGCATCTGCCGCAATTTTGCCGCAGGGTTGCGATTTCACCTTTTATCTCAAACCGTTACGCGATCACGGCAGATTTCTGCCCGTTGTCATGTTTTGTTCGTCGGAACGGAGCAGAAGGCATAGGCGGGCATTGTTTTGCCACCCATCTAGGGCTAGGTGTTCACCGCAATAATGCGGCGCACTATGGATCGTTACGCGGGAGTTATTGAGTTGTCCCTGCTGCAAATCTACTGGAGAGCGCTCGGCTACCTCACCGCCGACAAGAAGCGTCTCGTCCTGATCTGCATGGCGAACGTCATGCTCGCGATGGTCGCGGTTTACGAACCGATGCTGTTGGGCAAGGTCATCGGCGCGATCGCCGAGCGCACCAACCCGTTCAGCGAGCTGGTCATGTGGGCAGGCCTGGGCGCTTTCAATATCATCGCCGTCGTTCTCGTTGCCCGCGGTGCCGACCGCTTCGCTCACAAGCGTCGCTCGGAAGTGCTGTGCGAATCCTTCGAACGTGTCATCACCATGCCGCTCGCCTGGCACCAGCAGCGCGGCACCTCCAATTCGCTGCAGACGCTGCTGCGCGCGGTCGAATCTCTCTTCACGCTGTGGCTGGAATTCATGCGGCAGCACCTGTCGACTGTCGTCGCACTGGTGTTCCTGGTGCCGACGGCGATCAGCCTGGACGCTCGTATGTCCGCGGTTCTCCTGGTGCTCGGCGTGTTCTACTTCGCCATCGGCCGGCTGGTCATGCGCAAGACCAAGCAAGGTCAGGCCAATGTCGAGCGTCACTATCACACCGTTTTCGCTCACGTGACGGATTCCGTCAGCAACGTTGCGGTATTGCAGAGCTACAACCGTATCGGCCATGAGGCCGACGCGCTGAAGCGCTACATCAAGGATCTGCTCAACGCGCAGAACCCGGTTCTCGATTGGTGGGCCCTGGCCAGCGCGATGAACCGCTTGTCGTCCACGGTCTCGATGATGGTCGTGCTGATGATCGGTTCCTACCTGGTCATGCATGGCGAGCTGCGCATCAGCGACGTCGTCGCATTCACCGGTTTTGCCACGCTGCTGATCGGCCGTCTCGATCTGGTCTCGAATTTCGTGACACAGATTTCCGAAGCCCGTGCCAAGCTCGAGGAGTTCTACAAACTCGAAGAGGATTCCGCCGAAGCCGCCGAGCCGGAGGATCTGGGTGATCTCGGCAAGGTCAGCGGCCATATCCAGTTCGAGAATGTCAGCTTCAATTTCGCCAACTCCACGCAGGGCGTTGAAGACGTTTCCTTCGACGTGAAGGCCGGCCAGACGGTTGCGATCGTCGGCCCGACGGGTGCGGGCAAGACCACGCTCATCAACCTTCTGCAGCGCGTCCACACGCCGAGTGAAGGCCGAATCCTCATCGACGGTATTGATACCCGCACGGTGACCCGCAAGTCGCTGCGCCACTCTATTGCCACCGTTTTCCAGGATGCCGGCCTGCTCAACAGGTCGATCGAGGAGAACATCCGTGTCGGTCGTGACGGTGCTTCCAACGAGGAAGTGCATGCGGCAGCAAACGCTGCCGTGGCGCAGGACTTCATCCTGGCCAAGAGCGACGGCTACGACACAGTCGTCGGTGAGCGCGGCGGCCAGCTGTCGGGTGGCGAGCGCCAGCGTATCGCCATTGCCCGCGCCGTGCTGAAAGATGCGCCGATCCTTGTCCTCGACGAGGCGACCAGCGCGCTCGACGTCGAGACCGAAGGCCGGGTGAAGGGAGCCCTCGACGATCTGCGTCGCGGTCGCACCACCTTTGTCATCGCCCATCGCCTGACGACGGTGCGCGACGCCGACCAGGTCATCTTCATGGACAAGGGACGCATCGTCGAGATGGGCGGCTTCCAGGAACTGTCGATGCGCAATGGCCGCTTCGCTGCCTTGTTGCGTGCCGGTGGCCTGCTCGCTGACGAGGAAGGTCCGCGGCTAAGCATCGTGTCGGTGAACGGCGAAGCAGCCTGATCCTCGCAATCCGCATCGATTGTTCGCGACCCCATCCAACACCGCGTACCCCTGGAGCAATTCTGTCCGGAATTGCCTAACGTCAAAGAACTGGAGCGCTTCCGCGTTTCCGTGAAGAACGGAAACGCTCCAAAGTGCGCGGTGTTGTCCTTTCGGCACGGCTTCAAACCGCGGCCGAAAGGTTCTAAGAACACCATATGAGCGAAACGAGCACACGCCCCTCAAGCTGGGCAGACCTGGCCAACCCGACACGGTTCATGGCATTGGCCGACAGGCTGGTGCCCTGGTTGGCGGGTGTCGCGATGCTCGTTCTGGCTGTCGGTCTCTATATGAGTTTCGCCGCGCCGGAGGACTTCCAGCAAGGCATTACCGTCCGCATCATGTACATCCATGTGCCGTTCGCCTGGCTCTCCATGATGTGCTACTCGCTGATGGCTGTTTCGGCGATCGGGACGCTGGTTTGGCGCCATCCGCTGGCGGATGTGTCGCTGAAGGCCGCAGCGCCCATCGGTGCGGTGTTCACTGCCCTGGCACTGATCACCGGTTCGATCTGGGGCAAGCCGATGTGGGGGACATGGTGGGTATGGGATGCCCGCCTGACGTCGGTTTTTGTGCTGTTCCTGATGTATCTCGGCATCATCGCGCTGACCCGGGCACTGGACGACGCCGCGCGCGCGGCCTGGGCCGCCGCCATCATCACGCTTGTCGGCTTCATCAACATCCCGATCATCAAGTTTTCGGTCGAATGGTGGAACACGCTGCATCAGCCTGCTTCGGTGTTTCGGCTGGACGGACCAACGATTGATCCCAGTCTCTTGTGGCCACTTCTGATAATGGCCATCGGCTTCACAGTTCTGTTCTTTGCCTTGCACATGATGGCGATGCGCACGGAAATCCGCCGCCGCCGCGTGATCGCCATGCGCCGGATGGCGGCGCGTCGTGCCGACGCCTGACGGCTAGCGCATGACCCCGAAAATCGGAATCGATTTTCGGAAAGGATCATGCGCAAAATCAAAGTGCTAGAGCGACCTTTGCGCGTCCAAAGGGACGCGCGGCGCTCTAGGCAGCTCATCGACAGCTGGCGGACGTTGCGCTATGCGAAATGCGTGAGGCAGGTTCCGCAAAAGTGTCCCGCGGTTTTGCGACGAGAACCTGCCAAACGATAACTGCTTTCACAGGATCGTCCTCATGAAACGTTCGACCGTCAACGCTATCATCCGTGAGGGCGATGCCTTCATCCGTTCCTTCGGCTATGTCATGCCGCCATTCGCCTATTGGACACCTGAGGATATGAAGTCGCGTCGCGGTACATCCGCGGGCGTGTTCGATTCCCGTCTCGGCTGGGACATCACCGACTATGGCCAGGGCAAGTTCGACGAGCTCGGCCTCTTCCTGTTCACTGTGCGCAACGGCCGCTTCGAGGACATGAAGAAGGGCGCGGGCATGCTCTATGCCGAGAAGATCATGATCACGCGCAAGGACCAGCTGTCGCCGATGCACCGGCATGTGATCAAGGCTGAAGACATCATCAACCGCGGCGGCGGCAAGCTGGTGCTGGAACTGTTCACGCCCGATGCTGAAGGTGGCATCGACCCCAAGGCCGAAGTCTCGGTTCCGGTCGATGGAACCATCCGCAAACTGCCGGCGGGCGGTCTGCTCAAGCTCGATCCGGGTGAGAGCGTGACATTGCTGCCGGGCGTCTGGCACGCCTTCTGGGCCGAAGGCAAGGATGTGCTGATCGGCGAAGTGTCGACGGTCAACGATGATCTCACCGACAACATTTTCCGTGAGCCGATCGGCCGTTTCTCCGACATCGAGGAAGACGAAGCGCCGCTGCATCTGCTGGTGTCCGACTACGAACGCTGGGTCGGTTGACCCAGCCCGCGAGAACCGCGACGGCTGAGCCGCCTCGTTTTATCGCCCTGGGCGTGCTGGTCGCGAGACCGTTCGTTTGAATCGAACGATTTGACACGTATAATGCGTTGGATCGGCGAATGAGAGAATGGCATTCCAATTCCGCTTGGAATTGGAGAATGCCGTGTCTGCCGTCTCGTTTGATCGCCCGATTGTCCAGCACGCCAAAACTGGCGGGCCCACGACCGTCGACAAAGCCACAATCTGGCCGGGAATCGTGCTCGCGACGATTGTCGCTGCATCGGCTTTTTCGATCCGCGAGTTGCCCGGGCTCGGCATTTTCAGCCCGATGATCCTGGCAGTCATCGTCGGTATCATCTTTGCAAATCTGGTCGGCCTGCCGGCGAACACCCGTGCCGGCATCGCCTTCTGTCAGCGCACGCTGCTTCGCCTCGCCATCGTGCTGCTCGGCTTCCAGCTGACCGTCACGCAGCTGGCGGCGATCGGGATGACCGGTGTCGCGATCGTCGCGCTGTCGCTGCTGGCGACCTTCTGTTTTACGCTTGGTCTTGGCAAACTGCTTGGCGTCGAGCGCAAGCTGGCCGAACTGATCGCTGCCGGAACTTCGATCTGCGGCGCTTCCGCCGTGGTGGCGACCAACGCGGTGACCGGCGCCAGCGACGAGGACGTCGCTTATGCCGTTGCATCGGTCACGCTGTTCGGCACCATCGCGATGCTCGGCTACCCGCTTCTGGCCACCGCCGCAGGGTTGGATCAGCATGGCTTCGGCCTGTGGGCCGGCGCCTCCATTCACGAGATCGCGCAGGTCATCGGCGCCGGTTTCCAGGTCGGTCCGCAGGCTGGCGAAATCAGCACCATTGCCAAGCTGGCGCGGGTAGCGTTGCTGGCGCCCATGGTGATCGCGCTTGGGATCATGGCTGCGCGGGGCAGGGCGACCGAAAAGACCGCGAAGCCGCCGATACCCTGGTTCGTCTTCGCCTTTGTCGCCGTGGTTGCCTTGAACAGCACGGTCGATGTGCCGGTTGAGGCCAAGTCCCTCATCGTTTTTGCCACCACTTTCATGCTCTCGGTCGGTCTGGCTGCGATGGGGCTGCAGACGCATATCGGCAAGATACGTTCACGCGGTCTTCGCCCCTTGCTGCTTGCGCTTTCGGCATTTGTCTTTATCGCTTGCTTCAGCCTGCTGCTGGTCAAGCTGGTGGGCTAGCGCATCGCCCCGCGCATCCTTTCGGACGCGCAAAGGTCGCTCTAACACTTTGAGTTGGCGCATGACGGGTGCCGCATGCCACCCTCCTTTCCGAAAATCGATTCCGATTTTCTGGGTCATGCGCTAAGGAGCCTGCATGACGCTGGAGCAGTTGCGCATTTTCGTTGCCGTCGCCGAGCGCGAGCATGTGACCAATGCGGCGCGGGATCTCAATCTGACACAGTCGGCCACCAGTGCGGCGGTGGCCGCGTTGGAAGCTCGCTATGCCACGAAGCTGTTCGATCGTGTCGGTCGCCGCATCGCGCTCACCGACGCCGGGCGCCTTTTCCTGGTCGAGGCAAAAGCAGTGCTGGCACGCTCGGCGGCAGCCGAACTGGTGCTTGCAGACCTCGCGGGATTGAAGGTCGGCTCCCTGGGGCTCGCTGCCAGCCAGACGGTCGGCAACTACTGGCTGCCACGTTTCATCCATGCTTTTCGTTCGCAACATGGCGGGATTGCCGTTTCACTCACCATGGGCAACACCGAAACGGTCGCGGCCCAGGTTCGCGACGGCGAAGCCAACCTCGGTTTTGTCGAGGGTGAAGTAGACGAGCCGACGCTGGCCGTGACCACCGTGGCCGAGGACGAGATGGTGCTGCTGGCGCCGCCCGACCATCCCTGGGGTCGGTCTGGCAGGGGCGCCAAACCTTCGTTGGCCACCGCAAGCTGGATCCTGCGCGAAAGCGGTTCCGGCACGCGCTCGACCCTGGCGGCCATGCTGCGTCAGGAAGGACTCTCCGAGAGCGAGATCGATATCGGGCTGGTGCTGCCGACCAATGAAGCCGTGCGGACAGCGGTTGCGGCCGGGGCGGGGGTCACCGTGATGTCTCGGCTCGTCGCCGCCAACGCGCTTGCCGCCGGTAACCTGATCGCGATCGACTGTCCGGTGCCGCGCCGCAAATTCTTCATGCTTCGTCACAAGGAGCGCTACGCGACGGCAGCAGAGACGGAGTTCATGCGGCTTATCGGCGAAGGTCCGAAAGGGTAGCTGCTGCGAACGACAGCGCCCGTCCGCTGCTCAGGTCACCAGTCTGAGCATTTTCAGCACACGCTCGAACATGGCGCCGTAGGGAGGATGCAGCAATGCGCCGCCGTTGAAGCGTGATTGCAGGAATACGGGCTTTTCCTTGCTGAAGGTACGGAAGCCCCATTCGCCGTGATAGGCGCCGGTACCGCTGGCGCCGACGCCGCCGAAAGGTTGCCGCTCCTGGGCAATGTGCAACAGGCAATCATTGATTGTGACACCACCGGCGATGGTTTCGTGCAGCACGCGTTCGCGCGCCGATGAATCGGTGCCGAACCAGTAGAGCGCCAGCGGCCGGTCATGCCGGTTCACGTAGCCGATCGCTTCATCCAGCGACGCATATTCGAGAACCGGCAACACCGGGCCAAAAATTTCCTCGCGCATCAACCGGCTGTCTTCCGGCGCATTCTGCACCAAGGTCGGGGCGACCTTGCGGCCTTCGGCAGGAAGTGTCTCCTTGGCAGGGTTGATTTCGGTCACGACCGCGCCACCCGCAGCGGCTTCCTCGACCAGGCTTTTCAGCCGCTGGTAATGGCGGTCGGAGACGATCGAACTGTAGTCGGCATTGGTCTTCAGCGATGGGTAGAGTTTCGCCACGGCCTCGGAAAATTTCTTCGTCAATGCCGCGGCCTGGCCTTGCGGCACCATCACATAGTCCGGCGCGATGCAGGTCTGGCCGGCGTTGAGCAGCTTGCCGAAGACAAGGCTGCGCACGGCCGCGTCCATGTCGCAGGACGGATCGAGGATGGCCGGCGACTTGCCGCCCAGTTCCAGCGTCACCGGGGTCAGGTTGGCGGCGGCGGCAAGCGCCACCTGGCGGCCAACCGCTGTCGAGCCCGTGAAGATCAGGTGATCGAAAGGCAGCGACACGAAGGCCTTGCCGATCTCGGCATCGCCGGTGACCACGTCGACTTCTTCCGGTGCAAAATGTTCCGCTACGAGATCGGCCAGCAGTGCCGAAAAACGAGGGGTCAGTTCCGAGGGTTTCATCAACACCCGGTTGCCGGCTGCAAGTGCTGCCGTCGCCGGCGCGACCGCGAGCTGGAACGGATAGTTCCACGGCGAAACGATGCCGACCACACCGAGAGGCTGTGGCACGAGGCGGTTCTTCCCCGGCAGGAAAGGCAGGCTCGTGGCGACGCTGCGGGCACGCATCCAGGAGCCGACATGCGAGAGCGCATGATTGATGCCGGCGCGCACCACGAACAGTTCGGCGAAGCGTGTTTCATGCGCCGACCGGCTGCCGAAGTCAGCGTCGATTGCTTCGCAGATCGCTTTTTCGTGATCTTCGGTCAGTGCCCGCAGGCGCTTCAGACGATCCTTGCGGACGGCAAGGGACGGAAACGGTTCGGCCGCGAAGGCGCGTCGCTGCATGTCGAAGCGCTCGCGCAGCAAATCGGGTTTGACATGCAGCATGGTCGGCTCCACCCCTGCTTGATCGTTTTAGCCATAAGGCCCCGTTTGGCCCAAAGGCAGTGCAACGCAAAAGCACGCTGCGCACCGGAATGTTCCGTACGCGTAAGGGAATGGAACTCCTGATTTGGCCGAGCGTCAACAGCTTTGTGACCAGCCGTGGATGCCGGTACGGAAGCTTTGCGCTCATCCAATCGGTCAGGTCGCCGCCAGGATGAAGTCGGCGCACCGGTTCGCGATCATGATCGTCGGCGCGTTGGTGTTGCCGCTGATCAGGCGCGGCATGACCGACGCATCGCAGATGCGCAAGCGAGGCACGCCGCGCACGCGCAACTGTGTGTCGACCACCGCCGACTCGTCCGTTCCCATCCGGCAGGTGCCGACCGGGTGGTAGACGGTCTTGGCTGTCTGCATGATGTGATCGACGATCTTGTCCTCCGACAGGTCGGCCGCGCCTCCGGGTTTCAGCTCTTCGCGGATCACCGCCTGCAGCGCGGGCTGACGCAGGATGTTGCGCGCCACCTTCACGCCTTCGACAAGCAGCTTCAGGTCGTCGGGTTCCGACAGGAATCCCGTGGTGAAACGGATCGGATCGTTCGGATCGCGTGAACGCAGTTCCACCTTGCCGCGCGACTTGGGGCGCAACACGCAAGGATTCAGCTCCATGCCATGCTCAGCCACCGAGCCATGCACGGCGTTTTCGATCATCACCGGCAGCACATGGAACTGGATGTCCGGTCGCCCATCGCCGTCGGTGTCGAAGAAGCCACCACTCTCCACGACATTCGAGGTGAGCAGGCCTGTACCGAACAGCACATATTGCAGCCCATGGCGCAGCGCCTTGAGCCCCTTGTCCTGGCCGAGCAACGAGATCGGCTCACGCGTCGCGGCATAGACCGGTGTCGCGACATGATCCTGCAGGTCTTTGCCAACGCCGACCATGTCGCGGATGACCGGAATGCCCAGTTCCGCAAGATGCGCCGAAGGACCCAGTCCGGACAGCATCATGATCTTCGGCGTCGCGAGGGCGCCCGCCGCCAGGATCACCTCCTCCCTGGCCGCGGCTTGCACGACACGACCGTCGGCAGTGGTGTAGGAGAGCCCGCTTGCCGCACCATTTTCCAGCGTCAGCGTGTTCACCTGCGCGTCGGTGACGACGGTCAGGTTCGGATTGCCGGCCAGCGGTTTCAGGAACACCGTCGCCGCGGATTGGCGCACCCCGTCTAGTGTGGTGAGCTGATAGAAACCCACGCCTTCCTGGCGTTCGCCATTGAAGTCGTCATTGTAGCGATAACCGGCCTGCTGCGCGGCCTTCACATAGGCAAGCGAGAGCGGGTGCTTGTGACGCGCGTCCGATACGGGCAGGGGCCCGCTCGTGCCGTGATAGGTGCCGTCCAGCCGCTCATTGCGTTCCAGGCGCTTGAACGCCGGCAGCACCTCGTCCCACCCCCAGCCCGGACAGCCGAGGTCACGCCAGGTGTCGTAGTCTTCGTGCTGGCCTCGGATGTAAAGCATGCCGTTGATCGACGAGCCGCCGCCCAGGGTGCGTCCCTGCGGAATCGGCAGCCGTCGCCCGCCGACATTCGTCTCCGGCTCGGACTCGTAGATGAAGCTGCGTTTGGTGCCGATCACCTTGGCGAAGGTCGCCGGCATGTGGATGAACTTGTCGTTGTCACGCGGCCCGGCTTCCAGCAGCAGGACGCGCTTGCCGGCTGTCACCAGCCGGTTCGCGACAGTGCAGCCGGCAGAACCGGCGCCGGCGACGATGTAGTCGAAGATTTCCGTCATTGGCTCAGGCGTACCGCATGATGACGGTCTTGGTTTCCAGATAGCTCTCCAGTGCTGCCTTGCCGTGCTCGCGACCGATCCCGGATTGCTTGAAACCGCCGAATGGCGCGGCCGGATCCAGCGTGTTGTGCGAATTCACCCAAACCGTGCCGGCCTTCAGACCGTGCGCGGCCTTCATCGCCTTGCCGAGATCACGCGTCCAGACCGATGCCGAAAGGCCATAGCGCGTGTCGTTGGCGAGCCGGATCGCCTCGTCGAGATCCGCGACAGGCATCGCGGCGACAACCGGGCCAAACACCTCTTCGCGCACGATCTCGGCATCGAGCTTCACATTGTGCAGGATGGTCGGCGCGATGTAGTGGCCCTTGGCTGGAACCGCGCGATCGCCACTGACGCGTTCGCCGCCGGCGGCCAACGCCCGGTCGAGGTAGCCGAGCACGCTTTGCTTGTGCTTGGCCGAGACAACCGGATTGATCTGCGCGCCTTCGTCACGTCCGGCGCCGAGCGTCATGCCGTCGGCGATTTCGGCAAGTCTCGCCAGCGTCCGGTCGTAGATCGACTTCTCGATCAGGATGCGTGCGGCCGACGTACAGACCTGACCCTGGTTGAAGAACATGCCGAGGCCAGCGAGCAGGGGCTCGATGCCGTCTTCCATGTCGGACAGCAGGATCATCGGCGATTTCGAGCCCAGCTCCAGCGTGAAGCGGGCGACACGATCGACGGCAGCATGGCCGACACGCTTGCCGACCTCGGTCGAGCCCGTGAATGTCAGCTTGTCGACGCCGGGGTGCCGGATCAGCGCTTCACCCGTCACGGAACCCGAGCCGGTGACGACGTTGACTACGCCGGCCGGGAAGCCAACCGCTTCGATCAGCTCGGCAAGCCTCAGCAGGCCGAGCGGAGTTTCCTGCGGTGGCTTGATGACGATGGTGCAGCCGGCGGCGAGTGCCGGCGCGATTTTCCACACGCCAATCATCAGCGGGAAGTTCCACGGCACGATGGCGCCGACGACCCCGACGGGCTCCATGACCGTCATGGCATGGTGCTTGGCTCCGGGCGGAACCGGAATGGAGACATTGATCGTCGCGCCTTCGATCTTGGTCGCCCATCCGGCATAGTAGCGCAGCCAGTTCGCCGAACCGCCGGCCGACAGCATCTTGGCGACGCCGAGCGACTTGCCGTTCTCGATGCTTTCGATTTCGGCGAGCAGATCCGCATCCGCTTCGACGGCGTCGGCGAGTTTCAGCATCAGCCGCTCGCGTTCGACCGGCGCCATCGAGCCCCATGGGCCTTCAAGTGCGGCACGTGCGGCCTTCACTGCCTGGTCGACGATTTCAGCGCCGCTTTCAGGCACGCGTGCAACGATCTCGCCCGTTGCCGAGTCATCAACCGGCAATGCGCCGCCCTGGTCGATATCGACAAAGCGCCCCCCGATGAAAGGGCGATGCGTGCGAGCAAGGAATGCCGATGCCGCGGCACTGATCGGGGGGGCAACTCTCTCGTTCATCAAATCCTCCTGCCGGCCACTTGGCCGTGTGCCGAGGGGTAGGAGGACGGCGCGCGCGCTTCAAGGCGAAGACCGGCCAAGTGCACGTTCAGTCAAAACAAAGTTCCCGCTCGGACAAGACGTTATGCCCAACTGCATCGCACTATCGGTACATACGAACGGGCCAGACTCGGCGGCTCGCGAACATGGGGTAACGATGAGATTTTCCGGAAAGACCGCATTCATTACCGGCGGTGGTACAGGTATCGGTGCAGCTGTCGCCAGGCGTATGGCCAAGGACGGCGCCAACATCGTCCTGATGGGGCGGCGGCGCGAACCGCTGGAGGCCGTGGCAACCGACACCAATGCATTGATCGTGCAGGGTGACGCCGCCGATGCCGGTGCCGTACGCGCCGCGCTCAAGGAGGTCCATGCCAAGTTCGGCCTCGTTGACATCCTGATCGCCAATGCCGGTGGCCACGGTGTCGGTCCCACGATTTCGATGAGCGACGAGACATGGGCGCTGTCGACCCGAACCAATCTCGACACCACCTTCGTCTGTGCCCGCGAAATCCTGCCCGACCTGATTTCCCAGCGTGGCAACATCGTGGTGGTCGCCTCGATCGCCGGCCTGTTCGCTGGCCCGGCCGCCGCAGGTTACGTGACCATGAAACATGCCTGTGTCGGGCTCGGCAAATCGCTGGCGCGCGACTATGGCCGCCGCGGCGTGCGCACCAACACCATCTGCCCGGGCTGGGTGGCTACCGCCATGGCGGACGAGCAGATGCAGGTCGTCGTCGAGAAGCACGGTCTCGCCAGCGTCGACGAAGCCTACAAGCTCGTCACCAAGGACGTGCCGCTCGGCCGACCCGCAACACCGGAAGAGGTCTCCAACGTCATCTGCTTTGTCGCCTCCGAAGAGGCCGCGATGATGAATGGTTCGATCCTGACCGTCGATGGCGGCGCCACGGTGGTGGACCTGCCAACCCTAGCCTTTGTCGATTGAGCGTTCGAGGACCTTGCAATGAATGACGTGAACAGACCGGCCGACTGGAAGCATTTCGATGATTTCGCTGCCGGCATCGCAACCAACAGGCTGCCCACGACCGGAGCGCTGGCTGGCCAGACCTTCAAGATCACGCTGAACAGCGGCCGCCAGATCGATCTGGCTTTCACGTCGGCGGACACCGTTGCCTGGAGCGAGGGCAGGGATGCCGGCGTCGACTGGTACGAGGCGCTGGAAGTCGCCGCCGATACGGTCTTCATCAACATGACGTTCGCGGCGCGTCCAACCGAAGACGAAGCCTTTATCGTCAACACCCGCACCCGTCGCGTGCTTTCGGTGCGCGAAAGAGTGAGGGAGGGAGGCGAGGCGCCTGGCGAGCCACGCGTTGCACAAACATGGCTAGCCGGTGTGCTCGGCGATCCTTCGGTTGCGCCGACGGGCATCGAACCCGCACCGTCGCGTGATCTCGTCGGCCTGACCGCCCATTACGAATACAGCCCCAATCACGTCTACGAGCACATCTATCTGTCATCACAGCGTTACGCCTGGCAGAATCTGGTCGGCGTACAGCGCGGCCATGGCGACGTCGACCTGGCGACGACCTGGAAGTTCGCAGAGGGGCAATACATCTTTGGTTTCCGCGAATTCATCATCCCGGTGGCGTCGCTGTTCTTCTACAACTGGGAAGACATGCGCTCGACGGGCAAGTTCCTCGGCGTGATCTCGACCGGCGCCATCGAAAACAAGCCAGCCGGCGCTTTCATCACCAAGAAATCGACAATCGACTACGGAAAGGGACCGGCGCCGGTTTGAGCGCGGGCAAAGCCATGAGCAAGAACTACGAAGCGATCAAGGCGCACTACGCCGGCTCCGACAACAAGGATCTGGCGGCGATGATGGCGCCGATCACCGACCGCACCGCCTGGACCGAGATGGCAGGCTTTCCTTACGCCGGCACCTATGTCGGGACCGTTGCCATCATCGAAGGCGTGTTCAAGCGCATCGGCGATGAATGGGAAGGTTACACCTTCTCGCTGGAGCGGCTGGTCGACGGCGGTTCAACCATCCTCGGCATCGGTACCTATTCCGGCACCTACAAGCGCACCGGCAAGCCGATGAAGGCGCGTGTCGTCCACGTCTGGGACGTTGAGGACGGCAAGGTGCTGCGGTTCGAGCAGTTCACCGACACCAAGCTGGTCGCGCAGGCGACCGGCTGACCATCTGGGGCATGCCCGACCGGCTTCCGGCGGGAGTGGAATTGGGAGGAGAACATGGGAATGAGCCTGAAAGGAATGCTGGCGGCGCTCGCGCTGTCCACGGTGTTGACCGGCGGTGCGACCGTCGTTGCCAATGCAGCCGGCGACGAGATCGTCATCGGCGCGCCGGTCTCGCTGACCGGGCCCTTCGCCGGTGACGGCAAGGAACAGGAATGGGCCTACAAGCAGGCCGTCGCCGACATCAACAAGGCCGGCGGCATCATGGTCAAGGAAGCCGGCAAGAAGCTTCCGGTCAGGCTGGTCATCGCCGACGACGAAAGCACGGAAGCCAAGGTCGCTTCGGCGATCGAGAACCTGGTCAAGGTGCAGAAGGTCGACATCCTGCTTTCGACTCACTCCGGCCCGCTCAATGTCGCCGGTGCCATCGTCGCCGAGAAGTACAAGAAATTCTACATGATCACGGCGGCTTTCCCGTTCGAGTGGCAGCCGCTCAAGATGAAATATTCGGCGTTGTTCTTCTTCCACCCTGGTCCGGGTGCCGAAGTGCCATTCGAAATCTGGCAGAAGCTGCCGGAGAACGAGCGTCCGAAGCGTCCGGCTCTGGTCACGGAAGATTCGCCAGACGGCAAGGGCTTCGGCGGTGCATTCGAGGCCGCAGCCAAGAAGTATGGCTACACCTTCGCTTTCAACGATCCGTGGGCGACGGGCTCGACCGACTATTCGGCGATGATCACCAAGCTGAAGGCCGCCGATGCCGATGCCATGCTGGTGTTCGGCTCTCCAGCAGACACCGTCACGCTGATCCGCCAGATGAAGGAACTCGGCTTCAGCGTTCCATATTTCCACGGTTGGAAGGGCACCTGGACCGGCGAATTCCATGACGCGCTGGGCAAGGATTCCAACTACGTGCTGACCGACGGTTTCTGGTCGGCCAGCTATCCTTACAACGGCGCCAAGGAATTGGGTGAGCGCTACGAGGCCGAATACAAGAAGGATTCGGTCACCGTCGGTGCCTTCTACGCCAACGCCCAGGTGCTGTTCCAGGCCATCGAACGCGCCGGCTCGACCGACGCTGCCGCAGTGCATGACGCCATCTACAACCAGGAATTCAAGGATACCGTGGTTGGTCCGCTGAAGTTCGACGAGACCGGCTTTGCGCTGATCCCGTCTGTTGCCACGCAGTGGTGGGAAGGCAAGCATCAGCTGCTGTTCCCGAATGGGACCTGGACCTACAAGCCAGCTCCCGCCTGGGACAAGCGCTAAACGTTGGGGGTGCCGTCGGGACGACGTCTGGCCTCGTGCCAGCGCCGTCCCGTCGTGCCCGCAGTCACCGCGCCGTGGTTGTGGCCACATAAACTCCACGCAGTCTTTCCCTGAAGCCAGCGGGCAAAGGAACCGAACAAGCATGCAGCCAGACGAAACCGTGCTCAGCCTGGAGGCGGTGACCAAACGTTTCGGTGGCCTCGTGGTGCTGGATGGCATTGATCTGGTCGTCGGCCGGGGCGAGCTGGTTGGACTGATCGGCCCGAACGGCGCCGGAAAGTCCACGCTTTTCAACGTCATGACGGCGATCTACGCGCCAACGCGCGGCAAAGTCCGCTTCAAAGGCAAGGACATCACCGGCGCGGCGCCGCACCTCATCTGCCGGCATGGCATCGCCCGCACGTTCCAGCTGGTGCGCACCTTCCTCACCATGACTGCCTTTGAGAATGTCATGGTCGGCGCCGTCTACGGTTCCGGCGGGCGGGTACGGCACGCAAGGGAGGCGGCCGAAGCCGCACTCGATCTGGTCGGCCTCGGCGCAAAGCGCGATGTGACGACGGCGCATATGACCTTGTCCGACCGCCGGCTGCTGGAAATAGCACGCGCGGTGGCTTCGGAACCATCGCTTCTGCTGCTCGATGAGCCGATGGCCGGGCTCAACCCGACCGAAATCAGGCAGATGGTCGACGTCATCCGCCGAACACGCTCCGAAAAGGGCATTTCCATCCTGTGGGTGGAGCACAAGGTGGATGCCATCATGAAGGTGTGCAGCCGCGTCGTCGTGCTCGACCACGGCGTCAAGATCGCCGACGGCACACCCGCCGAAATCGTCGCCAACCGCAAAGTCATCGAGGCCTATCTTGGCGAACCGGCTGCTTGAAGTAACAGATCTCGAAGTCGCCTATGGCGACGTGCGCGCGCTCTGGGGCGTGTCGATCCATGTCGATGCGGGCTCCGTGGTCGCCATTGTCGGCGCCAACGGTGCCGGCAAGACCACGCTGCTGAGAGCCATTTCCGGACTTGTCCCCGCCAAGCGCGGCGAGATCAAGCTCTCCGGCACATCCCTGGTTGGCCGTCTTCCGGAAGACATCGCCCGCCTGGGCATCGCCCATGTGCCCGAGGGGCGCGGGCTGTTTCGCCAGATGACCGTTCTGGAGAACCTGGAACTGGGCGCCTTCCAGCCCAAGGCACGGGCGAACATGAAGCGTGCGCTCGAGAAGGCCTATGACCTGTTTCCGCGCCTGAAGGAGAGGACCAGCCAGAAGGCGGGTTCGTTGTCGGGCGGCGAACAGCAGATGCTGGCGATTGCACGCGCCACCATGTCCGAACCGTCGCTGCTCATCCTCGACGAGCCCTCCATCGGCCTGTCGCCTCTGGTGGTGCAGCAGATGTTCCAGCTGATCGAGGCGCTGCACAAGCAAGGCGTCACCATCCTGCTGGTCGAGCAGAACATCCACCAGGCGCTGAAGATCGCCGACTACGCTTTCGTGCTGAAGACCGGCGAACTTGCCATGCAAGGCACGGGCGCCGAGCTCATCGCCGATCCCGAAGTCCAGAAAGCCTATATGGGCGTATTGGAGCTGTGATGACATTGCCATCGCCGGAGATCCTGCTGCAGCTTTCCATCAACGGCGCGCTCGGTGGCGCCATGTATGGTGTGGCCGCCGTCGGACTGAGCCTCATTTTTGGTACCATGCGCCTGATCTTCCTGGCGCAGGGCGCCATGATCATCCTGGCCGCCTATGTGGTGCGCGCGCTGTTCCAGCACCTCGGCATCGACCCATTCCTGTCACTGCTCATCATGGTGCCGGTCGGTCTGGTCGCTGGCTGGCTGATCTATCAGGGCTTGTTCCGCAAGGCGGCCGCCGAGGAGGATCGCAACATCTCGTTGCTGATCGCTGTCGGCGTCATGTTCCTGGTGCAGAACCTGATGACCGTCATTTGGGGCGGCAACACCGCTGCGGTGGTCACCAGCTACACCGCGAGCGGCATCGAACTGCTCGGCGTGCGTGCCTCCTTCACCCGCTCCATGGGCTTCCTGATCGCGCTCGCAGGTACCGCGCTGGTTGTGCTGTTCCTGCGCAAGACCCTGGTCGGCAAGGCGGTGAGGGCGGCTTCCGAGGATATGACAGCGGCAACGCTGATGGGCATCAGCCCGCATAAAGTGAATGCGATCGCCTTCGCGATCGGCATCGCGCTGGCCGGCGCCGCAGGCGTTGCCGTGGCGACCACCTTTCCGTTCAATCCATTCGCCGGCTTCATCTTCAGCCTCAAGGCGCTGGTGGCGTTGGCGCTTGGCGGCATCGGCAATGTCGCGGGCGCGCTGGCCGGTGGCATTATCCTTGGCCTTATCGAGGCTTACACGCAGTTCTTCATCTCAGGTGGCTGGACCAACGCCATCGCCTACGGCGTCTTCCTGGCTGTCTTGATGTTCAAGCCGGAAGGACTGTTCAGCCGGCCCTACAAGAAGGCATGACCGCCATGGCCAATATATCGTGGAAATGGGCGGCAGCGCTCCTCACCGTCATCCTCGCTCTGGTGCCATTCTGGCCGGGGGCGATCGACAGCTACCTGTTCTCCTTCCTGTTCTTCGTCTTCATCTATGCGGTGATGGCGCAGGGCTGGAACCTGGTTGCCGGTTTCGGTGGCCAGATCAGCCTCGGTTCGCACGCCTTCTTCGGGCTCGGCGCCTATACGACGGCGATCCTGTGGAGCGGCAACTACCTCTGGGGCTCGCTCTACGAGACCTTTCCGCGCATCTATTATTTCGATCCCGTCACCATGGTGCTGAGCGGTCTGGTCGCCGCACTGGCGGCCGCGCTGATCGGCCTGCCGCTGCTCTCCAAGCTGCGCGGCGACTATTTCGCCCTTGGCACGCTGGGTTTCGGCGAGATCCTCAAGGTGATCTTCGTCAATGGCGGCGACTTCACCGGCGGTGCTTTTGGCGTGATTGCGCCCTCCAGCACCTTCGAGACGCTGATGCCGCACTACTGGACCGGCCTGGGTCTGACGGTCGGCACCGCAGTTGCGATCGGCTGGCTGATGCGCTCGCGCTACGGCCTGGCGCTGATTGCCGTGCGCGATGACGAGATGGCTGCATCCGCCAACGGCATCAACACGCTGAAGGTCAAGGTTGCCGCCTTCGCCGGCAGTGCCTTCATCGCCGGTCTCGCCGGCAGTCTCTACAGCTACTACATCTTCCATGTCGGGCCGGATTCCGTCTTCAACCTCGACTGGATGCTGCTGCCGCTGATGATGACGGTGGTCGGTGGCACTGGCACCATCCTCGGGCCGATCCTTGGCGCTTTCATCATGTATGCGGTGTTCGACATCGCCCGCATCTTCGTGCCGGACTATCACCCCATCATCTCGGGGCTCACAATCATCCTGGCGATGCTGTTCCTGCCGAAAGGCCTCGCACGCAAGATCCTGCCGATGTCGATGGCACGCAATTAGAACAGGGCAGTGCGGCTTTCCGACCGCTACAACGTCAAAACAAAATCAGAGCGGCTCGCCGAATGGGAGCCGCTCTGAACATTTTCGTCGCTACGTGGAATGCGAGGCGTTTCACTCGATCAGACGCTGGTTCTGCTGTGACAGCGTCGGCGCGATCATAGATGCGATTGCCTTCCCGAGAGAGAAGGCAACGTCGTCAGTGCAGCCGGCTGAGAACGGTGTCGCGCAGTTCGCGTGGCGAAACTTCATACTTGGCCTTGAAGGCACGTGAGAAGTGCGCGCTCGAATTGAAGCCGCAGGCAAAGGCGATCTCGGAGATCGACGCGCCGTTGCCCGCCATCAGCGCCTCGCGGCTGCGCTCCAGCCGGCGATCCCACACAAAACGCTCCAGCGTGATGTCCTCGCCTTCGAACGCCCGGTGCAGATAGCGGCGCGAACAGCCCATGTGGCGGGCGATCTCATCGGCGGAGAGGTCGCTGCGCGACAGGTTGGCGTCGATGTAAGCGACGATGCGTTCGCGCAACGCTTCCAGCGGTGAACGGCGCAGCTCGGCAAGCTGAGGCTTGGAGCAGATCAGTCCGTTGACGAGCTGGATAAGGCTTTCCCCGACGCGTCGGCAATTGGCTTCGTCCAGCCTGCGGCCATCGTCGATGGCCATGCGCATCAGCCCGGATACGATGTGTGTCAGGCTGTCTTCATCACCCGGCAAGGGCAGGGGCGCTGCCAGCCGGGCCAGCGTATCGTCGCTGAAGGTGGACCGTGGCACCTGCAGGATGAGCTGGTCGACGCCGGTCAGGTTTTGCAGGGAATAGCTGCGCACCGGATCATAGATGATGGCCGAGCGCGGATTGAGATCGACGGCCACGGATTGCTGCTCGAAGTGGCTGCGGCCTGCGACCTGCACAAGGATCTTGATGGCATCGGGATCGAAACTGCGCCAATGCGCACGGTCGTTGACCACGACATGCGCCTTTGCGCGGATTTCAGACAGTCGGCAAGGGCCGAGATTGACCGAAAGCAGCTTGGGGATCGATTCGACCGAACCACGCTCAAAACGCTGGGTGATCGGCCCGAACAGAATACGGGACGTGGACAGAAAAGCCTCGCCGTCGGCGATGCTGACATGTCGGGCGGCATGCTGCATGGGTTCCTCCTCGGTGGCGCCTCCCGTCTTGGTGCGGGCTGGCATGACAACGCCGCTGTTAGCGCGTGACATATTTTGAAACGGAACTTAACACGCTAATCATTCTTTTCGCAACGCTCATGCAAGCTGTCGCGAGCGAGCCGGTCAAGCGAAATCAGCGCTTGTCTCTCACCTTACTGTCATCGGTATTCGAGCGCTGGAAAAGACAAGCCGACGGAAGGGTTCGGATGCCGGCGGCGACGCCTGCTCGATCGGTCAGCCCGGCATCCGTCCTGCCGGCTCGACCGCCTCGCCGATCAACTGCTTCGTAATCTGCCGAGCTGCCTCGATCACCATGGCACCTTGCGCCGCCGCCACCGCGTCATCGGCGCGCGAAACCGGCGATGCGATCGCCACAGTGCCGATCGGATAGCCGTCCGAACCGAGAACAGGAGCGGCCACTGAATGCACGCCTTCTTCGTAACCCTGCGCGCTGCGCGAGTAGCCGCGCCTGGCTGCCACTTGCACTGCCTGCCGCAACTTCTCCGCATCGGTCATGGTGTGAGGGGTGAACGCGGTGAGTGGCGTTTCCAGACAATCGCGTCGGATCTCGTCACGCGCGAAGGCGAGCAGTGCGATACCCGACGCGGTGCCATGCAGCGGCAGAATCTGGCCGACATTGACGTTGACGCGGTTGGCTTTGCTCGACAGGTCGACATGAATGGTGAGCAGGGCGCCGGCGCTGTATTCGGAAAGATGAACGGTCTCGCCGGTTTGCTGAGACAGCTCGCGCAGAATGGGCACGGCTACTGCCACCAGCGGCAGCTGCGCATCGCGGATCCGGGCAAGCCGCGTCAGCCCGGCTCCCAGCCGGTAGCGGCGGCTTGCCTGCTCCTGTTCCACGAGACGGTGTGCGGCCAGCGCCACCAGCAGGCGCCGTGCCGTCGCCTTGTCGAGATCAGCTTTTCTGGCGAGGTCAGAAAGGCCGATTTCCGGCTCTTCCAGCGTGAACAGTTCCAGCAGCGAAATGGCTTTGCGCACAGTGCTCATTATCAGACTTCAAAACGATACTTAGCGTGTGAATTAACTTGACAGCAGCCAACCAAGCTTGCAGTCTGCATGCAACAAATAAAACGACGGTTCAAATAATGAACCGGATGGGAATTGTAGCCATGCCTCAACGGCATGTACAGGGAGATTTCAAAGCTTGACGCTTGCTGCACCAACAGACCGCAATACGGCGACCATCGCGGAATTGCTCGACCAGGAGCAGGAGCGCTTCCGGCTTACCCATCCGCGTTCGGCGGAAGCCTGGGAAGAAGGGCAGCGCCATTTCCTCTACGGAGGTCCTTCGCATTGGATGCGGCGCTGGGCGGGTGGTTTTCCGGTCTATGCGGCGGAAGCCACGGGCGCGCATATCCGCGATATCGACGGCCATGATTATGTCGACTTCGCGCTCGGTGACACCGGCGGCATGTGCGGTCATGCACCGGAAGCGGTGACACGCGCCGCGGTGCGCCAGCTGCAGAACGGCACCACGATGATGCTGCCGACCGAGGACAGTCTTTGGGTTGGTGCCGAGCTGGCTCGTCGCTTCGGTCTGCCTTACTGGACGCTGACCACATCGGCCACCGATGCCAATCGCGGTGCCATCCGCATCGCCCGCATGATCACGGGTCGGCCAAAAGTTCTGGTCTTCTCCGGCTGTTATCACGGCGGCGTCGAGGAGGCGCATGTCGAGATCCGCGACGGTCGTGTCGGCCTGCGCAACATGATCCACCCCAACGGCGTCGACCATTCGACGGTGTCGCGGGTAGTCGAGTTCAACGATGTCGAGGCGCTGGAGCAGGCACTTTCAGCCGGCGACGTCGCCTGCGTGCTGACCGAGCCGCTGATGACCAATTTCGGCATGATCCCGGTCGCCGAAGGTTTTCACAAGGCGTTGCGCGACATCACACGGCGCACCGGCACCGTTCTGATCATCGACGAAACGCATACGATTTCGAGCGGTCCTGGCGGCTACACCAGCCAGCGCGGCCTGGAGCCGGATATTCTCGTTGCCGGCAAGGCAATCGCTGGCGGTATTCCTGCCGGTGTCTTCGGCGTGTCGCAGGAAATCGCCGAGCGGCTGTGGGCGATCGTGCCCAAGGTCAATCCGCGTGTGCGCCAGTCCGCGCATCTTGGCATCGGCGGCACGCTGGCCGGCAACGCACTGACGATCGCGACCATGCGTGCGGTGCTGGAAGACGTTCTGACGCCTGCCAATTTCGAGCTGATGACCGCCAATGCGACCCGCCTTGCCGAAGGCGCGCTCAAGATCATCAAGACGCGGGGATTGCCCTGGCATGTCACCCAGATCGGCGCCCGTGCCGAGATCATGTTCATGCCGAAGCCACCGCGCAACGGCGCCGACGTGATCGCCAGCCGGCGTGGCGACCTCGAGACGCTGCTGCACGCCTACTACATGAACGAAGGCATATTGGTGACGCCGTTCCACACCATGTTCCTGATGTGTCCGGCGACGACTACCGAGCAGGTCGATCGTCACACGGAAGTGTTCGGGCGTTTCGTCGATCTTCTTGCCAATGCCGGAGTGTCCTGAGCGATGGGCACGCCGGGCTTCGATCTGACCGGACGGGTTGCCCTGGTGACAGGAGGCGGACGCGGCATCGGCGCGGCGATCGCCACGCGTTTTGCCGAAGCCGGTGCTTCCGTCGTCATCGCCAACCGGACGTTCGACGTCGCGGAAGCGCTCGCAATCGAGTTGGCAACGCGCAACCTGTCGGCTCGGGCCGTGCCGCTACCAGGTCTTGGGCGTTCTGAACTGCACGAGGTCGTCGACAATGCCGCTTCGAAAGCGGGGCGGCTCGACATCGTCGTGCACAATGCCGGCGGCTGCCCCTGGGCGTCGATCGATGATTTGGACGAAGACAAGCTTGAGCAGGCACTGTCTTTGAACCTCAAGGCCTGTTTCTGGCTGGCGCAGGCGGCGGCACCGGCCATGCGCAGGCAGAATTTCGGCCGCATCCTGGTGACTTCGTCGGTCTCGGCGCGAGTTGCCATGGCTGGCGGGGCGCATTACTCGGCGGCCAAGGCCGGCGTCAATGCCTTCATTCGCGGTGCTGCTTTCGAGTATGCCCGCGATGGTATCACCGTGAACGGGGTCGAACCGGGCTTCATCGCCAAGGATCGCGGCTCGATGAGCAAACCCGAAGTGGCGAACAGGCTCAGCCAGTTCATTCCCCTAGGGCACTACGGCGAAGCCGACGATATCGCCTTTGCCATGCTTTACTTGGCGTCGCCTGAGGCCAAGTACACCACGGGTCAGACCATCGTCGTCGATGGCGGTTCGACGCTGCCCGAAACCGGATACGCCGTAGAAAATCACTGGGGGCTGTCGTGAGCGGGCGTTTGCACGGGCGCAAGGCGCTTGTCACGGGCGCCGCAACAGGCATGGGGCGTGCGACGGCCGAGCTTTTCAGCCGGCATGGCGCTGAAATCATCCTGTTCGGGCTGGGTGGCGCGGCGCTCGACGATGCGGCCAAGGCTACTGGCGGCAAGGCCGTGCACGGCGACATCACCGACACAGCCGATGTGAAACGCGCCATCGACGCGTGCGGCAGTCAGGTCGACATCGTCGTCAATGCGGCCGGACTGTTGATCCCGGATGAGCCGGAGACGGTTTCCAACGACGTCTGGGAGAAGACTTTTGCCGTCAATGTGACCGGTACGATGATGGTGTGCCGGGCGGCGATACCACTTCTGAAGAAGAAGGGTGGGGCGGTGGTAAACATCGCTTCGGTCGGCGCGTTTAATGCGAGCGCGCAGAATGCTGCCTATTCGGCGAGCAAGGCGGCACTGGTTTCTTACACACGGTCGCTCGCTTACGCGCACGGCCCCGACGGTATCCGCGCCAACGCGCTGGCGCCCGGCTGGGTGCGCACGCCGATGAGCGAGGAAGAAATGGAGGTTGCGGCGGCAGCCAATGGCTCGTCGCCGGAGCAGGAGTTCGCGGCCTTGACTGGCCGCATTGCGCTGCGGCGGATCGCAGATCCGGCCGAGATTGCATCCTGCTGTCTGTTTCTGGCGTCCGACGAGGCGTCGTTTGTGACCGGCTCTGTGCTGGTTGCCGATGGTGGAGGACGGGCACCGACCCAGAACAGGGCGGTGTGAGGAGATTACGGTCGCAGCAGCGACCACATGAATTGGGTGGAGGAAATAGCATGCCTGACAGAAGTGCCGATCTGGTTCTCGGCAATGGTCGCATCTACACGATGAACCGCAAGCAGCCCTGGGCATCGCATGTGGCGGTGAAGGGCGGGCGCATCGTGGCGGTCGGTGATGCGGCAAGCGTCGCACCATTTGCCGGAGGCAGCACGCGCACCGTCGATCTCAAGGGCGCGATGCTGATGCCAGGCGTCGTCGACGTCCATGCCCATTTGATGATGGGTGGCCAGGCCGAACTGTTCGAGTTGCGTTATGCCTCTACATCGAGCTTCGAGACCATTGTCGAGAAGGTGCGTGAGAAGGCGGCCACCACCAAGCCGGGCAGCTGGATCATCGGCGGCCAATGGGGCAGCGACCTGCACGCCAAGCTCAACAGCTTAGAAGCTCTTGCTCTGCTGGATGCAGCTGCACAGGGCCGTCCGGTGATGTTGCGTGACGATAGTTATCACAATCGTTGGGTCAACTCGGAAGCGATGCGGTTGGCCGGCATCACCAAGGACACGCCCGATCCGGACCAGGGCTCCATCGGCCGCGATCCCGCGACCGGTGCTCCGACCGGCCTGATGATCGAATCCGCCTCCGGCCTGGTTGAGAGCGTGATCGCGAACTCCGGCTACTACACCGAGGAAATGGACCGGGCCGCCATGGCGCAGTCCATCTCCACGCTGAATTCCTACGGCGTGACGGCATTCCTCGACGCTGCCGCCATGCAGCCGATCCTGGCCGCGCTGAAGGGATTGGACGACCGCGGCGAACTGACAGCGTGGTCGGTCTCCGCCATGCCCGCCGTCGAACCGTCTTTCATGTTCGGCATCGCCGGCGACGAACTGATCGCCCTGAAGGAACAGTATCGCAGCGCGCATGCCAAGCCGGATTTCGTGAAGGTCTTCCTGGACGGCGTGCCGGGCGCCAAGACCGCCGCGTTCCATGAGCCCTATGTCGCCGATCCGATCCTCGGTTGCTGCTTCCGTGGCTCGACCATCGTCACGGTACCCGATCTCATCCGCTGGGTCGGCAAATGTGAAAAGCTCGGATTGGCGGTCAAGATTCACTGCGCCGGTGATGCGGCCGTTTCCCAGGCTCTCGATGCCATCGATGTCGTGCGCTCGTTCAATGGCCCGACCAAGCTGATCCACCACATCGCGCATGCCAGCTATATCGCACCCAACGACATTCCGCGTTTCGCCGAACTCGGCGTCGCCGCCGACCTGTCACCATTCCTCTGGTATCCGACCAGCTTCCTGGAGGGCCACAAGCAGGCGATGGGCGTCGAGCGTGCGCTGCGCTTCTGGCCAAACAAACAATTGCTTGCCGCCGGCGCATTGCTGGCCGGCGGCTCCGACTGGCCGGTCATGCCCAATCCCGATCCGTGGAACGGCATCGAAGGTCTGGTGACGCGCCAGAACCCGAATGGCGAGTTCGCCGGTGAAGCGCTGTGGCCGGAAGAGGCGATCGACGTCGCCACCGCACTGGAGATCTTCACCATCAATTCGGCACGCGCCATCGGGCTGGGCGAGACGATCGGCTCGATCGAGGTCGGCAAGTCGGCCGACTTCATCGAACTCGACCGCAACGTGCTCGAAATTCCCGCCGACGAGATTGCCGACATCAAGGTCATGACGACCTGGTTCGAGGGAAGGGTGGTGTATGAGCGAACCTGACCCTGCTGGCGGGTTGATCCCGGTCACGATCCTCACCGGCTTCCTCGGTTCGGGCAAGACAACCTTGCTCAACCGATTGCTCAAGGAGCCGTCGATGGACGGGGCCGCCGTGATCGTCAATGAATTCGGCGAAATCGGCCTCGACCACCTGCTGATCGAAGCCAGCGAAGAGCAGTTCCAACTGCTCGACAACGGCTGCGTCTGCTGCACGGTGCGCGGAGATCTGGTCGAGACGCTGAAGATACTGCATCGACGCACCACCGATGGAGAATTGCCGAAACTCAACCGCGTCGTGATCGAAACCACTGGCCTGGCGGATCCGACACCCATCCTGCACACGCTGATTGCTGAGCAGGATCTTGCCAGCCGCTACCGCATCGCGGGTGTTGTCACCACCGTGGACGCGGTCAATGGTCCCGCGACGCTGGAGCGTCACGCTGAAGCCGCCAAGCAGGTGGCGGTAGCGGACCGCCTGATCATCACCAAGGCCGATCTTGTCGACGGCTGGAAGGTGGATGCGCTGCAGCACAGGCTGGCGGCGCTTGCACCGACGGCCGAACGGTGCCTCGTGGCGGACGCCGCGCTGGGAACCTTGCTCGATGCCGAGACGCTGGGGCGAGAGGCGCGGGCGGACGGGATCGCCGTCTGGCTCGACAAGGCGATGCAGTCCGTTCACGACCATGAACATCAATGTGGGCCGGACTGCGATCACCACGATCACCATCATCACGCCCATGGCCATCATCATGGCATCCAGTCCTACAGCTTCGTTATCGACGAGCCGGTGGAGTGGGCCACGTTCGCGACCTGGCTGGACTACATCGCGGCTTTGAAGGGAGAGGATCTTCTTCGTCTCAAGGGGCTGGTCTGCGTGGCGGGAGATATCGGGCGGCCGCTGGTGCTGCACGGTGTGCAGCACGTGTTTCATCCGCCGACGCGGCTGGATTCCTGGCCGTCGCCTGATCGGCGCACGCGCCTCGTCTTCATCGTGCGCGATATCGCGCGCGAAGCCATCGAGCGGACGCTTGTGAAATTTGCAGGGGTTCGTCCAGCGGGAGCGCCGCCGTCCGAAAGACATGCGGCATAGCAGTCAACAAAGGCGTGTAGACACGCTTGAACCAAGGGGAGAGAGAACATGCATTGGAAATCGACTTTGCTTTCCGGCGTCTTTGCCGCGATCGGCATCGGCGCCTTGACGGGAGGCGCAGCGGCGGCCGGTCCGACCTGCGCCAACGGTACCATCAAGGTTGGCGCGGTTTCGACCATCACCGGCCCTGCGGACTTCAGCGAGGTCCCCAAGGCGACGCAGGCTGCGTTTGACGCCGTCAACGCTGCCGGCGGTATCAATGGCTGCAAGATCGAATACACCATTGCCGACGACAAGGCCGATCCGGCCGTTGCCGCCCAGGCCGCACGCGACCTGATCGACAACAAGGAAGCGGTCGCCTTGGTGGGCTCGGGCAGCCTGCTCGACTGTGCCGTCAACGCGGTCAACTACAACCGAAAGAAAGTGCTTTCTGTTCAGGGTCTTGGCGTCGACGCCGCATGTTTTTCCTCACCCAGTGTCGCGCCGGTCAATGTCGGCCCGTTCACGCTGTCGACGGCCATGGGCTACTACGCCTCCAATGTGCTGAAGAGCCAGAAATTCTGCGCTTTCTTCATCATCATCGGCGGCACCCAGGAAGCCTACAAGAAGGGTATCGAGGATTGGGAGAAGATCAGTGGCCAGAAGGTGCACCTGCTCGACCTCACCCTGCCTTTCCAGGGCGATCTGACGCCTTACGTCATCAAGGCGCGTGACGCCGGCTGCGACACGGTTCTGACCAATCAGGTCGAGCCACAGGTGGTGCAGCTCATCAAGACGGTGGATGCTCAGAAGATCACCGGCATCAACTGGCTGTTCCTGGCTCCCGGCTACACCGTGCAGGTGGCCAAGGCGCTGGCTGACACCAAGCAGCCGATCTATGCCGGCACCGAATGGGAGCCTTTCACCGAGACCGGTTCGGCTGCCAATGCGCAGTGGATCGCCGACATGAACAAGGCCGGCCGCCCGCTGACTGCCTTCTCGCAGGGCGGTTACCTGGCCGCCAGGATGTTCCTCAAGGTCATCGAGGGCATCGACGGTGAAGTGACGCGCGAAAGCGTGACCAAGGCGCTTCTGGAAATGAAGCCGATCTCGGATCCGCTCGCCGGCTCGCCCTACGTATTCGGTGAAGCAAAGACCCATTCGCCGATGCGCGCTACCAAAGTCATGAAGCTCGAAAACGGGGCTTGGAAGGTGGAAACACCTGAATGGGTCGTGCTTCCTGACGCAAAGTAGCCGCTGACTGAAGGACGGCAGACATGTTCTGCCGTCCTCTTTTTTCATTCGGGATCATCGATGAATTCGTTTCTCACACCCGCCATTGCCGGGCTGACTGCAGGCGGCACCTATGCGCTGCTCGGCGTCTGCGCCGTCTTCACCTACCGGCTTGTCGCCGTGGTCAATTTCACCGGCGCCGCGATCGGTTCGGCCGGCACCTTTGCGCTGATTGCCTTGACTGAGTCCGGTTATCCGACTTTCCCGTCCGTGATTGCGGGCATTCTGGTCGGAGCGGCCGTCGGCGTGCTGATCGGCTTCGTCATGACCCGCTGGTTTGCCGAAGCGAACCCTTCGACCAAGGCCGCGGTTACCGCGGCCCTGCTGGTCGGCCTGATCGCAGTCGGTCTAAGGCTGACCGGTGGCCAGCATCCGCGCGTCATGCCGGACCTGTTTCCTGGCTCGGCCTTCCGTCTCGCCGGTGTCGAGGTGACGATCGCTTCGGCTCTCACCATCGGCCTTGCCGTACTTTTCACTGTGTTGTCCGATCTGTTTCTCAACCGTACCCGCATCGGTTTGCATCTGCGCGCGCTGTCGGACAGGCCGCTTGCCGCTGAACTGATCGGCGTGAAGGTGAGACTGCTGTCGCTGCTGGTTTGGGGTGCTACCGGCGCCTTCACCACCTTCGCGCTGATGATCATCGCGCCACAGCGTTCGCCAAATTTCATGACGCTCAGCCTGTTGGTTGTACCGGCGCTGGCGGCGGCACTCGTCGGATTGTTCCGCAGCTTCTGGCTGACGCTTGCCGGCGGCATTCTGCTCGGTGTGCTGGAGGGGCTGGCCAGCTCGGTCGACTCGATCGCCCAATATCGCAGCGCCATTCCCTTCCTGGTCATCCTGGCCGTGCTTCTGTGGTCGCAAAGGGAGGCCCGTTGGGATGAAGCGCGCTAGTATCCGGGCCTCGCTCGTCATTATCATCGCTGCCATCGTGCTGGGCGGCGTCATCACTGGGCTGCTGTCGTCTTATTGGGTGTTCCTGGCGACGTCGGTGCTGATCACCGGCGTGGCGTTGCAGAGCCTGGGGCTGGTCGCCGGCCGCACCGGGATGATTGCGCTCTGCCAGATGTCCTTTGCCGGCGTCGGCGCCTGGACAGTGGGCTATCTCAACCTTGCAGAGGCGCCGGGTGGCCTGGCGCTCTGGATACTGCTCGGCGGCTTAGCCGCTGTGCCGCTGGGTGTGGCAATCGGATTGCCGGCGCTCAGGCTGCGCGGCATCAATCTCGCCATCATCACCTTGTCTTTTGCTGCCGCATTCGACGTCATCCTGGCAACCATGACTTTCCCCGGCCAGACTGCCTTCATCCAGGTGCCGCGTCCGGAACTGTTCGACAGTGACGAGGGCTACTTCGTCTTCGCTCTGATCTTCTATGTGGCAATTTCCGTGGCGTTGGAATTCCTGGCACGTTCGCGGCTCGGCGCCTCCTGGCTGGCGGTGCGTCATTCCGAACGTGCCGCCGCTGCGCATGGCGTCAGCGTTGCCAAGGCCAAGCTGTCTTCCTTTGCCATCAGCGCCTTCATTGCCGGTATCTCCGGCGGACTGCTCGCCGGGTATCTCGGTACGTTGGTCGCCGAGAATTTCTCGATGATGCAGTCGCTCAGCCTCTATGCGGTCGCGGTGATGACCGGAGCGCATTTCGCGGAAGGCGCCATCATCGGCGGTCTCCTCGTCGTCATGTTCCCGGAAATCCTGCGCCGGTTCGACTTGCCGCAGGACATCGGCAACGTGCTGTTCGCGCTCGGCGCGACACAGGCGCTGTCGACCGGCGAGACGATGAGCGAGACCTATCGTCGGCTGCTGCGCAAATTGGCGCCCCGGCGCACGGCCAAAGGTGGTGCCTCGTCCGAGGGCGATCTGCCTGCCCGCATCGAACACGCCAAGGGCGCTGCTCTCACGGTCGACAAGCTCACGGTGCGCTATGGCACGGTGCTGGCGCTCGACGGCGTCGACCTGACCATTCCGGCCGGATCGGTCGCCGGCCTGATCGGGCCCAACGGTGCCGGCAAATCGACTTTCATCGATGCGGTGTCGGGTTTCCTTGCCGCTTACGAAGGTTCGATAAAGCTGGGGACGGCACCCCTGGAAGGAAAGGCCGCTCATCTCAGGGCCCGCAGCGGTGTGCGCCGGACATGGCAGACCAATCGCATCGCGCCGGAGTTGACGGTGGGCGGGTACCTGCGCCTTGCTGCCGGCAATCTGAGCGAAGCCGAGGTTCGTGCGATGCTCGACTGGCTCGATTGCCCGAACCCGGAAACACCGGTCGTGGCAGTCGACGCCGGCACACGCCGTCTGCTTGATGTCGCAGGCGTGGTTGCGGCAAGACCAGCCGTCATCCTGCTGGACGAGCCGGCAGCAGGGCAGTCGCATGAGGAAACACTGCGCCTCGGCAAGCGTATTGCCGAAATTCCCGAGCGTTTTGGCTCTTCCGTGCTCCTGGTTGAACACGACATGGATCTCGTTCGCGCGGCCTGCAGCCAGGTCACCGTGCTTGACTTCGGTCGCGTCATCGCGTCCGGACCACCCGCCGTGGTGCTGGACCAGGGGCCTGTTAAAAGAGCCTATCTCGGCATCGAGGAGAGTGTCGCGGCATGAGTGAGCTTGTCATTTCTTCGCTGTCGATCAGCCGTTCCGAACTGCCGGTCGTCACCGAGATCAATGCCCGTGTCGAAAGTGGCTCGATCAGCGTCGTGCTGGGCGCCAACGGGGCCGGCAAGACGACGCTTCTCGAAGGTCTTTCCGGCATCATTCCTGTCGCCGGCGGCACGATCGCCATCGACGGCCATGAGATCCAGAAGGCTCGACCGGGGCAGCGCTCGCGCGAGGGCCTGGCCCATGTTGAGCAGGGCCGCACCATCTTCAGCCAGCTGACCACTGAAGAGAACATGAAGGTGGCCTTGCGTGACGGCAGTGATCTTTCCGAGGCTTACGGGCTGTTCCCGGAACTGATGCAGCGCCGCACCGTCCGTGCCGGCCTGCTTTCGGGAGGCGAACAGCAGATGCTGGTCATCGCGCGGGCTCTGCTGACGAGACCGAAGGTGCTGATGATCGACGAGATGTCGGCCGGGCTGGCCCCCGTCATCGTCTCGAGACTGATGACGGCGGTGCGCAAGCTGGCCGATGCCGGTCTGGCCGTGCTGCTGGTCGAGCAGTTCGCAGCCCTGGCTCTCGGCATCGGCAACCGTGCCTATGTCCTGCGTCGCGGTCGTGTCGTCTATGACGGCGACTGCAAGACGTTGCTGCGCTCGCCGGACGAACTGCACAAACTGTATCTCGGCGGATAGCGCTTGGAGCGGAGAAAACAAATCCGGCCGCATGATCGGGCCGGACGATGTGGTTTGACCTGGAGATCAGGTCAGCCCAAGGCGGACGAGGTGACGTACGACCGGCGAGAACATGTTCTGGCCGATGTAGCTTCCGGTGCTGGTCTTCTGAAACAGATCCTGAGCAAGGGAGGCGTCCTGAACGATATGGATGGACGCAGCCCGCGATTGCGCAATCATGTCGAGCGCGGCCCGGCCCTGGCCCTTGGCGACAACCACCGGCACCGGCGTTTCATCTCTGATGTAGCGCAGCCCGACCGCCAACTCGTCCCCCGTGAAGACGACGACCGCACCTTGCACTCCCAGCCGTGCCGGTAACTGCACGGCTTCGCGTCGCTGGCGCCGCTGCTCCTGGCGTATCAGCGGGTCTCCCTCCATGTCCTTGTGCTCGCGCTTGTATTCGGTCGTCGTCATGCGCATGTCGCGCAGGAACAGCCAGCGCTGCAACGGCATGTCGAGAATGCCGATGGCGAGGAAGGCAAGCGCCGCCGAGACGCCGACCGGAACCAGAACGCCCCATAGCATCGGCGCCATGCAGCCGATGCCGCATCCCGGCGCATCGAACAATGGCTGCAGCCATTGCACCAGGATCACCACGAACAGCGCGGTCAGGAAAACCAGTTTGACCAGACCCTTCACGAATTCGACGACATTGCGCAGCGACATGATCTTCTGCAGACCCTTGGTCGGGTTGATGTGGTCGAATTGCGGTTTGATGGCCTCGAAGGAAAAGACGGGGCCAAGTGTCGACAGCATGCCGAACAGCAGAGTGACCGCGATGACGATCGCCACCATCGGCACGGTGATGTACATCAGCAGGAAAAACGCGTGGCGCGCGCTGCGCGGCAGGATCTCCGCGAAGGGGACGTTGTAGTCCGTTATAGTCTCGACGAGTTCGGAAAAATGCGCCGATGCGCCCGGCCAGACGAGATAGACATAGGCGAGGGCGGCGCACAGCCCGAAACCCGAGACAAAGTCCCGGCTTTGCGAGGCCTGGCCCTTGCGTTTGGCGTCGCGTAGCTTCTTGTCGGACGCCGGTAGTCTTTTTTCCTCGGCTTCGTCTGCCATGCCACCTGCTCGCCACCTTGGCTACCCAAGGACGGATCCCAGCGCCTGGGCCCTGGCTTGCGTGCTGCCCTTGGCGCGGATGGATTGCGCTTGCGACAACAGCTTGTTGATCTCCTGTGTCGGCAGGCCGACCGGCGGAGCCGCGCGAAGCTGATCGCCCTGTCCAAGCAAGCCGAAGACGATGACGGCGTTGCGCTTGTGATGCAGTTGCGCATTGGAAGCGCCGGCGAGCTTCTGTGCCAAGGGCAGCGCCACACCGGCATTGCCTTCGAGGCCGGCTGCCAGCGCTATGTTGGTTTCGATATCGAGGTCGCCCGGCGCCATTTTGAGCGCCTGACCGAAGGTGACCTGCGCTTCCTGGGTGTGGCCGGAAAGCGTCTGCGCCACGCCGAGACGATTGTAGGAACTGCTGGTGTTGACCAGCGGAGCCGCCTGGGCAAGCGCCCGCATGCCGGCGTTATAGTCGCCTGCATCCATCATCGCCGATCCCAGCCCAAGCATTGCTTCGCCGTTGTTCGGCGCCTTGGCGAGTGCTGCCTGGTAAGCCTTGGCGGCCTCAGCAGGATCGCCGGCACGCATATAGGCATCGCCGGTTTTCACATAGGCGCTCGGACGAGCGTCGGGCAGGGCGGCCGCCTTCTGGTAAAGCGCGATCGCGGTGTCGCTGTCGCCGCGCTTTGCTATGTCGTCGGCAAGCTTGACCAGTCGCTCCGACGGCGAGCCGGACGTCGCGGCTTTTGGGGTGACGGCGCTGTGGCTTCCTCCCGTCTGGCAGCCTGCCAGCGCAAGGATCGCCAAGACCGGCAGGAACACGACACATCTGCGCATATCCATCTCTCCCTTTATCCTTGGTGGTCGGTTGCGGCTCGACCCCGGAGCTGTTGTCGTCGCCTAGTTGGTCGACAGGTCGGAGGTCTCGGCCGGCGCTGCCGGTTGTTCGCCATCGAGATAACGCCGCGCGGCTCGTGCCGTCGGTGCAGCCGCAGCAGCCCCCATGCGGCGCCCTTCGACAAGATCACGTTGGCTTTCGACCATGCGCTGCAGGTTATAGGCGTTGGCGCAACCCCTTGGCAGGTGCTGGCCGACGCCGGATATCTGCGTCAGACTGGCCTCCGAGGCCGCGGGTGTGTTGTCGTCGTCGACCGGATCGTTCAGGCAGGAATTTGGTGCAAGCACTGAGCCGGACGTGCTCTTGTCCGTGCCGCCGGGGCCGGTCGCCACATAACTATAGCCCGGCGAATAATCCTGCTCAGGCTTCGTGACGGCACCGACGCAGCCGCTGAGCAGGATGGCCGGAAGCATGACATAAAAGGCACATGGCACTTTCACGGGTGTTCTCCTACTTGACGATCAGGCCGACGGAAGAACCGCCTTTTTTGCGTTTGGCGCGTTTCGCTGGACGATCCTGCGGAGTGGCAAGGCTGTCGCGCACCGGTTCGACCAGATAGGGCGTGATCAGGATGACGAGTTCGGTCTCCTGACGCTGGAAGCGCTGGGACTGGAACAGCGGTCCCAGCACGGGCACATCGCCGAGCACCGGAAACTTCTCGACGTTGCGTTCGGTGCGCTGCTGGAACAGTCCAGCGATGGCGAAGGTCTGGCCGCTGGCCACCTCGACTGTGGTATCAGCCCGCCGCACCACGAAACTGGGCAGCGAGAAGCCGTTGGCGCCGACGACAGCGCCGCTGTCGGACAGGGCGCTGACTTCCGGCTGTACGTGCAGGGCAATGCGGTTACGTCCGATCAGCGTCGGCGTGAAACCCAGCGAAACGCCGAATGGCTTGTATTGGACCGTTACGACATCATTGCCTTGCGGAATGGGAATGGGAATTTCACCGCCGGCCAGGAATTTCGCCGTTTGACCCGTGACAGCAGTCAGGTTCGGCTCTGCCAGGATCTTGACGATGCCGTTGCGCTGCAGCGCCTCGATCAGGATATCGAAATTGACGCCGGAGGCTTGGTCCATTCCCAGATGGAGATTTCCATTCTTCTCGATCGGAACGCCATTGTTCTGGAACATGTTGAATTTGAAGCCACCACTCTCGTAGCCGACATTCCAATCGACACCATAGGACTGCAGTTCCGTCCGTGAGACTTCCGCAAAGCGCACGCGGATATTGACCTGCTGCGAGCCGGTCACCGTCATGTTGTTGATCGGCGGTTGTTCCGCTGGCGCCACAGTGCGAGCGATGTTGTCCATGTCCGTCGCTTCTTCAACGCCACGGGCCTCGCCGGTCATGACGATGCGATTGCCGAAGATGGCGAGATTGGTCGCCGAATTTGGACGCAGGGCTTTTTTGGCCTGGTTGGCCGACGAAATGTCCGCCGTCACGCGAAACTGCGCGGTTGCCTTGATGCGTTCGTCCGAGGTGATGGCAATCAGGTTGGTCAGGCCAGGCTTCAGCCCGAAGACGTAGACCACACCAGGCGAGACGACCTGCAGATCGGCAATCGTGGTGTCGGCGATCAGCACGGACTCGACCGGCTCGTTGAAACGCAGCAACCGGCCCTGGCCGACGGGAAGGTCCACCATCGGCTGCGCGGGCAGGTCGGAAATTTCCTGCGCGCTAAGACCTGTCAGCGACAACAGCAGGCTGGACAGGAAAACAACGAGTGTCAGCGCCAGCCACGGCGCCTTCATCAAGGTCGAGCAATCGTGCCGTGGTATCACGGCATAGTGGCTTGGCATGCAGTCCCTCTCTTCAGCGTTGCCGGCACCGTTGGTCCCCGATGCCGCTGCTGCCCCAGTTCATCCGGCTCTGTTTTGTCCGCCCAGCGCACCCGCCGAGGGCAGCGATGGGGTTCTCGATCGTCCCGAATTGCCTGTGATCGTTGCCAATGGCTGGACGTTGAATTCAGGGGCGAGTTCCTGGAAGGACAGCACCGAAAGCTCGATGCCGTTCTGCACCAGAAGCGCGCGCATATGGCGACGTACGTCGCCAGCCGTTACGACAACCGGCGAAACGCTGGCTGCGGCGCGCTTGAGATTGCGCTCGATCTCAGCGGCTACCGCCTGAACGCCGGAGTCCGCGGTGTTGAGGAAACTACCGGTAGACGAAGTCTGCACCGCCTCGCGCAGCACATCTTCGGCAGAGCGCTGCAGAACATAGGCAGAGATGATGTTGTTACGGTCGGCAACGCGGAAGCTGATCTGACGTCTCAGCGCCGTGCGGACGTATTCGGTGAGCGGGACGACATCCTGTTCACGTTGTCCCGCATCGACCAACGCCTCCAGCACGAGGCGCAGATTGCGGATCGGCACATTCTCGGCCACAAGCCGTCTCAACACGTCGGCTATCTTCTGCAGCGGCACGATCTCGGCGGTCTGCCGGACGAGGTCGGCGTAGTCCGTCTCCATCTCGGAGAGCAGCTTGCGCGTTTCCTGGATGCCGACGAAATGGCCGCAATAGAGCTGGAGCGCGTGCGCGGTCCATTTTGAAGCAATGTCGAGCGGCTCCAGATATGGCAGCTGTGCTTCTTCAAGCGCCGGGATGCCATCGCGGTCGACCCAGGAGAACCTGCGCTGGCCGACAAGTGCGGCGCCTTCCTCGTAGGTCAGGCTGAGCAATTCGAGATGACTTGCTTCGGTTTCGACCAGAACCCGGTCCGCGGGAATCTCCGCCTCCAGGATCGGCACGCCCTCGAGGTCGATGCGGATGTTGCGTGTCGCGATCATGTCGTTGACATCGACGCCAATCGCCGGGATCTCGACGCCAAGGTCATCGAAGATGGCCCGCCGCATCGCTTCGGTGCGCTGGCGAAATTGCTGGTCGGCCACCTCGCTGGCCACGTCCGTCCCGAGCCTGACCACGATGCGGCTGGAGCCAAGCAACTGTCGGGCATCGCCTCCGAGCGCGACCGCACCTTCGGGCTCCTGACGTATCGTTGTGGGCAGGGTCTCTGCCGGTGTGTCGCTGCGGGAGTTGCGATGGATCATGAAGGCACCGGCGCCGAAGGCGAGACCCAGCGCGATAAAGACTAGGCTCGGGAAACCCGGCACAAGCGCCAGGCCCATCATGATGACGGCAGCCAGGCCGAGTGCGCGCGGATCGCGCAGCAACTGGAAACTGATCTGCCTGCCAAGATCCTCGGTGCCGTCAGCACCGCCGACGCGCGTCACCATCGTACCGGCCGCGATGGCGACGAGCAGGGCAGGGATCTGCGCGACCAGCCCGTCGCCGACAGTGAGCAGCGAATAGGTCGATGCGGCCTGTCCGATCGACATGCCGTGCTGCAGCGTGCCAACCGTGAACCCGCCGATAAGATTGACCAGGATGATGACGATGCCGGCGATGACGTCGCCCTTCACGAACTTCATGGCGCCGTCCATCGCGCCGAACAGCTGGCTCTCACGTTCGAGTTGCCGACGCAGGAACCTGGCCTCGGCTTGGTCGATATCGCCGTTCCTGAGTTCGGCATCGATACTCATCTGCTTGCCCGGGAGGGCGTCGAGTGTAAAGCGTGCGGCCACTTCCGCGACGCGTTCCGCGCCGCGCGCAATGACGATGAACTGAGCGACCGTAATAATGAGGAAAACCACCAGGCCGACCGCGATGCTGCCGCCGACGACGAAGTTGCCAAAGGCTGTGATGACTTCGCCGGCATCGGCCTGCAGCAGGATCAGGCGTGTGGTCGTGATGGTGATGGCCAGCCGAAACAGCGTGGCGATCAGGATGACGGAGGGCATCGACGAGAATTCAAGTGGATGCGAAACATAGAAAGCGACCAGCAGGATTAGCACGCTGAGCGCGATGTTGGCGGTGATCAGCGCATCGACCAGGACGGTCGGCAACGGGATCAGCATCATCACAACCGCGACCAGCATCAGAATGGCGATGACGAGATCGCCGCGTTGCGATGCTTTGCCAAGCAGTTGCAGCAGCCGTTGCGAAAGTGTCATTGCGCCGACCTCTTCGCGAGGAAGCGGCGGAACGCTTCACGCGCTTCGGCCTTGCGGCCTGCTGCCAGCAGCGCTCGGCTCTTCAGAAGGTGGAGGGTGGGATGTTGCATGCCTTCCAGTGTCTCCAGCCTGGCGATCGTGGCGAGCGCCTTTTCGGCTTCCCCGTCCAGGATGAGCAGGTACGCCAATGTCCGCAGCACGCCGGCGTCTTCCGGTGAAAGCTGCGCTGCAATCAGAAGATAGACCGCGCCTCGCCTTGCCTGACCATGACATCCGTAGAGATGACCAAGGACATGCAGCAGATGCGCGGCCTCGCGCGGCCCGGTCAGATTCCAGTCCCCCCTTGCAGACGCCCGAGCAGTTCCCGATGGCGCTCGATCTCGTCTTCCATCAACGTCCTGGCGAGCGCCCGCAGCGGCTCCCCTCCCTCGAGGTCTGGCACGATCTCCGCGATGAAATGATGCAGGATCGGGACCGAACGTCGGAGGATCGCAGGTTCGGGAATCTCCGGCATCACGAAGTCGGCGAGGACATCGTCGAGCGACTTCCCTGTTGCTGCCGCCGATGGCCCTGCGAAAGTCCCGCCTTCCAGTTCGTCAGCGCTGGAGGCGGAATTACCGGCTTTGGCCTTCGTCTTGTTGACGTTGTCGAGACGCCGCCGGCCAATCGCCTGCGCGTGCGAGGCATCGGCATGCCCGTCCCTGCCGATCGAATCCGGCCTGGTGTCCAGGCGTGGTCCGTCGACGCGGCGGCTCACTGGTATTTCAGCGCGACGGTCGCGCCGCCCTTTGTCAGCACAAGTGCGGTCTGCCCGATTTCCTTGATCGTCCAGCCATCGTTGGTGAAAGCGCCTTCGTGGTAGCGCGTGCCATCGCCTGCGATCACATAGGGGCGGTCGCCATACCAGATCGCCTGCAGGGTGAGGCGTGGCGGCTGCGCGGCATCGCCCACGACGATGTTCGAAACCAGCGGTACCTGTCCGAATTTCTGGTCGAACCAGGAACGAACCTCCGTCCAGGTTCCTGACTGCGTGTTGGGCAGGGTACCCGACACGACAAGGCGTTCAGCCGACCGTCCTACCGCAATGGTCCCGAGGCCGGATTGTGCAAGCCGCTCCATCAGCGCGGCCTGTGCTGCCGCCAGGTGTTCGGCATCGGCAGCGGGGATGCTCCCCGTCACCTCGCCATCGGCGAGGGCGAGCTTGACTGCCTTGTCGTCCGTCTTTGCGATCGACAGGCCGTTGGTCGCCACCGAAATTGCGAATACCGCCGCAACGAGAACACCACCGGCAACCAGTGGACGCTGCGACAGCGACCAGCGGCTCCTCGTCGGTTCGGGACCTGTCAGTTGCAGCCGGGCATCGCCCAAGCCGATGCCAAGGGGCAGGCGGCGACGGCAACCCTGACCCATATGGATCGTCTCGCCATTCGTTAGTTCGAGATCGCCTCCGATCGCTTCGATTTCGACCTGGCTCCCCTTGCGGTGGAGCCGGGCGTGCAGCGAAGCGATCCCGGGATCTCTCAGAACGATGTCGGAACCGCTGTCGGAGCCGATCGTGTAGGATGGTTCGATCAGCTCAAGACTGGCGCCGCTGTGAAAGCCCTGGGTGACGGCCAATGTCGTTGGCTTGTCGGGGATCAGGCTCGCAGCACGGTTGGTGAGGGCGCGCAAGACAAGGTTGCCTGCGCCGCTTTCAAGCTTTTCGGTCGAGTGCGCACTCATGCCGTTCAACCTTCCGCCAAAATGATGTTAGTCGGCACGACATGTCCGTACCGAGAAGTGGCACGCCGCCGGATGCATCCGGCGGCGCAGAATGTCGAAAAACCCTGCGCCTTAGGCCTTTTCGGCCGACTGGCCGAGCGTCCTGGCGGTGCTCATCAACATGTCGTGCTGGGACTTTTCGATCTCTTTCTTGATCTCCAGGCCGAACATCCGCTCCTGGTGCTTGATCATCTTATCCAGGTTCTGCTCCGGACTTCCGGTGGGAGGAACGTAGCTCATGATTGTCTCCTTGAGGGAACCACTCCACGCAATCGTGACAGCCCGGCGTAATGGACTCTCGCTAGATTGCAGTTGGAACTTAGTGCAGTGCCGCGGAAATAGAAAGTCCATTTGGAATATACAAAACATGAAAATTCCAACTGTTGCATTGTCCGCGGGCAGCAGGTAAAATTCGAACCGGGCACATTGGGGTTATGAAAATGGAAAAAGGTCCTTTGTCGGAACTGCTCGTGGAGCGATTCGAAACGATGCCGCCGCAGCTGCAGGTCGCTGCGCGCTTCGTGCTCGACCATCCTCAGGACGTTGCATTGATGTCCATGCGTGAGCAGGCGAACCAGGCAGGCGTGTCGCACAGCACCATGATGCGGCTGGCGCGCTGGCTCGGCATGGATGGCTATGAAGACATGCGCAGCCTCTATGCGCGCGCGTTGCGGGAACGCAGCGCGGGAGAGGGGCTTCGGCATGGCCAGCCATTGCAGCAGGATCTGGATTATCCGGCCGCGGGTATCGTCGCGGACATGCTTGCCGCCCAGGTTGCCAGCCTCGGCGAATATGGCAGCGCCATGCAGTTTTTGGCCGCAGCAAGGCTGGTAGCAAAATCGACCAGCGTTTTCGGGCTCGGATTTGGCGCGTCGCATTCTGTCGCCAGCCATTTCGTCAGGATCGTTGCTCCGCTTCTCGGCGAAGGTGGCAAGGCGACGCTTGTCGCCGACGCTGGTCATGCCGGAGCGGAAGCTTTGCTCAACGCCCAGGGTGGCGATGTCGTACTTGCCATCGGGGCCTCGCCTTACGAGCGCGCCACCATCGACTTTGCCCGCCAGGCCGCCGGCCAGGGCGCTTCGGTGCTGGCAATAACCGACAGCGGCGTTTCGCCGTTGGCGCGCATGGCCCGCGAGACGCTCGTGGTGACGTCGAATTCCGGTTCGTATTTTCCAAGCATGGTGCCGGCATTCGCCGCGGTTGAAATCCTGGCCGCTCTGGCCGCGCCGCTGTCGAATGTCGATGCCGCCGAAAAACTCAAACAGTCGCAAGAGCAGCTTGCTGCCTTCGGCATCTATTGGAAGGCTGCCCGCTAGCATCGCCCTGGTGCTTTATCGGACGGACCTTCGGCCTGCCCTCAGGGGCGAAGTGCATTGCGGAGGTCTTTCACGTGATTCGTCCGATAAAGCTGAATCCTGCCCCCAGGGTCGATCCCAAGGCCAATGCCGCGCAGATATCGCAGCTGGAAGCCCAGGCAGCCCAGCTCAGGGAACAGATCAGGCTTGCCAACAAAATGGGCGAGCGAGAATGGGCGGCAACGGCGCGCCAGGAGCTGGAGCAGGTCAACGGCCAGCTGAGCTCGCTGCAAGCGCAGGCCGCCACGCCGGTGACGGATGCGAGTGTTCCTGTCAACGGCACCAGCGCCAATCCGGCGGTCTACACGCAGACATCGGCCCCGGCCTTCGCTCCAGTCAAGCTGACCACCGGTGCGACCGACAAGGACAACGCCGCCGACCAGACCGCCCGCGAGATCGTCAAGGATGTGGAGAAGGGCAAAAGCATAGACAAGATCGCTGCTGATCGCGGCATGAAGCCCGAAGAAGTGATCGCGGCGATCGGAGCCGGCAAGAACCTGAAAGTCACCGACACCGCTCCAGCCCGCGACAACGACAATGTGCGTACAACCCAGATCACGGACACCAGCAACCCCGACAGCCACAGGACGGTGACGCTCTATCACAGCAAAGAGCACGACACCTCTTTCGCGTCTGTCCAGGAAGGATCGGCAGAGCCGACGAAGTCACCTGTAAGGGACAGCCAGGGCCGCACCCAGACGACGTCGCAAAAGCCGGAGACCGGAGCTGCGACCACCCGTTATGAAGACGACCTCGGCAACGGCACCGTCACAGAGCGGACCGTGCTGCCGAACGGCACGACCGTGGAGACGGTGACGCCGAAGGGCGGGCCTTCCATCCCGAAGGTCACCGTGACTGGGTCTGACGGGAAGAAAACCGAGCTAGGGGCTTCCCAACGTCCGGGAGGCGCGACCACCCAAAGCATCCAGAAGGACCTCGCCGACGGCAAGAGCATCGACCAGATTGCGCAAGACCGGCACTTGTCCAAGGATCAGGTGATCGCCGAGTTGCAGGCGGCTGGCTACCAGGTCACGAATACCGAGCCGCCGCGCGGCAATGGCGTCCAGACGGTCGAACTCAACAATCCTCATACCAAGGAAAAGACCGTCTACGTCCACAACCGCCAGTCCGACGAGCGGAAGGTGGTCACCACCAAGGGGGATATCGAGACCACCGTTGGCCGCGACGGCAACGGCAACACCACCAACATCACACGCAATATCAAGACAAACGAGAAGACCGAGATCGTTGTCGATGGGAAGACCGGAACCGAGGTCAAGACTGTCACCGACAAGGACAGCCGGGTCACCAAGACGACGACCGAAAAGATCAATGACGGCAAACCGGTAGACTACGAAGTTAAACCAGACGACAATCTGACCTGGATTGCCCAGCAGCACGGCGTGACCCTCGACGAGTTGAAGCGCACAAATCCGGAGCTGTTCGACAAGCGCAATCCGAACCTCATCAATCCCGGCGAGAAGATCCGAATCGAAAACGGCACGCGCACCACTGTCGAGGTGACTGCCAACGGCTATACGCTGACCACTGATCCGGAAGGCAAGGCAACGCTGAAGAACAACGCCACCGGCGTGACCTTCGATATCGAGGCCGGCACGGGGCAGCACGCGTTGGCCGAACTGCTGGTGTCGATCAATCCGTCAAGCTCGGACCCCGAGACCGCCAAGACCGACAAGGTCGTCAAAACCGCGCTGGAAGGTATCTTCGGCGGCGCGAGCCCGGAGCTTCTCAAGGAGGTAGAGGACAAGAAGGGCGCCGTGGCGGCGGCGTTGCAGAAATACGGCCCCGGCCGGCCGGTATCGCTAAAACTCGACGGTTCCACCACCTCGGTCGGCCCGTTCGGCGATCCGCCGAAGGAACCGACCAAGTCAGGCGGCCAATGGCAGGTCGCGATGGTGAACGGCAAGTGGCAATGGTTCGATCCGGAGATCACAAAGGCGATTGCTGCCGAAAACGAGGCGGTTTCCCGTCTCGGCGACGCGCAGGCGAAAGCCTCGCAGGCCCAGGCCCAGCTCGACGTCTACGCGCTCGATCCCGAATACAAGGACGGCGCCTTCATCAACGCCAAGAACAAGCTGAACAAAACCCTGGCGCCCTATGGCTTACAATTGAAAGCGCCGGAAGCGACGGGCACGCTCGAACAGGCGAAAGAACGGCTGGCTTTGGCCGACGCGGCGGCGAAAAGCGCCAGCACGGCCCGCAACGAGTATGCGCAGGCCCAGAAGGACATTCTCACCGCCACCGACAAGCAGAAGACGCTGCGGCAGATCAACGATCCCGAGGCTCCGGCGGCTGGAACCCTGGGCGGGCCAAGCGCCGAGCAGGTCAATCTGGAAACCAGAGCCGATCACGCCGAGGTCAATAACCTTTTCATCAGCGCAGCCTCGCATACCGCGCTGGGCAACAAGGCCACCGTCGATCAGATGATCAGCGCGACCGAGCTGCAGATGAAGCTGATCGGCGAGGCCGATCCGCGGTACAAGGGGTTCAAGGATCAACTCACAAGCCTGAAAGGCTTGCAAAGCGCGGCGGCCGGTCAGGTAACCCTGATCGAAGCCTACCAGCAGCTCGGAACCGCCCAGAAGGAGTTTTATGATCTCTCCAGCCGCCTGCAGCCTGTCAAGGACCAGCTGATCGGTCTGGCCTACCAGAGAAACCCGCATCATTTCGACGAGAAGGGCTATACCAACGGTGACAACGAGGCCACCGGCAAGCTCATCTCGCAGAAATTCGTCGAGGAAAATGGCCAGCTCTACATGGTCAATACCTACGAGAACGACGTCTTCCTCGATGAAAACAACAACGACACCAAGGTCCTGAAGGTCGCGCTGACGTTTTCGCTCGACAACAAGAACATCCGCGAGGATTTCCGCAACACCTCGCTCAACAAGCAGTGGCAGGAGATAATGGCCTCGTCGCGGCGGACTCCATCCGGAGCGCCGCTATGTGCGAGCGGCGGCACAGGCTCATATTCGGCGATCGAAAAGGCCAAGGAGAACCTCATCGGTGTTCAGATCGATCAGGCGAAAGCCGCGCTCCAGGACATAAAAGGCAAGCTTGCCGAGGCACAGACTGCGCTCGACAAGGCGCTCGAGGACCACAAGGGCGGCACGGTCGAGGTGCCTGCCGGTACCCTGCAGCCCGGTGAACAGCCGGTGCAGATTTCGGTCAACGGCCGTGACCTTTGGGTCGCGCCGGAGGTTGCAGCAGCCTACCAGGAGGTGGGGCCGAGCGCGATCGGCGACAGTGGCAAGGCAGTCCAGATCGTCATGGGCGGGCAGAAGCTGTGGGTTCATCCAGACGTTGCCGGCGCGGAAATCGATCGCAGCACGGCGCAGGAAAAGAAGGAGCAGTTGGAAAAATGGAACGCGGAGGTACGGCCAGTGATGGAAGCCGGCCGCGATTGGCTCGAGTTTTCAGCGCGCCATCCCAAGGTGATGCTCGATGATGGCATGGGCGAGCGTCAATCGAAGCTCAAATACAAGTTTTTCCAGGAAGAGCGGAACAAGGCACTCGCCGGCTATCAGGTCCAGTTCGAAAAACTCTATGGCGCCGGTTTCAAGGGCGAGTACGCAAGTTACAAGTCCGAAGGCGACCTCAAGAAGATTGTCGGCGACATACTCGGCCCTTCGAGCGAAGAGGTCGACGACGTCGTCGACGAAATTACCGATCAGGTCGGCGACAACGCCGACGTCAGATTGGTGCCAATCTTCGCACTCGACGGCGGTATGGAATCGCAAACCGCGCTGTTCCAGATCAAAAAGGACGGCAAGGACCGCGGCTATGTCGACAGCGCCGGCAAACATTACGACAGCTTCGATGAATTCCAGCACGAAAACCGCATATTCAGCGAGAACAGCAAGCTTGTCATGGCGAAGGGCGGCGACATGTCGCTTGGCGCCGATGGAAAATTCACGCTCGAGGATCTGGACATTGTCGACGGTCGCAAGGTCGATGCCGTTGACAAGGCTGTCGACATAGGGCTCGGCATCACGGCTGGCGTTTTCACGATCGTTTCGTTCATCCCCGGCCAGCAATGGGCAATCCCGATCGCGGTTGGGGCAGGCGCGGCTCTGGGCACCAAGACGTTGGCCAGCGAAATAGAGCACTGGTCGCAGGGAGGTGAATTCGACGAGCAGTCGTTCTGGAATGTCACCACCGCAGGCGTCTCGTTCCTGCCTGTCGGGGCCGGCGCCTTGCGCACATTCGGACTGGCGAAAGCCAGCCTGCCCATGGCTCAGGCCTTCAAGGGCGGGTTCGGTGTGTCACGCCTGAACGACAGCAGCCTTGGCATTGGTCAGTTCCGGATGAATTTTCCGAAATCATCCTATGCCGACAAAGTCTCCGACTTCCTGCAGGGTGGTAGCAAACTCAACGGTACGGCCTGGGGTTTCGATGCCGCCGGCGTCGTCTTTGGTGCGCCGCTGCTGATGAAGTCAGCGGAAGATCTGGCACTGCATGGCGGCGAAATGAGCTTTGCCGAACTCGCCAATGCCATTGTGGGACTCGGAACGGGTATCGTTGGAACCGGCATCGGTGGTCGTTCGCTGCTTCACAACATTCCGGGAGGCACCGGCCCCAAGGGCGCCGCCGACGGGGCTACCCCGGGTGATGTTCCGCCACCAGTGCCGCCTGCCGATGGAACCGGTTCGGCACCGAGACAGCGTCACGTCTATGAGGCCGGCGAGGACGGGGTGTACAGGCCGACCGGAAAATTCGTCACTCCAGATCCCAATGAAGTCGTCATTCAGGGCGAGGTGGTCAACGAAAGCACCACCAGATACGGCGCCCAGGATGGTTCTACCGAAGGCACCAAGCCGACGGGGCCGCGCGAGCTGCCGCCAGCAGAAGCCGAAGGGACCGGACGGCAGCCGGCGGGTGAGGGCGAGCCATCCACGCCGCCGATTGTCCACGCGGTGGACGGCGACGGCGCCGAGCAGGCCACTCCGATCGTCGTGCCCCCCGCGCCTCCGCGCAAGGCGATCGAAGGGCCATCGACCGACATTCACGAGGATGGCGCGCCCGCGCCGGGTGAACGCGGCGATCCCGAAGGCGTCAGCGACAGCCGCGGCAAGGATGCGCGTGAGCAGAACACGCGCGAACCCGCTGACAACGATCCGATCGTGGTTGCTCAGCCCAGGGCTGGAGTAACCAGCGATCGACTGGACGGTGGCCCGCTGCTTTGGGATCCAGTCAACAAGAAGTTCGTCGGAACTCCGCAGCAACAGGACACCGGCGCCTACAGCTACAGCAGCGGCAAGGATCAGGAGCAGAGCTACACGCATGGGGCACGCCCCTCGGATCCGGCGGTGCAGACCACTCCGGACGAGATCCTTGTCCAATCCGAAACGGAAACACGCGACGGCTTGAACCGTGAGACCACCGGGCGCCAGGGGCCTTCCGGCGTCAAGCCACAGGCAACCGAGACAAGCAACACGCCTCCCTTGATGCGTTATACCGTGAGCACGCGCGAAGGTGGCCAGGTGTTCGTCGATTTCAACCAACCCCTGGGGTCAAGGGTCGTCGCGGTGCCGGAACCCAAGGCGATCGGACCGGCGTCCAAGCCGACTGCCGAGCCGCTCGAAATCACCGACGGGAGACCGGTTCTGTTCTTTGGCGAGGACGGCAACTGGTCCACGGACCCCGCCACACGCAAAATGCCGTCGGAGACAACGGATACCGGGCATCCGCGCTCGGTCCGGGATGACGGCACGCCGATCGTCGACAGTTTCTCGTCAAATCCGTACAGCCTCGGACAGACATACAAGGCCTTTAAAGCCGGCCTCCGGCGCGCTGGCACGCGCTATCTGGGTCTCGGACCCCGTTACGACTATCCGAAACTCGGCGAGCTGGTCGACAGCATCTACCATCGCCCGGTTCCGAAAGAAGGCTTCAAAGCCGGACAAAAAATCTATGTCGAAGTCGATGGCGAGTATGTCAGTGCAACGGTCATCATCGCCGGTCCTCAGGCGAATTCGACCCGCGGTCCCGCCGCGCCGGGCGTGCACGCCACGGAGTCCGGCTATCTTGGCGACGGCTCGACTGTCGAACGCGCCAAGCGTGCTTCGATAACCACGCCCAATGGCCAGCTGCGGGTCAATACCCCGGCAGAGGAAGTTCATACATACAGCCCCAAAGACAATGCGGAGGTGAAGAACCGCTCCGCGCTGGGCGAAACGCTCGCGGGGGCCATGCCCGTCCCTCCGGCCGACGCGTCGGCGCCCGCGCTGACCTGGACTCCCGAACAGGCGAAACTCGTCCGCGACTACCTCGAGTCGGTCGAACGTTCGAGCGATCCGGTTGTTCGCGACACGGTCACCAGGGCCAGGGTGCAGTTCGGCGGCGAGGGGGGCATGCCCAAGGCTGGCTCGGAAATGACGCCGGCTCAATATCATTCGCTTCTCGAACTGCTCGCCGCCGACAAGGACAGCGTGCTCACCGGCTCCAAGCCGGAAGGCACGCTCTCGGCGAACGGTTTGACGACCCTGAAGGTGTTCAGCGCCCAGGGCAAGATGCCGGTCGAGCCGGGAACTGTTGCCCAGAAGCTTGGACTCGCCGCCGGCGAATCGCTGACAGCGGGGGCTTTGCCGGGAGAGGCGCAGTGGACCCAAGCCGGTCGCGGCATGGTTGGCGATTATCTGAAGGCTGCGGCAAGCTCGACCGATCCAGTCCTTGCCGGCGCCGCACAAGCCGCCGCGCCTCTGTTCAAGGGCCGCGGCACGAAGCCCGGCAAAGCGGTGACGCCCGAGCAGCAGGCCGCGCTAATGAAGGTTCTTGAGGCCGACAAGAACAGCAGCTGGGTGTACGGCCCGAAACTGCAGCCGGATTCCACCTACAGTCCCGCCGGCAAGCTCTCTCCGGAGGGCCGTTACAATGGGCAGGTTTTGTCCGGCCATGAGACCTGGACGCCTTACCTGTGGCGCCAGATGCAAAAATACGCCGCCAATCAGCAGAAGTCGGCCGACCCGGCAGTCCAGGCGCTGGCACGTTCGCTGGAGAATGCGCTGCCTGGCGAGAAGCCCAGGACCGGCACCGAAATCAACAGTGAGGTACCTGACTTGCTGGCCAAGCTGCTTGAGGCAGACAAGGCGAGCTCGTGGCGCGCGCCGTCATTCTTCACCGACGCGCAAGGCGTCTGGCGCGCCGACCGCGCCACGGTTTCCTGGTATATCCAGGAGCACGAGGCCAATGTCTGGGGTGGTTCCGAACTGGATGGCGTCGTCAACAACGCCATTGGCCTTGGCGGATCGGCGCTGGGCGTCAAGGTGCCGCTGCCCAGCAAGCAGGTCTATGGCGAGCTCAGCCTGAAGAACAACGGAACCGATGACGACGGCACCGGCTTCATCCTGCCGCTTCATCCGAACGACACGCTGGGCCATGAGCTCTTCAACCAGGGATATCGGCCAAACTTTACCCACGACGAATCGACCGGCGGCTGGGTCGCATCGGCTCCGATGCTGTCGAAGAACACCTATCAGAGCGAAAGCGCCTTTGGCGTGACGTTCTCGATCGCCGGGGTGTCGGTGAGTGGGTCTTACGTAAAGCGTTCGCTGTTGTATCTCGGCGCCGAGGGCGGCCGGCCGGGATATACCTATAGAGAGGCCGGGCCACTCAGCAAGCGGGCAGCGGAATTCTGGGAGGAGGCCTTGCGCGGTGGCGGCAGCCACTACAGCTCAGAGGGCAAAGTGCCTGGTTTCGAGGATCGCCTGCTGTTCCGGAATTTCGATGTCCTGCCGCCTTTCGGCGGGGGCAAGGAGCCATGGCGCAGCAGTCCCGCCTTCGAGGGTGTTCCTCGCGAGACGGGAGCCGGGCCGCTGAACCGGCTGAACCGCAATGACGGCGGCATAGGCTTCGCGGTAGGCTATAAATTCGTGCCGCTGACGACGGTGGAACTTGGCACGGTAAACAAGGCCGTGGTGCCGCATGAGCGCACGGCCCGCGCTCATCCCGATTCTTCCCAGGGCGCACAAAAGGTCTTCAACGCGCTGGCGGAGTCTGGCGGGCGGTTGACGCCGGAGGTGCTTCAGCATCTCGACACCTATCTCGTCGAGGTCCTGACGTCGCCGAACGAAAACTTCAGGAACGCTGGTCTGCGTCTCTTGATGGTCATGCCGGAACTGGGGGTGGCGCCGCCTCTCGACCCCTACGCTACATCTTCCGGCCGGCCGGAAGGCATGGGCCCGGCCGCCTGGAAGGCCGTACGGCAGCAGTTGGACCAGCAGGCCCGCGGTGAGCTGACACCGACACAGGCTCACTATCTGAACCAGTTGCTCGGGCAGGATGTGTTGAACAACGCAGCGCCGCCGGACGGTGGCGGGCAGCCGGCGCCGCAAGGTCCGGATGGGCCGGTGCTGCCGAACCCGGATGGGCGGCCAGCCTTGCCACCTGCATCGGAAGGGGGCACTCAGCCCCGCATGCCGGCGCCGCAGAGCAAACCCGGTACCGGCAACGGCCGGCCTTGGGGAGCATCCTCGGCCAAGCCGTTGACCCAGGCGGAAATCAGCGCCAATCAGCAGGAGGCATCGGCTCTGCTCGGTGACATGCTGCCTCAAAACATCGGCATGCGGGAAGTGACCAAGGCTGGTCTCGCTGATCAGTTTGCGCGCTCACCCACCTTGATGGATCTGTTGCGCGGCGCGCATGCCAACAACGTGCGCATCGTCAACCCTGCGCGAAACGAACTGCGTATATTCGATCCCGGCCTGGAAACCGATCTAACCGGTGTCGGGTCGCAATATGATGGTTCCGTGCAAGTGGTCTTTGTGGACGCTGAAACGTTCCGCACGTCGGGCGCCGACAGCGATACCGTACTTGCAGAATTTGTCGATCTGCTTGGCCATGAACTCCAGCATGCGAATGAACGGCCGATCGACCTCCAGCCACAGGATTTCGACAACGCGGCCGCCTACAGGGAAGCCTATGTCGGCGAGCATATGAAAAGCGAAGGCGAAGCGACGTTTGTCCAGTATGCCGCCGCGGATGAGCTCGCAGCCAACGGTGGCAACCCAGCCTCACTGTTGCGGGCCGATTGGAACGCTGAAACGGCGGACGTCTTTGCGCGCTACAATGCTGGCGAGATCACACGTACGCAGGCCATCAATGAGATGGCCAAGTTGCACCACGCAAAGAGCCCAAGCACGAGCGAAGGGACCTACGGACAGTATTATGGAGGGCACGCCGACACGATTTACCGGAATTACCAGGCGTCACACGGCGTCGAGGGGCTGAAGTCCGGCGCGCGCGTCCTTGCTGTCAGACACGGCAATCCCATTCCAGCCAACGCCGGTAACGTGCGTGTTACGTCCCTGTCCCCGCATGGGCGCGGCATAGCAGCACTGCGGCCAGGCAGGACATTCGACCGCATCCTCGTCGGCAGCGACGTCATTCCTGCCGATGCACCCGCGGATCAGATGATGGTTCCGCTTTCTGCCCTCTCCAACAAGCTCGAGCCCGGCGGCCAGATCCATCTCGATGGAATTGGCGATCCAACTGCGCTGCGTGAAGCGGTCGATCAAATCCCGGATCTGACGTTGACGCATGCGGCAAGCGACACCGCTCCCTATTTCCGCTTGACGAAAGTCGACCCTGGGCAGGCGAACCTGCCTTCATCGTCGGTGGCGGTACATGGTGGGCAACCGAGTGCTCCTGCGCCTGCCAACAACAGGGGTCGAACCATCGAGCTTACCGACAAGGACGGCCATGTCATCGTCGCCGCCATGCTCGGAACCGAACCGCGCGGGCCGGAACATGTCTACATTCCGCCAGTCGATGGGCCTCGTCAGGCCGCCGACGCGCCCGAAACCGCCGGCAAGACGCATATCCTGCTCTATGATTCCAACAGTGGCGAACCTGTCGTCATGCCTTGGTATCGCAGCGGCTCCGAGGAACATGTACCGGGAAGCTCCCGGCAGGAAGGTGTCCAGCCCACACAGGGTTCAGGAGATCCGACGCACGTTGTGCGCGGGAATGTCGGCCCCTATGTGTTCCGCGCCGACACGCGCGCCCCGGCGGAAATCCGAGCTGCACAAGGGTTTTCGCCCCAACCCCCAACCGGGATCTGGGTGAACAACACGCAAGGCATCTCGCTCAGCAACTATGTGCTTGGCAACACTCACGGCCGTTTCGTCGGCACCAGCCGATCGATCTCGGGCGCGAAGAGCTTCGTTGTCGAAGAATCCCGTGCGGCACATGAACAGGGCCATACCTATCTCTACGTGCTCAACCCCAACAGCCCGCGCCTGCACGTGCCGACGGAATTCGCGGTGATGGGCAGGCCGGTCGGCGAACGGATGGCCCGTGTCGACGAAATCGCAGTCGACGGCAACGTGCCATGGAGTGAGGTCTACGGCTGGCGCATGATGGATGCCGACGGCAATTTTGTTGGCGAATTCACGCCCAACCCGGATTTCATCGATCCCAGCACCGTTGCACCGAGACGTCCGCAGCTGATCCTGCGCACGGCAGACGAGTTCTGGGATGCAGGGTCACCAGCCGAGGTCACCGGTGCGCCGGTGAATGAGACAAACACGAGCCGAGCATTGCCGGTGACGAACGAGACGCCCGCGGTGGTCACTGCCGCCGATACGCTTTCGTCCCAGACATGGCCGCCAGCACTCTTTGGCGGCAGGGCTATCGTCGATCCCGCCAGCGGCCGGATCGTCAGCCTGGAGCTTCCTCCAAGTTATGCTGCCGAACCAGGTCACGCGGGATCCGTCTCTGCACCAACCGGCAAGCAGGTGAACGGGCTTTCGCCGCAGCAGATATCCGGGCTGACCGTTGCTCAATTGCATGCGATCAGACCGGAGCATATCGGCAAGCTGACACCGGAGCAGGTATCGGCGCTCACGCCGCAGCAGATCGCGCACTTGACCCTCGACCAACTGGCGGCACTGAAACCGAAACAGTTGCAGGCGCTGAGTGCCGAGCAACTGCAGGCGATCCGCCCGAGCAGGCTGGGAGTCATCGCGCCGGGCCGCATCACGGCATTCAAGCCGGAACAATTGGCGGCATTCTCGCCCGAACAGCTGGCTGCGCTCACCATCGAACAGGTGCGCAAGCTGACACCGGACCAGATCGCCAAACTCAGCGACGAACAGCGTAACGCATTCACTGCCGAGCAGTTCGCGGCATTCAGGCCGGCTCAGCTCAGTCATCTCAGTCCGTCGCAGGTCTTGGCGTTCAAACCTCAACTGGCCGACACGCGCAACCTGCCGCTGACGGGCAAGCTGTCGCGGGAAGACATCGCCACACTCACGCGCGAGCAGCTTGGTGCGTTGAGTGTGCAGCAGATCGAAGCGTTGACGCAAAAACAGGTGCTGGCGCTGACGCCGGAGCAGCTTGGGCAGCTGAGCGCTGGCCAATTGCGCAAATTCACGCCCGAACAATTCGCCTGGCTGACGACCGACCAGACCAACGCCCTGTCGGTTGCGCAACTGACGATTTATCGTTCGACGCACAAGGATGCCATGACACCCGAGCAGGCGGCTGGCCTCGCTGCCGCGCTGACCTATGCCCGTTTCATGGAAAATGACAGGCTGCTTACAGCTTTCGGGTCGCTGACAGGGACATCTTATGCCTACTGGCAAGCGATGCCGCCACATCTCGCGCCCTATTTTTCGGCAGGCGCCTTCACGATCCGCGGCGTCATCTTCACCGTGCAATCGGTGTTCCCGAACGCCACAGCGAACCACACGACATTGGGTCGCTGGTTCAACGGCATCAGCGGAGGATCGTATGTCCTCTCATCGCCAGGGACGACTGTACCGACCCTGGAAGGCACGGGTCCTTGGGCGAACTTCGTCGCCAACAGCACCTATGCGGTGGGCAATGTGATCTACGGCCCGAAGGGGATCGTGCAAGGGATCGCAGGCAGGCCGGTCTTCCGCATCGCAGGCGATCACATCGGCAACTTCGCCTTCGTGGTGGGGTCGGCGGCCTACGCATACCACACATGGGGTTCGCCATACGCGGCTCCCGCTGGCGTGGCTTTCGCCCTGGGCAGTGCGGAATTCTGGGCGTCCGCCATTCGTGCGGACAGGCTCAATCGCAAGCCGGTGCCCAGAACACCGGAAGAGATCAAGGCCCGCGAGAAGTCGGACAAGCGCTGGAGTATTGCCGATCGCCTTGCTCTCGGCCTGGCCTTCGGCGCCGGCATGCTGGTGTTTGCCTGGGATACGGTGGATGAATTGCTGCTGGGGTCTGACAAGGGGCCGAGCACCGACCCGGTCAAGCCGGTCGACAATCCGGGTGTGGACGGCACGCCGCCAGACGACGGTGCCGATAAGCCGGTCCCGGAACCGACAGAGCCGCCGGATGCCCTGCCGCAGCTTGTCGTTCTCGCCGACAACGGCTTGAAACTGCGTACCGACCCCGACGGTAACTCTACGGTCGTGACCGTCCTGCGGCCTGGCAGCTTCGTCGAACAAACGGAGAAGCCGTCGACCGACGGAGCAGGGAAGGTCTGGCTGCCGGTCGAGGGCCGCGGGCCTGATGGCGACATGCACAAAGGTTGGGTTGCGGCAGACCTCGTCAGGTCACATCCCGACGGGAGCAGCAATTCCGACGGTCGCACCAATCCCGAGCTGGAACAGAACGGCTATCGCTGGGTGGAAGTGAAGGATGGCGAAAGCATCCGGCTCATCGCCACCGCCAATTCGACTGACGTGGCCGACACGGTGGTTCTCAACATGGATCACATCCTGAGCCCGGACGTCATCTTTGCCGGTGACCGCATCTATCTGCCCACCATCGCGGTGGGCTGATGGACGCCGGGGAGGCGACTTACTGGGTTCGCGTCCTGCCGACGCGAACCGCATAGGAGTGTGCGGTGCAGGCGGCCAGTTGGGCTGCCTGCTCCGCCAGAGGATTGGATGGCTCCGACGAGTAGGACGCCGTGAACAGCAGTTCGGAAGGGTGCCATTCACACTCGACGATGCGCAGGTTGCCCGTCATCGTTTGCTCCAGGACCACGTCGTGCGGCAATGAGGCGATGCCAATGCCGCTGCTCGCCATCTTGAGCGCTGCCGCGATCGAATTGGCCGGGAATATGCGTGGCATTTCATCGAGATCGCGGCTGAACTTGCGGTAAAGCTCAGTGTAGGGACGGGTGGTCCGCGCATAGCTGATGACTGGGAAACGCGTCAGTTCGCGCAAGGTCAGCTGGCGGCCTTTCGGCAGATCCAGATCAGGCGCGCAGACCCAGACGAGCGGGAAGGCGGGCATTTCGATGTTTTCGATCGCATATTCCGAGACCGGCCCCATCAGGAAAGCCAGGTCAATACGGTGCGACATCAACTCGCTGCGCAGGGTTGCCGACGAGTCGACGATGATATCCGCATCGACGAGCGGGCAATTCGCCTGCAACTGCTTGAGGAAATCCGGCAGCCAGGTGTGGACGATGGTCTCGGAGACCCCGAGCCGCAGCACACCGGAAGTTTCCGACAGGGACTTGGCGGTCAGTTGCAGACGTTCCGCCACTTTCAGGACGCTCTGAGCGGAAGGAAGCAACTGCTGGCCCTGAGCGGTCAGGCGCACGTTACTTGCTTGGCGCTCGAACAGCTTGGCCCCGAGAGCCTCTTCCAAGCCGGCGATACGCGTCGAGACAGCCGGCTGTGTCGTGTTCAGACGTTCGGCCGCCTTGCGAAAACTGCCGAAGGCAGCAACCAAAAGGAACGTTTCTAATTGCTTGATATTAAAAGGGATCATTGCACTCGATAATCGTTTGTTGACGCTGAAAAGGTTTTGGCGAGGCCTTATTGCCTCACAATAACGTGCGCGCCGACCTGCACGCGAGCGTAGAGATCGATGACATCTTCATTGGTCAGGCGAATGCAGCCTGAGGAATTTGCCTTGCCCACGGTCCAAGGTTGGTTGGTACCATGGATCCGGTAAAGTGTATTGCCGATATACAAGGCTCTCGCGCCGAGCGGATTGTCGGGACCACCGGCGACATGGGCCGGCAGTGATCTGCCGCTTGCTGCGACCCGGCTCCGCATCTCTTGCGGCGGCCGCCAGTCGGGCCACTCCTTCTTGTCCGAAATCTTGGCGCGACCCGCCCATTCGAAGCCTTCCTTGCCGACGCCGATGGCGTAACGCAGCGCCTTGCCTTTGCCGAGGACGTAGTAGAGACGCCGCTCGTTCGTGTTGACAATGATGGTGCCTGTGGGTTGCGCTTCGCCGAAATCGACTACCCGCTTCGGAATGGGTGACCAGGACGGCGGCGCCTCTTGATCATCGGCGGGAGCACTCATCTGGTCGAGCGCGGAGGGGGGAATGACCGCGTTGGTGGTTTCGTCATAACTCCAGCTGCGCGGATCATAGCTGGAAGTGCTCTCGGCACCGGCGGAGACAGCCGTGACCAGCAGGGCAGTGAGCAGCGCGGGCAGGCCCAATCGCATCATCGTCGAGACATTCCCCAGCAGTCGCATCGTTATCCCGCGATCCGCGATTTAGCCGCACCATATCGTTTTCACGGACGCATGCAACATTTGGAACTTATTGTAAAAACACGATCCAATTGGACTTCCAATATCACCATGTGCGCGATAGAGTGAATCGGCGGGTGAATTTGCATGGGTCGGATCAGCGGGGCGCTGGTCCCTTCTCGGTAGGATCAATGTTGACAGGACGTGCTTCCTGCATTTTCGACCGGCGGTCTTTCCCCGCAGCCACTTTCAGGTTGGCCGGCGCTGCTGGCCTGTTCGTCCTCGGCATCGCGTTTGCAGCAGCGGCGGCCGAACCGCGCTGGCCCGATGGTCCGTACAAATACATCACCGTCGACCAGTCTGTGCGCGACGCGCTGGTCGAGCTTGGCCGCAATATGGGTGTCACCGTGCGGGTCAGCGACCAGGTCAAGGGGCGCCTGAGCGGCACCATGCCGGTTGGTACCGCAAAGACCTTTCTCGATGAGCTCTGCAATCGCTACGGCCTGGTCTGGCACTATGACGGGCTGGTCCTGAATGTGGCGACCGACGCCGAGGTCCGCAACGAGACAGTTCCGCTCGACGCCAACACGGCAGCCGACGCAGAGGAAAAACTCAACCGGCTTGGCGTTGTCGATCCGCGCTTTACGTTGAAGGTCTCGCAACAGGACGATGTCGTGCAGGTGGCCGGGCCGCCATCCTACATCGAGCTGGTCAAGAAGACGCTCGGCATCTCCACCAAGCAGAACACGCAAAAGCTTGTGCCGGTTCGGGTTTTCCGAGGCAGGCAGGCGGAATCCCAGATCGTTCCCGCCGAAAAACTGAAACAGGGTCAGGAGGCACGCTGATGCAAGTCGCACCAATCGGAGCCCTGGAAGCGGCGTTGTCGAATATGTCCAGTGGCATGGCCCTCCAGCAGCAGGCGGTGGCAGCAACCGCCACGCAACCCGGAAATGGTTCGAATGCCGCTGATCCGAAATCCCAGGTCGTGAAAGCGAAGAAGCCTGAACAGGCTGAAGCCGCGACCAACGCCAGCCAACAGGTGGCACAAGACACAACACGGAGTTCGGCATCGACGGCTGCGCAACGGCACCAACTGGACACGATCGACGCAACCAGCGAGCACAAGCTGTTCGAATACCTGACACAGGTCGAGAAATCGGGAGGAGGGCAGGGATCCGATCCCTCCACTCTCCTGGGCTCCGCCGTGAAGTCGCTGGAAGGCACGATGCAGAAAGTGCAGGCGGCCCTCAAGGATGCCGGCGTCAAGACCGATGCCGGGGTGGCACGCACGCATGAGGCCGCGGGCAACACAGACGGGACGGAAACGGCTTCGTCGGCGGAGAGCGCCGAACGGCTGCTCGACCGCTCGATTTCGGTGATGTGGGCCGCGGCCAACCTTGAGGTGGTGACCAGCAGCGTCACCGCCGTCACGTCGTCCACAAGCACTCTCATCAAGCAGCAATAGGCATTTCGCAGTGATGGGGAAGCAGATGTCGTCACTGTTGCGTCAGGTTGCGCCGCTTCGATGGCTGCGCGCATTACTGGCCGTCTCGGTCTTGCTCGTGCTGCAGGCCTGTTCGGCCGAACTCTATTCCGGCCTCAACCAGCGGCAGGCCAACGAGATTGTCGCCACGCTGATCCGCCACGGCATTCCAGCCCAGCGCGAGGCGGGCAAGGACGGAACCATGACCGTGTTCGTCGACAAGGATCGGTTTGCCGAGGCCATGGCGATCCTCGACGAAAGCGGCCTGCCCAAGCAGGAATTCCAGACACTCGGCGACGTCTTCAAGCGCAGCGGCATCGTCTCGTCGCCAGCCGAAGAGCGCGCAACCATGATCTATGGCCTCAGCCAGGAGCTCTCGCGCACCATCTCCGAAATCGATGGCGTGCTGTCGGCACGTGTGCATCTGGTGTTGCCCGAAAACGATCCGCTGAAGCAGGGGCTGGTGCCGTCGTCGGCGTCGGTTTTCATCCGTCACCGGGCTTCCGTTCCGATGAACGACTTGATCCCGCAGGTGAAGATGCTTGTCGCCAAGGGCGTCGCCGGGCTGACCTATGACAATGTTTCCGTGACACTGATGCCGGTCGCGGCAACGCTCGAACCAACCGGGGAGACTGGCTTTATCTCGTTCATGGGCCTGTGGCTGCATCCAGACAGCGTGGCCGCGGCACAGTGGCTGATTTACGGGCTGGTTGCGTTCATCGCGGTTCTTGGCGGCTGGCTCGCCTATCTGCGCTGGTATCGGCGACCGAGCGTCTATGCACTTGGCGTGCCGGCAAAGAAGGCATGACAGCCTTGAGCGCGCAAGAGGACGCCGTCCGGTCGGACTGGCAGCAATTCTGGTCGAACCCCGCTGGTTATGCAGAAGCCGGCTGGTTGTCGGAATGCTTTGACGGAGAGATCGGCTTCGAGGCATGCGAGCGCCTTCTGGGAACGCCGCGAATGCAGCCGCGACTTTCGAAACTGCTGCTTGAACGCCACGAACTCGACACCAGGGTTCTGTCGCGGCTACCGCCGCCGATCGATCAGCGCATTGCGCTCGCCTCTGGCGATGCGCTTGAAAAACTCGCCCTTCGTGCCGGCGCCATCTATTGGGCAAACAGTCTGGCCGCGGTCATCGACGGGCGTCAGGCCACTGCCATTCAGGCGGCCCTTGGCCCTGAACTTTGTGCGCTTGCCGTGGCGAACCGGGAAATCTCCGGTCCCGTCAAACCGCTGGAGCCACTGGATGGTCTGAGCGGCAGGATCTTCGCCGATGGTTTGAGTTGTCTCGAATCCTGGCTGCAGGATGTTTCGCCACAACTCGCCACGCGGGTGCGGCTGAAGCTCGCGAACCGGCTGCCCGGCTTGGGCGATGCTAGGCAAGTCGCGGAACTCGGCGCGCGCATTCTGCGCCGCGCCATGGAGTAACGAGATGGCAGCAAGCGCGGACACTCCACTGCCCAGGCCTCGTGCACGCATATTGCGTGCCGACGAGGTCCGTGTCTGGCAGGACGGCTATGCGTTTGTCGAACAGGCCAAGGCGGAGGCCAGAAAGCTGAACGACAATGCCAAGCGCGCCTACGCCGGCGAATATGCGCAAGGTTACAAGGATGGCAAGGCGCGTGGCGATGCGGATGCCGCACAGCTGGTCGTCGACACATCCGTCAAGGTCGACCGCTATCTGGCAGGTATCGAGGCAGAAGTGGCCGGTCTTGCGCTTGATGTCGTGCGCCGCGTGCTCGGCCAGTTCGAAGTCGGCACACTGGTCGCCACGGCGGCCAGGCAAGCGATTTCGGAAGTCCGGCGCGCCAAATATCTGAAGTTTCGGGTGCATCCGCGCAATGTCGACCGGCTCCGCGATGAACTGGACACTCTGCTGCGGGAAAGCGACCTTGGCATGTCGGTGGAAATCGACGCCGACGATACGCTGGCGCTGGAAGCGTGCGTCCTATCCACGGACATGGCCGTGATCGATGCCGGCATCGAAGCGCAGCTTGAGGCGATGGCGGCCGCGATGGTCGCCAAGGCACGGGGGACCTCGTGACCGCAGGACGCTCAGCCATCGAGGATCGCTTGGCTTCGATCATGCCCGGTTTGCGCTCCGGGTTGAGCGAGGATGCAAGCCGACCGAAAAAGGGACGTGTGCAACGCGTCGTCGGCACCGTCATCCATGCCAGTGTCGAGGAAGCCAGGATCGGCGAGATCTGTGAACTGGTCGACAGGCGCAACGGCCGGAGCATGAAGGCAGAAGTGGTTGGCCTGCTGGAAGACGCAGCGATCCTGGTGCCGCTTGGTGATTTGACCGGCCTGTCCGGCCTGACCGAGGTGGTTCCCACCCGCAAGGACCAACAGGTGCCAGTAGGTCCCGGCCTGCTGGGCAGGGTCATCGACGCCTTTGGCGAACCGCTCGACGGCAAGCCGCTGGCGCTGGAAGACGCCTACCCCATCCACGCCTTTCCACCGTCTCCGCTGCAGCGTCGGCTGATCTCCGAACCCATCCAGCTTGGGATTCGTGCCATCGACGGCATGTTGACCTGTGCCAGGGGCCAGCGTGTCGGTATCTTCGGCGAGCCTGGCGTTGGCAAATCGATCCTGTTGTCCAACATCGTTACCGCCAGCGATGCTGACGTCGCCGTTGTTGCTCTCGTCGGTGAGCGCGGCCGCGAGGTTCGTGAATTCGTCGAACGGCAGCTCGGAGCGGAAGGACTGGCGCGCGCGGTCATCGTCGTGGCGACCTCCGACCGTCCTGCCATCGAACGCGTCAAGGCTGCCTATGTCGCCACCACGATCGCCGAATACTTCCGTGACCAGGGCAAACACGTATTGCTCGCCATGGACAATATCACCCGCTTTGCACGCGCTCAGCGCGAGATCGGCCTGGCTTCCGGCGAGCCGCCAACGCGCCGCGGTTTTCCGTCGTCGCTGTTTGCCGCGCTACCGCGCCTGCTCGAGCGATCTGGCCCTGGTGCTGTTGGCTCCATCACCGGTCTCTACAGTGTCCTTCTCGAAGGCGATGGTACTTTCGACCCTGTGGCCGAGGAAGTACAGGCGCTGCTCGACGGTCATATCTTCCTGTCCAACCAGCTTGCACAACGCAATCACTTCCCCGCGGTCGATGTGCTGCGCAGCCGCAGCCGCCTGATGGAAACGGTCGCCCCCGGTCAACAGCGGGCGGACGCAGGGCGATTGCGCCAGCTGATGGCGCGGTATGCCGACATCGAACTGCTCGTCCAGGTCGGCGAATACAAGACCGGCAGTGACGCGTTGGCTGACGAAGCCATGACCAAGATCGACGCCATCAACGCCTTCCTGCGGCAGGCGTCCGATGAAAGCGAAAGCATGGAGGCGACACGCCAGCACATGAGGGAGATCGCCGGGTGAAGAACAACCAGATGATCGTCCGATTGCGCACACTCAGGCAACGCCGGGAAGAGAATGCCCGCAAAATCGTCGCCGAACATCAGGTGCGTGTCAGCGAGGCACAACATGCGGTTGAGAGAACATCACAGATGCTTGCTGAACATGTGCAGCGCACGGTCGACGAACAGAACGCGGCGGTTTCGAGCCTTGCCGATCGCATCGTGAAGGCTGCGGAACTGCATTTGGCACAAAGCCGGTATGAAGCGTCATTCGCCAAATCCGGGCAGATCAAGGCGCAGGGCGAGGCTGCGGTCCTTGTCCAGAAGCAGCGCGAAGACCAACTGACGACAGCGCAGCAACGGCATCTGCAGAGCCGCAAAGCCCTGACAAAGCTTGAAAAGCTGGCAGATCGCCTTGAGCGGCGCGCAACCATCCGCGGCACCGCTGTGGCAGAACTCATCGATGATGAACGCCGCCCACACACCTCGCACAAACAATGATGTTCGATGATCGTCCAGGTGGCAATTCGATGCCTCGATCGCTGAAATCTGCGAAAGTGGAAGCGCGGCACAAGCCGGCTCGGCGAAGTCTCCGCACGCCTGCGGCTGCCAAGGCACCGGAACTGGAAGTGATCCCGTCGGATCGCGTCATGGCCTTGAACGCGTTCTACAGGAGGCGCCTTCCTGCCGACGTCACGCTTGCCGGACAACCGGCGAAAATCGCCACGGCATGGCCGGTTGTCAGACCGGCCGATCAGTCATCCTACACGCTGTTGGTCAAGATCGGGGAGCATTCCGCTGAGCTTTGCGTGCAGCCGAAGCTGGTGGAACACCTGCTGACGGCGGTGGAGAAGACGGCTCGGCTGGAAACACTGTCGCCTCGACACACTGCGTTGCTGCTGGAAGCAGCTCTTGCCGATGAATTCGACTGGCTCGAAGCCAGACTGCGGGTGCCGATGGAACTTACCTCGGTCGAGGTGCAAGAGCCTTCTGGGCCTGAGCCATTCGGTTTTGTTCTGTCCGTTGGCGGGCAGGACTTTGCGTGCGCGCTGCGATCGAATGACAGCGCACTGCCCGCCAGACTGGGCGAACTTCTTGATGAAGCCGGGCGGGGTGAGCCGCTACTGCCGTTGGAATTGCCTTTGTCCGTTCGCCTGTGGCGCGACGTTCTTGCCGTCAGCCTGGGTGAGGCGAGGAGGCTGCAAATGGGAGACGTCGTGCTGTTCGACGAGCAGGCAGCAGCAATGGTGGTGATTGGCGACAGGCTGATCGCGCCCGTCGCCGTGGTCGCGTCGGGACCTCAGTTGCTTGCCGCGCCAGTCATTATTGCCGGATCGAAATGGGAGTGGACGATGGGTCAGAATTTGGCAGGCGCGGGGGCAATCGACGATGCGACACTGGATGACCTGCCGGTCGCGCTCGCTTTCGAAGTCGGGCGCAAGACGATGCGGCTTGGCGAGATCAGGCAACTGACCGCCGGCGCGGTCGTGCAGTTGGATGCGACCGGGCAGGCCGTGGACATCCTCGCCAACGGCAAGCGTGTCGGGCAAGGCGAAATGGTCAAGATCGGCGAAAGCCTTGGCGTGCAGGTAACCCGCATGTTCGACAATGCTTGAAGCCTCGCCCAATCTTCTTGGTATCCTGATAGCCGTCGGCTTCGTCGGCCTGCTGCCGCTGGCCGTGGTCACCATGACCGGCTTTCTCAAGATCTCGGTGGTGCTGTTCCTGATCCGCAACGCACTTGGCGTGCAGCAGATGCCACCGAATCTCGTGCTCTACGGCATCGCGCTGGTTTTGACCGTGTATGTCACCACGCCGCTGATCAGCGAAATGGGCACGCGGCTGCAGGAAGGGCAGGTGCAATTCCAGACGACCGACGACCTGGCGCGCGCCGCGCAGATCGTGAAGCAGCCTTTGCAGCAACACCTGCTCAAGTTCACCCAGCCGCGCGAGCGTCAGTTCTTCCTCGACGGCACCACACGGTTGTGGCCGGAACAGGCACGCCAGAACCTCAAGGACGACGATCTCTCCATCTTGGTGCCGGCGTTCGTTTCTTCGGAGCTGACACGCGCCTTCGAGATCGGCTTCCTGCTGTACATTCCCTTTCTGATCATCGACATCGTGGTCGCCAACATCCTGATGACTCTCGGCATGATCATGGTTTCGCCGGTGCTGATTTCCATCCCGCTGAAGCTGCTGCTTTTCGTTGCCATTGATGGCTGGTCGAGGCTGATGCACGGCCTCATCCTCAGCTACAGCTGACGGGCGGTGAAACGTGAACAGCGATTTCATTCTCGCCAAGGTCCAGAATGCACTGATAACGGTGCTGCTCGCTTCCAGTCCCGCCATCATCGCAGCTCTGGCCGTGGGGCTTCTGGTCGGGCTTGCCCAGGCGCTGACGCAAATCCAGGACCAGTCGCTGCCGCAGACGATCAAGCTGGTCGTTATCCTCGTCGTCATCATTCTGGTCGGCCCGATGATCGGGCTGCAGATCGCCGAGCAGGCATCCGCCGTGTTTGACGAATTTCCGTCGGCGACACGCTGAGGTCACCTGATGCCGGTCGAGCCGCTTTTCGCATCGCTCAGGGACCTGCAGCTCTATATCCTGGCAGGAGCTTTCGTGCTGGCTCGCCTTGGCGGCTTCATGCTGATGATGCCGTTGTTCTCGCGCGTTCCGCTGTCAGGTCTGTTGCGCAACAGTGTCGCCCTGGCGCTGGCGGTTCCGATCCTGCCGATGCTCATGGAGACGCTCGCGGGGCAGAAAATAGCCGGCGCGATGATCGTGATCTACATCCTCAAGGAACTCCTGGTTGGCATCGCACTTGGGTTGGCCATGGGCGTGCCATTCTGGGCCGCCGAAGCCGCGGGCGATATCCTCGATCTGCAGCGGGGCTCCACCATGGGAACGCTGATCGATCCGATGATGACGCATGAGACAAGTGCCACCGGCACGTTGCTCGCCATTGTCATGATCGCTATCTACCTTTCCGCTGGCGGGTTGGAGCTTTCCATGAACGCCGTCTACGACAGCTATGGGCTCTGGCCCGTCGAGCACCTGACACCGGTGTTCAGCGCTGACGCCGCCGGAATTTTCCTTGGCCTGCTGAACCAGTTGCTGAAGATGGCGCTGACGCTGGTATTCCCCCTCATAGTCAGCATGCTGCTGTCCGATATCGTGCTGGCGTTCCTGGCGCGCGCGTCCCCGCACTTCAATGTTTTCAGCCTGTCGCTGATCGTGAAGACCTTTGTGTTCTGCTTTGTCTTTGTTCTCTACGCCGCGTTTCTCCTGTCCTACATGAGACGCGATCTTGGCTTTCTGAATACAGCGATAGAACAGGTCAAATTGCTGAGCTGCACGGGATGCCGATGAGGCAGTCGCTGTGTCGGCTAATAAATGCAATTTATTGTCAGGAGAAAGTTCTGGTGATTTGACAATCAGCGTTGCCGGCCTTGATTTAGCACTTCCTGAAAAGTCTAAGCAGCGTGGACTACCTCGAAGCATGGGACCTCAGACCACATTGATCGCCGAAGACTTGCGCCTGGTCGATCCCGACCGGTTGCGCCGGTTGGTCAGAATGGGGGTGTACCAGGGCGCGACCGGCGGTCTGGCGCGGGGCAAGCTGCAGGCGAATGTTGTGATCGTGCCGCAGCGTTTTGCCGGCGATTTGCACAAATTCTGCCTGTCCAACGCAAAGGCGTGCCCGCTGGTCGGGCTCGGTCGTGCCGGCAGCCCATTCGTGCCTGCGCTTGGAACGATCGACATCCGTACCGACGCGCCGCGATACAGCATCTTTTGTTACGGTGATGTCGTGCACCAGACCACCCACATTGTCGATCTGTGGCGGGACGATTTTTCAGCGTTCGCACTCGGCAGTTCGCTGAGTTTCGAGCCGACCCTCGTCGAGAAAGGGGTGCGGTTGCGCCATGGCGGCGTCAGCGGCCCATTGCCGAAATACCGCACCGAAATCAGAACCCGCGCTGTTGGTCCGTTCGGTGGCAGGCTGGTCGTCGCCATGCGTGCCATCCGGCGCTGCGACATTGACAAGGTTCGGGCAATCACCGCGCGTTTTCCCAACGCTCATGGCTCGCCTTTTCATGTTGGCGATCCATCGATGCTGGGGATAGCCGATCTCAGCTCGCCGGATTGGGGAAATGCGATCGAAATCGGCGACGATGAGATACCCGTGTTCTGGGCAAGCAGCGTGACGGCGCAGGAAGCCCTCGTGCATGCGGAACTGGCGATCGCCATCACCGCCTCTCCAGGCCATTTGCTCATCACCGATGTCGACGCGATAGTTCGCGAGGGCAGTGCCAAGGTCGCGTAAGTCGATCGCGTACCCTCGGGAAACGCGCGCTGTCTTGTACGCATCGTTGACAAACCAGGCCGGAGAGGGAACTTCCTCACCATGGCCATCAATCAGCTATTTTCCATTGCCGTCATCGTCTTGATGATGGCGGCTTTTGTCTGGGGGCGTCTGCGTTACGATCTCGTCGCGTGCCTGGCACTGATCCTTGCGCTTGCTGTCGGTGTCGTCCCTTACGACCATGCGTTCTCAGGTTTCAGCGACGACATCGTCATCATCGTGGGCAGCGCCTTGCTGGTCAGCGCGGGTGTTGCCCGTTCCGGTGTCATGGAGTTCGCCATACAGCGCGTCGCACCCAACGTGACCGGGGTTCGGGCGCAACTCGTACTCCTGGTTGCCGTCGTCACTGTGTTGTCAGCATTCGTGAAGAACATCGGCGCGCTCGCGATCATGATCCCCATCGCCTTTCAGTTCGCGCGCAGGTCCAACAGTTCGCCCTCGGTCTTTCTGATGCCGATGGCTTTCGGTTCGCTGCTCGGAGGGTTGATGACGCAGATCGGCACATCGCCCAATGTCGTGGTGTCACGTATCCGCGAGGAGATCACCGGCACCTCCTTCACCATGTTCGACTTCACGCCCGTCGGTGCGGCTCTGGCGGCGGCAGGCGTCGTTTTTCTGGCGCTGTTTTATTGGCTCGTGCCGGTTCGCGTACGCGAAACAGGTTCCGTTCAGGATGCACTCGACGTCAACAGCTACGTTACCGAGGCGCTGGTCGTATCCGGTTCGACCGTGAACGGAAAGACGGTGGCCGAGCTTATGAGTTATGCGGGCGGCGAGGTGGTGGTGACCTCGATCCTGCGCTCACGAACGTTCCATGTCGCCCCCCTGCCAGACGCGAAGTTGCGTGAAGGCGACATCGTTCTGCTCGAGGGGTCGCCCGAGGCGCTCGACCGCGTTGTCGCTCAGGCAAAGCTAGACCTGACCGACGGTCGCCAGGCATCGGGCGAGAGCAGCGGCGAATCCTACATGACGGTGGAAGCGGTCCTCGGGGAAAGTTCACCGCTGATCGGTTGGTCCGCGCAGCGCCTGGCACTCTATGACCGCTACAAGATCAATCTTCTCGCCGTCAGTCGCAAAGGCGAGCGCATAAGCGAACGTCTCGGCACGTTGACGCTGCGATTGGGTGATGTGCTGTTGCTGCAAGGCAACCGGAAACGCCTGCCTGATGTCCTGCGCGAACTCGGTGCCTTGCCGCTCGCGGAACGGCCAATTCTGCTGGGCAGTGTGCGGGGCGGCAGCATCCCAGTCCTCATCCTGGCTGCTGCGATGATCGCCACCACGACCGGAGTCATCCCAATACCGGTGGCCTTCTTCACCGCTGCGGTCGCGATGGTGCTTTTCCGCGTGGTTCCGATACGCGACATATACAATGCCATCGATGGCCCGATCCTGGTCATGCTCGCGGCGCTTATTCCCGTGTCGGACTCGCTGCGTCGCAGCGGCGCGACCGACGTTATTGCAATGTGGCTGGCCGAACTCGGCGCGAAACTGCCACCAGCCGGTGCGTTGGCGCTCATCCTGGTCTTGGCGATGGCGGTAACGCCATTTCTCAACAATGCAGCGACGGTTCTGGTCGTGGCGCCGGTTGCCGCGGGTTTCGCATCATCTCTCGGTTATCATCCGGAAGCCTTCCTGATGGCTGTAGCGATCGGCGCGGGCTGCGACTTCCTGACCCCGATCGGACATCAGTGCAACACACTCGTGATGGGGCCGGGCGGCTACCGGTTCGGCGACTATCCCCGCCTCGGTCTTCCGCTTTCCATTCTGGTGATCGCGGTGGCGGTTCCAATGCTGATGCTGGTCTGGCCGCTGCGGTAGATTTTCGGGACGGATCGGTGGTCGCACTGCAGTGCAGGCGCGATCCAAATTTCAGAAAAATTTCAGAAAACCTACGGTTTGCCGTCAGGACGCCCCGACGACTATGGGGGCATAAATAAGCCCGAAATACCGATGGGCAGGGACGGTGTGGGAGTTACCTCGCGCGCCGCGAATTGGACTTGTCAGCACATGACCGCCCGCATCGGAGCGAAGCGGCCCGCCGACTGCATGCGCAAGCATGTGGTGCGCGGGGTATTGTCGTTTTTTCAAATAAAACCAGCGGCTTGACTTTTCTTGGGTGGGTCAACTCAAGGGCTCGCAGGAGCTCTGAAGTTGGTGTCTACGCCCAGTGTCGCTGTGAAGGGAATCGAACGTGAGCGCAAAGACGACTTCTGGAATCCGCGCAGGTTGGGCCGCGCGCCTTTCAGCGGGTACGGCTTTGGCCAGTGTCATGCTTTCCCCGATCCCTGCACCAGCTGCAACCTATAATGCCAATGACACCGCTAGCCTTCAGGCCGCGATCGCCAGCGTCAATGCCGGTAGCGGCAGCGACACGATCAACATCACCGGCAACATCACGCTGACGGCGGAGCTCACCGCGATCACCAAAGGTGTGACGATCACGGGCAACGACAACACGATCAGTGGCAACAACCAATATCGTGTCCTATTCGTCGCCGCCGGAAGCGGCAGCAGCGTCAACATCTCGAACGTGACGCTCGCCAATGGTTTGGCCAGGGGCGGCAACGGCCAGGAGAGTGGCGGCGGTGGCATGGGCGCCGGCGGCGGTATTTTCGCGATGTCGGGCAATGTTACCCTCACCGATGTTGCTTTCAGCGGCAACGCCGCGGTTGGTGGAAATGGCTCGGGCGGCGGCGGGGCCGGCGGCGGCGGCGGCATGGGTGGCTCGGGCGGTAGTGGCGTTGGTTTCGGCGGCGCCGGTGGTGGGCTTGGTGCCAACGCGCGCGGTGGCGACGGTGCCAACGGCAATGGTTGGTCGGCTACGCCGGGTGCCGGCATCTTGCCGGGAGGTAGTGGTGGCAACGGCGCGGTGGCCGGTGGTGCCAATGGCGGCGGCGGCGGCGGCGGCCTGGGTAATGCCGGTGGCGGCGGTGGTTTGAATGGCGGCGCGCGCAGTGGCGCGAATGGCGGCTCGGGCGGCTTCGGCGGCGGCGGTGGTGGCGGCACCTATGGCGGCAATGGCGGCTTTGGCGGCGGCGGCGGCGGCGGCCAGGGCAGCGCCGGAAGCTCTGCTGGCGGCGCGGGTGGCTTCGGCGGCGGCGGCGGCGGCAATCCTTATGGAGGTCCAGCCGGCCCCGGTGGTTACGGTGGCGGCAACGGCGCTGGCATGAATGGCGGCGGCGGCGCGGGCCTGGGTGGAAACGTTTTCATCTGCACAACGGCGGTCGACGTGAACTGCAGTGCAACACTGACGATCAGCAACACCAAAAACACGACGGTCAACGGCTCGGCTACAGGCGGCAGCGGCGGGGCGCTCGGCGCTGGCGGAGCCATCTTCACCACCACGAATGCCGTGACCAATGTCAGTGTGGCCATGGGCACGACCACGACCATTTCCGGCTCCATCAGTGGCGTCAGCGACAAGGGAATATCGCTTTCGGGCGGCGGCACGCTGAAGCTGCTGAACGATGCCAACAACTTCAACGGGCTGGTCGTCAGCGGCCCTGGCACGACGGTCAGCGGGGGCGCGGGGGCTTCGCCTGGCAAAAATGGCTCGTTTGGATATGGGAAAGTGTCGCTGGGTGACCATACGGCCGTCCAGTTCACCACCAACGGTACCTTCAACAACGGCTTCGCGCTCACCGCTACGCCCACCATCGATACCGCCGGCAGCACGATCACCTTGGCCGGCAAGATCGAGGACGGCGGCACCACGGGCGTGGTCGATGTCATCGGGGGCGGCACGCTTATCCTGACCAACAACACCAACAGCTATTCCGGCGGCACGATCGTCCGGGACAACAGCAATCTCAGCATCAGCAACAACGCCCAACTCGGCAGCCTGGCAGGGGGGCTGATGCTCGGCGATGCCACGACCGGCGGTACACTGCTTGCCAGCGAAACGTTCTCTTCCGCGCGCGCCGTCACGCTTGCCGCGGGCGGCGGAACAATTTCGGCATTCAGCGGAAAGACCCTCACGTTATCAGGTGTGATCGGCGGCGATGACCTGAAGATCGGCGGTAGCGGAACCGTCACGCTCACCGGCGCCAACACCTACACCGGCGGTACCAAAATCGATGGCGGCGCACTGCAGATCGGCAACGCCAGCACCACTGGCAAGATCCTCGGCGGTGTGAACGTCGGCGCGATCGGCGCGTTCATGATCACCAACGCCGACACAAGCGGCATGACAGGCATCGCGAACACAGGCACGACCTATTTCGACAGCACGTCAAGCGCCGGCAACCTGGAAATCACGAACGACGGAACCACGATTTTCCTCGCCACCAGCACAGCCGGAACCGCCAATGTCACCAACAACGGCACACTGGCGTTCAACACCTCCAGCACAGCCGGAGGCGCCAGGATCGGCAACAACAACACGTTGAACTTCAACAACACGAGCAAAGCCGGCGGCGCAACCATTACGAACCGCGGCGCCGTGAAATTCGATGACAACAGCACGGCCGAAAATGCCACCATCGTAAACGAGAGCGGCACTGGTCACAGTGTTGTTTTTTCCGCTAACAGCAAAGCTGGCGCCGCCCATATCACCAACAGTTCCGACCTGGCCTTCTCAGGCACCAGTTCCGCCGAGAATGCCACTATCGTCAACGAGAGCGGTACCGGCCACCGTGTGGTTTTTTCCGGCAACAGCAAAGCGGGTGCCGCCCATGTCACCAATAATTCCGATCTGGAATTCTCCGGTACCGGCTCCGCCGACAATGCTGAAATCACCAACAATCTCAGCCTGTCGTTCCTCGAGGGCAGTAATGGCGGCAATGCCGTTATCATCAATAATGGCGACCTCTCCTTCAACGAAAGGGTCCTCATTGGGGCTGCCAGCACGGCCGGCAGTGCAACCATCACCACTAACAGCGGCGGAACCGTCAGATTTTTTGGCAATGCCAGCGGGGGAAACGCGCGCTTCATCACCAAGGCCGGTGGTACATTCGACATATCCAACGCCTCAACCGGAACGGCGACCGGCTCGATTGAAGGCGCCGGTACACATCTTCTCGGCTCGAAGACACTCACCGTTGGCGCCAACAACAACTCAACCGAAGTCGGCGGAGGGATCGAGGGCATTGGTGGTTCGCTGGTCAAGGTCGGCAGCGGTACGCTGACGCTGTCGGGCGCCAGCACCTACACAGGGGTGACAACCGTCTCCAGCGGCATGCTGAAAGGTGGCGCGGCCAATAGCTTTGCTGCGCGCAGCGCCTTCAGCGTGGTCGGTGGTGCGACCATCGACCTTGGTGGAACCGACCAGGAAATCGGCTCGTTGAGTGGAGATGGTATCGTCACCAACGGCGGCGCGAATGATGCAGGGTTGACAGCAGGGGGCGACAACAGCTCGACGGCTTTCAGCGGTATCATCAAAAACGGTGCGACCAAAAAGACCGCACTCACCAAAGCCGGTACCGGCACACTCACGCTGACAGGTGCCAACACCTATACGGGCGGCACCACGATCAGCGCCGGTGCCCTTGTCGGCGACACGACGAGTTTGCTGGGCGATATCCTAAACAACGCAACGCTCACCTTCAGCCAGGCAAGCAGCGGAACGTATGCCGGTGCGATCTCCGGCTCCGGCATGCTGACCAAGGCCGGCACCGGCAATCTGGCTCTGACCGGCACGAACACCTACACCGGCGGCACCACCATTTCTGGCGGCGCACTCGTCGTTTCAAGCGATGCCAATCTTGGCGATTTCTCCGGTGGCCTTACCCTGGATGGCGGCACCCTCCAGTGGGGCGCGACGTTCGACCTGGCGGCCGCGCGCAACCTGACGCTCACCACCAATGGTGGCACGGTTGATACGAATACGCATTCCACGACCATCAGCGGCGATGTCACCGGCGCCGGCGGCCTTCTCAAAAGCGGAGCCGGCACGCTGTCGATGACCGGCAACAGCGGCTATGGCGGCGCCACGACAGTAGACGGCGGAACGTTGAAGATCACCGGGACCATCGCCAATGGCGACGGCTATGCTGGCAGGGCCGCGGGTACTGACGGCGAGGTACTGGTTGCGGGCAACACCGCGGGCTGGACAAACAATGGCAATTTGCACGTCGGCTATTCCGGAACCGGCACGCTGACGATCTCGAATGGCGCCGCCGTCAGCGCCACCAATGCCTATGCAGGATACGACTACGGTTCTTCCGGCACAGTGATGGTGACAGGCGATGGATCGCGCTTGACCAACAGCGGTGCGCTGTATGTCGGCTACCTTGGCACCGGCAAGTTGACGATCGCGGATGGCGGCTCCGTCAGCAGCTTGTCCGGCGGCATAGGATCTCAGGTCGGTTCGTCGGGCACTGTTCTGGTGACGGGTCGAGGCTCGATCTGGACCAACAGCGACGAGTTGGATGTCGGCCTCCTTCGCAGTGGCGAGTTGACGATCGCCGATGGCGGAACTGTCAGCAATACTCTTGGGCGTATAGGAGACCAACCCAGCGGGGCAGGCACCGTCATGGTGACTGGCGATGGTTCGACCTGGGCCAACAGCAACATTTTGCGTGTTGGCACCTCCGGCAGTGGCACGTTGACGATCCAGGACGGCGGCACCGTCTCGACCACTTTTATGCGGATCGCACAGGAGACGGGCTCAATAGGAACGCTCAACATCGGCGCGGCCGCAGGCGACACAGCAACCCGCGCCGGCAAACTCAACGCGCCAGTGGTGAATTTCGGATCCGGCACGGGCAAGATTGTCTTCAACCACATCGAGACGGACTACCAGTTTGCCCCCGATATCTCCGGCAACGGCAGCGTCGAGCAGATTGCCGGCACCACCATCCTCGGTGGCACCAGCACCTACACCGGTGCAACGAAGGTGAGTGGCGGCAAGCTGCTGGTGAACGGCTCGATCGCATCGTCGAACGTGACGGTCGATGCCGATGCCACGATCGGCGGCAACGGCACGATCGGCAACACCGTCGTCAACGGTACGCTGTCGGCCGGCAACAGTCCGGGCACGCTGACGGTCGCCGGTGATCTGACGTTAGGCGCTGGCTCGACCAGCCTGTTCGAGCTTGGCGCGCCGGGGACCGTCGGCGGTCCGCTCAACGATCTCGTCCATGTCACCGGCAACCTGACGCTGGGCGGCACCTTGCTGACGCCGGGCGCGGTATCTGGCTATTATCGGCTGTTCAATGTCGATGGCACGGTTTCCGGCAGCTATTCGACCCTGCCGGCCAGCGCCACCATCCAGACCGCGATTCCGCATCAGGTCAACCTGTTCATCCAGAACGGCAACCAGATCGTGCAGTTCTGGGATGGCGCCGATGCTGTCGGCAACGGCGCCGTCGACGGTGGCGCTGGCACCTGGAGTGCTGGCGGCACCAACTGGACTGGCGCTCCGGGTGCCGCCAATTTCAACGACCAGTGGCGTGGCTCGGTGGCGGTGTTCACCGGCACCGGCGGACTGGTCACCGTCAGCGGACCGGTCGGCTTCGAAGGCATCCAGTTCACCAGTGACGGCTACAAGCTCGACGGCGGCGACCTGACGCTCACCGGTGACAGCGCCAACAACAGCTCGGCGAGCTTCGTCACAGTCACCGGTATTGGCACCACGGCCGAGATCGCTTCGGCACTCACCGGCGCCGCCGGCATCGGGCTCGACAAGTTCGGCAGCGGCACGCTGATCCTGTCAGGCAACAACAGCTATACGGGTGCCACCACGATCAAGGGCGGTACGCTGGCGCTGAAGGGCAGCGGCAGCATCGCAAACTCCAGCGTCGTGACGGTCGAGAACGGCATCTTCGACATTTCCGGCGTGAGCACCTCTGGCCTTACCTGGGTCACAAGCCTTGCCGGAACCTCCTCAGGAACCGTACGACTAGGCGATACGGGCTTGGGGATCACCAATGGCTCGACCGAATTTGCCGGCGTGATTACCGGCGATGGCCAGATCGACATTGGCAGCGGCATCCAAACCCTGTCGGGCGTCAACACCTACACCGGCACAACGGGGATTTCAGGGACGCTGGCGCTGAAGGGCAACGGTTCCATCTCCTCATCGTCCTTCGTCATGGTCAGCGGCACCTTTGACATCTCGCAAACGACAAACGGAACCAGTGTACGCCAGCTGTTCGGGCCTTCCGGGTATGGCGTTGTGGCGCTCGGTTCCAAGACGCTCACCATCACCGATGCCGGCAGTTCCTCAAATCCTTTTATCGGATCGATCCAGGATGGCGGCCTCGGCGGAGGAACGGGTGGCGGCGTGACGATCGCGCGCGGTGCGTCGCAATACCTTTCCGGAGTCAGTACCTACACCGGCACGACCACGGTCGATCAAGGTGGCAGCCTCTGGCTCGTCAACAATGGCGGCCTGTCGTCCTCCAGCAGCCTTGTCGTGAACGGCTTGTTCGACATCGCGGGGAGCTCGTCGCCATCCACATTCAAGTCGCTGAGTGGTAGCGGCGAAATCCACCTCGGCGATCATGATCTGAGGATCACCGCCGCGAATGGTACCTTCTCCGGCGCAATCAGTGAATGCGGTATCGGCTGCAGCCCGAGCTCGTTCGCCAAACTCACGCTCGAAGGCGGAACGCTGACCCTGTCAGGAGCAAACTCTTATGGCGGTGGCACGACGGTCGGCCGTTTCGGTGGATCCGCAACGACCCTCATCGTGACCAACAACAGCGCGGTCGGCAGTGGCCGTGTGTTGCTGAACGATGCGGGTGTGTTCCAGGCGGGAGCGGATGGCCTGACGTTTGCCAACCGCTTCGAGGTCAGCCCGAGCTATGGCACGATCGACACCAATGGCCACACCATGACCATTGCCGGTGTGATCGCCGATGCGACCGATCCCGGTTCGCTGCACAAGATCGGCGCCGGCACGCTGATCCTGACCAATGACAACACCTATGGCGATGGCACCGTGGTCGAGGCAGGCACCTTGCAGCTCGGCAATGGCGGCAGCACCGGTTCGATCCTGGGCGATGTGTCGTTGGGTGGCACGCTCGCCTTCAACCGCTCCAACAATTACACCTTCTCCGGTGTCATCTCCGACAAGGCCGGCAGCCATGGCAAGGTGGTGCAGAACGGCAGCGGCGTGGTGGTGCTGGAAGGGGCCAACAGCTATTCGGGCGGCACCATCTTCAACAAGGGCACCATCGCTGTGGCGAGCGACGGCAATCTCGGCGATGCCGCCGGTGGCCTGACCTTCGATGGTGGCACGCTGCGTTATGATGCAGCCTTCGATCTCGGCGCTGCCCGCGCGGTCACCTTGTCGGCAGGCGGCGGCAGCTTCGACAGCAACGGCTTTGCCGTTGGCATTGCCTCCGACATCACCGGCAGCGGCGG
>NZ_JBYTDF010000002.1:0-843208 GCF_058790995.1 Mesorhizobium sp. EU05-FHT14A09
GCAGGGCGAAGTCTCCGGAAACGTCCACAACCTCGCCGGTACCGCAAAACTCGGCCTCAAATGGTGACGAGGAGCGGGGACGCCGATCTCTGATAAGCTGACAACAGAAGCCCACCCAAACCCATTTGGGCGGGCTCATTAGTTGAGATGTTCCGACGATTGGTTGTCAACGCCAGGCGTTTGTTGCGTCGTAGGTCTCAAACACAGGGGTTTCGGCTCTTTCATAGATGTGCACGGCCAATCCCGCCGGCGTGGCCTCGACATTGACCAGCTTGAAGCCGGCAGGGGGCATACCGTCTGGGAACAGTTTCCGGCCTTGTCCCAGGACAACGGGCGCGACCACGAGGCGGAACTCATCGATCAACCCTGCGGTCAGCAGCGAATGCGCGAGGCGTCCGCTGCCATGGATCTGAAGCTCGCGCCCTAGTCTTTCCTTCAGATCGGCGACCTGAGCCGTGATGCTTCCTGACAATATCTTTGAAGGCCCCCAGGGTGCTTCTTTCAGGGAAGTCGATGCAACATACTTCGGCAAACCATTCATCTTGCTCGCAATAGGGTCATTCGGATCATCCATCTTCGGCCAATCGCGTGAGAAGCTTTCATAGGTCCGGCGCCCGAACAGGAACGCATCGGCCTGTCCGACCCAGGCCGTGACGGTCTGCATGAAGGTCTGCTCGAGAAAGGGCACAAACCAGCCGCCGCGCGTGAAGCCGTCACTCGTGTCTTCATCGGGCGCGCCGGGACCCTGGCATACGCCGTCGAGCGACAGGAATTCCATCAGGACGAGTTTCATAGTGGGACCTTCCAGACATTTGCGCATGGACCCATGCGCCTTGGTTTAATCAGTTATCCGAATGGCTAACTAAAAGAAGAAATCACTTAGCGCAAGAGCTAACTATTAAGTCTGAAAAACGACCCTGGTTGATCCCGGCGCCACAATAGAAGATAGTTCCGGACGAAAGCAGCGGAGCAGGCGATGAGCACGCCCACGTCTCGCCAGGTCAAGCAGCGCAAGGCGGTTGCCGAAGCGCTCGACCGCCACAAGGTCTTTGTCAGCTCCCGGCGTTTCAAAGCCGGCGAGGAGCCTACCTATCGTATCATCGTTGCCAACGAAGCCTACATCGTTGGGCAACGCATACTCGATCAGCTCTATAAAGGCCATCGTCCGGCGGAGCTCGGTCTGGAACCCTTGCACGAGGAAGCGGGCGAATAAGCGTCTCCATGGCGAGTTCCCCCAAGCTCCAGTCCTACCGCGCCAAACGCAATTTCGCGAAGACACCGGAACCCACCGGCACTCTCGATCAGCACGACGGCAACCGCTTCGTCGTGCACAAACATCATGCGACGGCCGACCACTATGACCTGCGCCTGGAAATCGATGGTGTGCTGAAGAGCTGGGCAGTCCCGCGCGGACCGTCGCTCAATCCGGCCGACAAGCGGCTTGCCGTTCAGACCGAAGACCATCCCATCGACTACATCGATTTCGAAGGCGTCATTCCTGAGGGCGAGTATGGCGGCGGCCCGATGATCGTATGGGATACCGGCATCTGGGCGCCCATGGACGACATTGAAACATCCCTGGAAAAAGGAGCATTCAAGTTCCGGCTGTTCGGCGAAAAGCTGAAGGGTGGCTGGATGCTGGCCCGGCTGAAGACCAAGGAGGACGAGGACAAGGTCAACTGGCTGCTGTTCAAGGAACGCGACCAGGCCGCCGACATCAAGCTCGACATCCTCGCCAAGCGTCCGGAAAGCGTGAAGTCGGGGCGGCGCATCGAAGAACTGCTCGAGAAGCCGAAGCCGGCAAAAAAGGCTACTGCAGCGAAGCCCGCGAAAGTCGCGGGATCAGTCCATGGGACGATGCCTGCCCGGCTCGAACCGCAACTGGCCAGCAGCGTTGCCACCCCGCCGTCAGGCGAAGAATGGCTGCATGAGATCAAATTCGATGGCTACCGCACGGCAGCGCATGTCTTTGACGGTGCTGTCACTTTCATCACCCGCAGCGGCCTCGACTGGTCGAAACGCTACGGACGGTTGAAGACCGCCTTCCAGACCCTTGCCTGCAAAAGCGCGATCATCGATGGCGAAATCGTCGTCACCGACGACAAAGGCATCAGCCGTTTCTCCGCGCTGCAGGATGCCTTGGCAGCTGGCGAGACCCACAAGCTGACTTTTTACGCCTTCGACTTGCTCTATCTCGACGGCTGGAACCTGACTGAGGTTGCGCTTGCCAAGCGCAAGGAACTGCTTGGGCAGTTGCTGGGTGGGGTGACTGCAAAAAGCGCCTTGCAGCTCAGCGATCATGTCACATCCGACGGCGAGACCCTGTACGAGCAGGCATCGGAACTCGGCCTGGAAGGCATCGTCTCCAAACAGGTGGCCTCGACCTACCAGTCCGGCCGCTCCAGGAGCTGGACCAAGGTCAAGGCGCGTGCCGTCGGCGATTTTGTCATTGCCGGCTATACCGTCTCCGAAGCCGCCGAAGGCCTGGCGGCGTTGGCGCTTGCGGAATGGGTCGACGGCGAGCTGGAGTATCGCGGCAAATGCGGCTCTGGCTTCGATGCCGAAACATTGCCGATGCTGCTGGCCAGGCTGCAGGCGTTGCAGACCGACGCAGTGCGGCTCGAAGGCATGCCACGCGAGGTCATCCCTGTCCGGCCGGTGCTGACAGCGCATGTCCACTATGCCAACCGCACCGATGACAATGCGCTGCGCCATGCCGTCTTCAGGGGACTGCGCGAAGCCGAGCTTTCAGCCCGCTCGGCAGCACCGCGCAAACGGCTGATTTCTGATGCCGACCTCGCCGGGATCTTCGTCACCAATCCGACACGGCGCATCTTCGGCAGGACCGGACCGACCAAACTCGACATCGCGGTCTATTACGCCGCCGTCGGCGATTTCATGCTGCCGCACATCCTCGGCAGGCCGGTGTCACTGGTGCGCTGCCCGACAGTCAAGCCGGAGGATTGTTTTTTCCAGCGCCATGCCTTTACCGGCATGCCGGCGACCATGGTCTCGTTCGAAACACAGAACTCCGACGGCGAAGCCCGGAGCTACATCGCCGTCGAGGATGCCAAGGCCTATCTGGCCCTGGCGCAATTCGGCGTCGTAGAATTCCACACCTGGGGCGCGCACCGTCAAAGTCTCGACAAGCCGGATCGCGCCGTCTTCGACCTCGATCCCGGCGAAGGCATCGGCTGGCGCGAAGTGGTCGAAGCCGCCATCCATGTTCGCGGCGAATTGGAAAGCATGGGCCTTGTGCCGTTCGTGAAGACGTCGGGCGGCAAGGGCATTCATGTCGTGGTGCCCGTGAAGAAGAAGCTCGGCTGGCGCCAGTTCCATCAGGCCTGCAGCGATATCTCCACCCGCATAACCGCCACCGCACCCGAAACCTTCACCACCACCATGGGCGCGGAGAACCGCAAGAAGCGCATTTTCATCGATTTTCACCGCAATGCGCGCAGCCATACGGCAGCTGCTCCTTACACGCTACGCCGGCGTCCGCACATGCCGGCTTCGACGCCGCTGCAATGGAATGATCTGGAATCCATCGACGCTGCCGAGGATTTGAACTATTCTTCGCTTCCAGGCCTGTTGGCCGCATCTGGTGATCCTTGGGTGGACATTGATGATTTTGCCCGGGAATTGCCGGCGCCTGCGAAGGCGAAGAAGTAGCGTTGTGTCGTCGCGTAGGAGGCGGAATTGGCACCCAGGGCAAGTTGGAAGGGTTATCTGAAACTCAGTCTGGTGAGCTGCCCGGTGCGGCTCTATCCGGCGACGAGCACGAAGGAGCGCATCTCCTTCAATCAGTTGCACAAGAAGACGCACAACCGCATCAACATGAAACCCGTCGACCCCGAACTCGGCCTGGTCGACCGCGCCGATCTGGTCAAAGGCTACGAATACGAAGACAAACAATACGTCATCATCGATGATGCCGATCTCGAAAGCGTGCGCATCGAATCCAACCACACCATGAACATCGAGGCCTTCGTCGACGAGAAGGATGTCGATGTCATCTACCAGGACACGCCTTACTACCTGGCGCCCGACGGGGCGATGGCTGAAGAGACTTTCGTGGTCCTGCGCGAAGCCATGCGCAAGTCCGGCAAGCTTGCGGTGGCGCGATTGGTGCTGTCCAGTCGCGAGCGTGTCGTCACCATCGGTGCGCGCGAGAAGGGCATGTTCGTGTGCACCTTGCGCAATCCGAACGAGGTGCGTGGCACAGCCGAGTATTTCGACAACATCCCGCAGGGCAAACCCGAACGCGAGATGCTGCAGCTTGCCGAAGCCCTGATCCAGCAGAAGCTGACCAAGTTCGATCCGAAGGCCTACGAGGATCGCTACGAGACGGCTCTAATGAACATGATCAAGGAGAAGCTGAAAGGCCACAAGCCGATCGTCGCAGCGGCTCCGGAACGCGGTAACGTCGTCAACCTGATGGATGCATTGAAGGCCAGCCTCGGACAGGCCAAGCCTCCCGCCAAGAGCAAGACCAAGGCATCCGCTGCTGAGGAAAAACCGGCCAAGGTTGCTGCAAGCGGTGGCTCCAGGGCGGGCGCCAAGAGCAAGAAGTGACCTCGGTCAGAGGCAGGACATTCGGCCTCATCGGCGGTCTGGCGGCGTTTCCGCGTCGCCTGGCTGCGCGCGAAGTTAGTGCGCAGGGCGGTGAACTGCAGCGCGGTGCTTCGCGGCGCACCACACATGTGATCTTCGGCCGCAAACAGCTCGGCAGGGTTGACTCTGCGCGTATCATGGCGCGTTACCGCGAGGAAGTCGCGAAAGGCCGCCGCCTCCTGAGTGAGAACGGATTCCTCAGGTTGCTCGGTCTCATCGAAGCGCCGGGTGGTGCGACGCTGAGCCGCCAATCCATTCTTGACCAGTCCAGGCTCGCCTCCGAGGAGTTTGACCTGCTTGCCCTGTTCGATGCCTTCGAGCACGACGCAGAACCGTTCTCATTCCGCGATCTTATCCTGGCCAGGAAATATGCCGGGCTGATCGCATCGGGCGCGAGCTGGGGAACGATCGCAAGATCGGTGCGCCGATCTGGTTCGGTGGCGTCGCTCACCGCACTGTCGCTGCACGCCGATCGTGACAACGCCATCTATGCACGCTCGGATGATGGCGTCAGCGAACTCGACGGCCAGACCCTGTTGCCGCTCGAACGCGGCGAGCCGGAAGACCTCGACGAACTGTTCGCGCTCGCCGAAGAGGCCGAGGAAGAGGGCAGGCACGGCGACGCTGCCGATCTCTATCGGCGCTGTATCGCGATCGACCCCGGCGATCCGGTCACCTTCTTCAACCGCGGCAACTGCCTGCTCGCCGCCGGCCGCACCAAGGAGGCCGAGCAGTCCTATCTCGAAGTGCTCAAGCGTGATCCGCGTTTCGTCGAAGCCTGGTTCAACCTGTCCGGCCTGCTCGCGGGCGAAGGCAAGAAGGATACCGCGCGTCGCCATCTGCTGGCCGCCATAGCCATCGACGGCGCTTATGCCGACGCTGTCTTCAACCTCGCCAATCTCGACTATGAAGCAGGGGACCTGGCCGGCGCGCGCAAATGGTGGTCGCGTTATCTTGAGCTCGATTCCACATCGCAATGGGCCCGCACGGCCAGCAACGGCATCCGTCTCGTCGACCTGGCGGAAAGAACAGCGAGTTGAACATGTCTTTCCTCTTCGACGGCCCGGAAGATGCCGGCTGCACCATCCTGCTTGGACATGGGGCAGGGGCGCCGATGGACTCCGCCTCCATGAACGCCGCCGCAAAGGCGCTTGCCGCTGTTGGTTTTCGTGTTGCGCGTTTCGAGTTCTCCTACATGGCCGGCCGGCGCACGGAAGACACGCGCAAGCCGCCACCGCGCGCCGAAACGCTCAATCCCGAGTATGTCGCCGCCGTCGAGGCCCTGGCGGCGAAACAACCAATCATCATCGGTGGAAAATCGATGGGCGGCCGTATTGCCTCTATGGTGGCGGACGACCTTCTGGCGTCGGGCAAGATCGCTGGGCTGCTCTGCCTCGGCTATCCCTTCCATCCGCCCGCCAAGCCGCAGCAACTGCGCACCAGGCATCTTGCCGAGCTGCAGACGCCGACGCTGATCGTGCAAGGCACGCGTGACGAGTTCGGCACGCGCGAAGAAGTGCCCTCCTATGCCTTGTCGGACGCGATCGAGCTGTTCTGGCTGGAAGACGGCGATCATGACCTGAAGCCGCGCAAGAGCGTGTCCGGTTTCTCTGCGGCCGATCACCTGAAGGCCATGGCAGACAAGGTCACCGCCTGGGCAGGGACGCTTCCGCGCTAGAGCGGAATGCGAGCGGGAGAAATGGCATTCCACTCTATCTCTCTGTTCTGAAGCATGATCTTGTCCGAAAAGTCTGCACTTTTCGGGATCATGCTTCAGGCGATGAAAATCGCGACGTTCAACGTCAACGGCATCAATGGCAGGCTTTCGGTTCTGCTGCGCTGGCTGGCTGAGGCCGAGCCCGATGTGGTCTGCCTGCAGGAACTGAAAGCGTCGAGCGACAGGTTTCCCGCCACGGCGTTGCGGGAGGCCGGCTACGGTGCCATCTGGCACGGTCAAAAAAGCTGGAATGGCGCCGCGATCCTGGCCCGGGGCGCCGATCCGATAGAGACGCAGCGCGGCCTGCCAGGCGACGAGGATGATACGCACAGCCGCTACATCGAAGCTGCGGTCGGCGGCATCCTGATCGGATGCCTTTATGCCCCGAACGGCAACCCGGCTCCGGGGCCGAAGTTCGACTACAAGCTGCGCTGGTTCGAACGGCTGAGGAAGCATGCCGCGGAACGGCTTGCGCACAACATCCCGATCGTGCTTGCCGGCGACTACAACGTCATTCCAACCGAATTCGACGTCTACAAGCCGGAGCGCTGGCAGGACGATGCCCTGTTCCGTGTCGAAGCGCGCCAGGCATTCGAGCAACTCGTCGGCCAGGGGTGGGCGGACGCTATCCGTGCGCTGCATCCGGATGAGCGCGTCTACACATTCTGGGATTACCTCCGCAACGCCTGGGGCCGCAACGCCGGCCTCAGGCTGGATCATCTGCTGCTTAGCCCGGCAATCGTCGACCAACTCACCAGCGCCGGCGTCGACCGCGAGGTGCGTGGCTGGGAAAAAGCCAGCGATCATGCGCCGGCGTGGATCGAGTTGATGGCCTGACAACGACGCGTTTACTCTGACCATCAAGTATCGTCGCTCTTCCCGAAGTCAACTGGCGCGTCCCTCTGTTCTCCCGCAATCCTGTGGACATTTTTACTGGCATAATATCTTCGTCATTTGCGCGTTGGTGACTTTCGTTAGCTTCCGCTCAACCGGACACGGAGGGGCTGATGAGTCGGTTGCTGCTTGGCGCGATGTTTGTCATCGCGGGGGTTCTTGGCGCGTGCAATCTTGGCCTTCCGGTCGACTACCGCGACGGACAAGCCTTTGCTCAAGCTACAGAGCCCGGGGCATCGGGTCTGACAGCAACTTCGGGCAGCACTGGTTTCGGCAATGGTGGGGCCGGCTTCGCAAGACCGGCGGATAGCAAGCCTGATGCCAAGCCAGGTCGGCCTGCTGGAGCATCCGAGGATGGCACCAGCGGACCAAAGTCCGATGGCAAGGCCAATGACAAAGCCTCCGGCCTGGTTCGTGATCCCGATGCGGCGGCCAAGATCGGCAATGGTTCAACCAAGCGCGCCGATAGCGAGCCTGAAGGTGACAAGGATGGCGATGCCACCAAGGCAGAGCAGAAGGCCGCCCCCAAGGCAGCCGCGATGGCTGCGGCGGCATCCGGCAGCGGTTCGATCAGCAACGATCCGGAAGCAATCGGGGCGCCGGCCAAGGTGGATCTGCCAAGCCGAGCCTCCAATGGCAGTCTCGGCTATTCGATCGATATCGATGTTCCAGCCTTCCGCGGTCTCGAGCCAAAGCTGTCGCTGAATTACGATTCCTCACGCAAGACCAAGCTCGGCGGGCTCTACCAGGGTTGGCTGGGTTATGGCTGGGGTCTGGACGGCATCGATGTGATCGAGCGAGGCAGCCCAGGTTATGGCATGCCGACGTTCGGCAGCTCCGACATGTACCAGCTCAACGGCATGCCGCTGGTTGGCTGTGGCTCCGGGATGTCCTCACCATCGTGTGCCGCTGGCGGCACCCATGCCACGGAGAATGAATCTTACCGGCGCATTGTCTTCGATGGCAGCACCAACGAATGGCGGGTTACCGATCGCGACGGTACGGTCTCGACCTTCAGGTCCGTCGGTGCTGTCTCCGGGAGCTCGGCGCCAGACTCCAACCTTGCATACAACTATCGCTGGCTGCTGACCTCCGTCACTGACACCAATGGGAATACGGTCAGCTACGGCTATTATTGTTACCCGAGCCCTGTCTGCTATCCGACAGCGATTAGCTACAACGGGACAGTGATCACCATTGCCTATGAGGATCGGCCAGACCCCATATTGATGGGCAACGGACGTGACATCTCGACGACGTCCTGGCGCATTAGATCGATTGCGGTGCGAGTTTCGAGCCAGATGCGCAGTGCTTTTGCGCTGACCTACAATCAGGCGCCATTCTCGAATACCTCGCGCTTGGCCAAGGTCACCCGCTTCGGCTCGGATGCCGCGGTGGACGGCAATGGCGTGGTCTCTGGCCCGACATCCAAGCGCATTGCCGAGATGAGCTATCAGGATACGGCTGCGTCGTTCAGTACGTCGAACGTCTCGATCTTTGGTGCTTCTGGTTCTGGTGCTATGGGCAGCATCAACAGCAACGCGCAGGCTATCGATCTCGATTCTGATGGTGCTGACGACCTGTTCGGCGACAACGCCAGCCAGGTCAACATGGGATCACCGAGAGACCCGGTCTATGGCACTCGCCGCACACGCAATCTCTTTAAGTTCACAACAAGCGGCACTCTCGCCACCAACCAGTCGGTGACTTTGGAGACGCTCCAGAACCCGGACGCAGGCTCCAACAACCCGCCATACTTCTCTCAACCCGGCCGCTTCATTGCAGGCAAGAAGACGTCGGACTTTGCTGACGCGGTTACCTCCAGCTTTACGGGTTCAAATGGCCGCGTCACCTACTCCACCTTCCGTTCCATTGTGCAGACGAACGATCAGCTGGGAATGGCTAAGCTGGCTTGCGATGGGGTCAATGTTACCCCGCCTGCCGGATATGAGGGCGTTTGTGCTGTGTTGCCTGGGCCAAGTCCGACACCCGGCGCGCCGTCAATGTATCGTTTTGTCGCCGATGCCGATGGCGATGGTGTCGATACGGTCTATTCCTACCCCTCGAACATCCCCACGAGCAGGGGCGATCCGCTGCTTGGCGTTGGCGACTTCCTCGGCAACGGCCGTCAAACTCCGCTCTTCCACGATAATTTTAGCGCGACCGTCTACAAGACTTACCTCTCCGGCGGTGCCTGGCAGCTTGTTGCGTCTTTCGTGACCACGTGCGGTGCCAGCGACTTTGACGGCAACGGCACTTGTGTTCTTGCCGATATCAATGGAGATGGCGCCAGCGACATCGTGCGCTACAACCGTGGAACCGTCAGCATATGGCTTTCCACTGGCAACGGCTTCAAGGCCTATACCGCGACGGCGGGCACCTCCCGCGCGGGTGTTTTCCGCGATTTCGACAATGACGGTCGGGCCGATCTGATCACCTTGGCTACATCTGCAGGGACCGAAGTCACCTATCCGAAGATGGGCACGGCGGCGGTGTATTCGCTGCAACCAGGCAGTTTTTCCTATTCGGCAGTGCAGTTCGCGCCATTCTCATTGACGGCAACACCGGTGATAGGTGACTTCAACGGCGATGGCCTGCCTGATTTCATCAACCGCAATGGTGCGGGAAGCTCTGTGGACATCGTCTATTTGTCTGACTCGGGTACCGGCAGCCCGAATCTGTTGCGGTCTGTCACCACGGAACTGAGTGGTACGGTTGCGGTCGAGTACACACCGTCGTCCCGTTGGGCGAACGACTACCTGCCGCAGATCGTGCACGCGGTGACGAAGCTCTCTGTCGGCGATGGCCGCGGCCAGATTGCAGTGACCGATTACAGCTATTCTGGCGGCAAATACGACCCAATCGCCCGCCGCTTCCTCGGCTTTGCCAGCGTCGTCGAAACCAAACCCTCGGCCAATGGCGAAAGCGGACGACCAACGGTCACCACCAGCTACCGCCAGGATCTCGCCAGCTACGGTTTGCCTTCATTGGCAGTGACCAGGGACGGCGCCGGCACCGTGCGTATGCAAGTGGAGGAAACCTACCAGGTCGACGCAACGACAAAGCCCTATTGGGTTCAGAATACCCGAACCCGCACGACCTCGACTGAGAGCATTTCACTCACCTTGCGTGTGGAGCGGGAATTCGACCAGTGGGGCAATGTTCAGACCGAACGTGACTACGGCCGCGAGGATGTTTCTGGGGATGAGACCTTGAGGGTTCGCACCTATGTCGCGAACACCACGGCATTTATCACATCACGCAATGGGAGCGATTTGGTTTGGAATTCGTTCGATTCAAAGCCCGCGATCAAAACGACCTACAATTATTATGACGACAATACTGGCTATTGGCTGCCACCGACCAAGGGCAATCTCACTCAAGTCATACGGTATGTTCGCCTTGAACCGTTTGAGCGTCAGGTCGAGAAATTCGCCTATGACAGTTATGGCAACCGGGTCTCATCGACGGATGGGACAGGCAATCGCATCGAATGGGATTACGATCCGACCTATCACCTCTATCCGGTAAAAGAACGGGCGCCGAAATACTTTGCCAACGGGTCACTGCCCTCCGACAGCCGCTTTGTGACGACGGCGACTTACAATCCGACATGCGGAGCGCCCGCGACCCGAACCGACGCCAACGGTGTTGTGTTTGCCTACACCTATGATCGCTACTGCCGCGTGGCTGAATATAAAAACACCACGACAGGTTTCTTCCGCAAATTCAGCATTCAGAATGAGGGCAATCCGACCTCTCAGTATGTTTTGATTTATGAGCCGGGTCTGTGGTGGCGATATGATGTCAGCTTTTACGATGGACTTGGCCGGGTCTGGAAAGAAGAACATCGGGGCGACGCTCCGGGAGCGCCCGCACGTGCCACTTACATCGAATATGATCAGCGCAACAATGTAGCCCGAAAGAGCCATGCTCATTTCGACGGTGCTGAGACACCGCAATACACGACGATCACTTACGACTGGAACGACAGGCCAACCAGAACCGTCAACCCGGATGGCAGTCAGCGGCAGTTCGCCTACGGCCTCTACGCCCCATGGCTGGGGAGCGACAACATCTCGTTTTCCTACGTTCATCAGATCGATGAGATCGGGCGCAACACCTATGCCTATTCCAATACCTGGGGTGACGTGATCCGCACTCAGCAGTTGATGGCCGACGGCACCTATATCAACAGCTACCGCAGCTATGACGCGTTGAAGCGCCTGATAAAGGTTGCCGACGAAAAATGGTCAACCTGGACCTACAGCTATGACATGGTCGGCAATCGGCTGAGCGCTTCGGATCCCGATCTCGGCACATGGACTTACAAATACGACGCCACCAACAGGCTGATCCAGCAGACGGACGCCCGCGGCGCAGTCACGACTCTAAGCTACGATCAGCTCGGACGGCTTTTGAAACGGGAAATTGTCGCGCCACCGGCCGGCCAGGCAATGCCTGCGAATCCGGTGCTGACCAGCAACACCTATGACGAAGCCAGAACGGGTTACTTCAACATCGGTCGATTGACGACGTCGCAAAACGCAAACGGCTTGCAGAAGCTGGACTATGGCGCATCCGGTGCCGCGTTGCGGCGTGAGGCGACAATCGATGGCGTAACGCATCGCACGATCACGACAGAGGGCACCAGCGGCGTCGATGCCCAGCTACCGATCGCAATCCGCTATGAACCCAATGTTGTGGAGGTTGGCACGGCATCAACACCCTGGACGTACAACGGGGAGGGCCTGCTGTCCTCGATCCCCGGATACATCAATTCAATCAGCTATGAGGCCGACAACCAGACGAAGAAGATCGTCTACGCCAACGGCGCGATAACGTGGTTCACTTACTCTCCGACCCGGCGCTGGCTGATCAGGATCGTGACGGTCGGGGCGGGCGGAGCGTTGTTGATGGACAACAACTATACCCGTGACTTCGCCGGTCGCATCACTGCCATCGATGGCAAACCAACGGTGCTTGACCCTGCGGGTGCCAAGGAAGACTGGACCTACACCTACAACAATGCCGATTGGCTGATGACATCACGAAACCCGAGCAATTCGGCGCTCGACGAGAATTTCACTTACGATCCCAACGGCAACATGACCTGGCGCACCCGCGTCTATGCGAGCTACGCGTATCCCGCCGCGTCGGCGCCACGCCCACACGCACCGCTGACGGTCGGTTCCCGCAGCTTCGCCTATGACACCAACGGCAACACCCTCTCGGACGGCATGCGCACCCTGGCGTGGGATGAAGCCAACCGTCTCAAGACGGTCACACAGGGTTCGGCTATCACCAGCTTTGCCTATGGTCCAGACGGCGCACGGGTGAAGAAGGCTTCCGCCTTCGGCGCGACGCTCTATCCAAGCGCCGATGTCGAGATCGATCCGGCAACGCCCGGAGCGGAGAAATACACGCGTTATCCGCATCCCGACATCAAGGTGGTGAACGGCGCCAAGTTCTTCCTGCATCGCGACCACCTGGCATCAGTGCGCTTTGTCACCGATGCCGCAGGTGCGGTTGTCGAAAGTACCGGTTATGCCGCCTATGGCGAGCGCCTGAACTCGGGCTTCCAGACGCAGAAGGGCTATATTGGCGAACGCTTCGATCCCGAGACGGGACTTCTCTATCTCAATGCCCGCTACATGGATCCGACGCTCGGCCGGTTCATCTCGCCGGATGATTGGGATCCCACGCAGCCGGGAGTGGGAACTAACCGGTACGCTTATGCCCAGAATGATCCGGTCAACAAGAGTGATCCCAACGGGCATTTCTCTCGCGAAGGGTGGGACCCGTCAGATGTCTTTGACGGCGACTGGGATGACGATGGTGTCCCTGATGCCATGGATGATCATCCATTCACTGATGACAGAAGTGTTCTCCAGCCTTCCGTCACGATGAGCCCAAGTTGGGGCGTGGGCTTTGCTGCCGCGTTGGCCGCAAAGCTAAGCACGATGGCTAAGGACGAGTTCTCGCCTGATGAGCAGCAAGAAATTTCAAACAGGATACAGGCTCTGACAAATCAGGGCGTGTCGTATATGCAAGCAGAACAGCAGGCGAAGGACGAAGCTAGGACCACAACTAGATATTATGAGCGATCCATTAAGTTTATGAATGTTAATGATCGCGTAGCCCATGTAAGGGAAACTATGAAGGCTGCTGCTCAGCAGTATGGTTGGACAAAAGACCAGAAGATTTCTACAAAAAATAAACGAGATGTTTATAAGGATGAAAAGGGAAATTTTTGGTCGGTCGACACCGAAAAAGGACGCTTCGAGAAAACAAATGGAAGGGGAAAACATCAGGGCGAATTTGATAGAGACTTAAATCAAAAGCAAAGTGCTGATAAGACCGGAAAACATGACTTGGATATATAAAAATGCCATGGAAGAGACTAACAACGATTGATCCGGAAACGTCACTATTTCGTGGTGCTACATTTCGCTTCAAGAGAGAAAGATCGCCCGCTGAGATTGTCGATTTAATGCTGTTTATCTGCTTTGAGGAGTCAGGATTCGGCTTGCTTCGAGTTACGGGTTATGATGCGGGCGATATCTTGGTGGTCTTGCCTAAGGAAGCTGCGGTGCGGCACGAACATGTGCATGCTATTTCGGCGGGCTGGCTTGCGGAAAACTGGAACAAATGGGTTGCCCAAGAAATCTCTCCACAGGATGTCTGGTACCGTCAACGGCGGCCATCTCCTCGGAGGTTGCCTGGCGAAGTGAAGAACCGGGCCTTGTAGTTAAGGCGTTTTGACCTGTGGTTTTTGTTTTGATGTGAGCCACCTAGAAAAGCGACCCTTGCGCCGCGGCTTGCGGGTATTTGATCTGCGCCGCGGGCTTGTCGACAAGGATTAGGGCATCGTCTGGGGCCGGCTTCTGTAAGCCCTTGCTCTCCCATCACGGCGCGTTCGTCCAGGCGTCTGCTTCTTCCTGCAAGGTCAGGCGGCATTGCCTTCGCGCGAATCGGCGGATCAGGTCATTGTGGCACCTCCAACTCGCGGGAGTGATGTGCGAACGGACGCAGACGGGGCCGGACTGCAAACAGCGCTCCGATCTTCGATCGCGCAATCCTCTCATCTGTCCTGCCATTCCACATTCCCTGTGGACAGCGCCTTCTTTCCTGCCCTCAATTCAGCGCCTGACGACAAGAAGGGATAGCGTGACCCAATTGGGGAATCGGGTAAGCGAATGGCGTGGGGTAGCCGGATCGTTTTGTGCGTGGCACTGTTTGCTGCGGGATGCACGTCGCCGACTGGTGGCGACTTCTTTGCTGAGACCGTTGAAAGTCTCCACGCAAAGGATACTCCGCTGCGATCGGGAGGAGGCGGCAGCCAGAGGCTGGCATCGGCTTTTGGCCCGGCCAAGCGGTTTTCGGGTGCCCAATACCAGGGCTCCGGTAATTTTGTTTCCTCCGGCGCGCCGGTCGCCAAGGTAACAAGCGACGGCAGCGGTCAGTTCGAGCTCAACCTCGTCAATGCGCCGATCACGCAGGCGGCCAAGGCTGTGCTGGGCGACGCGCTGCAGGCGAACTATGTCGTCGACCCGAGGGTCCAGGGCACCGTCACCTTGCAGACGTCCAAGCCGGTCTCGCGCGACGCCCTGGTCGACATCCTGGAATCGGCGCTTGCCGTGAACGGGGCTGGCATCGTCAAGCGGGCCAATTCCTACCAGATCATGCCGATGGCCGAGACGCTGGCCAGCACGCCGTCGGTCAGCGTGCCTTCGGTCACGCCTTCCGGTCCCGGGGTGAAGGTCCAGGTCCTGCAACTGCAATACATCGCCGCCGACGAGATGAAGACGATCCTGGAGCCGATCACCCGGCAAGGCACGGTGCTGCGGGTCGACAGCACGCGCAACCTCATCACCGTTGCCGGCAACAATTCCGATCTCGAAGCGATCCGCGAGGCCGTCTCGGTCTTTGACGTCGACTGGATGAGGGGCATGTCGGTCGCGCTTCATCCCCTGAAGGCGTCGAAACCCGACGCTGTCGCCTCCGAACTGGAATCGATCTTCGGAACAAAGGGCGGCGCAGGCGGAAAGGTCATCCAGTTCATTCCGAACAATCGGCTGAATTCGGTCCTGGTCATCACCTCACGACCGGCCTATCTCGCCCGAGCAGCGAGCTGGATCGCCAAGCTCGACACATTGGCCGAAACGAATGAAGAGCAGCTTTTCGTCTATCAGATCCAGAACAGGCCGGCGAAGGAGCTTGCCGAGGTGCTGAGTTCGATCCTCGGCGCGCAAAGCGGCGGGGCGCGCAAAGCCTCGGCCGAAAACGTGTCGCCGGAGATGGCGCCCATCGCCATGTCCTCGGACGGCATCACTCCGGCACCCTTGACCGGAGGCAGCGAGCCGGTGCCGCAACTGGTTGCGGAGGAAGGTTCTTCGGGCGCGCGTATCAAGGTCGTTGCCGATACCGATAACAACGCGTTGCTCATTCAAACCACGGCGCGTGAATATCATCGTATCGAACAGATCCTGGCCAAGGTCGACATATTGCCGACACAGGTCATGCTCGAGGCGGTGATCGCGGAAGTGACGCTGAATGACGAACTGAAGTTCGGCCTGCGCTGGTTCTTCGAGAACAACGGCATGAAGCTCTCGCTCTCCGATGTCGCCAACGGCTTCGCCGGCGCGTCCTTCCCGGGGTTTGCCTGGACCTATGCCACCAACAATATCCAGGTGACCCTCAATGCGCTCGCCAGCATCACCGATGTGAACATCGTGTCAGCGCCGACGATCATGGCGCTGAACAACCAGAAAGCCGTCCTCCAGGTCGGCGACCAGGTTCCGATCGTGACCCAGCAGGCCGTCGGCACGGCGACGTCCGGCGCGCCGATCGTCAATTCGGTCGAGATGAAGGATACCGGTGTCATCCTGACGGTGACGCCGCGCATCAACAATGCCGGCCGGGTGATGCTGGATGTCGGCCAGGAAGTCAGCAACGCGATCAAGACAACCTCTTCCGGCATCAACTCGCCGACGATCCAGCAGCGGAAGATCCAGACCAGGGTGCTGGTCAATGACGGGGAAAGCCTCGCGCTCGGCGGTCTGATACAGGAAACCAACTCGATCGAACGGGGGCAGGTGCCGGTGCTGGGCGACATCCCGATCCTGGGCAACGCCTTCAAGAACAAGACCGACGGCATCAAGCGCACCGAACTCATCATCTTCATCCGGCCGCGCGTCGTCCGCGATATCAAGGAAGCCCGCGACGTCACCGAGGAGTTCCGCGGCAAGATCAGCCTGCAGACCCCGATCCAGAAAAGGCGCGGCGGCAAAACCAAGACAGAGCAGGACCTGAAGAGGCTGGCCTACTGATGGCTTCGCTGTCGCATGCGCTGCTCGTCCAGGGGCTTATCCTTGCCGTGCTGCTCGCCGCGATCGCAGTGGTCGATGCGCGCCACATGATCATACCCGATGCCCTCAATCTCACCCTAGCCTTGACCGGCATCGCCTTTCACCTGCCTGCCGGGATCGTCGCGGTCAGCGTACAGATCGCGTTTGCCGTTCTGGTCTTCGCGCTGGTCTACGGTATCCGCCATGTGCACAGTCGCATGACCGGCCGGATCGGGCTCGGGCTGGGCGACGTGAAGATGATGTCGGCCGCCGCGTGCTGGATCGGGCCGATGCTGTTGCCGATGCTGCTGTTCATCGCAAGCGCCGCAGCCTTGGTCTTCGTGGGTTGCTTGGCCGTTGCGGGATTTGCGACGGATCGCAACAGGCGCATCCCGTTTGGGCCTTTCATCGCCCTTGGTCTTGCCTGCACATGGGCTTATGAACAGTTTTCCGCAATAGAGATCGGATCATGAGAACGGATCGAAAGCGTCTGACGTCGTGGATGGGGCGGTTTTCAAAGGGATCACGCTCCGAAGCCGGTTTCACACTCGTCGAGCTGCTGGTGGTGCTCGCAATCATCGCGCTGATTGCAACACTGGCGGCACCGCAGGTGCTCAAATATCTCGGGTCCGCCCGCACCAGCGCCTCGAAAGCACAAATCCGCAATCTCGAAAGTGCAATGGAGCTCTATTACCTCGACAACAGCCGGTATCCCAGTGACGAAGAGGGTCTCGCGGCATTGGTCACGGCCCCGCAAGGTGCAACCCGCTGGAACGGGCCTTACCTCAAGGGCAACACCGGGCTGAAGGACCCCTGGGGCCGCCCCTATCTCTATGCCCTGAAACAGGATGGCAGCGGCATCAACATCAAATCGCTGGGGCGCGACGGCAAGCCGGACGGAACCGGTGAAGACCAGGATATCGGCAACTGATCCGGGTTGGGCAATTCCAGCGAAACGGCCCAACGGTTCTGTGGCATGATGTGCGTGAACATGAACGGTCCGAGACCATCGGAAATGTTTTAGAGTTCGGGCGAGGAGCCTGAACTTTTCGAACGCTGCGGGTCCGTCGTGGCCAGGTCAAGGCGCGCCAGACCACGGGAAGCAAAGGTTCTGTCGCCGCGAAGGATTTCCAGCCTGATCCGAACAGCCAGAGGCAGGCGCCGCAAGCTCTGCCAGGTCGGCAGCCAGGCCAGTCCTTCAGGAGTATTTTCCAGATATTCGAACGACAGGCCCGTGACGCCGGCCAGAAGCAGAACCTCCCTTTTCGGGTCCTCAGCATGGACACGTCTCGTCCCGTTCGTGAGCACTAGATCGTAGCGGGTGACCGCTCCGCTCGTCGTTGGTTTCCGCAGGCCTATTGCGATCTGGCGCAAAGCGTTGGTACCGAAACCGATGGGTTGGACGGCGTTGAGCTGCATATCCGACGCGGTGCCCTGGAAATAGTGAACCTGATCCGGGTTGGATGGCAGCAAAGGCAATGGCTCCGCACTTCCGATCGTTGTTTCGAGAAACCGGACGGCAGCACTTACTTCCGTTTCGGCCTCCGACGCACTGTCGATCCGCACCAGCGCGCTCGTCTGCCCAATAAAAACGACCATCAGCGACGACATCACCGCCAGGAGGATCAGTGCAATCAACATCTCGATGAGCGTGAACCCAGCCGTGGGTGTTTCGGATTCCTGGCCATGTTTGGAGATGCTGCTGGCCCCACACATGATTGTCATTCCGGAGACGGGATGAAGGTCAGGAACGAACGGCCCCCGCCGGCAATCCGGAGTGCTGTCAGTTTCTTGCCGCCAACAGCGATTTCCTCCTGGCTCCAGCTGTCTCCGGACGCTCCCGACGGCAATGCGCCGGATGTTTCCAGGCCGGTCAACTGTCCTCTCATGCGCAACACCGCATCGGACTGGTTTCGAGCGGAAGCCAGGCTGCGGGCTGCCAGCACGATCGACTGGCTTGCAATCGCCAGGACGAGGGCAAGTATGGTCATGGCGACAATTGTCTCCAGCACCGTGAACCCCGCCTCGCCATCCCTGGTCATGGCGCTGCCACCAGCGTTGCGGCTCCGGTCAACCAGTTGACGTCAACCCTTGAGGTCTTGCCAGCCAATTCGAGATCGACCGCCATCCCGGACGAACTCCCGTTCGGCAGGAAAGTCAGCGTCGCTTCATTGTTCGACGTTGTGGTCTCCAGACCCGTCGTCAACCTCATGTTGGTGCCCGCGGGCAAGATCCGCTCCCTGCCATCTCCGAACCGAATGATGCGACTGCTGGGATTGAAGTCGATCCGCTGCGGATGACCGGTCGAGATCGCCAGCGTGTGCGCGACACGCAACTGAGAAGTCAGCTCCTTCGTCAGCACTTTTAGGTCCGGCTCGCGCGATCGGCGCGCTATCGCCGGCACGGCAATGGCCGCCATCAATCCTATGATGGCCAGGACGACCATCAGCTCGATCAGGCTGAAGCCGTCCTGCCGGTCACCTTTTGCCACAACGCGCGTCATTTGAGCGCCAGGTCGTTGATGGACAGGATCGTCGTCATCACCGAGAGGACAAGGCTGCCAACCAGCATCCCGAGAACGATGGTCAGGGTCGGTGTCAGCAGCTTCAGCAGCGTCTCGATGCGCTTGGAAACTTCCGCCTGCTGCATTCGGGCGGCGCGATCCAGCATCAAGGGCAATGCGTTCGCATCTTCTCCGAGAGCCACCAGGGAAACGACCGAGTCACGGAAGATCTTTGACCTCCCGAGGGCCTCGTTGAGGCGAGCGCCATTACCGACATCGTTCTCCAACAGGGCAAGGTCCGGCGTCAGCGGGCTTTTGCCGACGGTTCCGGTTGAAAGACGCAGCGCTTCGGTCATGGCTACACCATTGGCCAAAAGCAGCGCCAGCGCCTCCAGATAACGGGCCGTCGTCGCCTCCTTGAACAGGGGGCCGATCCACGGAATACCCACATACCAGCCGAACAGCCTTTTCTTGACATCGGCGGAGCGGCTTGCCGCGAGAATTGCCAGCAGGATGACGATCGCGCTCAGTGGAAAGATGAACGGATATTCGCTGACGACAGCGCCAAGCCCGGCCAGCAGGCGCATGGTCAGGGGTGGCGGAGTCGAAGCCCCCTCGAAAATCGGCTCAAGTGCCGGCACGAGAACGAAGGCCAGGACCAACACGGCTGCGACCATCACCACCAGCAGGAAGATCGGATAGGCAAGCGCGCTCACGATCGCCGAACGCCGTTTTGCCCTTGCTTCGTGGATCTCGGCCAGTCGCTCACAGACCACCGGCAGCTTGCCGCTGCGTTCGCCACTGGCCAGCAACGCAATCACGTCGGCCGGCGCATTGTCGAGGCTGGAGAATGCTTCGGCGACCGATCGTCCCGCCGTCGTAAGATCAAGGATGCCTTGCAGGCTTTTGCGGCGCGAAGCATTGGTTTCGCTGGCGATGATCGCCGCGATTGCCCGGTCGATGGTGAAACCTGCATTGAGCAGGACCGAGAGATCGGAAAAGAGCTTGCCGAGGTCCACCGAGCGAGAGAACAGGGATTTCGAAGGCGATTGCACACGCGCCTGCCTGTCACCGACTGCAGTCAACTGATAGGGCCTCAGGCCTCGCCGGGCGAGTTCGCGTGCTGCCTCCTGCGCGGTGCCAGCATCGAGCGTTCCGGCATCGTGCTTTCCATTGGCCAGATATGCCCGGTAGGCAAATGCCGGCATCAGCTATCCCCACGAAGATCGATGACGCGACGAATTTCCTCTTCGGTGGTAATGCCGCTCGCCACCAGGGCCTGTGCATGGCTGCGCATGGGTACGAGGCCCTGTCGGACCGCCAGGTTCTGGATGTCGAGTTCGCTGCCTTCCGTTTCGATCAGCGCCGCGATCTCCTGCGACACGCGCAAGACTTCGTGGGCGACGGTTCGACCGCGGTACCGAGTTCCGTTGCACTCCGGGCAAGGTTGGGCGGCAGTTTGATCATGTATGCATGCCCTACAGACCCGTCTCAGCAGCCGCTGCGCGACAACGCCCCGGATGGTGGCACCTAGCAGGTAGCCGTCGAGCCCCATGTCTCGCAGGCGCGTCAAGGCGCCGGCGGCGCTGTTGGTGTGAAGGGTCGAAAAGACAAGATGCCCGGTCAACGCTGCCTGGATGGCGATCTGCGCCGTCTCGCGATCACGGATTTCTCCGACCAGGATAATGTCCGGATCCTGGCGCAGGATCGATCGCAGCGCGGTGGCGAAATCGAGGTCGATGGTCGGATTCACTTGCAGTTGGGTGATACCAGCCATGCGATACTCGACGGGATCCTCGACGGTGAAGATCTTGACGTCGGCCCGCGAGCATTGCGCGAGAATGGAATAAAGTGTCGTCGTCTTGCCACTGCCCGTCGGACCGGTGACCAGAACGATGCCGTTGGGTGCCTGCGAGAGGCTGCGTATCTGCGCCTGTGCGTGAGCGTCGAAGCCCAGGCGGTCCAGCTTGAGTTCCACACCGCTGCGGTCGAGAATTCGAAGCACGATGGTTTCGCCGTGGATAGACGGAACGATCGAGACACGCAGGTCGATGTCACGACCGCGCACGGCCAGCCGCATGCGGCCGTCCTGCGGCAGCCGCCGTTCGGCGATATTGAGCCGTGCCAGGATCTTCACGCGCGTGGTGATGCCCGCCAGCATCGAGGCGGCTGTCGTGCCGACGACGGACAGGATCCCATCGCGACGGAACCTTATCTGGACATGGTCCTCCAGCGGTTCGATGTGGATATCGGTCGCGTTGGAGTCGACCGCCTGGTGTATGGTTTCCGCCACGAAGCGGACGATCGGTGCCTCGCGCGCGAAATCCTTCAGCCGCTCGAGATCGTCCAGACCAGCATCGAGGTTGAACCCATTGCCGGGCTCCTGTTCCGCTGTCTGTTCGATGCTTGCTTGCAAGCGCTCGATATGGAGACCGATTGTCCGACGCGGCAAAACCCGGAGCACCACCGGCTTGTCGAAATGAAAAGCGACAGCATCGATGATGGCGGCGGCGAACGGATCCGCCACGGCGAGCAGAAGCCGTTGCTGGTCGAGCCCGAGTGGCAAAAGCGCATGTTCACGCAGATAGCCCGGCGTTATGGTCGAAAACACATCCTGATCGGCCAAGTCCGGCACGTCGCTGACGATCGGCAACTCTAGAAATTGCGAAAGCTGGATCGCCAGATCCTGCTCCCCCAGAAGGCCTAGCTCCGTCATCACGGTATCAAAGGGATGAGCGGAGGTTTTCGACGCACTGAGCGCCCGCTGAGACGCGTGAACGGTGAGGATGCCGTTCCGCTCGAGGAAGGCGAGGAATTCCTCGATGCCGGGCAACTTATTCATCGCCCCATTTCCTGATCATGTTTGAAACGGCAGCGCCGAAAAGCAGGTCGCAATCCTGCGCCGCTCGCTGACGTCGCGGGAGCACGCCGGATTGCCGCTGGAGAATCTGGGAAACGCGCCTGAAACCACCCCGCTGCGAGGGTGTGATTTCAACGACATAACCCGCATGACCGGCGATCCCTGATCCCTCACGGCCGATGGCGACTTCAATGGTGTAGACGGAAACGCTCGCGCCCTCATAGACGGAAGTGTCGATAGCGGATTTCCCGCCTAAAACTGCGCGAAGCATGACCGGCGCACGCTCGGCAGAGGGAACGCCCCGCTGGGATTTGATTGTAAAGACATTCAGCAGATCCCGTAGATCAACCCGCGTCAGAGCCTGAAAATCCTGCAGCTCGGACACCGACTCGAAAGCGGCATGCTTGGGTGTTTTGGCACCGACCCCGACCATGGCGTCCTCGGAAAACAAGTTCGCGGAAGCGCCTCGATAGGCGGCGACAGACGTCGCCAGCAGTCCGGCTTTCATTTCGTCGAAACCAAGCGCCCGGAACCCGAGTGACAGGGTTTCTTCTCCCGCCGCATTGAGATCGATCAGGCCGGAGTGGTCCTGGACGACGATTTCGAAATCGAAGGGGCCGATGCGGCACTGCGTCGGCTGGGAATTGATCCTTAGCGCGGGTGGCGGCTTTTCGCCGGTCAGTTCCGCGGCAACGACGTTTGTGAGACCTTCAGCCAGCACCGACAATCTCATATGCTCGGTTTCGTTGCGGGCGATCATCAGGCGCGTTCGCGCGGTGATGGCAAAAGGCGTGATGATTGCAGAGACGATCAGCATGAACGCCAGCACGGCCAGCAGTGCGAATCCCGCGACCCTGCTATCGTTCGAACTGACTCTACTGGACATGGCTGGCGCCCGCCGCCGGCGGCACATTCGTGCCTGCCGGATAGAGGGAGAGGCGGATTGATTGCTCGCCCCGCTGCAATGTCACCTCATCTCTGCTTATGGCGGCGATTGTCCAGTCATCGATCGTTTCGCCGTTTCGGAACCAGTTCGCGTCCTGTTTTCCCGTGGCCAGAAGCAAAGCTCTCGGAACGGCCTGAGTGACGCTGACGCCCAGCAGCACCGGGGTTGGCGATTGTGGTGGAGCAGCCTCCGCCGGCGCCGGTATCGGCTCCGTCACCTGCGCCGGTTCGTTGGCTGCGACAGGAACCGGTTTTCTTCGCGTTGGGTTGAACAGTGGCCGGTCAAACGTTTCCGAAAAGCCATCCAGACGAGAAAGCGATATCGCCTGGGTTTTGTCTCCTGTTCGCGGTGTTCCCTGGTCCGATCTATCACCCGGGGCTATGGGGCTCGTTCCCGCCGGGCGTTCATACAAGCCGAAATTGATCACGCCCAACGCTCCAAGGGTCAACCCGAACAGCAGGATCAGGCTCAGCCTGTTCATGACTTACTCTCGGCATTGTTTGCGGCGCCGGTCTGCAATACACCGTAAAACAGCAGTTGCGCTGATATCTCGTTCGCGTTGGCCTGAGGCATGTCGGGGTTGCCGCCAGCCGCAGTCAGCGTCGCTTCGCGCACGAACAGCACCGGCAGGCTCGTCTCGAGATTGAGCAGAAGTCCGTGGATGTTCTCCAGTGGGCCTGAAATATTGGCGCGCAGTCCGACATAGATGACGCCCTGCTCATTGAGGGTGGGCGCATTGCCTGCGGAAAGGACGACCACATTCGCGGCGCCAGCCGCCTCGCTCAACCTTTTCTGCAAACCGCTTCTGGCCGCGGCCTCATTTTCACCCGGCAGGAATTCTGCCTGAACTCCTTTCCCCGCCTCGGCGCTGTCATTTGTCTTGATCGACTTTTCCAGGGCGACGATGGAAAGCAACCGGCCGAGTTCCTCACGCTTTTCGTAAACCTCACTCCTGGCCGACATGACCGAGCCGTAGAGCCCTGCCACAACTATGCAAGCCATCCCAAGCAAGACCAGGCCAAAAACGATTGCAGCACCTCGCCGGACGAGAAGAGGAGCGTTCAGGAGGCGCACTGACCACATCAGACGTCACCAGCCGTCGCAGTAATGGTGAAACGCTCGCCGGATTGCCCCGGCACCTTTGTCACCGGCGCCGAGAACTCGGGGGAGGCGAGCAAGGGGGATGCCGCGAGCGGAGCTATGAGTTCCGGCGCTGAGGCGGCATAACCCGTGATGGTCAGCATATTGCCTTTTGAGGAGAAGTCAGTCAGCCAGGCGCTGTCCGGCAGAACATGGGTCACTTCCGCCAGCAGCTTGACGACGGACACCGAGCTGGTCTTTTCCTTGCGTATCTTATCGACCTGATCGAGCTGCGTCTGCCGCTGTCGAAGCATGGTCCTGGCGGTTTTGGCCTCGACCTCGAGCGACACGATTCTTTCGTCAAGCTCGGAGGCTGCCTGCCAGTAGCGCCACTGAAGGTGGCCATACGTCGCCAGGATAGCAACGGCGGTGATGGAGGCCATGGTCAACACGGTTCGCTGGAAAAGCCGTTCACCTGGGTTTTGCACGGCCGTAACCCTGCTCAGGCGATCCACGGGCAGGGCGGCCTCACGATCGCCGATACGGATCGAACGGACGGAAATTCCATGTGTGAGGAGCGCTTCGACAACTGGGGCGAGGGTCTTTCTCTTCACGACATAGTAGAAACTATCGTTGCCGGGCGCTTCGGTGAAGAACAGATGCGCCTGGGCCGTATCGATCGGCGTTGTGGCCATGACATCCAACGTGGCCATGGCTCGCGCCTGCCTTCGCGGCAACCGATAGGGTGCAAGCAACCTCCTCAGGCAAATCGTGCTGCTGAGACGTATGTCGCACGAGCGAGGTTTCCCCGTCCGCGTTCCGAATTTTTCGGCAATCTCCTGCGCTGACGCCGTGAGATCGAGTGGCAGAGACTGGAACTCCACCTCGTTTCGCCTGTGAATGCGAATACCGTCTTCAGCGAGATCGACAGTCCAGTCCGGGGCGCTGTCTGGCGACCGCTGCTTGTTGCGCGATACAAGACAGTGGATTTCCTCCAACCACCAGTCGAAGAAATCGAGAGCCCGCGTCATCCATGGCTTCATGAGAGGTCGCCCCCCAACGACGACCGAATCCTACCCCTTCACGGACTTTATAACCAGCGGCGCCGCCAGACACGCCCCACCTGATCCACGGGGCGTAACCCACAAGTTTCTTGGCGAAAATTGGTTTTGGGTCACAGTGTATAGGCGATCTGGTGTGTTTGACGGCCTCGCCCTTCAAAGTGAACGGTATTCCGCCGCGGTTCTGCGCCGTGCAGCCATGCCAAATCGAAACGCTGTCCTTGTGAGGGTAGACAAGTCGAAAATTCCGGTAACATATTGGTGAAGGTGGTGGGGCTTAGCAGGCGCGCGAGCGATGCCTGTTGGTAGTTGGAAGCAGCAAACCGGTACGGCCGTACTCTTGACGGTTGTAAGAGAGGGAACCCCAACACATGCCGAAACCAAGCCACACGAGCGACCAATGGTGGGTCAACGACCAGACACCAGACAACCCATATGGCAAAAGCACGGACTACGAGGCTTATCTCGATTATCTGGGTGCGCTGGACCGCAGCCTGACGCCGGCGATCGCCGCGGGCACGCTGAGGATCAATGTCTATGAGCTGAACGACCATCCCGAATACAAGGCTGCCGCGATCGGCGCCCTGCAGATGTGGTCGCTTGTCACGCCTTTGAAGTTCGAGATCGTCGACGATACGCCTTACAACAGCGCGACCGACTGGATGCAGGTCGTCAGCCCCGAACTCGGCGAGGAAGACGACGGCAGTGCCTATTCGAACGATCGTTATGTCAGCATCGGCCAGCGCTTCCACGACACCGAACCGAACAAGACAGCCGTTGGAGGCTATGTGTTCGATTCTTTCATCCATGAGTTCGGCCATGAATTCGGCCTGAACCACCCCGGCCTCTACAATTACAGCGGCCCGGGCGGCGTTCAGATCAACTATCTCAACAACGCGACCTGGACGTATGACCGCCAGCAATACAGCGTCATGTCCTATTTTGATGGCATCGACGTGGGCGAAACCACCCGCTGGTCAGCGTCAACGCCTATGATGGCGGACATCGAGGCCGTCATCCGCCGCTTTTTCTCCACGGTCGACGCGAATGGTGAGCGCACTTACCAGGAGATCGACCTCAACACCGGCGACAACGTCTACGGCTTCGGCAGCACGGTCGAAGGCTATCGGCTCAGCGCCTCGGGCATGCAGCACGACATCGGCTTTGTGATCCACGATACCGGTGGAACCGACACGATCGACTTCTCCGGCTCGACGGCAGGCACAATTCTCGATCTGCGCGCCGGATACTTCTCCAGCGTCAACGGCCACCACAACAATGTGTCGATCTTCGCGGGGCACAATGCCAACCAGACCGACTATTACATTGAGAACGGAATCGGCAGCCGCTTCAACGACATCCTGATCGGAAATGCCGGCAACAACGTCCTTGACGGCCGTGGCGGCGCCGACCGCATGGCCGGCGGAGCCGGAGACGACACCTACTTCGTCGATTCCCTCGACGACATCGTTCGCGAGGAAGCGAATGGCGGCAACGACACGGTTGTGTTGATGTCCAGAAGCTTGAAGATCCGCAAGATCGCCAATGTCGAACACATCATCTATGCGGACGAATTGACGACCCCACCTGTAAGCGGCGGCACTGAAACCCCGCCGATCATCGGCGATAACACGATGACCAGCATCATCTGGGGGACCAAAGGCAATGATACGCTCGACGGTGGCGGCGGCAACGACACCATCTTCGGCCAGGACGGTGACGACCTCATCATTGGCGGCCGCGACTCGCTTGCCAGCCGCGACATCAACAACACCATCCCCATCGAGGATCTGGACGACCAGACCGAGAGCGACGACGGCAATGACACGCTTTATGGCGGCCGCGGCAACGACACCATCCTTGGTGGCGCCGGCAACGATATCCTCGATGGTGGCGACGGTGACGACACGCTGAGCGGCCAGGACGGTATCGACATCTTCCGGGGCGGCGCCGGCGTCGATACGGTCGACTACAGCAAGGAAAGCCCCTTCCAGCTGCTCGTCAACCTTGAGACGAATGTCGCCAGCGGCGGCACCGCCTCCGGCGACACCTTCTACAGCATCGAGAACCTGATCGGCTCCGACGACCGTATCGACCGCTTCATCGGTAACGCCTCGGCAAATCATTTCTGGGGCCAGGGTGGCGGTGACTATTTCAACGGTCGCGACGGCGACGACATACTGGATGGCGGCAACGACGGTGACATCCTGTACGGCGAAGGTGGCAACGACACCATTATCGGCGGTTCCGGCCAGGACTATATGGACGGCGGCGACGGTATCGACACGGTCGTCTATTCAGGCAGCTCCGACGGCGTAACCATCAACCTGGCCAATGGCACTGCCAGTGGCGGCGACGCCGACGGCCCGGTGCAGATCGTCGGGCGCGGCACCGTCATCCGGCATGACATCCTCGTCGGCTTCGAAAATGCCGTGGGTTCGTTCTACGACGACCACATCATCGGCAACGCCCAGGCCAACGTCCTCTCCGGCGGTGGGGGAGACGATATCCTGACCGGCGGCGGTGGACACGACACGTTGAACGGCGGCGCGGGAAGCGACACAGCGGATTACTCCGACGCAACCAGCGGCGTCAGGCTTCAGCTGGGTGGCGGCAGATCCGGTGGCGACACTTACATCTCGATCGAGAATCTTGCCGGTTCGGGATTCAACGATCAATTGACCGGTGACGGCGCAGCCAATGTTCTGACCGGGCAAGGCGGCAATGACACCATCAATGGCGGCGGCGGCGATGATACCTTGCTCGGCGACTTCGCCTATCAGGGTGACATACCGCCACGCCCGGGTATGGGCACCGGCTATGCCACGCTCGGAGCGGATGCAACGAACAACTCGATCGCGACCGCCTTCGACATCTCCAACAACTTCTCGCTGGCTGCCGACCCGGATATCTTCGATTCGACGACCACACTTCATACGACCGTCAATGCCACCGGCAACGGCAAGGGCGGTTATTACAGCATCACCCTGGCGGCCGGCACGATCATCTCGATCGACATCGACGGAATTGCCAATCCCAATGTCCACGACAGCTGGGTGCGGTTGCTGGACCGCAACGGCAACATCGTCGCGCAGAACGACGATGGCGGTGGTGACCCCGGGTCCACAACCGGACGGGATTCGAGCACGGTTTTCGTCGTCAAGGAAGCCGGCACCTACTTTATCCAGGAGGGTATGTGGTCGCCCTCGGTGCCCGGTGACGGCTGGGCGGATGCCGTGCCGTCCGGCTCGACATACAAGCTGAACGTGTCGGTCGAATTCCCGCCAGCACCGGCTCAGCCGGGTGTTGCTGGTTCCGACACGCTGAATGGCGGCAGCGGCAGCGACCTCTTGGATGGTGGTCTGGCCGCCGATACGCTGACCGGCGGTTCGGGAGAGGACTCTTTCCGCTTCTCGACGGCTCTCGGCAACGGCAATGTCGACTGGATCAAGGATTTCAACGTCGCCGACGATACGATCCTGCTCGACAACCTCATCTTCACGAACCTGGGCAACGACGGTGCTCTCGCCCTGGGCGCCTTCTTCAAGAGTGCCTCGGGTGTTGCGCATGATGCCGACGACCGCATCATCTACGACACCGACAGTGGAGCACTGTCCTACGACGCCGATGGATCCGGGCAAGGCGTGGCAATCCAGTTTGCGCAACTCAACGCGCATCTGAACCTTTCGGCTGCCGACTTCATTGTCACTTGATTTGTTAAGGCAGGGGCGCTTTCGGGCGCCCCTCAACCGCACGGCGTCGGTTGTCTCGATCCAGAGCAGCGGCGCAACGATCCAGGAAGAGTTTGTGATGAAGCAGCCGACCAATCGCCGTACAGTACTGATGGCAGCAGGGGTTGCAGCGGTCGCCGCGGCCACCGCGACGGCCACAGCGCAATCAACGGATATCCGGGGCACGGTCACGTTCAAGGGCAATGTGGCTATCCCCGAAGGTCATCTCGAGATCTATCTCGAAGATCCCGCCATCAAGAACAAGGCACAACGCCGTGCCGCGGAAACGCGTGTCAAAAGCAGCGGCGGCTCAAAGAAGCTGGAATTCTCCTTGCCCCTGGTTGCAGCCTCAGCCGCTGTCTCGCCAACGCTGCAGATCGTTGCGCGGCTGGAGCGCGCGGATGGCTGGCTGGTCGCGCGGGGCAGCGCAAAAGTCGAGGCGGGTTCACCCGTCCATGTAACGCTCAACACTGTGATGTATTGAAGGGCACGGATCCGGTGGCTGGGGGTGTAGTCATTTTCGGCACTGCGATGCCTGACCTCGATTGCGAGTTTGCATGATGCCGACATCGTCGCCGCAGCTCACACTGGTCGGGATCCTGTCGTCGTTTCGACGCGCTTTTTCCGGCATTGTCCTGATGAGTGGTGTCGTGAACATACTGGCACTGACCGGCTCTTTCTTCATGTTGCAGGTCTATGATCGGGTCGTTCCCGGCCGCAGTGTACCGACGCTGGTCGGCCTAGCGGTGTTTGCCGCCACCCTGTTCGTCTTTCAGGGTGTTCTCGAGCTGATCCGCTCGCGTCTGATGGTGCGTCTGGGGCAGGGGCTCGATGCAGAACTCAGCCCATCGGTCTATTCGGCACTGATGCGCCTGCCGTTGCGGGCCAAGCTCCCCGGCGACGGGCTGCAGCCTTTGCGGGATCTCGACCAGGTCCGCTCCTTCGTCGGCAGTGCCGGACCGACTGCACTGTTCGACCTGCCATGGGTGCCGCTCTATATCGGCATCTGTTTCATTTTCCACTTCTGGATCGGCGTTACCGCGCTGGCGGGCGCCATCGTCCTGTTCGGATTGACGCTTCTGGCCGAATTCCGGACGCGTGGCCCGACCAAGATCGCGGGGCAGCATGCCACGACCCGCAGCACATTGGCGGAGGCGACGAGGCGCAATGCGGAAGCCATCCAGGCCATGGGTTTTGGTGGTCGGATTGCCGAGCGCTGGCATGCGGTCAACGCGGACTATCTGACCGCCCATGCGGCAGCCAGCGATGTCGCGGGCACGCTCGGTACGATTTCCAAAATATTGCGGCTGATGCTGCAGTCCGGAATTCTGGCGATCGGCGCCTACCTGGTCATCCAGCAGGAAGCGACCGGCGGCATCATGATTGCAAGCTCGATCATGATGGGCAGGGCGCTTGCACCGATCGAACTGGCGATCGCGCACTGGAAAGGGTTCGTTGCGGCACGGCAAGGCTGGGCGCGCCTGAAACAGCTGTTGTCCGCCTTGCCCGAAGGCGTGACCAGCGTGACCTTACCCGCGCCTGTCAGCACCTTGGTCGTCGAGACCATCACTGTCGCTCCGCCCGGCGAACAAAAACCGGTGGTATGGGATGCGAATTTCACGCTGGCCAAAGGAGCCGGCCTCGGCGTCATCGGCCCGAGCGCTTCCGGCAAATCGTCGCTGGCGCGGGCGCTCGCCGGTGTCTGGCTGCCGGCACGCGGCGCCGTGCGGCTGGACGGCGCCACGCTCGACCAGTGGCCGACCGAAGCGCTGGGCAAGCATATCGGCTATCTGCCACAGGATGTGCAGCTCTTCGATGGAACGATTGCGCAGAACATCGCCCGTTTCGACCCGGACGCATCATCCGAAGCCGTGCTGGCGGCGGCCAAGGCTGCTGGCGTACATGATCTCGTCGTGCATCTGGCCGATGGTTACGACACACGCGTCGGAGAGGCTGGCACCGCACTGTCGGCCGGGCAGCGGCAGCGCATAGCGCTCGCACGGGCGCTCTATGGCAATCCGTTCCTTGTCATCCTGGACGAACCGAATTCCAATCTGGACGCGGAAGGCGAAGTGGCCCTGTCCGCCGCCATTCAAGGCATCAGGGATCGGGGCGGCATCGTCGTCGTCATCGCCCATCGATCCAGCGCTCTTGCCAGCGTCGATACGGTGCTGGTGATGGCCAATGGGCACGTGCAGGCCTTCGGCCCGAAGGACGAAGTCCTGAGCAAGGTTTTCCGGTCACCGGCGCCACTCAAGGTCGTTGCCGCCACGGATAGAGGGATCCCTGCTTGAGCAAAGCCAGCCCGCAGCATCGCCAAGTCCAACGCTATCTTGTGGCCGGGCTCGCCACCTGCCTTCTACTGGTCGGCGGTGTTGGCGGCCTGGCGGCAGTGACCAGAATGTCAGGCGCCGTGATCGCCTCCGGCCGGCTGGTGGTGGATTCCAACGTGAAGAAGGTTCAGCATCCAACCGGCGGCGTGGTTGGCGAGATCAGGGTGCGTGAAGGCGACCTGGTCAAGGCGGGCGATATTCTGGTGCGCCTGGACGAGACGACGACGCGCGCCAACCTGGCGATCGTCTCGAAAGGTCTGGACGAGTTTTATGCACGGCTGGCCCGCCTGGAGGCCGAACGCGACGGCAAGGCAACGGTCAGCTTTCCATCGCTGCTAACATCGCGGCAAAGCGAGGCGGGTGTCGCGGCATCGATGGCCGGAGAACAGTCGCTGTTCGATTTCCGTTACCAGGCGCGATCCGGCCAGCGTTCGCAATTGCGCGAGCGGATTGCCCAGTTGACGGAAGAGACTGCCGGGCTGACCGAGCAACGGCAGGCGAAACGCCGCGAGATCGAATTGATCCAGGTCGAGCTGGAAGGCGTGCGCGATCTGTGGAATCGCAAGCTGGTCTCGATCAACCGCATGACGGCGCTGGAACGGGACGCTGTACGGCTCGAGGGCGAGCACGGGCAATTGACCGCTGGAATAGCCCAGGTGAAGGGCAAGGCGGCAGAGATCGAACTCCAGATCATCCAGATCGACCAGGATCTTCGCAGCGAGGTCGCGACCGAATTGCGTGAGGTACAGGGCAGGATCGCCGAATATGTCGAACGCAAGGTCGCTGCCGAGGATCAGCTGAAGCGCATTGACCTGCGCAGCCCGCAGGATGGCGTGGTGCTGCAACTGGCCGTGCATACCGTCGGCGGGGTCATCACGTCAGGTGAACAGGTGATGCAGATCGTGCCGGTGACGGACGAACTGACTGTCGAAGCGCGTATTGCGCCGCAGGATATCGACCAGGTGACGACAGGCCAGGATGCACTTTTGCGCCTGTCGGCTTTCAATCAGCAAACCACACCGGAACTGACCGGAACACTGTCACGCGTCTCGGCCGATCTGACGACAGACGAACGCACAGGGATCGCGTATTACGTTGCCCGTGTGAAACTGCCGAAGGCGGAAGTGGCCAAGCTGCACGGGCTGGCGCTGGCCCCCGGCATGCCGGCCGAGGTGTTTTTTCCAACGGGCGATCGGACCATGCTTTCCTATCTGGTGAAGCCATTGTCGGACCAGATCCAGAAAGCTTTCCGCGAGGAGTAGGGCCGTTTCTCTTGCTGCGAATGTGCAGGGAAGGGCAACTACCGCAAATTGCCTTCTCCGTATCGAGCTATCTGATGCGCGAGAGATATCCAAAAAGGAAATTGGCTGGGGAACCTGGATTCGAACCAGGACTAACGGAGTCAGAGTCCGTGGGTCTACCGTTAACCTATTCCCCAAAAAGCATTCTATTCAATGCTTTGGCGAAACGAGCTGAAGCGCTTTTGGCTTTGTAGCCGGCGGCCCGGTATGCCGCGTGCCCGTTTCTGCGCTGCCTTGTAGCCATGCTTTGCAAATAGTCAAGCCTCGACTGCGCTTCAATTCGCACGCCGACCGAATTGCGAGCGTTCAAACAGCAACACCACGATCAGGGCGAGCACGAGCGGAATGATGAGGTAGAACAAGCGGAACACCAGCAGGGCCGCAATGACGCCGGCCTGGTCCATCTGTGGCAGGCCGGCCAGGAACACCACCTCGAACACACCAAGGCCGCCCGGAGCATGCGAAATCTGGGCAGCCGAAAAGGCAACCAGGAAGATGGCGAAGACGACGAGGTAACCCGGATTGTTCTCGACAGGCAGCGCGAAATAGAGGATTGCGCCCGCCGCCAGGATTTCCAGCGGCCCGATCACCAGCTGGCGCGCCACGATCGGCAGCCTGGGGTAGTGAATCTGTACGGAGCCGATCTTCAGGGGCTTCAGGTGCAGCCAGCTGCCAAACACGTAGGCGGCAACCAGGAGAATCATCACAATGCCGGCGCCTGCCGACAGCCCGCCATAACCGACCTCCTTGAACGCGCTGACGTCGGCGAAGCGCTCGAACAGGTCTGGGATCAGGATCAACACGATGCCGCCGAGCAGAATCGACGACAGCACGAAGGTGATCCAGCAGACCGCCACCAGAACGCCGACTTCCTGGCCGGACAGGCCACGCGTGGCGTAGGCGCGGTAACGAATGACAGCCCCGGAGAAAACCGAGCCGCCTATGTTGTGCGACAGCGCATAGGTCGTGAAGGAGCAGAGCGTCACGAACAGCCAGGACACCCGTTTTTCGAGATGTGTCAGGGCAATGTGATCATAGCCGGCGAGGGCAGCATAGGCGACGACCGAACTCAGCGCAGCAAGCAGCCAATGCGTCCATCGTATTGCAGCGAGGCTGGCCCAGACATCGTCCAGCGAAATACCGCGCAGTTCGTTGAACAGAACCCATACTGAAAAAGCGACAGCCGCCAGTCCGATGGCCGGCCAGATGAAACGTTTGAAATTCATGCCGTCACGGCCATCAGCAACCCCAACTCATCACGATTCGACGCCCCGCACAGGCTGACCGACGACAATTGCGGCGGTAAGCCCATTCAACCAGAAATGCCTGATCGAAGCCGGCTATTCAACACTTGTGGCGTGTTTACGGCGACAGGTGTGATGCAGGCACTGTGCCCGACAATTTTCGCACGGGTCTTGGTGATTGAGCCTTGCGCTGCTAGTCTGGCGCCAACTTACGAAATGTTCGTGCCAGCAGCGTTCGGGTAACCGGTTCGCGCGGCACTGGAAGGATACGCAGTGAAAGACCGCGACGCCGGCGCTGGAGCGCTGGAGGGCGGCATGTCGGAGGGGATTTCGGCATTGCCCGACCCTGGATCCCGGGCCGCAGGCCGAGAGGGTCACAACAACAGTGGCACGCGATGGGATTCGCACGCCGCTGCTCCGCAGGCAGCCAAAGGACGTAAACGACGCAAGCGGCGGCGAGGGCGCAAGGTATTTGCGCCCGCCGATGGTGCAGCCCCCATCACAACCGCGACCGGGGCATCACCGAGAACAGCGCAGCCGTCCCTCGCATCTAATGCTCAACCAGCAAGTCCGGGTGCAGCACTCGACGAAAAGCCGCGCCCTGCCTGGAACGGCGAGCTTCCCGTCTTTGCCGCGCTCGATCTCGGCACCAACAATTGCCGCTTGCTGGTCGCGGTCCCGGGACGCCACGGACAGTTCCGGGTGATCGATGCCTTTTCGCGCATCGTACGCCTTGGCGAGGGGCTTTCCGCAAGCGGTCGCCTCAGTGACGCGGCCATGAACCGTGCCATCGAGGCATTGAAGGTGTGCGCCGACAAGTTGCGTATTCGCAAGGTGGCCCGGGCACGATTGATTGCCACAGAGGCTTGCCGGTCGGCGGCCAATGGCGAGGAATTCCTGGAGCGGGTGGAACGCGAAGCCGGGCTTAAGCTGGAGATCATCGACCGCGAAACCGAGGCGCGACTTGCCGTTTCAGGGTGCGGTTCACTGATCGATCGCGAGACCAAGGGCGTGGTGTTGTTCGATATCGGCGGCGGCTCGTCCGAAATCGCCTTGATCGACCTCAGCAACCGCCGCTCGCAACGCCTGGCGAATCATATCGTCTCCTGGACCTCGCTTCCGGTCGGGGTCGTCTCGCTGGCGGAACGCTTCGGCGGCCGCACGGTGACGCGTGAGAGTTTTGCCGCGATGGTCGACGATGTCGCCGGACGTCTCGCCGCATTCGATGGTCGCCATCGGCTGAGCCACCTTGTGGCCGGTCCGCACTTTCATCTGCTCGGCACCTCGGGAACGGTAACGACTCTGGCCGGGGTTCATCTCGACCTCGAGCGTTACGACCGCCGTCGCGTCGACGGCTTGTGGATGGGAAGCGAGAACGTCGACCGCATGGTGGAAAAACTGCTGGGCTGGGATTTTCAGCAACGCGTTGCCAACCCTTGCATTGGCGCGGACCGCGCCGACCTGGTTCTTGCCGGCTGTGCGATCCTCGAGGCTATTCGAGCAGTATGGCCCTCGGAACGCCTGCGCGTCGCCGACCGCGGCTTGCGCGAAGGGATCTTGAGTGAATTGATGGCCGACGACCGCTCTACGCGCGGTTCCTGGCGGGCAGAGGGCCGGAAATGACCAACAAGAAGGACGGCGCTGGCAGCACGACACGTGTTCTGCGTACCAAAGTGAAGAAGAAACGCGGCCTGAAGGAATCGTCGCGGCGCTGGCTCGAACGGCATCTCAACGACCCTTACGTCCAGCGTTCCAAGGCGGATGGCTATCGCTCGCGTGCCGCTTACAAGCTGATCGAAATCGACGACAAGCATCATCTGCTGAAGCCTGGGCAGAAGGTGATCGACCTCGGCGCGGCACCGGGTGGCTGGTGCCAGGTGGCTGCAGCGCGCACGAAATCGACGGCAGAGGCACCGCATGTCGTCGGCATCGACTATCTGGAGATGGACGCTGTTCCCGGCGCCGCCATCGTGCAGATGGATTTCCTCGACGACGCGGCGCCGACGCGGCTGGTCGAGGCACTGGGCGGACAACCGGACATCATTCTTTCCGATATGGCTGCACCAACGACCGGGCATCGTCGTACCGACCATCTCCGCACCATGCACCTGTGCGAAGTGGCGGCCGACTTTGCCATGTCAGTCCTGAAGCCCGGCGGTCATTTCCTGACCAAAACCTTCCAGGGCGGCACCGAAAACGAGCTGCTGGACATGCTGAAACGATCTTTTCGTTCTGTCCATCACGTCAAGCCGCCAGCATCGCGCGACGAATCGGTCGAGCTCTATCTGCTGGCCAAGGACTTCAAGGGGCGGGCGCCAACTGAAGAGTAGAGCCTGCACCTCAGGCTGTCGGTGCGGTGCTTTCGATCGGCTTTCCAGGCTGAGCCTTGTAACCGGAGACGGCGTTGCCGGCATCCGGTGACAGGCGCATGAAGGACAGCGAAGCCAAAGCCGCCACCGCAGCGACGATGAAGAAGGCGATGTGAAAGTCGCTCAAGGTGAGTGGGCCGCCATGTATCTTGGTCGAAATCTCCAGGATACCGCCGGCCAGAGCGACGCCGAGCGCGATGTTGAGCTGCTGCGCCACCGCCGTGATCGGTGTCGCCTTTGATGTGTCTTCGGACGGGATTTCAGCGAATGCCAGCGTGTTGACGCCGGTGAAGAACATCGAGCGGATAAAACCGCCGACAAGCAGCACGGCCAGCATCAGGAAGTAAGGCGTCGTCGGCGTGAACAACCCGTTGATGGCAATCGAACCGGCAGCCAGGAGCGAGCCCCAAATCAGGACCCGGCGGAAGCCGGCGGCACGAAACAGCCAGGCGGTGACGAATTTCATACCGATCGCGCCAAGAGCCGAGACAAAAGTGATCATGCCCGACTGAAACGGCGTCAGGCCAAAGCCGATCTGGAACATCAGCGGCAGAAGGAACGGCACCGCGCCGATGCCGATGCGGAACAGGCCCCCGCCCAGTACCGAGGCGCGGAAAGCCTGGTTCTGAAACAGGTCGAGTGCCAGCAACGGATTTTTGGCGTGGCGCGCGTGCCAGAGATAGAGCCCGCCGCAAATCACACCGATTATGACGGTGACAAAGCCGATAACGGGCGGGAGTGCCGGCAGGCTGACCACCGAAAGCCCGAAAACGATCCCGGACGCAGCCAGGCCGCTGAGGATCAGACCTATAAAATCGAGTGGCGGCGTATCGCCCGGAGGCGTTTCAGGCAGGTAACGTGTGGCCAGCAGCATGCCTATCATGCCGATCGGCACATTGATCAGGAAAATCCAGTGCCAGGAGAAATAGGTGGTGATGAAACCACCGACGGGCGGGCCAACGAGGGGGCCGACCAAGGCCGGAATGGTGAGCCAGGACATGGCGGCGACGAGATCACTCTTCGGCGTTGCACGAACCAGCACCAGGCGCCCGACCGGCGTCATCATCGCACCGCCCATGCCCTGGAAGAAGCGGGCGAGCACGAAGGTCTCGAGCGAATAGGCCATTGCGCAGGCCACCGAGCCGAGGATGAAAACGGCGATTGCTGCCCGGAACACGTTGCGGGCCCCGAAGCGGTCGGCCATCCAACCGCTGATTGGGATGAAGATGGCGAGCGCGACGAGATAGGCTGTAAGCGCCAGCTTGAGCGCGATCGGGCTCGTCTGGATGTCGGTCGCGATCGCCGGCAGCGAAGTGGCGATGACGGTGGAGTCCATGTTCTCCATGAACAATGCGACGGCCAGCACGAGCGGGATGATTCTGTTCACGAAAAATCTGCACCTTGAAACAACGGCAGCGTCTTTGGGTGGACGCCGTTATCACGGCAATGCGGTTGCGTCCCATTTTGTTCGGTCACTTTTGTGCGACCCGGCCGGCATTGCAACCGTCCAGCACCGTCAGCGAACCGCGCCAGACCGTGGCCTGACGAAACGACGATAGGACGTCACGCACGCTTTCCATCGGCGATCAGACGTGTTACCAGCCACCGCCAATCCTGAAAGGGAAGTTCGAGTCGGCGCACCCATCCGGGTCAGCGCCCGTTTCGGCTTTTAGACCCCACTTTTTGTTCAGATAGGGATCGGCAATGGCAAAGATCATCGAAACCGCTACCGGCGCCTTGGCGCTGACCTTCGACGACGTCTTGCTGCAGCCGGGACATTCCGAAGTGATGCCGGGTGAAACCGATATCCGCACACGCATCGCCAATGATATCGAACTCAACGTTCCCATCATCTCCGCCGCCATGGATACGGTGACGGAAGCCCGGCTGGCCATCGCCATGGCGCAAGCTGGCGGCATCGGCGTCATCCATCGCAATTTCACGCCCGCCGAACAGGCCGAGCAGGTTCGGCAGGTGAAGAAGTTCGAATCGGGCATGGTGGTGAACCCGGTCACCATCGGTCCGGACGCGACCTTGGCGGATGCCCATGGGCTGATGCGCCACTACGGCATTTCCGGCATTCCGGTCGTCGAAAATGGCGGCACCGGCGGTCAGATCACAGGCCGTCTGGTCGGCATCCTCACCAATCGCGACGTGCGTTTTGCCTCCAATCCGGAGCAAAAGGTCTATGAACTGATGACGCGCGAAAATCTGATCACGGTCAAGGAAAACGTCGATCAGAACGAAGCCAAGCGCCTGCTGCACCAGCATCGCATCGAGAAACTTCTTGTCGTGGACAAGAAGGGCAACTGCGTCGGTCTTATCACCGTCAAGGACATCGAGAAGTCACAGCTTAATCCGCATGCCACCAAGGATGCGCAGGGTCGCCTGCGCGCAGCTGCGGCGACCAGTGTCGGCGACGACGGTTTCGAGCGGGCGGAGCGCCTGATCGATGCCGGTGTCGACCTCCTTGTCATCGACACCGCCCACGGCCACTCGCAGCGCGTGCTGGATGCCGTGACGCGCGCCAAGAAGCTTTCCAATTCCGTGCGCATCATTGCGGGCAACGTTGCCACGGCGGCCGGCACCCAGGCACTGATCGACGCTGGCGCGGATGGCGTCAAGGTCGGTATCGGACCCGGTTCGATCTGCACCACCCGTATTGTCGCAGGTGTCGGCGTGCCGCAGCTTTCGGCGATCATGTCGGCTGTGGAAACGGCCGACAAGGCTGGTATCTCGGTCATCGCCGACGGCGGCATCAAATATTCGGGCGACCTTGCCAAGGCGCTGGCCGCCGGCGCCAATGCGGCGATGATCGGTTCCCTGCTTGCAGGCACCGACGAAAGCCCAGGCGAGGTCTATCTGCATCAGGGCCGTTCGTTCAAAGCCTATCGCGGCATGGGGTCGGTCGGCGCAATGGCGCGGGGTTCAGCCGATCGCTACTTCCAGGCGGAAGTGCGTGATACGCTGAAGCTGGTGCCGGAAGGCATCGAGGGACAGGTGCCTTACAAGGGCCCGGTGGCCGGCGTGCTGCATCAACTGGCTGGCGGCTTGAGGGCAGCGATGGGTTATGTCGGCGCCCGCGACCTTGGCGACCTGCGCGAACGTGCGACCTTCGTGCGCATCTCCAATGCAGGCCTGCGCGAAAGCCACGCGCATGACGTGACGATCACGCGCGAGAGCCCGAACTACCACGGCGGCGCCTGAGTAAATCGGGACTGGCGAGGGGCGAGGGCGGTCGTCGCCCTCGCGCCGAGAGCGTTTTCGTCTTTCACGGAAACGCTCTAAGTTTTTGTTTTAGACACATTTTTGTAACGCCAAGTGATCCCACTTGGCTGCAAAAATGCTCTAGGCATTCAGGTCGAAGACTGCGATCCTGCGCTTCTCGAACTTGATGCCGATTTCGCCGCGCACGAGCCGGAGTGCAGCATCGCCGAACACGGCACGACGCCAGCCTTGCAATGCTGGTACGTCAGCGTCTTCGCCTTCCGCGGCGATCCGGTCAATATCCTCGCTCGTCGCCAGCACCTTGGCGGCAACCCCCTGCTTCTCGGCAACGATCCGGAGCAGGACCTTCAGCAATTCCGATGCCGCACTTGTGCCTTCCGGTGGCTGAAACACCTTCGGCAGTTTCGGCATCTCATCCTTGGGAAGGGCAAGAGCCGAGTTGACGGCTTCGAGCAGCGATGTCGCCGTCGCCGAGCGTTCCCATCCCTTCGGAGTGGTGCGCAGACGGCCGAGAGCAACAGTATCGCGCGGCGCCTGTTGCGCGATCTCATAGATCGCATCGTCTTTCAGCACCCGGCCGCGCGGCACATCGCGTTCCCGCGCCTCGCGCTCCCGCCAGGCTGCGACCGCCTGCACCACCGCCAGCTCCTGCGGCTTGCGCAAGCGCATCTTCAGCCGCTTCCAGGCATCCTCGGGATGAGGATCATACGTCTCGCGGGAGGTCAGAACCTCCATCTCCTCGTTCAGCCAATGGGCGCGATCCTCGCGGGCCAGCTGCTCGTTCAGATGTTTATAGACATCGATGAGATGGGTGACGTCGGCCAACGCATAGTCGAGCTGCTTGTCGGAGAGCGGCCTGTGGCGCCAGTCGGTGAAACGCGACGACTTGTCGAGGCGCGCACCTGTCACCTTCTGCACAAGCTGATCGTAGGAAACACTGTCGCCGAAACCGCAGACCATGGCCGCAACCTGGGTATCGAAAACCGGATGCGGAATGAGATCGCCGAGATGGACGATGATTTCGATGTCCTGGCGCGCCGCGTGGAAAACCTTGACGACGTTCTCATTGCGCATGAGATCGAAAAACGGCTTCAGGTCCAGTCCCGGCGCCAGCGGATCGATCAACGCGGTAATACCGGGGGCCGCCATCTGGATCAGGCACAGGACAGGCCAAAAGGTGGTTTCGCGGATGAACTCGGTATCAACGGTGACGAATTCGGATTTGGCGAGTTCGCGAACAACCGCATCCAGTTCTTCTTGGTTTGTTATCAGATGCATCAAAATCTCATCGGCAAGGAATGCGATCTTGTCTCGCCTGCCGACCGGCTTCGTCAAGTCATAGTTGGACGCATTCTTGCCATCGGCGGCTTATATAGGCCTTTTTCCCGCCCGATTTGAAACCGCTCAGTGGGAATCGCCAAATATCTGCGAAAAACGGAACAGAAATCGCGTTCCGCGGACGGCCCTATCGACCTTTATTCAAGCGAAGTCTCAGGTGCTCATATGGTGATGCTGACCGTCAGCCCGGAAGTCGACGAAGAGATCGCCGACATGATCGGCGAGGGGTTGGACGAATACAACATCGCCAAAGGCGGCCCGTACAACCATGAAGACGTCTGGATTCTGGCGCGCGGTGATGACGGCGTCGTCCTAGCTGGGCTGAAGGCCCATACCGGGTACGGCTGGATGTTCGTCGACTGGCTGTGGGTGAGTCCGCAGCACCGCAAAGGCGGGATCGGCAGCCAATTGCTTGCCAAGGCGGAAGCGATCGCGCGCGAGCGCGGCTGTCTCGGCGCGTATCTCGAAACCTTTTCCTTCCAGGCACCGGACTTCTACCAACGCCACGGTTTTCAAGAATTCGGCCGCATCGACGACTATCCGCCCGGGCACGCCACCATCTGGCTGAAGAAGCAGTTCTGACCGCCAAGTGTCGAAGTAGACCAGTTGGCTTGGTCGGATAGCTCTTCTGTTATCGCGTTCACCTTGACAAAAGCCGGCTTGCATGCGCTTTTCGCGCCAATTTTCGGGCATGGTGCACACTGCGCCGCCCGTTCGCATGAACCCCTGAAATCTTGGAATGGCAGTCCTATGCATCGTTACCGCAGCCACACCTGTGCCGCACTCAGGAAGTCGGATGTCGGCGAGAATGTCCGGCTCTCCGGCTGGGTCCATCGCGTCCGCGATCACGGCGGCCTGCTGTTCATCGATCTGCGCGATCATTATGGTCTGACCCAGATCGTCGCCGACCCGGATTCGCCGGCTTTCAAGGCGGCAGAGACCGTGCGTGGCGAATGGGTGATCCGCGTCGACGGTGACGTCAAGGCACGCACCGCAGAGACCGTCAACGCCAACCTGCCGACCGGCGAGATCGAGATTTTCGCACGCGAGATCGAAGTGCTCTCCGCGGCCAAGGAACTGCCGCTGCCGGTGTTTGGCGAGCCTGATTATCCCGAGGACGTGCGCCTGAAGTACCGTTTCCTGGATCTGCGCCGCGACACGCTGCACAAGAACATCGTCAAGCGCACGCAGGTCATCGCCTCGATGCGCCGTGAAATGACGGCTGCCGGTTTCGCCGAATACTCGACGCCGATCCTGACTGCCTCCTCGCCGGAAGGCGCACGCGACTTCCTGGTGCCGAGCCGCATCCATCCCGGCAATTTCTATGCCCTGCCGCAGGCACCGCAGCAGTACAAGCAACTGCTGATGGTCGCGGGCTTCGACCGCTATTTCCAGATCGCTCCCTGTTTCCGCGACGAGGATCCGCGCGCCGACCGCTTGCCAGGCGAGTTCTACCAGCTCGACCTGGAGATGAGTTTCGTCACCCAGGAAGACGTCTGGAACACCATGACGCCGCTGATGACTACGGTGTTCGAGCAGTTCGCCGAAGGCAAGCCGGTGACCAAGGAATGGCCGCGTATCCCTTATGACGAGGCGATCCGCAAATACGGCTCCGACAAACCCGACCTGCGCAACCCCATCGTCATGGAACAGGTGACAAGCCATTTCGATGGTTCCGGCTTCAAGGTCTTCGCCAACATGATCGCCTCGAACCCGAAGGTGCAGGTCTGGGCGATTCCGGCCAAGACGGGCGGCTCGCGCGCCTTCTGCGACCGCATGAATGCCTGGGCGCAGCAGCAGGGCCAGCCTGGCCTTGGCTACATCTTCTGGCGCAAGGAAGCCGACAAGCTCGAAGGCGCCGGCCCGCTGGCCAAGAACATCGGTGAGGAGCGCACCGAAGCGATCCGCACCCAACTCGGACTGGATGACGGCGATGCCTGCTTCTTCGTCGCCGGCGAGCCGGACAAGTTCTACAAGTTCGCCGGTGAAGCACGTACCCGCGCCGGCGAGGAGCTGAACCTCGTCGACCGCGATCGCTTCGAACTGTGCTGGATCGTCGACTTCCCGTTCTTCGAATGGAACGAGGACGAGAAGAAGGTCGACTTCGCGCACAACCCGTTCTCGATGCCGCAAGGCGGTCTGGAAGCGCTGAAGAGCCAGGACCCGCTCACCATCAAGGCCTTCCAGTACGACGCCGTCTGCAACGGCTTCGAGATTGCTTCCGGCTCGATCCGCAACCAGTCACCGGAGACCATGGTGGCGGCCTTCGAAAAGGTCGGGCTGAGCCAGCAGGACGTGGAAGACCGTTTCGGCGGCCTTTATCGCGCCTTCCAGTACGGCGCGCCGCCGCATGGCGGTGCAGCGTTCGGCATCGACCGCATCATCATGCTGCTCGTCGGCGCTAAGAACCTGCGCGAAATCTCGCTGTTCCCGATGAACCAGCAGGCCCAGGATCTGCTGATGGGGGCACCGAGCCCGGCAACGCTTACGCAGCTGCGCGAGCTTGAACTGCGCATCACACCGCAGAAGAAAGACGCCTGATCGGCACAGCCGACCCCAATCGTCCAATAAAAGGGCTCCGAAATCCGGGGCCCTTTTTTGTTATAAAACAGCATCTTCGGGATCAGTGCTTCGAGTGATGCTTGGGCTCGTAGCGCCCGTCCGCCGTCTTGTCGAACAACTCGTTGATCTGCGGGTGCCGCACCGGTTCGCCGGAATCGTCTTCGAGCAGGTTCTGCTCCGAGACATAGGCGATGTATTCGGTCTCCGAATTCTCGGCCAGCAGATGATAGAACGGCTGATCCTTGCGCGGCCTGACTTCCGCAGGGATCGATTCATACCATTCTTCGGTGTTGGCAAATTGCGGGTCGACATCGAAGATGATGCCGCGAAACGGAAACAGCCGGTGGCGAACCACCTGTCCGATCGAGAATCTGGCTGTTTTCATCACACTCACCACACAACTTTCCATTGTTATTTGGCGCAGGAACCGCCGCAATTCAATCCTGCCACGCTTGCACCCCCTCCGATCAGCCTATAGGCCGGGTCAAGAATCGTCGGGGAACGGCATGTCGGAAGTCATCGGTCTGGTCCTGCCGTTCTTCGGACTGATCTTCCTGGGTTTTCTGGTGGCGCGCCTGACCAGGCAGCCGCTGGAGGCGCTGGGATGGATGAACACCTTCATCGTCTATGTCGCTTTGCCGGCGCTGTTCTTCCAGCTCCTCGCCAAGACCCCATTCGAGAAGCTGACGGAGTGGAACTTCATCCTCGGCTCGGTCCTTTCGACCTATGTCGTCTTCTCCCTGATGTTCGGCGCCTCCGTCATCCTGTCACGCGGCGAGATCGCACAATCGACCATCAAGGCGCTGGCTGCGGCTTACGGCAATATCGGCTACATGGGCCCGGGACTGGCACTGCTTGCCTTTGGCGAACAGGCGGCGGTACCGGTGGCGCTGATCTTCTGTTTTGAAAACATCATCCATTTCGCCGTCGCGCCGATGATGATGGCGCTGTCCGGTGGCGAAAAACGGCCTGCGGCCGAGTTGATCCTGGACGTCATTCGAAAGATCGTCCTGCATCCTTTCATCATCGCCACGGCTGTCGGCGTTGCAGCCGCCTATTTCCAGTTCAGGCCGCCGGTGCCGTTGGAAAGGCTGCTCGTCTACCTGTCGAACGCCGCCGCACCCTGTGCTTTGTTCGCGATGGGCGTTACGCTCGCCTTGAGACCTTTGAACCGTGTGCCGACCGAGATGCTGCCGATCGCCTTGCTCAAGCTCATCGTGCATCCGCTGCTGTGCTATGTGGTGTTGAGCGCCATCGGCAATTTTTCGCCGGCCTGGCTGTTTTCGGCGGTGCTGCTCGCTGCCTTGCCGACCGCGACCAACGTCTTCGTCATCGCCCAGCAATATGGCGTGTGGGTGCACCGCGCTTCGGCCAGCGTGCTGATCACCACCTGCCTTTCGGTGTTTACGGTGACCGGGCTGCTTTATCTGATCCGCAATGGCATCCTGCCGCCGGATCTGTTCCCTTAGAGCAATTCCAGGAAAAGTGCGAAGCGGTTTTCCGTCCGGAATTGCGTGAAAACAAGGAGTTGGAGCGTTTCCGTTAAGATCGGAAACGCTCCAGGCCGCCGGCGATCGCCGCGAACCCGCTGCCGGGACGCAGCCCTTCGCGCATGAAAAAAGCGCGCAGCGGTGCGAAGCCGCCAAGCAGGCCGAGGCCCGCGCTGCGCGCCACCTGTGCAGGCAACATGTCTGAAAGCAGTGACATGTTGAGCAGGTTGACCGCGCCGCTTCTGGCCAGGATATCGGGCCGCCGCTTGAAGTCGTAGGCGGCGAGCGCAGCAACACCACCCGGGTCGCTCTGGTTCTTCACAGCGACGTCAACAAGATCGTCTATATCCCGAATGCCGAGATTAAGTCCTTGCGCGCCTATGGGCGGGAAGACATGCGCGGCTTCGCCGACCAGCGCGATACGTTTTGCGGCGAAACGCAGCGGCGTGGCAGCCGAGAGCGGATAAATCTGCCTGCCGGGCTCGACGCTGACCCGGCCAAGCATGGATTGCATGCGCTCCTCGACCTTGACCGAGAGCGCTGCATCATCGAGTGCTGCCAGTTCCTTGGCCGTTTCCGGCTCGACCACCCAGACGAGGCTCGAGCGGTTTCCGGGCAAGGGAACCTGCGTGCACGGACCTGTTTCTGTGTGGAACTCGGTCGAAACGAACCCATGCTCGACCCGGTGGCCAAAATTCAGCACCAGCGCGGCCTGTGGATAGTTACGCTTGGCCGTCGTTATGCCGGCAGCCGCGCGTGCAGGCGAGAGCCGGCCATCGGCGGCAATGGCGAGGGCGCCGGAAAGCGAGGATCCGTCGTCGAGGGTCGCGATTGCTGTACCCTGGTCGAGAGACCAGCCGGTGACGAGAGACTTGCGCCATTCAATCCGGGGTGAGGCTTCAACCGCCTTCGCCAGGACGGGATTGAACACATTGTTGGGAAAGTTCAGGCCGAACTGTTCTTCGTCGATCTCGCTAGCGCGGAAGGTGACAACCGGACTGCGGATAAGCCGTCGGGTGGCATCGATGATACGCATGACCTTGAGCGGAGCAGCCACGGCACGCAACTCGCCAAGAATGCCGATCCGGTCGAGTACTTTCAGCGCGGGATTCATCAGCGCCGTGGTGCGCCCATCGGAGGCATTGGCGTCGGGCCCGACGAGCGACACTGCAAAACCGGCATGGGCAAATGCGAGGGCGGCGATCAAACCTGCCGGGCCGGTGCCGGCGACGATGATGTGGGCTCTGGACTCTGGCATCGGCACTCGCATTGCTTTTCTGCTGGCGGATCGGAGAGTGTCCGGTGGCGGTCGACCTGCCATGAACAACGCATATAGTGCAGCCGGACTTGTGTGATCAACGTGACGATTCAGCCTATGAGCGGCCAAAGCGACGATTTCAGCCACCTCGACCGCGTCGGGCGGACGGTTGCCGGCGTCGGCACGAGGCCGCGTTTCATGGTGCTGACAGCCCTTGTCGGTGCGGTTTTGCTGGCATGGCTTCTGCTTGCGGCGATGGCGATACGCAGTGTGCAAGCCGGATTTGCCGGCGCTGTTCCAGGTGGCGGCCTGCTGCAGGATCTGCCGGCAATACCGCTGCCCGATTTCCTGGCACGCTTCATCGCGCTGTGTGTGGGGCCGGCGCCGTTCCAGGCCAACTCCGTCGGCCAGTTCTCCGCCTTGGTCCTGATGTGGTTCCTTATGGCGATGGCGACCATGCTGCCTTCCGCGGCCCCAATGATCCGCACCTATTGCGAAATCGCCGACACCGCCCGCATCAAGGGGGAGCCGGTTGTGCATCCTTTGATCCTTGTGACCGGGTATCTGGCGGTCTGGCTGCTGGCAGCGATAGCCTTTGCCGGGCTGACGTTCGGACTGCAGACGATAAATCTGGACGGGCGGTCTCTCGCTCCCGTCAATGGCGTCGCTGCCGCAGCGCTGCTTGGCGCAGCCGGCCTTTATCAGTTCAGCGGCTTGAAAGAAGCCTGCCTCAGGAAATGCCGGCGGCCGTTCTCGATTCTCTTCGCACGCTGGAGCGACAAGCCCCGGCGTATCCTGTATCTGGGGGTAGAGCAGGGAATATGGTGTCTGGGCTGCTGCTGGGCGTTGATGCTGGTCATGTTCGCCGTCGGCATCATGAATTTGTTCTGGATGGTTCTGCTCGGCCTGTTTGCCTTGCTCGAAAAACAAGTGAATGGCCGCCTGCCCAGCCGTCTTGCCGGCGCGATACTGCTTGTATGGGCTACCGCCCTGCTATTAGTGTCCCTGCATTAGGGCATTCCGTTCTCACGGAAACGCGGAAACGCTCTAACTCTTTGTTTCTACGCAATTCCGGACGGAAAACCCGTCCGCACTTTTCCTGGAATTGCTCTAGAGGGACAGCCGGCGATGACCGACCACAGTTGGGCGATGAAAGGAGAGCTTGTACTTTCCTGCAATTGCACGGTTTTCTGCCCTTGCGTGCTGTCGCTGGGCAATCATCCGCCGACGGAAGGCTATTGCCAAACCTGGGCCGGTTTTCGAATCGACGCGGGTCATTCCGGGGAAGTCGATCTTTCCGGGCTCAATCTCGGGCTGGTCATGGAAATCCCGGGCTATATGAGCCGCGGCAACTGGACCGCGGGCCTGTTCATCGACAAGCGCGCGTCGATCCATGCCGTCAAGGCGCTGACCCGCATCTTCACCGGCAAGGCCGGCGGTACCACATCGCTGTTGTCGATCCTGGTCGGCAAATTCCTCGGTGTCGAACAGGTGCCGATCAGCTATGAAACGCAGGATCGCACGCGCGTCTTCCAGATTCCGAAGATCATCGATGGCGCGATCACACCCATTCCCGGCAAGGCGCGTGGCAAGGACACGGTGATCAGCAACTCTGAATACTGGATCGCGCCAGAGATCATCGTCGCCAAGTCGGACAAGAGTCGCATGCGCGCCTTCGGCCGCAATTGGAATTTCGCCGGCCGCTCGGCCGAGATATGCAAGCTGGATTGGCGGGGCCCGTGAAGACGAAAACAACCGCAAAGAAGATCGCCGAGCGCATCCCGCTCCCGAAGAAGAAGGTGACCTGGCCGCAAGCGAGGGCGTTCTCCGTCCATCTGCTCACGGCGTCCGGTTCATTCCTGGCTTTCCTGTCGCTGGTGGCCGCAAGCGAACAACGCTGGACGGCGATGTTCTGGTGGCTCGGTCTCGCTCTGTTCGTCGATGGCATAGATGGGCCGATCGCGCGCAAGCTGGAGGTGAAGGAAATCCTGCCGACCTGGTCCGGCGAACTGCTCGACAACATCATCGACTACGTGACCTACGTGCTGATCCCGGCCTTCGCCTTGTATCAGCGCGGTTTCATGGGCGAAGGGCTGTCGTTCCTGTCGGCGGCGATCATCGTCGTGTCGAGTGCGATCTACTATGCCGACACCGGCATGAAGACGAAGGAGAATTTCTTCAAGGGGTTCCCGGTGGTGTGGAACATGGTGGTCTTCACGCTGTTCGTCATCGAACCCGGGCAATGGGTGTCCTTTGCCGTGGTGGTGATCGCCGGCATCCTCACCTTTGTGCCGATCAATTTCCTGCACCCGGTCCGCGTGGTGCGGCTGCGGCCGGTGAACCTCACCGTCACGCTGCTCTGGTGCGGCTTCGGCGCACTGGCACTGGCGCAGTCAGCACTTGCCAGTTTCTACAACCAGATCGGTGTTCTCGGCGAGCAGGTCAGCCTTTTCACCAAGATCGGCATCAGCATTACCGGTATCTACCTGTTCTGTATCGGCGGCGTCATGCAGTTCTTCCCCAATCTTGGCGCCAGGAAAGTTTGAAGATGAGCAAAGCGATCCGCATCCACGCCCATGGCGGCCCCGAAGCCCTGGTCTATGAGGACGCCGATCCGGGCCGCCCGAGTGCTGGCCAGATCCTTGTCAGGCATACGGCGATCGGTCTCAACTTTATCGACATCTATTTCCGCACCGGGCTTTATCCGGCTCCCAACGGGCTGCCCCTGGTCCCTGGAGGGGAAGCCGCCGGTGTCGTCCTGGAACTGGGTGAAGGTGTTGACGGGCTCAAGCTGGGGGACCGGGTCGCCTATGCCACCAACGTGGGTGCCTATGCCGAGGAGCGCGTCATCGCCGCCGACCGAGTCGTGAAAATCCCTGACGGCATCAGCGACGAGCAGGCCGCCGGCATGATGCTGAAGGGCATGACGGCCGAATATCTCCTGCGTCGCACCTTCAAGGTCGGGCAGGGTGATACGATCCTCTATCATGCCGCTGCTGGCGGTGTCGGGCTGATCCTCGGGCAATGGGCCAAGCATCTTGGCGCAACAGTCATCGGAACGGCCAGCTCCCCGCAAAAAGCCGAACTCGCCAGGGCGCATGGCTACGACCACGTCATCGACTACAGGACGCGGGACTTCGTCGCCGAAGTGGCCCGGCTGACCGACGGCCGAAAATGTGACGTGGTCTATGATTCGGTTGGCAAGGACACATTTCCCGGTTCGCTGGACTGCGTGCGCCCGCTCGGCACCTTCGTCAGCTTTGGCCAGTCATCGGGACCGATCCCACCCTTCAACATCGCGCTGTTGTCGCAAAAGGGCTCGCTGTTTGCCACCCGACCGACACTGTTCGTCTACAACGCCAGACGCGAGGATCTCGAGGCCTCGGCAAAGGCCCTGTTCGACGTGGTGGCGAAAGGCGTAGTCGAGATCAAGATCAACCAGACCTATTCTTTGAAGGACGCCGGCAGAGCCCAGGCCGATCTTGAAGGACGCAAGACCACAGGGACGACAGTGCTTGTTCCTTGAGCATTCGCTTGCTGTTTCGCTGAAATTCTTGAAGCTCTTTCAATTTGCGTGCCGCTATCGGAGTTAAGCCGCTACTGCCTACGATGATTGCGGGAACACAGAACATATTCGGGAAAACCGAATGGGAGGCACTGTGAGTACACGAGAAGCCGCCACGAGCCTGCTCGAGGTTCGCGGGCTGACGAAGGTATTTGGCACGCTGACTGCGTGCGACCACATCGACCTCACCATCCAGAAAGGCGAGATCCACGCGCTGCTCGGCGAAAATGGCGCCGGCAAGTCGACGCTCGTGAAGATGCTGTTCGGATCGCTGGAACCGCATTCCGGCGAGATACGCTGGGAAGGGCAGCCGGTCAGGATGACCAGTCCGAGCGTCGCAAAAAAGCTCGGTATCGGTATGGTCTTTCAGCATTTTTCGCTGTTCGAGGCACTGACCGCCGCCGAGAACATCGCGCTTTCGCTCGACGATGGCGCACCAATCGGTACGATCGCCGCCAAAGCCCGGGCACTGTCATACTCCTATGGCCTGCCGCTCGACCCGGACTCGCTCGTCGGCGATCTTTCCGTCGGCGAACGCCAACGCATCGAGATCATCCGCTGCTTGCTGCAGGCGCCGCAATTGATCATCCTCGACGAGCCGACTTCGGTGCTTACACCGCAGGAAGCCGACAAGCTGTTCGAAACGCTTGAGCGGCTGCGTGCTGAGGGCAAGTCGATCCTCTACATTTCGCATCGCCTCGAAGAGGTGAAACGCCTGTGTGACCGGGCGACCGTCCTGCGGCACGGCAAGGTCGTCGGCCACTGCAACCCTCGCGAGGAAACCGCTTCGTCGCTGGCCCGCATGATGGTCGGCAACGAGGTGAAATCCGCCGAACGGACACCGATCACGCTCGACGGTGCGCAGGAACTGCTCAGTGTCTGCGGTTTGAGCCGCAAGCCGGCCGGACCGTTTTCCACGCCGCTCAAGAACATCTGGCTGTCCGTGAAGGCGGGCGAGATCCTCGGCATCGCCGGCGTTGCCGGTAACGGCCAGGGCGAGTTGTTCGAGGCACTGTCAGGTGAAGTGCTGCAGACCAGTGCCGATGCGGTGCGCATTCGTGGCAAGGATGCCGGCAAGCTGGATATCACCGGTCGCCGCCTGCTCGGCGCGGCTTTCGTGCCGGAAGAACGGTTGGGCCATGGCGCCGCTCCGCGCATGAAGCTTTCCGAAAATCTGCTGCTTTCCCGCTATGCAACCGACGGCAAGGCATTTGTCGGCTCGGGCGGCATGGTCAAGAGCGGTGCCGTCTATGACGCGGCACAACGCATCATCAAGATGATGGACGTACGCAAGAGCGCGCCGGATCCAGAGGCGGCAGCGCTTTCGGGCGGTAATCTGCAGAAATTCATCGTCGGTCGCGAACTGGACCGCCAGCCGACCGTCATGGTCGTCAACCAGCCGACCTGGGGTGTCGATGCCGGCGCCTCGGCCCATATCCGCCAGGCCCTGATCGAACTGGCGCGTAGCGGCTCGGCCGTCTTGGTCATCAGTCAGGATCTGGACGAGCTGTTCGAGATCTCCGACGCCATCGCTGTCATGCACAATGGCGAACTGTCGAAGCCGATCCCGATCGCCGACGCGACTTTCGAAAGGATCGGCCTGCTGATGGGCGGAGCAGAACCCGGTCACATCGACCAGAAGCTGGAGACCGCGTGATGCGCCTGGAACTCGTCAAGCGCCCGCAACGCTCGGTGCTGTTTTCGGCGCTGTCGCCGTTTATCGCCTTCGGATTGACGATCATTGCAGGCGCGATCCTTTTCGCAGTGCTCGGCATCAACCCGTTGACGGCCTTCTACACCTACTTCATTTCGCCGATCACCGAGGTGTGGCAGTTGCACGAACTGGCGATCAAGGCAGCTCCGCTGATCCTGATCGCCGTCGGCTTGTCCGTCTGCTTCCGTTCCAACATCTGGAACATCGGCGCTGAGGGTCAGTTTGTCTTCGGTGCGATCGTTGGTTCGGTCATTCCGGTGCTCTATCCGGACATGCAGGGCCCTTACGTGCTGCCGCTCATGCTGCTGATGGGTATGGTGGGGGGAGCTGCCTATGCTGCGATCCCGGCATTCCTGAAGACCCGCTTCAACACCAATGAGATCCTGACCAGCCTGATGCTGGTCTATGTCGCGCAGCTGTTCCTCGATTGGCTGGTGCGTGGACCCTGGCGCGATCCCAAGGGCTTCAATTTCCCGCAAACGGTACAGTTCAATCCATCCGCCGTATTGCCGGAATTGATGCCGATGTCCGGCCGCGCCAATCTGGGCTTTGTCTTCGCGCTCGTCGCCGCGATTCTGGTCTGGATCCTGATGAGCCGCATGCTGAAGGGCTTCGAGATCCGTGTGCTGGGCTCAAGCCCGCGGGCAGGGCGGTTTGCCGGCTTCAGCTTCAACCGCATGGTGTTTTTCGCCTTCATGCTCTCTGGCGCCTTAGCCGGGCTTGCCGGCATATCGGAAGTTTCCGGTGCCATCGGCCAGCTGCAGCCTTCGATTTCACCAGGCTACGGCTTCACCGCCATCATCGTTGCCTTCCTCGGGCGCCTCAACCCGCTTGGCATCGTCGCCGCCGGCCTGGTGCTTGGGTTGACGTATCTCGGCGGTGAAGCGGCACAGAGCGTGCTCGGCATTTCCGACAAGGTGGCGCGCGTCTTCCAGGGCATGCTGCTGTTTTTCGTGTTGGGTTGCGACACGCTGATCCACTACCGCATCCGGCTCGTCGGCCTGGCACCGTCACCCAAACTGGAAGCTTCGCCGAAGCTGGAAGAGGCTCACTGACATGGATATGACCGTCAGCATTCTTCTGACCATTGCCACCGCGGCGACGCCATTGTTGATCGCCGCCATCGGTGAGCTGGTGGTCGAGCGCTCCGGCGTCCTGAACCTCGGTGTCGAGGGCATGATGGTGATGGGCGCAGTTGCCGGCTTCGGTGCTGGCCTCCTGACCGGTTCACCCTGGATCGGCCTGATCGCAGCCATCGTCGTCGGTTCGCTATTCTCGCTGCTGTTTGCGGTGATGACGCTGTCGCTCGCCACCAACCAGGTCGCCACCGGCCTGTCATTGACGCTGCTCGGGCTCGGGCTGTCCGGCATGCTCGGAACGGGCTTCGTTGGCCTCCCGGGCGAACGCCTGCCCAACCTCTACATCCCCTTGCTGACCGACTTGCCTGTGGTCGGCAAAATCCTGTTCGGCCAGGATCCGATCTTCTACATCTCGATCGCGTTGGTGTTCGGCGTGTCGTGGTTCCTGTTCAAGACGCGCACCGGGCTCACCTTGCGTTCGATCGGCGACAGCCACGCCTCGGCTCACGCGCTCGGCATCCAGGTCATCAAGTATCGTTATCTGGCGGTGATGTTCGGCGGCGCTTGCGCCGGCCTCGCCGGTGGTCACCTGTCCCTTGTCTACACCCCGCAATGGGTGGAGAACATGACGGCCGGCCGCGGCTGGATCGCGCTGGCGCTGGTGGTGTTTTCGTCCTGGCGGCCGCTGCGCGTGCTTGCCGGTGCTTACATCTTCGGTGCGGTCTGGATCGGCCAGCTGCATGCGCAAGCCTTCGGCATCCCGGTGCCGTCGCAGTTCCTGTCGTCGCTGCCCTATCTCGCCACCATCGTCGTGCTCGTCATCATCTCGCGCAACAAGCGCCTGACCATGATGAACACCCCGGCCTCACTCGGGCAGGCTTTCGTTCCAGATCGTTGACAACCCAAAAGAACACTAGCATAGCAAGGTTAATCCAGAGAGGTAACATCATGAAAAAACTACTGATTGCCCTGATGACTTCGGCGGCGGCGATGTCCGTTGCCGTCTCCGCGGAAGCCGCGGATAAATTCAAGGTCTGCTGGGTCTATGTCGGCCCGGTGGGTGACTTCGGCTACTCCTACCAGCATGACCAGGGCCGTCAGGCGGTCGAAAAGAAGCTGGGTGACAAGGTCGAGACCGCTTTCCTCGAAAACGTCGCCGAAGGTCCCGATGCCGAGCGCGCTTTCGAGCGTCTGGCGCGCCAGGGCTGCAAACTGATCTTCGGTACCTCCTTCGGCTTCATGGACGCCGAAGTGAAGGTCGCCAACAAGTTCCCGGACATCAAGTTCGAGCATGCCACCGGCTACAAGACTGGCCCGAACCTCGGCATCTACAATGCCCGCTTCTATGAAGGCCGCTACATCCTCGGCCAGATTGCTGCGAAGCAGTCGAAGAGCGGCGTTGCCGGCTACATCGTCTCCTTCCCGATCCCGGAAGTGGTGATGGGCATCAATTCTTTCATGCTGGGTGCGCAGTCGATCAATCCGAACTTCAAGGCCAAGATCGTCTGGGTCAATTCCTGGTTCGATCCGGGCAAGGAAGCTGACGCCGCCAAGGCGCTGTTCGACCAGGGCGCCGATATCATCGTCCAGCACACCGATTCCACCGCGCCGCTGCAGGTGGCGCAGGAGCGCGGCCTGCATGGCTTCGGTCAGGCCTCGGACATGATCAAGTTCGCGCCGAAGTCGCAGTATACCGCGATCGTCGACGACTGGGCTCCCTACTATATCGAACGGGTCGAGAAGGCGCTGGACGGCAGTTGGAAACCGGAAGACCGCTGGGACGGCATCAAGGCCGGCGCGGTATTCATGGCGCCTTACACCAACATGCCGGATGACGTGAAGGCAATGGCGGAAGCGACCCAGAAGAAGATCGCCGACGGCTGGAACCCGTTCACGGGCCCGGTCGCCAAGCAGGACGGATCGGCCTGGCTGAAGGACGGCGAAGTGGCCGACGACAAGACGCTGCTCGGCATGAACTTCTACGTCAAGGGCGTTGACGACAAGCTGCCGCAGTAAGCAGGCAGCATCTGGAATGGAAAGGGCGCCCTGGAAGGCGCCCTTTTTGATTCAGAGGTGAGGTAGACTGCTGTCTCGGTCCGGGAAATGTCAGACAGCCATACCGTGCAGGTCGTAGGCATCGGCGCGATCGATCTTGACGGTGACGATGTCGCCGAGACGCAGCGGCCGGCGCGACTGGATGTGCACCGAACCGTCGATCTCCGGCGCGTCGTACTTCGTGCGCCCCTTGGCGACCGTGCCGTTCGCCTCGTCGATGATGACGGGCAGGCGCTTGCCGACCTTCTTCTGCAACTGTGCGGCCGAGATCTTCTGCTGGCGCTGCATGAAGCGGTGCCAGCGTGCTTCCTTGACCTCATCCGGAACCTGCTCGAGGCCGAGATCGTTAGAACGCGCGCCCTTGACCGGCTCGTACTTGAAGCAGCCGGCCCGGTCGATCCTGGCTTCGTCCAGCCAGTCGAGCAGCATCTCGAAGTCTTCTTCGGTCTCGCCGGGGAAGCCGACGATGAAGGTGGAACGAATGGCGAGGTCCGGGCAGGATTCGCGCCAGGAACGGATACGGTCCAGCGTCTTTTCGCCATGGGCTGGCCGCCGCATGTTTTTCAACACCTGCGGCGAGGCATGCTGGAAGGGAATGTCGAGATAGGGAAGAATCTTGCCTTCGGCCATCAGTGGGATGACGTCCGCGACATGCGGGTAGGGATAGACATAGTGCATGCGTACCCAGACGCCGAGCTCGCCAAGTTCCTGCGACAGGTCGAGGAATTTGGCACGCACTTCGCGATCCCTCCACGGGCTGCTGGCATATTTGATATCGACGCCATAGGCGCTGGTATCCTGCGAGATCACCAGCAGTTCCTTGACGCCAGCGGCTGCGAGTTTTTCTGCCTCGCGCAGCACATCCCCGGCCGGGCGTGAGACGAGATCACCGCGCAGATCGGGAATGATGCAGAAAGTGCAGCGGTTGTTGCAGCCTTCGGAAATCTTCAGATAGGCGTAGTGGCGCGGCGTCAGCTTGACGCCCTGCGGCGGCACCAGGTCGGTGAACGGGTCATGCGCCGGCGGCGCTGCTTCATGCACAGCCGCCATCACGCTTTCATAGGCCTGCGGACCGGTGATGGCGAAGACATTCGGATGTTTTTCGCGGATCAGCTCGGGCGTCGCACCCATGCATCCTGTGACGATGACCTTGCCGTTCTCCTTCAGCGCCGTGCCGATGGCGTTGAGGGATTCGTCTCGCGCGGAATCAAGAAAACCGCAGGTGTTGACCACGACGAGGTCGGCGCCGTCATGCTTGCGCGAGATCTCGTAACCTTCCGCGCGCAACCGGGTCAGGATGCGTTCGGAATCGACCAGTGCCTTCGGGCATCCGAGGCTGACAAAGCTGATACGAGGCGCTGCGGTCATCGTGGCGTTCCAATGGACGCGGGCCGGAACCCTTGCAGGCCGGCCCGGAAATCTCTGGTTTTCAATTGGTGCGCCTCAGGCGGCGCAAAATTCAGCGGCGCAATAGCACAGTTCCAGGACCAAGCAAACCGCACCTGCCGCGAGGCTTGCCGGGACAGGGGCCGATCCATCAATGCGCGGCGCCGGCTTCCTTGCCGAACCACGGCGTCAGGAACTGGAACTGTTCGGGAAACTGCTCGACCGCGCCGTCGAGCAACATTTTGAGTGCGACGTAAAGGATGATGAGCAGGCCGATATAGGCGATCCAGCGGTAGCGGTGCAGCAACCGGGCGACGAAGGAGGCGGCAAACCCCATCAGCGCGATCGACAGCGCGAGGCCGATGATCAGCACCGTCGGATGTTCCATCGCGGCACCGGCAACGGCAAGCACGTTGTCGAGCGACATGGACACGTCCGCGATGACGATCTGCCAGGCGGCCTGGGCAAAGGTTTTTCGCGCGGGACCGGACGAGGCTTTGGGGCTGTCGATATCGTCCAGAGCTTCGGTTGCCTCGTGCTCTTCTTCGTGCGTGACGCTCAGTTCGCGCCACATCTTCCAGCACACCCACAAAAGCAGCAGGCCGCCCGCGATGAGCAGCATCGGGCCGATGGCAAGCAGCCACTGGGTAATGAGGGCGAAAATGATACGAAGAACCGTCGCAGCGGCGATGCCAACGAGGATTGCTTTCTTGCGCTGATCTTTGGGAAGTCCGGCCGCAGCAAGGCCAATGACGATTGCGTTGTCGCCGGCAAGCACGAGATCAATGGCGATGACCTGGAGAAGAGCCGACAAACCTGCTGCGGTGAAGATTTCCATCGATGGAAGCGCTCCTCATCGGGGTTCTGTGAATCTGGCCCTACGAGCATCGACCTGTGGCGTCAAGCGCCGGGCACGCAAAGGTCGTGGAAAGCCGGTACTTCAGCTCTTGCTTGACAAGGCTATCACAACCGACAACCGCTATGACAGCGTCGATCCCGTTGACGCTGGGAACCGGAAAGCGCTAAAGCCGGTTTCGACTGGTTCGGCAGCAAGGCAATCGCCCTTACGCCGGACTGTGGAGGGATGGCCGAGCGGTTTAAGGCACCGGTCTTGAAAACCGGCGTGGCAGCGATGTCACCGTGGGTTCGAATCCCACTCCCTCCGCCACTGTTCCCAGCGATTGATACAAGCGCCGGCATGAAACCTCCTCCAGAAGATGCCTGGGAACCGTGGGCGCCGCAGGATCTGGCCTTGCGGCTTGGGGACCGTGATCCCAGTTGGTATGTGGTCGGCGGGTGGGCCTTGGATCTGTGGCATGGGCGCCAGACCCGCGAGCATGAAGATCTGGAGTTCGTTGTTCTGCCCGATCAGGTAGGACATTGTCGCGGGCTTCTGTCGGATCTGGAATTCTTCGCTGCTCGTGACGGCATCCTGACGCATCATCCTGCCAAGGCTGCGCTTCCCACTGATCTCTGGCAGCTTTGGGGAGCCGACATGACCACGGGTTTGTGGCGCGTGGACATGATGATCGAACGCGGAACGCGGGACTTCTGGGTCTACAAGAGGGAGCCTTCGATCCGCGTGCCGAGGACATCGGCGATCCGCAGGACCTCTGCCGGAATTGCCTACCTGGCTCCGGCTCTCGTGCTGCTGTTCAAGGCGAAGCATCGCCGTGAAAAGGATGATCTCGATTTTCGTACCGCACTGCCCAGCCTCGAAGCCGGGGAGAGGGCTGAGTTACTAGGCTGGCTTGAGGCAATGCATCCTGGCCATGAATGGATCGCTTCTCTCCGCAGGGATTGAAGGATTGGCGGCGAGGCTAAAAGCGCCTCGGGTGAACAATCGGCATAAATAGGACCCGGGTAGACGAGGAAACATCGGCAACCGCATCATCATTCCTGCCCGGCCAGTTCGCTTTTCAGCCAGCGCTTGAAGGCGACGATCTTGGCATCATTTGCGTGGGCCGCGGACACGACGAACCAGAGGTCGATTCCGGTTTCGACTTCCCACTCGAATGGCTTGACCAGCCTGCCGTCGGCAAGCGCGTCAGCGGCGATCGCCTGCCAGGCGATCATCACCCCGAGGCCGGCCGTCGCCGCTTCAAGCGACAGGGATGCATCGGAGAAACTCAACCCTTGCGGCAAATCCGCCTCGACCATGCCGTGCGGGGCCAGCCAGTCCGTCCAGTTCTCCATGGCAGGGTAACGGATCACTGGAGCTGATTTCAGATCGGCCGGCATCCTCAGATTGGAAGCGAGCGCCGGGGCACAGACCGGAAAGATGCGCTGCCGCAGAAGCAATTCCGCGCTGGTGCCCGGCCACGTGCCCCGGCCCATGCGCAGAGCGACATCGAGGTCGGACCGATCGAGGTCGGTCAAAGTAAGACCCGTTTCGATACGCACCTGGATTTCTGGCCGCTTCCGCTGAAACGCGCTGAGCCGCGGCACCAGCCATCGGGTGGCGAAGACCGGCGTGGTGGTTACAGCCAGCACGGTACGGTCGTTCGAACCGGCCTGATCCAGTGCCTGTGTGATCGAGCGGAACGCCGGCGCCAGCGCAGTCAGCATCCGCGCACCGAATGGCGTCGGTGTCAGACCGCGCGCAGTGCGCTCGAACACGGGGCGTCCAAGCAGCTTCTCGGTGCGGATGACATGCTGGCTCACCGCGCCAACACTGATGCCCATCTCATCCGCCGCCTTTGCCAACGAGCCAAGGCGGCCCGCCACTTCGATCGCGCGCAGGCCATTCAGGGGAATGCGATTCAGAGCAACCATATAGATATTCTATAGGCTCGAGGGCAAAATCTCCATTTTTTTCATGGGCCGCGAGAACGAAAGTCTGGACATCGAAACGCTCCAAGCAAGGAGGAAAACATGTCCTTGGCCAGCCGCGCCGCCCCATCGGATCTTACCGCAATCCGGCCATTCCAGATCGCAGTGTCCGACATGCAAATCGCCGACCTGAAAGCACGTCTCGAAAGGACCCGCTGGCCCTACGCCACGACCAACGATCATTCGCGTGGGCAGCCGGCCAGCTTCGTGATGGAACTCGTCGACCAGTGGATGAATGACTTCGACTGGCGCGAGCATGAATCCCGGTTGAACAGCTATCCGCAATTCATCACGGAGATCGACGGTCAGCCAATCCATTTCCTGCACATCAGGTCCAGGCATCCCGGTGCGTTTCCGCTGATTCTCAGCCACGGATGGCCGGGTAGCGTGATGGAGTTCCTCGACCTGATCGAGCCGCTGACCAACCCGACCAGTGGCGGGCAGGCCTTCGATCTGGTGATCCCCTCGCTGCCCGGATTCGGCTTCTCCAGTCCGCTGCGTGAGCGCGGCTGGGATTCGGTTCGGATCGCCAGGGCATGGGACACGCTCATGAAACGATTGGGCTATGGCCACTATGGCGCGCATGGCGGCGATGTTGGCTCCGGCATCGGGCGCGAACTGGGAATCCTGCAACCGAACGGCCTCGTCGGCACGCATGTGCTGCAGATCTTCGCCTTTCCCACCGGCGCGGATGGCGAAATGGACAGGCTCACGCCTTTCGAGATGGAGGGTATGGCGATCCTCGCCAATTTCGAGAAGTACAACGGCTATCATCAGATACAGGCAAAGCGTCCCGGTACGCTTGCCTACGGGCTCGTCGACTCGCCCGTCGCCCAGATGGCCTGGAACACCGAGCTCTGGTTCGGTTTCGACGGCAACAACATCGACAATGTCGATCGCAACCGTTTCCTGGCGCAGGCATCGCTCTACTGGTTCACGGGAACTGGCGGATCTGCGGCGAACGTCTACTACGAAGACCAGCAGACGGGTGCCGGCTACCGCGAAGTGATGAACCCGACGCCAACCGGCGTCGCGGTTTTCCCAAATGATTTCCGCTCCGTACGCAGCTTCGCCGAACGCGCCAACAACATCGCGCATTGGACCGAGATGCCGCGCGGCAGCCATTTTGCCGCGTCGGACGCGCCGGATCTGTTGGCGCAGGATATCCGCGCATTCTTTTCGAAACTGACCGCTTGAACGCTAACTTTCGCGAGAACAGCCATGTCGTTGCCATTCGCCATCATTGATGTCTTCGCCTCCAGCCCACTTGCAGGCAATCCGCTGGCCGTCGTCCAAGGCGGCGAACAACTGCCGGACGACAGGCTGGCCGCCATCGCGGGCGAGTTCAACCTGGTCGAGACGACCTTCGTCCTGCAAGCGACGCTTCCCGGTGCAACGCGGCGGTTGCGCTCTTTCACCGCCGCGGGGCACGAGGTTTTCGGGGCAGGAGGACACAATTCCCTCGGTGCCTGGCTCTGGCTTGCGCAATCCGGACGGCTGGAATTGAGGGAAGGGCGAACAGACTTCATACAAGAGATCGGCGGGCAACTCTTTCCTTTGTCCATCGACGCAACGCCCCGCCAACCGATCCGCGTCACGATGGCGCAATCTCCCGCCCGATGGGGAAACCAGGTGGAGGATCACGCAGGCGTGACTGCTTCGCTCGGCCTTGCGCCCGACACCGTCAATGGCGACGGCCCGCCGATACAGGTAGTCGATACCGGTGCGGGCCACCTGATGGTCGCGCTCCGAGACCGCGAAGCCGTCGATGCCGCCAGGCCGGATGTTGACGCGCTCGGCGCGATCCTGCGACAGGCCGGTGGCGAAGGCTGCTATGTTTTCAGCCTAGACCCACCAACCTCCGGCGCACTCGCCTATGCCCGCTTCTTCAATCCGACAATGGGTATCGCCGAGGATCCAGCGACGGGTACGGCAGCAGGCCCACTGGCTGCCCATCTCGTCCGTCACGGCCTTGCTCTGCCTGGACGCGTTATTATCGAGCAGGGCACGAAACTCGGCCGTCCGAGCCTAATCGAAGTTGAAATCGACAACATCGCGGTGCGGATCAGCGCAAGCGGAGTGGTGGCCGCCGAAGGAAGATTGATGCTTTGAGTACATCAAAGGCAGGAAAGTTGAGCGACCGGAACCGGCAACTTACGAGGACCTCGCGGCACAATGCCGTCATTCCGCCACAATCTCGCCCGGTTCGAACCATAGTCGGTTAAGTGTGTGATAAGCATTTCCTGCGCAAAAAAGGGGCTCTGGGGATCGGGGCGTCGGACAAGTCTGTCACACGATACGCTTCGGCTTCGCCCGTGTTTGAGTAGCGTCGCCGTTGTTTGGAGGGGACAGTTCAGTATGGCAGGCCCGGCGCGTTTTCGTCGTATCTCCACTTATGCGCTGTTGGCCATCTCGGCCGGTCTGCTTGCTGCCTGTGCTTCATCCGAACCGAAGAGCATGGTGAGCAAGAAGCGCTCGAAGGAATATTTTGCCGAATCCGAATATGGCGTCAAAGCCAGCCCGCGCGTCGCCATGCGCCGCGGAGGCGGGCGCGATCAGCTCGGCAAGCCGTATCAGGTACGCGGCAAGTGGTATTATCCGAAGGAAGAAAAGCGCTACTCCAAGACCGGGACCGCGTCCTGGTATGGTGAGGCTTTCCATAGCCGCATGACCGCCAATGGCGAGGTCTATGACCTGTCGCAGCTCACCGGCGCACATCCGACCATGCCGTTGCCCAGCTATGCCCGTGTCACCAATCTCGACAACGGTAGTTCGGTCATCGTGCGCGTCAACGATCGCGGCCCCTATCACGAGGGGCGGCTGATCGACCTGTCCAAGCGCGCCGCGGATATGTTGGGTTATTCGAAAATCGGCACTGCCCGGGTCAAGGTCGACTATGTCGGGCGCGCACCGCTCGAAGGCAATGACGATTCCTATCTCATGGCCTCCTACCATCCCGGCAACCGGATTCCGGATCCATCCGATGGACTGCCGACCGGTGTGATGGTCGCCATGAACGGGTCGATGCCGAGTGTCCCAGTTCGTGCAAGTGCCTCTGCCATTCCATTCCCCGGCCAATTGACGGATACAACGTCGCTGCCTGAGCCTGTCCTGGCCGCGCAGCCAGTGGGAGCCGACAGCGTTGCGCTGCCGGATTTCGGTCCGATCGCGCCGGCGCGGCCCGACTTCGCCGTGAGCCCGAAACTGCCGTTCGAAATGGCGAGCCTGAACTATGCCGCAGAGCGCACGGAGCGTTCCGCGAGCGCCTTTGCGGCGCTCGAGGGGCCGGCAGCTGCGCTGGGCAGCTGGAAGCAACCGGAGGATCCGTCCGACGACTACGTGGCAGCCGGTACGTTCGACAATGCCAGGGAAGCAAAACAGGTAGCAACGGCACTGAAGGCCTATGGCCGTGTCGAGATCGACGAGGCAAAGCTCGACGGCAAGGACTGGTATTCGGTCAACTTATACCAGGACGGCCGCATGAGTGTGGATAGCATGCTGGAGGCGGCCTGGAGTCATGGCGCGCCGGATGCTTTTGCGGTTCGCGACTGAATAACGCCCAGAGAGAACTCAGCAGGAGTATCTCAAAATGAAATGTCAACGTCGACGGCTCCTCGGGATGCATTCGATTGGAGCGGTGACGCTGACTGGCATGGTTTTATCGGGATGCATATCAGCCACGGACGCGAGTGCGCCTCGGAGCGGGGATTGGAAGAGCGTAAGTCAAACAATTTCTTACGGAAAGCAGATGGATAAGGCCGGAATGCGGCCTTTGACGATGGATTGTAAATTTTCGTCACCTAAAGGTGGCGGGGAGTCCCTTGTCGTCAAGATCAAATATGTGAAATCAAAACTCCCCAAGCCATTCTTCCAATTTTGGTTTGGTCCTGCCGACGAAATTGCAAAGGCGGAGAAATTTGCTCGTTTCGTGGACATGCCACGAACGATCTTCAAAACGCTCAGGGATCCCAAATCAGGTCGATCAGTCTACTGCGGGTTATGGTCGCGCGAAAGATGATCAATATCTTCGCGTGGGCGCCGCGCCGGCGATTGATCCATGACCGGCGATCCTGATAACGTCCCATTATGATTGCCAAATCCCGTTTTTCCTCCTTGGCCGGCCTGCTCGGCGTTGCCTTGCTGGCGCTGTCGGCATTGCCTGCCGCCGCGCAGCTGTTCGAAACCAAGGCGGCCACCGCATATATGATCGACGCAGAAACCGGCACGGTGCTGTTTTCCAAACAGGCGGACAAACCGATCCAGCCGGCGTCGCTCGCCAAGCTGATGACGCTGGAAATGGCTTTCAATGCCGTCAAAAGCGGGCGCATGACGCTCGACGACACGTTCGTCGTCAGCGAAAACGCCTGGCGCAAGGGCGGGGCCCCTTCCGGAACCTCCACCATGTTCGCCGCGCTCAAGTCGGCGATCCGGCTGGAGGATCTGATGAAGGGCATCGCCGTGCAGGCTGCCAATGACGGCTGTATCATCATTGCCGAAGGATTTGCCGGCTCGGAAGGAAACTTCGCCCTGCAGATGAATGAGCGCGCCCGCCAGATCGGCATGCCGGTCTCGACCTTCGTCAACGCCACCGGCCTGCCGGCGGACGGGCAGAAGACGACGGTTCGCGAGATGACGCAGCTGGCATTGCGCCTGTCACGCGAATATCCGGAATTCTATCCTTATTTCGCCCTCAAGGACTTCACCTGGAACAAGATTACCCAGCGCAATCGCAACCCGCTGCTGGCCATGGATACCGGAGCCGAGGGACTGGCGGTCGGCGCCAGTGAACAGGACGGCTTTGCCCTCGTCGGGGCGCTCAACCAGGGTGGCAAACGGGTGATCGCCGCCATGGGGGGCCTGGCCAATGACCGCGAGCGCTCCGAGGAAGCCCGCAAGCTGCTGGAATGGGGCCTGCGTTCCTTCGAGAAGACAGAGATCTTTGCAAGAGACGAGGTCGTCGGGGAGGCGGCCGTATTTGGCGGCGTCAAATCAGGCGTGGCGTTGAAAGCCAAGGGACCGATCGACCTGCTGCTGCCGATCGCCAACCGCGACAAGGTCACCGCGCGCATCGTCTACAATGGTCCCCTGCCTGCGCCTGTCGAGGCTGGACAGCCGGTTGGCACACTGCGCGTCTGGATCGGCGACACGCTGAGCCAGGAAACGCCGGTGTTCGCCGCCGAAACCGTGGAAGTCGGTTCGCTCCCGCGCCGCGCTGCAGACGCGGTCAAGGAAATGGCGGTCGGCTGGTTGCGCTAGACGCGGGCGAAGGCCGGTACCAAGCGCCAATTCTTGTGCACGCTCTTGTGTGTCGGTTGTGGACCTGGCTGCGAGCCGGCACTATGAGTGGGTCGATCGGCAAGGCACATTCCGATACCTAGATTCCCGCAGCGCGCTTGTCGAAAATCGATTCCGATTTTCCGGCCGATGCGCTAGTCCTCTCGCCGCGGCGGCATTGGACACCTATGTTTGATGTCGGGGCCACAACCGAGGCGCAGCGTTTGGCGAACGGATCTTTCATCACTTTCGAAGGCGGCGAGGGCGCCGGCAAGTCGACGCAGATCAAGCGGCTGGCCGATCGGCTGCGCGGCAAGAAATACGACGTCCTGGTCACCCGCGAGCCGGGTGGCTCACCGGGGGCGGAGGCCATCCGGCACGTCCTGTTGTCCGGGGCAGCCGAATCCTTCGGCCCGAAGATGGAGGCGTTGCTCTTTGCCGCCGCTCGCTCCGACCACGTCGAACAGGTGATCCGGCCGGCCGTTGAACGCGGCACGATCGTATTGTGCGACCGTTTCATCGATTCCTCCCGGGTCTATCAGGGCGCCACCGGCGGCCTCGACCCGGCCTTCATCGACACGCTGCAACGCGTCGCCATCAACGGCATGGTGCCAAACCTGACGTTGATCCTCGACATCGATCCTGAGGAAGGCTTGCGCCGCGCGACGGCCCGCCGCACTCCCGGCGAAACGCCCGACCGTTTCGAGAAGGAGACGCTGGCCATTCATCAGCAGCGCCGCGACGCCTATCTGGCCATAGCCCGGGCCGAGGCCAAGCGCTGCGTGGTCATCGACGCCTCCGGTGATGCCAACACAGTCGAACATGCGGTGACGGATGCCGTCTTCGCCATGCTTGAGAAGTCCAGACCGGCCAAGACCAGTCACAAGGCACCGGCATGAGCTTCGTGCGGCTGGCGCCTGAGCAGCATGATACGCTGGATGAAGTCCCGGAACCCGCGGAGAACCCGCGCCTGGTCGGCCATGGGGAAATCGCAACGACATTGGCTTCGGCCTACAGGGCTGGCAAGCTTCCCCATGCGCTGATGCTGTGCGGGGCGGCCGGAATCGGCAAGGCCACGCTCGCCTTCCACCTTGCCCACCATTTGCTGAAACATCCCGATGGCAGGCAGGCACCCGAGACACTGGCCGTTCCCGATCCGACAACCGGACTCTACCGGCAGATTGCCATGGGCGCGCATCCTTCGGTGCTGCATCTCACGCGACCGATGAATGACCGTACCAAGGCCTTCAAGAGCGTGGTGACAGTCGACGAGATCCGCAAGGTCGGACAGTTCCTGTCGATGACCTCGCATGACGGCGGCTACAGGGTGGTGATCGTCGACCCGGCCGACGACATGAACACCAACGCTGCCAATGCCTTATTGAAGAATCTTGAAGAACCGCCTCAGCGTACTGTCTTCATCCTCATCGTGCATGCGCCGGGCAGCTTGTTGCCGACCATCCGCTCGCGCTGCCAGGTGCTGAGGCTTTCGCCGCTCGACGAGCATGATCTGATGACCACGCTGGACGCGATCGGGCAGGCGACACCCGGTGACGGCGCCCAGCGCGCCGCGCTGGCGGAACGGGCAGGGGGCAGTGCCCGATCCGCCATTCTGCTCACCCAGTATGGCGGTCTGGAGATCGCCGCCGCGCTCGAAAAGCTGGTTTCGGCGGGCAGGGTGGACGTCGCAAGCGCCTATAAACTGGCCGAAACGGTCGCCGGCCGCGACCAGGCGATCCCGTTTGAGACGTTCAATCGCCATGCGCTGGAACTGTTGTCGGGCGCCGCCAGCTCGTCCGCCATCGCAGGCGATCTGGCACGCGCCAAACTTCTGTCCGACACTTGGCAAGACGCGCAGCGCGCTATATCTGAGACAGAGACGTACAATCTCGACAAGAAACAACACGCACTCACGATGATCGACCGACTGAATTCTGCGATGCGAATGTGACTGCCCTACCGGGATGGCTTTCGCCATGCCGATGCGATATCCACGCCCCGATATCCGCTCAGACATTCTTCCATTCAGACATTCATGACGGCCCGCCATGTCCCGTGAGAAATTCTATATCACCACCGCCATTTCCTATCCGAACGGCAAGCCGCATATCGGCCATGCCTACGAACTGCTCGCCACGGATGCGCTTGCACGCTTTCAGCGGCTCGACGGAAAGGATGTCTTCTTCCTGACTGGCACCGACGAGCACGGCATCAAGATGCTGCAGACGGCAAAGAAGGAAGGAATCACGCCACGCGAACTGGCAGATCGCAACGCCGCCGAATTCCGGCGCATGGCGCAGGCGCTTAACGCTTCCAACGACGACTTCATCCGCACCACCGAGGAACGCCATCACGCCTCTTCGCAGGCCATCTGGAAAGCGATGGAAGCCAATGGCGACATCTATAAGGGTGGCTATGCCGGCTGGTATTCGGTGCGCGACGAAGCCTATTATGGCGAGGAAGAGACCGAAGTCCGCGCCGACGACATCCGCTATGGTCCGCAGGGCACGCCGGTGGAATGGGTCGAGGAGGAGAGCTACTTCTTCCGCCTCTCGGCCTACCAGGACAGACTGCTGGCGCTCTATGAGAGCCAACCCGACTTCGTCGGCCCGTCCGAGCGCCGCAACGAGGTGGTTTCCTTCGTCAAATCCGGCCTGAAGGACCTGTCGATCTCGCGCACGACCTTTGACTGGGGCATCCCGGTTCCAGGCGACGAAAAGCATGTGATGTATGTCTGGGTGGACGCGCTCACCAACTACATCACCGCCGCCGGCTATCCGGATACCCAGTCGCCGTCGTGGAACTACTGGCCGGCCACCCACATCATCGGCAAGGATATCGTGCGTTTTCACGCCGTCTATTGGCCGGCCTTCCTGATGTCCGCAGGCATCGAGCTGCCGAAGCGCGTGTTCGCGCACGGTTTCCTGTTCAACCGCGGCGAGAAGATGTCGAAGTCGGTCGGCAACGTCATCGACCCTTTCACGATGGTCGACCACTACGGTCTCGACCAGGTTCGCTATTTCTTCCTGCGCGAGGTGCCGTTCGGCCAGGACGGCAGCTACAGCCATGAGGCGATTGTCAACCGCACCAATGCCGACCTCGCCAACGATCTCGGCAATCTGGCGCAGCGTTCGCTGTCGATGATCGCCAAGAACTGCAACGGCGTGGTGCCACAGCGGGGGGCGCTTGCCGAAGCCGACAAGGCGATCCTCGAACAGGCCTCAGCAGCGCTGGCAACGGCGCGCAAGGCGATGTCGGAACAGACCATCCATCAGGCGCTGGCCGCAATCTTCGCTGTCGTCGCGGATGCCAACCGCTATTTCGCGGCACAGGAGCCCTGGGCGCTGAAGAAGACCGACCCGGCCCGCATGGAAACCGTGCTGTGGACGACCGCGGAGATCATCCGGCGCGTTGGCATCCTGTGCCAGCCCTATATACCGGGTTCGGCAGCAAAGCTGCTCGATACGCTTGCAGTCGCGGCTGACAAGCGCGACTTCGAGCATCTGCCGGATGCGAATGCGCTGGTGCCCGGTACCGCGTTGCCGGCACCGCAGCCGGTGTTTCCACGCTATGTCGACCAGTCGCCGGAAGCGACAGCCTGATGCTGGTCGACAGCCATTGCCATCTCGACTTTCCGGATTTCGCCGAGGAGCGGGCGGCTGTCGTCGCCCGCGCCCTGGCGGCCGGCGTCGGGCGCATGGTCACGATCTCGACACGCGTGAAGCGCTTCCAGCAGATCCTTGAAATCGCGGACTCTTTCGAAGAAATCTTCTGCTCTGTCGGCACCCATCCGCACAATGCGGCTGAAGAGCTCGACATTACCACCGAGGATCTTGTCCGGCTGGCCCAGCACCCGAAAGTGGTCGCCATTGGCGAGGCCGGTCTCGACTATTTCTACGACAAGGCACCGCGCGACGCACAGGCACAAGGCTTACGGGCCCATATCGCCGCAGCGCGCCAAACCCGACTGCCGCTGGTCATCCACGCACGCAATGCCGACGACGACATGATTGCGATCCTTGAGGATGAAACAGGGAAGGGCGCCTTCCCTTTCATCCTGCACTGCTTTTCCTCCGGCCAGCAGTTGGCCGAGGTCGGCGTGGCATTGGGTGGTTATGTTTCCTTCTCCGGTATCCTGACCTTCAAGAACTCACCCGAGTTGCGGGAAATCGCGAAGGGCGTTCCACACGACCGGCTGCTGGTGGAAACCGATGCGCCTTACCTCGCGCCCGTGCCGCATCGCGGCCAGCGCAACGAACCGGCCTACGTCGTTGAAACGGCAAGGGTTTTGGCTGAAACGATCGGTGTGAGCCGGGACGAGATCGCCCGCATCACCACCGACAATTTCTTCCGTCTGTTCTCGAAAATGCCGCGCCCGGCACTGCTGGGCGGCTGACGTGGCCGACCGGCTCCGCCTGACCATTCTGGGGTGCGGCTCATCGCCTGGGGTGCCGCGCCTGAACGGCGACTGGGGCAATTGCGACCCGGCCAATCCGAAGAACCGCCGCATGCGCGCCGCGGCCCTGGTTGAGCGCATCAATGCCAACGGCGCCAGGACCACGGTCGCCATCGACACCGGGCCGGATTTCCGCGCCCAGATGCTGCTGGCCTCGGTCAAGCACATCGACGCCGTCGTCTACACCCATGCGCATGCCGATCACATCCATGGTATCGACGACCTGCGCACCTTTGTGATCGGACGGGATCGCCTGATGGATATCCATGCCGATGGGCCAACGATGGAGCGGCTGAAACAGGGTTTCGGCTATTGTTTCAAAACGCCGCCCGGAAGCTCTTATCCGCCGATTTTGCGACCGCATCTGATCGACCACCACCAGCCATTCTCGGTGGAAGGAGAGGGCGGCGCCCTCACCTTCGAGCCGTTGCCGCAGGTGCACGGCGACATCGTCTCCCTGGCCTTCCGTCTCGGGCAGCTGGCTTATTGTCCAGACGTATCCGACTTTCCTGCACCGACGGCCGCCCACCTGAAGGATCTCGACGTCCTCATCATCGACGCACTGCAATACAGAACGCATCCCAGTCATTTTTCGCTGGGCGAAGCGCTGGAATGGATCGAACGGCTAGCGCCGAAACGCGCCGTGCTGACGCATATGCATGTGCCGCTGGATTACGCTGTCGTACAGGCCGAAACGCCAGACAATGTCGAACCGGCATTCGACGGCATGGTCATCGAAATCCCATACGATTCAAACTAGAATACGCGTTTGTTCGCACACGATGCGAACAGTGGGATCGTAGCCGTGTCGGCGATCGGATCGCAAACGCCAGAGCTGTTGCAGACGCAACGTCGTTCAAAAGCAGCATCCGCCGATACAGATAAGTTCCATAATCTATCTTATGCGACTTTCATGTATGTCGAAATTCGACAGACGGCCAGCCTATCCTCAGCCCTTTCTGACGACGCAATCGCTCAGACGCGACATGCTAAGTCGTTGTCTGCGGAAGGCACACGCGGGCCGTCGGTGCGCCCCGGTCAATCACGCCATGCAAGGATCACCATGAAAAAAGGCGTCCCGATCAGGACGCCCGTGAGACAGAACAATGGCCCATAGATCAGTGCGCTCAAGGGAATGAAAGAAAGACATTCCCCGACACCGTCGTTCAGACAGTTATGCGGACCACCCTCGAAAATGCCGTAGACGGGCAAAAACAGCCCCGCCACCACCAGGCTGGCAGCAAATGCCAAGACAGCGGAGATGACCAGATTCCCGACAAGCTTCATGCTCTTGGGATATACGGCTAGTCGTCTCCCGCCAATCTGCTTCGGCAAGGCCGGCCAACCGCAGAGCACCTGGGATGGATAACAGGAGTCGATCCGATTGAACTATCGCGAACATCTGTCCCGACGGGTCTTGTTGCAATCGGCCGCCTACATGCTTTGCGGCTTTCTCGCGCTCGCCGCCAACTCTGCCTGCGCCGGGGAAGCCGAGGCCTGGACTGACCAGGTCTCAGGCACCATCAACATTTCCGGTGTTGGACCTGTCCGATACACCGTCGGCTACAGCAGCATCGGCTACGACCACTTCCGTTCGGAGATAGCGGCAGCCTGGCAAGACGGCGGCGATCACACACAGACGATCTATGACGGCATCTACGACAATCCCCCGGCAAAGGTCTGGGCTGTCGGCCGCCATCTGTGCGTTTCAATGCAAGCATGCGCCAGATATGAGGACGCATGTACGACGCAGCTGATAACCTATCGATACGACACCGCTGCCAAGTCCTTTGCCGAGATCGAAGACGGCAAACCGATATGTCGTCGGTAAGAGATCCTGCCCTCCACGAATTGCCGGGAGACAACACCGGCGCCTTCGTGTCGGCTCGCAGCAGCAATCCCCGGCCCTGGCAGGCGGCCTATCAGCCGGCCATCAGGCCGGCCTGTCCGCGACGCCAATAGGCAGCGGCAATGGTCTGGTCTCGCCCCAGCCCCATCTGATCGCGCCAGGTGGTTCGAACAAGCTTGGCGGCTTCCGCCTCTGCCGCGAACCAGCCAAAGGCGGTGCCATTCTCTGGCCATCGTGCCGATAGAATCTGTTCGGCAAGGCGCCCATCCGTCCCCGGCGCCTTGCCGTCTCGTTCCAGCCAGCACAGTTCGATCTGGGTAACATTGTTGATCTGCTGTCTCTCGCTGCTGTCAGCGATCTCGACGAAGGCAACGCCCTTCGTGTGCGACGGCAAGGTCTCCAGCAACCGACCAACGGCCGGCAGTCCTGTTTCATCAGCCCCGAGCACATACCAGTCGGCTGAACGCACAGGCCGCCCGACGGGACCCATGATGCCAACTTTCTGCCCTGCCCGCGCCTGGATAGCCCAGGCCGAGCCGACGCTTTCCCCTTCATGGAGGAGGAAATCCACGTCCATGTGCCCGGCCCTCAGATCGAGCGCACGGATCGTGTAGACACGAGCCGTCGGTCGCCGGTCGTCCGAAGCCCAGACCGGCAATCCGTTGGCACCAAGGCTCGGCCAGATCGGATCCGGGACGGCCGCTGTCGGAAACAGGATGCGAACATGCATGCCTTGAAATTTGCCGAAACGGGCGAGATCCTTTCCTGCCAGCCGGATGCGCCGCATGTGCGGCGTCAAATCGATGATATCGGTGACTGTCATTTCGCGAAACTGCGCAAGGCGCGTGTCTCCGGCAAGGTCGCCCGTCCAGGCAATCTCGGGCGCGTCCTGCCTGGCATAAATCTCGACCGCAGAGGCAAGAATGTCCTTGATGCGTGCGAGCCCATCACGATCGCCGGCACCGGCGCGCAGAACCAGCAGGCCGGGTTTCATTTCAAAAGTCGCCGCACCAAAGGCAAAGCGGAAATCGATCCGTTCCCCGCTCCCTGAGATGCCGGCATCGAAACTCCGTATCCTGTCGGTGATGAGATCCAGGTACTGCTCCAGGTTCGGCAGTTGCAGGCGCGCTTCGCAATTCAAGACGTCCATGACCCCTCCTCCTCAACCGCCGATGCGACCGGTCAGCGCAATCTTGAAAGTCCTGCCCTTCCCTTGCTCGGTCGCCGCCGTTGTCGACCATGAGCTTTGCGGGTCCGTGTAGGACTTGTCGAAGACGTTATCGATGCCGAAGTCCAGCCGGGTATGATCGTTGATCTGCCAATTCGCGAACACGTTCACCAGGTTGAAGCCGGGATCGACGATCGCTGGATCCTTTGGCCTCGACCGGCTTGTGCGCGTGATCTCGCCAATGCTCAGGAATTGCGCACCAAAGGTCAGCTTGTCCTCAAGGGCGCGAAAGCCAACGGTTGCCGCGAACCGGTCGAGCGGCGTGTTGTTCAAGGTCTGGCCTGCATAGACGCCATCAAGGATCTTGGCGTCGATCAGCGCACCGGAAAGGTTAACGAAGCCCGCACCGTAGTCATAGACCATCTCGGCTTCGACGCCTTTGAGGCGCGCATTGCCGATGTTGATGGCTGTCCTCAATGTCCTGGTCAGATCCACATCGATGTAGTCTTCGACATCGGTGTGGAACAGATTGACCTTGCCGCGCACCAGATCGCCTGCCGTCAGGACGTCGTTGTATTTGAGATTGACGCCGGCTTCCCAACTCCTCGCCGTTTCCGGCTGCAGCAGCAGGTTGGGAATGTAGTTGTCGCCGGAACCATGTGCACCACCGCCGCGATAAACGTCCTGCAGTCCTGGTGCCCTGTAGCCTTCCGAATAGGTTCCGTAGACCTGAAATCCTTCAACCGGAGTGACGCCGACGGTGACGCGTGGCGACCAGCGATCACCGGAGACCGAGGCATTGACCGGCGGCTTGGTCCTGGTTTGCCCGTCGAGTGTATAGCCGTCGTAACGCAGTGCCGTGATGACCTGCAGCCAATTGCCGTAGTCACCTTGCCATTGCAGGAAACCGCCATAGGCCTGCTGCTTGCCCGCGCCGAAATGCGCGGCGTCGGAATCCCCGGTCAGATGGTAGTAGTCCGCGCCATAGGTGACGGTATGGGCAAGTCCGGAAGCCTCGAAACGCGAGGAGTTCCTGAGATTGAAGCCCGTCGTCGCGACATCGTAGTAGCGTGACTGGCCGATGGCCGATTTCGGCCAGACCTGCGCCTGATCCGCCTTGGTCCGGTTGTGATAGAGATTGGCGCTGAAGTCGATCAGCCGGTTGTCTTCGGGCCGGAAGGTATAGGCGGCCGTATAGGTCTGATTGACTGTATCGGCGTCGTAGCGACTGAGCGTCGGCGATGTGGAGCCGCTCGAGCCGGTGATGAAATCGTTGTAATCCTGCAGGATCAGGCCGAGTTTGAGTTCATGGCCGTCCGCCGGACGCAACGTCGTCTTGAAATAGCCGCTCGTCACCTTCTCGCCGGTCCATGGCACCTCGCTGCCATCGCCATCCTTGTAGGCGCGGCGGTTTCGGTAAACCAGATTGCCGATGACGTCGGCATTTTCACTGAAGCGATAGGCGCCGGTCGTGCTGGTCGTGAAGCCGCGGCCGTTGCTTTCATAGCCGAGCTTTTCGCTCAGCGCCCACCGTTCCTCGGCGACGAGGAAGTCGCTTGCATCCTTGGTATCGAAGGAAACAACGCCGCCGATACCGCCAGAGCCGTAGGCATTGGAGCTTGGTCCGCGAATGACGGTTGCTTCCTTGATCAACTCCGGCTCCACGTAAAACGATCCGGAGCCGTGGCCGACACGCCAATAGTCCTGTCTGGCACCGTCCAGCGTCACGACGACCCGGCCATATTGCTCCAGGCCGCGAATGTTGATCGCCGTTGCAGGATCGTCCCCGTTCATCGAGGCGGCAACGCCGGGTGTCGCCCGGAAGATATCCGCCGCTGTGTCGGGCTGGATGCGTTCAAGCTCCGTGCTGTCGACGGCGCTGATCGCCGCCAACGCATCGACGACTGCACCTCTCACCATGGTGGCCGTAATGGTGATGCGATCGAGCATCGTCGGTTGCTGCGCTTCTGTTGAATTCGGCTTCCCGGTCTCGACAGACTTGGTTGTCGGCTGTGCGTTTTGGGCGTTGGCCGGGAGTGCCACGACAGTGCAGCAGAGGATTGGAATCGCTGTCCCTGCCAGCCATGTCGTCTTGCTTGTCAGTCTCATTCGGATCGAGCCCCCGCTCATGAAATGCATGGCTGGCGGTACCCGATGGGCGCGGCTGGCAGTTTTGAATGTGCTGCCGATCGGCAGGCGGCAGCGTTAGATATTTAAACTTGATGACATTAGTCAACTTTAATCGTATAGGCATCAAACAAAATATGAGCCCCTGCTGAGATCAAGGACTGACATATGCCCACAGGCCTGCACCCGGGTAACGTTTCGGCCTGCCGGTCGACAAAGCACCTCGCAATCCTCGCTTTGTCCTTCCTGATTGCGGCATTCTCCCTGAATGCGGAAGCGGCGGAACTGGTCGATGCGCGCGGACGCCACGTCGACACAGGCCCTGGAAAGCGCATCGTCACACTTGGGTCCGACATCACGGAGATCGTCTACGCGCTCGACGCCGGAGACCGTATCGTCGCCGTCGACAGAGGCAGCAAATATCCGCAAGCTGCGGCCGACAAGCCGAATGTCGGTTACAGACGCAAGCTCTCCGTCGAAGGTCTGGCCGCCCTCGATCCGGACTTGATCATAGCCGCCGAGGATATCGGGCCCGCGGAAGCCGTCGATGTGTTGTCGTCCCTGACGATCCCTATCGTTTACATTCCGGAGGACAATTCCCGCGACGGGATCCTTCGCAAGATCGACCTCGTGGCCGCGGCGCTCGACCTCAGGCAGCCAGGTGCCGACCTTTCCCACAAGGTGCTGGAGACATTCGACGCCGCGGCAAAGCTTACCACCGGCATCCCGGCCGAAAACCGCAAGAAGGTGGTGTTTTTTCACGGACTGGTACGCCTGACAGCGGCAGGTTCCGGCACCGCCGCCGATGCCATCATCCGTTATGCCGGTGGCGTCAATCCGATGGCGGAGGTGGTTGGCTACAAGGCCGCATCGGAAGAGAAATTGATCGAACTGGCGCCTGACGTCATCTTGATGATGGGCGATGGCAAGGGCGGGCCGACAGCGAGCGAAGTGTTCGCTGTGCCGGCACTGGCTGCGACCCCTGCGGCGAAAACCAGGACGCTTCTTGTGCTCGACGGCGCCTACATGATCGGTTTCGGCCCGCGCACAGCCGATGCCATACGTGATCTCGCCAAGGCCCTGTATCCAGAAATCGCTGCCGGCAACTGATGGCCGAGCTGATAGCGTATCCTTGAGGGCAGCACGTGCGATCGCCGATCTCGCATTCGCCGCCGGAAAATTGCTCTAGGCCCGCACATAGTCACGCCAGAGCGATTTGTAGGGTTCGCAAACTTCGACAAGATGATCGTGACTTCCCCTGCCCGAGATCTCGCCTTCGTCAAGCACCACGATCAGGTCGGCCGATCGTGCGGAAAACAGATGATGGGTCACCAGCACGACGAGACGTTGCTGCCCCAGGGCAAGGATTTTGCGCTCGAGCGCCAGCGCCTGTTCCGCGTCGAGTGCCGAGGTCGGTTCATCGAAAATCACGATTTCCGGCGACCTGGAGACAGCGCGAGAGATCGCCAGCCGCTGGCGCTGTCCCCCGGAGAGGTTCTGGGCAGCAGGAAGCAATTCGGTATCGAGCCCATTCGGCAGGCCGCCGACAAAGCCCTGGGCTGACGAGAACCGCAGCGCCGCGTCAATTTCGCCTTTGGTCAGGTTCTGTCGGGCAGCGGCCTGGATGTTCTCCAGAACGGTTCCCGAAAACAGGGACGTTTCCTGGTCGACGATGCCTATCTTCTGGCGAAGCCATCGCGGCGCATAGGCGCGAACATCCATGTCGCCAATCTCGATCACGCCGTCATAGTTGCGTTCGAGCCCCGTCAATGCTCGCACCAGGCTGGACTTTCCCGAGCCGTTGCGCCCTACAATCGCCACCACCCCTGTAGCCGGCAGGTCGAGAGAGATACGCTTGAGTGCGGGTTGCAATGCCCCGGCATATGACAGCGTCACGCCCTTTATCGACACGGATCCAAAATGTGTCGGCCGGTAGGCAGGCGTGCGATTGGCACGCTCGGGTGTGCGCTTGAGGAATGCCGAAATTGCGTTGACCGTGGTGCTCACCGAATGAAACTGCACCAGGATGCCGGCGCTCGTCATCAAGGGCATGACAGCCCGCGAAATAAGCATTTGAAGCGCCAGCAATCCGCCGATGGTCAGGTCGCCGTTCAGGATACGCAGGCAGCCGACCAGCACGACGAGCAAGGTCAGGATCTCGGTCAGCAGGCCAAGACTGAATGAATAGGAATGGGACAGATCAAGGATATGCCAACGGGCGCGGATGGCTTCATCGGACTTCGCCAACCACCGGCGAATGAAGAAACGTTCGGCCGCATTGGATTTGATGGCGCGCAGATTGTTGACGGTCTCGGATGTCGTCCCCTGGAGGGCGCCGTTCAGCTTGAAGCTCGCTCGGCTGGCTTGTCCCAGCTGTGCGTTGGTCTTGCGGGCAAACAGCGCAAACACCGCCGCGACGGCAACTGCCGACAAACAGATGACGTAGTCGTAGTAAAGGGCGACGACGAATGAAACGACGGCCCCCAGCATCGTGAACAGGAAATTCGGCGCGGCAGATAACATGAAGTTTGCAACACGCTGAGCTTCATTGAGCAGGTTTACGGTGCTGCCGCCGGTTGATGTGGAGCTTTCATAAGGCAACCGCATCATCCTGACATAAATGCGCTTTGACAGCCGGGCGGTAAGCCGCGCCTCAAGGTCGTTGATGATGGTGTTCTGCCAGCGGCTACCAACGTGACGCAAGACAGCTGCCGCGATCGCGGCAGCCGCAAAGGCCGCCGCCACCAAACCACTACGGCCGACCATCACGCTGTCGATGATCTTCTGCGACAAGATCGGAACAGTCACTGAAAGCGCGATACCTGCGACCGCCAGCGACATGGCAAGCGCAAAGCGGCCACGAAACATGAACAGCATGGGCAAGAGCATCGACCAGCCGTCGAGCGGCAGGCGACGCAAGGAAATCATCGTTTCGCGAAATCGCATCGTGCGCCGCCATATGAGGGAATCGGTCCCATGGCTAGGCCATTGGTGCACACTCGTCAAATAACTTGAGGATCCCTATCATGATTATTTCGGTTGCGCGCTCAGGGGCAGTTCGTCCCGGAATTTGAACTGTTTACCTACATAGCTTGACGTAACCAAAGGACATCAATATACGCCCATCATCAAACTTGAGTCTATGACTCATCTTTTAGCCAGCTTCTTCCTCGTGAACAGCCAGCAGATCGGAATTCAGAGGGGCTGTCATGTCGAGATATCCTGCCGACCGTATTTTGCGGTCGTCCATTCTGCTGGCCGGCACTTGCCTGGCGGTGCTTCAGTGCACGAACTCAACTCTTGCTCAGTCGGCGGCCCCTGCCCAGAAAAAACAGGAAGAGGCCAAACCGCTGCTGACGCCCGAAGAACGGACCGTGCTCGACCGGATCGTCATCTCGGCGGCGCGCACGACCGGTTCTGTTCTCGATGTCCCGATGTCGGTTACCGTCATCGACCGGGAGACGCTGCAGCGCCGCGTCGTCCGCGACATCCAGGATATGGTGCGTTACGAGCCGGGCATCAGCGTCACCCGCCAAACCTCGTTCACCAATCCTTTCGGCCAGCTCACCGGCTTCAACATCCGGGCCATGGGCGGCAACCGCGTCCAGATGACCGTCGACGGATCGCGTATCCAGGAACAGATCATCGATGGCAGCCGTGACTTCGTGGATCCCTTCACCATGCGCGCCGTCGAACTGGTCCGTGGCCCCAACTCGGTGCTGCAAGGGGCCGACGCGCTCGGTGGCGCCGTGGCATTCCGCACGATCGAGCCCGACGACCTGCTGAATGGCAGCAAGCCCTGGGCGGCGGAGGTGAAGACGGCCTATGACAGCTACGACGACTCGTTCCGCCAGCAGGCAACCGCAGCGGCACAGGCGGGCGACTTCAAGTTCCTGGGCAGCTTCGGCCACCTCGGTGCTTCTGAGGGCGACTTCAGGAAGGCGCGCGCCGACGGCGGCCAATGGGGTTGCCCCCGGCAGGCGATATGGCCTTGCAACAAGGCCTTCCCTGCCGATACCGACGCCTACAACGGCCTCATGAAGCTGCAGTGGACACCATCGGCGGACCACAAGTTCGAAGTCGCCGGAGAATGGTTCAATCGCAAGACCACCATCCAGCAGATGTTTGACACCTCGGCTGCCATGGGCGGATACAAGAACACCGACTGGCAACGCCAACTTGACATGGAGCGCTACAGGATCGCCCTGTCTCATGACTGGAAAGTCGGTGCTTCCTGGCTTGACGACATCAAATGGCAGCTGTCCTATTCGCCGCAGAAGCGCGACACCTACAGCAATCAGCTGCGCACCTATCCGACCCGTCGCCAGCAGAACATCCAGGTTCGCAACTACGGCGAGAACTTCCTGGAAGCGGATATCCAGGCAACCTCTTCTTTCGATCTTGGCGGCCTGTCGCACAGGCTGACCTATGGCTTTGACGGTGACCTCACCAACAGCAGCTATGACGGCTACAACATCACCAACAACCTGAACACTGGCAGTTCGACCCGGGCGAACAACCAGGGTTTCAATTTCCCGACCGTCGAAACCACAAGGGCCGATATCTACCTGCAAGACGAGATCAAGCTGCTCGACGACCGGCTGACCATCACGCCTGGCATGCGCCTGGCGCACTACTCGATCGACCCTTCCGGCGACAAGGATTACGTGGCGCTGCCAGGGTTCGAGCCGAAGAAGATCGACGAGACCAAGCTGATCAAGCGCGTCAGCGCCATGTACGAGTTGAACGATACCTACTCGCTCTATGCGGGCTACGGCGAAGGCTTCAAGATGCCGACCTCGCAGCAGCTGTTCGTATCGTCACTGTCGATCGGAACGACCGGACTGGTCGAGGTGATCCCAAACCCCAACCTCAAGCCCGAATTCGTCCGCAGCTACGAAGTGGGGGTGCGCGGCAAGCTCGATCGCGGCTACCTGAGCCTCACCGGCTTTTACGCAGACTACAAGGACTTCATCCGGTCGCTTCAGCTCGTACCCGGCACTGCGGCAAAATACACCTCTGACAACGTCGAGGATGTGAAAGTCTGGGGAGTCGAGTTCGGCGGCGAATACGAGGTCTATGACAACCTCTTCCTCAACGCAGCCCTCTCATACCAGAAGGGCGAGCAACGTCTCTCCGCGAGTGCCGCGAAAACAGCGTTCGATGGTGCCGTACCGCTGACGGCCGTGCTTGGCGGCCGCTACTTGATCCCGGATTGGAAACTGGAGACCGAAGTGGTCGCGACCTTCGCCCATGGCGTCACCCAGCGTGCCGATCCCAACGCCTTCAAACCAAGCGGCTACGCCGTTTTCGATGCCTATGCGCGCTGGAAGCCGACCGACAACATCGATGTCGATTTCGGCATCCAGAACATCTTCGACCGGCGCTATTTCCCCAACACCATCTCCGGAACGATCACCAACGTGGTCCCCGCCAACGTGGCCGAAGCCAACAATCCGGAAATGCAGGTCGCTCCGGGGCGTACCTTCAAGCTCGGCGCAACCATCCGCTTCTGAGCGATGGCCCGGCGCGGGGCTTGCTGGTTCCGCGCCCCCCTGAAAGGCACTCCAGTTGATCACGATCCTCAAGCAGTTCACACGCCTGTTGAAACTGTGCCTGTCCGGCAATGGAGGCAAGACAAGCCTGCTGCTGTTTGCCGTCGTGGTCGCCCTGCAACTTGCCGGCATCTATTTCACCATCCGGCTCGTGACCTGGACATCCGCCTTCTACGGCGCACTGGAGAAGGTCGACGCCCAGGCCGCCGTCTGGCAAATCGGCGTGTTCGCCATGATCGTGACCGCCAACTCGGCGCGGGGCCTGGCTGCCGAATACATCCAGAAGATGCTGCATATCCGCTGGCGGCAATCATTGACCGAGGCGGCCCTCGGTTCCTGGTTCAGCGGTCGCGCCTACTGGAAACTGACGCAAGGCGAATGCCCGCGCGAGGTTGACAATCCCGACCAGCGCATTGCCGACGACTGCGGCCTGTTCGTGAGGGGCATGCTCGACGAAGGCATCGAACTGATCACCAAGATCGTCGGCATCTTCTCCTACCTCATCCTGCTTTGGGGATTGTCGACCTTTGCACTGACCTTCACGCTGTTCGGCGCGCAAGTCTCGATCCCACGCTACATGGTGTGGGCCGCTTTCATCTATGTCGCCCTGTCGAGTGGGCTCACCCATCTGCTCGGACGCTCATTGAAATCATTGATCTTTGCCCAGCAGAAGCGCGAAGGCGATTTCCGCTTTGCCATGGCCCGCATCCGCCAGTCAGCCGACGAGATTGCGCTGATGGGCGGTGAAAAGGCCGAACGCGGCATCCTCGACCGGCGCTTTGACAGCGTTGCCGACAATTGGCGCAAGCTGGCGGTCCGGGAATTCATGCTTGGCTGCTTCACCTTCCCCTATCAGCATACCGTGCTGCGCATTCCGCTGTTCGTGGCCCTGCCCGGCTTTCTCGCCGGCAGCATCGCGCTCGGCGGATTGATGCAGATTGCGATGGCATTTTCCAATGTCGTCACGACGCTGTCGTGGTTCATCTTCTCGTACAAGCCGTTGTCGAACCTGGTCGCAGCATCGGCGCGCCTCGACGGCTTCCTCGCCGCGACTTCGGCGGTACGACAGCGTCCCTCCGGGATCAACCGCGATGTTTCCGTCCGCGGCCTGCGGCTGCGAAACCTGAAGCTGCGTACCCCAGAAGGTCGCGGCCTGCTCGACATCGCACGGCTGGATATAGGGGCCGGCGAAACCGTGTGGTTGCGTGGCCAGTCCGGCCTCGGCAAAACCACGCTGATGAAAGCGATGGCCGGCGGCTGGGATCACGGCGAAGGCCATATCGAGATGCCGTCCGCCAGCAAGCTGTTCCTGTCGCAGAAGACCTATTTCCCCCAGACCGACCTCCACGGCGCCGTTGCCTATCCAGCGACAGCCGGCACGTTCGACAGAGCGGTGATCCGGCAGGCAATCGAAGCCGTCGGCCTTGGTGGCGCCGACATGCTCCGGCTCGACGAGGAGGTCGATGGCCATCCCCTGGTGCTGACGGGTCTCTCGGGCGGCGAACTGCAGCGGCTCGCGATGGCCCGCGCCCTGCTCCACCGGCCTGACTGGCTGTTCCTCGACGAGGCGACAAGTGCGCTTGATGAGGCCGCGGAAGCGCAATTGCTGGCACTGCTGCGCCGGAAACTGCCCGCCGCGACCATCGTCATCGTGTCACATCGCAATCCGTCCGGGATCGGCAGCAAGCGCATCGTCGACCTCGATAGCCGTGCCGGCCAACCGGCCCCGATGCCAGAACTTCAGGAAGCGTAGGAAGCATGTCAAACCGCCCAAAGCACCAGCGAGCGCAACTGGACATCAACCCTGCCGCCTTGCTGACCCGCTTGCCGGCGATCGGTCGCGTGATGATCAATGCCGAACATCGAGGCGCAACGCATGAGCGCATCGGCCAGGTCGAAAAGGTCCGCATCGAAAACGGCTGGATGATCTGTGAAGGGGCCGGGCACGATTCACGCATCGAGCTTGCCGCAATCGCGAACATCATCGTCGACTGCACATCGGTGATGCGCGAGAAATCCTATCCGAGGATCGAGCTGCGTGACACGAAAGGTGAAACGATCGCCAACGTCACCGGTTTCGAAGGACTGGAGCCGTTCGACGCAGTTCTTTCGGCCTTCCCGCAGGGTATCGGATTGCCGGTTGAAGAGCGCAGTTCCGGCGGCGATGCCCGGACGGAGCTCGACGACAACGATCCAGGCCTGACACCGTTTCGGGCAGCCGAGCGCAACAACAGTCGCATTGAAGTCACGCTGTCGACCCTCTCTTTCCGGCAACGCTGGGAGGGCAACATGCCGGGCGTCAAACCCGCCATGGGCTACGTGAACATCATCCAGCCCGACTTCCATTTGCACCTCAAGGGCGGCTCCGTTGCCGGTTGGCGGCGCGAAGACAATGACGCGTGGACACGCTTTCTGGCCCTCGCCGACAACGGCAGCGAGACGGGGCTCGCCGTGGCAGGCCCGACCACAAGCTTTGTGTGACGCCATGACCACCGATTGGAACCATCCGCCGGCGACATGGCTCGACCCCGACACCGGCGGCTTGATCGAACATTCACGTCTCATGCGCGAGGCCGCCGAAGCCAATGTGGTGCTGCTCGGGGAAACCCACGACCGCTACGACATTCATCGCTGGCAATTGCATGTATGTGCCGCCATGCGCAGCCTGCGCGACGATATTGCCATCGGTTTCGAAATGTTTCCGCGACGTGTGCAACCAGTGCTCGACGAATGGGTCCGAGGCACACTGGACCAGGAAACCTTTCTGAGTTCGGCCGGATGGGGCAAGGTCTGGGGCTTCGCCGCCGACCTCTATCTGCCCATCTTTCATTTCTGCCGCGAGTTCGCTGTCCCCATGCTGGCACTCAACTGCTACCGGGAACTGGTCACGCGCGTTGGCAAGGAAGGCTGGGAGGCGGTTGCGGTCGAAGAGCGGGACGGTCTCACGCCTGCAGCGCCTGCCACACCCGCTTACCGGCAATACCTGTTCGACATCACCGGCGGTGCCACCCCGTCTCGCAATGCCGCCTCGCCCGAAGCGCCGCAGTTCGACCGCTTCGTCAGGGCTCAGCAGACCTGGGACAGGGCCTTCGCCTGCAACATCGCCAGTGCCCGGCAAACAGATGTCCCGCCGCTCGTGATCGGCATCATCGGCCGCGGCCACCTGGAATATGGCCACGGCACGCCCTACCAGCTTGCAGATCTCGGCGTGGACAAGGTCGCGACGTTGCTACCCAGCGACGCTTCGACCGTCGACGGGCAAAAAGCGAAAGGGATTGGCAGGGCGTTGTTTCGCCTCACCTCTCAAGGTCGTTGATTTGACGACCTGCTGAGCGACCAGCGCTCCTCGAAATCTGCGAGACATACCCCGACTCTTCTTGCGTGGAGACGTAAAGATATAAGCATTTCTTTATATGATATTGACTTTCTCTCTCTTCTGCGGAAGACTAACGATTGTCATGGTTCTCCGGCGCGATGCGCCGGAGCTAAGAGGGAAGCCGGTGCGCGCAAATGCAATGCCGGAGCTGCCCCCGCAACTGTAAGCGGCGAGCTGAAGTCCATTGATGTCACTGAGGCGAAAGCCTTGGGAAGACGGACGAAAGTGACGACCCGCGAGCCAGGAGACCTGCCATGGCGAAACATCGTCCACGGGCGGGGTGTCCCGGTGCGTCGCAGCAACAGCCGCTCCGTGCGGTTTTCACTGCCATGCGTCCATTGCCCTGCCCCAGCTCAATCGGGGTAAGTCATGTCTCAATCCACAATTGCTGTAGCCACCCTCGGCGTGCCGCGGATCGGCCCGCGGCGAGAACTGAAATTCGCACTGGAATCCTACTGGTCGGGCAAGTCGTCTGTCGCAGATCTTTTCGAAACGGCCAAGGCGCTGCGCGCGGCAGGCTGGACCGAGCAAGCCAGGCGCGGCGTTACAAAGATCCCGTCCAACGACTTCTCGCTATATGACCATGTGCTCGATACGGCCGTCATGGTCGGCGCCATCCCGTCTGCTTATCATTGGGACGGCGGCGAACTGCCGCTCGACAGCTATTTCGCCATGGCACGCGGCAGCCAGGGTGGCGCCGCATCCGCTTGCAATCATCCAGGCCATGGTCACGGCGTCACCGCTCTGGAGATGACCAAATGGTTCGACACCAACTATCATTACATGGTCCCCGAACTGACCGATGATCAGGCCTTTTCGCTGGCTTCTGCCAAGCCTGTCGACCATTTCCTGGAAGCCAGGCAACTGGGTATTCACACCAGGCCGGTGATCCTCGGCCCGATCACTTTTCTCAAGCTCGCCAAGTCTCATCAGGAGGGGTTCAACCCAATCTCCCTGTTGCCAAGGTTGCTGCCGGTCTATGAGGAGCTTTTGCGCAAGCTCGCGGCCGCCGGGGCCGACTGGGTCCAGATCGACGAGCCGGCGCTGGTGCTCGATCTCATTCCGAACGAACGCCATGCCTTCGAATTCGCCTATGGCAGACTCGCTCAGGCAGCGCCGGGATTGAAGCTGATGCTGGCGACCTATTTCGGTGCGCTGGGCGACAACCTCGATACGGCGCTGTCGCTGCCGGTGGCGGGACTGCACATCGATCTCGTGCGTGCGCCGGAGCAGTTGGAAAGCGTGGTCATCGGCGCTCGCAAGGACCTTGTCCTGTCGCTTGGCCTCGTCGACGGTCGCAATGTCTGGCGCGCCAATCTCGTCTCTATTCTCGATCGTATCGAGCCGATCCTGGCTGTGCGTGACCCGCAATCCCTCGAAGTCGCACCATCGTGCTCGCTGCTGCACGTGCCGATCGACGTCGAGAGCGAGACGGCGCTTGATCCTGATATCAAACGCTGGCTGGCGTTTGCCCTGCAAAAGATCGATGAACTGGCCGTACTGTCAGAAGCGCTTTCAAAAGGCCGAAGCGCTGTCATCGCGCAGCTTCAAGCTTCCACCGAAACCGCCAGCGCACGCTCAGTGTCGTTGAAGGTGCATGATCCCCTGGTCGAAGGTCGTCTTGCTGGCGTCGCTGACGCCATGAAACGGCGCCAGAGCGACTTTGCGAGGCGACGTCATCAGCAGGACAGGAAACTCGGCCTGCCGGCCTTTCCGACCACGACCATCGGCTCCTTCCCGCAGACCGCGGAAGTGCGCAAGGCGAGGTCCGCCCATGCCAAGGGTGAGCTCAGCTACCTGGACTATGAGGCCTTCCTGAAGAAAGAGACTGAGAGCGCCATACGCTGGCAGGAAGAGATCGGTCTCGATGTGCTTGTTCATGGCGAATTCGAGCGCAACGACATGGTCCAGTATTTCGGCGAACAGTTGTCGGGCTTCGCCTTCACCCAGCACGCCTGGGTGCAGAGCTATGGCTCGCGTTACGTCCGCCCGCCGATCATTTTCGGCGATGTGTCGCGCCCCAACCCGATGACGGTCAGGTGGTGGCAGTATGCGCAGTCGCTGACCTCGAAGCCGGTCAAGGGCATGCTCACCGGGCCTGTCACCATTCTCAACTGGTCCTTCGTTCGGGATGATCTGCCCCGCGAGGCGGTCAGCCGCCAGATCGCGCTGGCCATCCGCGACGAGGTCGTTGACCTGGAGGCGGCCGGCGCCGCAATGATCCAGATCGACGAAGCGGCTCTCAGGGAAGGCTTGCCGCTACGCAAATCGGACTGGAAGGGCTATCTCGACTGGGCCGTCGAGAGTTTCCGCATCTGTTCGAGCGGGGTCGCCAACGAGACGCAGATCCATACCCATATGTGTTACTCGGAGTTCAATCAGATCATCGACGCGATCGCAGCCATGGATGCCGACGTCATATCGATTGAGACATCGCGCTCGCGCATGGAATTGCTCGATGTCTTTAGGAGTTTCAAATATCCCAACGAGATTGGACCCGGTGTCTATGACATCCATTCGCCGCGCATTCCGGAAGTGGCCGAAATGGCGGAACTGCTGACTTTGGCCAGCGAGCGGATCGGCGAAAGCCAGCTCTGGGTGAACCCCGATTGCGGATTGAAGACACGCAGATGGGAAGAGGTGCGCCCTGCCCTGGTCAATATGGTAGCGGCAGCACATCAGCTGCGCCGGAAAGCTGAAGCTGCCTAAGACGATCGGGGCCGTCGCCTGGTCCGGCGACGGCTCCGACAGACGTGCAGTTGCGCGGTGTATCGCATCACACCGGCCGCTTTTTCAGCGGGATGATGTTCGGCGCTTCCCCAGTCTCCCGGGCTTCGTGAGCAAGCGTCCTTCTCGTATTTCCCTCGGGAATGCCCGCGGCAACGTCCTCGAAATAGCGTGCCGGAGTTGTTCCCAGCATGCGCTTGAACATGGAGATGAATGCGCTGACGCTGTCATAGCCGAGATCGCCGGCGATGTTGGTCACAGACTGGCCCTCGCCAAGACGCCGCAATGCCAGGCCGACGTGCAATTGCTGTCGCCAGCGAACGAACGACATTCCGGTATCCCGTTGGAAAAGCCGGCTCAACGTCCTGTTGCTGGCTCCGACACGGGCGCCCCATTCGTCGATCGTGAAGCGTTGGTCCGGATGCTCGATCATCGTGTTGGTCAGCCGCTGAAGCCTTCTGTCGTTCGGCATGGGCAGATGGATCGGTTCCAGCGTTGCGGTCGCCAGTTCGTCGAGCAGCACGGCGATGAGCCTTGCCTCGCGCTCGCGCCCCATCGCGGCCGGCGGCGTCTCGCAGTCGAACCGCAGGATGAGCTCGCGCAGGAACGGCTGGACGAACAGGATGCCGCAATCCTGGCCAAGCGAAGCGGCCAGGTCAGCATCGATGTAGAGGTTGAGGATCTTGATATGCCCGGCGACCCGGCCGGCATGAGAGACGTCGCTCGGTATCCACATGGCGCAATGCGGCGGCACGGTCCAGAGCCCGCCGGCAGCCCGCATCGTCAGCACGCCGCTGATGACACACATCAGCTGCGCCTTGTCATGATGGTGGGGCTCCGTCTCGCCGACGAAAGTCGTTTCGGTGATCAGGCTGAAGACGGGGCGTGGCACGTCATCCACCTGCCCGAAGCCCTGTATTCGTGGAAAATTCACCTGCCTCTTCCGATCCGGATCAGCCAAACCGGCAGCGTATCGCAAACCCATGCGGTGTGTCATGGAGGTCCCCGGGGAGCCTATGTTCCGGCACGCGTCTCGAGCAGCACAAGCATGCCTCTGGCCGCCGCTCGCCTCTCGTCCGTCTCGAAGAGAACAGAAAAGCCGAACGCCTTGCTCGCGGTTGCCGCCGCCAGCCGCACCGCAGTGCTGGTGGGCTTCTTGCCCTCTATCACGATCATGGCGCGGCAATACTTCCTGAAACGATCCTTGGTCCGCTTGAAAAACAGCGCCTTTTCCTTGCGCTCCTCGGCCGTTTCCGCGTGATGGTCATCAGGTGCGTGATCGGTGATCAGGACGAATGGCGCCTGCCGATTCAAAAGCCCTTCGAGTTCGGCGAGGATCGAGGCAGGCGATTGTCCCTCTTCCCGCGCGAAGACAAGCGGGAAGCGCGTATCGTCCAGCAACATTCGTCCGTTTCCTTCAATTGACCAGGTCGATCGGCGAACCCGTCGATGGCATGAGTGATATCTCAACCATGCCATAGCGGCGTCCGGGCGGCTCTCGCGCCCCTGCCAACAAATCCCGCGAACCCGCCATTACGGTTTCGCGCGACGTTCCCGTCAGATGTGGACCGCCGCTGTGCGCAGCTCCGACGGGCTCTGGCCGTGGAACTTCTTGAAGGTCCTGGCGAAGTGCGAAGCGCTTTCGAATCCCGCCTCCAGCGCTATTTCCAGCATCGAGGCATCGGTGTTCGCAACCAGGGCTTTCGCGTGGATCAACCTTACGCGCTTGTAGGCATTTGCCGGCGACATCCCCGCCTTTTCCTTGAAAAGGCGCTCAAGCTGGCGACGACTTACGCCGACCTGCCGCGCCAACTGAACAATCGGGATGCGATCGTTTATGTGCTGCTCCATCGCCAGAAGTGTCGCCTTGATGCGCACGTCTTCGGCTTCATCGGCAAAGGTTCTCCGCGCCTGAAGATGGAGCGGCGAACGAGCGTGGTCGATCTGGAGCACCTCCAGCGCGTTGCGTTCGGCATCCTCGCTGATGTGGCTGCGCACGATCAGCGCAGCCATGTCGGCGGCACTGCTGCCGCCTGCACAGGAGCCACGGCTTTCATCGAGATGAAATATCCGGTCCGAACGAACGACGTGATCGGGGAAGCGATCCTGGAAATCACGCGCATGCAGCCAGCTGACGCAGCACTCATGTTTTTTCATGAGCCCCGCCTCCGCAAGAATGAACGTACCGGTGCACAGGCCTATGAGTGGCACATTCGCAGCGGCTGCGCGACGCAGATAGCGCACCGTCTCAGCATCGACAGGTTCTTCGACGTTGAGAAGACCACCGACCACGACGATGTGGCTGAAATTCGTAGGCTCCACAAACCCGGACGTCGGCACAACCTGTACGCCGCAGCTCGATTTCACCGGATTCTTCGAACTTGCAAGCACATGCCAATCGGCGGTCACACGTCCCGATCGATCCAGTTCGTCGCTCGCCAATCGGAGCGTGTCGATGAAAAGCGCGAAGGCCGACAAAGTGAAAGAGCGGCCAAGGACAAAACCCACGCGCAGCTTCGCCGGGGAATTCATGGATCAATCTCCAGGCTCGAACAAACCCCGGCAGCTGCCGGTTTGCCATCAGGGGGTGGTGCAGGCTTCCGGTTTTCCCATGGCTTGCACCACCGTTGCGACCCTTTTTGGTCGTCCCACTCAGGCAGCTTTCGAAATATCGCCATGCGGGTCAAGCACGTATTTGACGGCAGCACCGTGATCGAAGCTCTCGTAGCCTCGTGCTGCGTCCTCGAGCGAGATCACCCTGGCGTTGACGATATCCGCGATCGGCAGGCGGTCATGCAGGATGGCCTGCATCAATTGCCGATTGTATTTGAGCACCGGCGTCTGTCCGGTATGGAACGATAGCGCCTTGGCCCATCCCAGGCCGAAGCGCAGCGAAAGGCTGCCATGCTTGGCCGCAGCTTCGACGGCGCCCGGATCTTCCGTCACATAGAGCCCGGGAATGCCGATCGAGCCGGCAGCACGGGTGATCTCCATCATCTGGTTCAGCACGATTGCCGGCTGCTCGCCGCCGCTGTGGCCGCGCGCTTCGAAACCGACTGCGTCGATCGCGCAATCGACTTCGTTGGAGCCGGTGATTTCAGCGATCATGTCGCCAAGCCGGTCGCTCGCGGAAAGATCGACGGGTTCGAACCCGACCCGGGCTGCGTGGGCCAACCGTTCCTTGTTGAAATCGCCGACCATGACGGCGGCAGCGCCCAGGATACGGGCCGACGCGGCCGCCGCCAGGCCGACCGGTCCCGCACCGGCGATATAGACGATAGAGCCGACACCGACGCCGGCGCGAACGGCGCCATGGAAGCCGGTCGGCAGGATATCGGACAGCATGGTGAGATCGCGGATCTTTTCCATGGCACGGTCGCGATCGGGGAACTTCAGCAGGTTGAAGTCAGCATAGGGTACCATGACATAGCGGGCCTGCCCGCCGATCCAGCCGCCCATGTCAACATAGCCGTAGGCGCCGCCGGCGCGGGACGGATTTACGGTCAGGCACACGCCGGTGTCCTGTCCCTTGCAGCAGCGGCAACGTCCGCAAGCCACGTTGAAGGGCACGGAGACGATATCGCCGACTTCGAGCATTTCGACGTCGCCGCCTTTTTCGATCACCTCGCCGGTGATCTCATGGCCAAGGACCAGTCCTGCTTCGGCAGTCGTGCGTCCGCGAACCATATGCTGGTCGGAGCCGCAGATGTTGGTGGAGACCACTTTCAGGATCACGGCATGCTCGATGCGTCGGCCATCCGGTGCCACGAATTTGGGGTCCTCGATGTCCTGGACTTCGACCTTGCCCGGTCCGAGATAGACCACGCCTCTGTTTCTGCTCATCCTATCCTCCCTGTTGGACTTCCCGCCAAGTTTTTCGCTACGGGCAATTCCAGGAAAAGTGTGCAACGGTTTTCCGTCCGGAATTGCGTGAAAACAAAGAGTTAGAGCGTTTCCGCGTTTCCGTGAGAAACGGAAACGCTCTAACGGCGCCCGATTTCCTCCAGATACCAGTTGATGTAGCGAAGCTCGTTATGCTCCATCGGCGCGATCGGGCCGGGCACAAAGTAGTGCGAGCGCACGCCGCACGCGGTGTGTTCGATGATCTTCTTGTCCTCTTCAGTGGTGACCTTCCAAAGCCAGGTCAGCTTTTCGAGGTCGTAGTCGCGGCCTTCCTCGGCGTCGCCGCGCACGAGCCAGATCAACTCCATTTCGCAGGTATCGGCCGTCTTGGGGATGAAGCGGTAGATCATGCCGTGATCGGGGTAGCAGACGAGGAACGTCGTGCCGCCGAGATGGATCGAGGTGACCCCTCCATCATATTCGGCGAAGCGGCCCATCAGCGGCGCCACCGGCGTGCCGTCCCGGCTACCGGTGGAGACGCCGTCATAAAGCGCGTAACGGAAGGTGTGGATCGCCTCCTGCCCCGTTGCCGAATTCTGCCAGCGATCGCCACTGACGACCTCGATGCCCAGCGCGCAGGTGCGCGCCTCCATCGCCTGGTTGAGCTTCTCGATCATCTCGAGTGGCTGCTCCAGCGCATGGGTCTGCGAATATTCGGGATGCGCCGGTCCGCAGTGATAACACTCGACGTAATTTTCGACCGCCAGTTTCCAGTTCGCCTGTAGCGGATAGAGTTCGCGATGCGCGACCTTCGCTTCACCCCAGCCATATTGGCCGCAGCTGGTGCGCAGCGACTGCTCGATCGGGTCGAAGTCGAGCGGCGTCTCGGCGAAGGAGATGAAGACAAGCCCGGCAGCGACGCGAACGTGCAATTTCTTCAACCCGTGGGCGCTGCGGTCGAAATCCTTCGGCATCAGGCGCGCGGCACGCAATGATCCGTCATTTGTGTAGGTCCAGGCGTGATAGGGACAGACGAAGAAACGTGCATTGCCTTTCGGCTTGGTACAGACCTCCGCGCCGCGATGCCGGCACACATTGAGCATGGCGTGGATCGCGCCATCGGCCGCGCGCGTGAGGATGATCTGCTCGTCACCGAGCCGAAACAGCTCGAAGTCGCCGGAGTTGGGGATGACACTGCCGTGAGCCAGGCAATGCCAGTGCCGACGGAACAGGCGCTCCATGTCACGCTCAAAGATCGCGCGATCCATGTAGAACGGGCGGGCAAGGCCATGTCCCTGCCGATGCGCTGTGATCAGGTCGCCGATCACGTCATCGGCAGGAGATGATTGTTGGAGGTGCGCTATGCTCATCGCTGGCTACTCGTCGTTGGCTTGGCAGGGTTGGCGCGGGCTGAGCCAAATCTTCAAAGATTGGGGACAGGTCTTGGCCAATCGTCCGAGCAGGCAACAGCCGCCAGAAGGCTGCGCAGCACGATGACGTCTGGGGGGATCGATCCACGGCGGTCGATCAGCTCGATCTGTCGTTGTGCGGCGATCTCAAGCCTGATGCCGGCCGGTACGGACATCAGCCAGTCGGCAAAGACCTCCTCCGGTGGCGGCAGCGGAGAGATCGCGGCCAGGATCATGCGGTCGACCTTTCGCGACCGCGCCACAACAGTCTTCTCGTCGTCGCGGATGGTCATGCCTCGATCTCCAGCGCGGTGAGCGGCTTTGAACAACAGGCGAGGATGTAGCCGTCGGCGATCTCCTCATCGAGGATGCCACCATTGTGGTTCATCTCGACGTCGCCCGAGACCTTCCTGACGCGACAGGTGCCGCACAGGCCGAACTCGCAGGCCGCCGAGATGCGAACGCCACTGGCCCTCGCCGCTTGCAGCACCGTCTGGCCAGGAACACAGTGCCCGTCGACATTGGAGCCAGTGAAACGCACCAGCACGGCCGTCTCTACCGGTATTGCAGCACCAGCCTCCGTCGTGTCCGGTGGCAGGACCTCCGCCGGAGGAGCACCGAAACTCTCCTGGTGGTAGTGGGCCATGTCGAAGCCGGCGGCTTCAAGCATGCCGCGCACGGCGCGCATGAACGGATCCGGTCCACAGCAGAACACCTCGCGCTCATGGAAGTCGGGCGACAGCAGCGGCAACCTGACGGCATCGATCCGCCCCATATGCCCGAACCAGCTTTCGCGGCTGGACCGCTCTTCGATCATGAAACCGAGCGACAGCCCCGGCATGTTGGCGCCGAGCAGCTCAAGCTCCTTGCGGAAGATGATTTCTTCCGGCCGCCTGGCGCAGTTGACAAAGGCGATGTCCGTCCATGGCGCACAGTCGTTCAGCCAGCGCAGCATCGACATCATCGGGGTGATGCCGGAACCGGCCGAAACGAAGAGATATTTCGCGGCAGGGTGGTTGTGATGCGAGAAATCACCGGCTGGGCCGCGTGCCTTGATGCGCGAGCCCCGCTTGAGATTGTCGAACATCCAGCGCGTGCCGACGCTGCCGGCCTGCGCCTTGACAGTTATGGCGATCGAAAGCGGTCGTGACGGTGACGAGGCCAGTGTGTAGGTGCGCATCAGTGGCCCCTCGGCCGTCGGCAGCTCCAGCGTGATGAACTGGCCCGGCTTGTAGCGGAACCAGGTCTGCGCATCCGAGCGGAAGGTGAACGTCTTCACGTCGGGCGCTTCATCGGTGATGCCGGCCACTTCCAGCACCTGCAGGCGATCGTTCCATGGCGCCATCTCGTCGAGATGGCGATAGAGGTGGATGCTCGTAACGGCGTTCATTGCAGTGGCCTCAGGCGACGCTGCGCAGCGCAGGTCTTTCGCCCTCGGTCAGCCGAGGCTCCATGAAACGCGCATACCACTCGACGAACTGGATGACGCCGCCTTCGTGCAATTCGGAATACGGCCCCGGCTGGTAGGCCGGCGAGTTGATGCCGAAGGCATTCTCCTCGACGATGCGGCGATCCTCGTCATTGGTCAGCGTCCAGACATGGATCAGGTTCTGCAGGTCGTAGTCGACACCTTCGACGGCATCCTTGTGCACCAGCCATTTGGTGGTCACCGCCGTTTCGGTGGCGCTGATGGGAAGAACGCGGAACGTCACCGCGTGATCGCCGAGAATGTGGTTCCACGTCGTCGGATAATGGTAAAGCATCAGGGTGCCGATACGATCAGTGGCGACACCGTCGGAGAGGTCGCGCTGCACGGCGCGCTGGCCTGTCATGGTGTAGCTCACCGCGTGTGGAAGCAGCGGCGCGCGTGTCGTGCGGTACTGACCAGCCGTATCGATGACGAAACGTGAAGGCAGCCCGGCGGCCTCGCAGCGCGCCCAGTGCTCCAGCAACTCGGGGTCGTCCTCGACGCCGTTGACGCCGGTCACGGTAGGCGCTTCCGGGAAGGTCTTGCACAATTCCGGATGGTTGCCCGCGCAATGATAGCATTCGCGGTTGTTCTCCCAGACCAGCTTCCAGTTGCCCTTTTCAACGATGGTACTTTCGAAGGCGATCTTGGCGTCAGCCAGGCGATGCGGCAGGAAATAGGGCTCCATCATCTGGCGGAAGGGGGCGAAGTCCGCCGGCTGGTCGGCCAGGCAGACGAAGATGTAGCCGCCGGCGCTTTCGCAGGCGACCGGCTTTAGCCCGTAGTCGTTACGGTCGAAGCCTTCGGCCATCTGCCGGGCGAACAAAAGCTTGCCATCGAGGTCGTAGGTCCACTGGTGATAGGGGCAGACCAGCCGGGCAGAGGTGCCCTTGTCGACGGTGCAGACGCGGCTGCCGCGATGGCGGCAGGAATTGTGGAAGGCGCGGATCTTGTTCTCGCGGTCGCGCACCAGCACGATTGGATAGGCGCCGATCTGGACAGTAAAGAAACTGCCGGGCTTGGTGATCTCGCAGTCATGACCGACGAACAGCCAGTCGCGGTACCAGATCAACTCCATATCGAGCTTGAAGAAATCCGGATCGGTGTAGAAGGGCTGTTCCAGCGAGAAGCCATCGCGCCTGGAGCGAATGAGCTTCAGCATTTCATGACGTGTGTCCATGTCCTGTCCTCGTCAAAGGACTGAACTGGTGGTGATGGAGGGTAGATGGCCATGTTGGACGGTCTTCGACCGGCGCACGGCTTTCTGCCTCTTGACCGCCCACCGCGATCAGTCGAGTTCCAAAAAGTCCACGGCTGGTTTCCGGGCTCCGAAGCTGTCCTTGGCGGACCCGTCTCGACACCTTCCCAAGCCTTCGCCCAGTGGCTGTCGTCGAGACAGAAGCTTCGCTACCGTTGCGGGGGCAGCGCCGGCATCAAACCGGCTTCCCAATTATCCCTGCGGCATGGTTCGCCGCAGAGCACCTTGAACATCACGATCTGATCACGGACGCCGCGCCGGTGCGATGACGAAAGCGACATCGGCGCAGTGCAAAGGCGACAGGCTGCGATTACTCGGCAGCCTCTGCAAATGGCGCAGGCACGTAGTTGAGAATCGGCCCAAGCCAACGCTCGACATCGGCAACGCCCATGCCCTTGCGCTGCGCATAATCCTCGACCTGATCGCGCTCGACCTTGGCGACCCCGAAATAGTAGCTCTCTGGCTGTGCCAGATAGAGCCCGGAAACCGACGAGCCGGGCCACATTGCCATGCTTTCGGTCAGGCGAACGCCAATCCTCTCCTCGGCATCCAGCAGGTTGAACAACGTCACCTTCTCGGTGTGATCCGGCTGGGCCGGATAACCGGGCGCTGGCCGGATGCCGCGATAGGGCTCACCGATCAGTTCGTCGGGCGCCAAGTTCTCATCGGCGGCATAGCCCCAGTATTCCTTGCGCACCTTCTCGTGCATGCGCTCCGCGAAGGCTTCTGCAAAACGGTCGGCCAGCGCCTTCACCAGGATCGAATTGTAGTCGTCATTGGCCCGCTCGAAGCGTTCGGCGATGGCGACCTCCTCGATACCGGCCGTCACGACGAAGCCGCCGATATAGTCGGGCCTGCCGCTGTCCGCGGGCGCGACGAAATCCGAAAGTGCGACATTCGGCTTGCCGTCCCGCTTGGTCAGTTGTTGGCGCAAGGTAAAGAAAGTGGCCAGTTCCCCTTCCCTGCCCTCATCGGCAAAAAGCCGGATGTCGTCGCCAACCGTGTTTGCCGGCCAGAAGCCGATAACGGCTTTCGGCGCGAACCATTTTTCCTCGATGATCTTCTTGAGCATCGCCTGCGCATCATCGAACAGCTGGCGCGCGGCCGGCCCCTGCTTTTCGTCTTCGAGGATCTTGGGGTAGCGGCCCTTCAGTTCCCATGTCTGGAAGAATGGCGTCCAGTCGATGTAGCGGGCAAGTTCGGCAAGGTCCCAGTTTTCGAACACCCTGGTTCCGAGGAAGGACGGTTTCGGCGGCTGGTAGCCGGTCCAATCGACCCGGTGTGCGTTGGCACGTGCCCTGGCCAGCGGCAGTCGCTGCTTTTCCCGCTCCGAGCGCTCATGCGCTTCGGTCACCTTGAGGTATTCCGCCTGGATCGTGTCGACATATCCCGTCTTCATTTCGGGCGAGAGCAAGCTCGAGACGACGCCAACGGCGCGGCTGGCGTCGGTAACGTAGACGGCCTGTCCCTTGTGATAGCGCGGATGGATCTTGACCGCGGTATGGACGCGGCTGGTCGTTGCCCCGCCGATCAGCAGGGGGATGTCGAACCCCTCGCGCTCCATCTCCGAAGCCACATGCACCATTTCGTCGAGCGATGGGGTGATGAGGCCGGAAAGGCCGATCACATCGACCTTCTCATTGCGCGCCGTCTCCAGGATCTTGGTTGCCGGCACCATCACGCCGAGATCGATGATCTCGTAATTGTTGCAGGCGAGCACCACGCCGACAATGTTCTTGCCGATGTCGTGGACATCGCCCTTCACAGTGGCCATCAGGATCTTGCCGGCGCTCTGGCGTTCGCCATTGTCGATGCCAGCGGCGGCATTGGCGAGCTTCTCGGCCTCCATGTGCGGCAACAATCCCGCGACCGCCTGTTTCATCACACGGGCGGATTTCACCACCTGCGGCAGGAACATCTTGCCAGCGCCAAACAGGTCGCCGACGACATTCATGCCAGCCATCAACGGGCCTTCGATGACGTGCAGGGGGCGCTCAGCCTTCAGCCGCGCCTCTTCCGTGTCGGCATCGATGAATTCGGTGATGCCATTGACCAGCGCATGCGAAATCCGCTCTGCGACCGACCATTCGCGCCAGGCGAGGTCTTTCTCCTTGGCTTCCCTGCCGGCCGTGCCTTTGTAGCGCTCGGCAATCTCGAGCATGCGCTCGGTCGCCGTGCCGCCGACCTTCGGCTGGCGGTTGAGCACGACGTCCTCGCAGGCTTCGCGCAACTCGGGATCGATCGATTCATAGACCGCCAATTGCCCGGCATTGACGATGCCCATGTCCATGCCGCGCTGGATGGCGTGGTAGAGGAACACGGCATGCATGGCTTCCCGCACCGGCTCATTCCCGCGGAACGAGAAGGAAAGATTGGAGATGCCGCCGGAGATATGGACATGCGGCAGCGTCGCGACGATCTCGCCCGTCGCCTCGATGAAGTCGACGCCGTAATTGTCATGCTCTTCGATGCCGGTGGCGACGGCAAAGACATTGGGATCGAAAATGATGTCTTCCGGCGCAAATCCGGCCTGCTCGGTGAGCAGCTTGTAGGCCCTCGTGCAGATCTCGACCTTGCGCGCCTTCGTGTCGGCCTGTCCGACCTCGTCGAAGGCCATCACCACCACGGCAGCGCCATACATCCGGCATAGCCTAGCGTGATGCAGGAAGGCCTCTTCGCCTTCCTTCATCGAGATCGAATTGACGATCGCCTTGCCTTGCACGCATTTCAGCCCGGCCTCGATGACATCCCATTTCGAGGAATCGATCATCACCGGCACGCGGGCGATATCGGGTTCGGCGGCGACAAGGTTGAGGTACTCGACCATCGCCTTTTGCGAATCGATCAGGCCCTCATCCATGTTGATGTCGATGACCTGAGCACCGTTGGCGACCTGGTCGCGGGCGACGTCGAGGGCAGCCGCATAGTCGCCGGCGGTGATCAGTTTCCTGAATTTGGCCGAGCCGGTGACGTTGGTGCGTTCGCCGACATTGACGAAGGGAATGTCCTTGGTGAGCGTGAACGGCTCCAGGCCGGACAGCTGCATGCGTGGCGACCGTTTCGGCTGGCTGCGCGGCGCATGTCTGGAAACCGCTTCGGCGATCGCCGCGATATGCTCCGGCGTCGAACCGCAACAACCGCCGACCACATTGACCAGTCCTTCGCGCGCGAACTCCTCGACCTGCGCAGCCATGAAGTCCGGGCTCTCGTCGTACTGGCCGAAGGCATTCGGCAACCCGGCGTTCGGATAGGCGCAGGTGAAGGTATCGGCCGCGGCCGAAAGTTCTGCCAGATGCGGTCGCATCGCGGCGGCCCCGAGCGCACAGTTCAGGCCGATCGTGAAAGGCTGTGCATGGCGGATCGAATGCCAGAAAGCTGTCGGCGTCTGACCGGACAGCGTACGGCCGGAAAGGTCGGTGATCGTGCCGGAGATCATGATCGGCAGCCGGACGCCCTTCTCCGCATAGATCTCCTCGCAGGCGAAGATCGCGGCCTTGGCGTTGAGCGTGTCGAAGATCGTCTCGATCAGGATGATGTCGGCGCCGCCGTCGATCAGCCCACGCAACTGCTCGCCATAGGCGAGACGCAGGTCGTCGAACGTGACAGCGCGATAGCCGGGATTGTTGACGTCCGGCGAGATCGATGCGGTGCGATTGGTCGGTCCTAGCGCACCGGCGACAAAACGGTGCCTGCCGTCCTCCTGCTCCGCCCGGCGCAGGGCGCGCCGCACCAGCCGCGCACCGTCGCGGTTCAACTCGTAGACCATGTCCTCCATGCCGTAGTCGGCCTGTGCAATCGACGTTGACGAGAAGGTGTTGGTCTCGACGATGTCGGCACCGGCCTTGGCATAGGCGTAGTGAATGTCTTCGATGGCCTTTGGCTGCGACAGGATCAGCAGGTCGTTGTTGCCCTGCTGGTGGCAGGCGCAACCGCCGAAACGATCGCCGCGGAAATGATCTTCCCCGAAACCGAGACCCTGGATCTGGGTGCCCATCGCACCATCCAGCACAAGGATGCGCTCCTGCGCGGCAGCCTCCAGTGCTGCGAGAATTTCCGAGCCGTCAGGGCGCGACGACAGCGGGCCGAAGAGTTCATCGACCGAAGACATATTGCGACACTCTTCATTCCAGGAACGACGTCGCTTAACTCAATCACATAAAGACATCTTTATGTCAACATGCAGGCCAATTTAACTCCTGCGCGATGTCTGCTGTTTTTTTGCGAATGCGACGCATCTGAGATAGGACTGGATGCGCGAAGAAATGGGCGAAGCCTGCAACGCCGAAGCTAAGCGGGAGAAATACAGGTTGGAACGGAACATCGCGGACCTATGCAGGGAATTCGGACTGAGACTCACCGGCCCGCGGCGAATCATCATGCAGGTCCTGTCCGATTCGAGCGATCATCCCGATGTGGTCGAGCTGCACCGCCGTGTCACAGCGATCGAACCGACGATTTCGCTGGCGACCGTCTATCGCACGGTCAACCTGCTGCGCGAGAAAGGTGTCCTGGAGCGTCATACCTTTGGCGATGGCCGGGCGCGCTACGAGACCACGCCACGCGAGCACCATGACCACCTCATCGACGTGGAAACGGGCAGCGTGATCGAATTCCACTCCGAGGAAATCGAGCGTCTGCAGGAAGAGATCGCCCGCAAGCATGGCTTCACCATCGTCAGCCACAGGCTCGAAATTTATGTCCGGCCCCTGAAGCGGAGCCGGACATAGTCATGACAAACGTGTCGGTATCTAAATGCCGGCACGGTTGGTTTCTGCTCGCGCAGCCCGCATCGTGCTGGCCAGGAAGGCCGCGATGAACAGGATCGTCAGCAACAGAACGATGGTCGGCGCCGGCGCGCTGTCGATGAAGAAGGACAGATAGACGCCGAGCAGCGACGCGCCCACCGCAATCACGACCGACAGCCAGAGCATGACGCTGAAACGCGTGGTCAGCAGGAAGGCGATGGCTCCCGGCGCGATCAGCATGGCGATGGCAAGGATGATGCCGACTGCTTTCAGCGCGCCGACGATGGTCAGCGAGATCAGGCATAGCAGGCCATAGTGCAGCACCCGGACTCGCAGCCCGACGGCTCTCGCCTGCGCCGGGTCGAAGGCATGCAGCAGGAAGTCCCGCCATTTGAGCGCAATGATGCCGGCAGTGATCATCGCAACGACTGCTGTCTCTGCGATATCGCGCAGCCCGATGCCCAGGATGTCGCCAAACAGGATGTGGTCGAGATGAACTTCGGACTGGATCTTGACGTAAAGCACCAGGCCTAGCCCGAACATGCCTGAAAACACGATGCCCATGACCGTGTCCTGCTTGATACGGCTGTTGTCCTTGAGAAAGCCGGTGGCGAGCGCGCAGATCATGCCGGCAGCAAAGGCGCCGACCGTGTATGGCAAGCCGATGATGTAGGCAACCACCACGCCGGGAAAGACGGCATGGCTGATCGCATCCCCCATCAGCGACCAGCCCTTGAGCACAAGAAAGCAGGAAAGCAATGCCGTAGGAACCGCAACCAGAACGGCGATCGCCATTGCGTTGATCATGAAGTCGAACTGGAAGGGAGCAAGCAAGCTGTCCAACATGATCATGCCGTCCTTTCCAGTGCCTCGGCGGCCCGTCGCCGCGCCGCCAGCATGCCGTGCTTGGGTGCGAAGAAGAATGCGATGAGGAAGATCAGCGTCTGCAGCACCACGATGATGCCGCCGGTCGCGCCGTCGAGGAAGTAGCTGGCATAGGCGCCGACGAAGCTCGTGGCCGCCCCGATGAATACGGCGATCACAAGCAGGCGCGGAAAACGATCGGTCAGGAGATAGGCCGTCGCCCCCGGCGTCACCACCATACAGATCACCAGGAATGCGCCGACCGTCTGGAGGGCGGCAACGGTCGATGCCGACAGCAAGGTGAAAAACATGATCTTGAGTGCAGCCGGGTTGAGGGCGATCGAACGGGCATGGCTTTCGTCGAAGAAGACGACCATCAGGTCCTTCCATTTCACCAGCAATATGGCCAGCGAGACGAAGCCGATGATGGCCAGTTGCAGCGTATCTTCGGGCGTGATGGCAAGGATGTTGCCCAGCACGATGGTCTGGATGTTCACGGAGGTCGGCGATAGCGACACCATGAAGAGGCCGAGCCCGAAGAAGGAGGAGAAGATCAACCCGATGATGGCGTCCTCCTTCAGCTTGGTGCGCTGGTTGAGGAAGAGCATTGCCGCAGCGGCGAGACCGCCGGAGAAGAATGCGCCGATCGAGAACGGCAACCCCAGCATATAGGCGCCAGCAACACCTGGCACGATCGAGTGCGAGAGTGCGTCGCCGATCAGCGACCAGCCCTTCAGCATGAGATAGCAGGACAGAAAGGCGCACACGGCGCCGACAAGCGCTGAAACCCACATGGCGTTCAGCATGTATCGGTAGCCGAATGGCTCGAGGAGTAGCACACTCATTCGCTGCCCTCCCTCACCTGCGGCTGCATCGACCCGCTTTCGCCATAAAAGACCAGCGGCCGCTCGTCATCGGTGATGACGGCGAGGCGACGCTGGTCGTTGTCCTCATGCAATCCGGTGCCGCCGAGCACGAAATGGCGCAGCACGCCACCGAAGGCTCTCTCCAGATTGGCCTGCGTGAAGGTCTCCGCGGTCGGACCGGAGGCCAGCACGGTGTTTTTCAAAAGCACGGTGCGGTCGCAGAATTCCGGAACGCTGCCGAGATTGTGGGTCGAGACCAGCATGACACGCCCCTCACCGCGCAAGGCGCGCAGCAGGTCGATGATGGCGTCCTCGGTCTTGACGTCGACGCCAGTGAACGGCTCGTCGAGCAGGATGACACGCCCGTCCTGGGCCAATGCGCGCGCCAGGAAGACCCGCTTCTTCTGCCCGCCCGACAATTCGCCGATCTGGCGCTTGCGGAATTCAGACATGCCGACGCGGGCGAGAGCCGCCGAAACGGCCTCACGGTCAGCAGCCTTCGGAATGCGCATCATGTTCATGTGACCGTAGCGGCCCATCATGACGACATCCTCGACCAGCACCGGAAAATTCCAGTCGACCTCTTCGGCTTGCGGCACATAGGCGACCAGGTTCCTGCGCAATGCCTCGGCGACGGGCATGCCCAGGACCTGGATGCTGCCCCTGGCCAACCGCACGAAGCCCATGATCGCCTTGAACAGGGTCGACTTGCCCGAACCGTTGACGCCGACCAGCGCCGTGATGGTTCCGGTCGGCACCTCGAAGCTGGCATCGCGCATCGCGGTCTGGCCGTTGCGATAGGTGACGGTCGCATCCCTGACGGAGATGCCAGCCGGTGAAACCGGCTGGGCGACGATCTTGAATGCAGCCGTCATTGCGAGAGCCCCTCGGCCAGGCCTTGCCGCAATGTGTCGGAGGTGACGCGCAACAGGTCGATGTAAGTCGGCACCGGCCCATCGGCCTCGCTCAGCGAGTCGACGTAGAGAACGCCGCCATAATGGGCACCCGTCTCGCGCGCGACCTGCCGCGCCGGCTTGTCGGATACCGTGCTTTCACTGAAGACCGCGACGATCCCGTTCGCTTTGACGGTATCGATCACCTTGCGGACCTGCTGCGGTGTTCCCTGCTGGTCGGCATTGATCGGCCAAAGATAGAGTTCCTGCATGCCGAAATCGCGGGCGAGATAGCTGAAAGCGCCTTCGCTCGACACCAGCCAGCGCTTGTCCTGCGGGATCTCTTCGAGCTTCTGGCGGATCGGAGCGATCGTCGCCTCGATCTTCTGCTTGTAAGCTTCCGCATTGGCCCGATAGGTGTCGGCATTGGCTGGATCGTTCGTGACAAAAGCGTCGCGGATGTTGTCGACATAGATCAGCGCGTTTTTCGGCGACATCCAGGCATGCGGATTGGGTTTGCCGGTGTAAGGGCCCTCGACGATGCCCATCGGTTCGACACCCTGAGAAACGACGGCGCTCGGCACGTCATGCAGATTCTGGAAGAATTTCTCGAACCACAGCTCGAGATTGAGGCCATTCCACAGGACCAGTTTCGCACCCTGCGCGCGCTGGATATCGCCCGGTGTCGGCGCGTAGTTGTGGATTTCGGCGCCAGGTTTGGTGATCGATTCCACAATCGCGGCGTCGCCGGCGACATTCTTGGCCATGTCGGCGATAACCGTGAAGGTAGTCACGGCCTTGAATTTTTCCTTTGCCGCAGCCGGCGCAATCGCAAGAACGGCAGCGATCGCAATGCCTATCGTTGCGGCCAGGATCGACCGTCTCTTCCCATCGTGCATAAACGCCTCCTTATTGCGAATAATTCTCATTTGCACTCGACCTTTGATGCAAATGAGAATTGTTTGCAATAATAATCTGTGATCGGCTGACGGTTAACGGGATCTGCTTCCTAAAAGAGGCACCCGCAACCGAGGCATGGCGAACAAGCTTGTGCGAGCTGCAACCAATCTCATATCTCTCCGATGGCCGTTTTCTTTCTCATCGGGTTGTCGGATTGGCTGCTCGAAGGCTGGGCCGACCAGGGCTGCGATGGACGATCGTATCTCTGGCGATCACGCCATTTATTGCAGCGATAATTCTCTGGTGGCTCGGTCGGCAATCCGAAGAGCGGGCGGGCGAGAGTGAGGCTTTGGAGCCATATCCAAATCAGGCCGAGATTCGTCACCGAGACATCCACAGCCCGTCTCGCGGCACCTGACTTCTCCGACGCGTTGCGCAGTCGGCAAAACTTCAGGATTCTCCGAGATTTCCGTGCAGGCGTTTCTTCCTGAGAAGGGGCTCTACAATCCACCCCCTGCCCTCAAGCGCTTCGTTGCGAACCTGTTCGAGCCCGTCGATGATCTCCCGCAGCCTGCCGGAAACCAGCATGTCGTCTGGCATGCCTGCATAGAGGGTCCAATGCACGTCGTTCTGCCCGACGACGGTGTCCGGTGCCGCGACAGCAGGCTGCATGAACACGATGGTGTCGGCGTTGTTGGGGAAGCCTCCCGCGATCGAGCGCCCGGTCGCGGTCAGGATCGATCGGCCGACATTGCAGAGCGCCACCTTATGCGCCGTCGTCAGCACCTGGATGCCGCTGTTGCCTGGGATCACTTCATAGTCGAGTTCGAAATCTCCCGACGATCGCAGTCGCTGCAGGATGCGTCTCACCGTTTCGTTCAACGGGAACCCGCTCCAGACGAGGAACGCCCCGCATTCGGAAGCATCCGCTTCCTCGAAGGACAGACCGGCGTGCTGGAAGCCGCCGACCGGTTCTCCGTCGCCATCCTTGCGGTACGGCTCCTTGTAGGACGCCGTGCGGAACGGCCGGTTCCGCACATAGAGTTCGACGATCTCCGCTCGAAAGCGTTCAGGGTCCTTCAATCTTCTGTCGCGGCCTTTGCCGGCGCTTTTATCGGGGGCCTCGCCGGGATCGTGGTCCGGGATAAAAAACAGAGTCACATGGCCGCGGACGTTAATTACCTGAACCGTCACGAAATCCGGATTGCCGGCCCCGATCGCGACGATGAGGACCTTGCGCCTCATTGCCGGATCGCCGCCCCCGGGATGACCGACCCTTGCAGGGCTTCGAAGAGCTCGACGAGCCGGCGTGGTCCTGGATGGTCTCCCTGGTATCCCCGCAATCTGGCGATCTCGATCTTCGCAGCTGCAGCGAGGTCCGTCCCGACAGGTTGCGTGACCAGCCAGGAAAGGAACACATCTTCCGGCTGCGGCAGGGCTGGCGATTGTCCGGCGATGTGCCGTGGCTCGACGTTCAGTCCCATGCCAGCGCCCCACCGTTCTGGTACTCGATGACACGGGTCTCGAAGAAGTTTTTCTCCTTCTTCAGGTCCATCGCCTCGGACATCCAGGGAAACGGATTTTCGGTTTCCGCAAACACCGGCAGAAGACCGAGCTGTGCGCAGCGCCGGTTGGCGATGAAATGCATGTACTGCTCGCAGAGTGCCGCGTTCAGCCCGAGGAACCCCCTCGGCATGGTGTCGCGGCCGTATGAGGCCTCCAGTCCCGCGGCATCCGCGATCATGCCGCGCACCTCTTCCTGGAACGCCTTCGTCCACAGATGCGGGTTTTCGATCTTGATCTGGTTGATGACGTCGATGCCGAAATTGAGATGAATCGACTCGTCGCGCAGGATGTACTGGTACTGCTCGGCGATGCCGACCATCTTGTTGCGCCGGCCGAGCGACAGGATCTGCGCGAAGCCGGTATAAAACCACATGCCTTCGAAGATGACGTAGAAGGCAACGAGATCGCGCAGGAAGGCCTGGTCCGTTTCCAGCGTGCCGGTCTGGAAATCCGGATCGTCGAGATGCTGCGTATGTTTCAACGCCCACGCAGCCTTGTCGGTGATCGACGGCACCTCGCGATACATGTTGAACAGCTCGCCTTCGTCCAGCGACAGGCTTTCGACGATGTACTGGAAGGTGTGGGTGTGGATAGCCTCTTCGAAAGCCTGGCGCAGCAGATACTGGCGGCATTCGGGGTTGGTGAGATGCCGGTAGATGGCCAGCACGATATTGTTGGCGACGAGCGATTCCGAGGCGGCAAAGAAGCCGAGATTGCGCTTGATCATGCGCCGCTCGTCGTCGGTGAGGCCGTCCTTTGACTTCCACAGCGCGATGTCGGTCTGCATCGACACTTCAGTCGGCATCCAGTGATTGTTGCAGCCGGAGAGATATTTCTCCCACGCCCAGCGATATTTGAGCGGCAGCAACTGATTGACGTCGGCGCGCGCGTTGATCATGCGTTTTTCGTCGACGGAAACGCGGGCACCACTGCGATCGATCTCGCCAAGGCCGGTGGCGGCGGCGGATGTCAGGTCGGGCGCGAGATCGATGACGACTTCGGGTTGGGTCTTTAAAGCCTGGGGTTCGGACCAATCGAGCATCTTGTTGTCTCCTTCTTTTTGTTTGCCGCTCACTGACAGGCTTCGCATTCCGGATCGTCGATGGCGCAGGCCTTGCCCCAGGCGGCATCGGCATTGACGACGATCGGCTGGGCGGCCGGTGGTGCTGCGGCCACGACCGCAGAAACGGCGTTGAGCTTGCCGTCAGTGCCTTTCAGCGTCGACTTCTCGACATGCGTGGCCGAGCGCGAGCGCAAGTAGTAGGTCGTCTTCAAACCCTTGCGCCAAGCCAGGCGATAGAGTTCGTCGAGTTTCTTGCCAGACGGGTTGGCGATGTAGAGGTTGAGCGACTGCGCCTGGTCGATCCATTTCTGCCGGCGCGAGGCGGCATCGATCAGCCAGGACGAGTCGATCTCGAAGGCGGTCGCGTAGAGTGCCTTGACGTCATCCGGCACCCTGTCGATCTGGCCAAGCGAGCCGTCGAAATATTTGAGGTCGGAGATCATCACCTCGTCCCACAGGCCGCGCGCCTTGAGATCATGCACGAGTTGCGCGTTCACCACGGTGAAGTCGCCCGACATGTTCGATTTGACGAAGAGGTTCTGGTAGCCGGGCTCGATCGACTGCGAAACGCCGCAGATGTTGGAAATGGTCGCGGTCGGCGCGATCGCCATGCAGTTCGAGTTGCGCATGCCGGTTTTCTTGACCCGCTTGCGCAACGCCTCCCAGTCGAGCGTGGAAGACGCGTCCATCTCCACGCCGGGCCGCGCCTTTTCGAGCAAGGCAATGGAGTCGATCGGCAAAATACCCTTCGACCACAGCGATCCGTCATAACTTGGATAACGGCCACGCTCGGCGGCGAGGCCGACCGACGCCGAGATGGCCTGATAGCTGATCGCCTCCATGCTGGCATCGGCGAAGGCGATCGCCTCATCCGAGGCATAGGGAATGCGCAGGAGCTGAAGCGCATCCTGGAAACCCATCAGCCCCAGCCCTACCGGCCGGTGGCGCAGGTTGGAACGTCGCGCCTCGGGGATGGTGTAGAAATTGATGTCGACGACATTGTCGAGCATGCGCATGGCAACAGTGACGGTCCTTGCCAGGCGATCGAGGTCGAGCCCCTTCTCCGTGATGTGATTGACGAGGTTGATGGAGCCGAGATTGCAGACAGCGACCTCGTCCTTCGACGTGTTCAGTGTGATCTCGGTGCACAGGTTGGACGAATGCACCACGCCGACATGGCCTTGTGGCGAGCGGATGTTGCAGGGATCCTTGAAGGTGATCCAGGGATGACCCGTCTCGAACAGCATGGTCAGCATCTTGCGCCAGAGATCGACCGCGCGGACCTTGCGGAACACCCTGATCCCACCCGCGGCTGCCTTCGCTTCACAGGCCTCATAGGCCTGCCGGAAGGCGGAGCCGTAGAGATCGTGCAGGTCGGCCGTTTCGTCGGGTGAGAACAGCGTCCATTCGCCATTGGCCTCGACCCGTTCCATGAACAGGTCCGGCACCCAGTTGGCGGTGTTCATGTCATGCGTGCGGCGGCGATCGTCACCTGTATTCTTGCGCAGGTCGAGGAACTCCTCGATGTCGACATGCCAGGTCTCCAGATAAGCGCAGACCGCACCCTTGCGCTTGCCACCCTGGTTGACGGCGATGGCGGTGTCATTCGCCACCTTCAGGAACGGCACAACGCCCTGGCTCTCGCCATTGGTGCCCTTGATATGAGCGCCAAGGCCGCGAACCGGCGTCCAGTCATTGCCGAGGCCGCCGGAATATTTAGCCAGCAGCGCATTGTCCTTGACCGCCTTGAAGATACCGTCGAGGTCGTCGGCGACAGTGGTCAGGAAGCAAGACGACAGCTGCGGTCGCAGCGTGCCGGAATTGAACAGCGTCGGCGTCGAGGCCATGAAGTCGAAGGACGACAGCAGGTCATAGAATTCGATGGCCCTCGCCTCGCGATCGATTTCGCGCACTGCAAGCCCCATCGCAACCCGCATGAAAAAGGCCTGCGGCAGTTCGAAACGTCTGCCCGTGGTGTGCAGGAAGTAGCGGTCGTACAGCGTCTGCAGTCCAAGATACTGAAATTGCAGGTCGCGCTCAGGCTTCAGCGCCGCGCCCAGCCGCGCGAGGTCGAAACGACCGAGTTCTGGATCGATCAATTCGGCGTCGATGCCTGTCGTGACGAATTCAGCGAAATAGGATGCATAACGCGTGCCCATCTCGGCCTGCGTTGCCTGCTCGCCGCGCCCGGTGACGAAACTCAAGGCCTCGCGACGCAGGCGGTCGAGCAACAGGCGGGCCGAGACGAAAGCGTAATTCGGTTCGGTCTCAATGAGCGTGCGCGCTGCCAGGATCGGCGCCAAGGACAACTCATCCAGCGTGATGCCGTCATAGAGATTGCGGCGTGCCTCGGTGAGAATGGCATCCGGCGAAACGGCCTCCAGACCGGCGCAGGCCTCCTCGACGACGCGCGAGAATCGCGCCTCGTCAAGCGGTGCGAGAACTCCATCCTCGCGCTTCACATGGAGCGAGGCGCTCGGCGTTTCCGCATCCGTCTTTTCCGCCAGGCGCTCGCGCGCCCGCTCGGCGCGATAGAGCACATAGGCGCGCGCAACCTTGTGGTGTTCGCCGCGCATCAGCGCGAGTTCGACCTGATCCTGGATCTCCTCGATGTGGAAGGTGCGACCGGCCTCGAAGCGCCTTGTCAACGCCGCGACCACCTGCGCGGCCAGGTCCTCGACGACATCGTGCACACGCCGCGAGCCTGCTGCGGTCGAACCCTCGACCGCGAGGAAAGCCTTGGTCAAAGCCACCACGATCTTCGTCGCGTCGAACGGCGTCACGGCGCCATTGCGGCGTATCACCTTGTAGCCAGGCTCGGCCGCGGGCGTGCCCCGGCTTTCAACAACGGCGCTTTCGGCAAGCGGCGAAGCCTGGAAGGCTCCATTCGTGGTGAATACTGCAGTCGTGGCCATATCATCCCCGTGGCGCTGTGGACGGGGAATTCGGGGAACGCAGTGGCGATTTCGGACGCGACGATGCCCGGGCCAAGCGCACCTCCGGGACACCCCGCCCGAGGTTCGTTCAAATCCGTCGCGGCAGGTCTCCTGGCTCGCAGGTCGTCGCCCTTGTCGGCCTTCCCGGTGCGTTACGGCACCAGTGGCATTCTTCGACGCGGGCTCACTGCTTACAGTTGCGGGGGCAGCACCGGCTTTGCACCGGCTTCCCTCTTAGCTCCCGAACCAGACGACTCGGGAGAACCTCGACTTCGATATCTGGTATAGAATGCCAGCAGCATGTCAACAACTGGTAGCAGAAGCAGGCCATCCAAGGCATTCTCGGCCCGGCGCAGTGGATATCCTGTGGGCAATTTCACTGGCCTCTATCATCGCAACCGCTCAACGGTCCGGTTCAGACCGGGTTGCGGCGGCGGGATGGGCTTGGCGGCGGTACTTCAGCCTGCTCCATGTCACAGCTGTCGATGGCGCTTGCGATGTGGCTTACCGCAATTCATTATGTCCTTGAAATGATGCGAGCTTCGGCCGCCTGGCGCTAAGATGCAATCGACACGCATTGGCTTCGCAAGCTGAACAGTAGCCCGTGCGAAAAGTGAACCGCGCACCACCAATGGCCGAGAAGATGCATTTAGGACTGACGGCCGTCGACACGGCCCCCCTGCACGAGAAAGTCTACCTCGAACTGGTCCGCACACTGATGTCGGGCCAGTTCGCACCGGGTCAGAAGTTGACGTCACGAAAGGTCGCGAAAGAACTGGGAACGAGCGACATGCCGGTTCGCAGCGCCTTCATGCGCCTGCAGGCTCTGAAGGTTCTGTCGCCCCTGCCCAACGGCAGCATGGAAGTGCCCACCATGTCCGCCGAGCGGTTTTCGCAGTTGACGGCAACACGTACTCTTCTGGAGGGGGCAGCCACGGAACTCGCCGCTCAGCGTATCAATGGCAATGCACTACGCACGATACGCCGTCATTGCGCAGACTTGACGGCGGCGGCGCAGGCCGGAGACATCAACGACTACCTGCGCAAGAACTACGCTTTCAAATTTTCGATCTATCGGTACAGCGGCAACGATCAGATGATCTTCCTGATCGAGACCGTGTGGATGCAGGTTGGGCCGTTCCTGCGCAATCTGGCCCGCGGGTTCGAGAACAATTTAGCCTCGATCCTGGAGATCGATTACCATGACGAAGTTGTCGCGGCGATCGCCGAACACGACGGCGCCCGTGCCCGCGTCGCTATCGTCCGGGATATCAGCGACGGCTATCAGCACCTGCTGAGGCACGCTCCATTTCCGAATGCTTAGGCTTGCCGTCCCCACCTTCTTCAGGCTGGCTTTCCCTCGACGGCAGCAACCGGTCGCTGCATGAACACGGCAGCCGCGAGCAATGAACAAACACCGAGCACCGCGGTTGCGCCAGCCAGCGCCGGTATGCCGATATTCTCGATGACAAGCCCCCCGACCCAACTGCCCGTTCCTATGCCGACATAGATGAGTGAGCTGTTGGCGGCCAGGACGACGTTCGACATGCCGCTGGCATGAGCGAGCAAGCGATGCTGGATCGGAACGAGATACATGTAACTGACAATCCCCCACAGGAAAGCGACGGCAACGGCCAGTGGCGCATTGTTCCGCAGGACAACCAATGCCACCAACAGCGCGGTTTGCACTGCGACTGCCGCAATCAACACCACCGTTGGTCCTGCTTTGTCGGTAAGCATTCCGGTCGCAATGTTACCGAGCACTGCTCCAACTCCATAAGCGAGTAGAACTGCCGGCAAGATTGGGGTGCCGTCATAGGCCGTGTCGGCCAGCAGAAGGCTCACATAGGAATACACGATGAACTCTGCGATCACGACAAACAGGGTCACCGACAGAAGCCCGTAGACGGCGGCGGGAAGTGATCGCCAATCTCCCCGGCCCTCCGGCTTGCCTTGAATGGAAGGCTGGCCGGACAGAAGCGCGGCAAGCATCACGGTTGCCAGAAAGCCAAAGAAGACGACGAAAAAGAACGAAAAACGCCAGGATAGGGCCGTAGCAATCCATGACGTCAATGGAACACCGATCGCCTGCGAAACAGTCATCCCGCCGAAGATGAACGACAGCGCCACCCCCTTGCGGTCCGGTGGCAGCAGTTCGGTTGCCAATGCGGTTGCCGCCGGAGTGAACATGGCAGCGCCATAGGCGGAAGCGATACGACCGACGATCAACACGGCAAAATTTGGGGCAAACCCGCAGACCAGATTGGCTGCGGCAAACAGGCCAACCGCAAGGATCAAGACATTGCGCCGGCTCCACCGACGAAACATCCAGGCGTTCAAAGGCGCGAAGACCGCGTAGCAGAACGCGTAGCTCGACACGATCCATCCAGCCGCCGCCGGGGCGATCGCAAGCTCCTTCATTACCGCATCGAGCGCTCCCAGAGCGACATAGGCATCCAGCCCCACGGCAAAAGCACCAAGGGTGAGCGCCACAAGCAAGACTCGATGGCGCGTTCGCGTTGCTTGCTCGGCAAATGCTGAACACAAGATTTCTTCTCCGCCCCGGAAATCAAACGGCGAATGCCAACAAGAAATAAAAATGTCAACAAGCTCATCATAAATTCAGAAAATACATTAAACTCATTTCAAATATTGGAATATATAATTGATAATTATTTCAGGAATTGAAATTCCACCCCAACAACCCTATCTGGGAACACGGACCGCGGACGCACAACATCGAACCCTCTAAGGCTCCGTTTATCTGCCGCAGTGACTTCCTCTTAAGAGTCTGGCATCTGAACGCCATGGGAGCCATGCGGGACATCTTCAGGGACAGGCTGACGGCCACCGCCGTCGCAGCCATGCTTGTCTACCTGTTCCTGCTGCAGGCCTTCGTGGCAGGCATGACGCAAGGCGCGATGGCTGCCGCTGCGGCCGACCCGCTGCATGTCATCTGCACAACCGACGGCGCAGGTTCTCCATCCGATCCAGCCGGACCGATGGGAAAGGGCAGCACCTGCCCCTGCGCAGCATTGTGCAGCATCCCCGGACTGGCTGCCCCGGCCGTCGTGGCCGCACAAGACCAGGTCTATCTGACGGCAACCCGCCCCGAGCCTGTCCCGCCGCAACGGACATCAGACCCGTTCAGGCCGTCGCTGCGTGGCTTCGTTCCAGGTCCCCGGGCGCCACCTCTCCTATCCTGACCACATCGCTCGAACATGACAGGCCATGCCCGTCGTGTCCCTCACCATGTCAGGAGAAACCTCATGTCCGAACTCACCATCGGGCGGGAGTCCGCAGGCATTGCCGCGCGCTCCGCGTCCGACCTCTATCGCGCCGTCTGGCGCTGGCATTTTTATGCAGGTCTACTCGTCCTGCCTTTCATGATCACGCTCGCGATCACAGGCGCTCTCTACCTCTTCAAAGACGAGATTGACGCGGTCATCCATTCCGATCTCAAGCGTGTCGAGATCCAGCAAGGCATGGCAAAAGTGCAGCCGTCGGCAATCGTCGGTGCCGCCGTCGCGTCCTATCCTGGAACTGCCGTCAAGTTCACCGATCCGGCCTCTTCGGAGAGTTCCGCCGAAATCACCGTCGAAACCGCCGATCAGGGCAAACTGGCGGTCTATGTCGATCCCTACACCGGCAAGGTGCTTGGTGCCCTGCCCGATCGCGGCACGGTGATGTGGACCATCCGCTACCTGCACAGCCTCAAATATTTCGGTTCGTTCGCGCGCATGCTTATCGAGGTCGCCGGCGGATGGTCGATCCTGCTTGTCGGAACCGGAATCTATCTGTGGTGGCCCAGGCGCCAGACGGGCGGCGTGGTGAGCGTAAGGGGGACGCCGCGTCGCCGTGTCTTCTGGCGGGACACGCACGCGGTGACCGGCATCTTCGTCGGCTCATTCATCGTGTTCCTGGCGGTCACCGGCATGCCCTGGTCTGGCGTCTGGGGCGCCAAGGTCAACGACTGGGTGAACGGCAACAACTATGGTTATCCGAACGGCGTCTGGACCGGTGTTCCAATGTCGGACGAACATGCCAACCACATCGCCCAGATGTCCTGGTCCCTCGAACAGGCCATGGTGCCGCAATCATCAGGACAGGACGGCGAGGCGAAACCGGTCAGTCTGGATGAGGCGGTGGTCACCTTTGAGAAGCTTGGCCTGCACAGGGGGTATGCGGTCAACCTTCCAGCCGATTCATCCGGCGTCTACACCGGCTCGGTCTTTCCCGACGATCTTGCGAGCCAGCGCGTCATCCATCTCGACCAGTATTCCGGCAAGCCGCTGATCGATGTCAGTTATGCCGACTACGGTCCGTTTGCCAAGGCGATCGAATGGGGCATCAGCGTTCATATGGGCCAGCAGTTCGGCCTCGTGAACCAGCTGATCCTGCTCGCCGCCTGCCTCGCCATCGTCATGCTTGCCGTCTCGGCGGCCGTCATGTGGTGGAAACGGCGGCCATCGGGATCGCTCGGCGTCCCGCCTCTGCCAGGAGACAAGCGCGTGTTCCGCGGCCTGCTTGCCATCTTGGTCATCGGCGGCCTCATCTTCCCGCTGGTTGGAATTTCGCTGGTGGCGATGCTGGCATTGGACTGGACGTATTCCAGGATACGCCGACGGAAAACAGTTTGATCCATCCGTTGGGGCGCATGTGAATTCCGCCTGCGCCCCGCTTGAGGCTAAGCATCATCTCATGCAGTGGGCGTACGAGCGTTCCGCCAGGTAGCTTCGCCGAGAAAAGCAATTCCAATTAGATCCGACTGAACCGAATTAGCTTGTCATAACTGGCTTTAATTTCAGGATTTCATTTCGCGCAATCGCCCTTAAGTTTACTATCCTTATGGACTTAAGGGAGGAGCCATCGATGATCGAGCGTTCGCGCAATTCCGTCATCATCATTGGCGGCGGCGCCAGTGGCGTTATCCTGGCGGCGCATCTGCTGCGTTCAAACGATCCAGGCCTGCGTGTCACCCTGGTCGAGCGGCGCGACAGCTTCGGCAAAGGCATGGCGTACTCCGCCCTCTTGCCCGATCACCTGCTCAACGTTGCCGCGACCAACATGAGCGCTTACCCCGACGACCCGTCCCACTACTGGCGCTGGCTTCAGGAAAAGCAGCTTGTCCCGAGCGAAACTGGTCCCGTCTATACGCCGCGCAGCACGTATGGCCGCTATCTCCAGGAGATACTCGAAGGTCTCGCCGAGCGTGAGCGCACCACGGGACGCCTGCGTCTGATACGGCAGGAGTGCGTTGGCGTAGTGCCAACACCGGCCGGCGTCGAGGCTCGATTGGCCGATGGTAGCAGCCTGGTTGGCCATATAGCTGTCCTGGCGACTGGGCACGATCAGGAGCCTGCGCCCGATCAGAACTTCGCCGTCCGTTTAGGGTCTGGCGACGACACGCCATTGGACCCGGAGGCGCCGGTGCTCATCCTTGGCACCGGGCTGAGCATGGTGGATGCCTGGCTGAGCCTCGAACATCGCGGGCACAGAGGGGAGATAACGGCCGTGTCGCGGCGCGGATTGCTGCCTTGGCCACATCAAAAAGGCAACCCGATCAAGCTGGACAGCGCCGATATCCCGCTCGGCACGGAACTGTCCTACTTCGTGGACTGGTTCCATAAGCTCGTGCGCGAGACGGAAAAGGCGGGCGGCAACTGGCGCGACGTTGTCGACGGCTTGCGGCCTTTCAACCAGCGCATCTGGCAAAACTGGCCATCGACCGCAAAACGCCGCTTCCTGGAACACACCAAGGCATGGTGGGACATCCACCGTCACCGTATGCCCCCGCAGATCCACGCCCGCGTGAACCACGCGGTTCGCTCCGGCCGGCTGAAGCTGCTTGCCGCGCGCATCCTCGGTACGGCCTCCGACGATGGCGACAAGCTGGTGAAACTCCTGCCGCGACGCGCGCGAGAGAGCGAGACCCTGCGAGTAGCCCGAGTCTACGACTGCACCGGCATCGTGAAAGACGTTTCGACCGGCTCGGTCGCGGTGATCCGCTCGCTGACCGATCGAGGTCTTGCCCGACCCGACCCACTGCGGCTTGGCCTCGACGTGACCCTGGATTGTGCGGTGATCGATCGCAATGGCAACGCGTCCGATCGTCTCTTTGCCGTCGGCCCCCTCACCCGCGGAACATTCTTCGAGATCGACGCCGTGCCCGACATCCGCAATCAGACCGCCAGACTGGCTGGACAACTGACTCAGCATGCAGTGCCGGGATTCCGCTAGGCTCTAAACACACGGCCAAAGAACGCACGCAAATCAAAAGCGGCGCGAACCTTGATTCGCGCCGCCATCGATGGGTCTTCTACGGAGCTAGTAGCTTCGAACCGGCACCATATCGAAGCGGCCTGCCGCGACACCGGCACTCGCCGCCCATGCAGCTTCGCGCCGCGACGACGAATTCTGCACGAAAGACGCAACATGTTCGAACGCGTCAAGGTCCTCCATCGTCCCAATCCCCTTGACCATGAATTCCGAGACGCCAGCGTCGACGAAACCGAGCAACTGCAGAGCAGCCTGGGCAGGCTGCCGCGAGAGAACCACCTGGCCTGAGGCTCCGGATTCCCGGCCTGCCACATCAAAGACAACCGGCAATGCGAACCGAACCTTGCCTTGCCGGCCATGCCGGCCAGCGGCAGAACGAACACGGCTCGCCAGCAAACGGGCTTCGTCCGGCGATACGGCAGCAAGCTCGAAGACGTCGGCGTGTTTTCCCGCAACGTTCAAAGCCGTTCCTGACAATCCACTCATGCGAACAGGTACAGCGATGCCACGCGCGCCCTTGCGCGGCACGAAGCCGCCAACAACGCTGTAGAAAGGTCCCTCATGATCGATCGGTTTCTCATTTGCCCACAGGCGCTTGAGAAGCGTCAGATACTCGTCGATGCGTCGCCAGAAAGCGATGTGGCTCGGCTGCTGGTCTGTGTCGACGAGCCCACGCGCCGGCACACGCAACGCAATCCGACCGTTGCGCCGAAGCTGCAGGGTCGCCAGCCGACGAGCCGCGGTGACTGGATCGAGTTCGCCAGCATCATGGGTCAGCACGATCTGCTGCGCTTCGATCTCGCTCGCAAAAGCGAGGTCGGATCCCTCAAGCGTCCTGCTGCGCTGGTCGGATAGCCAGGATCGAAAGCCGGCACGCCACACCAGGGCAGGCGTAACCCGGCTTCCAGGAACATGTCCTTTAGACGCGACATGTGGTTGATCGGCAATTGCAGGGGATACAAAAGTGAACACAACGCTCATCACAACTTCTCCCTTGTTGTGGTGGACAGGCTGGCGGTTCAACTCCTCTGGAAATGGCAGGCGATCACGTCGCCCGCGTCAACTCAGGGCACGAGCCCAAAGATGAAAGCGCTTGCGAACAGGAACGAGACGGCAAAGACTGCATAAGGCAGCAAAGCGCCGGCATTGCCGGCGGGCGACACCGAAATACCACGGTCGCGGAACTTTCGCGCACCAGCCTGGGTCAGGAAATTCGCCATTGCGTCCTCCATTTCCCATTAGTCTATAAACTCAGTAGATTTTGTCGATTGCTATTTTCGAGATTGAATTGGGATGGCTTTCTCAAAAACACGCGCGATATCGAAATCCATTCCCAGCACAATGCCATCAGCAGATGCGGGCGCTGCAACCGCAGGCTTGTCGGCGTTGTGGAGCCCCCAACGATATCCGGCGCGAATATCCTAGCGTAACACGGCTGATTTTCGTATCACTCCGCCGCGCCCAAAAGGTGGCGCGATGCCCATGGAAAGCCTCAGATGTTTGAAGACCTGCAGCCAGCGCCAACAGACAAGATTCTCGCCCTGATCGGGCTCTACCGCGCCGATCCGCGTAACGACAAAGTCGATCTCGGCGTGGGAGTCTACAAGGATCGTAACGGCAAGACTGCGGTGATGCGGGCAGTGCGCGAGGCCGAGACGCGGCTTCTGCAGAGCCAGGACACCAAGACCTATCTCGGTCTCGCTGGTGACCTCGCCTTCAATGAAGTGATGGCCAGATTGGTTTTTGGCGAAGGTGCCGATCTTGCCCGCGTCCGCACGGCACAGGCGCCTGGCGGTTCCGGCGCACTGCGGCTTGCCGCCGAGCTGCTCAAGCGTACCCGGCCGGGTGCCACGATCTGGATTTCAAATCCGACCTGGCCGAACCATATCCCGATGATGCGGGAGGCTGGGCTCACCATTGCCGAGTATCCTTACTTCGATGCGGTGAGTGGCTTGGTCCGCTTCGACGACATGCTGGCAACGCTGAAGACCGCCAAGCCGGGCGACGCGGTGCTGCTGCATGGTTGCTGCCACAATCCGACCGGCGCCAACCTCACCATCGAACAGTGGGCAAAGGTTGCCGACCTTTTGGTGGAACGCGGCCTGTTGCCCTTCGTCGACATTGCCTATCAGGGCTTCGGAGAAGGTCTGGAGGCCGATGCTGCCGGCCTGCGCCTCATCGCCGGCAAGGTGCCTGAGATGCTGGTCGCCTCGAGCTGCTCCAAGAACTTCGCCGTCTATCGCGATCGCGTCGGCGCTGCGATGATCCTTGCCAAGAATGGCGCCGAAGCCGACATCGCGCTGAGCCACATGCTGGCGGCAGCACGCACGCTCTACTCGATGCCGCCGGATCATGGCGCTGCGGCGGTCCGTATCGTGCTGCAGGACAAGGAACTGCGCGCCGACTGGGAAGCTGAGCTCGAAGAAATGCGCCAGCGCATGCTGCGGCTGCGCGTCGCTTTTGCCGAGGCGCTGCGCCGGCAATCCAATTCGGACCGTTTCGACTTTGTTGCGGAACACCGCGGCATGTTCTCGCGCCTTGGCCTGACGGAAGCACAGGTCGATCGGCTTCGGACAGAACATGGCGTGTATATGGTCGGCGACAGCCGCATCAACGTGGCCGGCCTGCCCGAGGACGGCCTCGACAACCTCGCCAAGGCAATCGTTTCGGTCCTAGACTAACGCATGACCCCGAAAATCGGAATCGATTTTTGGAAAGGATCATGCGCCAAATCAAAATGTTAGAGCGTCCTCTACGCGTCCGACAGGACGTGCGACGCTCTAACAGGTTCGAAAAGTCAGAAAGCGCCACAGGCTCCCGAAGGGTCGCGAGACTGTGGACAAGAGGCCAATGCCCATTCGGCGGCATTGGCCGTTCAGCTCGATGCGAACTAGGCTCTGGCCATGAAGCCTTCCAAGGATATTTCCCGTCTCATCGAGATCATGGCGGCCCTGCGCGCACCCGTCACCGGCTGCCCCTGGGATATCGAACAGAATTTCTCGACCATCGCGCCCTATACGATCGAAGAGGCATACGAGGTGGCCGACGCCATCGCGCGCAATGATGTCGACAATCTGCGCGAAGAACTTGGCGACCTCTTGCTGCAGGTCGTCTACCACGCACAAATGGCTGATGAGCAAGGTGAGTTTGCCTTTGGCGATGTGGTCGAAGGCATCACCCGAAAGATGATTCGGCGGCACCCGCATGTCTTCGGCAATGAAGAAGCCCGCAGCGCCGGCATGGCCAAGGGCATGTGGGAGAAGATCAAGGCCGAGGAAAAGGCCGAACGCCGCGCCGAGCGGCTGGCGCGCGGACTGGATCCGGAAGATCACGGCAAGGGATTCCTGGATTCCGTGCCGGTTGCCCTGCCAGCGCTGACCAGAGCGCTCAAGCTGCAGGAAAAGGCCGCACGTGTGGGGTTCGACTGGAGCGAGGCCGAGCCGATTCTCGACAAGATCGAGGAAGAGATTGCCGAGTTGCGCGAGGCCCTGGCAAAGGGGGATACAGCCGCTATCAAGGACGAGTTCGGCGACACGCTGTTTGCCGTCGTCAATCTCGGACGACACCTCAAAGTCGATTCGGAGGCAGCGCTCGCCGGCACCAACGACAAGTTTCGCCAGCGTTTCCACTATGTGGAACGGGCACTTGAAACCTCTGGCAGCAATCTGGAAAAGGCGTCGCTCGACGAGATGGAAGCGCTTTGGCAGCAAGCCAAGAAACAGAAAGGCGAAACGCGCTAGAGCGTTCTGTTTTTGACGTAAGCGCGGAAACGCTCCAGATCCTTGGTTTACCCAATTCCGGACGGAAATCCGCTCAGTACTTGCCTTGGAGTTACTCTAGCGGCTCCACTCGGCGCGCTGGAGCACGACGCGGTATCCGTCCGGATCCTGAAAGGTGACGACAACTCTGTCCCAATAAGGATTGAATGACGGAACCGGGTCAAAACCCGCCGCTGCATGGATCTGACCGCATGCGTCCACGCCGTGGGGTCGGGAAGATAGAAGACGAGAAGGTGGTCTTCGGATGGTGCGCCGCCGGCGGCTTGGCCGTTCGCCCTAGTGAACTCCAGGTGGTAGGGCGCGTGCGGGTGCCCGACTATGATCCCATCAAAGCCGTCGTGATTGTCGGATGGCCTGGCCACCCGCATCGTCGGCCAGCCAGACATCTCAACCGCCTCTGCGATGCAGTCGGCCTTCGATCTCTTCGCGCGCGCTTTCCGTCGCCATTAATGATAGGGAAACGCTGCCGTCTTCGTTGTCGACGCGCCTTACCACATCACCGTTGCGGTAAAGCCAGTCGACCATGCCGAGCTGTGCCGGCTGCAGGGTTATCTCGACCGACTGCAACTCGCCCGACACCCGTGTTTCGATCAGCGCCTTGAGCGCGTCGATGCCCTCGCCCGTCACAGCCGAAATGGCGATCGGCGGACGTTTCGTGTCAGCGCTTTCAGACAGAAGACGTTCCCGATTGCCCTCGTCCAGCAGATCGATCTTGTTCCAGACCTCAACCACACGGTCGGCATTGGCCGCGTCCACGCCGAGGTCGCCCAGGATGCGCTCGACATCTTCTGCCTGTGCCGCAGTATCCGGGTCGGAAATGTCGCGCAGATGGATGACCAGATCCGCTTCCACGACCTCTTCGAGGGTCGCGCGGAACGCGGCGACAAGATGTGTCGGCAGGTCGGAAATGAAGCCCACGGTGTCTGAAAGGATGATAGGCGTGCCATGAGGCAGTCGCACCCGCCGCAGTGTCGGGTCGAGCGTCGCAAACAGCATGTCTTCCGCCAGCACGCCCGCGCCGGTCAGCTTGTTGAACAGCGTCGACTTTCCCGCATTGGTGTAACCGACGATCGCAACCACCGGAAAAGGCACTTTTTTTCGCTTGGCACGATGCAGGTCGCGCGTCCGACGCACCGTCTCCAGCTCGCGCTTCAACTTGATGATTTTCTCTTGCAGCGCACGCCGGTCCGCTTCAATCTGCGTTTCGCCCGGACCGCCGAGGAAGCCGGCGCCACCGCGCTGGCGTTCAAGGTGAGTCCAGGACCGCACCAGGCGGCCTTTCTGATAATTGAGATGCGCAAGCTCGACCTGCAGAGTGCCTTCCTTGGTGCGGGCACGCTCGCCGAAGATTTCAAGGATGAGGCCGGTCCGGTCCAGAACCTTGACGTTCAGTTCCTTCTCGAGGTTGCGCTGCTGCACAGGCGTCAACGGATGGTCGATGATCGCCAGTTCGGCGTGCTTGTCCTTGACCGCCTCCGCCAGCTCCGAAACCTTGCCCGACCCCAGCAATGTCGCCGGTCGCGGCTCCGCAACGATGGCGATCGATGTCTGGACGGGGTCGAGATCGATGGCACGCGTCAAGCCGACGGCTTCTTCCAACCGTGCCTCAGGTGAACGCGCCAACCGTACGCGGCCAGTGTCGTCCTCCTGCCTGCTGTGATTCGGCAAGACAGGCACGACGACAAGGGCACGGGTCGCTTCTCCGGAGCCCGCGCCCTCACTATTCACCGATTGCCCGCGGCCCTTTCGGCTCGCGTCGTTCTGCTTGGTCAATTAGCCGCCTTGGCTTTCCTCACCATCGAACATCTGAACCGGCTGGCTCGGCATGATCGTGGAAATGGCATGCTTGTAAACGAGCTGTGAGTGCCCGTCACGCCGCAGCAACACACAGAAATTGTCGAATGAGGTCACCACCCCGGTCAATTTCACGCCGTTGATGAGGAAGATTGTGAGTGGATTCTTGCTCTTGCGCACCGAGTTCAGGAACAGGTCCTGAAGATTTTGCGAACGCTCTGCCATTGTTCTTATCTTTCGCCGATCCCCTTCGGTATGCATGCCAATGCGCCAAAATACTCGGCATATGTCAAGCTTGCAGACATGCTTGTCGTGAACAACGACAAGTAGAACGAGATGTATTGATGTCCATTCCTGTTGTGCCGGTTATCAGGCCGGACTTTTTTCCGCAACGTCAAAAAACGCCTGCCGCAACGAAAGTGTTATTGAACCTGGATGACCATTCGCAACGGTTTGTCCGTCAATGGCCACCACCGGCATGGCGATCGTGGTCGCAGAACTGATGAATGCCTCACGCGCTTCCTTGGCCTCGGCAACGGAAAAACCGCGTTCTTCAATTTCCAGCCCGAGCTTCGCCGCGACGTCGAATATGGTTGTGCGGGTAATGCCGCGCAAGATCCCGTGGTCCGCCGGTCGCGTCACCAGGACACCGTCCTTGGTGACGATCCAGGCATTCGACGACCCGCCTTCCTTGACATAGTCGTTCTCGTCGACGAACCAGGCCTCCTGGGCGCCAGCTTCCTTGGCCTTCTGCTTCGCAAGCACGTTCGGCAGCAGGCCGACGGATTTGATGTCGACACGATCCCAGCGATTCTCCGGCACCGTGATGATCTTGATGCCGTCTTCGGCGCGCTTGGCCGCAAGCGCCGGGTTGACTTTCCGGGCGGTCACAACGAGCGACGACAGCGTGTCCGCTGGAAACAGGAAGTCTCGGCTGGCGACACCGCGCGTGACCTGCACATAAACCAATCCGTTGAAGACCTGGTTCCGCCTGACAACTTCGCGCAGCACGACCTCGAGCGGCTTCCTGCCGATCGGCCAGTCGATGCGAAGTTCGCGCAAGGAACGATCGAGCCGATCGAGATGACGCCTCATGTCCACGATGAAGCCGCGCGCGACCTCGCAGACCTCGTAGACGCCATCGGCAAACTGGTAGCCCCGATCCTCGATGTGCACAGCCGCGTCGCGATGAGCGACGTAGCGTCCGTTGACATAAGCAATGCGCGGCATGGCGAACCTTCTGAAATATCAGGCTTTCTTACGCGATTCCGATGATTGCGTATCGAACAAACACATGGTCCAGCCGCCCCGCAACGGCTGGTCAAACGCCAAGAGACTTGAGCTTTCGGTGCAGAGCGGAACGTTCCATGCCGATGAATTCGGCGGTCTTGGAGATATTGCCGCCGAAGCGATTGATCTGTGCGATCAGGTAATCCTTCTCGAACTGCTCGCGTGCCTCACGCAATGGCAGCGCCATGATGTGCTGGTCCGACTGGTTGGGGGTGCGTGGCATCACATCGCCGATTTCGGCCGGCAGCAGGTCCGCGGTGATCGGCGCCTCGACGTCATCGCCGCGCGCCAGGATCATCAGTCGCTCGATGTTGTTGCGCAGCTGGCGCACATTGCCTGGCCAGTTGTGCGCCTGAAGCACGGCCATCGCGTCGTCGCCGATGCGGCGCGCCTTGATGCCCGCCTGCCTCGATATCTGCTTGACGAAGGTGTCGACCAGATAGGGAATATCCTCGCGCCGTTCGGCAAGCCCGGGCACTGCCACCGGCACGACGGCAAGGCGATGATAGAGGTCCTCGCGGAAGCGCCCCTCCGCGATCATGGCTTCGAGGTTCTGCGCCGTCGAGGAGATGATGCGCACATCGACCTTGACGCGCTTGGTGCCGCCCACCCGCTCGAATTGTTGCTCGACCAGGACACGCAGGATCTTGTTTTGCGTTTCGCGCGGCATGTCGGCGACTTCATCGATGTAGAGAATGCCGCGGTGCGCTTCTTCCAGTGCTCCCACCTTGCGCTCGGTTCCGTTCGATTCGGTGCCGAACAGCTCGATCTCCATGCGCTCGGGCGTGATGTTGGCTGCACTCAACGTCACGAACGGGCCGCTCTTACGGGCAGAAAGGGCATGAATGGCTCGCGCGGCCAGTTCCTTGCCCGAGCCCGAGGGCCCCATGATCATGATGCGGCTGTTGGTCGGCGCCACGCGTTCGATGGTCTGTCGCAACTGGCTCATCGCCGACGACATGCCGATCAGGTCGAAAGTCTCACCGCTGCGCTGCTTCAGGTCGGAGACTTCGCGCCGCAGCTTTGACGTTTCCAGCGCCCGCTCTGCGACGAGGATCAGCCGGTCCGCCTTGAATGGCTTTTCGATGAAATCATACGCACCGCGACGAATGGCCGACACCGCCGTTTCGATGTTGCCGTGACCAGAGATCATCACCACCGGTAGATTGGGATGCAGGGTCTTGATCTCATCGAGCAACGCCAAGCCGTCCAGCCGCGAGCCCTGCAGCCAGATATCGAGGAAGATGAGACGCGGCGCACGGTCGGCGATTGCCGCAAGCGCGCTGTCGGCATCATGAGCCGTGCGGGTTTCGTGGCCTTCGTCGCTCAGGATACCCGCAACCAGTTCGCGGATGTCTTCTTCGTCGTCGACGATCAGAATATCAGACGCCATTACCGACCTTCTCAGTTTCTCGTTCGTTTTCCGCCGCTTCCCGGCCACGCTGTGCCGTACCCGAGGGAAGGACGATGCTGATCATGGCCCCTCGCCCGCCGTGGAAATTTGCAGGCGCATCATGCAATTCCAGCCGACCACCATGGTCTTCCACGATCTTTTTGACGATCGCGAGGCCAAGCCCGGTGCCTTTCTCGCGTGTCGTCATATACGGCTCGAGCAGTCGCCCCCGGTTTTCACGCGGGAGCCCCTTGCCATTGTCGATCACGTCGACACGGATCGAACCGTCAACCAGAGCGGCCTGGACGCGGATGACGCCTTTCTCACCCGGCGCCCGCTCAAGCCCTTCCATGGCCTCGGCTGCATTCTTGATGACGTTGCCGAACGCCTGCGACAGCAGGCGGTTGTCGAACGTCCCCTTGAGCGGCTCGTCGCCGAAGGCGCGCTCGAATGCGATATCCGAGCGGCTGACCTCCACAAGGAAGGATGCCTCGCGCAACGGCTCGCGCAAATCGATCGCTTTCATTTCCGGCTTCGGCATGCGCGCGAAGGATGAGAATTCATCGACCATGCGGCCGATATCCTCGACCTGGCGGATGATGGTGTCCGTGCATTGATCGAAGACTTCGCGGTCCTCTGTGATCACCTTGCCGTAACGGCGCCGGATTCGCTCGGCCGAAAGCTGGATTGGTGTGAGCGGATTCTTGATTTCATGAGCGATGCGCCGGGCGACGTCGGCCCATGCCGAGGTGCGCTGCGCGGTGACGAGATCGGTGATGTCATCCACAGTCACGACATAGGACTTCTCGCCCTCATAGGCTTCGTCCTGCTCTTCCTCGATCGTCACCTGGACGTTGAAGGTTCGCTCGGCACCGGCACGGAAGAAGGTTACCTGCTCACGATAGACCGGCTTGCCGGACTTGCGGCCGATTTCCAGCACGCGCCCGACATGAGGCAGAACCGCTGAGAGGTTCTTCCCCAGCGCGACCTCGGATGACATCGCCAGCATCGCTTCGGCCGACTTGTTGACGATGGTGATCGTGCCGAACGGATCGACGCCGATCACGCCTGAGGTGACGCCGGCCAGCACGGCTTCCGAAAACCGGAGGCGTTCGTCGGCAAGATCCTTGGCGGTCAGGATTTCATTGCGCTGGGATTTCAGCTCCAGCAGCATCTTGTTGAAGGTGTCGCCGAGATGAGCAACGTCGCCATCCGAATTTCGGACAGGCACCGAGGCGTCGAGATTGCCGGTTGCCACCTCGTCTGCCGCGCCGATGAGCTGGCGGATCGGGCGCACCAGACGGTCCGCCACCGCAATACCGGTCCAGATGGCGGAGAGAATGACGATGAGTGTCAGCGACATGTAGGGCAGCGCAAAGGCCACCTGCGAGAAGCCACGATTGGTTTCAAGCCCGCGATACTCGGCTGTATTTGCCCGCACGATTTCACGTGCCCTGATCACCTCGGGGTCGACGACGCGAATGGTGTAGAGGTAAAGCCCCTCGATTTCCTTGAGCTTGATGATGGCGCCCATGATGTTGCGCGTGCGCGGCTCGATTAGCAGCGGCTTGCCGTCTACAGCCTGCTTCACAGCACCGTCAGGCGGCCCGGGCATGGGGAAGTCGGCACCTGTCTTGGCGCTCATCACAAAGGAGCCGTCTTCCTTGACCAGCGCGGCATGCGCCAGGCCACGGCCAATCGCTTCCTTGTTCATAAGGTCAAGGAAGCCGCCCCGGTCGAGGCCGTACAGCGTGCGCGAGCTGTCCAGATCGTAGGCCATGGACAAGGTCGTGCCCTGCAGATTGCGGGCATTTTCCTGGACATAGGCTTCGGCAATCGAGAGCGACGAATTGATGATGGTCTTGGTGCGGATTTCGAACCAACGATCGAGACCGATGTTCAGCGTGATGGCTGCAATGATAGCCACCAGGATCGCCGGCACCGCCGCGACCAGCGCAAACATCAGCACGATGCGCACATGCAAACGCGACGCGGCCTTGCCGACGCGACGCGCCATGATGATTCGCCTCGCTTCGCGGGCAACCAGTGCAACAAGGAAAAAAATGAAAAGCGCATTGAGGCCGATCAGCCACAACGTGGTTGTCCGGTCCGGCGTAATCGGCGTCGCACCGACCAGAATTGCGAAGGAAACTGCAGCTGTCAGCAGCGCGCCGATAATCGCAACGATACCAGGCAGCGCCATCAGCCGCCTGGCCTCCTGCACACCGGATCTCCGAAACAATGGTCCGTTCAATGGTATGGCCTGCTCAGCCATTTCGCCGCTTGCTGTCATGGTTGCGTAGCATCTATGCAACGCATTGTGGCGAATATGCAACAAGACGCCCGATCACAAAAATCTTTCGACGTCTCATCAACTGGTTTTTGACGGACTGATACCGCACCGCCTTTGCGAGAGCCGGCTAGCCCTGCCGCGCGCCGCGATAGACGTTGACGCCAAGATCGCGAATCTTCTTGCGCAAGGTGTTGCGATTGAGGCCGAGCAGGTCGGCTGCGCGTATCTGGTTGCCTCGCGTCGCCGTCATGGCCGCCAGCACCAGCGGGTGTTCAACTTCTTCCAGGATGCGCTGATAGAGTCCCGGGGGTGGCAGATCGTCACCGAAGGACGTGAAATAGCGCTGCAGGTAGTGTTCGACGGCCTGGCTGATGGACAGATCGTCCGGGATCAGGACATTGGCGGAGGTCGCCGCAGGAGCTTCGCCGGTCTTCAGTTCCGCGTCGATGATCTCGGCGGAGATCTCGTCCTGCGGATAGAGCGCGGCCAGCCTGCGCACCAGGTTTTCCAGTTCGCGCACATTGCCAGGCCACGGATAGCGCTTCATCAGTTCGACACCGGCTGGCGCGATGCGCTTGGTCTGCAGGCCTTCCTTGGCGCCAAGCTTGAAGAAATGCCGCACCAGATCCGGGATGTCCTCGGCGCGCTCGCGCAACCCCGGCAGCCGCAAAGGCACGACGTTCAGCCGATAGAACAGATCCTCGCGAAACAGCCCCTGATTGATCAGCGTGCGCAGATCCTTGTTGGTTGCCGCAACGATGCGCACGTCGGTCTTGATGGGCGTGCGTCCACCGACCGTCGTATATTCGCCCTGCTGAAGCACCCGCAGCAGCCTGGTTTGCGCTTCCATCGGCATATCGCCAATCTCGTCGAGGAACAGGGTGCCACCCTCTGCCTGTTCGAAACGGCCGGTGGAGCGGTTCTGCGCGCCGGTGAAAGCGCCCTTCTCGTGACCGAACAACTCCGATTCGATCAGGTCGCGCGGAATCGCCGCCATGTTGATGGCAACGAACGGACCACCGCGGCGGCGACCATATTCGTGCAGCGCGCTCGCCACCAGTTCCTTGCCGGTGCCCGATTCGCCGCTGATCATGACGGTCAGGTCCGTCTGCATCATGCGCGCGAGCATGCGGTAGATGTCCTGCATGGCCGCAGACCGACCGACGAGCGGCATCGTCTCGGGCTGCTCTTCGGACCGAACGTCGGCCTTGGGACGGCGTGGCTCGGCCATGGCCCGGGCAACGATGTTGAGCAGTTCGGTGAGGTCGAAAGGTTTCGGCAGATATTCGTAGGCGCCGGTTTCGGAAGCACGGATCGCGGTCATGAAGGTGTTCTGCGCGCTCATGACGATGACGGGCAGTTCCGGCCGCGCTTTCTTGATGCGCGGCAGCATGTCGAAGGCATTTTCGTCGGGCATCACCACATCGGTAATGACGATATCGCCCTCGCCTGCGGCAATCCAGCGCCAGAGCGTGGATGCATTGGATGTCACCCTCACCTCATGGCCGGCCCGCGACAGCGCCTGGTTGAGTACGGTACGGATCGCCGCATCGTCATCGGCGACGAGAATGGTGCCGCGCGTGCTCATGGACGGTATCCTTCATGGCTTTCGGCGGGCTCCTTCCAAGCGGGCAGAAGCACGCGGAAGGTGGTGCCGCGCGGTGTCGAATCGCACTCGATGATGCCGCCATGTTCGCCGACGATCTTAGCCACCAGCGCCAGCCCCAGGCCGGAACCATTGGGTTTCGTGGTGATGAAAGGATCGAACAGGATCGGCAGGATGTCCTCCGACACGCCGGAGCCGTTGTCATGCACGCAGAATTCAAGCGGCAGCGATACCCGGTCTTGCGTGCCAGGCACGGAGACGCGAATGCCGGGTCGGAACGCGGTGGTCAGCGTGATCTCGCCGAGCGGATCCGAACCGATTGCCTCCGCGGCATTCTTCACCAGGTTCAGAAACACCTGAATGAGCTGGTCCCGATTGCCGTAAACTGAAGGCAACGATGGATCATAGTCTTCTACGACCTTGATTCGGTTTGCGAAACCGTTTCTGGCGATTGCCTTCACATGGTCCAGGACCACATGGATATTGACGGGATAGCGATCGATCGGCCGCTCGTCGGAAAACACCTCCATGCGGTCGACCAGCGACACGATGCGGTCGGTCTCATCGGTGATCAGTCGCGTCAGCGCACGGTCCTCGTCGGAAGCGGACAGTTCGAGCAGTTGCGCGGCACCGCGGATACCGGAAAGCGGGTTCTTGATCTCATGCGCCAGCATCGCCGCAAGCCCGGTGACGGAACGCGCTGCGCCACGGTGCGTCATCTGCCGGTCGATCTTGTCGGCCATGGAACGTTCCTGGAACATGACCACCACGGAATCCGGGAATTCCGGCACCGGAGCGGCATAGAGGTCTACGATCTTCTCGATGCCGAGACGTGGCGAGGAGACATCCACGCGATATTCGTTGACCGGCGCGCGCCGTTCGCGAACCTGATCCACCAGGGTCAGCAGCGGGCTGCCGAAGGGAATGAGCTTGGCCAAGGTATTGCGCGCCAGCATGGTCGCGCTGGAGCGGAAGAAATCTTCGGCATCGGCATTGGCGTAGGTGATATGCCCTTCCGGACCGACCATGATCACCGGACGGCGGATGGTGTTGAGCAGGATCTGCGCGGCGTCGGCCATATCCGCGACTGCGGGCGTCGCGATGGTCATGCCGCGCTCCTGATCTCGCCAGACGGTGCACTGTCTAAAAACACCGTGCGCAACAGCTTGATGACTGTGGCAGGCTCGAATGACGTCAGGATGTCTTTCCGAAAAGCGGCCGGTGCCGTAGCCGCCTGCCGATCGAGGTACCAGCCTATGTGCTTCCTGGCCTGCCTCAACCCACTCTCGATGCCATACAAGGTCAGCATATCTTCGTAGTGGGCGACGACATAATCGGCGAGCTCGGCTCCAGCCTTCGGCAAATCGAAAGCCTCGTTTCCGACTGCCGCGGCAGCGATTACCCCCGCGGTCCATGGCGCGCCGTAGTGCGCGCGCCCAGCCATGACGGCATCTGCACCGGATTGTTCGAGGATCGCGATCGCATCCCCTGGCGTTGCGACATCGCCATTGGCAACGACGGGGATCGATACGGCCTCCTTCACACGGGCGATCGCGCGCCAGTCGGCCTTGCCTTGGTAGAATTGGCAGCGTGTGCGGCCATGGATCGTCACCATGCTCACGCCAGCCTGTTCGGCACGACGAGCGAGCATCGGCGCGTTCAAGGCGTCTTCATCCCAGCCAAGTCGCATCTTGACTGTCACCGGTACCTTCACCGCGCCGATTACGGCTTCGATCAGGGTCAGGGCGTGGTCGAGATCGCGCATCAAAGCCGAGCCGGCATAGCCGCCCGTCACTTTCTTGGCTGGGCAGCCCATATTGATGTCGATGATGTCGGCACCCTCGCCCGCTGCGATACGCGCGGCCTCCGCCATATGGGCGGCTTCACGCCCGGCAAGCTGCACCATATGAACCGGCAGCCCGGAATGACGGATGCGCAGGTCGAATCCTTCCCTGCCTCGTGCGAGTTCGCCGCTCGCCACCATTTCCGAGACGACCAGACCCGCACCATGGGCGTGGGCGCGTTTGCGAAATGGCTCGTCGGTAATACCGGACATCGGCGCCAGGAAGACGCGATTGCGCACGACGACCCCGCCAACAACGAGCGGCAAGGCGAGCTTATTCAGATCGGTCATGCACAAAAACCAAGCAACGTCTATCTTTGCCTATTCACTAGCCATATCGGGGTGATTGTGCAATGCAGAATGAACGTGCATTGCGGCTTATTTGGGAAAAAGCTGGCCTTCGTCGTCGCCCGCGACTAAGCCTCTGCGCATGAGGGAACCGAGCGCAATCAAGGCTGTATCCGCCGATGGCGGAGTCGCCGCCGTCATCGTGGCGGCTGGCCGTGGCGAACGCGCCGGCCAGGCGGATGGCCCCAAGCAATATCGACATATTGGCGGCCGTGCTATCCTCGCCAGAACACTGGAAATCTTCCTTTCGCATCCGCGCATTGGCCGGATCATTGTCGTTATCCACAGCGACGACCGGGAACTGCTGCAAAAGGCCGTTGGCGATCATCTGCCAGAAGTCTCAATCGTCACCGGTGGTCGCACGAGGCAAGACTCGGTACGGCTCGGTCTCATCGCATTGGCCGGCAACACGCCTGAGAAAGTGCTCATCCATGACGCAGTGCGACCCTTTGCTGATCGCGATCTCATCGACCGTGTCATTGACGTCGTCGGCGCAGGTCAGGGGGCACTGCCTGCGCTTCCCGTGGCCGACACATTGAAGCGCGAAAGTCGTGACGGCACCATCGGCGAGACGGTGCCGCGCGCGGGCCTTCATGCCGCACAGACGCCTCAGGGCTTTCCCTTCCGCGCGATACTGGAGGCGCACGAGCAGGCTCATCAGGCCGGCAGGGACGATTTCACCGATGACGCGGCCATCGCCGAATGGGCACGATTGCCGGTCAAAATCGTGGCCGGTTCACCGGATAATGTAAAACTCACCTGGGCACGGGATATCGTCATGGCAGATCAACGATTGAATGGCGCGCGCTCAAGTTTCCCGGACATCCGCACGGGCAATGGCTATGACGTGCACGCCTTCGAGCCGGGCGATCACGTGACACTCTGTGGAGTTGCCATTCCACACGATCGCAAGCTGTCCGGCCATTCGGACGCCGATGTCGGCCTGCATGCGTTGACGGACGCTCTGCTCGCCACCTGCGGCGCCGGCGATATCGGCACCCATTTCCCACCCTCGGACCCACAATGGAAAGGCGTGGCATCACGCATTTTCGTCGAGCACGCCGCCAGGATCGTGCGGGCTCGTGGTGGTCGCATCGCCAACGCCGACATCACGCTGATCTGTGAAGCGCCACGCGTCGGTCCGCACCGCGAGGCGATGACTGCTGCGCTGTCAGACATGCTGGGCATCGCGGCCGAACGCATCTCCATCAAGGCGACGACGAACGAAAAACTCGGCTTCGTCGGCCGTCAGGAAGGCATCGCAGCAATCGCCACGGCGAGTGTCGTCTATCCCGGCGAGGTACCGGAATGAGCGAACTTACGCCGCTGGCCGATCGTTTCCTGAGGGTTTGCCGGGCCCGCCAAATCATGGCTGCGACCGCCGAAAGCTGCACCGGCGGCATGATCGTCGCCCACCTGACCGACATTGCCGGTTCCTCGGCCGTTGTCGACCGCGGTTTCATCACCTATTCGAATGAAGCCAAGATGGACATGCTGGGCGTCCAGCCAACGACGCTGGAAGCCTTTGGCGCTGTGTCATCCGAAACGGCACTGGAGATGGCTGCCGGCGCTCTGTCGCGCTCGCGCGCCGGCATAACACTGGCGGTCACCGGCATTGCCGGCCCGGACGGCGGCTCTGCCGAAAAACCCGTCGGGCTCGTCTGGTTCGGCCTCGCGGCCAAAGGCCAGCCGACCGTCTCCGAGTACCGGATCTTCGACAACCGGAGCCGCGACTTCATCCGTCGCGAGACGGTGCGGCACGCGCTGGAAATGGGACTGAAGGCCCTCGCCGGCTGAAGGATACTTCGCCAACCTGAAAATTTGGATGATCCCCTGCCAGATACGACAGGGGATTGCCTCTTCCAGCACTCAAGTGATCAGGAAATCCGACGCATAGAGCACAGTGTTGACCTGCAACGTCGCGATTTCCTCGGCAACTCCAATGCCCGTACCGTCCGTATCGTAATACAGCTTACCGGTAGCCTGATCGTAGACGATACGATCGTCGGCATCATTTGCGCTGGCCCCAATAGTAAACGCAGACACGTCAAGCGCCCCGGCTGGCAATGCTCTAAAATAGCCTCCGAGCAATTCGATCGTGTCCACACCGGATATAAAATCAACGACCTGATCGGCAACAGCCGCTCCCGCTTCGCCGAAAACGAACAAGTCGGAGCCATCACCGCCAGTCAGCGTATCATTGCCCTCTTTTCCGTGCAGAGTATCGTTGCCGTTACCACCACTGATTACGTCAGCACCATAATTGCCTGAAATCTCGTTGTTAAGTTCGTTTCCGCTCAAGGTTACGCCAGAACCCAACGCGGTTATTCGTTCAATGCTGACACCCGAAGCAAGCGCGAAACTGCCGTAGGTTTGGACGCTGTCAAACCCCTCACCGGAAGTCTCCACGATTGTGTTGGAGGTGCCTGGTTCGTCCCACCAGAGCGAATACGTGTCGTCACCGGTGCCGCCAACCAGAACGTTATGTCCCGGCCCTCCTGCAAGATAGTCCCAGCCCGCGCCTCCATAAATAGTGTCATCACCCATGCTGCCGTTTAGAAACCTATCGTTTCCATCGCCGCCATAGATGGTGTCATTGCCACCGGCGCCTTCAATCATGTCGTCTCCAGCGCCGCCGTAGAGAACGTTGTCGGCAATATTGCCATAGATATCGTTGTTTAGCTCATTGCCGGTAAGATTGATCGCAAAAGCGCCTGGTGCAGCAATAAGCCGCTCGATGCTCAGCCCTGCAGCCAATGTATATGAGACACTGGTTTGAATCTCATCGACACCTCCATTTGCAGTTTCAACGATCGTGTCGTCCAAACTGTCAATGAAGTACTTGTCATTGCCTGCACCACCGTTGAGCGTGTCAGTTCCTGCTTCGCCATAGAGCCAATCATCGCCATCTCCGCCGAACAGCTGATCGTTTCCATCGCCGCCGTGCAACACGTCGGTGCCAGAGTCGCCATAAAGCGTGTCATTGCCCTGGTCGCCGTAGAGGGTGTCAGTCCCCTGACCGCCACGGATGATATCGTCGCCATCAAGACCAAAGATAGTGTCGTTTAGATTAGATCCGTCCAGGATATCTGCCAGCGCAGTGCCGTAGATAATTGCCATTGCTTCGGTTCTCCAGCCACAGTCACCGAAGAACTTAGATGAAATCACCAAGAGTTTCCACAAGAATAAACATTCGTGAAATCGAGGTGAATCAAAAAACGAGATCTAAGTTTAGTTAAATTAAGATCAAAAATTTTCCTGGAAAATGTATTTGGCTAAATACATCAGCGCAATGCAGCCTGATCTCTATACACCACGTCGGCGCGCTTTTCGAACGCTTCGGAGAACATGCGGAAGGCGCGGTCGAACATCGTGCCCATCATCGCACCCAGAATGCGGCTCTTGAACTCGTAATCGATGAAGAACCGCACGAAGCAGCCATCGCTCGCCGGCTCGAAGCCCCAGATGTTGCTGAGATATTTGAACGGACCATCGATGTACTTGACGTCGATGATGCGCTCCTCCGGCTTCAGCAGCACCTGGGTGGTGAAGGTCTCGCGGATCGCCTTATAGCCAACGCTCATGTCGGCGATGAGCACAGTGCGCCCATCGCGCTCGCGACGCGAGCGCACGCTCAGCGCCTCGCACAGCGGAACAAATTGCGGATACTGCTCCACATCGGCGACCAGTGCGAACATCTGGTCGGGGCTGTGCGATACGCGACGTGTCGCCTCGAATTTCGGCATGAAACCGGCTTATTGCGCGGTTTTCTTGAGGTGCTCCTCACGCGCTTCGCGTAGCCTGGCGAAATCATCGCCGGCATGATGCGAGGATCGTGTCAGCGGGCTCGACGCCATCAGCAGGAAGCCCTTGCTCTTGCCGACGATGGCGTATGACTGGAACTCTTCCGGAGTGACGAACGCCTTGACCGGATGATGTTTCTTCGACGGCTGCAGGTACTGGCCGATCGTCATGAAGTCGACGTCGGCCGAGCGCAGATCGTCCATCAATTGCAGAACCTCGTTTCGCTCTTCGCCAAGCCCGACCATGATGCCGGATTTGGTGAAGATCGATGGATCGAGTTCTTTCACGCGCTGCAGCAGCCGGATCGAATGGAAATAGCGGGCGCCCGGGCGAACCTTCAGATAGTTGGACGGCACGGTTTCCAGATTGTGGTTGAACACGTCCGGCCTGGCCGCCACGACGATTTCCAACGCGCCATCCTTGCGCAGGAAGTCCGGCGTCAGGATTTCGATCGTCGTCGTGGGTGCCGCCGCGCGAATGGCCAGGATGACGTCGGCAAAATGCTGTGCGCCGCCATCCTCGAGATCATCGCGGTCAACCGACGTGATGACGACATGGGAAAGACCCATCGTCTTGACGGCCTGCGCCACACGATTCGGCTCGTCAGCATCGAGTGCGGTCGGGATACCGGTGGCGACATTGCAGAAAGCGCAGGCGCGTGTGCAGATCTCGCCCATGATCATGAAGGTGGCGTGCTTCTTTTCCCAGCATTCGCCGATGTTGGGGCACCCGGCCTCTTCGCACACGGTCACCAGCTTGTGTGACTTCACGATCTCGCGCGTCTCGGCATATCCCTTGGAAACCGGCGCCTTGACGCGGATCCACTCTGGCTTGCGCAGCACTTCCTGGTCAGGCCGGTGTGCCTTCTCCGGATGGCGGGGGCGCGGCTTGTTGGCGACGAGATCGAGAACGGTGACCATCTGATCTTTCCTGCATCTCCCCGAGGCTGTTTTGGAGTCGGGGACTGGGTACAAGCCTCATCTAAGGCTTTTCGTCGGCAAGAAAAAGACCGCAGCAACGCATGCTGCCACGGTCATTTTTGCATTCCTACGCGTTCAGCACGCGCCCATAGGCGTCGAGCACACTTTCCTTCATCGTTTCCGAGAGTGTCGGATGCGGGAAGATGGTGTGCATCAGCTCTTCCTCGGTGGTCTCGAGGTTCATTGCCACGACGAAACCCTGGATAAGTTCGGTCACTTCCGCACCGACCATATGAGCGCCAAGCAGTTGCCCCGTCTTCTTGTCGAAGATGGTCTTGACCAGCCCCTGATCTTCGCCGAGCGCAACAGCCTTGCCGTTTGCGACGAACTGGAAGCGGCCGACACGGATATCCTTGCCTTGTTCCTTGGCCTTGGCCTCGGTCAGGCCGACGGATGCGACCTGTGGGCTGCAATAGGTACAGCCCGGGATCTTCAGCTTGTCCATCGGATGAACGTGAAGACCCGCGATCTTTTCCATGCAGATCACCGCTTCGTGCTCAGCCTTGTGCGCCAGCATCGGCGGTCCGGCGACGTCGCCGATGGCATAGATGCCCGGGACATTCGTACGGCAGAATTCGTCGATGACAATCGCACCACGGTCAATCTTCACGCCGACAGTCTCCAGGCCGAGATTTTCAGTGTTGCACTGGACGCCGACGGCCGAAATCATCCGATCAGCGGTGATCGTCTGGGTCTTGCCATCCTTGCCTTCGACCGTTGCGGTCACGGAATTGGCGCCCTTCTCGACCTTGGTGACCTTGGTCTCGAGCAGGATTTTCATGCCCTGCTTCTCGAGCTGCTTCTTCGCCCAGGTGGAAATCTCGGCGTCTTCCACCGGCATGATCTGCGGCATGATTTCGACCACGGTCACGTCTACGCCCATGGTGCGGTAGAAGGAGGCGAATTCGATGCCAATGGCGCCAGAGCCCATCACCAGCAGCGACTTCGGCATTTCCTGCGGCACCATGGCTTCGAAATAGGTCCAGATCAGCTTGCCATCCGGCTCGATGCCCGGCAGTGCCCGTGGCCGCGCACCGGTAGCGATCACGATATGCTTGGCGGTGTAAGCACCTTCCCCCTTCGTGCCTTTCGGGATCGGTCCCATTGGCTCCATCGGCTTCTTGGACGACTTGCCCACGACGATCTCGCCGGGCTTGGTGATCTTGGCCTCGCCCCAGATCACGTCGACCTTGTTCTTCTTCATCAGGAAGCCGACGCCATTGTTCATGCGCTGAGCAATGCCGCGCGAACGGTCGACAATGCCCTTGAGATCCGGCTTGATCGTACCTTCGAGAGTCAGGCCGTAGCTCTTGGCATGCTCGGCATAGTGGAAGATTTCGGCCGAACGCAGCAGCGCCTTGGTCGGAATACAGCCCCAGTTGGAGCAGATGCCGGCCAAATGCTCACGTTCGACGATCGCCGTCTTGAAACCGAGCTGCGCGGAACGGATGGCAGCAATATAGCCGCCGGGACCTGAGCCGATGATGATGACGTCGTAATTGTCAGCCATGTTTTTCCTGCCTTCTCATCAAGCGGCACCGCGCGTGAGCAGCACCCAGTCATGTTTCATCCTGCCGTCCGACAGCGGCACGGCCTGCCGTCGCGTCACCTCGGCAAATCCGTGCGATTTGTAAAGCCCGAGCGCGGTCTCGTTGTGACTTTCGGTAATCAGGCTGATTGGACGCCCGGCACCGCGTCCGATTTCGTGCTGCAGCAGACGCTTGCCCAGCCCCTTCCCGCGCAGGTGGCGATAGACGCCCAGACTGTCGACGAACCAGTGGCCAACGAGCATCTTCTGCAAGGTCAGGATTGGTTCAACGACGGGATGCCACGCACTTTCGCTCGCGATCGCTGCGTCGATGGCATGGCCGATAATGACGCCAGCCAATTCCTCATCGACGACGACAACGGTGGCATCTTTCCAGGCCCCGCGTTCCGTATCGGAACGCATGGAGGACCGCCCTTGCTCGAATGCCGTCTCCTTGCTGCCGTCAAGGACCGCACCGTACCAGAGCCCGGATGCAAAGCCGTGCGAGCTGACATCCACCAGAACAGCAAGTTCCGCTGCATCGCTTTTTTTCGCCGGTCGCAGAATAATGTCATCCGCCACGGTCAAGCTCCAGCATGTCGCGCACTTTTGGCGCCAGCGCGATGCCTATGCGACGGGTGTTCTCGGCATCAAGATGGATACCATCGAGCTGTGTCGCTTCGGCGACCGAGCCGGCATCAAAGAAACCACAATCCACTTCTGCGGCAAGTGCTGCATAGAACGGAGCGAGTTTTCGCGACTCCGCGATGCTCTCCCCATACATGGCGGCAAAATTCACGTTCGTCGTTTCCCGAACAAGCGGTGGTGACACCAGCAGCACCTTGGGAGCGGCGGCAGCCATCGGATAGTTGAGACTACGCACGATATCGACCAGCCGTCCCATACCTTGCCTGGCGCCGACCGCTCGGCCGCAGATGAACGACTTCATGTCATTGGTGCCAAGCAGCAAAACGATGAGGTCGAGCGGGGCATGGCTCGCAAGGATCGTCGGCAGGGTGCGCGCGCCGTTGCGGTCGCAATCCGCCAGATGATCGTCAAAGGCCGTCGTGCGACCGTTCAACCCTTCCGGAATCACGCGCGCCGCGGCGCCGAGTTCTGCCTGCAGCACACTCGGCCAGCGATCTTCGTAGCGATGGCGGCCTTGACCCGCGGCATCGTAGCCCCAGGTCAAGGAATCGCCGTAACAAAGCACGGTCTTCATATCCGCCCTGCCGCGGTTGTCAGACCAGCATGGTCATCGGGTTTTCGATGATGCGCTTGAAGGCGCCGAGCAGTTCGGCTCCCAGCGCACCGTCGACGGCACGATGGTCGGTCGACAGCGTCACCGACATGACGGTGGCGATCCTGATCTCGCCGCCCTTCACCACAGCCCGCTCTTCACCCGCACCAACCGCCAGGATCGTCGCATGCGGCGGGTTGATGACCGCGGCGAAGTCCTTGATGCCGAACATGCCGAGGTTTGACACCGCCGTGGTGCCGCCCTGGTATTCCTCCGGCTTCAGCTTGCGGTCGCGGGCCCGCCTGGCAAGATCCTTCATCTCGTTGGAGATGACCGACAGCGTCTTCTGGTCGGCCTTCCTGACGATCGGCGTGATCAGGCCGCCGGGGATCGACACCGCGACGCCGACATCGGCGTGCTTGTGCTTGACCATGGCCGAATCCGTCCACGATGCATTGGCATCCGGCACGGCAACCAGCGCCTGCGCCATCGCCTTGATGATCATGTCGTTGACCGAAAGCTTGTAGGCAGGGACATCACCCTTTTCGGTCTTCCGCATCGGGGCGGCTGCATTGAGCTCCGAGCGCAGCTTGAGCAGCACGTCCAGCTCGCAGTCGAGGGTGAGGTAGAAATGCGGGATGGTCGACTTCGCTTCGACCAGACGGCGGGCGATGGTCTTCCTCATATTGTCGTGCGGGACGAGGTCGTAGGAACCCTGCTCGAACAGCTTGAGCACGGCTTCGTCCGACATCGGCTTGACCGCAGGCGCTGCAGCCGGAGCGGCGGCCGCTTGCGCCGAAGCCGGAGCAGCCTTGGCCACACCGCCACCGGCGATCGCTGCCTCGACATCGGCCTTCACCACACGACCGTGCGGGCCGGAACCGGTGACGGCAGCGACATCGACACCGGCATCCTTGGCGATACGACGTGCGAGCGGCGAGGCAAAGGTACGCTCACCCGTTGCCGGCGCAGCTCCATTGCTGGTTGGTTTCGGCGCGGCGGGAGCGGAGGCAGGCTCGGCCTTCGCCGCTTCAACTTTGGGCGTCTCCGCCTTTGCTTCAGCCTTGGCAGCCTCGGCTTTGGCAGGTGCGGCCTCGCCGCCTTTGGCAGCGGCGCCTGCATCTTCGCCTTCGGCGGCCAGAATGGCGATCACGGCATTGACCTTGACCGCCTCGGTGCCGGCGGGAACGACCAACTTGGCGACGGTGCCTTCATCAACGGCTTCGACTTCCATAGTCGCCTTGTCGGTCTCGATTTCTGCGATCACGTCGCCCGGTGAGACCTTGTCGCCTTCCTTGACCAGCCACTTGGCGAGATTGCCCTCTTCCATGGTTGGCGATAGGGCCGGCATGGTAATGTTGATCGGCATGTTGTCCTCCCGGCCAGATCAGCGATAGGTGACGGCTTTCACCGCCTCGATCACATCCGCGACATTGGGCAGCGCCAGCTTTTCAAGGTTGGCCGCGTAGGGCATCGGCACGTCCTTGCCGGTGATGGTGATGACCGGCGCGTCGAGATAGTCGAACGCCTGGCGCGAAACCTGGTTGGCGATGAAATCGCCGACCGAGGACTGCGGGAAGCCTTCTTCCACCGTGACCAGGCGATTGGTCTTCTTCACCGAGGCTATGACGGTGTCGAGATCCATCGGCCGGATGGTCCTAAGATCGATGATTTCAGCATCGATACCCAGCTTCGCGAGTTCCGCTTCCGCCTTGACCGCATAGGTCATGCCGATGCCGAACGACACGATGGTGACGTCCTTGCCGGCCTTGTGGATACGAGCCTTGCCGATCGGCAGCACGAAATCATCGAGCTTGGGCACATCGAAGGCGTGACCGTAGAGGATTTCGTTTTCCAGGAAGATAACCGGATTGGGGTCGCGGATTGCCGCCTTGAGCAGGCCTTTGGCATCGGCCGCGCTGTAGGGCTGGATGACCTTGAGACCCGGGATGTGGCTGTACCAGGCCGCGTAGTCCTGGCTATGCTGCGCCGCAACGCGCGCTGCTGCACCGTTCGGCCCGCGGAAGACGATCGGCGCTCCCATCTGGCCACCGGACATGTAGAGCGTCTTTGCCGCCGAGTTGATGATCTGGTCGATCGCCTGCATGGCGAAGTTGAAGGTCATGAACTCCACGATCGGCTTCAGACCCGTCATCGCGGCGCCGACACCGACGCCCGCGAAGCCATGCTCGGTGATCGGAGTATCGACCACGCGCCGTGCGCCGAACTCCTGCAGCAAGCCCTGCGTGATCTTGTAGGCGCCCTGGTATTCGGCAACCTCCTCGCCCATGACGAAGACGTCTTCGTCGCGGCGCATCTCTTCAGCCATGGCGTCGCGCAACGCTTCGCGAACCGTGGTGGAGACCATCTCGGTTCCAGCAGGAATATCGGGATCAGCGGCCACTTCGGCCTTCGGTGCGGCAGCGACCGGGGCAGCAGCGGCACTTGGTGCGGGAGCGTTAGCCGGTTCGGCGATTGCAGGCGCCTCGGCCTTCGCAGGAGCAGCGGTCTTGCCGGCATCGCTGGCGCTTTCACCGTCCTGCAACAGAACCGCTATCGGCGTGTTGACCTTGACGCCTTCCGAACCAGCAGCGACCAGGATCTTTCCCAGCGTACCTTCGTCGACGGCTTCCACTTCCATGGTCGCCTTGTCGGTCTCGATTTCGGCAATGACGTCGCCCGGAGCGACCTTGTCGCCCTCGTTCTTCAGCCATTTCGACAGATTGCCCTCTTCCATGGTCGGCGAGAGCGCGGGCATGAGAATTTCAATCGGCATGGTCGCACCCTCCCCTTATACCAGAATGTCCGTCCACAGCTCGGAAGCATCCGGCTCGGGATCGGTTTGCGCGAAATCGGCGGCATCGGCGACGATATCGCGCACTTCCTTGTCGATGGCCTTGAGATCGTCCTCGCTCGCCCATTTCTTGGCGGCAAGACGCGCCTTGATCTGCTCGATCGGGTCGTGCTCGGAGCGCATTTTTTGCACTTCTTCCTTGCTGCGGTACTTGGCCGGGTCCGACATGGAGTGACCGCGATAGCGATAGGTTTCCATCTCGAGGATGATCGGGCCATTGCCGGAGCGGCACCAGTTGGTCGCGAGATCGCCGGCCGCCTTCACTGCACGCACGTCCATGCCGTCGACCTGGATGCCTGGGATGCGAAACGACAGGCCGCGTTGCGAGAAATCGGTTTCCGCGGACGAACGCGACACCGACGTGCCCATGGCATAACGGTTGTTCTCGATCACATAGATGACCGGCAGCTTCCACAGCGACGCCATGTTGAAGCTTTCGTAGACCTGGCCTTGGTTGGCGGCACCGTCGCCGAAATAGGTCACCGAGACATTCTTGTTGCCGCGATACCGGTTGGCAAAAGCCAGCCCGGTACCCAACGACACCTGCGCGCCGACAATGCCGTGGCCGCCGTAGAAATTCTTCTCCTTGGAGAACATGTGCATCGAACCGCCCTTGCCCTTGGAGTAGCCTCCACGGCGCCCGGTCAGCTCGGCCATCACGCCGCGCGGGCTCATCTCCATCGCCAGCATGTGGGCGTGGTCGCGATATGCGGTGATCATCTGGTCGCCCTCGATGAGCGACATCTTGAGGCCGGTAACGACCGCCTCCTGGCCGATGTAGAGATGGCAGAAACCGCCGATGAAACCCATGCCGTAAAGCTGGCCGGCCTTTTCCTCGAAGCGGCGCATCAGGAGCATCAGGCGATAGGCTGACAGCTCCTGCTCTTTCGTAAAGTCCAACGGCTTTGGAGCAGTCAGGCTTTTGCTGTCGGACTTGGATTTGGCAGGCGCTTTTCTGGCGGCGGTTGCCATGCTTCACTCCCTGTTGCGTCTCTTCGCGGACTACGGGGGAAGATCGTCTCTCCCCACCGATTGAGGGAAAGCTAGCACGCAAGGTGCCGTTACGCCATGCGGAAAAATGCATGGCTGGCATGCATCTAAGCAGTTATAAATATTGGAAATAACGTCGATTAACCGACATTAGGTTAATCGGCTTTTGACGGCAGCATGATGACGACTTCGTTTGCACTCGTCACATTCAGCGCCCGCCGCGCCTGCTCGTCCAGCATGTCTTTTTCGATCGAGCCGTCATGCAGGAGCCTGACACGCTGCTCGATTTCCATCCGGCGTTCCTTCACCGTGGCAAGCTGCGCTTGCAGACTCGCCACCTGCTCCTGCAGCTTGGCTCTCGAATTGATGCCAAAGGCACCATGATAGGCATGGTAGCCGAAATAGCTCAGAACCACGGCACAAAGAGCCGGCACGATCAGCCGACCGGTATTTGTCTGCTTGTGCTGGCGTGTCCACATGGCGCGACTCCTCGTCTGCCTCTTGTCGCCCGATTGTGCTTAATGGAGGGTTACGAAGGTAGTTGCGATGGCTTCAGACATGCGGGAAATTGCCTTGTCTGCAGGCGCGCAGAAACACGTATTCGCGCTCAGAAAACACGCTGCAGGGAACGCGATAACTCGAAGCCAGCACCCTTGTCATTGATACAGACCACGCCCTTGCGCGCCGATCGGCAGACGATGGCACCGTTGCGTGCGCTCTCACCATAAGGCAGGATCTCATACGTGCCGGCGATGGTGTCGCCCACGCACAGGCGCTCGCCTTCCCGTGAGCTCGCTCCCAGGCCGAAATCGTGTCCCATTCCAGATCGCAGTCGGCCGGCCGCTGCGCCAGCCGGTTCGAAACCGCGGCAATGTTGCAGCAGACAGATGAAGCGTCGAAAAACAGGCACTGGATGTTGCCAGTCGGCGAGCGGAAGCCTTGCGGCAACTCCTGTGCAATGGCCGCCGTCATGAAGACGGCGGCCATTGCAAAAGAGATAGCGCAGCCACCGATCCTTCCGATCGGTGGCTGGCGATAGATGCTGTGGCTATCAGCCATCAAGCCTTGAGGATCGACGTGCCAGCATAACGCGCCTGCGCGCCGAGCTCTTCTTCGATTCGGATCAGCTGGTTGTATTTCGCCATGCGATCGGAACGCGACAGCGAACCCGTCTTGATCTGTCCGCAATTGGTCGCGACTGCGAGGTCGGCGATCGTAGAATCCTCGGTCTCGCCCGAACGATGCGACATGACGGCGGTATAGGCAGCCTTATGCGCGGTCTCGACCGCTTCCAGCGTCTCGGTCAGCGACCCGATCTGGTTGACCTTGACGAGAATCGAGTTGGCGACGCCCATCTTGATGCCATCGCGCAGGCGTGCCGTGTTGGTGACGAACAGATCGTCGCCCACCAGCTGTACCTTTTTGCCGATGAGGTCGGTCAGGTACTTCCAGCCCTCCCAATCGTCTTCGGCCATGCCGTCCTCGATGGAGATGATCGGATAATCGGCAGCGAGCTTGGCAAGATACTTGGCCTGCGCCTTGGGATCGCGGCTTTTCTTCTCACCTTCGTAGACGTAGTTGCCATCCTTGAAGAACTCGGTGGCTGCGCAGTCCAGCGCAAGCGCCACGTCCTGACCTGGCTTGAAACCTGCCTTCTCGATGGAAGCCATCACGAAGTCGAGTGCCAGCGGGGCGCTCTTCAGGTTCGGCGCGAAGCCGCCCTCATCGCCGACATTGGTGTTGTGGCCGGCTTCCTTCAGCCCCTTCTTCAGCGTGTGGAAGATCTCGGCGCCCCAGCGCACGGCGTCACGCAGCGTCGGCGCACCGACCGGCATGATCATGAATTCCTGGAAATCGATCGGATTGTCGGCGTGGGCGCCGCCGTTGATGATGTTCATCATCGGCACCGGCAGCACACGGGCGTTCGGGCCGCCGACATAGCGATAGAGCGGCAGGCCGGATGCCTCGGCAGCAGCCTTGGCGACCGCCAGCGAAACGCCCAGGATGGCGTTTGCGCCGAGACGGCCCTTGTTGGCGGTGCCGTCCAGCTCGATCATGGTCTGGTCGATCTGGATCTGATGCTCGGCTTCCATACCGCCGATCGCCTCGAAGATCTCGCCATTGACGGCCTCGACGGCACGCTCGACACCCTTGCCGAGATAACGCGGACCACCATCACGCAATTCGACGGCTTCGTGAGCGCCAGTCGAAGCACCCGACGGCACTGCGGCACGCCCCATTGAGCCATCCTCGAGGACGACATCGACCTCGACGGTCGGATTGCCGCGGCTGTCGAGAATTTCACGGCCAACTATGTCAATGATGGCGGTCATGTGAGGCTCCTGCTTGGGGATGAGGACGGTGCGAGGGGTGCACCGGCGGGGTGACGCTACGCAAACTCAATAGCCAAAGCTTCACGAAACGCAACCGCGCTGGGTGGCAGATTCCGCTCTTTGTCAGGCGGCCGGCTTCACCGTTGCGTTGAATTTACATCAGGTAGGGGCCCGACTGCACCGGCTGATAGCGGGGCGCCTCCCCAGGCTTCAGACAGGTCTCGATGCAGGAGATTTGCTGATGCCAGTTCGGTTGATGGAAGAAGGCCAGCGACTGGCGCCGCGCCGAGTTCGCCGCACCGACATCTGGATTGATGACGCGATGCAGTGTCGACACCCAGCGATCGTTGGTCCAAAGCGCCATCAGATCGCCGATGTTGATGACGAACGCTCCCTCTACAGGCGGCACTTCGCGCCAGTCGCCTTCCGGCGTGAATATCTGCAAGCCACCAGAGCCTGGTTGCGGCAACAGGATGGTCAGGCTGCCATAATCGGTATGCGCACCAGCACGCAGTTGGCCGGCGAGTGGCGGCGTATCGGTCTCAGGATAGTTCAGTGGTCGCAAGGCGCTGATTGGCCGGTCGATCATTGGCTGGAAATAATCTTCCGGCAGCTCAAGCGCGACCGCGAACACGCGCATGATACGCGCGGCTAGATCCTCCATGGCCGCATAATATGCCTTCCAGGCATCGACGAAACCGTCCGGAGCTTGCGGCCAGATCGTTTCGGCGTAACAGAACGCCAGCGCCTGCGAATCGGTCAGTCCTTGCGGAACCGAGAGCGGGCCGCCGTTGAAACTTTCCTTGAGGTCCGGCGGCGTGTCGGCACCTTTGGACTTGGCCAGAGCCTCGGCCCCGGGGCCGAGATAGCCATAGGGATAGCCCGGATAGGGCGCCCTTACCTTGTCCTTCAACACTGCCGGCTGGTCGAAGAATTCCCGTGCCTTCGACCATACGAGATCGATCACGGCCTGCGGAACAGAATGCCCGCTGACCGCCAGGAAACCGGTCGCGCGGCAAATCTCGTCGACTTCACGACCGAGCGCCTTGCGGTCGGCGACATCTGCCTGTTCGAAACGCGAAAGATCGAAAACCGGAAATGCCGCAACCATTTTCCACTCCCATCGGCTTCTTGCTCCGATGAGAGCATAACTTTCGCGTCCATTGCTTCAATGAGGAAGCGTTGTTCCAGTCCTCGCGCTAGTCCGCGAGAATGAAGGTGACCTTCATGTTGACGCGGTAGGCAACGATCTTGCCGCCCTCGACCACGATCTTCTGATCCTGGATCCAGGCACCCTCGACATTCTTGAGGGTTTTGGAGGCGCGCTCGACGCCTTTCTCGATGGCATCCTGGAAGCTTTTCTTGGAGGAAGCGGTGATCTCGGTAACGCGGGCGACGGACATGTCCTACTCCTGACGACGAGCCAATTTGCCCGGCAAGCCTACAACCGGGCAACATCGCCTGCAATCAAAGATAGTCTCGTTGCCGCGGGCGGTCAGGCCTTGGCAATCCTGTCGAACGCCATCAGGCGTTCCAGCAGCGCCGGCATGTCCTTGAACGGCACCATGTTCGGTCCGTCGGACGAGGTCGAGTTATCGGGGTCCTCATGCGTCTCGACAAATACACCGGCCACACCGACAGCCACCGCCGCGCGTGCCAGCGTCTCGACGAAGCGGCGCTCGCCGCCCGATGTGGTGCCCTGCCCGCCCGGCTGCTGCACGGAGTGGGTGGCGTCGAAGATCACCGGCGCACCGATGTCGGCCATGATCGGCAGGGCCCGCATGTCGGAGACCAGCGTATTGTAGCCGAAAGAGGCGCCGCGCTCCGTCACAAGCACGTTCGGATTGCCTGAATCGGTCAGTTTGGCCACCACATTCTTCATGTCCCAGGGAGCAAGGAACTGCCCCTTCTTCACATTGACGACCTTGCCGGTCTTGGCGGCAGCAATGAGCAGATCGGTCTGACGCGACAGGAATGCCGGGATTTGCAGCACGTCGACATGCGGCGCTACGATCGCGCACTGCTCCTCGGTGTGGATATCGGTCAGGATCGTTACACCGAGTTCCTTGCGCAATTCCGAGAAAACCGGCAGCGCCGCGTCCAGTCCGGCGCCGCGCGTGCTGCTCAATGAGCTGCGGTTGGCCTTGTCGAAAGAAGATTTGTAGACGAAACCGATGCCGAGCTTTCCCGTCAGCTCCTTCAGCGCGCCTGCCATATCGAAAGCATGCTGGCGCGATTCGAACTGGCACGGGCCAGCGATCAGCGACAACGGCGCATCGTTTGCGAACAGCGTCTGGCCGACGGTCACCTTGGCATTGGGTTTGGTCATTTCAGTTCCTCGAAGATGAAGGCAGCACCCTGGCCCGGTGCTGGCGGCACGACAAGCCGGCCGTCCCGCAAATGGGGCCTGATGCCGGCCGAAACAAGCAGGTGCTCTGTCGCATCACGATCCGTCACAGCAAAGATGACGGCGACGAAACGGAGCGCCGTGCGGCCGCCGGCATCAAGTCCGAATTCGGATCCGAATTCTTCCGGCTGCAGGACCGACACATCCGCATTCGGCAGTGCCAACAGGCCATTCGAAAAAGCCGTCGCGCTACCAACCCCGGCAGCCTTTGCCAGGAGAGCCTGTTGCCCGGCGGGATCGTCACTCACCGCCACAATGCGGTGGATGCGTGTGGCACCGTTGGCGTGCACCTGCAACGCGGCTCGATCCACCTTCGGCGCGTTGATCCTCTGGCAGGCGAAGACGAAGGCATCAGGGGTGTCACGCCCCGACGCGAAGGCAAGCCTGAACGAAACGGTATCGCTCCTGCCGGAACGGTCGGTAAAGGGGCGCGAGAAATCGAGCCTCTCCCCCGCTGAGATACCGGCCTCCACATAGGTACGGTGATCGTGGTCGGCATCGTCGGTGCCAAACACGATCGCTGAGAAACCTTCAGGACCGTGATCTTCGCGATAGGTGTGATCGCGGGCCACGAATACGTTGCCGGCCATGATCGCTTGCGCAGCCACGTCGCCATCGCCTATCGCGAGCGGCTCCAGGAAGGTGCCGTCGGCAAGATAGACGCAGCAGTTCTCGGTGCCGAACGGATGAACGCCGCGCGGCGCGACCGTGAACCCCAATGCAGAAAGACGCGCCTCGGCGCTTTCAAGCGTCGCCGTCGGCAGCACGATATGATCGAGTGGATGGACTGGTCGTTGCATACTGGCGGCGATGTGCATCATTCCGACTACCGGTTCAAGGAAAATGGCTCGTTCAGCGCCACCGTCCCCTGCCACGATCCTGCGTCAGCCGCGTGACGCAGGAGAATGGCGTCGACCCGGTCGGATAGTCGCAGGTGCCCCGAGATCAAATCGCCAATCGTTGCTGCGCATCACGCTGCCTGGCGGGTATTCGAAATCGCATTCACCCATGAGCTCGAACCCGAGCCTGCGGCAGATCGCATTGGAGGCAGGATTGTCCGGCGCCGGAAAGGCATGCAGGTAGCGATGCCGGTGTTCGCCAAGCAACACTTCGATCAACAGCGCTGTCGCCTTGCCTGCGATCCCGTGCCCCTGAAGATCGGGGACCACCGCCCAACCGGTTTCGTAGACAAGCCCGCCCTGCCACGACCGTTCCCAATAGCCAATCGATCCGGCACCAAGTCCGTCATGGGAAATGCGGAACATTCGGGTTTCGCCGGGAATGCCATACGCCTGATAGCGCCGATTACGGTCGAGCAGCTTCTCCGGAGTTTCCGGCCCGCCAATGTAACGCTTGGCTTCCAGCGTGTTGCAACGTTCGAGAATGTCGATATCGCCCGCAGACCAGGTCTCCAGTGTGACTGGACCATCGTGCGCCACCATCATTCGCTGGTCTCCCATCCGGCAGCGCGATGCAATGCCGACTCGCTTCTCGCGCGTTTAGACTGAATCGCCTCGCGAGAAGCCATTTTCTCATTGAATATCTTTTTCGGGAAAACCGGCAAATCGGTTTCTTCCCCTTCCCCGACGGCAGGCATAACCTTCCTGCCCAAAAATATAAGGTCATGAGAGGGGACTTATATGACCATACCCGGTGCTTCACCCAACCTCTACAACGAGGACCTGGCGCCTGCCAAGGTCCGAAACTGGGGGCCATTTTCGATCTTCAACGTGTGGACATCCGACGTCCACAGCCTGTGGGGTTATTATCTCGCTGCCAGCCTGTTCCTGTTCTGCGGCGGGTTCCTCAACTTCATCATCGCGATAGGCATCGGCTCGCTCATTATCTATGCGCTGATGAATCTGGTCGGCTATGCCGGGGTCAAGACCGGCGTACCCTACCCGGTCCTGGCGCGGGCGTCCTTTGGCATCTGGGGCGCCAACGTCCCGGCGCTGGTGCGCGCGATCGTTGCCTGCTTCTGGTACGGTGCACAGACAGCCGCGGCTTCCGGCGCCATCGTTGCCCTGCTCATCCGCAACGAAAGCATGCTGGCCTTCCACCAGAACAGCCACATGCTCGGCCATTCGACGCTTGAGGTGATCTGCTTTGTCGTGATCTGGGCCCTGCAGTTGCTCATCATCCAGAAGGGCATGGAGACGGTCCGCCGGTTCCAGGATTGGGCAGGACCGGCGGTGTGGGTGATGATGCTGATCCTTGCCGTCTATCTCTGCGTGAAGTCGGGCAAGTTCGCCTTCACGAGCGACATTCCGCTCGATGTCCTGCGTGAGAAGACCAAGGACGCCGGCATTCCGGGCGATCCGGGGTCCTGGACGGCGCTGTTCGGCGTCGCCGCGATCTGGGTCACCTACTTCTCCGCGCTTTACCTGAATTTCTGCGACTTTGCCCGCTACGCGCCTGACAAGGCAGCCCTGCGCAAGGGCAATATCTGGGGCCTGCCGGTCAATCTGATCCTGTTCTCGCTGGTGGCGGGCGTGACCACGATCGCCGCTTACGATGTCTATGGCGAAGTCCTGCTGCACCCTGACCAGATCTCGGCCAAGTTCGACAGCTGGTTCCTGGCACTGTTGGCGGCACTGACTTTTGCGGTCGCCACGCTTGGTATCAACGTGGTGGCGAATTTCGTCTCACCGGCCTTCGACTTCGCCAACGTCTTCCCAAAGCAGATCGACTTCAAGAAGGGCGGCTATATCGCCGCCGTGATCGCATTGGTGCTCTATCCGTTCGCCCCCTGGGAAGGCAGCGCCGCGTCTTTTGTCGGCATCATCGGCGCCACCATGGGACCGATTTTCGGTGTGATGATGGTCGACTACTACCTGATCCGCAAAGGCGAGGTCGATGTCGAAGCGCTTTATCGCGAGGACGGGGAATTCCGGTTCCAGGGCGGCTGGCATGTGAATGCCTTCATCGCCGCGGGCATCGGCGCGATCTTCTCGTCGATCCTGCCCAATTTCACCAATTGGCTGCCAACATGGTGGGGTGTCTATGGCTGGTTCTTCGGCGTGGCAATCGCCGGCATCATCTACTACGTCCTGCGCTCGTCAGCGTCGGTGCGCGTACCGGCCAAGGCCTGACCGAGAAGAGGACAGGGCGAGCTCAGAAAGCGCGCCCTGTTCCTGCAGAAATGATCCGAGCCGTGAATTTTCGAAAGGTAAGTCTAAACTTACACCATTTCAGCCAGCTTGCGCACCGTGTTCCAGTTGCGCGAGGTGCCGACGCCAAGGCGCTTGTGCCCCACCACGCTGAGCAGGCGCGAATTCGGCCGCTCCCGTGAAAAGACGATCCAGATGTCGCCATTCACCAAGGCGATCTTTTCGTCCGGCGCAGCATAGGGCTTCAGCGACTCGATCGCCGCATCGGGCACCTGTTGACGCATGACACGAACCGCGACCTGATCCGCCGCCTCGGCGGACTCTTCCGGAAACGGGTTGCCCGCAGCGAATGCCGGCCAGCCGGCTGCATCACGCACGATGATGTCGACATGCCGACCGAAAGCTTGCGAGAATGCGGCCTCGAGCTGGTTTTCCAGTGCTCTTATCGAAGTTTCCGGCGCATCGAACAGCAGATTGCCGCTGGCAGCCAGCGTGCGCGTATTGGTGAACCCCAATCCCTCGGCCATCGCCTTGAGATCGGCCATTACCACGCGACGCTGCGGCGTCAGCACGATGGAATAGAGCAGCGCAATATAGGTCCGCACTGCCCTACCCTGCCTCAGACCATCCGGCTCTGTTCGAGCGCCGCCTCGATGAAAGAGGCAAACAGCGGATGCGGTTCCAGCGGACGGCTCTTGAGCTCCGGATGATACTGCACACCGATGAACCAGGGATGGTCGGGATACTCGACTGTCTCAGGCAACACGCCGTCCGGAGACATGCCGGCGAAGACCAGCCCGCAATCTTCCAGCCGCTGCTTGTAGTCGATGTTGACTTCGTAGCGGTGGCGATGACGCTCCGAAATATCGGTATCGCCATAGATCTCAGCGATCTTGGAGCCGGCCTCCAGCCGTGCATCATAAGCGCCGAGCCGCATCGTGCCGCCGAGATCGCCGGCAGACTGCCGCTTCTCCAGCATATTGCCCTTCAGCCATTCCGTCATCAGGCCGACGACAGGCTCCTTGGTGGCGCCGAACTCCGTCGACGAGGCATTTTCGATACCGGCCAGCGAACGAGCAGCCTCGATGCACGCCATCTGCATGCCGAAACAGATGCCGAAATACGGCACCTTGCGCTCACGGGCGAATTTGGCAGCCAGGATCTTGCCTTCCGAACCACGCTCGCCGAATCCGCCGGGCACCAGAATGCCATGCACCTTTTCCAGGAACGGCGCCGGATCTTCCCTCTCGAAGACTTCGCTTTCGATCCAGTCGAGCTTGACCTTGACGCGATTGGCCATGCCGCCATGCGACAGCGCCTCGATCAACGACTTATAGGCGTCCTTGAGACCGGTGTATTTGCCGACGATGGCGATGGTGACCTCGCCTTCCGGGTTATGGATGCGTTCTGCCACGCCCTGCCACGGCTCCATGCGCGGCTTCGGCGCAGGCTCGATGCCGAAGGCAGCGAGCACTTCCGTATCCAGTCCTTCATTGTGATAGGCCATCGGCACATCGTAGATGTGTCCGACGTCGAGCGCCTGGATGACGGCCGATTCGCGCACGTTGCAGAACAGCGACAGCTTGCGCCGTTCTTCCTTCGGGATCGACCGGTCGGCACGCACCAGAAGGATGTCCGGTGCAATGCCGATGGAACGCAGTTCCTTGACCGAATGCTGCGTTGGCTTGGTCTTCAATTCGCCGGCCGCCGGAATGTAGGGCATCAGGGTCAGGTGCACATAGACGGCATTGTTGCGCGGCAGGTCGTTGCCGAGTTGACGAATGGCCTCCAGGAACGGCATCGCTTCGATGTCGCCCACCGTGCCGCCGATTTCGCACAGCACGAAGTCATAGTCTTCATTGCCATCGAGCACGAAGTTCTTGATCTCGTCGGTGACGTGCGGAATGACCTGCACTGTGGCGCCGAGATAGTCGCCGCGCCGCTCGCGTTCGATGATGTTCTTGTAGATGCGGCCGGTGGTGATGTTGTCGTTCTGGTTGGCTGAACGGCCGGTGAAACGTTCATAGTGGCCGAGATCGAGATCTGTCTCGGCACCGTCGTCCGTCACAAACACCTCACCGTGCTGGTAAGGCGACATCGTGCCGGGATCGACGTTGAGATAAGGGTCGAGTTTTTTGATGCGCGCGCGGTAGCCGCGCGCCTGCAACAGGGCTCCGAGAGCCGCTGCGGCAATGCCTTTTCCAAGGGAAGAAACCACGCCGCCGGTGATGAATACATATCGCGCCATGGGAACCATCGCTTAGCGCGGCCTGATCGATTCCGCTAGTGGAAAAACCGCCGCGCGTGGTTTTTCCCGGAACTACTCACTTGGGCCGGTTTTCGGCCAAAACAAAAGGGCCGGCTGGAGCCGGCCCTTCCGTCAATTCTTCGTACAGCGTTACAGGACGACGACCTTGGTGCCCATCTTGACGCGATTGTACAGCTCGATGACGTGATCGTTGATCATGCGGAAGCAGCCATTGGACGAACTGGTACCAATCGTCTGCGGCGCAATGGTGCCGTGGATACGCAGATGCGTGTCCTTCTTGCCGTCATAGAGGTAGATGGCACGGGCGCCGAGCGGATTCATGCCACCGCCGGGCATGCCGTCCTTGTACTGGCCGTACTTCTTCGGCTCACGCTCCTGCATGTCTTTCGTCGGAATCCAGCGCGGCCACTCCTGCTTGTCGCCGACGGTCGTATCGCCCTTGTACTGCAGGCCTTCCTTGCCGACCGCGATCGCATAGCGACGGGCAGTGGACCAGGATTCAACCAGATAGAGCCGGCGTTCGGCCGTATTGATGACGATGGTGCCGGGCTCATAGCCCGAGAAAGTCACTTCCTGGGGCTCGTATTCCGGCTTCACGTTGAAGGGCTTCTTGGCCGAATTTTTGTCCATGACCGCGTCCAGCGCACGCGTCTGCGGCAACATGGACATCGATGACGAACCGGCATTGCCACCGAAAAGGCCGGCGAACAGACCGTTGTTGTTGCGTGGGCGGACTTCGCCGGCACGCGGCTCGCTACGCAGCTCGCCATTGTTGCCGTTGGCAACGACGTCCTCGGCCTCCACCGTCAGCGGCTCTTCGACAACTGCCGGCATCGGCTCGATCGGCTTGGTGAGCTCGAGCTTGGCCAGCTTCTTGGCCTGCTTGGCATCCTCTGCCGGCTCCGCCGACTGAATCACTGGCTTCTGGCCCTTCTTGGCCAGGAACTCCTGGCGGGCGGCTTCAGCCTTCACCTTGGCGGCTTCGCGCATGGCCAGCTTACGCGCCTCAAGGGCCTTTTCCTTCGCGAGAGCGCGTTCGACCTGGACCTGCTTTTCCAGATCCTCGATGCGAGCGAGGTCAGCCTCGGTCGGTTTCTTTTTCTTCTTGAGCTGCTTCAGCTCGACAGCCGCGCTTTTGGTCTTTGCGGTGTCAGCCTTGGTTGCCTTCGGATTGGCCGGCGCGGCTGCATAAGCAGGCGCACCAACGGTGAGCACGGCACAAAGGCCGGCGAGAATGAAACTGCGAAGCCGCATGGCGAAGTTCCGTCCAGAAGAATCGTGTTGCCCACGGCAAACCGGCGGCGCCTTCAAGGCACCGCAATTGCCGCAATTTCGCTATAATCGAACAGGCGCCGACCGCTCAAGCACCTTTGACCCCAGTACGAGATCGATTCTTCGTGAAGGCACCGCATTTGCGCCAACTGTGTTCCAGGAACAACAGGTAATGGTGTTACTGTGCCGTGCGGCGCGGTTACTTCCTCGGCGACTGTGCCCAATCGGGACAACGATTCAACGTCGCCCCCTATCAATGGCACGCCGGCTTATGGTTTGACCCGGTTGACAGGCTTATTGCCACTTGGAAACCAAGGCCTCCCCTGCAACCCACTGCCAGGGCATACTGTCGGGCGCTTCGGTACATGCCGTCGATCGCGTATGGAATTGACTTCCTGGCTGTCCGGGGAATGACTGCCCCGATCGACGTCAGGATGGCACCCTTCGGAGACTCCATGGCACTTTTTCTGGGAAGCGCTGTCGGATTGATGGTTGCCTATCTGCTGGGTTCCATTCCCACAGGATATCTGGTCGGCAAATTGCTTCGCGGCATCGACATTCGCGAACATGGCTCCAATTCCACTGGCGCAACGAACGTGCTGCGAACCCTGGGCAAATGGCCCGCCTTGGCAGTTCTGTGCGTCGATGTGTCAAAGGGTGCAGCAGCAATCGTCCTTGCCCGCTGGTTTTACACCTGGCTCCCCACTCTGCCATCCTTCGCACCGCCTGCAGCAATCGACACCCTGGCCTTGACGCCTTGGGCCGTCTGCCTGTCAGGACTTGCGGCATTGTTGGGACACGGCCGCTCGATCTGGCTGAATTTCACAGGCGGGAAGTCCGCGGCGACCGGGCTTGGTGTCTTGCTGGCGATATCGCTGCCGGTCGGTTTGGGTGCGCTGGCAGCCTGGGGCACCGTTCTGGCTGTCTTCCGGATCGTTTCCCTTGCTTCCATAGCGGCTGCCTTCACCGCAACGGCTCTCGTTTTCTGCCTCGAGCAGCCACTTGCCTATCTATTGCTGATCGTCGTGGGGAGCGCTTATGTGGTTGCGCGCCACCGTGCCAACATTCAGCGTCTTTTTTCCGGATCGGAGCCTCGGCTGGGACAAGATCGAACGAACGCCCAGCGCTAGGCCACCGCAAGCTTCCAAAGACCAGAACAGCTACCGACTCAGCGGTAATTGCGATCGGCTCAGTTCAAGCGCTCGGTCAGCGTGATTGAAACCCTGTCACCGGCTTGTTTGCCGACGGCCTTCAGAAGATCGGCCTTGAGCGGCAATTTGTGATTGCCGTCGCCAAGCGCCATGAAGGAACTCTGGAACGCGACACCATCGACAATCGCGCGAATTCTCACCAGACCCCTCGTTTTGAAGAACTCAGCCGAATGCGGCCAGACAACGTAGGTCCAGCCGCCGGTGGCCGAGCTCCTTTGTATCAACGCATCAAAAGACGTCTCGAGCACTTGTCTCATTTTTCGCTCCCAGGTTTCACCAAGGACGCAAGATGAGAGGCCGCTCCGACGGCGAGTGTAAGATTTTCCAGATCGGAGGGATCCGGGCCTCCAGCCTAGCTGCCAGATTCGACCGCGCCGCCATTCTCGGCCCAGTCCTTGAAACCGCCGAGGTTATAGACCTTCTGGAAGCCCATATCCTTGAGCATCTTGCCGCTCAGTGCCGATCGGCCTCCGGAAGCGCAGTAGACAATGATCGGCCGATCCTTGCGAAGCTCGGCATTGTGATAAGGTGTCTCGGCATCGGCACGGAACTCGAGCATGCCGCGCGAGATGTTGATCGCACCTTTGATCTTGCCGCTGGCCAGGACTTCCGGAGCATCGCGCACGTCAACCACCACGGCATTTTCGTCGGCGATCAGTTTCCGCGCTTCATCTGCGGTAATTTTCGGCACCGCCGCATTCGCCGCTGCCATCATGTCTTTGACGCTGCTTGGCATTTTGTGCCTCCTCCGTAACGAACAGCCCGGAGCCTAGTAGGACAAGTTGAGTCTGGATAGACCATCGAAAGGCCTACGCCCCGAAGACAAATCACCGTCACGTGAAAACGCCCACCAAGACGGTCGATCCTGGCGGGCGTCGATAGGAAAGCCGTGAGGCGGAAGCCTTATTGGTTCGGAACCTGCGGCTGGGCGGGCTGCTGCGTTGTCGGAGCCGTCGTACCGTTTGCGGCAGGAGCCGCTGTACCACCGGCAGGCGCCGCTGGCTGCGTGCCGGCAGCATCACCGGAAGGCGGTGTCGGAGCGGCAGCCGGTGCAGTCGGGACGTTACCGGGTAGCTGATCAAGAACACCCTTGCCGCCTGTCTGCTGCGTAATCGGAGCACGATCCAGGAAGTCGGTCGGTTTGCCGCCGTAACGCGCAACGATCGAAAGGACCAACGAGGTGGCGAAGAAAGCCGCCGCCAGGATCGCCGTAGCACGGGTCAGCGCGTTGGCAGCGCCACGCGCGGTCATGAAACCTGAACCGCCACCGATACCAAGACCGCCGCCCTCAGAGCGTTGCAGAAGCACCACGCCGACAAGCGCGAGCACGATCATGAGATGGATGACGATCAGGACGGTTTGCATTGTCTACCTTGGCAAAACTGGCGCGGACACCAGCGTCGACCGGTGAACAGGTGGCGGCTCATACAATGCTTTCGTGGCATTTCCAAGCCCGGTGCCCGAATATGGGGATCGGGGTTGCCTTTGCAACCGCCGAACGTTTCCTACAGACTCCTGTAAGCCTCGGCGATACCGAGAAAATCGGCTGCCTTCAGGCTGGCACCGCCAACCAGGGCGCCATCGACATTGGCAACGCCCAGCAATTCCACCGCATTGGAAGGCTTGACGGAACCACCATAGAGAATGCGAATCCTGGCGGCTTCGGCAGCTCCGAGCTTTTCGGCAAGTTTCGCCCGGATATGGGCGTGTGCCTCGGCAACATCGCCAGCCGTCGGCGTCAGGCCGGTGCCGATCGCCCAGACCGGCTCGTAGGCCAGGATCGCGTTGGCAGCTGTCGCGCTTTCAGGCACCGAGCCGGTTACCTGTCGCGATAGCACGTCGAGCGTAGCGCCCTGCTCGCGCTGCTCCCGGGTTTCGCCGATGCAGATGATCGCCACGATGCCTGCTCGCCACGCCGCCTCCGCTTTGGCATGGACCGCAGCATCATCTTCGCCGTGGTCGGTGCGACGCTCGGAATGCCCGACGATGACGTGGCTGGCACCGGCGTCCTTCAGCATCTCCGCGGAAATGTCACCGGTATGCGCACCATTTTCCCTGGCATGGCAATCCTCACCGCCAACCTTGATCGGAGTGCCCGCAACCGCTTCAGCAGCACGCGACAGCAAAGTCGCCGGAACACAGACCAGCGCGTCCGTTTCGGTGTCAAGGCCGCTCATGAAGCCATAACCGATCGAACGCAGTTCGCCAAGCGAAGCGGCGGTTCCGTTCATCTTCCAGTTGCCTGCCACGAGGAGACGTATACCTGGCGTCATTCTGCGGTTCTCCGATCGTTCTGTCCGGGCCTTCCCTACCAAAAACAGGCCACAAAGCAATCGACAGTAGGCTTGAAGGACGCTATTGCGCTTGGCTTACTTCAAATACGGACAACATCATGCTCTCTACATTGCGAAGCGCGGCGGGAACCTGGGTCGCAAAAGCCCTGCTCTCCCTCTTGGTGATCAGCTTCGCTGTTTGGGGTATCTCCAGCCGCATGATGGGCACCATCGCCGGGCACCATAGTGTGCTGACGACAGGTGGCACGTCTGTTTCCGTAACGGAATACCGCCTCGCCTACGATCGCGAGCTCAATGTGATGTCGCAGCAGTTCGGCCAGCGGCTGACGCGGGAACAGGCCAAGGCGCTCGGTGTCGACAACCGCGTGCTCGTGCAGTTGGTCTCCGGCGCCGTGCTTGACGAACAGGCACGCAAGCTCGGCCTTGGCCTTTCCGAGGACCGAGTTGCCGAACTCACCCGCGATGACCCTGCTTTCAAGGGCGGCAACGGCCAGTTCGATCGCCGGCTGTTCGACTATGTACTGCGCCAGATCGGCATGCGGCCGGAAGACTATCTGAAGAACCGTGTGCAGGTTGCGACCCGCCAGCAGATCGTCGAGGCCGTGTCCGACGGCATGAAAGCCCCGGATACGTTCCTCAAGGCCGTCGCGCTTTATCGTGGCGAAGATCGCACCATCGACTATCTGGTGTTGCCGAAAGCGCTGGTCGAGCCGATCGCGGCACCGTCCGACACCGACCTGAAGACCTATTTCGAGGCCAACAAGAAAAAATACGCCGCCCCGGAATACCGCAAGTTTTCCTATGTCCGCCTCGAGCCCGAGGACATCATGGATCTGTCCGCGGTAACCGAGCAACAGATCAAGGACGACTACGAGAAGAACAAGGCCCGTTACACGACACCTGAAACACGCACCATCGAGCAGCTCGTCTTCAAATCGCCTGAAGCGGCAACCGCCGCATTCGATTCATTGCGGAGCGGCGCGACCTTCGACAAGCTGGTGACGGCGGAAGGAAAGACGCAGGCCGACACGCTGCTTGGTACGCTGGCCAAGGACAAGATCGCCGACAAGGCCGTCGCTGAAGCCGCCTTCGCGCTCAAGGCCAATGAGGTCAGCCCCGTCGTTCAGGGTGCCTTCGGCCCGGTGCTGCTTCGCGTCACCGAAATCAAGCCGGAAGTGGTGAAACCGGTTGCCGAAGTGTCGGATCAAATCCGCAAGGAACTGGCCGTCAACGAAGCGAGCCGCATCCTGCTCGACACCCATGATTCCTACGAAGACGCACGCGCCGGTGGTTCCACCATGCAGGAATCCGCCGACAAGCTGAAACTGAAGGTGGTGCCGATCGAGGCCATCGATCGTACCGGCCAACGCCCGGATGGTACAGTCCTCGCAGGCCTGCCGGAATCGGTATCGCTCATCCGCGCAGTGTTCGATGCCGAGCAGGGCATCGAGAACGAAGGGCTGACGACCGCCGACAATGGCTATGTCTTCTACGAGCTGAACGGCATCACCCCTGCCCGTGACCGCACGCTGGACGAAGTGCGTCAAAAAGTGGTCGCCGACTGGACCGAGGCTGAGGCAGAGAAGCGGCTTACCGCCAAGGCCGACGAACTGGAAAAGCGCGTCAAGGCAGGAGCCACCCTCGACACCGTCGCCGGTGAGCTGAAGCTCGAAAAGCAGACCAAGCGCGGCTTGAAGCGTGAAGCCGATGACGCAGATTTCGGCAAGGAGGGCACAGCGGCTGCTTTCGCCATCGCCGAAGGTGGTTCGGGCATCGTCTCGGCTCCCACAGGCACGGCCAAGATCCTGTTCAAGGTGGCGGAAGTGTTCGAACCGGCTGCTGCCGATCCCTCGGCCGTTCCTGACGATGTCAAGAAGTCGTTCGCATCCGGCATGTCGGACGATCTCCTCGAGGAACTGGTCGCGCAATTGCAGTCGCAGTTCAGCGTCAAGGTCGACCAGGTGGCGATCGAGCAGGCCCAGCAGATCCAATGAGTGCGCTGAAACCCCATATCGCCAAGGTTGCAGCAGGCAAGACACTGTCCTTCGAGGAAGCGCGCGAGGCCTTCGACATCATCATGTCGGGTGATGCCACGCCCGGCCAGATCGGCGGTTTCCTGATGGCGCTGCGCGTGCGCGGCGAAGCCGTCAGCGAGATTTCCGGCGCGGTGGCGACCATGCGCGACAAGATGCTGCGTGTCGAGGCACCAGCAGGTGCGGTCGATATTGTCGGCACCGGCGGCGACGGCTCGCATTCGCTCAACATTTCCACGGCCTCCGCCTTCGTCATCGCGGGCGCAGGCGTGCCCGTGGCCAAACACGGCAATCGCGGCCTGTCTTCGCAGACCGGCTCGGCCGATGTGCTGACCGGGCTCGGCATCAAGATCGACCTGACGCCAGAAGCGATCGGGGATTGCATCGCCAAGGCTGGCGTCGGCTTCATGTTCGCGCCATCGCATCATCCGGCCATGAAACATGTCGGCCCGGTGCGCGGCGAGCTTGGCACCCGCACGATCTTCAATCTGCTTGGCCCCCTTTCCAATCCGGCCGGCGTTGGCCGCCAGATGGTTGGTGTCTTTGCGCCGGAATGGGTCGTTCCGGTCGCAGAAGCGTTGAAGGCGCTGGGAGCCGATCATGCCTGGGTCGCCCATGGCGATGGCTATGACGAAATCACCACGACTGGCGAGACGGATGTGGCCGAACTGGTCGGCGGCGCGATCCGTACTTTCAAGTTGACGCCGGAGGCGGTCGGGTTGAAACGCCATAGCAAGAAGGATTTGCGCGGCGGCAACGCCAGCTACAATGCCGAAGCCTTGCGCAAGCTGCTTTCCGGAGCACCGGGGGCCTATCGCGATACCGTGCTCATGAACGCGGGCGCAGGCCTTGTGGTCGCCGGCAAGACCGCGACACTGGAAGACGGCGTGAAACAGGCCGCAGCCGCGATCGACACCGGCAAGGCCAAGGCGGTGTTGGAAAAACTGGTCAAGGTTTCCAACGAGTAGGTCAGGATCGAACGATGGCCGATATCCTGCGCAAGATCGAGGCTTACAAGCGCGAAGAGATCGCCGCTGCCAAGGCGCGTCTGCCGCTGGCCGAGCTCAAGGCACGCGCCGCCGATGCCGACCGTCCACGTGGCTTCCTGGCCGCACTGGAGGCCAAGCGTGCTGCCGGGGCGTTTGCGCTGATCGCGGAGATCAAGAAGGCAAGTCCATCCAAGGGATTGATCCGAGCCGACTTCGATCCACCCGTCCTTGCGAAAGCGTATCAGGCCGGCGGTGCCGCGTGCCTTTCGGTTCTGACCGATTCACCCTCCTTCCAGGGTGCGCCGGAATTTCTGACCGCGGCCCGCGCCGCTGTTGCTCTTCCGGCCCTGCGTAAGGATTTCATGTTCGATCCCTATCAGGTCTATGAGGCGCGCGCCTGGGGCGCCGATGCCATCCTGATCATCATGGCGAGTGTCGACGATCGATTGGCGGCGGAACTTGAAGACACCGCCTTCTCGCTCGGCATGGACGCACTGGTCGAAGTCCACGACGAGGATGAGACGCAGCGCGCCTTGAAGCTCAAGTCGCGCCTTCTCGGCATCAACAATCGCAACCTGCGCACGTTCGAGACCAGTCTGGAGACATCGGAGCGGCTGGCGACGATTGTGCCGGCCGATCGGCTGCTGGTCAGCGAAAGTGGCATTTTTACCCATAACGACTGCCGCCGCATGGAAACAAGCGGCATCGGCACCTTCCTTGTTGGGGAAAGCCTGATGCGGCAGGTCGACGTGACGGCCGCAACCCGCGAGTTGCTCGGGCTCGATGCCAGAGCAGAGGCCGTCTGACATGAGCGGAAACGCCCTCACCCATCTCGGTGCGCAGGGCGAAGCGCACATGGTCGATGTCGGCGACAAAGCCGAAACGATCCGCACCGCGGTGGCCGAAGGTTTTGTTTCGATGCAGGCTGCAACACTGGCCATGATCCTCGATGGAAATGCCAAGAAAGGCGACGTGCTGGGGACTGCCCGCGTCGCCGGGATCATGGCTGCGAAGAAGGCGCATGAACTTATTCCGCTCTGCCATCCCTTGCTGCTGACCAAGGTCTCGGTCGATATCGAGCCAGAACACGCCCTGCCCGGCCTGAAGGTCACGGCGCTCGCGCGTGTCACTGGAAAGACCGGCGTCGAGATGGAAGCCCTGACCGCGGCCTCGGTCGCCTGCCTGACCATCTACGACATGGCCAAGGCGGTGGACCGCGCCATGATCATTTCCGGTATCAGGCTGGTGGAGAAGACCGGTGGAAAGTCAGGCGACTACAAGGCGGGCGCCTGATGTCGCTGGTTCCGGTCGAGGAAGCTTTACAACGACTTTTGGGCGATGCGGAGCCGCTCGGGGCGGAAACCGTTGCGCTCGCGGATGCTTTTGACCGGGTGCTGATGGCGCCGCTGGCGGCTCTGCGCACGCAGCCGCCGTTCGATGCCTCCGCGATGGATGGCTATGCGGCGAAGGCTGCCGATGTCGCAACGACACCAACGACGCTGAAGGTCATAGGCAGCGCGCCGGCCGGCCGCGGGTTTCACGGCACCGTAAGCACCGGCGAGACCGTGCGGGTCTTCACCGGCGCCCCCTTGCCCGCCGGCGCCGACACCATCGTCATCCAGGAGAACGTGCGCGATCTCGGCAACGGGATGATCGAAGTTCAGGAGCCCTCGTCCGAGGGACGCAATGTCCGCCGTAAGGGCCTGGATTTCAATGCCGGCGATGTTTTGCTCAAGAAAGGGCGCGTTCTCGACGCCGCAGCGTTGTCGCTTGCCGCTTCTGCCAATCATCCGGCGCTCGCCGTGGTGCGTCGGCCACTGGTTGCCATCATCGCCACCGGCGACGAATTGTTGCTGCCCGGCAGCGCGCCGGGACCTGACCAGATCATCTCGTCAAACGCCTATGGCGTGGCGGCTGCCGCGCAATCCGTCGGCGCGCATGCGCTGGACCTCGGCATTGCCCCCGACAACAAGGACGCGATCGCCGCCGCGGTCCGGCAAGCTGTCGATGCCGGCGCCAACGTGATCGTCACTCTGGGTGGTGCTTCTGTTGGAGACCATGATCTCGTCCACGAGGTGTTGACCGGCGAAGGCATGACGCTGGACTTCTGGAAGCTCGCCATGCGCCCCGGAAAACCGCTGATGTTCGGGCGGATGGGCGCAGTCCGCTGCATAGGATTGCCCGGGAATCCCGTGGCCAGCCTCGTCTGTTCGCAGCTTTTCCTGAAGCCATTGCTCGCGCGGCTCGGCGGAAGGCCTTTCAGCCAGGATATCCGCGAAGCACGGCTCACGACCGACATGGCCGCAAATGACCGCCGCCAGGACTACATCCGTGCCCGAATCGAACAGGATGGCGACACACTGGCGGCGACGCCGTTCGGCGTGCAGGATTCCTCGATGCTGCGAACGCTCTCGGAAGCCAACGGATTGATCATTCGTCCGCCGCATGCGCCTGCCGTCAAAGCCGATTCGATCTGCAAAGTATTGATGCTGCGCTGATCCGACGTTTTGGCTTCGGCCGATGGATAGCCGGCAGAGGCCCTGACCGTCATTCACCAGGGCTCGATGATCGAGTGCTCGCGGATGGCGAGCGGGAGGGGAATTTGGTTCCGAAAGAACAGCCTTTGCCGCCCCCTGCACAAGATCACCGCGATTATCTCGGAGCCGTTCAGGTGCTGGGTCTGGCGGGGCTGTGTGCGATTGGCTCGGAACTGCTGGCAGCTTATGCCGAAAACACTGGGAAAATAGCCGCCGTTCTCTTCGCATTGATTTTCTTTGCAGCACTCTACGGCGCCCCGGCATTGCTCGCGCGTGAAGTCGCCCGTCGACTCGGATGGGGTTGGCCGTCGCTGCTCTTGCTCACGCTTGCGCTGGGTATTGCCCAGGCATGCCTGATTGATCAGTCTCTCTTCAGTCAGGATTATGTCGGATACGAGGGCTGGGCAGAATCCCGGCAGGCGGCTTTTATCCCAGCACTATCCGTCAGTGCAAATCAGGCATTCAATTTCATCATCGGCCACGTAATTTTCAGCTTCGGCGCACCGATCGCGGTTGCGGAAGCATGGCGACCCGATCGTGCCCACAGGCCCTGGCTAGGGCCTGTGGGCATAGCGATTGCCGCTATAGCTTATGCGGGTACCGCGGTGCTTATCGCCTCGGAACCAGATTCCCGCAGTGCCTCGGCGGCACAATTCACCATATCCGCTGGTCTGGCCGCCGCATGTGTTGCAGCCGCGTGGGTTGTAGGAAGAAATTCCCGACTGAAATTGGACCTGGCGAGAGATATCGCGGCGCCCGCCCCGCTTTTCGTCTTTGCGCTGACCCTCCTGCCAGCCCTCGTATTGGCGAGCGATATCTTCGGGGAAAGCTGGGATGGCTTCCTCTTCAACGTCGTTGCTACCGCTGTCATCGGCGGACTCATCTGGCAGCAAGCGCGGCGACCAGGCTGGGATACCCGCCATATCGCCGCCATTGCCCTGGCTTTTCTGGTGAGCAGAGGCGTGCTGGCATTCACCTATTTTCCGCTGGCGGGTCAGGTGGAGCCATTCGCCAAATATGCCCACAATGTCGCCATGATGCTGGCCGTGCTCATAGCCGGCTGGTTTGCATTACGCCGGTCCAAGTCAAAGCAGCCAACTTCCTGATGGGCGTGGCAGACGCATTGCGCGTCAAAACGTGACGTCGCCGGTGACCAATCGGCTACGCCCTTTTTGGCAGGACAAGATCGCCGACCGTATAGGTATGGAATTCACATTTCGAGACGGCATCCAGTTTGCGGAATTTTTCCGCGAACACGGGATCGGAGAAGAACTCCTCGACATTGCCGGCGCCCTGGATCGCTTCGACATTGACGACGGTTTCACCGTCGGTGCTCCTGGCGAGTGTGCTCCACAGAAAGCCCTTCTGGCGTTCGGCGACGTAGTGCACGACATCCTGGATGATGGCGAAAGCTTCTTCCTGCTTCCCCGGATGGGCATGGATAACGTTGACCACGAAGGTCGTCGGCTGCGGTGAGGCCGAAAAGCCTGCGGTGAGTTTGCTCATGAAAGTCTCCATCTGACGATCGCGGCTGTCTTGCCGCGGCGTCCTCTGGATATTCAGGACAAACAGGCAGATAAATATTCTCGCATTCTCATAACTAACGAAGAAAATTCCGCAATTGGACAGACTTGGAACACTCGGCATCTTCGTGCAGGTCGCGGAAGCCGGAAGCTTTATCGGCGCAGCGCAGCGACTCGGCCTCACTGCTTCCGCTGTCGGCAAAGCCGTCGCGCGCCTTGAAAACGAAATGGGTGCCCGGCTCTTTCACCGCTCCACGCGGAGCATGGCCCTTACTGAAGAGGGAAGCTTCTTCCTTGCGACATGCCGGCGCATCCAATCGGAATACGAACAGGCGCAGGTCCAGCTTTCGAGATCGCAGGTGACCCCGCGCGGGCAGCTTCGTGTTTCCCTCCCGCTCGCGGGCATGCTGTTGATGCCGACAATGTCGGCCTTCATGGAACGATATCCGGATATCAATCTCGACCTCGATTTTACCGACCGGCTCGTCGACGTCATCGAAGAGGGCTTTGATGCGGTGATCCGCACCGGAGATGTCGGGGACACGCGCCTGATGAGCCGCAAGCTCGGCACTTTCCGGCATAAGATCGTGGCAGCGCCGAAATATCTCGCCGAAAACGGCACACCCGAGACGCCGGAAGACCTCCTCAAACACCGTTGCCTTCATCATCGCTATGCGAATTCCGGGCGGCTCGAACCCTGGCCCCTCATGCGCGATGGGCGCGATGTGAAACTCGATCTTCCCGTGACCACCGTTGCGAGCACGCTGGAGCCATTGATCTACCTCGCCGAGCGATCTTTCGGCGTCACTTGCCTGCCGCCATTCGCGGTATCGACCGAACTGGCCCAGGGCAAACTTGTATCGCTGCTGACCGATTATCTTGGCGAAACCGGAACCTTCCGCATCCTGTGGCCAACAAGTCGCCACCTCTCGCCCAAGGTCCGTGTCTTCGTCGACTACATGGTCGAAAATCTGTTTGCTGATTAAGTGCGAGCGGCGCGCCTTCCTGGATTCCACGACGCGACCTCGCGGAACAAGAAGCAGCCATCCCCGCCGTTACGCTGAACAAAGGGTCAACAAATTCATTAAACTTTAAATGGTTGCGGAACACAAATGGAACAGATAGTGTTTGTTCCGGGTTTGTTTTTCTGATTCCGGTTCCGTTCCACGGAGGGTGGCGATGCTGACACGCAAGCAACACGAGCTTTTGCTCTTCATCCATGAGCGGCTGAAGGAAAGCGGGATTCCACCGTCCTTCGACGAGATGAAAGAAGCGCTCGATCTGGCGTCGAAGTCGGGCATCCACAGGCTGATCACCGCTCTGGAGGAGCGCGGCTTCATTCGCCGCCTGCCAAACCGGGCCCGTGCACTCGAGGTGCTGCGCCTCCCCGACTCGATCGCTCCTGGCCTCAATGCGGCCAAGAAGTTTTCACCGGCCGTCATCCAGGGCAGCCTGGGTCGCACGGTACCCAAGGAGCCGCAGCGCCTGCAGGCTCCCAGCAATGACGACGACGCTACCGCCGCCGTTTCCATCCCGGTCATGGGACGCATCGCGGCTGGTGTGCCGATCGACGCCATCCAACATCGAACGCATTCGATTTCCGTGCCGCCGGACATGATTTCGGGCGGCGAGCACTATGCCCTGGAAGTCAAAGGTGACTCCATGATCGAAGCCGGTATCTTCGATGGCGATACGGTCATCATCCGCAATGCCAATTCGGCCAATCCGGGCGAAATCGTCGTGGCTCTCGTCGACGAGGAAGAAGCGACGCTCAAGCGTTTTCGTCGCAAGGGTGCCTCGATCGCGCTGGAGGCTGCCAATCCCGCCTACGAGACCCGCATTTTCGGCCCAGACCGGGTCAAGGTACAAGGCAAGTTGGTCGGGTTGATCCGTCGGTATTGAAGCGCGGACCTTAGTCAATTAGCCGGCTATTTATCGTTTTTATGAACGACATCAGCGTTGACGGCAGTCCGGGAAGGTATCTTGTCCGGCCTGCCTTTGGACTTGTACGCCTTTTCCGGCCGCGGCGGTAATCCCCTCGCCTCGCGCGTAAAGCCTCGTTGCATGTGCCAGGGTCGATCCTTGGTATCGAGCGCGAACGAGATATTAGCCGGCTTATCTGCAGAGGCGTTAAACCATACTGCGGCACTGCCGACGCGGGCGAGATCCTGCTTGGTGACAACCACGACTGCGGGATCGTTGCAGGGGTCGGGGGCGGTTGCATCGTCGATGACAATAAGCGACGCAACCGCGCAGGCCGATTTGGCAGACTCGGTGCTGGCGGCCGTCACCACGACGGCACCTGACAGGTGACGGGCAAAGCACAGCCGCCGAGCGCACAGGAATGGCGTTCCGAGGGGCATATCGAGCGCATTTTCAACAGTCAGATCGACGTCACCCGAAACATCTTCGGGTAAGATTGTTGTCTCCAGATTGAGCGCCCTGCGCCAGTTGTCGAACGTAAACGGATTGGGTCGCGCCCTGCTGACCGCTATCTCGTCGCCGCCGATTGGCAGAGCCACAAGGCGCGCGTCCTCGGAGATCAGCACATCGGGTGTTTCGACATTGCCCATCGTCAGCAGACCGGCAAGCGCAAAAGGTAAGGCCAGCAACCGCAACCATGTCGTCGTCATCGCGCCGATGGCGAGCGCGGCGGTGACGAAAAGCACCGATTGCGTCGAAACCAGACCAACACCATCGACAGGCGAGCGCGCGGAAATCCAGTCGGCGATTGCCATCATGACCGTAAGTCCCTTTCCCATCGCATAAAGGAACGGTCCATCGGCGCCAAAGGGCATCGCGAGTGCGCTGAGTACGGCCGCCGGCATGACGACAAGCGAAACCACCGGCATGACGGCCAGATTGGCAAACAGGCTAAGCGGCGACACCCGCTGAAAATGCCAAACCGCGAACAGCGTTGTCGCAAGGCCGGCCACGATCGAGGTTGCGGCCATTGCGCCAACTGCGATCAAAGACTTATGCGCGAGAAAACCAACGAAAGAGCGCGCAGGCGGTGCGGCTACGGGCATCACTTCACGCCGTTGAGCCCAGGCCGCGTAGGCGCCGATCAGCGCAGCGGTCGCTGCAAACGACATCTGGAAAGACGGACCAACCACCTCATGCGGCGCGGTCAGGATGACGATCACCGCCGAGATTGCCAGATTGCGCATCGACAACGCCGCACGATCGAACAGCACCGCGATCAGCATCACCGACAACATGATGAAGCTGCGTTCTGCCGCCACCACCACGCCGGAGATCGCAAGATAGGCGGCGATCGAACAGAGAGCAGCGAAAGCGGCATACTTCTTGACCGGCCGACGCGCAGAGAAATCGGGAAACAGCGCGAACGCCCCGCGCAACAGCAGCATTATGGTGCCTGCCACCAACGCCATATGCAGGCCGGATATCGAGATGATGTGATAGATGCCCGTCCGTCGCATCGCTTCATTGACAGAATCTGGAATACCGGCGCGCACGCCGACGATCAGCGCTGCGGCGATCTCTCCTTCCGGCCCGCCGATCGAAGCACGAATGCGATCTGCAATCGTCTCGCGTGCGGTCTCGACGGCGACAGACAGCCGAGTGGCGAGCGGTGCCGTTTCCTCTCCCGGAGAGACAAGCCTGGGCTTGCCCATGAAGAAGCCGGTCGCGCCGATCCCGTCGAAATAGCTTTCGAAGGAAAAATCATAGCCGCCAGGTCGCACCGGGCCGGCGGGCGGCATCAGTCGAGCGTAGCCGGACACGATCGATCCGGCACGGATATCGGCTGGCATTGCCAGCGCTGACAGCCGTACGCGTTGGGGCTGATAGCGCAGCTTGGGCCGCTCGGTGCGTATGACGTCCAGCGTCAACCGCGTCCGCCCGGTTGCCGTTGGCTCGACGGAGATGACCCTGCCGGTCACACTGGTCGACACCTGTGCTCCCAGCGTATCGCCAGGCATGCGCCATGTCTCGACCTTGCCCGCAAGGATGCCGAGCACGAGGAGCAGTATCGCCATCGCCGCAAGGTGCACACCAGGGCGGGAGCGCGAGAGCAATGTGATGACCGCCAGAACCAGGCTGCTGGCGATCAGTTGCGGGAAGGCCGGTTCTGCATCGAGCCAAAAGTAGACCGTCGCCCCAGTTGCCAGAAAAACCGGCACGAACAGGAAGGCAACGCCACGATCGAACTCCAACGCAACCGCGCCGGCCAACAGAGCGCGCGGATCTCGACCGATCAGCTTTCGCAAGCCTGGCCAGCGGACCATCGGCCATGACGGATCGTCAGCGGGAACGGCTGTGGCTTCGGAACGCAATCTTCGCCGTTCCGCGATCAGATCGTCGAGCGCTGACGGCATTTCGATCGCCGGCGCGTCCGCCGTCACAGCAGTGGCGCCATCGGCGTCAGCCGCAGAAGACGCGAACAGAAGACGCTCGTTGATGCCTTGTTCGGCATCAGCGTCCCCTCGCCCAACCCTCCCCGGTCCAGCCATCGGGCCTGCCCCTTGCGCCCCTGACCTCCTATGCTACATGAACGCCCAAACAACGAAAGTCCGCGCATCTGCGCTTCTCCCCGAGAGTTTCATGTCCGATCAGGTCGTCACCCGTTTCGCTCCCTCACCCACCGGTTATCTGCACATCGGCGGCGCACGCACTGCGCTGTTCAATTGGCTGTATGCCAAGCACACCAATGGCAAGATGCTGCTGCGCATTGAAGACACCGATCGCGAGCGCTCAACCGAGGCCGCCACTGCCGCCATACTGGAGGGGCTGACCTGGCTGGGCCTGACCTGGGACGGCGAGGCTGTCTCACAGTTCCAGCGTGCCGCACGCCATCGCGAGGTCGCCGAGGAACTGGTGCGGTTGGGCAAGGCTTATTATGCCTACGAGACACCTGCCGAGCTCGACGCCATGCGGGAAGGCGCCCGCGCGCAGGGATTGCCGCCGCGCTACAATGGCCATTGGCGCGACCGCGACGCTTCCGAGGCGCCGAAGGGTGTTGCCGGCGCTATCCGCATCAAGGTGCCACGCGAGGGTGAGACCGTCGTCGACGATCTCGTGCAGGGTGAGGTGCGCTTTCCAAACAAGGATCTCGACGACTTCATCATCCTGCGTTCGGACGGCATACCGACCTATATGCACGCAGTCGTGGTCGACGACCATGACATGGGCGTCACCCACATCATTCGCGGCGACGACCATCTGACCAACGCTGCGCGTCAGACCGCGATCTACCGCGCCATGGGCTGGGATGTGCCGAAGATGGCACATATCCCGCTGATCCACGGCGCCGATGGGGCCAAGCTGTCCAAGCGCCATGGCGCGCTCGGGGTCGAAGCCTATCGCGCCATGGGCTACCTGCCCGAGGCGCTGCTCAACTATCTCGCGCGTCTCGGCTGGAGCCATGGCGACGACGAGGTCATGTCGATCGCGCAGATGGTGTCGTGGTTCGACATCGGCGACGTAAACAAAGGTGCCGCTCGTTTCGACTTCGCCAAGCTCGAGGCGCTGAACGGCGTGCACATGCGCGGCATGGAGGATGCGGCACTGACCAAGGTGTTTTTCGACACGCTGCCCCATCTGCCGAATGGCGAGGCGCTGGCCGCCCAGCTGGACGAGCAGAAGAAGGCCCAGGTGCTGCAGGCGATGCCTGGCCTGAAGGAACGCGCCAAGACGTTGGTCGAGCTCGCCGACAGCCTCTATTTCATCGCGGCGCAGCGCCCGCTCCAGCTCGACGAAAAGGCAGCCTCCTTGCTCGATGCTGACGCTAAAGCGGTCCTCAAGGCAGTGCTCGGCCATTTCCAGGCACTCGACGAATGGACCGTCGCCACGACCGAAGCCGCCGTCCGCGCTTATGCCGAGACAGCTGGCGTCAAACTCGGCAAAGTGGCGCAACCGTTGCGCGCCGCCCTCACCGGCCGCAGCACGTCGCCGGGCGTCTTCGACGTGCTGGTAGTGCTTGGCCGGGACGAAAGTCTTGCTCGCATCGCCGATCAAATCGATTAGGAGTTCTGGTCCAAGAACTTTAGCATTGAAAGGTTTCTTTTGCGGTGCAACATTGCCGCCGGATCAATCAGCCCTAATTATTCCGGCGGCTGTAATCTCGTGCATTTCAAGGGCTTGTGGCGTTCCGCGTAACGGAACGTCTTGGCCTGCAGACAAGGGAACAAGAAGGAGTTTGCGATGACCGGACAGACGGCAAAACTGGAACTCGGTGGAAAGACGCACGAGTTCAAGGTCCGAAGCGGTTCGGTCGGCCCGGACGTGATCGACATCGGTGCACTTTATTCGACCACCGGCGCTTTCACCTACGATCCCGGCTTCACGTCGACGGCGAGCTGTGAGTCGGCGATCACCTATATCGACGGTGATGCCGGCGTGCTGCTGCATCGCGGCTACCCGATCGACCAGCTCGCCGAGCATGGCGACTTCCTGGAAGTCTGCTACCTCCTGCTGTATGGCGAACTGCCGACCAAGGCGCAGAAGGACGATTTCGACTACCGCGTCACGCGCCACACCATGGTGCACGAGCAGATGACCCGGTTCTTCACCGGCTTCCGTCGCGACGCGCACCCGATGGCGGTGATGTGCGGCGTGGTCGGCGCCCTGTCGGCCTTCTATCACGACTCGACCGACATTTCCGACCCATACCAGCGCATGGTCGCTTCGGTACGCCTGATCGCCAAGATGCCGACCATCGCGGCCATGGCCTACAAGTACCATATCGGCCAGCCCTTCGTTTACCCGAAGAACGAGCTGAACTTCGCCGCCAACTTCCTGCATATGTGCTTTGCGGTGCCTTGCGAGGAGTACAAGGTCAATCCTGTTCTGGCGCGCGCCATGGAGCGCATCTTCATCCTGCATGCCGACCATGAGCAGAACGCCTCGACCTCGACCGTGCGCCTCGCCGGTTCCTCGGGCGCCAATCCCTTCGCCTGCATTGCCGCCGGCATCGCCTGTCTGTGGGGCCCGGCACATGGCGGCGCCAACGAGGCCGCGCTCAACATGCTTTCCGAGATCGGCAGCGTCGACCGCATCCCGGAATACATCGCCCGCGCCAAGGACAAGAACGATCCGTTCCGCCTGATGGGCTTCGGCCATCGCGTCTACAAGAACTATGATCCGCGCGCCAAGATCATGCAGAAGACCACGCATGAGGTGCTGGGAGAGCTCGGCATCAAGGACGATCCGACGCTCGACGTGGCGATCGAGCTTGAGAAGATCGCGCTGACCGATGAGTATTTCATCGAAAAGAAGCTTTATCCGAACATCGACTTCTATTCCGGCATCACGCTGAAGGCGCTGGGCTTCCCCACCACCATGTTCACTGTGCTGTTCGCTGTTGCGCGTACCGTCGGCTGGATCGCGCAGTGGAAAGAGATGATCGAGGATCCGCACCAGAAGATCGGCCGTCCGCGCCAGCTCTACACCGGCGCGCCCGAGCGCGACTATGTGCCCATCGCCAAGCGCTGACCGTTCACGCCTCGAGCGTTTCCGTTTTTGAAGTTTCGCCGCCCCTGATGCCAATCGCATCAGGGGCGGTTTGCTTTTGTCGGGAACGCAAAAGAGCGATCTTGCGGGCAAGCCCCATGCACAGCCGGCACGACGCAGACCTCACGACACGGTCAACAACAGTTGATTTGAGACAGCCCTCATGTGACCGGGCGCCGGTGGTTAATGCCACGAATCCCCGTTAGGTGCGGAATTGGCAGCACTCGCTGCATTTGAGATCACCCGCAACCATTCAACCAAGATATTGAGGGATACTATGCAATTTGGTTTTCTGCAGTCCTGGGCGCCGCAGCTGCTCAGCATCCTGCGCATCACGACCGCAGCCACCTTCCTGACGCACGGCACCATGAAACTGCTCGGCTGGCCGGCTCCATTCCCTTACCCGCTGAACGGCCTCACCACGACAGCTGCCGTGCTGGAAATCATCGGCGGCCTGCTGCTCGTCGTCGGCCTGTTCTCGCGCCCGGTGGCATTCATCCTTTCCGGCCTGATGGCCTTTGCCTATTTCATTGCCCATGCACCGGAAAACTTCTTCCCGGCGCTCAACGGCGGCGAGGCTGCGATGCTGTTCTGCTTCGCCTTCCTCTACATCGCCGCGGCAGGCCCCGGTCCTTGGAGCGTCGACGCCGTGCTCGGCAAGAACAAGTGACGTCGTGCTGACATAGCAGATGTGAAAACAGCCGGCCCGTGCCGGCTGTTTTTTGTTGGACAGGCTCCAAACGCTCCTGACTCAAGCCTGTCAGGATAGAGCGGATAATCTCGGATTGTTCCTTCGCTCATGGAGAGCTCGCCGAGATGTTGAACGCCTTCGAAACCCGATCAGCCAGCCTGCAGCCCGTCCTACTTGTGATGTTTCAGGCGCCGCCCGAAGACGTCGACCGCATCATGGCCGAGGTCACCGCGATCATCCCGCTCGTCATGGGCAAATATGACAGCAATTCCTATCAGTCGGCCGAGGGCATGGAACGGTATCGCCCGTTGCAGGGCGCAGCAGCCGGGCCGGAAACGGAGCTGCGCAAGCGGCCCGGTGTCGTCGAGGTGTTTTTTGAAATGCCTCAGGACCAGTTGCTGGCCGAGCGTGTGATCGAGGCAATCTTCCAGGCTCACAGTTACCAGGAACCTGTGATCCGCCTCCAGGCGATCCTGAGCAGCCGGTCAAAGGGCTTTGACGACAGTCGTAATCCGAACCGTTGGTGGAACACCACGGGTGACTGGAAGAAAAACACCGAGCCCGCTACCGCTCCATCCGGCTCGGCAAGCTAGGCCGCCGGGATCAAGACACCACCAGATCAGCGACGCTTGTCGATTTCCGCCAGGACCACAGCTGCTGCGATCTCGCCTGCCGGGAGGTCGGTCGCCATGCGGCGGCGCACTTCGGCGAATCCGTCCTGCTGCCAGGCACGCATGCCACCGTCCGACCACAAGGCCTCAATCTGGCGGGCCAGGTTCTGCGGCCGCACATAGATGTCGTAGAGTTCGGTCACCAGCGCCCGGTCGGCAATGAGATTCGGCAACAGTGCCGACCAGGTGGTGATCAGCTTCTGCAGCAATTTGGCCACGGGATCGAGCTTGTAGGTCGACACCATCGGCACGCCTGACAATGCCAGTTCCAGCGATACGGTGCCGGAAGCGATCAGCGCTGCGTCGGCCTCGCCGAATGCCTGCCATTTGCGCGTGGCATCCAGGATGATTTCCGGCTGCTGCGGCCAGGACGAAACGGTGGTTCGCACGAACTCGGCGACATGCGGCACGGTCGGCAGCAACAGCCGCATCCTGTTGCCGCGCTCGGCGAGTACCGCGACGGTTTCCCCGAATGGCTCCAGCAGCCTTTTCACCTCGCCACGCCGTGATCCTGGCAGAAGCAGCAATGTCTTCTCCCGGCCTTCGTCAAGGTTCCGGGGGGTGTTCTGCACGGCAGCCGCGCGCAACACGCCAGCATCGTGGCTCAGCCTGTGGCCGACATAGGTCCCCCGCGGCCCGCCGAGACGCTCCAGGGCCTTCGCCTCGAACGGAAGAATGCAGAGGATGTGATCGACGTGAGGCTTCATCGCTGGCGCCCTGCCTGGCCGCCACGCCCAAACACTCGGGCACACATAGTGGACGATCGGAATGTTCGGGGCAGCTGCGCGCACTTTCTTCGCAACGCGCAGTGAAAAATCCGGGCTATCGATCGTGATCAGGCAGTCCGGATTTTCACTCGCAATCAGCGAGGCAACCTGACCAATGCGACGGATCAGCCGAGGCAGGCCGGCAAGCACCGCACTGAAGCCCATCAACGCGATCTCGCTGGCATCAAAGGGCGGATTGAGACCAAGCGCCTGAAGGTGACGTCCACCAAGGCCGACAAGCCGGATCTCACGGCCTGTCTTTGCCTTCAGCGCCGCGACCAGATCGGCACCGAGAAGATCACCGGACTCCTCGCCCGCGACGATGGCGATCTTGAGCGGCTCAGCCATCAGGTAACCCGTTCCTTGCCCGCCAGACCGACTACGAACAGCCCGAGCATGTCCGCCCTGGCGATGACTTCGGCGCTATCCAGGATCAGGGAGCGGCCAGCCTCCACCGCGATGCCCGCCAGACCGGCCGCATGCGCTCCTTCGACGGTCTGAACGCCAATCGATGGCAGGTCGACCCTTAGTTCCTGCCCTGGCTTCGCGCATTTGACCAGCACACCGCCGGTCTTTCCAGCCAGCCGGCCGTGACCGCGCAATTCCTTCACGCGCGCCAGCAAGCCATCGGTTCCTTCTATCCCTTCCAGCGCGATCGCACGGCCGCCGATTGCCACGGCGCCTTGACCGATGTCGAGCGTGCCGATGGCAATCGCGGCCTCGTGCGCAGCCTCGATGTCCTTCCAATCAGTCTTGGAAGGCGCAAGGCGTGTCAGCGCTCCCTTGCTAGCCGTCAGGTTCGGAACGATCTGATGCGCCCCGACAACGGTGAAGCCCCGTGCTTCGAGCCCGCGAACAACAACTTTGAGAAGACCATCGTCTCCGCGCGCCAACGCCGAAATCACAAGCGGAACGATGGCAAGCAGGCTAAGGCTGAAGCGCATGCCGCCAAGCCGCGGTCGCCGTTTGATTTCGCCAGCCAGTACGACATGCGTGACGCCGCGTCGTTTCAGGATACCAACCAGCGAGCCAATGTTCTCAAGCGCAAGCACCTCGTGTTCGAATTGCCCAAGTGCGCTCTCCGGCGACGCCTCGCCCTGAACCATCAGGATGAACGGCTTGCGACCCAGCTCGCCCAGACCATTGGCAACATCGATTGGGAGCTTGCCACCACCGGCAATGATGCCGACCCGGGCGTCCAGCGGAAGCTGAAGGCGGTCGCCCTCAGCTGTCGTCGTCGGCGTCATCATCGGCGCCGCCTTTCAGCGGCGGCACGGTGTAGTGCCGCTTGCCACGGCTGGTTATGAAGTCGATGATCTTCATTGCCGCAGGAGAACCGGAAAACTCCGCCTTTGCCAGTTCGACGTTATCGGCAACGGCGCGCGACGGATCGAAGATCGCCCGGTAGGCGCGCCGCAGCAGGTAGATTTCCGAGCGCGCCAGGCCAGCTCGTTTCAGGCCAACAATGTTCAGTCCGCGCAGCTTGGCACGATTGCCGACCGCAATCGCATAAGGGATGACATCGCCGACAAAAGCCGAGCACCCAGCCAGGAAGGCATTGTCGCCAACACGTACGAACTGGTGAACAGCGCTCAGGCCGCCGATATAGACATTGTCGCCGATCTCGCAATGACCGCCCAACGTCGCGCCGTTGGCAAAGGTCGCATTCTTGCCGACGACGCTATCGTGACCGACATGCGCGTAGGCTAGGAAGTTTCCGTTGTCGCCGACGGTGGTTTCGCCCCGGCTGTTGTCGGTGCCGAGATGCATCGTCACGTTTTCACGGATAGTGCAATTGGCGCCGATAACCAGCGTCGTGCGCCCACCCTTGTGTTTCGTGTTCTGCGGAGGCCCGCCCAGAACGGTCATCGGCCACACTTTGGTGCCCGCACCGATGGTCGTTCCGCCCAGCACGGAGACGTGGCTTACCAGTTCGACATTGTCACCAATAACCGTGTCGGACGCGACATGGCAAAATGGGCCGATGCGAGCACCAACGCCAAGCTGGGCACCGGATTCCACAACGGCTGCGGGATGAATGAACGTCTCGATTGTCATGCGTACCTGAAAACCTATGGTCGCTCGTTTTCGACCATCATCGCCTGGACTTCTGCCTCGGCGACGACGGCACCGTCGACCTTGCCTTCGCAGGCAAATTTCAAAAGATTGCCGCGTTTCTTGAGCTTGCGCACATGGATCAGCAGTTGATCGCCCGGAACGACGGGCTTGCGGAACTTGGCACCGTCGATGGTCAAAAGATACACGAGCGACGGTTTTTCCGCACCCGCGGAGCGGATACAGATAGCGCCCGCAGTCTGTGCCATCGCCTCCAGGATCAGCACGCCCGGCATCACCGGATGTTCCGGAAAATGCCCCATGAAATGCGGCTCGTTGACGGTGACATTCTTGACGCCGGTGGCGGAGTTGTCGCCATCGATATCGATGATGCGGTCGATCATCAGGAACGGGTAGCGATGGGGCAGGATTTTCATCAACCCGATCAGATCGACGACTTCGAGCGTCGAACCGGCCGTATCAGCCATTCTTGTCCCCCTTGGAATGCTTCGTAAACGCGCGAATCGCCGAGAGCTCCCGGAAGAAATCACGCATCGGCTGCGCAGGCATACCAGCCCAGCGCTCGCCCGCAGGAATGTCATACATCAAGCCGGAGGACGCGGCCACCTGCACCCTATCGCCCACAGTAATGTGGTCTGCGATGCCCACGCGGCCGCCCAGCATGACGTAGTCGCCTAATGTCACGGAACCGGAGAGACCGCAATGACCCGCAATGATGCATCCCCGACCGATACGCACATTGTGGGCAATCTGGACCAGATTGTCGATTTTCGTAGCTTCGCCGATTACGGTATCAGCCATGGCACCGCGGTCTACCGTGGTGTTTGAGCCGATTTCCACGTCATCCTGAATGATCACGCGGCCGATTTGCGGCATGCGTTCCGGACCCTTGGCACCGCCCGCAAAGCCAAAACCGTCCTGTCCGATACGCGCACCGCCATGAATGATGACGCGATTGCCGACCAGGGCATACTGCACGCTGGCACCGGGACCGATATAGCCGTCGCGCCCGATGCGGCAGTTGCGCCCAATGGCGGCATTCGGCGCAATAACCGTACCGCTGCCCACATACGCACCCGCACCGATCACGGCACCGGCCTCGACGATGGCCCCGTCTTCGACATGAGCCGTATCATCGACGAAAGCGTGACGCGAAACACCCGTTTCGGAGGTCAGGGCGACCGGTGTGGAGGCATCGGGATACAACAGCCGGCCAATCATGGCGAAAGCCTGCTGCGGACGTGGATTGATCAGCACGGCGACACCGGCAGGAGCCTTGTCGGCAATATCTGCCGTACAGAGCACCGCTGCAGCATTCAATGCCGGCATCAGACCGACGTTGCGCTTGCCGTCCACGAAAACCAGGGCTTTGTCGTTGGTGTCGGTTGCCGACGCGATCGTCTCGATGACGGTCTCGGCATATGCCTCGTTGGGCAAGGCCGAACCCGTCAGATTCGCGACTTCGGCCACCGTGAACCGGCGTGAAGGCACAAAAAACACCGGTTCGGTCATTCCTGAGCGGTATCCAGCCAAATCAGACCGTGGCCTTCCGGGCAGAAGTGCCCGGAAGCCGCCATGGTTCGCAAATCAGAATCGGGTCGAAATGCCGAAGTTGAATTCCTGGACGTCGTCCGTCTTTTCCTTTTTGAGCGGGATCGCATAGTCGATGCGCAGAGGACCGAACGGCGATGCCCACATCAGGCCGATACCAGCGGACGCACGCAGCTTCATGCCGGTTGTCGTTCCATCGACGCCCGCAACTTCGTTGCCGTAGAGCGTTGCGGCGTCTGCGAAGACAGCACCACGCAATCCCAGGCTTTCCGGAACGAGCGGCAGCGGGAACTGCGCTTCAGCCGATGCATTGAAATACGTCGTGCCACCCAGGTGATCGTAACCACCGCCGGGCCGGGCCGCCGCCGGACCGATACCGTTGAACTCGAAGCCGCGGATCATGCGGTCGTTGTTCTGGAACAGATCGAAGACGCGCAGGTCCTTGTCGCCATACCCCATGATGTGGCCGGCACCGCCAGACACCAGGCCGACGATATCTAGCTCTTCGGACAGCGTCTGGTAGATCGAGGCACGAGCCGTCAGCTTGACGAACTTGGCATCGCCACCGAGACCTGCCACTTCAACGCCGCCATTGGCATAGATGCCGTAGTGCGGGTTCTTCATATCGTCGATGGTGTTGTAGACCAGCGAGCCGCTGACCGACGACTTGATCCAGGCGCCGCGGAGATTACCGGTCACCGGATCGGTGATGGCGTTCTGGATGGCCTGCGAAACGTTACACAGCAGCGGATTGAAGACGCCGGAGGCATCATAGCAACCCTTGTCGTACTTATACTTCTCCTGCGAGATGTTGTACGCGAGCTGCGTCGTCAGGTTCTGCGTGATCGGCAGACCGAAGCGGATCGTCGCACCGGTCGTCTCCGAATCATAGGCATCGTATTCGCGTGTCGAGCGGTAGATATCGAAGCCAGCAGCGATACGGCGACCGAGGAAATACGGCTCGGTGAAGGACACGCTGTAGTCGCGCGACTTTCTGCCGCCACCGGCGGACAGCTTGATGAACTGGCCACGGCCGAGGAAGTTGCGCTCTGTGATCGAACCCATCACCGACGGGCCAGGCGTTTCGCCACCGGTCGAGTAGCCGGCACCCACGGAGAAGTCACCCGTCGACTTTTCGACGAGATCAACGACGAGCACGACCTGGTCAGGCTCGGAACCCGGCTGGGTCGAAATGTCGACCTTTTCAAAATAATCAAGCGCTTCGATGCGCTTCTTGGCGCGCTGCACGAGCACCTGGTTGAAGGCATCGCCTTCGCTGAGGTCGAATTCGCGACGAATCACGTAATCGCGGGTACGGACGTTGCCGCGGATTTCGATACGCTCGATATAGGCCTTGGCGCCCTGGTCGATCGTATAGGTGACCGAGATGGTCTTGTTCTCGAAGTTGCGATCGCCGCGCGGCGTGACCTGAGCAAAGGCATAACCCTGCCCGGCAACCTTTTCGGTCAGCGCGATGATCGAATCTTCCACCTTCTTGGCGTTGTAGGTGTCGCCCTTTGAGGTCTGAACCACCGACTGCAGCGCCTGCGCGTCAACTTCCGGGATCGACGAGTCGACGCTGATATCGCCGAAATCGTAACGATCACCCTCATCCACCGTGATGGTGACGGTGTACTGGTTGTTGGCGCTGTCGAGATCACCCGTCGCAGACACGACCTGGAAATCGGCGTAGCCGCGATTGTAGTAGAAGCGGCGCAGCAGCTCTTCGTCGGCCTTCAGCTTATCCGGATCGAACACATCGTCGCGCAGGATGAACGACAGCCAGCTCGACTTCTTGGTGCCGATGACGTCGGTCAGCCGACGGCTGCCGAAAGCCTTGTTGCCCACGAAATTGACGGAGACAATTTTGGTGCGTTCGCCTTCGTTGACGGTGTAGACGACGTTAACGCGGTTCTCGCCGAGATCCATGATCTGGCTGGTAACCGCAGCGTCATCGCGCCCGATGCGACGGTAGGCTTCCTTTATTGCCTCGATGTCGGCATCGACGGCGGCCTGCGAATAGGAAGAACGCGGCTTCAGCTGCACAGCCATCGAGAGCTGGGCGTCCTTGATCTTCTTATTGCCCTGGAAGATGACCTGATTGACGACCTGGTACTCTGAAACCTTGATCACCAGGGCGGAGCCGACCTGGTTGATGCGGACATCCGAGAACAGGCCCGTGCCGAACAGCGCCTTCACGGCCTCATCGATGTCGGCATTGGAGAATGCCTTGCCGGGCTTGATCTTCACATAGTTGCGGATCGTCTCGGCATCGACGCGCGTGTTACCGCTCACATCGACGCGGCTCACCACAGCAGCGTGGGCGGCAGACACCGACACAAACTGAACAGCGAGCGAACCCGGAACTACCAGGGCGGCTGACAAAGCCGCCGCAGACGCGGCGCTCAGAAACTTGGATGCTGCCTTCATCGGGCTATAAAACCTTTTTCTCGTAGTCCCCACGGCGAGAAAACCGGACGTCGCGGTCATTTTCCCGTACCGTATTAACCGGATTTTCCCTACACGCAAGGCTTCTGGTTAATTTGTATTTACTTACGTTCCCAGCGTGGCTTTCGCGTCACTCATATCCCTGCTCATGGTAAACGGCGCCTCAACAAAGCCGCCCCACGAGCCAAATTCCTTCATGATTTCAGCATCCAAACAAATCGTTCCAGAACACGAAACCCATGAACCCCAGGACGAGAATCATTCCCGTCCGATAAACCGCCTCCATCATCCGCTCGGATACTGGTCGCCTGATGACAGCCTCAATCCCGTAGAAGAGAAGATGGCCGCCGTCCAGTGGCGGAATCGGCAGAAGATTGAGTATCCCTATCCCGACAGACAGCAATGCGGCAAGTTGCACTAGCCACTCAAAGCCGAGCTTGGCGGCCTGGCCTGCCATGCCGGCGATTTTCACAGGCCCGCCGAGCTGGCATTTGTCCTCACGGCCGACCACGAAACGCTTCATGAAAAGGCCGGTGCGCTCGATGATCTGGCCGGTCGCCTCCACGGCCGCAACGACGGCGCCCCCCGGCGAATAGGTGATGTGCCTGGGTTGGCCGACCTCCTTGTTGGTGGTCACCCCAATCACCGCGATCTTGACCTTGTTGCCGAGCGCGTCTTCCTGTTCAGACAATTGCGGCGTCGCAACCACGCTGACATCCTTGCCGTCGCGCAGCATGACAAAGGTGATGGCGTCGCCCGCCCTGCCCGAAACGAGGCGCTGCACGTCGGCAAAACTCTCGACCTTCGCGCCGTCGACGCTGACAAATCGATCGCCAGGCAGAATGCCAGCCGCCGCCGCCGGGCTGCCAGGCCGAACCTCGGCGACCGCCGGTTCCAGCACGGAACGGCCGAAAGTCATGAACAGCACGGCAAAAACGGCAATCGTCAAAAGGAAATTGAACAGCGGGCCGGCAAAAACGGTGGCCGCACGTTTCCAGATGGGCTGGGTGTGGAAGGCGATCTTGCGCTCGCTGTCGCTGAGCTTCTCGAGTTCCGCCTCGCCGGGCTGGCTCGAAGTGGCGTTCATGTCACCGACGAACTTCACGTAGCCACCGAGCGGAATGGCGCAAAGCTTCCAGCGCGTACCGCGACGGTCATTGAAACCGATCAGTTCCGGACCGAAACCGATCGAGAAGGCGCGCACGCCGATGCCGCACCAGCGGCCGACGAGATAGTGTCCCATCTCATGCACGAAAACGACGATGGTCAGAACGAACAGGAACGGCACAAGGGTGCCGAGCACGAAGCCCTGGGTACTCAACAGCGCGGGAAGAATTTCGTTCAATTCACGTCCTCAATGTCCCGGCCTCTGGTCAGCCCGCAAATGTGACATCAATCCAGGCAAATCCGTGGCACCTTTGCGGTGCATGTCGAATTTCAGACCGGAAACAGCCCCTGCGCCGGATGATCGGCCGACCCCGTCATCCAGCCAATCAGGTACAGGGCCGCAGCTGCCGCCACAAGCCCGTCAACGCGATCCATGACACCGCCATGGCCTGGAATGATCGTGCTGGAATCCTTGGCGCCATGGCGGCGCTTGACCCAGGATTCGAACAGATCCCCCGCCTGTGCGACAATTGACAGCACCAGAGCCACGAGCGCGAGCAGCGTAAGGTTGGGCAGGCCAAACAGCGCCGCCAGCAGAATTCCCGCGGCGACGCCGAAAACAGCACCGCCCAATGCTCCGCTGCGGGTTTTTCCGGGTGAGATCGCCGGCGCGAGCTTCGGCCCGCCGACGGCCTTTCCGACGAAATAGGCAAAAATGTCGGTTGCCCAGACCACGGCGAACAGGAACAGCATCGCGGCAAGGCCTGACCAGTCTGCGTCGCGCAGAAACGCGAGCGCAAAACCGGAAAGGCCGGCATAGGCGAGGCCAGCGGCATCCCATTGGCCCTTGCCGCGCATCGCCACAGTGATGGTGGCGATCCCGACCAGCAATGCCAGAACGGCGGCCGTCGTCAAAGCCGGCAAGCCTGCGACGAGAACGCCGACGAAAACCAGCATCAGGATGGCTGAAAGCGGGCCATGCCCGCTTGCACCGCTGGCGTGCGCCATCCGGCTCCATTCATAATAGATCGCACCAGCAATCAACGCAGCCAGAAGCCGGAACGGCAAGGCGCCGAACCAGGTCAGCGCCAGCACGGCAACGCCGAGGACGATTGCGGAAATGATCCGAATTTGCAGGTTGCTGAGCGCAGCGCTCATGAGGCGACGTCTTGCGCGGCAAGACCACCGAACCGGCGCTCGCGTCCACCGAAGTCGCGGATGGCGTCGGCCAAGTGTTCGCGACTGAAATCGGGCCAGAAGCAAGGCACGAAAACGAGCTCACTGTATGCAGCCTGCCAGAGCAGGAAGTTTGAAAGCCGCATTTCACCGCTCGTGCGGATCAGCAGCTCCGGATCCGGTATGTCTGCTGTATCCAGCTGTGCAGCGAAACTGTCCGCGTCGATCTGCTCGGGTGTGATTTCGCCACGCGCAGCAGCGGCAGCCAGCTTGCGCGCCGCGCGCACGATCTCGTCGCGGCTACCATAGTTGAACGCAATCAGCAGCGTCAGCTTGGAATTTCCCGCCGTCAGCGTCTCCGCTTCCAGGAGCAGATTGCGAATATCGGGCTGCAGGTTGGCGCGATCGCCAAGGATCCTGACCCGGACGCCGTTCTGATGCAGCTCCGCCAGATCGCGCCGGATGAACAGCTTCAACAGCCCCATCAGGTCCGAAACCTCGGACTTCGGCCGCGACCAGTTCTCCGAGGAGAACGCATAAAGCGTGAGGTATGAAATCCCAAGTTCCGGGGCCGCTTTCACGGTGCGGCGGACGGCCTCCACGCCGGCACGATGACCCGCAACGCGCGGAAGGCCGCGCGCCTTGGCCCAGCGGCCGTTCCCGTCCATGATGATCGCGACATGCGCCGGCGTTGCCATGGTTTTGCTTTCGCGTCGGCTGTGGCCGCGCCTAGACCTGCATGATCTCGGCTTCCTTCTCGGAAAGCAGCCGGTCGATGGTGGTGATCGTCTCGTCAGTCAGCTTCTGGACGCGATCGGACTCCTTGCGATGATCGTCTTCGCTGATATCGCCGTCCTTTTCCGCTTTCTTCAGATAATCCATGCCGTCGCGGCGCACGTGACGGGCCGCAACACGGGCATTTTCGGCATAACCATGCGAGATCTTGACCAATTCCTTGCGGCGCTGCTCGTTGAGTTCCGGCAACGGAATGCGGAGATTGGTGCCATCGACGATCGGATTGAAGCCAAGGTTGGATTCGCGGATGGCGCGGTCGACGGCGCCGACCATCGACTTGTCCCACACCGATACCGAAATCATGCGCGGCTCCGGCACCGAGACGGTCGCCACCTGGTTGATCGGCATCGCCGAGCCATAGGCCTGAACGTTCACGGCATCGAGCAGGTTGGAGGACGCGCGCCCCGTACGCAACGAAGCAAGGTCCTGCTTGAAGGCGGCGATCGCCCCATCCATGCGCCGCTTCAGATCGTTGTAGTCGCCACTCATTGTCGTCTCCCCGGCCCGCTGTCCGGGCCACTTGCGTCAGGGCTGAGCCCTGATTTTCAATTGTCGGCTACCACCGTGCAATGGCCGCCGCCCTTCAATATCTCGCCGAAACCGCCCTTTTCGTGGATCGAATAGACGATTATCGGAATGTTGTTTTCCCGCGCAAGCGCAATTGCGGCCGTATCCATGATGGAAAGGCCCTTATTGATGACTTCGGCGTGGGTGATGCGGTCGAAACGGGTCGCGGTCGGGTCCTTCTTGGGATCGGCAGAGTAGACACCATCCACCTGCGTGCCCTTGAACAGCGCATCCGCGCCGATCTCGGCCGCACGCAGGGCCGCCGCCGAATCGGTCGTGAAAAAGGGATTTCCGGTGCCGCCGGCAAAGATCACCACCTTGCCCTGGTTCATGTAGGCGGTCGCTTGGCGTTGCGAGAAACTCTCACACAACTCCGGCATGGCGATCGCCGAAAGCACCACCGCATCGACGCCGATCTTGTTGAGCGACGTACGCAACGCCAGCGAATTGATGATCGTTGCCAGCATTCCCATGTGGTCGCCGGTCACCCTATCGCCGCCCTTGGAGGCGACGGCAACGCCACGGAAGATGTTTCCGCCACCGATGACCACGCCGACCTCGACTCCGAGCGCCCTCGCCTCGGCAATATCGGAGGCGATGCGGTCAACCACCGAAACATCGATGCCGAAATGCTGCTCGCCCATCAGCGCCTCGCCCGACGCTTTCAACAGGACACGTCGGTAGAGCGGTTTGGTTGTCATTGGGTCCCCTGGGGTCGTGTCGCGGGTTGGTCCCGGGCAAGGCCGGCGCTGTCCCGTACCGTTGGTGATGTGTTGCACCCGATACACGAAGGGCGCGGCCATGTCACGCCGCGCCCTCCTGCAATGGACTGGACCTGTTGATGAATCCGCAGGCTTCGCTCAATTGACGCCGGCGTACATTCCCTCGACCAGAACCTCAGGCTGGTAGCCTGCAGGCTTGGCGCCAACCGTAGCACCGCCGGTCAGGCCACCCTGGATTTCCGAGCCGAAGAAGGAATACGGAAATGGAGTGGCGGAACGGCTGACGCGTTCGAGCTTTGCCCGCAATTCGGCCGGGATTTCAAAATCCAGGGCGCCGAGATTGTCCTGCAATTGCTCGATCTTGGTCGCACCGATGATGGTGGAGGCGACACCGGGTTGCGTCGTCACCCAGTTGAGCGCCACCTGCGCCATGCTTTTTCCGAGCTCGGCAGCCACCTTCTCCAGTTCGGTCATGATCGCCCAATTGCGTTCATTGAACTTCTGAAAACCCGGGTTTGTCGTGCCCCGCACTGTTTCAAGGCGGCCGCCCGTACCGTTTGGGCCACCGGCGCGATACTTGCCGCTGAGCAGCCCGCTGCCCAGCGGACTCCACGCCATGATGCCCGCGCCGTGCCGGGTACCGAACGGCACGAATTCGTGCTCGATGTTGCGCTCGACCAGGGAATATTCGAGCTGTAGCGTCGAAATTGGCTCGTAGCCGCGAAATTCGGCAACCGCCTGCGCGCGACTCGCATACCACGCCGGCACGTCGGACAAGCCGACGTGGCGAACCTTGCCTGCGCGCACCAGATCATCCAGCGTGCGCATCACTTCTTCCGGCGGGGTCACACGATCCCAGCAGTGCAGGATGTAGAGGTCGATATAGTCGGTGCCGAGCCGCTTCAGTGAGGCCTCGAGTGCCCGCATAATGTTCTTGCGACCATTTCCACCCGTGTTTGGGTCTGCTCCTTCCAGGTTCATGCTGAACTTGGTCGAGATCACCGCCCTGTCGCGCAATCCCCTCTCGGCTATGAACTCCCCCAGCCAGGTCTCGGATGTGCCGCCGGTGTAGGCATCTGCCGTGTCGAAGAAATTGCCGCCAGCCTCGACATACGCCCCAAACAGTCCGCGCGCAGCACTTTTGTCAGAGCCCCAGCCCCATTCGGTGCCGAACGTCATGGTGCCGAGCGCCAATCGGCTCACTTTGAGACCGCTGTTGCCGAGCGTGTAGTAGGTCGTGGTCATGGAAGGCTCCTGAGGCCGAATGTTGTCTTGCTATGATCTGGTTCATTGCCCAGGCGTGGTCTTCACCCATTCGTTGCCGCGCTCATGCGTCTTGTGGAAAGCGAAAGCGTCAACCTCCCAACCGCTCTGGCTGCGCACCATCTCTGCCGTGTAGGTGCCCCACACCTCCCACAGCGGGTCGCCATTGCCTTCCATGCGATTCCACGCGTAGCCGTTCGATTTCACCGTGGCGCGGTCGCCGCCGATGACGACGTCGTGATTGGTGCGCAGGTGCAGGCTGGTCTTGCTGCCCTTCAGGTTCCCGGCCCATCCCGCAATCAGATCATCAGCCGAGATTGTCGTTTCGGGCTGGCCGCCGAGCGAGCTGAAGTCGACCCGCACACGATCGGCGAAAAAACCGCGTGCCAGTTTCCAGTCCTGTGCATCGACTGCGCGGTCGATCCGATCAACGAGACGAACCAGGGCTCGCTCATCGATAAGCCTCTGCAGTTCCGTACTCGTGGATTCTGCCGGCGCGGCGTTGCCACTCACGTCGGCAGCAGCCAGGACAGCCGAGCAAAGTGCGAGACGCGTCAAAGCGTTCATCGTCATTCCTCTTTTCAAATAGGGTTTGATTGATCGTTGGAGAAACGCGGTCAGAAAACGCCGCCACCGGCGCCAACATTCTGCCCGGTCACCCAGCGCGCCGCGTCGCTCGCCAGAAATGCAGCGACCTCGGCAACCTCCTGCGGGGTGCCGATGCGATCGAAGGCAGAAAGGCCAGCCGCAACGGCACGATCCCGATCCGGTAGCAACTCGGTATCGGTGAAACCCGGCGAGATGGCGTTCACAGTGATGTTGCGCGGACCCAGTTCACGCGACAGCACCCGCACGAACTGTTCCACCGCACCCTTGCTGCCGAGATAGAGCGAGGTCTGGCCAAAGAACATCTTTGTACCGCCTGTCGAGACGACAACGATGCGCCCACCATCGCGCAACCGTCTTGTCGCCTCCTGCAGGATGAAGAAGACACCTTTGGCGTTGGTGTCGAAAACCCGGTCGTAGTCATCCTCCGTGGCTTCGACGAGCGGCTTGATGATTGCCGTTGCCGCATTGGCAACGACGATATCCGGTTTGCCGAATGCCGACTGGGCCTTGTCGAACAGGCCACGAATATCGGAGAGTTTCGAGACGTCGGCTTGAACCGCGATTGCCCGACCGCCCCGGGCCTCGATTCGCTCAACGACCTCTCGCGCGCGCCTTTCGTTCTCGAGATAGTTGATGACCACGGCTGCACCGCCATCGGCGATGCGTTCCGCAATCGCCCGGCCGATGCCCCGCGAGCTCCCGGTCACGATCGCCGTCTTTCCTTCGAATTGCATCGACATCGCCTGCTCCTGCTTGATCTGGCGTGCTCAACATGGAGGAGTGACGATCGAATGATAATGTCGCTTTATTGGTACCTATTATGCGATATAATTCATGAATGGACCGCGATCTGCTTAGCCATTTGCCTGTCATCGTCGCCGTAGCGCAGCGCGGCGGCTTCGCTCCCGCGGCCGCGGAGCTCGGCATGAGCCCGTCCGCGGTCAGCCACGCAGTGCGCCTGGTCGAGGAGCGGATCGGACAGCCGCTTTTTGCGCGCACGACACGATCCGTTGCTTTGACGGAAGCAGGTCAGGCGCTGGTCGCCACGGCAGAGCCGGCGCTGGCGGACATTGCCGAGCGCATGGAGCACATCCGAGCCGTGAAGGGCCGCGCCAGCGGTCTGCTGAGGCTCAACACCTCACGCGTAGCGCTGACACTCGCACTGCTGCCGGTGTTGGGTGCAATGGCCGAGCGATATCCGGATGTGGCGGTCGAGATCTTCACTGACGAAAGACTGACCGACATCGTCGGAGAAGGCTTCGACGCGGGCGTGCGCCTGGGAGAAATGATCGCGCAGGATATGGTCACGGTTCGTCTGACGCCGCCCTTCCGCACGGCGATCGTCGCTTCGCCTGCCTATATCGGCCGCAACGGTAAACCGAAGCACCTGAGCGAGCTCGCCGATCACAACTGCATTGGCTACCGGCTGCTGCGCTCCGGCGCGCTCTACCGTTGGGACCTGCTGGACAATGGCAAGGACGTCAGCGTGGCAACACGAGGCACCACGATCGTCAGCGACCCGATGTCGGCGCGCGACCTCGCCCTCGCCGATATCGGGCTGGCCTATGCCTTCGAACCGCTTCTACGGGCAGACATTGCCGCCGGAAGATTGGTCGAAATTCTGCCCGAAACCTCGATCGAGGAACCCGGGCTATTCCTGTATTTTCCGCGCCGAGCCTCGATGGCGCCGAAGCTGCGCGCCTTCATCGACACCGCACAAGAAATCGGCCGGGCATCCTTGCGGACACCCGGCCGATCAAAAAGCTGATACGAAGCTTCGAGCGATTACTTCTTGACCGCCGCAGCGACCTCGGCCGCGAAGTCGCTCTCTTCCTTCTCGATGCCTTCACCGAGCGCAAAGCGCAGATAGGCGGTGATCTTGGCCGGGGCGCCGATTTCTTTCTCGGCTGCCTTCAGCGCCTGCTCGACGGTCAGGTCGGGGTTCAGCACGAAGGCCTGCTTCAACAGCACGACTTCTTCGTAGAACTTGCGCAGACGGCCTTCGATCATCTTCTCGATAACGTTTTCCGGCTTGCCCGAAGCACGGGCCTGTTCGGAGAAGATCGCGCGTTCGCGTTCGACGGCTGCCTGGTCCAGCGCATCGACATCGAGCGACAGCGGGTTGGTGGCGGCGACATGCATGGCGACCTGGCGCGCGAAAGCGCTGGCCTTGTGTGCGTCACCAGCGGTCTCGATAGCAACCAGCACGCCGAGCTTGCCGAGATTGTCGGCAACCGCATTGTGGATGTAGGTCGCAACCGCACCTTCGGAGACCGTCAGCTTGTCGGAACGACGGAAGCTGAGGTTTTCGCCGATGGTGCCGACGGCGTCCTTGATAGTGTCAGTGACGCTCTTGTCGGAACCCGGGTACTTGGCAACGGCAACGGCCTCGGTCTTGCCATAGGCCAGCGCCACCTTGGCGACGTTGGCCACGATCTCCTGGAAGGCGTCGTTGCGGGCAACGAAATCGGTCTCGGAGTTGACTTCGACGATCGCGGCTTCGCGCAGGCCGGCGTCGACGGCAATAAGGCCCTCGGCGGCAGTGCGGCCAGCCTTCTTGTCGGCCTTGGCAATACCCTTGGCGCGCAGCCAGTCAACCGCTGCTTCCATGTCGCCGTTGGTTTCGGCCAGGGCCGCCTTGCAGTCCATCATGCCCGCGCCGGTGAGGTCGCGCAGTTCTTTGACCTGTGCTGCTGAAATGCTCATTGTCGCCTCTTTGTTTCGCAATAGGCTGGCGCACCATCGGTTCTTCGATGATGCGCCGCGTTCAGGCGCTTAGCGCGCCAAGATATGAAATTGATGAAGGCCTGATGCGGCCTTCGAGTTTGGAGCGTTTCCGTTTTTCACGGAAACGCTCCAAACTTTGTTTTCACCGCATTTGTACGACGCCAAGTGATGCCACTTGGCTGCAAAATGCCTTACGCTTCCGGGGTTTCGCCTGCCGGGGTCTCGCCGAGAACCGGCTCGACCGGAGCTTCAGCCGCCGCGCCGATGTCGACACCCAGCGCGCCCTGCTGACGAGCGATACCGTCGATGGCAGCCTTGGCGATCAGGTCGCAGTACAGCTGGATGGCGCGGGCCGCGTCGTCGTTGCCCGGGATCGGAAAATCGATCTTGTCCGGGTCGCAGTTCGAATCGATGATGGCGACCACCGGAATGCCGAGGCGCTTGGCCTCGAGAATGGCGTTCGCTTCCTTGTTGGTGTCGATCACAAACATCAGATCCGGGGTCGAGCCCATGTCCTTGATGCCGCCGAGAGCCTTGTTCAGCTTCTCGCGCTCACGATCGAGGTTCAGGCGTTCCTTCTTGGTGAAGCCCTGGGCTTCGCCACCGGACAGCAGGTCGTCAAGCTTGCGCAGACGCTGGATCGAGTTCGAGATCGTCTTCCAGTTGGTCAGCATGCCGCCGAGCCAACGCGAATTCACGTAGTACTGCGCCGAACGCTGTGCGGCATCAGCAACGATGTCGGAGGCCTGGCGCTTGGTGCCGACGAACAGCACGCGGCCGCCACGGGCAACGGTGTCCGAAACCTGCTTGAGGGCCTGATGCAGCAGCGGAACCGTCTGCGACAGGTCGATAATGTGGATGTTGTTACGGGCGCCGTAAATGTAAGGCGCCATCTTCGGGTTCCAGCGGTGGGTCTGGTGGCCGAAGTGAGCACCAGCCTCAAGGAGCTGACGCATGCTGAAATCTGGCAGAGCCATTGTATAGTTTCCTTTCCGGTTGACCTCCACGGGCATTTGACGGTTTCTGGAAAACCGGATCGAAAGCGCTTTGCTTTTCGGGGTTTACCTGAGCCGCCACCGGAGGTTTCAGCCGGATTTCTCCCGGACAGACACCAAAGCCCGTGTGTGGAATGGTCGCGCCTATAACCGTGTTGCAGCGCAAAAGCAAGCCTGCCGGCTATCGGCTTGTCTATCGCGCCGCGATGAAAGCTCCCGTCCCGATCATCGCCCCACCCGCCACACGGTTCATCAGCCGCATGCGCGAGGGCATACGGAACCAGCGCGAAGCACGACCCGACAAGGCCGCGTAGAACCCCATCGTCAGGATGTTGGCCGAAACCACCACCGCAACGACCACGAGGCCATCGGCAAAGGTCATGGCGTTGAGATCGAGGATCAGTGGCATGATCGAGGCATGGAACAGGATGGCCTTGGGGTTGCCGAGTGCGATCGACGCCCCAAGCACGAAGGAGCGGGCGAATCGATCCTCACCCTTGCCACCCTCCTCAGTCCTGGCGGCCGCGGATCGCCACATCTTGACGCCAAGATAGATCAGGTAGACCGCGCCGGCATACTTCAGGACCAGAAAGATCCATTCGAACGTCTGCACCAGGGTGACCAGCCCCAACAGCGCCAGTGTGACCAGAACGGCATCGCCAGCCGCCACCCCGAGACCTGCGGTGAAGGCACGCACAAAGCCGCGCGATACGCCGTTGGTAATCACGGCGAACATCGCTGGCCCCGGCGTCATCGCCGCCAGGACCACTGCCGTGCTGTAGGCAAAAAAGGCCGCCAGTGTCATGTCCTCACCTTCCCGTTCTTGATCCTAACGCGCCGGAACACGGCGACGATTTCTTCGCGACTGCATTCGATAGCGCCAAGCCGCACCGCGCGATCTCGCTCGAACCCGGTAATATCGTAATGCGGCGCCGATGTCTTCGGCGGCCCCTGGTAGGAGGAACGCTTCACACCCAGCTGGGCTGCGAACCCATGCAGCTCATCGACGTCATCGGCAAGCAGATGGCACCAGCGATGGCCAGCCCATTTCCAGATCGCCGCATCGACATAGACTGCCATGGGGCCGGCAGCGACGCTACTGCTTGCAGGGTTTCTGCGGCGTGTCGAACAGGGACAGATTGACCAGCTTGCCGGTCATCGAGAAATCACCGTAGTCCATGGTGAGATCCCGCGTGAGCCCATTCTCGTGCAGCTTGAAGGAGATGCGGTAGGAGGGCAGCTCTTCGCCATCCGCCTTGTCGGTCTGGTCGAAATAGGCGATGTCGACCGGCCAGTATTTATCCTTGCTGAATTTGGCGAGCGCGGAAATTTCAGGATCGTCCTTCGTCGCTGCTGCAGGCTTGCCAACCACCACTGTCGTCGTCATGACCTTGTCGGCCGTATCGGAGCCGTCATACAGGCTGGTCTCATAGAAGGTCTCACCCTTCTCCGCCTTGCCGATCAACTCCACCAGGTGCTGGGTCGGGAACTGGGTCGAGGTCAGCTCCAGAGTCTTCCTGTCGGGCTTGTCCAGGACAACCTTGAGATCCTTGGGTTCCTTGGTGGCCGTTCCCTTCACTTCCTTGTCCATCGACTGATCGACGAAGGACTTCGTTACGAAGGAGAAGGTCTTGCCCTGCGCATCCTCGAAAGTCGTGGTCTGCTGGTCGGTAAGGCGCGTGTTGTTGTCGTTGGTCGCGATCTGGGTCACGAACCGGAACTTGACCGTATAACCCTCGCAAGGCGAGCCGTTGAACTCATAGACCATACGCCCCGACAGGCCGGTGATGCCTGATCGATCGGAAGCCTTGTCCAGTGCGAGGTCATAGACGGCACGATGCGGCTGCAGCAGGGGGGCGGCAAATGAAGGGACAGCGGGCAGAGCGGCGAACACAATGCAGGCACTGGCGAGAAGGCGCGTCACGCGCATGGGCAGCTCCGGTCGGCGCGGCTGACAGTTGAGCCGCAAAAGATGATCCACATCACAAAAAGTCATGGCGGAAGCGTGTCAAACAATGCAGTTTCGACCCAACCAACCCGACACCTTCAAGCAATAAGGAATTACCATGGGCGAAACAATCGAAAAGCGGCTAAGCGATCTCGGCATCACCTTGCCGGTGCCCGCTGTGCCCGTCGCCAATTACGTGCCGTTCGCCCGCAGCGGCAATCTCCTGCTGACTTCCGGCCAACTGCCTCTGAAGGACGGTAAACTCACTGCGACTGGCCTGCTTGGCCGCGACGTCGATGTTGCCGCCGGCCAGGAAGCCGCGAAGTACTGCGCGGTGAACATCCTGGCTCAGGCCAAGGCGGCGCTTGGCGATCTTGGAAAGATTCGCCGCATCGTCAAGATCACCGTATTCGTCGCCTCAACGCCTGACTTTACCGAGCAACATCTCGTCGCCAATGGCGCCTCCGATCTGTTGGCGACCGCCCTCGGGGAAAGGGGCAAGCACGCTCGTTCGGCCGTCGGCAGCGCGTCGCTGCCGCTCAACGCCCCCGTTGAGATCGAAGCGATTCTGGAAGTCGAATAGGCCAGCCTGCCATGACCGATATCTCCTGGTTGACGGCCCGGCCGATCGCGCATCGTGGCTTTCACGACCTCAACGACAAGCGTTGGGAGAATACACTTTCCGCCTTCTCCGCCGCAATCGAGCGTGGTTATGCCATCGAGTGCGACGTGCATCTGTCCGCCGACGGAGTGCCGATCGTCATCCATGATGACGATCTGCGCCGCCTGACCGGCACCGACGGCTTCGTCTGGCAACGCACGGCTGCCGAGATGGCTCAGCTGCGCGTCGGCGGCACCGACGACCACCCGCCGACGTTACGCGAACTGCTTGATCTCGTTGACGGACGCGTGCCGCTCGTCGTCGAGATCAAGGGCACGCCGGGCCACGATGCCGGGCTGGTCAAGGCCGTGGGGCGCCTGCTCAAGCGCTATGAAGGCCAGGTCGCCATCATGTCCTTCGACCATTGGCTGATCCGTGAGTTCGAGACGGAGGCGCCAGGCATCCCCGGCGGCTTGACCGCCTATGGCACCGCCGACCACGAGATCGAGGCGCATTTTTCCATGCTGGCGCATGGCATCGCCTTCACCTCCTATGCCGCAGGCGACCTACCCAACCGCTTTGTTTCCTTCGTAAGGGTAAAGCTCGGCATGCCGGTCATCACCTGGACCATCCGCGATCAACCCGCAATCGACCTCACCTTCAAATATGCCGATCAGATGACATTCGAAGGATTCGAGCCCGATCACGTGCAGGTCGCCTGACCATCTTGTACACGCTCCGATGGACCATAGATAACACGCCATGGACCAGAGCGACGACGTGAAGGAACCCGATGAGGCAGGCTATGCCGTGCGCATAGCCGCCAGTATCAATGCCTTCACGCGTGAGGAGTGGGATGGCTTTGCCGGCACGACAAGAACATCGAAAACCGAATACAATCCATTCATTTCATTTGATTTTCTAAACGCACTGGAGGAATCCGGCTGCGCTGTTTCAAACACCGGGTGGCAAAGCCATCATCTCAGGTTGGAGGCGGCTGACGGCCGATTGCTCGGTGCCGTACCCTGCTATGTGAAATCGCACAGCCAGGGTGAATATGTGTTCGATCATGGCTGGGCGGACGCCTTCGAACGCGCCGGCGGCAGCTATTATCCGAAGCTGCAATGTTCCGTGCCGTTCACGCCCGCCACCGGCCCTCGCCTGCTCGTCTCAGATGGCGAAGATGCGAACACCGTGAGAAGCGCCCTGGCTGCGGGACTGAAACTCGTCACCGAACGGCTCGGCGTCTCGTCGTCACATGTCACCTTCGCCGGTGAAGAAGACGTAGCCCCCCTCGAGGCGGCTGGTTTCCTGCATCGAACAGACCAGCAGTTTCATTTCTTCAACGAAGCCTACGACTGCTATGACGATTTCCTTGCCACGCTTGCGTCGCGCAAGCGCAAAGCCTTGAAAAGGGAACGCCGTGAAGCGCTCGGCCACGGCATCACCATCGAGCGGCTGACAGGCAAGGCGATCACGGAGCGGGCCTGGGACGACTTTTTCACCTTCTACATGGACACGGGCGGTCGCAAATGGGGTCGCCCCTACCTCAATCGCCGTTTCTTCTCGCTGATCGGCGAACGCATGGCCGACGACATTCTGCTCGTCATGGCCAAACGCAACGGCCGCTACATCGCCGGAGCCATCAACTTCATTGGCTCGAACACGCTGTATGGGCGCAACTGGGGCTGCATCGAAGACCACCCGTTCCTGCATTTCGAGGTCTGCTACCACCAGGCCATCGACTTCGCGATCGAGAACAAGCTGAAAGTGGTCGAAGCTGGCGCGCAAGGTGAGCATAAGCTGGCGCGCGGCTATCGACCGGTTACGGTGCATTCGGCACACTACATCGCGCATCCCGGCCTGCGACGCGCGGTCGCCGACTATCTCGTGCGCGAACGCCGCGAAGTGGCGGAGATGAGCGACTACCTGGACGAACACACGCCCTTCCGCAAAGGCGAACCGGTGGTCGGCTGAAGCGTGTGAATGCGCTAATGCACGACGGTCTTGGAGAAGACGTTGATCACCACCACGCCTGCCACGATCAGTCCCATGCCAATCAGCGCCGGCATGTCGAGCGCTTGCCGAAACCAGATCCAGCCGATCGCGGTGATCAAGGCGATACCCGCGGCACACCACAAAGCATAGACGATCCCGATCGGCATGGTGCGTAGCGGCAGCGACAGAAAATAGAATGCCAGCGCATAGCCAGTCACGGAGACAAGCGATGGCCAAAGCTTCGTGAAGCCCTGCGTTTCCTTCAATGCAGTGGTGGCAACAACCTCGAACAGGATCGCGACGACAAGATAGAGATAGTTTCGCAACATGCTTTTCCGGCGTCAGATTTCGTGCAACCTGCACGATGAGTACCCTAGCCCGCCAGCCAGCACGAGAGGCACACCATGAGCTATGACGATACCAACATCTTCGCCAGGCTGCTGCGCGGTGAGATTCCTTCGCACCGCGTCTATGAGGATGATGCCGTGGTCGCCTTCATGGACGTCATGCCGCAAGGCAAGGGGCATACTCTGGTCGTTCCGCGTGCACCGTCGCGCAATCTGCTCGATGCCGACCCGACGACGCTTGCCCCCCTCTTCGCCGTCACCCAGAAAGTGGCACAGGCAGTGAAAAAGGCTTTTGCTGCCGACGGCGTCACCATCATGCAGTTCAATGAACCGGCCTCGGGCCAGACGGTCTACCACCTGCACGTGCACGTCATTCCGCGCTTCGACGGTGTACCGCTAAAACCGCACAGTGGCGAAATGGAAAAGCCGGAAGTGCTGGCCGCGAATGCCGAGAAAATCAAGGCTGCCCTGGCTGGCTGACGCGGAATCAAAACCCAAGAAGAAGTCCAACCACCAGCAGAAGCTCGGCGACGGCTATGCCGACGACCATGCGTTTGCCAGACAGCAGATAGGCGGCGAACCCAACGACTGCCGCAGCTATCCTCAACGCAAGCGAAGTGTGCGCAAGCGCGCCGCCTGGAAAGACGACGAGATTGCCGATGACGGCGGCGACAAGCGCCGTCGCCATGGTGCGAACCAGCACCAAAATATCGGAATCTTCGGAAAGCTTGCCACCGAGATAAACGCCAAGGAAACGCCAGACGTCGGTGGCCGCAAAACCGGCAACGAGAATGAAGAGATAAGGCCACCACCAGCCGTCGTTGGAAAAATAACTCATGTCGCGCGCGCCTTACGCCGCCACAGGTGCCAGCCATAGGCCGCCGCGCCGCCAACCAGTCCAGCCGCCAACAAGTCGAACTGCGGCAACAGCACATGAAAGACGGGGCCGAGAATAAGTCCCAAAACCATCGCCACGTGCCCCACCCGTTCGCGGGCAGATCCCCACAAGGACGTCAGGAAGTACATCGGGGTCAGCATCAGCAGCGCCGCCGATACGGTGGAAGGCAGCGCATCCGCCACGGCATAGACGGCAGCAACGACGATGATGTTCGCGGTCACCAGCGTGCCGCCGAGCCCAGCATAGAAGGTCGTGCGCATATCGCGCGGGATGTGCCTCAGCCGCTCCATGGCCAACACCCAGGACGTCACGGCCACGAAATGCGCAAGCAGGTAAAGCACCCATTGCCGTGTTCTTGCGGTGCGCATTTCAGGCACGAGCGCCATGACCATCGGCATCAGGCGTATGGCGGACAACGTCACAGCCAGCAACGCCGCTGGCAGCGCCGCACCCGAGACAATGGCGCCCACCAAGACGACCATCGAAGGCAATGCCCAGACGCTGCCGGTCATGAAAGCAGCCTGCGCCATTGTGACTCCAGCGTCTTTCGCCAATGCAGCGAAACCCACGAAAGAACTGACAAGGATCAGGCCAGGAAGGGAAAAGGCGGCGCGAACGCCACGCAAAAACCATATCGAACGTGACACCGTCGTGTCGGAAGGCGGGATCGACATGTCTGCGGCAATAGCATGAGCTGCCGCATGATACGACCACACCAAAAGGCACTTTCCATCTTTCCATTGATCCAGGAAACCCTGTAAGCAGACGGCCTTTTTGGCTGGAGATACGACGATGGATGAACAAGAAGTCGCGCGATATTGGGAAGCCAATGCCGAGACATGGACCCGGCATGTGCGTACCGGCTACGACGTCTATCGCGACGCGCTGAATACGCCCGCTTTTCTCGCCTTCCTGCCTCAGGTTCGCGATCTGACCGGCATAGACATTGGCTGCGGCGAAGGCGAAAACACGCGCCAGCTCGCACGATTGGGGGCGTGCATGCAGGCGATCGACATTGCGCCGACTTTTATCCGCCACGCCAGGGAAGCCGAAAGTTCCGAACCGCTCGGCATCGTCTACCGGCACGCCAGCGCAACGGCCTTGCCTTTCGCGGAAGCAACGTTCGACTTCGCCACGGCCTTCATGTCGATGATGGACATCGCCGGACCGGAGATCGCACTTGCTGAAACATACAGGGTGCTGAAGCCAGGTGGCTTCTTCCAGTTCTCGATCCTTCACCCCTGCTTCGTGCCGCCCTATCGCCGCAACATTCGCAGCGACAGCGGCGAGGTCCGCGCCGTGGAGGTCGGTCGCTATTTCGAGGCAACTGACGGCGCGGTCGAAAGCTGGCACTTTTCAGCCGCGCCAGCCGAAGAACGGGCCAGGGCTCAGCCTTTCCACGTCCCCCGCTTCCATCACACGCTCAGCCAGTGGATCGCCATGATCGTTCAGCCTGGCTTCGTCATCGAAGCGTTGGGCGAACCCATGGCGAGCGAAGAAACAGCAGCAGCGGAGCCGATCGTGGCCGATACGCGGGTAGCGCCCATTTTTCTGCATTTTCGACTGCGCAAACCCTCGAACGAATAACTGATGGACCAATTGCTCGCGGGCGAGCCGCCGCGAAGCGGCTGTCTGTTCGAACTCCGGTCAACGGCCGTTCTCGATACGCATAAAAAAAGCCCCGGTACCGGGGCTTTTTGTCTACTGTTTCCGGCCTGTGGCTCAGCCTTTGCGCGGCAACTGCGGTACCAGGCTACGTTTGCCGCCGTCCTTTCCCTTGGGTTCGGACTTGGAAGCGACAGCCTTCTTGGCAACCGCCTTCTTGGCCGTCGCCTTGCGCGGCTTCGGCGCGTCCTCTTCCGGTTCCTTCTTAGGCTTCACGGGTGCCTCGTCGGCCAGCGTCTCCAGCTTGAGACCGGATTCGCCGGTTTCTTTCTTCTCGACGCTCACACGCACAGTGCCACCGTGCTTCAGCTTGCCGAACAGAACTTCATCAGCGAGCGGCTTCTTGATGTGCTCCTGGATGACACGACCCAGCGGGCGCGCGCCCATGCGCTCGTCGTAGCCCTTGTCGGCCAGCCACGCGATCGCATCGGCCGACAGGTCGAAAGTGACGCCACGCTCCGAAAGCTGCGCTTCCAGTTGCATGACGAACTTCTGCACGACCTGGTGCACCACCGGAACCGGCAGCGAGCCGAACGGGATGATGGCATCAAGACGGTTGCGGAATTCCGGCGTGAACAGACGGTTGATCGCCTCGACATCGTCTCCTTCGCGCTTGGTCGAGCCGAAGCCGATTGCCGCCCGCTGCGCATCCGCCGCGCCCGCATTCGTGGTCATGATCAGGATCACGTTGCGGAAATCGATCTGCTTGCCGTTGTGGTCGGTCAGCTTGCCGTGATCCATCACCTGCAACAGGATGTTGAACAGATCAGGATGCGCCTTCTCGACTTCATCGAGCAGGAGCACGCAATGCGGATGCTGGTCGACGCCGTCAGTCAGCAGACCGCCCTGGTCGAAGCCGACATAGCCGGGGGGCGCGCCGATCAGCCGCGAAACCGTATGGCGCTCCATGTATTCCGACATGTCGAAGCGCAGCAACTCGACGCCGAGCGAGGCAGCAAGCTGCTTGGCCACTTCGGTCTTGCCGACACCGGTCGGGCCTGAGAACAGGTAGGAGCCAATCGGCTTCTCCGGTTCGCGCAGGCCGGCGCGCGCCAGCTTGATTGCCGAGGTGAGCGCGGAGATCGCCGTATCCTGGCCATAGACGACACGCTTCAGTTCGACATCGAGACCGGCGAGAACCTTCTCGTCGTCGGCGGAAACCGTCTTCGGCGGGATGCGCGCCATGGTCGCGATCGTCGCCTCGATTTCCTTGATGCCGATCGTCTTCTTGCGCTTGCCTTCGGGCAGAAGCATCTGCGAGGCACCGGTCTCGTCGATCACGTCGATCGCCTTGTCCGGCAGCTTGCGGTCGTTGATGTAACGAGCCGAAAGTTCCACCGAAGCCTTGATCGCATCGGCCGTGTACTTGACCTTGTGGAATTCCTCGAAATAGGGCTTCAGGCCCTTCATGATCTCGATGGCATCCTCGACGGTCGGTTCATTCACATCGATCTTCTGGAAGCGCCGAACGAGCGCCCGGTCCTTCTCGAAGAACTGACGAAACTCCTTGTAAGTCGTTGAGCCGATGCAGCGAATAGCTCCAGACGACAACGCCGGCTTGAGCAGGTTCGAAGCATCCATGGCTCCCCCCGAAGTGGCACCAGCGCCGATCACAGTGTGGATCTCGTCGATGAACAAGATGGCGCCCGGATAGTCTTCGAGTTCCTTCACGACCTGCTTCAGGCGCTCCTCGAAGTCGCCGCGATAGCGTGTTCCGGCCAGCAGCGTGCCCATGTCGAGCGCGAAGATGGTGGCATCGGACAACACTTCGGGTACATCGCCCTCGACAATCCGTTTGGCGAGGCCTTCGGCGATCGCGGTCTTGCCCACACCGGGGTCACCGACATAGAGCGGGTTGTTCTTGGAGCGGCGGCACAGCACCTGGATGGTGCGGTTGATTTCGGGCGAACGACCGATCAGCGGATCGATGCGGCCGGCTCTTGCCTTGTTGTTGAGGTTGACGCAGTAAGCCGTCAGCGCGTCCTGCTGCTTCTTCTTGCCACCCTCTTCCTGCTGCTCGGCGCCAGTGCTGCCGCTCTGTTCGTCCTCGGCGCCGCGCGGCGCCCGGCTTTCCGACGACCCCGGGCGTTTGGCGATCCCGTGCGAAATGTAGTTGACCGCGTCGTAGCGGGTCATCTGCTGTTCCTGCAGGAAGTAGGCAGCGTGGCTCTCGCGCTCGGCAAAGATGGCAACGAGCACGTTGGCACCGGAGACTTCCTCGCGGCCGGACGACTGCACATGAATCACGGCGCGCTGGATAACGCGCTGGAAACCCGCCGTCGGCTTGGAATCTTCGTCGTAACCGGTGACGAGATTGTCGAGTTCGGTGTCGATATAGGTCAGGACGGTCTGCTTCAACTCGTCCAGATCGACGTTGCAGGCGCGCATAACCGCGGCCGCCTCATTGTCGTCGATCAGGGCCAGCAGAAGATGTTCGAGCGTCGCATATTCGTGGTGACGTTCGTTGGCGAAGGTCAGCGCCTGATGAAGCGCCTTTTCCAGGCCCTGGGAGAAAGCCGGCATGTTACCTCACTTCTTCTCCATCACGCATTGCAGCGGATGTTGGTTCTGTCGGGCGAAATCCATGACCTGAGACACCTTGGTCTCGGCCACTTCGTATGTATAGACCCCGCACTCGCCCACGCCGTGATTGTGAACATGCAGCATGATGCGCGTAGCGGCTTCGCGGTCCTTCTGGAAAAAACGCTCCAGGACATGAACCACGAATTCCATCGGGGTGTAGTCGTCGTTGAGGATCAGAACCCGGTAGAGGCTGGGTTTCTTGGTCTTGGTTTTCGTGCGCGTGATGACGGCTGTTCCACGCCCGGTACCGCTACCGTCGCTGCCGTTCTGCATTCGCGCCACATTCGTTGCAGTCTTACCGGTGGTCACGTATTCCTGCCTTCTGGATCGAATCCCCATCAGAACCCGACATGTAGGGTGTCGATGCAGGATTTTAAGCCCTTCTGGTTAGCTGACAATATGGCTAGGTCCTCATTCAGCGTCGTTTTTAGCAAACGTGAAGATGTCGCGCTGGCGGATGTGAAAAAACCCGGCTGCGCAAGCGCAACCGGGCTCGTTGGACGGGTCGGAAACCCGCAAACTGGCAGAAAATGAAGCTTACTTCGCCTTGGCAGTCAGCGATTCGAAAGGCTTGTAGGCATCCTTGGCAAGGTCGGCATACAATTCGCTGATCTTGGTGGCCTCCGCTACGAAAGCCTCGTAAGCCTGCTTGGCATAGTCGGTCTGGAGCTCGACAGCGCTCTCGATAGATTTGACCGAGAGAAGCTTTTCGAAATGGGCAGCGCCATTTTCAAAGCTCTTCTTGGTGTATTCGGTTGCCTCGGCGGCGATCGCCTGCACACCCTTCGAGAGCGACGCGAAGCTCTTGACGCCGGTGTCTGCGAATTCCTTGCCGTATTTGCTGAAATCCTCGTAGGTCTGGCTCATTGGGCATTCCTTTCGTGCGGATCGGCTAATTTGTGCGATGCATAAGATGTATGCTGCGATGCACAAAAAGTCAATTCCCGCGCGGATGCACCGCCAGCCCCTAAGATTCGAATAAAGCTCGCCTCAACTGCCGCCGAAATGGTGAACGAGGTGGTTACCATAAACGGATTGGTAACGAGCGTTAAAGTAGGTTGGCCAAATGCGGGGCCGGACCTTTGCCGACTCCCCGGGGTGCAAGCAAAATTCAAAGGAAGCAGCAGTGCGTCAGGCGTTAACAGGCATCGTGTCCAAGTCAGTTTCTTCTCTCCTCAAAACCTCCGTGGTCGCATCGCTCGCGCTGACATTCGCCGTTGCGAATGTGGCCTCGGCGTTTGCCGCGCCGTCTTCCGCGATCGTTATCGACGCCAAGACGGGCAAGACGCTCTATTCCAAGGACGCGAATGCGCGTCGTTATCCGGCGTCGCTGACCAAGATGATGACACTCTATCTGACCTTCGAGGCGCTCGCCGCCGGCAAGATCAGCAAGAACACCCCGGTTGTCTTTTCGGCCAAGGCCGCCGCCGAACCGCCGACGAAGCTTGGCGTACGCAAGGGTGGCGCCGTTACGGTCGAAACCGCGATCCTGTCGATGGTAACCAAATCGGCCAATGACTCGTCCACCGCGCTCGCGGAAATGATCGGTGGTTCCGAAACGAATTTCGCACGCATGATGACCTCCAAGGCGCGCGCCCTGGGCATGAAGGGAACGGTATTCCGCAACGCCAACGGCCTGCCGGATCCTGGCCAGTTCACCACCGCGCATGACATGGCCGTTCTCGGCATGGCGCTGCGTGAGCACTATCCGCAGTACTATGGCTATTTCTCCACGCGCTCGTTCGCCTATGGCAAGCGCCAGATCAACGGCCACAACCGGCTGCTCGGCCGCATCAAGGGCGTCGACGGCATCAAGACCGGATACACCCGCGCATCGGGCTTCAACCTGGTTTCTTCGGTCGCTGACGGCAATCGCAAGCTTGTGGCTGTGGTGATGGGCGGCTCCTCGGGAGGCTCTCGCGACAAGCAGATGGCTTCGCTGATTCAGACCTACATGCCGCAGACCTCCACCCGCGGTTCTGGCCCTCTGGTAGCGCGTGCTTCCGGGGATACGGCAGTGGCCGCGATCGCCAATGTCTTCCTGCCGAAAAAGAATGCACCGACCCCGGACGAAAAGCCTGAAACCGTCGTTGCCTCGGCGGATGAGGCCGTCGCCGATGAGATTACGGCCGAGGATGCGGTGGTCGAACCGACCCCGGTGAAGCCTTTGCGCAAGAACAAGAAGGTGATTGCTGCGGCGGCCCCTGTTGTCACGGCTTCGCTTGCCGAAGCGACGATCCCTGCCGAGCTTCCGGTCGTTCAGGCTTATGCTCCGGTCGAAGAAACACCGATCGACCGCCTGATGACCGCCTCCACCACCGCGAATTCCACAGCTTCGGGCAACTGGGCCGTGCAGATCGCTTCGGCACCACGCGAAGCCGATGCCAAGGCACAGCTCGACAAGGTCGCCAAACAGGCCGGCCGCGTCTTGGCCAAGGCTTCCGGCTACACTGTCGCGTTCGACAAGGATGGCACCACCTACTACCGCGCCCGCTTCGGGTTCGAGACCAAGGAAGCGGCGTGGAAAGCCTGCAACGCGCTGAAGCGGAAGAGCATCTCCTGCTTCGCCGTGCAGCAGTGAACGGATTTCTCCCGGAAACGTATCTTATCGAAGGAGATCAGTGGTGATTGGAGAGCAGGACGTCCTTGGCTTCGTTGATCCGCGCCGCCAGGAACGACGCGTTTCCGACATCGGGGTGCAAGCGTTGCATCAGGCGGCGGTGCGCCTTGCGGACATCCGTCGCGGCGGCGCCCGTTTCAAGACCAAGGATCTTGTAGGCCTCCTCCTTAGTCATGGCGCCCGGACCTGGCGCAACACCCAACCTCTCGCCACCATCCGCCTGCGCGTTGAGGCGCCAAGCGGGAAAACGGCCGTCAAGATACGTCTCTAGCAACTGCCGGCTGTCGGGATCGACAGCCAGTTCCTGGTGGAGCAGCCTCAGATCCGTCAGGCTCATTGCTGCTAGCATCTTGCCTTCGCTGCGCCCTGCCAGGACCAGTCCTTCCATCCGGCCGGTATCGTGGTCGAGTTCCATCTCGAGAGCAGCGGTACGAACCAGGGAATGGCGCGTGATCAGCGTTGCCACCGGACGCTCCCTGCGAAACAGCATATAGAGTGAACCGGCCGCGGCCAGCGCCAGGAGGCCGAACCCAGCGCGTCCGGCAGCCATGATCGCGACGCCGGCAGTGCCAAGGCCGACTGGCAGGGCAACGCGCGCATTCTCGGCGATCGCCCTGGGGTCGGCACGCAAGAAGAGCGATATGGCTCCCGCTAGAGCCAGCACGATTGCAGCGACGACGATCACAATACCCATGGCCGACCATCCTGGTTCGGCAGAGTCTACCGCGATCTTCCCAAGACACCAACAGGCCGGCAGATCATGGGCCCGAAACGGGCCTCTCTGCCTTCAACACGTTCAGAGCAGGCCGAGCTCCGCCAGTTCCTGCCTCAGCTTTGACGGCATTTCCGCCCAGCCGACCCTGCCCTGGCCGAGATCGGCTGGCGCATCTGAAGGCTTCAGATAGCGCCACCCCTGAAAGGCGCGCCGTGGCTGCCATTCCGTGCGGACCACGCCCGGATCGAGTACCAGGTGACAGCGGCCGATGCCTTCCTTGTCGGTGAAGGGCCTGATTTCGGTGATCAGCTGCCGGCACTGCACGCTGCCTTTGATCACCCAGTAGAGCGAACCGCCTTCGACGATTTCAGGGCCACGGGTCGGTACCATGCGGGTGGTGTGGTACTGCTCCACCGGCTCGCCGGCTCGGCGCTTGTCATCGAGCCGATCGGCGATCCATTCCTCAAGGTCCTCGACGCTTTCGCAGCCGACGCACAGTTTGATGAGATTAAGAACCATGGCTGGAAATTAGTCTTCCGGCAGCGCCGGTCAACGGCTTCGGCGACTTCTCCACAATGCCAGACACGGTCGGTCTAGCACTCCACCACGTTGACGGCGAGGCCGCCAAGGCTGGTTTCCTTGTACTTTTCGTTCATGTCGAGTCCGGTCTGGCGCATTGTCTCTATGGCTGCGTCCAGCGGCACGAAATGCTTGCCGTCACCTTTGATGGCGAGCGAGGCAGCTGTCACCGCCTTCACTGCTCCCAAGGCGTTGCGTTCGATGCACGGCACTTGGACAAGCCCGGCTATCGGATCGCAGGTCATGCCAAGGTGATGTTCCAGCGCGATCTCGGCAGCATTTTCCACTTGCTCCGGCGTTCCGCCCATGACGGCGCAGAGCCCGGCTGCGGCCATTGCGGAAGCGGAGCCGACTTCGCCCTGGCAGCCGACCTCGGCTCCGGAGATCGATGCGTTCGACTTGATGATCCCCCCAACCGCAGCAGCGGTAAGCAGGAAGTCGCGGATCGACGCCTGGTCGGCCTCGGGATGAAAGTGCAGCCAATAGCGCAGGACAGCCGGGAGTGTGCCGGCTGCGCCGTTGGTCGGCGCCGTGACAACGCGGCCGCCAGCAGCATTCTCCTCGTTCACCGCCATGGCGTAGATCGACAGCCAGTCATTGGCGAGCAGCGGATTCGGCCGGTTCTGCTGCCACTGTTCCTGCAGCTTGTCGTGCAGCTGCCGGGCACGCCGGCGTACTTTCAGCCCGCCCGGCATGATACCTTCCTGGGTCAGGCCGCGCTCGATACAGCCGAGCATCGCACTCCATACCGCATCGAGCCCGACGTCGAGGTCCTCGCGTGACATGTGCGTTTCTTCGTTGACTCGCTTCATCTCGGCAATCGACAGCCCGCTCTTCTCGGCCATCTTCAGCATTTCGACGGCATTCTTGAACGGATAAGGCACTTTCTTGCCTTCCGTTGTGACGGAGCCCTTCGACTTCATGCGCTGCAATTCTTCGTCCGAAACGACGAAACCGCCGCCGATCGAATAGTAGATACGCTTCAAAAGCAGTCGATCAGCCCCGTCATAGGCGTAGAAGGCCATGCCGTTCGCATGGCCGGTCAGAGGGGTTTTCTTGTCGAGCACGAGATCCTTGGCCGGATCGAAGTGGTAGGATGAGCGTCCAGGTGGCGAAACGCGTTTCTCCGCAGTTACCGCCGCGATGATGGCCTCCGCCTTGTCGGGGTCGACGGTCTGTGGCACCTGGCCAGCCAGTCCAAGGATCACGGCACGGTCCGTGCCATGTCCAATGCCCGTATAGGCGAGCGACCCATGCAGGCTGGCGCCAACCCGCTCCACCCTTACGCCGGCGGGACGCGGCCAGTCATTGCCTTCGAGTTCCTCGAGAAAGCGCGCGGCCGCGGTCATTGGCCCCATCGTATGCGAACTCGAAGGACCGATACCAATCTTGAACAGGTCGAAAACCGAAAGAAACACGCTTCCAAGCTCCTCGGGCGCTCCCGAATGGGCGGCGCACTCTGATCGATCATTCCGCTATTCGCTTCGGGAGCGCTAGGCACCGCCCGACACCCGTTTCACTGCAAGCGACATCGGCATGCAAGCGTGGCAGGATAAGGCATTCCGTCGCGTTGTATGTATTAGATAGTGTCTATGAGCGATTCTTTTCTATTTTCGCTGAACGACTTTCTGGCGCTTGGTCTTTTCCTCAGCGTCTGGGTGTTTTTCGCCCTCGCCGCCGACGGAAAAGTCTTCCGCCGCATTTCGCTGACCACGGCCATGAACGCGCAACGCGAAGCTTGGATGCGCACCATGGCCAAACGCGAGCTGCGCATGATCGACACCTCGATCATGATCGGGCTGCAACAAGGCACCGCCTTTTTTGCGTCCAGCTCGATTTTCGCGATTGGCGGCTGTTTTGCGTTGCTCGGCGCCTCGGACCATGTGCTGGCGGTGGTGTCGACACTTCCTTATGTCGGCACACCGCCGCACGGCGTGTTCGAAGCCAAGATTGTCGGCTTGATTGCTTTACTCGCCTATGCGTTTTTCAAATTCGGCTGGTCGTACAGGCTCTTCAACTATTGCTCGATCCTCATCGGCGCGGTGCCGACAACCCAGGAAGGGATCGTCGCACCGCATGAGACAGAAGCTGCAGTCATGCGCGCGGCCAGAATGAACATCCTCGCCGGCAAACACTTCAATGCCGGCCTGCGCGGCATCTTCTTTTCTCTTGCCTATCTCGGCTGGTTTGCAAACGCCGGCGTGTTCGCCGCCACCACCCTGGTCCTTCTGGCTGTTTTGGTGCGGCGCCAGTTCTTCTCAAACGCCCGCGCCGCAGTTCTAAGCGCCCCGAAACCGCTCTAGGCCGGCCCAGGGTACAAACGGTCGATCTTGCCGGTAGCCCAATAGACGAACAATCCGATCCATTCCTTGAGCGCCATGGTGGTCGTCTGCAGGGAATCGATCGGGTTATCCGTGAACAGGCCTACGCCTTCGCGGCCCGACGTACGGTAATCGACCGGCCATGGCACGGTTTGGAAACCAGCCTTGTCGAACAACGCCTTGGAACGCGGCATGTGGAAGGCTGATGTCACCAGGAGCCAGGTTTCGCCCGCTTTCGGTGTCACCAGCCTGCGCGTGAAGACGGCATTTTCATAGGTGTTGCGGGATTCGCTCTCCAGCAGCAACCGTTCCGGCGCCACGCCAAGCGCCGTCAGCAATCGCTTCGCGGTGACGGCATCGCCCTCACCTTCGAGGATCAATTCGCCGGCACCGCCCGAAACCACCACCCTGGCGCCCGGATAACGCCTGGCCAGGATCGCAGTCTCGACAAAACGGTCGCCCGCCGTACTGAGTTCATAGCCACCACGGGCCAGATTGATCGCGCCTTCCATGCCGCCCCCGAGAACGACGATGCCGTCGACATTCTGCGGCGCGGCTGGACGCTGATAACGCTCTTCCAGCGGGGTCATGATCATCGCACCGAACGATGTCCATGCCGACAGGACGAGGATGAGTGTCGCCAGGAAGATACCAGTCTTGAGCAGTCTGCGGCTACCGAAGAAACCGGCAACGAGACCGGCGAGCAGCAGCAGGATCGCCAGGTTGAGTGGTTGAGCAAAAAACCAGAATACTTTGGAAAGAAAGAAGAACATCAGACGGCCCCAGTCGTGTCCGAAGGCCGAACCCCAGTCCTCCCTCGATAGGCGGAGGATTCGCCCCTGCCTATGTCAGTGGTCTCTTGGGATTCAGGCGAAACTGCGGAACGACGACTGTTCCGTCTCCGGAATCAGGCCGAAGATCGAAAAGACCGACCGCTCACCACCATTGATTGGCTTCGAACCGACCGGCTGCCTTCTCGATGATGTGTGCGGTCTGGAACAGCGTCTCTTCATCGAATGGCCGGCCAATGAGCTGCAACCCGAGCGGCAGGCCGTGCGAATCGAGCCCCGCCGGCACGGAAATTCCCGGCAGGCCGGCCATGTTCACCGTCACCGTGAAGACATCGTTGAGGTACATCTTGACCGGATCGGCGGCCATGTCCTGGTCGGCAACGCCGAAAGCAGCCGATGGTGTCGCCGGCGTCAGGATGACATCCACGCCCGCGGCGAACACATCCTCGAAGTCCTTCTTGATGAGCGTCCGCACCTTCTGGGCCTGCAGGTAATATGCATCGTAATAACCGGCCGAAAGCACATAGGTGCCGATCATGATACGGCGCTTGACCTCACGACCGAAACCGGCGGCGCGGGTCTTCTCGTACATGTCGATAATATCCTTGCCCGGCACGCGCAGGCCGTAGCGTACGCCGTCATAACGGGCAAGGTTTGAGGAAGCCTCGGCTGGCGCGACAATGTAATAGGCCGGCAGCGCGTATTTGGTATGCGGCAGCGAAATGTCGACGATCTCGGCGCCGGCATCCTTCAGCCAGGCGATGCCCTGCTGCCACAACGCCTCGATCTCTTCGGGCATGCCGTCGACACGATATTCCCGCGGAATGCCCACCTTCATGCCCTTGATCGGACGGCCGAGCGCAGCCTCATAGTCCGGTACCGGGCGATCGACGGAGGTCGTATCCTTGGCGTCGACCGAGGCCATGGATTTCAACAGAATGGCGGCATCGCGCACATCACGGGCAATCGGCCCGGCTTGATCGAGCGACGAGGCGAAGGCAACAACGCCCCAGCGCGACACGCGGCCATAAGTCGGCTTGATACCAACCGTACCGGTAAAGGCGGCAGGCTGGCGGATTGAACCGCCCGTATCGGTCGCGGTGGCACCGGCGCACAGGAATGCGGAAACCGCAGCAGCAGAACCACCGGAAGAACCGCCTGGAACCAGCTGCATATTGTCGTAGGTGCGGTTTTCCTCGACACCGCCGGGTTGGACGAAGCCGGCGCTGCCGTCATGGAACGTCGGCTTGACGGTGGTCTGCACGCGCGAACGGCGCCAGGGATTGATCACCGGGCCATAATAGGACGTCTCGTTGGAAGAGCCCATCGCGAACTCGTCCATGTTGAGCTTGCCGAGCATGACGGCACCATCGTCCCACAGATTGCTCGTCACGGTCGATTCATAACGCGGCTTGAACCCGTCCAGCACATGGCTGCAGGCTTGCGTATGCACGCCTTCCGTGGCGAACAGATCCTTGATGCCGAGCGGGATGCCTTCGAGCGCCTTGCCCTCACCCTTGGCAAGCCTGGCGTCAGAGACCTTTGCCATCTCTCGCGCCTTGTCATGCGTGACCGTTACATAGGCATTGAGCAACGGGTTGGCCTGATCGATCGCCGCGAGATACGCATCGGTGATCTCCGTCGCGGAAATCTCCTTGGCCTGCAGCTTCGCGCGTGCTTCGGCAATGGTCAGTCTGGTCAGGTCGCTCATCAGGCAAGCTTCTTTTCGTAAAATCGCGGACAGCCGGAAACGGAATCTTCGATCGTTACCGCCACAGTCAGGGCTTTATTCCACCACCTTCGGCACCAGGAAGAAGTTTTCCTCCGTGGCTGGCGCATTGGCGACGATGTCTGCGGCTTTGTTGCCATCCGTCACGACATCCACGCGCTTTCTCATCGCCATTGGCGTCACCGACGTCATTGGCTCGACGCCGGAGACGTCAACTTCATTCAACTGCTCGACGAAGCCGAGAATGGTGTTGAGTTCACCGGTCATGCGCGCGGCGTCCTCCTCGCTCACGGCAATGCGGGCGAGGCGCGCAACGCGCTTTACGGTCTGGATGTCGACGGACATGGGCGCCTCGGCGAGCGTGTCGGAAAGGTTCAGGCGGCTATAGCCGCGCGCCGCGCCGCGCGCAACCGTGAACGGCGCGGAACTATGTTTCGCTTTGCCTAGAGGGAAATAGTCTCGCCAACCCGAGGCAAAGCCACCTTGGTTCCGGAGCCTTCCATACCATCGACGAACTTGTCCGCCGACTGGTCAATGATCGGGAAGCTTCCGAAGTGGCATGGTATCACGGTATCGAACGCGAAGAAGCGACGGCACGCGAGCGCGGCTACGGCACCGCCCATGGTGAAGCGATCGCCGATCGGCACCAGGCCGATCTTCGGCTCATGCAATTCGTTGATCAGTGCCATATCGGAGAAAATGTCGGTATCACCCATGTGATAGAGCGTCTTGTCTTCCGGAAAATGCAGCACCAGCCCACCCGGATTGCCCAGATAGGTGTTGCTGCCGCCTTCGCCTGACGCGGAGGAGGAGTGCAGCGCTTGTACGAAGGTCGTGGTGAAGCCGCCGCAATCGACGGTGCCACCGATATTGCCAGGATTGATCCGGTCACCCGACACGCCTTTGCCGACCAGATGCATGCAGATCTCAAAGTTGGCGACCAGCGTGGCACCGCTCTTCTTCAGGATGTCGACCGAGCTGCCGATATGATCATCATGACCGTGCGTCAGCAGCACGTGGGTGACGCCGTCAGCCACACCTTCCCAGCCACCGCCCCATGACGGATTGCCCACCAGGAAAGGATCGATCAGGATGGTTGCGCCGGCGGCTTCGACACGAAATGCCGCGTGCCCGTACCAGGTGAGTTTCATCAGCCTCTCCTCGATTTTATGAAAGCAGGAAGATAGAACGGCGACGGATCAAGTCAAAGGAAAGCACGTGGCAATTATCGCAATCGACGCCCTGCCTCAACTGTTGACAGCAGGCGGCACGCTTGCCGGTATCGACCTTGGCGACAAGACCATCGGCGTTGCGGTTTCGGACCTCGGCCTTTCTTTTGCGCATCCCCGTCCCGTGATTATGCGCAAGAAATTCACGATCGACGCAGCCGCCCTACTCGGGCTGCTCGGCAAGGAAAATGCCGTCGCGATCGTCATCGGCTTGCCCGTCAACATGGACGGCTCCGAGGGGCCGCGTGCGCAGAAATCCCGCGCCTTCATTCGCAACATGGCGCCACTGAGCGCCCTGCCTTTTGTGCTGTGGGATGAACGCCTGTCTACTGTGGCCGCGGAACGAGCGCTGCTCGAAATGGACGTCTCGCGCCGCAAACGCGAAACACGCATCGATTCAGCCGCTGCCGCCTTTATTCTGCAGGGAGCCTTGGACCGCCTGAGGACACTCGGTCGATCCGGCTGAGCGGAACGCGACCGGATTGACGCTGACGCCACCACGTCGAGATCTGGCGGCGACGGCGAAAAGCGACAATGCCGGCAACCAGGAAGGAATCAAAGAAGCAGGCCCTGGCGATCAGACCAGGGATCGACGCCGGATCGATGCCCAGCATCTCGCCGTAAAGCTGGAAAACCAGATCGTGCAGCTGGCGGCTCAGCATGACATAGCCAAAATTCATGTCGTTGAGCGACAGGAAGTACCAGCCCCAGAACAAACCGAGCGGCGCGATCCACAGCAACAACAAGGCGCGCATCAGGCCGCCCCTGCTGCAAGGCACCAAAGGTCCACGCGCTGCTCAGCGGGGACCGTCCAATGTCCGGTCCTTTCCTGGCTTTCGAGCAGTTGCAGCGAGTAGCGCATGGTCTTCCTATGATTGAAGAAAGACAGTGGGGCTTGCCGCTCGCCATCGCAACGGAAACCATTTGTTAGGGTTAACAGCCAAGTGGCGGCAACATAGCTGTGGAGAACCAACCTCCCCTACAGCTCAACGACGGAAAGCGCCCCCACCGCGCCCATCTCGCGCCGAGGTGTTTTTCAGTCCGGCAGGAAATCCTAGCTTGTAGCCGGATACAGCGTATCGAGGATCATGCGCGCATCATGGCGTGAATCGAGCATGCCATAAGTGTTGCGCCACTGACCGGCCAGCCGCGTTTCGATGAAGGCATCGGCGATACGCCCTGCCCCCAGCCGCTTCAGTTCCGCAGCCGCAGCTGCCAGAGCCAGCTGCTCCGTCAACAGCCGGGCCGAGCCTTCGTCGGTCGACGCCACCTGCATGGCCGCCTTCAGGACACTGATCGTTCCGTGTCCATTGGCGCCGAGATCGCGGTCGATACCGGCCAGCACGTCTTCGAACAGCGAAGGCGCCCGCCCGAGCACGCGCAGCACGTCCAGCGCCATCACATTGCCGGAGCCTTCCCAGATGGCATTGACGGGAGCTTCCCGATAGTAGCGCGCCAGCGGCGCTTCCTCGACATATCCGTTGCCGCCCAGGCACTCCATCGCCTCATAGAGCAAGGAGGGAGCGATCTTGCACACCCAATACTTCACCACCGGTGTCATGGCCCTGGCGAAGGCCGCCTCGCCCCGATCCGCTGCAGCCTCGTCGAAGGAGCGTGCCAGGCGAAACGACAGCGCAGTGGCCGCGGCGACGTCGAGCGCCATATCGGCCAGGACGCGTTGCATCAGCGCCTGATCGATCAGGTTGGCGCCGAATACCTTGCGGTGGCGCGTATGATGAACGGCTTCCGCCAGACCGGCTCGCATGATCGCGGCGGAAGCGACTGCACAATCCAGCCGGGTCAGCGTGACCATGTCCATGATGGTTTTGACGCCTTGGCCCGGTTCGCCGACCATCTCGCCGATGGCGTTCTCGAACTCGACTTCGGACGAAGCGTTGGAGCGGTTGCCAAGTTTCTCTTTCAGTCGCTGGAAGCGGAAGCCGTTGCCTGAGCCGTCGCCGAGAATGCGCGGCACCAGGAAACACGATAGCCCTTCCGACGCCTGTGCCAGCACCAGAAAGGCGTCCGACATCGGCGCCGACATGAACCATTTGTGCCCGGACAGCCGGTAGAAACCACTGGAACCAGCACGCTCTGCCTTGGTGACATTGGCGCGCACGTCAGTGCCGCCCTGCTTTTCGGTCATGCCCATGCCGAGCGTCAGCCCGGTCTTTTCGACGGGTGGCTTCTGCGCCTGGTCGTATTTGCGCGTTGTTACACGGGGTGCCCACTCCCGGAATATCTTCGGGTTGGCCATCAGTGCCGCCAGCGAGGCATTGGTCATGGTGATCGGACACAGATGGCCGGTCTCCAGTTCCGCTGTCAGAAAAAAGCGCGCGGCGCGCACTTGATGTCGCCGGCCGATCTCGGCTTCGCCGTTCTCCCACACGGAAGAATGCAGGCCATTCGCAACCGAACGACGCATCAATGCATGATAGGCGGGGTGGAATTCCACCAGATCGACCCGCCTGCCCTGCCGGTCGTGCGTCCTCAGCTTGGGCGTTTCGATGTTGACGAGCCGCGCCAGATCCTGCGCTTCCTGCGTCAGCACAAAACGGCCAAGTTGATCGAGATCTTTGCGCACCGGCTCCGAGAATCGCTCGGCGAGCTGGATCAGCAGCGGATCGCCTCGCCAGGCATTGCCGCCTGCAAGCGGCGGCGGCTGATTGATCACGTCGTCGGCCACGCTTTCCCTTTCACATCCGCTCCGCTTGCCTGCTCGAATCCGGAACCGCTGCCGGGTTTATAACGAAGCTGTTGCGTCGAGGCGACGAAAATACCGGTGGAAAGCCGCGCTTTCCGATCGAGGTGCTTGCGGGTGGCTCGCGGCGGCCCTATAGCAGCGCCTTGAGATGACCGACGCTTCGTCCCTTCCGCTGTTTCCGCACCGCCATCTTCTGGGCATAGGCGACCTTTCTCCCCCTGACATAGAGATACTCCTCGACCGGGCCGACCGCGCGGTGGCGATCTCGCGCCAGTCCGAGAAGAAGACCTCTACACTGCGCGGACGCACACAGATCAACCTGTTCTACGAAGCGTCGACACGTACGCAATCGTCGTTCGAACTTGCCGGCAAAAGACTCGGCGCCGACGTCATGAACATGTCGGTAGCCTCCTCGTCGGTGAAAAAGGGCGAAACGCTGATCGACACCGCGATCACGCTGAACGCGATGCGCCCTGACATCCTCATCATCCGACATCAGTCGGCGGGAGCTGCGGCGTTGCTGGCGCAGAAAGTCGGCTGCTCCGTGGTTAACGCCGGCGACGGCACGCACGAGCATCCCACCCAGGCGCTGCTCGACGCACTGACCATCCGTCGCGCCAAGGGACCGCTGTCGAAACTGATCGTCGCGATCTGCGGCGACATCCTGCATTCGCGCGTCGCGCGCTCCAACATCATCCTGCTCAATGCGCTCGGCGCCCAGGTGCGGGTTGTCGCGCCCTCGACGCTGCTGCCCTCGGGTATCGAACGCATGGGGGTCATCGTAACCCGCTCCATGGCCGAAGGCCTGAAGGATGCTGATGTCGTCATGATGCTGCGTCTGCAGCGCGAGCGCATGGAAGGTGCGTTTGTGCCTTCAGTACGCGAGTATTTCCGCTACTACGGTCTCGATGCCGAGAAACTGAAAGCCGCGAAGGACGATGCGCTCGTCATGCATCCCGGACCGATGAATCGTGGTGTCGAGATTGCCTCCGAAGTGGCCGACGGGCCGCAGAGCGTCATCCAGGAACAGGTCGAGATGGGTGTCGCCGTGCGCATGGCGGTGATGGAAGCCCTGCTCGACCCGCGTCGCAACCAGGAGGGGCGCGGCGCATGACCACGACGGTTTTCAAGCGTGCCCGCATCATCGATCCGTCGCGCGGCATCGACGAGATCGGCACCGTCATCGTCGACGGCAGGACCGTCGCCGCCGCTGGTGCAGAAGCGCTCAACCAGGGCACCCCTGAGGGCGCCACGGTTGTCGATTGCTCGGGCAAGGCGATCATCCCCGGTTTGATCGACTCCCGCGTTTTCATTGGCGAGCCCGGCGGCGAACACCGCGAGACCATCCACTCGGCAAGTCAGGCCGCTGCCGCGGGTGGCGTCACCTCGCTTGTGATGATGCCCGATACCGATCCGACGATCGACACGGTGGCGTTGGTCGAATTCGTGTTGCGCACCGCCCGCGACACCGCAAGCGTCAACGTCTTTCCCGCTGCAGCCATCACCAAGGGCCTGCACGGCCGTGAGATGACCGAATTCGGCCTGCTGCGCGAGGCTGGTGCGGTCGCCTTAACCGACGGCCGGCACACCATCGCCAACGCTTTGGTGATGCGGCGTGCGCTGACCTATGCCCGCGACTTCGGTGCGGTGATCGCACATGAAACGCAGGATGCCGACCTTGCTTCGGCCGGCGTCATGAACGAAGGGTTGTATGCCAGTTGGCTCGGCCTCTCCGGCATTCCACGCGAAGCTGAGCTGATCCCGCTGGAGCGCGATCTCGCGCTCGCCCGGCTGACCCGAGGCAACTATCACGCCGCCAAGATCTCGACGGCGATCTCCGCCGCAGCGATTGCCCGCGCCAAGACAGACGGTGCCAATGTGACCGCCGGCGTGGCCATCCACAATCTGGCGCTCAACGAAAACGACGTCGGCCAATACCGTACCTTCTTCCGCCTGGCACCGCCGCTGCGCCTCGAAGAAGATCGTCTGGCCATGATCGAGGCGTTGAAGAACGGCACGGTCGACATAGCCGTTTCCTCGCATGACCCGCAGGACGTCGACACCAAACGCCTTCCCTTTGCGGACGCGGCAGCGGGCGCCGTCGGATTGGAGACGCTGCTCGCAGTCGCGCTGCGACTCTACCACAACGAAGACTTGTCGCTCCTGCGACTGGTGGAAGTGCTTTCGACGGCGCCGGCCCGACTGTTCGGTTTGCCTGGTGGCACGTTGAAGCCCGGCGCAACAGCGGATCTCGCTGTCGTCGACCTCGATGAACCCTGGATTGTCAACGAGGCCGGGATCCGCTCACGCTCAAAAAACACCTGCTTCGAGGGCGCGCGTCTGCAGGGCAAGGTCTTGCATACATTGGTCGCGGGCCGCACAGTATTTTCCGCCTAGAGTAATGGCAGCAGAAGCGCGCAGCAGTTCTGCGCTCGGAACTGTGTATTTACAAAAGGCTGGAGTGTTTCCGCGATTCCGTGACAAAACGGAAACGCTCTAGCGTCTGCAAGCGACGCAAAGCAACGGGGGAGCAATGTCGCTGATTTCCATTATTGCGCCAATCATTGGTTATCTTTGCGGCTCGATACCCTTCGGCCTGCTTTTGACCCGTGCCGCCGGCCTCGGCGACGTGCGCAGCATCGGTTCCGGCAACATCGGCGCCACCAACGTTCTGCGGACCGGTAACAAAGGCCTCGCCGCGGCTACCTTGATCCTTGACGCGCTGAAGGGCACGGTTCCCGCGCTGATCTTCGCGCGCTACGGCACGGAAGCCGGTGCGCTTGCAGGTGCCGGCGCTTTCATCGGACACATTTTCCCGGTTTGGCTCGGTTTCAAAGGTGGCAAGGGCGTCGCCACCTATCTGGGCGTGTTGATCGGCCTGGCCTGGCAGGTGGCTTTGATCTTCGCCGCCGTCTGGCTCGCGATGGCGGTGTTATTCCGTTATTCCTCCTTGGCCGCACTCGTTGCGTGCATCGTGGTTCCGGTCGCACTGTTTTTCTTCGGCCACGCTCAATATGCCCTCGCGTTTGCGTTGATGAGCGTACTGATCTTCTACAAGCACCGGGCCAACATCGAGCGGCTGAGAGCTGGAACCGAAGGCCGGATCGGGGCCAAAGGATGAGCAAGCCCGTTGCCGGGCCGCGCCTCAGCGACCGGCAACGGCTGAATTGGCTGCGCCTTATTCGCACGCCGAATGTTGGCCCTGCTTCCTTCCGTGCGCTGATCAACCGTTTCGGTTCGGCTGAGGCGGCACTTGAACTCCTGCCCGAATTGACGCTTTCCGGCGGAGCCAGCCGTACCGTCAGGATTCCGGCGATCGCCGAGATCGAAGCGGAGATGCAAGCTGCGAGGCGCGCGGGCGCGCGCTTTGTCTGCATTGGCGAAGCGGACTATCCGCCGCTGTTCAAGCGCATGGACCATCCACCACCAGTGCTTGCCATGAAAGGTACCGGTGCAGCATTCGCGCTGCCGGCAGTCGCCATTGTCGGCGCGCGCAACGCATCGCTCGCCGGCATCAAGATGGCGCGTATGCTCGCAGCCGAACTTGGTCGCGAAGGCTACGCAATCGTCTCGGGCCTTGCGCGCGGCATCGACACCGCCGCTCATCAAAGCAGTCTTTCCACCGGTACGGTCGCCGTGCTCGCAGGCGGGCTCGACCACCCCTATCCACCTGAGAATGCCGGATTGATCGACGAGATCGTTGAGCGTGGCGCCGTGATTTCCGAAATGCCGTTCGGTTGGCAGCCCCGTGCCCAGGATTTTCCGCGCCGAAACCGGCTGGTCGCCGGCGCAGCATTCGGACTGATCGTGGTGGAAGCCGCCGAACGCTCGGGATCATTGATCAGCGCACGCCTCGCCGCCGAAATGGGACGGTTGGTCTTCGCCGTTCCCGGCTCCCCGCTCGATCCGCGCGCCCGCGGCACGAATGCTCTCATTAAGGATGGCGCCACTCTCGTCACCGAAACCGCAGACATACTTAATGCTCTGGCACCGTTGAGCGGCCCACGGTTTCCCCCTTCCAGTCCTGTGGAAGAACCAACAGATCTGTCAGTGACACCGCCACCCACCGACAACGAGCGCGCGAGGGCCATCGAAACACTTGGCCAAGCACCTGTAAATATTGACGAAATCATCCGACACACGGGCCTCCATCCCGGCCAGGTCGTCATGATCCTTCTGGAGCTCGATCTTGCCGGTCGGCTTGAGCGTCATCCAGGCGCGTTTGTTTCACTGATCTTTAGCCATTGATCGACATTGCTCGGTCAATTCGGGCACAGACTTGGTCATTTGCTAAAATTCTAATCTTATCCTACTGATTTTACTCACGTTTCATTGAACAGAATCGCGCACCACTCTCGCCATGCCAGGGCGTGGGGAAAACGGAGGCGATTGTGAAGGAACGTTTTGAGCTGGTGCTCGAGCCAACCGATCTCTGGTCGGTCTGGGACAATGAGACCGATGAACCTGTGGTGTTTGCAAATCAGGTTCTGGCCGGGCTCAGCAAGCGCGAGGCGGAAGCCGCCCACCAGATCCTGAGTGAGATCGTGAGGAAGCGGGAATTGGAGAAGAAGCGGCTGGACAAGAAGAAGCGCTCCACGGACGCCGCATGAAAGCACTTGGCAGGGCGAATGCGCCCTGCTTGTTCCCCTTTATGCGAAGCCGTTGTCAAATCGGCTTCCTCCGGCTCAGCGCTTAGCAAGCCGCCCACAGCAGGCGAATGCCTCGCCAAGACTCAGAACCAGGCAAAAACCTCATGAATGCTTGTGAGCGATTCAGAAACCCGCTTAGGGTAACTGTCGTCGCTACGGGCGGCATTCGGCATGATGCGGCAATCCCTGCGGCCAGCGCATCAGAGACTGCTCGACGAAACAGAGGGAAATTGCATGGCAATCAATCGCATATCGGCCGTGGCGGTAGTCCTTCTGGCGGCAATGATCGCCGGCTGCGCGACGTCGCCGACCAATTACGCAGCCACGTTGTCGACCAAAGACCCAAAATGGCGATCGAAGCAATGCCAACAGGTACGAGCGACAGCGTTGGCCTTTGAGGCCAAAGAAAAGGAAACCCGCAAACTCGCACCCGGCCTTTTGCTTGGCCCCTATGGGCTCGGACTTGCACTGGCCATAAAGGAGCACCAGGACAAGCAGCGCAAGCAGATTGCGCGTGACATGCACCTGCGGTGCTCAAGCCAGCCCTTGCCCAAGGAGCTGCAGGCGGCCTCGAGTTGAGGCAGGGATAAGTGAAACAGGAAGGTTACCTCTCATGACACCCGAACGGCTTGAAGAATGCTTGTCCATAGTCCGCTGGTCGCCAGAAACCCTCGCACAAGCCTTGGGGTGTGACGTGTCGCTGGTCGAGGCGTGGCTGACGGAGGAAGCAGAGATCCCACCGAAAACAGCAGCGTGGGTCGATACCGTCGCTCAGTTCATGGAAACCGCAGACGGCATGAAGCCCAAGGGGCTGAAGGGGAAGAAGTGGCCGTAAATCCTGGGAACCACACCAGGAAACGACACGTAACTATCTGAAATTATTGACGATCCCGACAGGATTCGAACCTGCGACCATTGGCTTATAAGACCCACAGCCAACCGTGCAGTTCTGCGGGTATGCGGGAATTCGAATTACGATTTTGGGCTGCATTTCATTGAGAAATCCGGCGCTTCTGTAAACGGGAAATGCCGCCTGCCACGCAACGTCAAAACGGCCCTTGGCTCCTGACGCTCGAGCTGCTTCGGGCTGTGCAAGGCTGGCGAATGAGTCTGGAGCCTGTTCTAACCCGTGGACTAACAGCTTAGTTGAGCAATATGGCTCATTCATACTTGATGGGTCCAATCATCTAAGAGTTTATCCCAACCGTGATGTTTTGACTGGTAGCCCCCCGGCGAGAAGGTCACCATCGCCACCCCTGTCGCGACGTGGCGACGGATGTTTTATTTTCAGAACAAAGCCTCCGTTGCCCGAATCCCCTGAATTGGTGTATTCAGCGGCCGGATGCGGGCAAATGCGGAAGTTTTGATTACTTTCACACTGGGGGATACCATGAAAACTCTACAGCTTTGGCTGTCAGTGTTCGCACTGGCAGTTGCTTCGCTTTTCTTCGTTTCAGGCGCGCAGGCTCAAGCAACGCGCACCTGGGTTTCTGGCGTTGGCGACGACGTCAATCCTTGCAGTCGCACGGCACCCTGCAAAACCTTTGCCGGTGCCATTTCCAAGACGGCAGACGGCGGGATTATCAATTGCATAGATCCCGGCGGATTCGGCACTGTCACGATCACCAAGTCGATCACCATCGACTGCCGTCACGTTCTCGCTGGCGTGCTGGCATCGGCTACGAATGGCATCAACGTCAATGGAGCCGGCATCGATGTGATCTTGCGCGGGCTGTCTATCGAGGGTGCAGGCTCAACGCCCGGTCTCAACGGCGTGAATTTTCTCAACGGAGCCTCCTTGCAAATCGACGAAACCAAAATCTTTGGTTTCACCAGCGCGTCGGGGACGGGTGTCAATTTCGCCCCCAGCGCCAACGCCAAGCTTTTCATCAATAACTCGGCAATAACCTCCAATGGCTCGGTGAGTGGCGGCAGTGGCGTCATCATCCGCCCTTCAGGCGCTGCTACCGCGAAGGTCACTCTCGATGGCGTACAGTTGCTGAACAACTCGCAGGGCTTGCGTGTCGACGGCACCACAGGCACGGGAGCAAGGCGTGTCGACGTCGCCCGCAGCACGATCTCCGGCAACCTCTTCCAGGGCGTAGCCGGCGTGACATCGACGACATTGGTCAACATCATGCTGAGCAACAATGTGATCAGCAACAACGGATCAATCGGCGTCCAGTCGAATGGTGCACAATCGACGATCCTTATCGGCAATAACGTCATCGTTGGCAACGATACGGGCATCAACGCCAGCGGTGGTGCCCAGTTGCTTTCGTATCAGACAAACAACAACAACCTGAACATCACGGCAAACGGAACGCCTTCAGCGACCGTAGCCCCGCAGTAACTGCGGTGTGACGGGAGCCCGCCGAAGATCGTCGGCGGCGGGCTCTCGTATTGCATAGCGACTTTGGCGGACGGTTATCTCGATAGCGTTGCTCATTGCTCGTCCTGTCGCTCGGCGCAGCGAGGGCTATATAGTCGTCGCTGAATGGCCGGACGCTCATCATCGTGTCCCGTAGCGCGGTCCGGAAATTGAAGCTGCGCGCTCGAACTGGCCGGGTTGACCTTCCAGGATTTGCCATTTTGTCTTCCTGCGGGGCATTGCTCAATCCTCGCTTCAGAGCTTCGAATTCGGCTCCGTTTCTGGTTACGGCTTTTCCCTTCGCTTGCTCCGAAGAAGTCACCGGCTACCCTTTCCCTACGATTTACTACCTCGTCTTCCTTGCGTTCTGAAATCTACTTCGGCAGCCCTGTACGCGTAGTGACCGGCTCTCAGGCAATGATCAGCAGAGCTCTGATGCGGTCATTTTGCGCATGGGACAGAACGCCCAAATGAACAGATCGCATAACGGCCCAGTAACCAGGTCGCTCTCGCGATTTGGATTCTATAGGTAAATTATTGAAATTATTGGCGATCCCGACAGGATTCGAACCTGTGACCATCGGCTTAGAAGGCCGGTGCTCTATCCAGCTGAGCTACGGGACCGCTGGCTGACCCGAATCGGGGTAGCGAATTCAAAGCGGGCAGTCGACGGCGTTTGCCATAATTCGGCGGTCAGTGTGTCCAAGGCGTGCGGCGGTCATAGCGGAAATTGTCCGAATAGGAAATCTGCCGCCGCTTGGTTTCCTTCGGCTCCTCGACGCGAAACGCCAAGCCTTGCTTTTCGGCATAAGCGACCGCCTCTTCGCGTGTTTCGAAGGAAAGCCTGATCTGGCTCTTCATGTCGCCGGAGGTGGTGTAGCCCATAAGTGGGTCGATCTTGCGCGGCTGTTCCGGATCGAACTCCAGCACCCAGTTGCCGGTTCTGGCCTTGCCCGACTGCATGGCGGTCTTGGCTGGGCTGAAGATGCGTGCGGACATGGGAACCTCGTTGCTCGGCTGCGCGCCGTTTCGTCCCCGGTGCTTACTGCGCAATGGAATTATCCGCAAGACCAATGGTTTTAGGGCTTGCTTTGCGGCGTGCGACCCACTAGGCAACACGCGGCCTCGGAGTGTAGCGCAGCCTGGTAGCGCACCTGATTTGGGATCAGGGGGTCGCAGGTTCGAATCCTGCCACTCCGACCATTCTCTCTCCATTCCTTTGGATGCCGACACACCGGCCCACTTGACAGCTGGCCCGGCCACGACTGCTGATCTGCTATAATAATCCCGTCGCTGAACACCCACGGGAGCATTTATGCAGAAGCCAAGCGATCCTGAACTCTGGAATCGCATACAGGCCTACAATCTCGATCAACCCGCCATCAGCCTGCCCTTCTCGGCCTGATCTGCGTCTCAGACGAGATGCTTACGCCCTCGCAGGAGGTCGATGAGGTCTGGCATCTGCATCTCGTCTACACACGAGGATATTGGGATGAGTTCTGTGCTGGAACGCTCGGCAGGGAGATCCATCACAGTCCCACGGAAGGCGGCGCCACCGAGGACGCCCAATTCCTGCACGCCTACCAGCGAACCAGGCAGCGCTATGCCGAGGAATTCGGCGCCGAACCGCCAGCCGATCTTTGGCCAAGCGCCGCGGTCCGCTTCGGCGCAGCGATGCAAAGGGGCGATGCATCTTCAACGATCCTGGGTATCGAAGTCGCTCATATTCTCGCTGGCCTGCTTCTACTCCTTGCCCTGGCATTGGTTGTGGTCAGCGAGGGCGGCCAGTCGTCCGCCGCCATGATCTTCGCAGCCATCGCCGTTGCGATCATGGCGATGGAATATTTCAGCCCCGACAAGGGACTTCGAAAAAAGAAACAGGACAACAGCGGGGGCTGCGGTGGAGGAGGATGCGGCAGCAGTTGCGGAGGCTGTGGCGGCGATTGATGCAGCGCGGCTATTGGCCTTGCGAGCCGCATCGGTTTTCCCAAGCCGCAGTTCAAGCCTCCATCCGCGATTGACTCCTTTTTTTCACCATGTAATTGGTTGGACCATTGATCCAATTGGATGTCGAATGAGCCAGGTTCGCCTCCCGCCGATTCAGACGACAGCGCGCGACGACGCGGTGCTCGAGGCATTGGTGGGTTTCGTTCAGCAGGAAACGCTGCAACCCGGCGACAAACTGCCGACGGAGCGCATTCTGGCAGAGCGGCTGAAGGTCAGCCGCAATACGGTGCGCGAGGCATTGACGCGTTGGGAGGGGCTAGGCCTCGTCGAGCGTCTGCAAGGCAGTGGCACCTTCCTGAAAGCCGCCGTTTCCCCGCATATGCTGCATATGCCGCTGACACTTGCGGGCGGTAACGATTTCGCCAGCCTCATGCAGACGCTGGAAGTCCGCCGTGCGCTGGAGGCCGAGGCCGTCGCCCTGTGCGCCATGCGCACCGGCCCGCACGAACTTGAGCTTATCCGCCGCAAGCTCGAAATCATGGAAGAGGCCTTCCACAGCCGCGCCGGCATGTCATCTGAAGAAGACTGGGAGTTCCACCAGGCGATCTATCGCGCATCCGGCAACCCGTTATTCGAGCAATTGATCGCTGCCATGCATGAAATGTTCCACCGTTTCTGGGAACACCCGCTTGGCGTGCGCGATTTCGGCCACGCGTCCTTCCCCTACCATCGCACCATCTACGAGCGCATTGCCGCCCGTGACGCCGAAGGCGCACGAGCCGAAGCGTTGAAACTGATCGCCACCGTCGAAGCCGATCTGCGGCGCGGCGAAGCGGCACGCAAGCAGGCACGACAAGCATGAACGACCTTCGACCGAACCTCGACATCGATCCTGTTGCAGAGGCAGCAACGCTGCTTGCCCATGATGATCCGTTCGCTGGCGGCGCCGTGGTGCCGCCGATCTACCAGACGTCGCTGTTCACTTTTGCCAGCTACGCCGAGATGGCCGACACCTTTGCCGGCAAACGGCGCCAGCCGATCTATTCGCGTGGCGACAATCCAACCGTCATGGAGTTCGAAAAACGAGTGGCTGCACTCGAAGGCGCAGAGGCCGCGCGCGGCTTCTCGTCGGGCATGGCTGCCATCAGCGCCACTGTCCTGGCCTTTGTCGGCGCGGGTGACCGTGTCGTTGCGGTGCGCAACTGCTACGGTGACGCCTACCGGCTGTTCGAAAGGCTGTTTCCGCGTCTCAACATCACAGTCGACTATGTCGACGGTTCCGACCCGGAAGCCGTGGCAGCCGCCCTGCCCGGCGCCAAGCTGCTCTATCTTGAAAGCCCGACGTCGATGATGTTCGAGTTGCAGGATCTGGCACACCTGACCCGGCTGGCGAAAGCGCATGGAATCGTCACCACGATCGACAACTCCTGGGCGACACCGATCTTTCAGAAGCCGATCGCCCATGGCGTCGATCTCGTGCTGCACTCGGCATCGAAATATCTCGGCGGCCACAGCGACACTGTTGCCGGCGTGGTCGCGGGTTCGGCTGAGAACATCCGCCGCATCAACGAACAGACCTATTCCTATCTTGGTGGCAAGCTTTCGCCTTTCGAGGCGTGGCTGCTGCTACGTGGCCTGCGCACGTTGCCGCTGCGTCTGCCGCATCACATGAAAACCGGGCTCACCATTGCCGAGCGGCTCAAGGCACACGGCATGGTCGAGCGGGTCAATCATCCCGTCTATTCGAACCATCCCGGCAAGGCGACGCTCGCCGGTTACGCCGGCTTGTTCTCTTTCGAAGTGACGGAAGAGATCGACATCCCCGTTTTCACCGACGCGCTCAGCTATTTTCGCATCGGCGTCTCCTGGGGCGGCCATGAAAGTCTGGTCGTGCCGGCAAAGGCTTCACTGGAGCAGACCCCAGGGTTGAATTCCATGGCGCGCTTCGGCGTCAGCCCGAGAACCATCCGGCTCAATGTCGGGTTGGAGAATGTCGAGGATTTGTGGAGCGACATCACACAGGCCCTTGAAAAAGCAAAAAAATAACCTGTCGAACAGAAATGGGAGTGGAAGACATGGGAACGTTGAAGACACTGCTTGCAGCCGTCGCCGGCCTGGCGATTTCCGCAAGTACGGCAATGGCGGACACCACGATCAAGATGGTCGAGGTCATCACCAGTCCGCCGCGCACGGAATTCCTGAAGAAACAGATCGCTGAATTCGAAACCGCCAACCCGGGCGTCAAGGTCGAGCTGATCTCACTGCCCTGGGGCCAGGCTTACGAAAAATTCCTGACCATGGTGCAGGCCGGCGACACGCCGGACGTGGTCGAGATGCCTGAACGCTGGATGGGTCTCTACGGTGCCAACGGCATGCTGGAAGACCTTGGGCCTTATATGGAGAAGTGGCCCGACAACAAGACGCTTGGCGAACGTGCACGGCAGTTCGGTTCGACTGTCGGCGGCAAACAGCTGATGATCCCCTACGGCTACTACCTGAAGGCGATGTTCTGGAACAAGAAGCTGTTCAAGGAAGCCGGCCTCGACCACGCTCCGACGACGCTGGACGAGTTTGTCGAGGCTTCCAAGAAGATCTCCGCCTTGCCCGGCAAATATGGCTACTGCCTGCGCGGCGGCCCCGGCGCTACCTTCGGCATGAACATGTTCATGAACATCGCCAACGGCAAGGGCGGCTATTTCAACGCCGATGGCACCTCGACCATGAACGAGGAAGGCTCGGTCAAGGGTCTGCAGGTGCTGGCCGACCTGTACAAGAACGGCTACGCGCCGAAGGACAGCGTCAGCTGGGGCTTTAACGAGACCGTCACCGGCTTCTATTCCGGCACCTGCGCCATGCTCGACCAGGATCCGGATGCACTGATCGGCATCGCCGAAAAGATGAACAAGGACGACTTCGCCGTCGCGCCGGTTCCGGCCGGGCCAAGCGGCAAATCATTCCCGACACTCGGCTATTCCGGCTGGGCGATTTTTGCCAACTCCAAGGTCAAGGATGAATCCTGGAAGCTAATGGAGACCTTGTTGTCCCCCAAGGGCAACATCGAATGGGCCAAGATGGTCGGTGTATTGCCGATCCACAACGGTGCCGAAGAGGACGCGTACTTCAAGACCGAGCAGTTCAAGGGATGGTTCGACGAGCTGAACGGTGGCGACAAGTATGAGTTCGTGACCCCGCCGACCCATCTGGAAAATCTCGGCAACTTCGTCGACCAGATCGCCATCAAGGGCTTCCAGGAAGTGCTTCTGGGTAAGCGCCCGGCCAAGGAAGTTGCCGATGAGTGGGCCGCTTATATGACCAAGGAACAGCAGGATTGGATGGCCAAGAACAAGAAGTGATTTTCTTGTTCCCCCCACGATCGGGGAAGTCCGTGGAACGGCCCGAAGAGGCCGGATGAGGGGCGGCAATGCCAGGCTCTCCCAGGCTCGTGCCGCCCCTCACTGTTCCACCGGACATCTCTCCTCGTTGACCGGAGAGAAAGCTGCCGCCCGGTTTGCCGTAGAGCGGTTCCGCTTCTTCGGAGACGCGGAGACGCTCGAGCTCTTTGTTCTACGCACTTCCGGAAGCGGCACACGTTTTGCGGAATTGCTCTAGCGAGTGTTTTGATGACCATTGCCATCGACAGTCCACCAACGCGCCGCAAGGGCTTATCCTTTGCGTCCTTCGAGCCCTGGCTCTATCTGAGCCCGGCAATCGTACTTTTGGTTACGGTGCTGCTTGTGCCGCTCATCATCGGTATTGGCTATTCGTTCCGGAAGTTTTCCGCCTTCAAGTCGGAATTCGTCGGCCTCGGCCAATATCAGGCGATGCTGGCGGACCCTTTACTCGGCGAGGCACTCATCAACACTGCCTGGTGGACCATCGCCAGCCTGTTCTTCCAGTTCTTCCTTGGCCTTGGATTGGCGCTTCTGCTCGACAAACCCTTCGCCGGCCGCCGTGTCGTGCAGGCGCTTGTCTTCCTGCCCTGGGCAGTGCCGTCATTCCTCTCCGGCCTGACCTGGGCCTGGCTGTTCAACCCCATCATCGGCCCGCTGCCGCACTGGCTCTATGCTCTGGGCCTGAAAGCCGAGCCGACCAACGTCCTCTCCGACCCGGCCACGGCCATGTGGGGGCCGATTATTGCCAATGTCTGGTTTGGCGTACCGTTTTTCGCCATCACCTTGCTGGCGGCGCTCAAATCCATTCCTTCGGAGCTGCATGAGGCGGCGGCCATCGACGGGGCCACGCCCTGGCAGCGTTTCGTCAAGGTGACTCTGCCTTTCCTGGCGCCGACCATCGCCATCACGGTGATGCTGCGCACGATCTGGATCGCCACCTTCGCCGACCTGATCTTCGTCATGACAGAAGGCGGCCCGGCCGGTTCGACCGCCACCATGCCGGTCTACATCTACGTCAGCGCCTTCAAGTCACTGGACAAGGGTTACGCCTCGGCGATTGCCGTGCTGCTGCTTGTCCTGCTCGTCCTCTATGCGCTGGTGCTCATCGGCATCCGACGCACGCTTGTGAGGCATGTCTGATGATTGCCGGACAAACCCAGTCCTCGCGCCTGCTCGGTGGCATCGGCCTCTATGCGGCAATCACCGCCTATGTGCTGTTCGCTCTGTTTCCGATCTTCTGGACGCTGAAGATATCGGTGACGCCGACCTCGCTCCTCTACTCCGAAGGCATTACGCTGTGGCCGTCACGAACCACTTTCGAGAATTTCGCGACAGTGTTGTCTGCCACCGACTTCCCGCGCTATTTCCTGAACAGCGTCATCGTCTCGCTTTCGACGGCTGGTTTAGTCACCGTCATTGCTACGCTGGCCGGCTACGCCATGTCCCGCTTCACATTCCGCGGCAAGGCGGCGCTCGCCATCATGCTGCTGCTCACCCAGACCTTCCCGCTCGTCATGGTCATCCCGCCGATCTATCGCATGATGGGCCAGGTCGGGCTGATCAACAGCCTGACCGGCCTCATCATCATCTACACTGCCTTCAACACTGCCTTCGCCACTTTCCTGATGCAGTCCTTCTTCGACGGCATTCCGAAGGACCTGGAGGAGGCGGCCATGATCGACGGCTGCACCAGGGCGCAGGCGATGCGGCGCATCATCGTGCCCCTCACCCTACCCGGCATGGGCGCGACGCTCGGCTTCGTCTTCACTGCGGCCTGGAGCGAGTTGCTCTTTGCGCTGATGCTGATCTCCAGCGACGACAAGAAGACCTTCGCCGTCGGCCTGCTCACCTACATCGGCAAATTTGCCGTCGACTGGGGGCAGATGATGGCGGCATCGGTGCTGGCACTGATCCCGGTCTGTATCTTCTTCGCCTTCCTGCAACGCTATCTCGTCACCGGGCTCACCGCCGGTGCGGTCAAGGGGTGATCATGGCTTCCGTCACGCTGGAAAAGGTCAGGAAGGACTACGGCCTCGTCCGGGTCCTCAATGAGGTCGACCTGGAAATCGCCGACGGCGAGTTCGTCGTGCTGGTCGGCCCGTCTGGTTGCGGCAAATCCACCCTGCTGCGCATGATCGCCGGCCTTGAGGATGTGTCAGGCGGCGATATCAGCATTGGCAAACGTGTCGTCAACGACGTTGCGCCGAAGGATCGCGACATCGCCATGGTGTTCCAATCCTATGCGCTCTATCCGCACATGAATGTCTCTTCGAACATGGCCTTCAGCCTGATGCTGCGGAAGACCGAGAAAGCGGCGATCGCAACCCGTGTCGAAGGTGCAGCGAAGCGATTGGGACTGGCCCCCTTGCTGCAGCGCCTGCCGCGCCAACTCTCCGGCGGCCAACGCCAGCGTGTCGCCATGGGCCGGGCCATTGTTCGCGACCCTCAGGTCTTCCTGTTCGACGAACCCTTGTCCAACCTTGATGCGAAGCTGCGCACGCATATGCGCACGGAAATCAAAGCTCTGCACCAGCAGCTCAAGACTACATCCATCTACGTCACCCACGATCAGACCGAAGCCATGACCATGGCCGACCGCATCGTGGTCATGCACAATGGAAACGTACAGCAGGTCGGCGCACCGCTGGAGCTCTATGACCATCCAGCAAACATGTTCGTCGCTGGCTTCATCGGTTCGCCGGCAATGAACTTCCTGCCTGCTACCGTTTCGCGGCAAGCGGTTGCGGAGGCGGTGTTCAGCGATGGCCAAAAGCTGCGCCTGCCCGATGGTCTGCCGTTGCGGGATGGTTCCGCGTTCACGGTCGGTGTGCGCCCGGAGGATATCAGGATTGCCGAGGACGGCTCGCTCGCGGCCGAGGTGGAGGTTGTCGAACCACTTGGCATGTCAACGCAATATTATGTGCGCCTCGCCAACGAGCAGTTGCGCATCTATGCGATTGGCCGGCCCGCTCTGGCACCGGGGCAACACGTGCGTCTTGCCGTGGACCGGAGCGCACAGCATATCTTCGATCCCGTCAGCGGCAATCGAATTGAGCCAGGCGCCTGAAGCCTATAGCTCGAATTCGCCCTGCCCTTCGTCCATGGCACTGACGGCGTCGGCAGCCATGGCGCGGGTTATCCGCGCCTTCTGCTCCAGTGCCATACGATCGAGCCGCTCAACCACCCGCATCGCGGTGGCCAGCGAGCGCTCGATCCGCCGCACCAGATATTGCACGACATGCGGTTCGACCTCGACCTGACGGTCGGCAAACAGCTTTGTGATGACGCCGGCCAGAAGCACATCGTCCGGCTCATCGATCTCGACGGTCGCGGCGGCCTTCAGACGCGATGCCAGATCGGGCAGCGTCGTACCCCACGCGGCCGGGAACCGGCGTGCGGTCAGCAGCAAGTGGGAGCCGGCACCGCGCACGCTGTTGATGAGGTGGAACAGACCATTCTGGTCGAAGGCGCCGGCATCGATGTCGTCGATCAGAACCGGTCGCCCGTCGAAGGTCGCTGCGCCTTGTGCGATCTTCCCGCGTTCGATGCTGACAGCATCGGCTGCCTCACGCCAGATGTGGGCCAGATGCGTCTTGCCGGACCCCGCCGGCCCCGCCAGTACCACCACGGGTGCGGGCCAGTCCGGCCAGCGGTCGACGAGTGCTGCCGCTTGCACGTTCGATGCCGACACGACCAGGTCGTCGCGAGAATAGGCGGTGCCGTGCCCGAGATCGAGCGGAAGCTGACGCGGCCGTTCCATCTCTTCCTATCCGCGTCGCGATCGGGTTCGCTTGCCCTGTAATGGCGGCGGTTCGACGCCGTGCCCTTTGTAGAGCGGCGATTCCAGATATCGCGCGATGGCGAAGCGCACGAGAACCGCGATGGCCGCTGCAGCCGGCACCGCGATCAAAAGACCGACAAAGCCGAACAGCGCGCCGAACGCGAACAGCGCAAACATCAGCCAGACCGGATGCAGGCCGACACTCTTGCCCACCAGCTTGGGCGACAGGATGTTGCCCTCGATGAACTGGCCAATGAAGAAAACCGCTGCGACCGCGACGATCATCGTCCAGTCCGGCCAGAACTGCACGATGGCGACACCGATCGCCAAAACCAGCCCAGTCAGCGAACCGACATAAGGAATGAAGGAGATCAGGCCGGCGAAGAGGCCGATGAGGATACCGAAATTCAGCCCCGTCAACGTCAGCCCAACCGCATACATGCCACCGAGCACCAGGCAGAGCGTGCCCTGCCCGCGAACAAAACCGGCGGTGGCGCTGTTGATATCGGCCGATATCTGCCGAACCGTCTCGACATGATCGCGCGGTACCCAGCTGTCTACGGTCGCCACCATGCGATCCCAGTCGAGCAGCATGTAGAAGGCAACCACCGGTGTCACCACGAACAGCGATGCCACCGAAACCAGCGCCATGCCGGAATTCCACAACGACTGGAAAACCGTGGTCACCAGACCCAGGCCGGAACTCAGCACCGAATTCAGCCCATCCTTGAGGCTGGCGGCGTTGACGCCGAAACGCTGCTCCAGCCATTTCGGGTCGAAATTGGTGACGAGAGCCTGCAGACGAGTGAGATAATCCGGCAGTTTTTCCGCAAACCCTGCCATCTGCGAGGCAAGCACCGGCACCAGGATGACAAAGGCAAGCACCAGGATGACGATGAAGGCAATCAGGATCACCACCGTCGCCATGACACGCGACAGGCCGAACCGTTCCAGCCGATCGGCAACAGGATCGAGGAAGTATGCCAGCACCATGCCCGCCACGAAGGGCAGCAGAATGTCGCTGAACAGATAGAGGAAGCCAATCAGGATGACGGCGCCGATCAGCCAGAACCGCAGCTGGCGCCGGAATGCGGCCGCGGCGGTTGCCTCGGCTGCGTCGTGATCAGGAAGTGCTGCCTTCGCCATTACCGCTCATATGCCTCAGCCAGGCCACGAGATAGGCCGCGGCCGAAGCCACGGTCAAGAGCCCCGCAAGCATTATCAAGGTGGTACGCAGCGGATCGAGATGCGTGGCGAAACTCAGTTCGGCCAGCACCACCGCCGCCAGGATGATCTGCACGGCAGTATTCGCCTTGGAGACGAACAGCGGCTTCACCTCCACCGGATGTCCCATGACCGACGACAGAACGACGGCGCAGATGATCAACCCATCGCGCGAAACCATGGCCACGACCAGCCAGAGCGGCAATTCTCCACTGATGCCCAGCACGATGAAGACCGACACGAGCAGCAGCTTGTCGGCGATCGGGTCGAGATAGGCTCCCAGCCTGGAATGTTGATTGAACTGACGTGCGATGAAGCCGTCGACGCCATCCGAGATGCCGGCGATGACAAAGCCGGCAAAAGCCCAGTCCCAGCGTGCCTGCAACATCGCCAGCACGACACCGGGAACCAGCAGCAAGCGCAGGATCGAGATCAGGTTGGGAATGGTAATGACCAACAGGCGACCCGTGTTTGTTTCCTGGCGATACATGGGGGAAGGCAGCGGGAACCGCAAGACATCCGGGAGAAGCGCCTCGCTATCCACGGAATTGTCGAGCGCAAGCACGCGAAAATCGCCATCGAAAGCTGCCGACCTTTCTCTGGCGGTTGCGGGGCCGGACTGTTCGTGCGAAGAGCCGCGTGACGCGCTAAGGTGGTGCCGGCCGTTGCGCCGGCCCAAGCAGGAAACAGCCATGAACGAACAAACCAACGGGCTCACCTATGCCGACGCCGGCGTTGATATCGACGCCGGAAACCGGATGGTTGAGAAGATCAAGCCGCTGGTGCGAGCCACCCGCCGACCGGGTGCCGATGGCGAAATAGGTGGTTTCGGCGGCCTTTTCGACCTCAAGGCGGCCGGCTTTACCGACCCGGTTCTGGTCGCGGCCAATGACGGCGTCGGCACCAAGCTCAAGATTGCGATCGACGCCGGCAAACATGATACGATCGGCATCGATCTCGTGGCCATGTGTGTCAACGACCTCGTTGTCCAAGGCGCCGAACCTCTGTTCTTCCTCGATTATTTCGCCACCGGCAAACTCGATCCCGATCAGGGCGTAGCGATCGTCGGCGGCATCGCCGAAGGCTGCCGTCAAGCCGGCTGCGCGCTGATTGGCGGTGAGACTGCTGAAATGCCGGGCATGTACCAGGAAAAGGACTACGATCTTGCCGGCTTTGCGGTGGGTGCCGCCGAGCGCGGCCAGCTTTTGCCTACCGACGATATCGTCGAAGGCGACGTCCTGCTTGGCCTGGCCTCCTCCGGTCCGCATTCCAACGGCTATTCGCTGATCCGCCGCATCGTCGCAGCAAGCGGCCTCTCCTGGGACGCCAAGGCGCCGTTCGCGCCCGGCCTGACCTTGGCCGAAGCGCTGCTCGAGCCAACCCGGATTTATGTGAAGTCGATCCTCAAGGCGATCCGCAACACCCATGGCATCAAGGCGCTTGCTCACATCACCGGCGGTGGTTTCCCCGACAATATCCCACGCGTTCTGCCCAAGGATTTCTCCGCCGAGCTCGATCTCGATGCCATTGACGTGCCCCCGGTGTTCTCATGGCTCGCCAAGACCGGCGGGGTTGCCCCGGCCGAAATGATGCGCACCTTCAACTGCGGCATCGGCATGATCATCGTGGTGGCCTCGGGTCAGGCAGCACAGGTGGCTGCCGTGCTGCAAGAAGCCGGAGAAACCGTCACGCCGATCGGCCGCATCGTGCCGCGCCGCGACACCGGGGTCATCTACCGGGGTTCGATCGGCCTATGACCATGCAACGCAAGCGCACGGCGATTTTGATTTCCGGCCGCGGCTCCAACATGACCGCTTTGATCGCCGCAGCCAGCGATCCGGATTTCCCTGCCGAGATCGTCGGCGTCATTTCCGACAAGGCCGATGCAGCGGGCCTTGGTATTGCCATCGCACGCGGCATCCCGACCAAGGTCGTCGCCCGCGCCGAGCATCCGAGCAAGGAAGCGCATGACGCGGCGATCGATGCAGCACTGGGTGGCTTCGGTGCCGAACTGGTGGCGCTGGCCGGCTATATGCGTCTGCTCACCACGCCATTCGTCGAGAGATGGCAGGGGAAGATGATCAACATCCACCCTGCGCTGCTGCCGTCCTTCAGAGGATTGGATACCCACCGCCGCGCGCTGGACGCAGGCATGCGGATCCATGGCTGCACGGTGCATTTCGTCACCCCCGCCATGGACGAAGGCCCGATCATCGCCCAGGCGGCGGTTCCCGTACTGGTAGGTGACAGCGAGAACAGCCTTGCGGCACGCGTGCTCAAGGCGGAGCATCATATCTATCCGATGGCCCTCAGGCTGGTGGCGGAAGGCAAAGCGCATATGCAGGACGGCCGCACCGTCTTATCCGGTTTCGTTGACAACGAAACCGCCGCCGTTGCCGTGGTCGCCGCGCCGAACCCGCTGCGCGCCAGCATCGATCTTGAGCAATTGGCACGCATCACGCCTTAGGCTGGAGCGTTTCCGTTTTTCACGAAAACGCAGGAACGCTCCTTTTTTGTTTCTACGCAATTTCGGACGGAAAACCGCTGCACACTTTTCCTGAAACTGCTCTAGGTTGCGGTCCGACCTTTCCGGAAAAGCGTCTCACAAGGACCACGTCATGAAACGGCTTCTTCTGCTGCGCCACGCCAAGTCGAGCTGGGACAATCCCGATCTGACCGACATCGAGCGCCCGCTGGCACCGCGCGGTATCGAGGCCGCGCTTCTGATCGGCCACACCATCGTACAACGCAACTGGCTGCCCGACCGAGCACTGGTTTCCGAGGCGGAACGGACCCGCGAAACCTGGAGGCTGGCCGCAGGCGAATGGCAATCGCGGCCGGAGCCAAATTTCTTGTTCGGCATCTACGAAGCGCCTGCCGAAGCAATCCTCGAGGAAATACAGCGCCAGGCTGAAGACTCTCAGACACTGCTCGTGCTCGGACACAACCCCGGTCTGGGCGACCTCGCCACCCTCCTGGCCGGACAAGCCTCGCCGGCCAAGTTGACGAAATCACTGAAGAAAAAATTCCCGACCGGCGCTCTGGCAGTCTTTGAGTTCGACGGCGAGTGGGTCGACCTCGGCAGCGGCGCAGCCATCCTCACCCACTTCCTGCGGCCGAAGGATCTCGGCTGAACAGCATCAATGCCTTCTTGAGCGCGCAAAACTGCTCAGCCGTTGCAAAACGAACGGCAGGGCAAGGATTGCCAAACAGCCCAGGAACCACACGAACACGATGAGAGGTCGGGCCACCGCGACTGCGGACGCAACAAGTTGTTCCAGCAATCCGCTGGCGCCTTGCACATTGACCTGATCGACGATGTTTTTACCGATGCCGATAGTGCCGATCGCGTCCTTGCCGCCCTGTAGAAGTGCACCCGTGTTTGCGGAAAGCCAGCCACCCAGCCCGTCGATGAGCCCGTAGGCCACCCAGGCAAACAGCGACCAGAGAAGAACGGCTCCGATCGCACCGAGGAAAACAAATTTCGACTGGACGACCTGGCTGGGCGTCGAATTGTTCGAGAACCTGCCGGCCAAACCAGGGACGGCATTTCGGCCGGCGCGTTCTTCGTCATACCCTGGACGTCCCCAGGTAAACTGTCCGGACGGTCCCTCATCATCGCGCCGCTTGTCGCGATATGTTCTGTCCCGGCGATCGTCTTCGTGGTCCTCAGCGTCGTCGTAGCGGCTATTTCTTCTTTCATGGCCGAAGCTCCCCAGAAGGGACGCAAGCCCGCTGCCGCGGCCTCCTGAATACCCGCCATGACCAGTCGAGCCATGACCTTTCTTGCCATTCTTGGAACCATGCCAGCCCATAGTCATCTCCTCAATCACAAGGACCAAAGATAGCTCCTCTAGTGGCTAGAGGAGCAAGGGTGGCGGTTAAAATGCCGCACAGGGGCCAGAGATAAGACCTAGTGAATGCTTTCTACCTGCGTGCAAGCTTCGCGTTCCATTTGCAGAGTGGTGTGGTGCAGGTCGTACTTTTCACGCAGCACCGCTTCGACACCACGGCGCACGGTCTCTGCATCGGCGCCCTCGCCCAGCACGGCATGCGCAGTCAACGAAAGCTTGCTCTGTGTGATGGCCCACAAATGCAGGTCATGCACCGAAGCAATACCGGGCACAGCTTTGATCGCGGTCTCGACCTCTGCCAATTTCATACCAGGTGGTACGCCTTCGAGCAGGATGTTGATGCATTCCTTGAGCAATACCCAGGTGCGCGGGAAAACCATGAAGCCGATGCCGACCGCAATCAGCGAATCCACCCACTGCCAGCCCGTGAGATAGATGATCACCGCACCTGCGATGACACCAATGGAGCCCAGCATGTCGGCCCAGACTTCGAGGTAGGCGCCTTTGACGTTGAGGCTCTTGTCGGCATGGCTGGTCAGAAGCCGCATCGAGATGAGGTTGACGGCAAGACCCATGATGGCAATCACCAGCATGCCGACAGAGGCGATTTCCTGGGTCTCGAAGAGCCGTTTGTAGGCCTCGTAGAGAATGTAGAACGCCACGGCGAGCAACAGCATGGCGTTGAAGGCCGCAGCCAGGATCTCGAAGCGGGCATACCCGTATGTCCGCAGAATATCAGCTTCGCGGCGGCCGAGCCGGATCGCGATCAAGGCGATCACCAGCGCCATCGCATCCGTTGCCATGTGCATGGCATCGGATATCAGCGCCAAACTGCCGGTAACGATGCCACCGACGACCTCGGCGATCAGGAATGTTCCGGTCAACCCAAGTGCTATCCACAGCCGCGAGGCCGGTGTGGTCTCCAGGTCGCCATGCTGATGATCGCCGCTCATCGAAATCTCCGGATGGATATGGCACAAGCTAATCCGATACAGGCACCGGTTGGAAGACACGCCATCGTGACTCTTGCCGCAATTCCCCGCGACGCTGTCTATGCCTCCGCCTGTGCGTCTGTCCCTGTTTTTTGCAGCAGGAAATCGATAACCGCGCGCACAGCAGGAAGCTGCCCACGCTTGTGCGGGGTCAGGATCGTTGTCATGACACGGCCGGCCGTCCAGTCCGGCAATACCCTTACCAGCCGCCCTTCCCTGATCGCCTCGGCGGAAACCAGGTCCGGCAGGCAGACGATGCCGAGCCCGACTTCGGCCGCCTTCAACAGCGGCACCGCTTCATCTGCGTGAAACCGCTGCCGTGGCGCGACCTCCACCGTATGGCCACGCGCATCGCTCAGGCGCCAGACCTTGGCTGTCATTGTACTCATCAGCCCGTCATGATCGCCCAGCGCTTCCGGCCTTGCCGGCTCACCGCGCTCAGCCAGGTAGGATGGCGCCGCCACGATCGTGATGGGGTTTTCGCTCATGCGCCGCTGCACCAGGTCGGAATCCGGCAGTGGTGCGAAATGGCTGCGGATGGCGATATCGAAACCATCCTGCACCAGATCGATGAAACGGTCCGTGACATGCAGTTGCACCGTCAGCTTGGGATATTGTCGCGCCAGCTCCGGCAGGCGATGCGCGAGCCGGAATTGTGCATTCGGCACCGAAGCGGTGATCCGCACGATACCACTCGGCTCCGCGAGGCGCCGTTGAACCACCGCTTCAGCCGCCTCCGCCTCGATCATCGCCGCACGGGCGTGATCGTAAACGTCGCGTCCCACATCCGTGAGTGTGAAATTACGTGAACTCCGGTGAAGCAGCTGCGCACCAAGCGCTACCTCCAGGGCTGCGACCCGCTTGCTCACCGTCGATTTCGGACAATTCAGACGCCGGGAGGCAGCAGCAAAACCGCCGCTTTCGACCGCTTGGGCGAAAAAATGGAGATCGTTGAGATTCAGCATCAAAGTCTACATGCATGGACATCAAGTCCGAAAATGACAGCCTACAGCTTAAAAGTCCATGCAGCTATATCCATCACATCAACGATGGAGAAACGAAATGACATCCGAACCAATCCTCACTTCCGGCTTCCCGCTCGGCTCGTCGGCGGGGCTCGTCACCGCCTTCGAATGGCTTGGCAAGCCTTATCGGCTCACCCGCGTGGACATGCTGGGGGAAATGCGCACCGAGGCCTACAAGCGCCTCAACGGCAGGCTGGAAACCCCGGTGCTGATAACGGATGAAGGCCGCGTGCTGACCGAGACGATGGCAATCGCACTCTGGCTGGAAGCGCGGGACCCCGAGCGCCGTATCACATTCGAGCCAGGCACCCCTGAAGCTGATCGACTGCATCAGTACATCGCATTCCTGAACACTGGTTTCACCGGAGCCTTCACACCGCTCTGGGTGGCATTGGAAGCCGATGACGCAACCGTGGAAGAACGCGAAACCTTGCGCAAATTCGGCCGTGGTTTCGTCGCCAAGCGCCATGAGCAGTTGGAGGCGATGGTTGGCGACAGCACCTACCTGCTCGGTGAAAAGCCGACGCTGGCCGATGCCGTGTTCGCAGGGGTCGCACGCTGGGTCGATTTCCACGAGGCGATCGACCCTCAAGATTATCCGCGCGTCCTGGCACTGCGTCAGCGCATCGAAGCCGACCCGGCCTTCCGCTTTGCCCTGGCGGTTGAGGATGGCAGGGCGGCTATCGGCAGCGGCGCGATGAAGGGGCTTTTCCCCCTCGCCGACGTATTGCGCGAGACCAGTTCAGCGCTGGCCGCTTGAACGGGTTAAAAAGAAATGCGCGCCATCGTCAGGTGGCGCGCATTTGCAAGAGATACTCACTGTGCGTGAGGGCCGTCGAGGCGCCGTGTCCAGTCTTCCACGCGATTGCTCTCAAGCCGACGCATGGCATGCCCTCGCCAGCCCTCTGCCAGAGGTTCCAGCGCCGCGATGCCGGCGAGTTCCGTTCGGTTGAGCGGATCGACATAGAAGGCTCGCCAGATGCGCCGCAATGTCCAGTCTTTCGACCGACGATCAAGGAGTACGAGGCGATCCTCCGGCGCAACGAGACCAGGTGCCAGCACACGATAGTACCAGCCCGTCCGGCCGGTGGATTGCACCTGCCGGGCCACATCTGGCCTGCCGAAGCGTTCGTTCAGCTTCCAGCACGGTTGACGCCCCTGACTGACCTCAACGACGGCTGCGCCCAACGCAAAAACATCGCCGACCGCCACGCTATCCTCGGTAAGGTTGGTGGTCGAGATGTTCTCGCCGAAGGCACCGGGGGCGACGAGCAGGGCGTGATCGCCGAAATCGCTCCGCCACGCGGCGTAGTGATCGAACGGATAGTGATGTACGGCCTTTTCCGTTCCGCCGTGCCGCACCATGTCGCCCTGACTATCGCCGGCGAACCCCGTTTCCGTCAGAGTGATCGGGCCTGCCACCGCCGATTTGGCAATGCCGCTTGGCGTGTTGCGCGCCCCGAGCAGCGCAACCCCGCCGATGCGCAGGCTGAGCAGCGGAACGCTTGTCATCGCTTGGCCTCTAGCCCCGACAGCCAGTCTGCCAGCAGCAATCGCGCTGCCTGGCCGAGGCGGGAACCGAATTGCATTGCATCCTGGCGCAGCCTGGCAGGATCGATACCGGCGGAGGAAAGTTCCGCGGCGTGGCCGACGAGCCAGCGCTCGAAGCGTGCATCCGTTTCAGCTTCGGGGTGGAACTGTAACCCCAGCACCGAATGCCCGATTGAAAAGGCCTGCTGCTCGACAAGCGCCGAGGTCGCCAGATTGGCCGCAGTTTCCGGCAGCGTATAGGTATCGCCGTGCCAGTGCAGCACCGCGACGCCAGACAGATGCCGGAGCGGGCTTGCCTTGCCGGCCTCCGTGAGGATCAGTTCGGAAAACCCGATCTCCTTGAGGCCCGTTGGGAAAACCCGGGCTCCGAGTGCTGTCGCGATCAGCTGCGCCCCAAGACAAATACCCAAAGTTGGTCGCTCTTCAGCAAGACGCGCCGCGATGAAGGCACGCTCCTTGGCGAGAAACGGATAGGCCTCGTCTTCATAGACTCCTATCGGACCACCGAGAACGACCAGTAGATCCGCTGCGGCTGGATCGCCAGCGCAGAAGTCCGTGTCGCCAATGTCGCTGTAGCGGATGTCATAGCCCGCCGCTTGCAAGGGCTCACGAAAGGCGCCGAGGTCTTCGAAATGGACATGGCGCAGGATAAGGGCGTTTTTTGTCATCAGAATCTCATTGGGTGCATGAAGTGGGCGTGGCGCAAAGCGCCAACGGCTATCTCAACCAGAGCCTTGGGAAGACGATCCGGGAAGCTTGGCTGCAATCGCCATGGCGATGCGGGCGCCTACGACGATGTCGTCCTCGACACCAAAGACCCGATGCAGCATCGCCCCGTCGCGACCGATCAGCACGGAAGACGGAGTGCCTTGCAGACCATAGCGCTGCATCGTCACGGGAATGTCCACCCCCTCCTCCGCAAGGTCGACGCCGACGGGGGACTTGAGACGGTATTCGTGCAGGAATGCCTGCAACGTCACCGGCGTCATGGCCGCATGATGTTCGAAGACGGTGTGCAGCCCGATGATTTGCAGATCGCTATCGCCGAATATCTTTTCGATGCGGCGGACCTGCGGGATCGCCTGAGCGACGCAACCCGGACACAGAAGCTGGAAGCTGTGCAGGAAGATCGGACGACCGCGTAGGCCAGCCAGCGACAGCCGGACCGGTGTGTTGAACCACTGACTGACGGCAAGCTCCGGGGCGAGCGACACATCATGCGCGGCCATCGTCGCCTCCATGACGGACGGTCGAACTCAGCATGTCTGTTTTCGTTGCATTGATTGGGTCGAGCGGCATAATCCTCGCCATGTTCTTTCCTTTCATTTGCCTGGAGGGGAGGAACTGCCGGTTCGGCGATGGCAGTCGCCGGACCGGCGCAGCTCATTCAGCCGGCAGCACCTTGCCGGGCAGGCTCAGATCGCCGGAGGCGACCTTGAAGACGTCGCTGACACAGAGCAGCGGCGCGTGCAGATTGCCGTTGACTTTGAGGCCGGCGGTCACGCCGTCATAGGACGTACCGGCAATGCCGCCGATCAGCGACAGCGGTATTTCAACGGCAACAGTCTCGCCCGAGAAGGTCGTCGGATAGTGCGGACTGTCGATCAGAAGCGGCACGCCGGGCCAGGTCGCCGGGACCTTGGGCTTGGCGCCCTCGGGAATATCGACAACCTTGAGCCCAGCTCCGCAGGCCTTGTCCTTTGCGAGCACAACCCAATGTGGATGCCAGACGTGGCGGTTCTTGCCGCCATTGGCGGCATCGTCGAAATCGGGATGGAAGGTTACGGCGAGCGCAACGATGCCCTGCCCCTTGTCGAAACCGATTGCACCGCTGTCCAGGCTGGTGGGCCAGACATAAGCATAGACGCTGGACCCTTCGAACTTTCCGGTTGCATCTGGCTTGTCCTTGCCGGCTTCACCACGGACGCGTGTGGTGAAGACAGCGTTGTCGCCCTTGGTTACGATCGACGTCTCGATGATGTCGAAAGAGGCAACTACCGCGTCAACCGGCCTCGCCTCGATGGAATGTGCGGAAGCCGCCGATAGCCAAAGCAACGCCGTTCCGGTGACGAACGCACCGGTCGCGAATTTCACAAACATGATACTGGTTCCTTCTCGCCTGGAGGGGTCAACTATCCCGTTTGAAAAGCGTCCCAGGTGGCAGCCCGGGACGAGGGATCGGCTTCACTGTGATCGCGGCAATCGATCCGGAGTTCGTGCTGACCGAAGGCTGCGTCGACGAACTTGCAGTGATGAGGGCGTGCTGCATCGGCGTGGACGAAAGGCGCGAAATAGCGACAGGACACACACATGCGCTGAACGGGGATTGCATCCGTCTCCTGAAGGTGACGGATCATCTTTATCAGTATTAGCAAGAGATCTTCACGCTCCCCGACATCGAGAGCCACCAGCGCCTGTCCGGTGAGGCTGTCTTTCTGGCTCGCCTGCGCGATGGCGGCATGGCCGCCAGCCGTCAGCACCACACGCACGGCACGCTTGTCGGCCGCCTCCGGGCGCTTCGCGACACAGCCCTTTCGTTCCAGCGCATTGAGCGAATCGGTAGTCGTTGGCTGGGAAACCCCCAGATGGGCAGCGATTTCCTTTACCGCCAGCCCATCCGCTCCCCTACCTGCCAGCAACCCGAGAATAGCGAGCTGTGTTGGATTGAGGCCGGTTGCCTTGGCCCTGTTCCAGTCATCGATGCGTTGAACCATCGCGACTCGCGAAAGGCCCTCTCCAATACGGGCCTCAAGCGAGGGGGGATCCGGCTGCGTTGTCATCCAACAAGAAATATAGGATTCCTATGTATATGCAATACGGAATTGCTCGGCCTCGACCAGCGGTGCTGCGTCACCGGCATTCAGTGCCATCCTCGGAATAAGGACGGCGAACAAGATGCTGCCCGTGGGAAGTGCAGCGGCGGTGCGCACGACCTCTTTTGATAGCGCGCCCGAGCACTGATGCGGCATTTCGAACTGTCACCGCCCTAGAACCGGATAGTCGGTGTAGCCGTGCGCATCGCCACCGTAGAAGGTGGTCCGATCCGCCTCGTTAAACGCCGCACCATTCTTGTAGCGCTCGATGAAATCCGGGTTTGCCAGCGCCCAACGACCGATCGGCAAGACATCTGCCTGTCCCGTGCGCAGATCATCTTCGAGATTTTCCAGCGTCCGTCCTGAGCGCAGGAACAACAATGGGCGCGACCAACGCGCACGGATATCCTCGGCAAGTGTTTCATCACCAGTATGCAGGACATGCAGATAGGCAAGGCCCAGCCTGTCGAGTTCTGATGCGACATGACGATAAAGATCCGCTGCCTGCTCCCCCTCCACCAGGCCACCGATCGGCGCCGAGGGAGAGATCCGCAACCCGACACGCTGCGGACCGATTGCATCGGCAACCGCAGCAGCCACTTCTACGCCGAACCGGGCCCTGTTTTCGATCGATCCGCCATAGGCATCGATGCGATGGTTGGCGTTCGGCGCAAAGAACTGATGGATGAGGTAACCGTTTGCCCCATGGATTTCGACGCCATCCGCTCCGGCATCGACCGCGCGTCTGGCAGCGAAAACAAACTCATCCGTCGTTCTCTTGATGTCGTCCTCGGTCATGGCGCGCGGGATCGGCGCATCCTGCATGCCGGCGACAGTGAACATTTGTAGACCCGGTGCGACCGCAGACGGCGCAATCGGCTGACGATGATGCGGCGTGTTGTCGGGATGCGACATGCGGCCGACATGCATCAGCTGTATGAACATCTTGGCTCCGGCATCATGGACGGCAGCCGTTACCCTCTTCCAGCCCTCGACATGCGCGTCGGTGTAGATTCCTGGCGTCGTGACATAACCCTGCCCGTCGTCGGATGGCTGCGTGCCTTCGCTCACGATCAGGCCAAACGAAGCACGCTGGGCATAGTATTCAGCGGCAAGATCACCGGGCGTACCATCAGCCTTGGCGCGGCTGCGCGTCATGGGCGCCATCGCCAGCCGATGCGGCAGCATCATGCCGCCAATCGAGATTGGTTTCCAAAGATCGCTCATCTTGTATCGTCCTCTGCGCTCAAACTCCGGGCATCCCGCTTTGACCGAACGCACAAACGCGCAGCCAGAAGAGAGATGAAACCTTTTGACGGACCGATTTTGGTACGATCCTTGACCCTGTCTGGCGAAAACTCTTCAGTCGAATGTTCATCTTCTGCCATTGCCAGTCAGCATGCAGCGAAGATAGCTTCGGCATGATCGGAGCATTAGCGGGTCGAAACGGCACCAATCGTGCCATTTCCGGAACGAAAATCATGGATATCTCCAAATTGTCGGACTTCAACACGGTCGCGCTGTACGGAGGGTTCAGCGCCGCCAGCCGCGCCAGCGGCATTCCGAAGACCACGCTTTCACGACGATTGAGCGAACTGGAAGAGGAGCTCGGCGTGCGTCTTATCGAGCGTGGCACGCGCGCCTTGCGCCTCACCGAAGAAGGTCAATTGCTGCGCGACCGCACCGCACATCTGATTGACGAACTCGCTGAAGCTGGCGAAGAAGTCGCTGGGCATGCCGGTCGCCCGCGAGGCAGGCTGCGTGTCAGCGTTCCAGGCCTGTTCGCGCATACGGCATTCGGCAGGATCGTCGCGAAGTTCATCACTACCTATCCCGACGTTCTTGTCGAAGTTTCAGTGGACGACCACTTCGTCGATCCGATCGCGGATGAATTCGATATTGTCGTCCGAGCGAATCCTGAACCGACCACGGATCTGGTCGGCCAGTGCTTCCTGCGAGACGATCTGGTTTTCGCCGCACCACCACAACTGCGTGTTCCCGAAGGGGATGGCTCAAGCGTACCGGCGGTGACGATCACCGCTGCACGCGACACGACCGAATGGACAATCAACCACAATGGCGAGACGAGGATCTTGCGACCGCGAACCGTATTGCGCTGTTCGTCGATGCTTCTTGTCTACAATGCCGTGCTGGCCGGCGCCGGCGTGGCTGTCATGCCACGCTGGCTGGCGGAACCCGACTTCAGGACCGGCACGCTTGCCAATTGGGGAACGGTACCTGAACGGCGGATAGATGCCTGGGCCCTCCATACGTCGCGGCATCTGACCAGTCCGAAGGTGAAGGCCTTCGTGGCGATGTTGATCGCCGCCTATGATCCGGCGCTCAGGGCAGACACGACATTTCCCGGCTATCTCGCCGAACGACCATTCACGCGATAGCCCCCAGCCGGTTCAGGCTGCGGTGATGCCGCCGTCATGAGCGATGATCTGACCCGTGAGGTAGGAAGAGGCGTCGCTCGCCAGATAGAGGAGCAGTCCGACAAGGTTGTCCGGCCGGCCAGTGTGTCCCATCGGCACTGAGCTCTCCATGAAATCGGCGAAACGCCGATATGCCTCGGTGCTGATCTTGCCTTCGGCTTCGCGGCCAAGTTTCGTACCGAGGTGCCAGCCAGGTGCAATCGCGTTGGCGCGTATGTTTTCCCTGGCGTACTCGATGGCGAGCTGGCGGGTGAAGCCGATAACGCCGGCCTTGCTGGTGGCATATGGAATGGCCGTCACCGGAAAATCCGGATAGACCCCGACAAGGGCGAGATAAGAGCTGAGATTGATGATCGAACCGCGGCCGCTGCCGATCAGTTCCGGCAACAGCGCTTTGGTCATCAGGAACATGCCGCGCAGATTGATGGTGATGGCGCGGTCCCACGCGTCGACGCTGACATCGAGCAAGCGCGCGGGCGGTGTCGCTATGCCGGCATTGTTGACGAGGATATCGAGTTTTCCACCGCTCCAGTCGAGAATCCTGCCGGCCGCTACTGCGACCTGTTCTTCTCGGGCCAGATCGGCCGAAACAGAAAATCCTCTTTCGCCGAGCGCCTGCATGGTTTCGGTTGCGGGATCGCGGTCGACGACCGCGATCTTTGCGCCGGCTTCAGCCAACGCCAGCGCAAAAGCCTGGCCAAGCCCTGCCGCACCACCGGTTACCACCGCCGTGCGCCCATCCAGCCTGAAACGATCGAGTACCATGCCGTACACCTTCTGCCGTGCAGCCGTCCACCAAGGCGGGCGGTGCTGTTGTCGTCGCAGAAGATTACGGCGGACCAGCAGCCTGGATTAGAGAGGCGCAATGGGCCGTGACGTTTCGATTTCGGGACGAGGTGCAGGGCGCGCCGTCATACAGCCGCCCCAGCGCGCCTTCAGGCCGCCCTCACCCAGACTTTGTTGTCGTGCACCGCAGCCCCGCCATAGGGCGCAGGCGCATCCGAACCGGTCAGCACATTGATGCCCTCGCCGCGTTCGTGTGCGGAATTAGGCCAGATGCCTTCGGCGATCACCACGCCGCGCTTGAGGCCCGCAAACAGCTTGGCGTGCAGCACGACCTCACCACGCGGATTGCCGACCTCGACGCGGGCCCCATCCGCCAGACCGAGTGCTTCCGCATCCTCGGGATGGATAAGCAGTTCCGGTCGCACTTCCTTGGCCTGAGACACCGGCGTCTCGGCAAAGGACGAATTCAGGAAGTTGCGCGCGGGTGACGTCGCCAGCCGGAATGGATGTTCGGCATCCGCCACTTCGATGAGGTCGACGTGATCCGGAAACTCCGGAAGCTGATCGACAGGGCCGAAGATGCCCATGCTCCTCGGCGGCTTATTCGGTGCGTAGCCGCCATTCCATTGCGGCTTGAAGCGGAACTTGCCGTCCGGATGACCGAAGCCTTTGATAAAATGCGCAGTCTCGAAATCCGGCTGCATGTCAGCCCAGCGCTGCTCGCGCAGCGTGTCGAAATCGAGATCGCGATTCTTCAGCAGCGCGTTGATGTGCTCTTTTTCTGTCATGCCGAACCCCGGCATGTGCGAAACACCCAGGCGCCTGGCCAGTTCTTCGATGACATAGTGGTTGGTACGCGGACCGGCAGGCGGGTCTATCAGTTTCGGACCGAGCGTGATGTGCTGGTTGCCGCCGCCCTTGTAGATGTCGTCATGCTCGAGGAACATCGTAGCCGGCAAAACGACGTCGGCCACCTTAGCCGTATCGGTCATGAACTGCTCGTGCACGCAGGTGAACAGATCCTCACGCAGGAAACCTTCTTTCACCAGGCGCTGCTCGGGCGCAACGTTCATCGGATTGGTGTTCTGGATCAGCAGCGCCGTCACCGGCGGGCCGCCGTAAAGGGCGTCCTGCGCATGGGTCAGCACCGGACCGATCCGCGAATGGTCGAGATAGCGCACCTTGGGATCGCGGTAGCGATCCCCCTCAAGCAGATCCTTGTTGAACTTGAAGCCGGAAATGCCCGAATTGGAATGGAAAGCACCGCCACCTTCATATTGCCAGCAGCCTGTCACCGCAGCGATGGAAAGGGCTGCATGCATATTGGCCGCGCCGTTGCGCTGGCGTGCGAAACCGTATCCCAGCCGAAAGAAGGTGCGCTTCGTGGTTCCGACCAGCCGCGCGAAGGCCTCGATCTCGGCAACAGTCAGCCCCGTGATCGCAGCCGCCCATGCCGGTGTCTTGTCGGTGAGGTGCGCTTCCAGTCCCTTCGGGTCGTCGGTGTATTTTTCGAGATAGGCGCGGTCGGCCATGTTCTCGCGGAAAAGAACATGCATGACCGCACAGGCCAGCGCGCCATCCGTGCCGGGCTTCACCACCAGGCCGATATCGGCCTGTTTCATCGTGGCGTTCTCATAGATGTCGATGACGACGATCTTGGCACCGCGCTCCTTGCGCGCCTTGATGGCGTGGGTCATCACATTGACCTGGGTGACCACTGCATTGGTGCCCCAGATCACGACGCAATCGGACCGTCCCATCTCGCGCGGATCCGATCCGCGCAGGGCACCGGTGCCCATCACGTAGCCGGTCCAGGCCAGATTGGTGCAGATCGATCCGAAAAAGCCTGAATATTTCTTGGCGTGCCGCAGCCGCTCGATGCCGTCACGCTGCACCAGCCCCATCGTGCCGGCATAGAAGTAGGGCCAGACCGTCTCCGAGCCGTATCTTTCTTCCAACGCGCTGAATTTCTCGGCGACGAGGTCAAGTGCCGCCTCCCAGCTCGCTTCCTTCCACACGCCTTCGCTCTTTGCCCCAGCCCGCACCAATGGCTTCAGCAATCGGTCGGGGTGATGCACGCGGTCGGCGTAGCGCGCAACCTTGGCGCAGATGACACCAGCCGTGTAGCTGTTTGCCTTGGCGCCGTGGATGCGCCCGATGCGATCCGGCGCCAGCAGCTCGACATCGAGGGCGCAGGTCGATGGGCAATCATGCGGACAGGCCGAGTGGCCGATACGGATCTTGGCATGGGTGTTCATGACGTTCTTTTACCTGTTCGCCGGCTCTGAGTGTAGGGCCAGTTGGTCGCGGAAGAGAGGCAAGCGTGACCGCGCAACGGATGCGGACAGAAACGCATTTCTCCATATGTCGTCGAGTAGACACAAACCAATTAGTATTGACTAATTGATTAGTATACACTAATTTGTTCTCATGATTGAAGCCACACAGATCACCACCGTCATGCGGGCCCTCGCCGACCCCACGCGCCGCGCCGTTTTCGAACACGTCTCTCGCTCCGACGAGGTCACGGTGGCGGAGCTGACACGCAGCAGCAATGTGACCCAGGGAGCGATCTCCCAGCATCTCAAGGCGCTCAGGCAGGCAGGCCTGGTCGCCGAGCGTCCCGAGGGCCGCAACGTATTCTACCGCGCCGAACCGCAGGGCCTGGCGCCACTGGCCGACTGGATGAACCACTACGGCACCTTCTGGCGCGAGCGGTTCACCGACCTTCGTACTCTTCTCAAGGAAATCGACCCATGAACGACCTGGCATTGAAGCCCGCCACACAGCAAATCGTCGTCGACGAAGTTTTTCCGCACGATCCCGCAACCATCTGGAAAACCCTGACGAATGGGTCTCTGATGGCGCGCTGGCTGATGGAGCCAAAAGGCTTCGCGGCAGTGGAAGGCACGCACTTTACCTTCCGGACCACCCCGGCTGGCGCCTGGGACGGCACCATCCACTGCCAGGTTCTGGAGGTCAGGCCCAACGAACGCCTCTCCTACGCCTGGAAAGGCGGCGACGATGGCAATGTCGGTTATGGCTCCCGTCTCGACACAGTGCTGTCTTTCGACCTGGAAAAGACTGAAAACGGGACGCGCGTGCGGCTTGTCCATTCTGGCTTCGAACTGCCGCGCAACGAACTGACCATGAAGAACATGAGCGAAGGCTGGAAGATCGTGCTGCCGCGACTTCGCGAGGCCACCGGCACAACTCAATGATCCAAAAGATGGCGCAATGCCGGCTGCCCCGCAGAAATATAGGGGCAGCCTCGCCCTACTCCGCGATGCCTTCCTCATACTCGGTCGACATCGTCAGCCAACGCTCTTCGTGGGCATTGAGCTGAGCTGCCAGCTCAGAGCGTTCCTTGGCGAAGCGTGTCGCCTTGATCGGATCCTTTTCGTAAAGCGCCGGATTGGCAAGTTCGTCCTCGATCGCATCGATACGCTTGCGCAGGCGATCCATCAGCCCTTCCGTCGCGCGGATTTCCTTGGCAAGCGGCTCCAGCGCCGCACGTCTTGCGGCGGCCTCACGGCGGCGATCCGCCTTGGAAGCCTTGTCTGCCTCCCGCTTCTCGCGACGATCGGCAGATACCCCGGTCACCAGCGTCTTGTAGTCGTCGAGATCACCGTCATACGGGTTTACCGCGCCATCCTTGACCAGCCACAGCCGATCGGCCGTCGCCTCGAGCAAATGGCGGTCATGCGAAACCAGGATAACCGCGCCGGGAAAATCATTGAGCGCATGAATCAGCGATTCTCTGGAATCGATATCGAGATGGTTGGTCGGTTCGTCGAGGATGAACAGGTTCGGACCGTCGAAGGCAGCCAATCCCATCAGCAGGCGTGCTTTTTCGCCGCCTGAGAGGTCCTTGGCGGCGGTATTCATCTTCTCCGTCGCCAGGCCGAACTGCGCCACACGTGCCCTCACCTTCGCCTCGGGTGCATCCAGCATGAGACGGCGCACATGTTCGTAAGCATTTTCATCGGGACGCAGATCATCGAGCTGATGCTGGGCAAAGATCGCGACTTTCAGGCCCGGCGCAATCGTCATCGTGCCGGTTTCCGCCTTGAGCCGCCCGGCCAGCAGCTTCGCAAAGGTCGATTTGCCGTTGCCGTTAGCCCCGAGAAGCGCGATGCGATCGTCCGCATCGATGCGCAAGGTCATCTTCTTCAGTATGGGCTTGCCCGGTGTGTAGCCGACTTCGACGCCCGACAGCGCCACGATCGGCGAAGCCACAGTCTTCACCGGTTCCGGAAAGGAAAACGGTTTTACGGAATCGTTGACCAGCGCCGCAATCGGCTTCATGCGCTCCAGCGCCTTGATGCGCGACTGCGCCTGCCTTGCCTTTGAAGCCTTGGCGCGGAAGCGATCGACGAAGGATTGCAGGTGCTTGCGCTGGGCTTCCTGCTTGATACGCCCCTTTTCCTGCAGTTCCTGCTGTTCGGAAAGCAGCCGCTCGAACTGATCGTAGCCGCCGCGCCAGAAACTCAGCTTCTGCTGGTCGAGATGCACGATCGAGTTGACGGCGCGGTTGAGCAGATCGCGATCGTGCGAAATCAGAAGCACGGTATGCGGATACTTCGACACGTAGTTTTCGAGCCAAAGCGTGCCTTCGAGATCGAGATAGTTTGTCGGTTCGTCGAGCAGCAGGAGATCCGGCTCTGAGAACAGCACCGCCGCGAGTGCGACACGCATGCGCCAGCCGCCGGAAAAGGATGACGCCGGGCGCGCCTGGGCGGCCTCGTCGAAGCCGAGGCCGGCGAGAATGGTGGCGGCGCGGGACTCCGCAGTGTGCGCATCGATATCGGCCAGCCGGATGTGGATCTCGGCGATCCGGTTGGGATCGGTCGCGGTCTTTTCCTCCTCCAGCAGTGCGGCACGCTCCTTGTCGGCTGCAAGCACGATCTCCAGTAGCGAATCCTCCGTGCCGGGCGCTTCCTGCGCCACCTGGCCGATGCGCGTGTTCTTTGGAATGCTGATCGAGCCGGTCTCGGAAGCGAGATCGCCGGTGATCGCTTTGAACAACGTGGTTTTGCCGGTGCCGTTACGCCCGACAAGGCCTGCCTTCGTACCGGTGGGCAACGTTAGCGAGGCATGGTCGAGAAGCAGGCGTCCGGCAATGCGGAGGGAAAGGTCGTTGATGATAAGCATGGCGGCGCGGTTTTGACCCGTATGGGCAACAATGGCAAGAGGACGTAGCCGACTGTTTCGGCATGAAAAGCAGCCTGGAACGGCACGATGCCGCTATGCAGCCCTGGCGGGCGTCAGTCGGCCGGCCCGCAGCAGGTCGCTCAATGCAGTGTCGACAGCCTCCATGGCGACATCCGCACCGAGCCGACGTGGCGGCGGCAGCGAATGGCCGACGGTGAAGAGCAGCGCACTGCCTGCTGAAAACACCGCAAACAACAGGAACATGCCGGTTCCGCCATAGGCCCCAAGTGCTATCCCGGCCAGCAGCGGGCCGAAGAAATTGCCGATCGTGGACAGCGAATGCGCCCCGAAATAAGCGCCCCTGTTGGCAGCGGTCGAAATGCCGTCGACCAGCATGTACTCAGCCGGCACGACCAGAACCTCCCCGATCGTAAAGACGATCATCGACGCGACCAGCATCTCCACGCCGGAGGATACCGCAAACCCCAGATTGCCTGCGAGAAAGAGCACGCAGCCGAGCACGAGTGCCGGCAGCGCGCCGGTCCGTTCGATCACCCAGCGTGCCGGCGTGCTGGCGACCAGCACCGCCGCGGCATTGGTGCTGACCAGCAAGGCGAATATCTCCACGCCCCTGGCGAAATCCTTGATGATGTATTGTGAAAGCGGCACCGACCATTGGCCGTAGACCGCAACCAGCAATGTGCCACCGCCGGCGAAGAACATCAGCCTGGGATCTCGGAAAGCGCCGACAAGCCGCCGCCAGCCGCCAACATGCTGTTGGGCAGCATTCGCTGCACTGACCGCGATCTCCGGCACGAAGAGAAAGATGATCGCTCCGAATGCGAAGTGGACCAGGCCGGCCACGACAAACAGGATGTCGGAGGTTGCGCCGAACGCCAGACCGATCATGGGGCCAACCGCCCAGCCGGCATTGATGGCGAGATAGCGCCACGAAAACACCTTCAACCGCAGTCTTTCAGGTGCCGCGTCGCTCATCATCGCTCTTGCGGCAGGCTCATAAACCGCTCCGGCGATGGAGGCTACGATATGGGCGAGTGTGAAAGCCATCACCGACTGAGCAAGGCCCAGCCCAATCATGCCAAGACCGGCAAAGGATATCGCAACGGCCAGCACGGTGCGACGACCGAGCCGATCCGAAATCGCTCCGGCTAGCGGGCTGACCATTGCGCCCAGAAGCGGCCCGATGCCGATCAACGCACCGATCCCCGCAGGCCCAAGCCCGAAGTCCTGCTGCAGCCGGATCGCCAGAAACGACAGGCTCATGCCTTTGGCCACAGCGACAACGCCGGAGCCTGCAATCAGCAGGAAGGCGATCATGCGCCCGGTTTGTTCGGAATAGCTGTTCATGGACGATCGGAGAGCTTGCGCCGGATCAGGCCGACATCCCATGGCTTCGCACCCGAGGTGGCCCAGCGCAATAGAAAACACGGCGCAGACCTGTGGGCCAGCCGGGAAAAATCAATGCACAATCCTCGCGGCTGAACAGCGCCATTCCTGAACATCACCGATACATGGAAAACGGCCCGCCGAAGCGGGCCGCTGTCCCAGGAATGCAACGATCAACGATTGACCTTGGCAAGCAGCGCGCACAATGCCTGCAGATCGCTGTCATAGGCCCCACTGCTCACCACTTCGGCGCAGCGGCGCTTCAGTTTCATCAGCTTGGTGTCGGAGAGCTGCGCTATGGCCCTCGGCACGGCCGGGTTATTGGGGTTCAGTTTTCCGGTACTGGTCGTGCTCCCGAAAATCGAGCCACTCGGTGCCACAGGGCTCATCGGGTTTCGCGGGCTGGAAGGCCCTAATGGGTTGCTCGCGGTGTTTCCGCCGATCCCCACTCCAACACCGACGCCGGTACCGTTTCGTCCGCCGACAGAGGCACCGACACCGGCGGTAACGCCATTCGAGCCGCCAACGGAAGCGCCGACCCCTGCGTTCACGCCGCCGCTACCGCCGATGGACGCGGTGGCGCCAGCCGTGACGCCTCTGGCACCGCCGATGGTGGCACCACCCCCGGCTGTAACGCCGCTGGATCCGCCGACATTGGCGCCGGCCCCTGCGGTTACACCATTGCTGCCGCCAACGGAGGCACCCAGGCCGGCACTGACTCCGCTCGCACCGCCGACGTTTGCGCCTGCGCCAGCGTTAACGCCGTTGGAGCCGCCAATCGAGGCGCCCAGGCCGGCATTCACGCCCCCGGAGCCACCGATCGAGGCGCCGACGCCGGCGTTGATTCCTCCGGAGCCCCCTACGGACACGCCAAGACCATCGGCACCTGCTGGCAAAGCCAAACAAACAACGACGGCACCACTCGCCAATGTTCCGGCGAGACTCTTTACGAAACAAGCCATTACATCCTCCTAATGGTTTTGCGTTTCCTCGACAGCACAGCCAAAAAGCTCGCAGCGAAGTCAAAACATCTGGAGAATACCAAACCGGTCAGGACATTCCCGTATTTTAATATTTATGGCTTTCGGTGTGTTTTTTGCCTTTGGTCAATTGCTGTCTAATTTTATTATATAACAAAATAGGCAATGTGAAACTTATGCGAAAGTACGGCCCTCTTCTGCCCGCTGGAAGTGTATGAGATCCATCGGCACCGACGGCTGTCCGAGAACTGTGAGGATCATGTGCGCCTGACCTCGGTGATGCGTCTGATGGTTGAACAGATGCCCCAGCGCCGGAGCCAGCCGCTGCGAGATTGTGCGCATATCGGTGGTCAGGTAGGAAAATCGTCCTGCGACATCCTTGTCGCTCAAACCTTCGACCCATTCGACGATCCGCCTGTCCTCGGCTTCGCGTGCCATCCTGAGCGCCGGCAGTGCTTGCTGGATGATTGCATCGAGCCGGGCTGGTGCATCGCCCTGGCCTGTAAAGCGCTTCATCCAGATGCGGTCAGTGACGAGCAGGTGGTTGAGCGTGCCCATCATTGATCCGAAGAACGCCCCCGCATCGCGCGTGAACTCCTCGTCGGTCAAAGCATCCGCGGCATCATAGAGACGACTGTTGGCCCATCGGTTGTAGGCCGCGAACATCATGAAGTGTCGTCTCATTCAACCCTCGTTCCCGACGAGCAGAGCGTCCCGCGATGGCTCGCGCAGACTGGCCTTCCGTACCAGAAGGGATGAGCCGCGAGAAAGAGGCTTGCGCGATGAAGGTGTCTTTGCTGACCGCTCATTGGCTGCGATCTGTATCCGTCGCCGAGCTTTTCGAGCACCCGTGACTTCGCGATGGGCCTGTAGCAATGCCGGCAGCCGCCATTCCTCGTCTTCTGGACCGGAATCGCTGCACGAACCACCCAAAGACGTTCGAAATTCCCGTACCACCGCTTTCTTTCGACGAACCTGGCTGGCAACACCTCAACCGCGCCACAGAATTGCGGAAAGCGGCGCGGCGCGGCGATTTCGCGGCCGTGGAAGCGTTCTATGCCGAAGAAGAAAGACTTTTCTGGGCGGCAAAGGACGATGCCCACACCGAATACGAGAACCGTGCCCGTTCGCCGATGCTGTTCGACTTTGCGACCGTCGATGCGGAAAGACGCCGCCGTCTATGGCGAGACCAGCGGCCCCATGGTCAAGCGCGTGCCGGGCGCTTTTTCAAGCGCAAGATGGACCCCAAGCATCTGCCGCCTTCATTTCCGGGAAACTGGCCTGCACTCCACCCGTCGCCTCCTCTTGGCAATGCGTCGGCCGGCTTGTATAGAGCCCGCCACACCTCAATCCCCACCACCAAAGGACGACCCATGGCGATCGAACGCACCTTCTCGATGATCAAGCCGGATGCCACCAAGCGCAACCTCACGGGCGCCATCACCAAGATGCTCGAGGATGCCGGCCTGCGCGTCGTTGCCTCCAGACGCGTCTGGATGAGCCTGCGCGAAGCCCAGGGCTTCTATGCCGTCCACAAAGACCGCCCCTTCTTTGGCGAACTGACCGAATTCATGTCGTCGGGCCCGACGATCGTGCAGGTTCTGGAAGGCGAGAATGCGATCGCCAAGAACCGCGAAGTGATGGGCGCCACCAATCCGGCCAACGCCGCCGAGGGCACCATCCGCAAGGTGCATGCCCTGTCGATCGGCGAGAATTCGGTGCACGGTTCGGATGCTCCGGAAACCGCCGCCGAAGAAATCGCCTATTGGTTCTCGGGCACCGAGATCGTCGGCTGACCCCATATCCTTCCCCGAGCACGGGGGACTTAAACTTGTAGAAAAGCCGGGTAAATGCCCGGCTTTTTTGCGTATGCACTTCACGCAGCTTCCGTCGGCCTCAACCTGCCGTGCCGGCTTCGTCCTGTTTGTCCTGAACCTGCTTCAGCACCATCGTTATCGGTTCACTGGCTAGCGGATCGATATAGTGCCGGGCATTGCTCAGGAACTGCGCTTGGCCATCGATCGTGATGCTCGCATCCACCGCGTATGTCGTCTTGGGGCGGATATCCCGGCTGTCGAACTTCAGGATAAATCGCATCGGCACCTGACCGGCAGGCGCGATCCGCTGCTCGGAGATCACCTTGGCCGGCGCGTCGGTCTGCGAAGTGTCGAGCAACTGCACCGTAAGCACAGCATTCTTGGGCAAGACCGTGTGCTCGCGGTAGGTGACTTCACCTGTAAGCCGCCGCTCTGCCGCCACGGACATGTCGGTCGTGACGAGAATCCCCACCATCAGGGGCGCGAAGCCGAAGATCAGAAATTCCGCGATCCTGTCCAACATAACGCTGCTCCATTGGCGCGCGACGATGGACGACGCGGCGCCAATGAAAAATCCGCTTCGATTGCGAACAATCCGTGGCTGATCTGGGGTATTTTCGAGTGCAGGCGTCCTCTGCCGGCAGCTCAGCGCCAGCGCTTGGCGGCCTGCTCGTCGCTGTCCTTGGCATCGACCCAACCGCCATCGGTGCCGTCGGCACGATGCTCCTTCTTCCAGAACGGCGCGCGGGATTTGAGGTAGTCCATCAGGAAATCGGCCGCCTCGAAGGCAGCGCGCCGATGCGCGGATGCGGTCACGACCAGTACGATGTTCTCGCCAGGTCGAATGCGACCGTGGCGATGGATCACAGTGACGGCCTGCAACGGCCAGCGCCCGACAGCTTCCGCGGCAATACGGCTGATCTCAGCCTCGGCCATACCTGGATAATGTTCCAGCTCAAGTGCTGCCAGTACACCGCCTTCATCACGGCAAAGCCCGGAAAACGTGACCACGGCACCGATATCGGCTCGCCCGGTGCTGAGCGCAGCGACCTCGGCTGCGATGTCGAAATCCTGCGCCTGGATGCGGACTTTCGGCTTGACGACGCCGGACACGCCATCAGCCTCCCGTCATCGGCGGAAACAAGGCAATTTCGCGCGCGCCAGCTATTTTCTCGCCGTGGTCGACGTGTTCCTGGTTGATGGCGACACGGATCGCACGCGGATGCTGGAGAGCGGTTTCGTATTCTTCGCCGCGCGATTTCAACCAGGCGAGCAGTTCAGCCACTGTGGTCACTTCCAGTGGAAGGTCGACATCTTCTTCGGCTTTCCCGATCCGCTCACGCACCCAGGCGAAATAGATAAGCTTCATCGGCATCTCGCTATTCATCGACGATATGCTTCAAGCCGGCACGGAAGTAGTCATAACCGGTATAGAGCGTGACCACCGCCGCTATCCAGAGCAGCACCAGTCCGGTTTGGGTGGTGAAGGGGAAAATCTTGTCGCCGGCCGGACCTGCAAGCAGGAAAGCGATCGCCACCATCTGGATCGTCGTCTTCCACTTCGCGAGCTGCGTAACCGGGACCGAAACCTTGAGTGCGGCTAGATACTCCCGCAGCCCCGAGACCAGGATCTCGCGGCACAGGATGATGATGGCCGCCCACAGCGACCAACCGGCAATACCATCCTCGTCAGCCGCGAGCAGCAGCAGGCAGGTTGAAACCAGAAGCTTGTCGGCGATCGGATCGAGCATCCTGCCGATATTGGACGTCTGCTGCCAGGCACGCGCCAGATAGCCGTCAAAATAATCGGTAATCGACGCCGCCAGGAAGATCGCCAGAGCGAGCCAGCGCGCAAAATCGCTCGATTTCAGATGGCCTTCGAGAAAGAAGCACACGACCACCATCGGCACAGCGACGATGCGTGCGTAGGTAAGCATGTTCGGCAGGTTGAATGCGTGTTTCGCCATGCGTGCCTGAGAACTTCCGGGTCGTTTCTTTTCGCCTTCGTACTCAAATCAGAAGCCGATATCAGGGGTCAACCATTGAAAATCGACTAGCCAGCGCAAAACGGCATACAAATGGTCAATTCTCATGAAAATGGTTGTAAACAAGCCGCGCGACCTGCTCCGAAATGCCATTGACCGACATGAGGTCATCAACGGCGGCGCGGCTGACCGCCTTGGCGGTACCGAAGTGCAGCAGCAGAGCACGCTTGCGGCCCGGTCCGATGCCGGCGATTTCGTCCAGCGGGCTCTTCACCATCTCCTTCTTGCGGCGGGCACGGTGCGAGCCGATCGCAAAACGATGCGCCTCGTCGCGCAGGCGCTGGATGAAATACAGCACCGGATCGCGCACCGGCAGCGTGAAGGACGGCTTGCCCTCGACGAAGAACCGCTCACGGCCTGCCTCGCGGTCCTGGCCCTTGGCGATACCGATGGCCACCACCCGGTCCTGGACACCCAGGTCCGCGAGGATCTTGCGCACAGCTGACATCTGTCCCTGGCCGCCATCGATCAGGATGACGTCCGGCCAGGCGGGGAAGCCATTGGAGATCAGGTCGTCCGGTTCGCTGGTCTCCTCCGCGGTCGTCTCATCGCCATGTTCCTTCATAAGCCGGGAGAAGCGACGCTCCATGACCTCTCGCATCATGCCGAAATCATCGCCGGGCGTGATGTCGGTCGAGCGGATGTTGAACTTGCGGTACTGATTCTTGACGAACCCCTCCGGCCCGGCGACCACCATGGCGCCGACGGCATTGGTGCCCATGATGTGCGAGTTGTCGTAGACTTCGACGCGCACCGGCGGCTTCGGTAAACCGAACGTTTCGGCAAAGCCTGCCAGCAACCTCGCCTGTGTCGAGGTCTCCGCCAGCCGGCGGCCGAGCGCTTCGCGCGCATTCTGCAGCGCGTGGTCGGTCAGGTCCTTCTTCTCGCCACGCTGCGGAACCGAAATCGACACCTTGCGGCCCGCGCGGGTCGACAGTGCCTCGGCCAACAACTCCTGCTCCTCGACGGGATGCGAAAGCAGCACCGTGCGTGGTGTCGGTTTGTCGTCATAGAACTGAGCCAGAAATGAACCCAGCACCTCGGCGGCTTCCATGGCGGGATCGGCCTTGGGGAAATAGGCGCGATTGCCCCAGTTCTGCCCCGTGCGGAAGAAGAACACCTGGATGCAGACCTGCCCGCCTTCCTGATGGATCGCGAAGACGTCGGCCTCTTCCACAGACTGCGGATTGATCCCTTGATGGCTCTGCACATGAGCAAGCGCCGCCAAACGATCCCGGTAGATCGCCGCATGTTCGAAATCGAGATTTTCAGCGGCGACCTGCATGGCTGCGGAAATCTCGGTCTTTACCTTCTGGCTGCGTCCCGAGAGAAAATCCTTCGCCTCGTCGACCAGCACTTTGTAGTCGTCATGCGAGATTTCGCCCGTGCACGGCCCGGCGCAACGTTTGATTTGGTAGAGCAGGCACGGTCGGGTCCTGTTCTCATAAAAAGAATTGGTGCAGCTCCGCAGCAGGAAGGCCCGTTGCAGCGAATTGATAGTGCGGCCCACGGCTTGTGCAGAAGCGAAGGGGCCAAAATAATCGCCCTTTCGCGACCGTGCGCCACGATGCTTGTAGATGCCGGGCGACAGGTGATCTCCGGTCAGCAGGATATAGGGAAACGACTTGTCGTCACGCAACAGGACGTTAAAGCGCGGGCGCAAGCGCTTGATGAGATTCGCTTCCAGCAGCAGCGCTTCGATCTCTGTGCGGGTGACGACAAATTCCATCGTCGCCGTCTCACGGACCATGCGGCCGATGCGGTTGGTATGGAAACGGCCCTGCGCGTATTGCGTGACGCGTTTCTTGAGGCTGCGTGCCTTGCCGACATAGAGCACGTCGCCGGTAACGTTCATCATTCGATAGACACCGGGCGCATTCGGCAGGCGCTTGACCAGCGTCTGGATGACCTCCGCTCCGACCATGCCCTCGGTATCGCCGGCATGCGGCGTCCAGTCGATCGTCGTGAAGGCGACATCGGGGCCTGAAGCCCCCACCTCCACTTCTATGCTGTCGTCGTCGTCCAGATCGACATCAGGCAGGTCGTCGCCCGCCGCGCGTCCGTTTTTCGTCTTGCCGGAACTCATTCCACCACGCCCGTCACATCCGGCGTCTGCCATGCAAGATGCTGGCCGCCATCCAGCGCGATCATCTGGCCGGTGACCGACCGCGCATTCCACAGATATCGTATTGTCGCGCCGAATTCGCCAAGCCCGGCGCCGCGCTTCAGCAACACGCCATCGAGTTGTTTCTGGAAATCGTCATCCTCCTGGCGCGCTCCCTTCAAGGTAGGTCCCGGCCCGATCGCATTGACGCGAATACGCGGCGCCAGCGCCTGCGCCATCGTCTGCGTGGCTGCCCATAACGCCGATTTCGACAACGCATAGGAAAAATAACGCGGCGTCGGCCGCCACACCCGTTGATCGATCATGTTGACGACCAGGCCGTCCTGGCCTTCGGGCAAGGCACGGGCGAAACGTTGTGTCAGAAGCGCCGGCGCTTTCACATGCACCGCGAAATGGCGATCCCATCCGGACCACTCGAAATCCTCAAGCGAATCTTCCTCGAACAGCGAAGCGTTGTTGATCAGGAGGCTGATCGGGCCGAGCGCATCTGCAGCGGCATCGAGCAATCCTGCCGTCTTGTCGATGTCGGTCAGGTCTGCGGCGACAACCGCGGCGCGCCCGCCGGCAGCAACAATCTCCCCGACAACGGATTCGGCCTCTTCGCGGGAACGATTGCAATGTACAGCCACGGCAAACCCGTTGGCGGCGAGGTCTTGAACGATGGCCCTGCCCAGCCTTTTCGCCCCTCCAGTCACCAGGGCCGTCGCTATGGTTTCGTTCGTCATCTGGCTTTCATCCGCGATCAGGGCAGCCAGCAAATGAGACCGCTCAATGGTAAAATACCGTTCGTTCCTATGGCCACATTGTGTCGATCCTTCGAAAGGACGGCTTCGACTCGCATTTGGCCATTAGACCGGATGGCCAATATAGGGGCCGCAAACCCTTGTACCAAGCCGGGTAAAGCCGGTCTGCCGAAAGGCTCCTGACACCTTTGTTGCACTAGTGCAACGTCATCGTTCAGCCTCATTCGCGCCAGCTAAAGACCCAAGTTCAGGTTCGCTTCCGCCGTATTTGCCGCCCAAATTCCGGAACCGTTGAACACGTGATCCGTTTCCTCCCCCAGCGGATCCGGTTCGCAACAAACAAGCCAGCGTCTTTGGCTTTATGGAGTAAGAACTATGTCTATCAACCACAAATTTGCGCGGACTTCGGTTGCTGCGATCGGGCTTCTCGCCGTGATCGGCACTGTTCCCGCTTTCGCTGCAGACGTCGTTTCGGAAGAGCCGCCGGCTCCGGCTCCGATTGCGGAGCTGCCGGTTGCTTCCTGGGCCGGCGCCTATGCCGGTGTCAATCTCGGCTACGGCTTCTCGGGCCGAACCAAGATTGACGATCATAACGCCAATGCCAAGACCGACGGCTTCATCGGCGGCGGCTTTGCCGGCTACAACTGGCAGCAGGACAACTTCGTTTACGGCGTCGAGGGCGATCTCGGCTACAACGGCTCGAAGGGCTCGTCGAACGGCTACAAGTCGAAGTCCGGCTTCGAGGGTTCGATCCGCGCCCGCCTCGGCTACTCTGTCAGCCCCGACATCCTGCTCTACGGCACGGCCGGTGGTGCGGGCGAAGGCCTGAAGGTAACGAACGAAGCCACCGGCCTCGGCGATCGCAAGACCATGTTCGGCTGGACCGCGGGTGTCGGCACCGACATCAAGCTCACCGAGAACGTCTTCGGCCGCGTCGAATATCGCTACACCGACTACGGTTCCAAGACCTTCGACAACGGCATCGGCAAGGTCAAGGACAGCGACAACCGCATCCAGTTCGGTGTCGGTATGAAGTTCTGATCGGTCTTCGATCAGCACCAGAAAGCCGGGCGCAAGCCCGGCTTTTCTGCATCTGAAGGGAGATGTGACCCGACAAGCTTCTCAGATCAGGCCGGAATGCCAGCAGCCAGCTCCGGAAACTTCTCGTCGAAGCGGGCAGCCCAGCGTACCAGCCGAGCCCGCCCCTTCTCCCATTTGCCGGCAAAGCGGAGCGACAGATAGCCAAGTGTGGCCCGCAGCGCGATCTGGCCGGCGGTTATCTTGCTCGGCAGCTTGGGCGGATTGGCGTTCAGGCTATCGAGCGCTCGGGTGATCTTTGCCCATTGCCTGTCCAGCCAGGGCTGAAACACCTTGTCGTCGGGCCTAACCCTGCGTTCATAGACCATAGACAATGCCGAATCGCAGATGCCGTCTGCCAAAGCCTCCAGCGCCTCGGCTTCCGTGCGCTTTTCGGGATTGCGTGGAAACAGCACGTTCTTGGTCTGCCGATTGAGATACTGGGTGATCGCGCGGCTGTCGTAGATTGATTGACCGGTTTCCAGAACCAGCACGGGAATCTTGCCGAGAGGATTGGCGGCAATCAGGTCCGCCGGGTCCTCTTCCGTCTTGACGGGTTTCAAATCCAAGGCGATGCCGGCATAGGCAGCCGCCATGCGGACTTTGGAACTGTAGGGCGAGGTGGTTGCGTAGAGCAGGCTGGGCATGAGCTCCTCATTGGAAAGCGTGCTTCGGCCCGCCATCTGGCAAGCCGGAGCACGACCAGCCGGACACGCTGACGAGCGGCCGAAGCATGGCGTGCTCTGACGGGCGCCGTAAAAGAAGCGCCCAGGGATGGTCAGCGCAGAACGCGGCAGCCGCCGTTATAGACATACCAGCGGTCGAAGCCTGAAACGCAGAATTCGACATTGTCACCGACGCCGGCGAAACCCTGCCCTTCCTCGATGAGATACCAGACGGTGCGCTCATGTCCGTCGGAGAGGATGACCTTTGCGTCACAATAGCGGCGGCCGATCGGCCAGTTTTCTTCGGCCGGCTGGTAGCGGCGCTCATTGATGCGACGAAAATCCGTGATCTGCACATCGGGCAGATTGGGCACGTGGCGGACTTGGTAGGCAAAGCGGCTGCTGATCTTGTTGAGCACCCAGGCTTCGCCACACACGCCCGGATCACCGGAATAGCTGGACAGGTCGGCCGCCTGAGCCACCGGGGCAACGGTCAGGACGGAGCCCAGGCCAATCAACCCGGCGAGAAGGGATTTGAACGAGTGTGTCATGGCAGCGCCTCATTTCTGATCGGCGGCACTGTGCGGATTTGCTGTCACACGGTCAAGCTGGGAAGTATCAGACGCCGATCAAATCCGATGCCTGATCGTCCTCGCGTACCAGCCAATCGAGGCGCCAGCCGGCGGCCACCGGATCGGCCATCGCTGCCTGCAATGCAGGCAGGATCACGCGCAGCTCCTGTTCCAGTGTGAATGGCGGGTTCACCACCACCATGCCGGTGCCATCCAGTCGTTCACTGCGAGAATCCGGTCGCACTTCGAAGACAATGTCGAGCACCTTGTTCATTCCGGCAGCGATCAGCCGATTGCGGAAATCAGCGACGCCGCGGCGATCCTTGATCGGGTACCAGAGCGCATAGATGCCGCCCGGCCAACGCCTGTAGGCCCTTTCAACCCCCGCAGCGAGGCGGTCAAACTCGCCTTCCTGTTCGAAAGGAGGGTCTACCAGCACCAATCCGCGTTTTTCCTTGGGTGGCAGCTGCGCGCCAAGCGCCAGCCAGCCGTCCAGCTCAATCACCCGCGCCTGAAAATCACCCTCGAACTGGGCTTTCAGCCGCAATACATCCTGAGGGTGCAGCTCGATTGCCGTCAACCGATCCTGATTGCGCAGCAATCGTCGTGCAAGCCATGGCGATCCGGGATAATGGCGGATGCCGCCATCGGTGTTGCAGGCATTGACGACTTCGAGATAGGGCCCGAGCAAGATGCTCGCCTCTATACCCGGGTCGATCCGGGCTAGCCGGCCAATGCCATCGCGCCACTCGCCCGTCTTCTGAGCTTCGTGCGAAGAAAGATCGTAAAGGCCGATACCGGCATGGGTATCGATGACGCGAAACGGCTTGTCCTTCTTTTTCAGATATTCGATCAGGCGCGCCAGCACGACGTGTTTGACCACATCGGCGAAATTCCCGGCATGATAGGCGTGACGATAGTTCATGATCTCAGGAAGCGCCCCTGCCCCAGCGCGGCTTGGACGGAGCCTCAGGTTTGTCGGAACGTCGCGGCCTGCCGAAACGGATCGCCATCACCAGACCGATCAAGCCGAATGCGATCGAGCCGAGCCCCACCTGGCTTACCCGTGCGTCGGGAGCGGCAGCACCGCTGCGCAGGACAAGATCGACGGCCTTGATTTGTAAGTTGTCGGCATCTCCCAGGCCGAGTGTGAAGACATATGTCTCTGCTTCATCAGCCGCGATCAGCCCCGCCTCGTCGCGGAATATCTTGTCGGTCAGTTGCGGGCTCTGTTCGCGCGGCGTTGGATTGCCGCTGAAATTCAGCCGCTCCGCAAGCACCGTGCGGCTGCCCGCTGCGGCCGTCAGCGTCAGCACGGTGCGATCAAAGGAATTGATACGATCGGCACTGGTCGTGAGGTCAACGAACACTCGCACCGGTCCGGTCCCAGCCTTCAGCGACACCGTCACCGGTTTGAAGCGGCCATCTTGATAGACATGCCAGGTGCCGAGTTCTTCCCCCGAAAAATTTCGAACGGCCCACGGGTAGACAACACGAAGGACGACACCGGCCAGGATGAGCAGCAGGAAAAATTTACGCATGGCTCAGCCCTTAGAGCGCCGAGCGCGCTCGCGCAACGTCAAGCCTTGCGCTCCCAGCGTCGATCCGCGGTCTGCTGCCAATAAGTCACCGTGTGACCGGCATCCTTCATGTCTTTCCAGTGGCTGCGTGCCGCCTCGATCTGGCCCGAGTCATGTCCGTCGAACAGAAAGACCGCGCGATCGTAGCCAGCCAAATCCGGGGGGCTGGCACCGTCCACCAGGAAGCGGATCTGCGCCGTATTCGCATTCATCTGCCCTGTGGTGAGCAGAATGGGTTGCTCGGCAGGATACGGTTCGCGGTCGGTTGCGTGGGCCAGGAAGCCATCGTCGCGATAGACCCAGAGATGCTGGTCCAGCGCATCTCGACGCTCTTCCGTACCGAGTTGCACGACCACGCGCCAACCCCGGTCGACGCTACGCTCGAGCAAGCCCGGCAAGGCCTCCTCGAGCGTCGACTCGGTCATGTGATAGAAGAGCACCTCGGCCATCGATCAGCCTTCGTAGTGATCGCGCACCAGTCGGTCGAGCAGCCTGACACCAAAACCGGAGCCCCAGGACTGGTTGATCTCGCTTGCGGGGGCGGCCATGGCTGTCCCGGCTATGTCGAGATGAGCCCACGGTGTTTCCTTGACGAAACGCTGCAGGAACTGAGCGGCGATAATGGCACCGCCATAACGTCCGCCTATGTTCTTCATGTCGGCATTCTTCGAATCGATCAGCTTGTCATACTCGCTGCCGAGCGGCATGCGCCACAGCTTCTCCTGCGTGGCCGTGCCGGCCTGCACCAGTTGCCCCGCGAGTTCATCGTCATTGGAGAACAGGCCGGCATGGTGTTGCCCTAACGCAACCATGATAGCTCCTGTCAACGTAGCAAGATTGATCATCAGTCGCGGCTCGAAGCGGTCGTTGCAGTACCAGAGTGCGTCGGCAAGCACCAGGCGACCCTCGGCATCGGTGTTGAGCACCTCGATGGTCTGGCCTGACATTGATGTAACGATGTCGCCTGGACGCTGGGCATGACCGTCGACGCTGTTCTCCACCAACCCAAGAATGCCGACGACGTTGGCTTTCGCCTTGCGGCTGGCGAGCGCGTGCAAAAGGCCCGTCACAGCAGCGGCGCCGCCCATATCGCCCTTCATGTCCTCCATGCCTGATGCCGGCTTCATCGAATTGCCCCCGGTATCGAAGGTCACACCCTTTCCGACAAACGCGAGCGGCTTTTCCTTCGGCTTGCCACCGTTCCACTGGAGTACAGCAAGGCGAGCGCCGCGCGGCGAGCCTTGCGCAACCCCGAGCAACGAGCCCATGCCGAGCTTTTTCATTTCCTTTTCGGCCAGGATCTCGACCTTGACGCCCAGCGCTTCAAGTTGCTTGGCCCGCTCGGCGAATTCGACTGGCCCCAGCGCATTCGCCGGTTCATTGACCAGGTCGCGCGCCACAATCACACCGTCGACAACAGCTTCGAGCTCGGCAAATGCTTTCTTGGCAGCCGCGGGATTTGCCGTCTGGATGGTGATCTTGACCGCTGTCTTGGCATCGTCCTTGGCGTCGTCGCTTTTCTTCGTCTTGTATTTGTCGAAGGAATAGCCGCGCAACAGAATGCCAGCGGCAACGCCCGCTGCGTCTGCGCCAGTTGTCTCGGCGCCCGGCAGATCGACCACGACAGCAACCTCCTTGGCCTTGCGCAGTGAGGCCGCCACATGTCCGCCAAGCTTCAGCCATGCATATTCATCGAGTGCGGATGGCTTGCCTGCGCCAAGCACGACCAGCCGGTCGAGATTGGTGCCTTCAGGCGCGAAGATCTCGGCGGACGAACCAAACTTCCCGGAGAAATCCGCCGCCGGCAGCGCGCGCGCCAGTGAACCGGAAGGATCCTGCGCTCTGGCCCCCTCGGAAAGCCCCGCTTCTTCCGCGGCAAGCACGAAGACCGTGCCCTTCTTGACGACGGCGAATTTGGCAAAGGCAATTGTGGGTCGGGCAGCCATGAGATCCTGCTTGATTTGAATGCTTGGAATGACGGGCGACATTTCGCGCTTTTAGAACGTTTGGCAAGACCGGCAAACCTCAAGTCGACACGGGGAAAAGAGCGCGAGCGAATGAGCCGCCACCTTCTTTCGTCCGACGCGCGAATGCATTATTGGCGACCACCAACCCTTGACGATCGACGATGCGTCACACAAATGTCTGGCGCAAACCGCTGTTAACCATACCTATTCGCCTTTTCTTATCCATTGCCTACCAGAGTCGACGGCGCCGGACATGACGACTTGAAGCGGAACCAGACCAGGCCGGTTGTGTGGGTGTCACCGGAAAGATAACTTCTAAAACTGCGACACCCGTCGAGATCGATCGAGAAGAACTGCCCTGAATGAAGGTCGCCGAGCTCTATATTTTCCGGCGCGCGCTCTCGCTCTTTCTTGCGGCGTTGGCGTGGACGCTGGCGATCGTCTGGACGACGCAGGTTCTCACCCGCATCAACCTGGTAACCGACAACGGGCAATCAGCGTTGAGTTTCTTCCAGGTCGCGGCGCTTATCCTGCCGACCATCATCCCGATCGTCGTCCCTTTCGCGCTCATCGTGGCGGTGGCGCAGACACTCAGCGTCATGAACTCCGATTCAGAGCTCGTGGTGATCAACGCCGCCGGCGCCTCCCGCATGACCGTCGTCAAACCGATCCTGATCCTCGCACTGATTGCGAGCGTATTTGCCTTTGTCGTCGACAACGGGGTTGAGCCCTATGCCCGGCAGAAAAATCGTGAACTGATTGCCAGCGCGCGCGCCGACTTCCTGTCGCTGATCATCCAGGAAGGAACATTCCGTAAGATAGAAGACGGCCTTTTTGTCCAGATCGGCGAGCGCTTTGCGGACGGCGGCCTCGGCAGCATCTTCGTCGCGGACTCGCGGCAGGAAGGTACCGACCTCGTCTATTACGCCAAGACAGGCGCGGTCATCGACAAGGGCAACGAAAAGGTCCTGCTGATGAACGACGGCGTGGTGCACCGCAAATCACCCGCGGGCGACGTCTCAGTCATTCGTTTCACGTCCTATGCATTCGACCTTTCGGCGTTTGCAACCGCCGCACAGGCCACGCTCTATCCAAAGGACCAGACGACCCAATACCTGCTCAATCCCGACCCTAACGACCGCTACTACCAGCAGGCCCCCGACCAATATCGCGCCGAGCTTGCATTGCGGTTTTCGGAATGGGCTTATTCGCTCGCCTTCGCAATGATCGCACTGGCAGTTGCCGGCGACGCGCGCTCGCACCGCGAAGCGCGCATCCACCCGCTCATCACCGCGATCTGCATCGCGCTGTTTGTGCGCTGGCTGGGTTTCTTCGCTGCCGGCAAGGCCAACACCAACCCGATCTACAACTATCTGGTGATCGCCGTGCCTTTTGCCGCCTCGATTGTGGCCGGCTGGGTCATCTTTTCCAATCGCCGCATGGAATTGCCGTCAAGCTGGGCTGACTGGCTTACCAACATGTTCAGTCGCTTCGGCGAAATCGGTATCCGTCTGCGACTTTGGTGGGCCAATCGTGCTGCACGTCAGGGGAACTCCTGATGGGTTGGACGCTCGGCCGCTATTTCTTCTTCCGCTACCTGGGGATCACCATCTGGATCTTCCTCGGGCTGTTCGCATTGGTATTCCTGATCGATTTCACGGAATTGACAGGCCGCATCGCCGGCGTCCCCGGCTTTACCTACCAGACGGGCTTTGCCATCTCGGCGCTGCGCGTACCGATGATCATGCTGCAGACAGTGCCTTTCGTCGGGCTGTTCTCTGCCATGGCGACGCTTGTTTCACTCAACCGCAAGTATGAGCTGGTGATCGCACGTTCCGCTGGCATCTCAGCATGGCAGTTCCTGTTGCCTTGCTGCATCGGTGCATTGATGTTTGGCGCCGTTGCCGTCGCGATACTCAACCCGCTCGCCGCCTACGGCTTTTCCCAGTCAGAGAGAATCGAAAGCGAATTGCGTTCCGGCACGTCCAACAACGTATCGGCCGATGCAGCTCCCTGGATCAGGCAGAAAACCGCCGCAGGCGATACGATCATCGGCGCGCGCGCGATCCTCAATCAAGGGCTGGAGATGGCGGATGCCGTCTTCTTCCTGCTCGACCAGCAAGGCAACATCGTCGAACGCAAGGATGCCAAGCAGGTATTCCTGCGCGACGGCTACTGGGAACTGCAGGACGTCAGCATCCTCAAGGATGGCAATGTCGAGAAGAAGGCGACCGACCGGTTGCCGACCGATCTGAAGCCGGAATTCGTGCAGGAACGCCTGGCGCGGCCGGAAACAATTCCCTTCTACGAGTTGCCGCAAAAGATTGAAGTTGCTCGATCCTTCGGGCTTAAGGCAAATGCATTCGCCATGCAGTTCGATTCGCTGGTGGCCATGCCCTTCCTTCTGGTTGCGATGACTCTGATCGCAGCAACCGTCTCGATGCGATTTGCACGCATGGGACAATCTGCAACGATGATTCTGGGTGGCGTAGTCGCTGGGTTTCTGCTTTATGTTGTGTCTGTTTTGGTCAAAGCGTTTGGAGTGGCGGGATTCGTCCCGACCGTGGTAGCTGCATGGTTTCCGGTGGTCGTGGCGATGTTCTTCGGGGTGACGTTCCTGCTGTACAGGGAAGACGGTTAGTGATGAGACCGGTTTTGCAAGGTCGCAGGCCGATCCGGGCGGCACTTCTGTGCGGAGTGAGCGCACTCGCTTGCCTTTTTGCCGGCAGCCTGGCGACGGCTGTCCCGGCTGCAGCGCAGGCGGTGGAAGCCCCCAGCGTGCCAGCCGGTTCGCAGATGCTTCTGGAATCCGATACGCTGGTCTATGACAACGACAACCAGACGGTGACCGCCGTCGGTGGCGTGCAGATTGACTACGGTGGCAACAAGCTCGTTGCGCAGCGTGTGGAATACGACCGCAAGACCAAGCGCTTGGTCGCAACGGGTAACGCACAGCTCGTGCAGAGTGACGGCACCAAGGTCAACTCCGAGCACATCGACATCACCGACGATTTTGCTGACGGCTTCGTCAATGCGCTGCGTGTCGAGACGGTCGACAAAACCTATTTCGGCGCCGAAAGCGCCGAACGCATCGGCGGCGTGCTGACGACGTTCCACAACGGCGTCTACACCGCTTGCGAACCCTGCGAGGACAAGCCGGACAAGGCGCCGATCTGGCGCGTCAAAGCCAAGAAGATTATCTGGAACGGCCAGAAGAAGACGGTGCGATTCGAGAACTCCAATTTCGAGTTCTTCGGTTTCCCGATCGCCTTCCTGCCGGCTTTCGAGATCGCGGATCCGACAGTGAAGCGCAAGAGCGGCTTCCTGATGCCGGGCATCACTTTCAACAGCAAGCTCGGCACCGGCATAACCGTACCTTATTATTTCGCGCTGTCGCCGACCTATGACATCACCGCGCGCGGAACCTACTACACCAATCAGGGTTTCCTCGGCGAAGCCGAGTGGCGCCAGCGTTTCGACAACGGCCAGTACAGTCTTCGCATCGCGGGCATCGACCAGAGGAAACCCTGGAAATTCGACCCCAATACAGTCGATTCCGGCCCAACCGGCGACCCGAACAAATTCCGCGGCATGATGGGCAGCAAGGGCCAGTTCGCGATCAATTCGCGCTGGAATTTCGGCTGGGATGTCCTGCTGCAGACAGACAAGAATTTTTCGACAACCTATCACATCAACGGTTACGACTCGTCGGTTCACCGGTCTGAGGTCTATCTGACCGGCCTGAATGATCGGAATTACTTCGACCTGCGCGCCATGCACTTCGAGGTGCAGGAAAAGACACTGCAGCGCGAGGCTGGGGCTCGATATCAGACCGGCGCGCGCGATGAATTCCAGCCTTGGGTGCTGCCGTCGCTCGACTACGCCTACATCCCGGATACATCGTTGGCGGGAGGTCAACTCTCGATCAACCTCAACTCTCGTGTCATCAAGCGTGACCGCCTCGATGAGGCGTTCACGGTGAACTATGATACGCTGAGCCTCGCGCAGCGTGTTCGCGGTATCGAAGGCAATTCTGGTCGGTTGACCGCAGAAGCCGAGTGGAAGCGCAGCTTCGTCACCGATGGCGGCATGGTCATCACTCCGTTGCTCGCTTTCCAGGGCGACGCCAACTACCTCAACGCGTCTTCAGGCTCGCTCGACGCCGTCAACCAGATGGCGGCCGCACAGGGTGTTTCTGCAGACATGCGTTCATCTTTTGCCAGGGCCATGGCGACGGCGGGTCTTGAATTCCGCTGGCCACTGCTGTTCACCAGCCTGACTGGCGGATCGCACATCATCGAGCCGACAGCACAGCTGTTCGTGCGCCCGAACGAATCCTATGTCGGTGGCCTTCGGGTCCCCAACGAAGATGCGCAGAGCATGGTGTTCGATGCGACCACCCTGTTCGAACGCGACAAGTTCTCCGGCTACGACCGCATTGAAGGCGGCACGCGCGCCAATGTCGGCGTGCGCTATTCCGGCAGCTATGCAAACGGCTGGACGACAAACGCCCTGTTCGGCCAGTCGTACCAGCTCGGCGGTACCAACTCCTTCGCGCAGCCTGACCTGGTCAATGTCGGCGCCTATTCCGGCCTCCAGACAGACAAGTCCGATTATGTCGGCCTTGCCGGCTTTACCAGCCCTTACGGCTTGTCGGCCTCGGTCAGCGGCCGCTTCGATGAACAGACCTTCGAGGTCCGTCGCGCCGAAGCCAAGGCTGCCTATAGCGGCTCGTCCCCCATTTCTGTTTCCGCGCAGTATGCCTTCATCCAGGCTCAGCCAGGTTACGGATTCGAAGAAGATCGCCACGAGGTGACGCTGGGAGGCTCAACGCGCCTCAATCAGAACTGGCGCGTTTTTGGCTCTGGCACGTATGACATCCAGACCCGGGTGTTGACGGGCGATGGTGTCGGCTTCGCGTATGACGACGAGTGCTTCACCTACATGATGACGGTGTCTGAAAGCCGCGACCGGGTAACCAAGGAAGTGACCCGCAACATCGGCTTCAACATCTCGTTCCGCACCATCGGCGATTTTGGCTCGACCTCCAGCAGCTTCCAGTAAGCCATCCCCCTTGCACGACATGGTTTCGCCGCATAGGACGGGCATGGGAAAATTGTATTCGGCTCAGTGATGAGCCGGAACCAAAATGGATTTGGAACAGAGACGATGAGGAAACAGCTCTTTTCAGCGGGCCTTGCGCTTCTGGTTGCAACCGCGGGTGTTTCGCTGACGGCGATGTCCCAACCGGCCTTTGCCAGCGAAATCAAATATGTCGTCAACAATGTCGCCATCACGACTGGAGATATCCAGCACCGCGCGGCCTTCCTGCGCCTGCAGAAGCGCAAGGGTGATGCCGCCAACGAAATGGTCGAGCAGACGCTTCGCCTTACTGAGGCAAGACGCCTGGGTATCCGCATTTCCGACCAGCAGGTGAATGAAGCCTACGCGCGCTTTGCTTCCAACAACAAGATGCAGCTGGCGCAGCTGGACGGCGTCATGGACAAGTCGGGCGTCACCAAGCAGCATTTCAAGGATTTCATCCGCGCGCAGATGGCCTGGAATCAGGCGCTCAGCATGCGTTACCGTTCCGAGCAGGGCGGCGGCGGCATGAGCGAGCAGGACGCCGTTCGCAAGATGCTCCAGAAAGGCGGTAACAAGCCATCCGCCACCGAATATCTGCTGCAGCAGATCATTTTCGTCGTGCCGGCCGCTGAGCGAGGTGCGCTGATGGGCAAGCGCAAGCGCGAGGCCGAAGCCATGCGTGCCCGCTTCAACGGATGCAACACGACACGCGAATTCGCCAAAGGCCTCATAGACGTCACAGTTCGCGACCTCGGCCGCGTGCTTGCACCGCAGTTGCCGGCGGACTGGGCAGACCAGATCAAGGCGACCAAAGCCGGCGGCGCTACCAACGTGCGTGAGACCGACCGCGGTATCGAGTTCATCGGCATCTGCTCGGCGCGCGAAGTCTCGGACGACAAGACTGCCCAGCTGATGCTCCAGAACGAAGGCCTCGGCGGCAAGAAGGACGATGCCGCTGATGAGCTCAGCAAGAAGTATGTCTCCGAGTTGAAGGCCAAGGCCGTTATCGTTCAGCGCTGACGGCTGTGCGCAAAACCGGACTGCCTCTTGCATTGAGTGTAGGCGATCCATCCGGCATCGGCCCGGAGGTCGCGCTGGCAGCATGGAAACGTCGCCAGGAAGGGAGCGTTCCCGCCTTCTACCTGCTGGCGGACCCGGCTTTGGTGGCGGCACGCGGTCTTCTCGTCAAAGCCAATATTTCGATTGCCGAAACGACCCCGGAAAAGGCATCTGCCGTGTTCGCCGACGCCTTGCCTATCGTGCCGCTGGAAGCAAAGTTCATCGACTCCGTCGGCCGTCCGGATCCCGCCAATGCGAAAGGGGTTATCGAGGCGATTGATCGCGCGGTCGCGGACAGCCTTGCCGGCCGCGCAGCAGCGGTTGTCACCTGCCCCATCGCCAAGAAGCCGCTCTATGATGCCGGCTTCGGTTTCCCTGGCCATACCGAATATCTGGCGCATCTGGCGAGCCGTCACTCCGGTCAGCCGGTAATGCCGGTCATGTTGCTGGCAGGGCCTGACCTGCGCACGGTCCCTGTCACCATCCACATCCCGCTCGCGGCAGCTCCAAAAGTCCTCACCACCGACCTGATCGTGGCAACCGCGCGCGTTACGGCGCACGACCTAAAAAGCCGTTTCGGTATCGAATCGCCTCGCCTTGCCATTGCCGGCCTCAATCCTCATGCCGGCGAAGGTGGCTCGATGGGCAAGGAGGATCTGGAGATTGTCGCCCCGGCCGTCGAGATACTCCGCTCCAAAGGCATCGATGCACGAGGCCCGCTGCCGGCGGACACGCTTTTTCATCGGCGTGCCCGCGCAGGCTATGATGTAGCGCTCTGCATGTATCACGACCAGGCGCTGATCCCGGCAAAGACGCTGGCTTTCGATGAGGCTGTCAACGTAACCCTTGGCTTACCGTTCATTCGAACCTCACCGGACCATGGTACCGCCTTCGATATCGCTGGCCGTGGCATCGCCAGACCGGACAGTTTGATTGCTGCGCTGAGACTCGCGGCGGAGCTGGCTGGCAACGCCTGGAGTGCAAGAGCATGAGCGCCGATGGACTGCCGCCGCTTCGGGACGTCATCGAACGCCACGGGCTGCAGGCCAAGAAGGCGCTCGGCCAGAACTTCCTGCTCGACCTGAACCTGACCGGCAAAGTAGCGCGAACCGCCGGCGATCTGACACAGGCGACGGTCATAGAGGTTGGCCCAGGGCCGGGAGGCTTGACCCGCGCCCTCCTCCTGCATGGTGCCCGCCGCGTTGTCGCCATCGAGCGCGACGAGCGCTGCCTGGCAGCACTTTCCGAGGTCTCGAACCACTACCCCGGAAAATTGGAAGTCATCTCGGGCGATGCGCTCAAGACCGATTTCACGACGCTGGTAGCGGACGGCCCGGTCAAGATTGTCTCCAACCTGCCCTACAACATCGGCACCGAGCTGCTCATTCGCTGGCTAACCGTCGACACTTGGCCGCCTTTCTACCAGTCGCTCACCTTGATGTTCCAGCGCGAGGTGGCTGAACGCATCGTCGCGAAACCCAATACCAGCGACTACGGTCGCCTGGGTGTTCTGGCCGGTTGGCGAACGGAAGCGAAAATTGCATTCGATGTACCACCACAGGCATTCACGCCACCACCCAAGGTGACCTCGTCCGTCCTGCATCTCACACCACGCGAATTCCTCTTGCCTGCCGATGTGAAGAGACTCGGCCGCGTTACCGAAGCGGCCTTCGGGCAGCGCCGCAAGATGCTGCGGCAGAGCCTCAAGAGCCTCGGCGGCGAGAAATTGCTGGAGCGGGCCGAAATCGATCCGACCCGCCGTGCCGAGACACTCAGCGTCGACGAGTTCGTACGGCTGACGAACCTGTTGGAGAGCTGAGCCCAATCCAAATGGCGTCGCGTACCCCATTCGGCTCTGCTTGTTCAGTTCCAGCTATGCAATGAACTGGACGTTTCCGTTGTTCAGGAAACACGCCTTGTCAAACAGCCCGAGGTCCAGGGGATTTGGCAGACGAATGTCGTTCAGGTCCGGAAATGGTTTCTTCGACGGATCGTAAGAGCGGTCGATCTGCGAAATGAAGACAAAGATCAGCCCTCTGTCTCGTGCGAACGATCGTAGCGTACGAATCTGATCGACGAGATCCGGGCTCTGCCGCTTCTGATCGAGCAGTTGCAGATAATCCACCACAACGAGCGTGTCCCTGGGCGCCGGTTGGAGTGTGGTTATCATGTAGCCAGCATCGATCGCATCGGAGCCGTCAAACTCGAACCGGCCGTCGAAAAGCCCAGGCTCGACACCAAGAGCGTGAAAACGACCGAGAATATCCTTTTGAGTATATTCGAGAGAGAAAAAAGCGCCGCGACGTCCCATCTTCATCGCCTCGATCGCCAATTCGAGGCTGAACAGTGTCTTGCCTTGCCCTGGACGTGCTCCGACAAGGAGCAGATCGCCAGACCGCAGCGCAGCGAGCAATCGGCTGGCGGCAGGCATTTCCTGATATTTGAATGCCAGCAAACTCCAGCTTGCATACCCTTCCTTCGCCGCCACGCGGTCGAGGGCGGCGTGAAGCGGGATGTTTTCCTCGCGCGACAGGCGCTTCGCCTGTCGCTTCAACTGATAGGCAGGGTGAGAAAGCTTCATCGAAAACCTCCTATTGCGAGCAGATTTCGCAACCCCTCCTTATGCGCGCAGCTCGAACAGTTGGTTCGACAGGAAGTCAGCCCCGCATGAACAATGCTTCCCGAGTGGAGGGCGGAGGCGCGGGCCAGTGCCAATCAAAAGCATAACAAGCCTTCACTGAGTCGAGAATGGCCTCGACCCGCCCACTGCGATCAATGTCGTGGCTTGCAATGCTCAGACGGCCTCGTCCAGAAGACCCGAGACAAAATCGAACAGGCCCGGCCGGCGATCGCGACGAAGGCGCTCGGCAGCAACAATGGCGCGCACTTCGGTGAAGGCGCGATCGAGATCGTCATTGACGATGACGAAATCATACTCCGTCCAGTGCTCGATCTCGGTGCGTGCATTTTTCAGCCGTGTCTCGATGACCTGCTCCTGGTCCTCGGCCCGACGCTTCAATCGCGCCTTCAGCTCCTTCATCGACGGCGGCAGGATGAAGATCGAGACAATATCGCCACGCATCTTCTCCTTAAGCTGCTTGGCACCCTGCCAGTCGATATCGAAGAGCATATCGCGCCCTTCGGCCATGGCACGCTCGGCAGGCTCCCGCGGGGTCGCATAGAAATTTCCATGTACTTCCGCCGATTCAAGCAGTTCGTCATTGTCTCGCAGAAGTTCGAACTCGCGACCTGACCTGAAATGGTAGTGGATACCATCGATTTCGCTGCCGCGACGTGGCCGCGTGGTAACCGAGACCGAAAGCTCGAATCCCTGGTCGCTCTCGATGAGATTTCGCGCGATTGTCGACTTGCCGGCACCCGAAGGTGACGACAAAACAAGCATCAGGCCCCGACGGCGGATGCGGGAACCGGTGTCCTTGACGGCCATCTGTTACTCCAGATTCTGGACCTGTTCGCGAAATTGGTCGACGACCGCCTTCAGTTCCAACCCGATGGCGGTAACTGCGGCTGCGTTCGACTTCGAACATAAGGTATTCGATTCGCGATTGAATTCCTGCGCCAGAAAGTCGAGCTTGCGACCGATGGCGCCGCCGGAGGCGAGCAGCGCCCTGCCCGATGCGACATGGGTCTTCAGCCGATCGATTTCCTCGCGGATGTCGGCCTTGGTGGCGAGGAAGGCTGCTTCCATGTGAAGCCTGGTCTCATCCAGTCCCGCGCCGGTGTCCATCAACAGCCGGACCTGTTCGGCAATCCGTTCGCGGATCACGGTCGCCTGCCGGGATGGATCCGCTTCGGCGCGCAGCGTCAGTGTTTCGATTGCCTCGAGCTGACCAGACAGTAGGACGCGCAATGCCTCCCCTTCGCTTTCGCGAGCTTCGAGAAGGCCCGCCAGCGCTTCGTCAAGAACACCTGCAATCACCGTGTCGAGCGCGGCACGTGTCTCTTCGGTTTCAGTCGTCTCAGGAACGTCCAGTACGCCGCGGAGCGCCAGCAGCCCGTCGGCGGTAGCGGGCGCAACCCCGAACTGCTCCTGTAGCCGTTTGGCGAGGCCGGCGATGTCCTTCAGGAAAGCTTCGTTCACCACCGGTTGAGCAGTCTGGGTGCTCGTGCGACCGACCGTCAGCGTTGCTTGGAAGTTTCCGCGCGAAAAGCGCTTCTGCACCGCCTGACGGACAACCTGTTCAAGTCGGTCAAAGCCGGGCGGCAGGCGCAGTCTCGCCTCGACACTCTTGCCGTTGACGGACTTCACTTCCCACGCAATGGCAGTGCCCTGATAATCGGCAACCGCACGTGCGAAGCCGGTCATGCTTTGCAGTTTCATATCCCCACGCCCCCGAAATATTTTTCTATTGGACCGTGTTCGTCCCTGTCGCGGCCGCATCACCATTGGCGCCGGGCTGCGCGGTACCTCCGGCCTTCGCCGCTTCCTCGGCCTGCTTCTTCATCAAAGCACGATAGCGCGCGACGTTTTGATTGTGGTCATCAAGGTTCTCCGCAAACACATGCCCACCATTGCCGTCGGCGACGAAGTACAGGTCTTTCGTTTTTGATGGATTGGCCACGGCCTCAAGCGACGCACGGCCCGGATTGGCGATCGGCGTCGGTGGCAGACCATTGATCTGGTAGGTGTTGTAAGGTGTCTGCTTGTCGATGTCGGACTGATAGATCGGCCGATCGCCGGGTTTGCCCTTGCCGCCGAACAGACCGTAGATGATGGTCGGATCGGACTGCAGGCGCATGCCCTTGTTCAGGCGGTTCAGGAACACCGCCGCCACCCGCGAACGTTCGTCATTGCGCCCGGTCTCTTTCTCGACGATGGAGGCGAGCGTGACGAATTCGTCCACATTGGCCAGCGGCAGGTCAGACGATCGACGCGTCCAGATCTCCTCGACGAGTTCCTTCTGATCCGCCAGCAGCTTGTCCACCATCTGCTGGCGCGTCGCCCCGCGCGTGAACCGCAGCGTGTCGGTGGCAAGACTGCCTTCCGCCGGCAGGTTGGCCGGCATGTCCCCGGTAAGAGCGTCTTCCGCTGCAACGCGCTGGAATGCCTGCAGCACCGTCAGTCCTTCCGGGATGGTCAGCGAATACATAACCGACTTGCCACTTTTCATGAGATCCATGATCTCGCGCATCGAGGACCGCGGCTTGATCTGATACTCGCCTGCCTTCAACGCCTGGTCGTTGCCATAGGCGCGCACGCCGAGCCGGAAGATACGCGCGTCGCGGATCAGGCCGCGTCGCTCGAGCTGATCGGCGATATCCTGCACACCGCTGTTCGGTTTGACGAGGAAGGTGTCCCCGTTGGCTGACGGTCCCTGGCCGAAAAACTCCTGCCTGCCGAAGTAGACTGCGCCGCCAGCGGCAATCACCGCCAGCATGACGCAGGATACAAGGAAATTCATGAACACGATGATCTGGCTGCGCGACGCCCGCGACCGCTTGGCCGGAGGTGGCGTACCGGCTTCCGGACGCAGCGCCTCGTTGGCCGTCTTGGGGATAATCGGCGTGGTCTGCGCGGCGGCCTGGCTGACATCCTCGTTGTTCGTCGGAGCAGTGTTCATGGCGCCCTATGTCCTATCGACGAATCCCCCGACAATAGCGGGGAATATGGCAAAAATGACGGATACATCCGTCCCAGGGCTGTCAGCAGATCGGCGGAAGCCGGTCAATCAGCCGTTATAGCGCTGGAAGACCAGCGATGCGTTGGTGCCGCCGAAACCGAAGGAATTGGACAGCGCGACATCGATCTGCCGCTTGCGCGGCGTGTTCGGAACGAGATCGATCGCCGTCTCGCGCTCGGGATTGTCCAGGTTGATTGTGGCCGGCGCGATATTGTCGCGAATGGCAAGAATCGAAAAGATCGCTTCAGCGGCGCCGGCAGCGCCGAGCAAGTGACCGATCGACGACTTCGTGGACGACATCGACACCTTTGATGCGGCGTTTCCAACCAGGCGTTCAACGGCACCCAGCTCGATCGTGTCGGCCATCGTCGACGTGCCATGCGCATTGATGTAGTCGATATCGGCAGCCGTCAGCTTGGCACGCTTCAGCGCGGCGGACATGCAGCGGAAAGCACCGTCGCCATCTTCGGCCGGCGCTGTGATGTGATAAGCATCGCCGGTCAGGCCGTAGCCGGTAACCTCGGCATAAATCTTGGCACCACGCGCCTTGGCGTGCTCCAGTTCTTCCAGAACCACGACGCCAGCGCCCTCACCCATGACGAAACCGTCGCGATCCCGGTCATACGGGCGTGACGCCTTCTCAGGCGTATCGTTGCGTTCGGTGGAGAGCGCGCGGCAGGCGGCAAAACCGGCCAGCGACAGGCGTGTGACAGGAGCTTCGGCACCGCCGGCCACCATCACGTCTGCATCGCCGAACTGAATGAGCCGCGCGGCATCGCCGATCGCATGCGCGCCGGTTGAGCAGGCCGTGACCACAGCGTGGTTGGGACCTTTCAGACCGTGTCGAATCGACACCTGGCCGGAGACGAGATTGATGATCTGTCCGGGGATGAAGAAGGGGCTGATACGACGAGGCCCCTTCTCCTGCAGGATCAGGGCGTTTTCAGCAATGCCCTCGATGCCACCAATACCCGAACCGATCATGACGCCGGTCGCGCATTGTTCTTCGTGGGTTTTCGGCTGCCAGCCCGAATCCCTCAAGGCTTCGTCGGCGGCCGCGATCCCGTACAGGATGAAGTCGCCGATCTTGCGCAGTTCCTTGGGTTCGAGAACGGCCTCCGGATTGAAGGTTCCGTTCTCGCCATTGCCGCGCGGAATAACATGCGCAATCTTGCAGGCAAGGTCTTCGACTTCAAACTCGGTGACGCGGCTGGCGGCGCTACGGCCGCTCAGAAGTTCCCGCCAACCGTGCTCGACCCCAACGCCAAATGGCGACAGCAGGCCGAGGCCCGTAACGACAACGCGCCTCATTCCAAGTCCTTCCCGAAGACCTATGCCGGAAAGATCAGGCCGAGGCCTTGTCGATGTACTTCACGGCGTCGCCGACCGTGAGAATGGTCTCTGCCGCGTCGTCCGGGATTTCTACGCCGAACTCTTCCTCGAACGCCATGACAAGCTCAACCGTGTCGAGGCTGTCCGCGCCGAGATCGTCGATGAACGAGGCCTGCTCCGTCACCTTGTCGGCATCGACGCCCAGATGCTCGATAACGATCTTTTTGACGCGCTCTGCGGTGTCACTCATGTTGGCATCCTTCGTTCTATGATCTGTCTTCGTTAGCGGGCACACTGCCGCTAATCAAGCTGAAAGATAGGTCGGGCTTATACACAATAAACAATGCCGGCTTTTGCCCGAACCGCCGGGTTGCGGGCCGCATTACACGAAAACGGCTCGTCATCCAAGGCGCGAGCATCGTTTTTCCAAAGCCGCGACTGGTCGCGGCCAGATGTTAGATCATCGCCATGCCGCCGTTGACGTGCATCGTCTGCCCCGTCACGTAGGAAGCCTCTTCCGATGCGAGATAGGCGACCGCAGAAGCAACCTCGTTGCCTGTTCCCATGCGCTTGGCGGGAATCGCGGCCATGATCGCTTCTTTCTGCTTGTCGTTCAGCTTGTCGGTCATGGCCGATTCGATGAAACCCGGAGCAACGCAATTCACGGTGACGTTGCGCGTCGCGATTTCCTGCGCCAATGATTTTGAAAAGCCGATCATGCCGGCTTTGGAGGCGCAATAGTTGGCTTGGCCCGGATTACCGGTGACGCCAACGACGGAGGTGATGTTGATGATGCGGCCGTAACGCCGGCGCATCATCGGATGCGTGAGTTCCCGGGTCAAGCGAAAGACCGCAGTCAGGTTGACCTCGATCACGCTGTCCCAGTCGGCATCCGACATCCGCACGAACAGGCCGTCCTTTGTGATGCCGGCGTTGTTGACCAGAATGTCGACGCCCTCGAGATCCGCTTCGGCCTTCTGGCCCAGCGCCTTGACCTCGTCGCGATCCGAAAGATTCGCCGGGAAGAGTTTGACGCGATCGCCAAGCTCGCCCGCAAGCGTTTCAAGCTTTTCGACGCGCGTGCCGTGCAGGCCAACGATCGCGCCTTGCGCATGGAGTATCCTGGCAATGGCTTCGCCGATGCCACCCGTGGCTCCGGTGACCAGTGCCTTGCGGCCTGTCAGATCAAACATGTCTTGTCCCTCTCAAGCACACCCTTCACACGGGTGGGGTCATCAGGTTGCTCAGGCGAGTACGGCAATGGCCGCATCGACGTCGGCGGGATTTCCTATGGAAGCCAATGAGATATCGCGGTTGATCCGGCGGGCCAGGCCGGAAAGTACCTTGCCGGCCCCAATCTCGTAAAGCGTGGTCACGCCATTGGCGCCGAACCATTCCACCGTCTCGCGCCAGCGGACGCGACCCGTCACCTGCTCGACTAGGCGGGCCGCGATCGCCTCGGGATCGCGGGTTGGTGAAACCGAAACGTTCGACACAACCGGAACCACCGGCGCATTCTTGGTGACATTGGCCAGAGCCTCGCGCATGGCCTCGGCTGCCGGCGCCATCAGCGCCGAATGGAACGGCGCCGACACTTGCAGCATCAGCGCTCGCTTGGCGCCTCTTTCCGTGCACAGCTGCGCAGCCAGTTCCACGGCTGCCTTGGCGCCCGATATCACCAGCTGGCCGCCGCCATTGTCATTGGCGACCTGGCAGACGGATCCCTTGGCAGCTTCGGCGCAGGCGGCTTCGACATCAGCCTGCTCGAGGCCGATGATCGCAGCCATGGCACCTTCGCCGACCGGCACCGCTGATTGCATGGCATTGCCGCGAATGCGCAAGAGCCGTGCCGCGTCGGCCACCGAGACGAACCCAGCCGCGGCCAAGGCCGAATATTCGCCCAGCGAGTGACCGGCGACATAGGTCACCTTGTCCTTCAAGGAAAAGCCGCGCGCTTCGAGCGCGCGAACCGCCGCCAGCGACACGGCCATCAGCGCGGGCTGCGCATTCGCCGTCAGCGTCAATGTCTCTTCAGGTCCGTCCCAGATCAGAGCGGACAGCTTCTCCCCGAGCGCCTCGTCCACTTCTTCAAACACGCGACGGGCTTCGGGAAAGGCATCCGCCAGCTCTTTGCCCATGCCGACCGACTGGCTGCCCTGCCCCGGAAAGGTAAACGCGACCGCCATAAAGAGAGCTCCAATTGCTTGATCTCGCCTGCCCTGTGCGCAAGCGCGGGCGACAAGTCAAGTCCGACGCGCCCTGCGCGGGCTGCTCCAAACAGCGCTTCTGAGGCGGCGCGGGCGATCAATCATGATGAAAATCGAACACGATTCGTTTGCTGGCTCTTCTAAATTTTGCCACAGGCGCTAGTCTTTTGTGACATTTGAGTGACAGTTGAGTGACGCATTTGCAGTCGGGGGACTAGTAAGTTGGCGAAGGGATGGTCAGGGAGCGGCATGAACGCGCCGAAGCACAGACATGACACCGCCGTGGCCGGCCTCGAACCGGGCGAAGAACGGCGTGCTGTGCGCTATTGCCTGATGACGCTGGCCGCCTCGGCGGTACTGGTGTTCGCCATCGAATTGATTTTTCGGGGCGACCTCGCCGGCACGTTCGGCTTCTTCCTTCAGCCGTCCAAACCGGGCTGGACCACGGTCATCCTGTTCACGCTTATCCTGATCGGCCTCGACGCATTGCTGGGGCGCAATCATCAAAGCCTGATGATTTTCGCGCCGCTGACCCTGGCACTGGCGTTCGTCGGACATCAAAAATCACGCTACCTTGGCGATCCGCTCTACCCGACCGACTTTCTTTATGTGCGACAGATCATCGAATTGATGCCCCTGCTGGTACGAGAGCGTCCATGGACGGGAGTGGCACTGGCAGCCGGCATTGCCGGGGTGCTGGCTGTGATCGTGATGTTGTGGCGCCTGTGGCGCCGTCGCGCGCCTGCTTTGCGCTACAAAGCGCGGCTCGCACGCCTTGTGGTCGCGATTCCGCTGTTGGCTTTTTTCGTCTCGATCATGGACTACGCGACCTTTTCGTGGACCCGAGACCGCCTGCAGATCATCCCGATGATGTGGGATCAGAAGGAAAACTACAATTCCAACGGTTTCGCGCTTGCCTTCGCACTCAACGTTCCCATGGCCCATGTCGCAGCCCCTTCGGGCTATTCGGACAAGGCCTTGGCAGCCATCGCCCACCCCGAGGCGACCAGTTTCGTGCCGGAAGACAAGCCGGACATCATCATGGTGATGAGCGAATCCTTCTGGGATCCCACCATCCTGCCTGGCGTGTCGATCAAGCCGGATCCATTGGCGGCTGTGCGGCAGCTCCGGTCGGGATCGATGCTGTCGCCAGAGTTCGGCGGCATGACCGCAAATGTTGAATTCGAGGCCCTGACCGGGTTTTCCAACGCCTTCCTGCCGGCAGGATCGATTCCTTACCAGCAGTATGTGCGTGCGCCCGTGCCTTCACTTGCCACTTTCCTGAAGAGCGAGGGCTACTCAGCCAGGGCATTCCATCCCGGAACCAACTGGTTTTGGAACCGCACTGCCGTCTACGCCGATTTTGGCTTCGACGATTTCCAGTCGGAAGAGACGGCGCCGTTGGAAAAACGCGGACCACTCGCCTCCGACCAGGCGATGACTGACCAGCTCATTTCCGCGGCCGACGCGTCGGAGGAGCCATTCTTCTATTTTGCCGTGAGCCTTCAGAATCACGGCCCCTACGAGCCCAATCGCTATAGCGATGCCTCCCACACCGTCGAAGCTCCGATCAGCCAGTGGGCGAAGGATTCGCTGCTGTCTTATGCGGAGGGTGCAGCCGATGCCGACCGCAATCTGAAGCGCCTGGTCGACTGGGCCGAGAAGCGGGATAGGCCAACCGTAATCGTCTTCTTTGGCGATCATCTGCCACCGCTGGGGCCGGTCTATGTGGAGACGGGCTTCCTCAAGGACAATGTCGCGCCGCGCAGGGAAGCACCCGACCAGATGAAGTTGCACCGCGAAACACCGTTGGTGGTCTGGTCAAACCGCACTGGGCTCTCCGAGGACATCGGCTCGGTCAGCCCGGCATTCCTGCCCTACCATCTGCTGAAGGCGGCAGGCATAACCCACCCCTATTACACGGGTTTCCTCGGCGAGGTGAGCAAGCGGTACAGCGCAATCGACCGCAACGTGCTGCTGGCCACTGACAACGAAGCAACCATCGACTGGGCTCGGCAAAAACAGATCGAGCCGCTGATCCGCGACTATCGCTATCTGCAGTACGACATGATGTTCGGTAAGCGCTGGTCGGCCCCCGACTTCTTCCCGGAGACCATCGAACGGCTCGTCGCCCATACGAGCTGACAAGCACCGGCGAGCCTACGGGAGCGGGCGGCAATCCCGCGCGGACTTGACTTTCCGGAAGCATTCTTTATGTGTCCGGCCAAGTTTTCCGCGTCCGGGTGTTTTCCCCGTGTTCCAGCGGCTCGAACTCCAAGACAATAACGGACGAACACCATGGCCAAAGCCGCGAACATCAAGATCAAGCTTCTGTCGACCGCCGATACCGGCTTCTTCTACGTGACGAGCAAGAACAGCCGCACGAAGACCGATAAGCTGTCGTTCCGCAAGTACGACCCGATTGCGAAGAAGCACGTCGAGTTCAAGGAAACCAAGATCAAGTAATCTGATTTCTTTTGGAATGCCGAAACGCCGCCCCTTGGGCGGCGTTTTTGTTTGCCCCTACCCGCGAGACAACGCCAGCCCGATCCGGGGAGGATCACTCCCAGGACGCGGTGGCTCAATCAAAGAAGAATAAGGGGGCCGGTCGGCGGATGGCAGCGGTACGAGGAGGCCACTATATGCCAGCGCCGGCCGGCCGACCCCACGGACCCAGGAGATGCGGCGGACCTGAGCATCATGGGGTATCAATGGAACATGCCGGTTTCGCCCCCGCACCGAACAGTTCCTCGTTAGCGGCTGCACATTTGCTCAAGCGCTGATGAAAAGCAATACTTTCTTAACCACGCACCAGAGATTCGCGCCGGTTAAGGTAAACGACTGATGATACCGGTTGCCAAGACAGGCTAGGCAGCCTTTGCCACCACCCGATTGCGGCCGCTGTTCTTGGCCTCATAGAGAGCGATATCCGCCCTCTTGATAAGATCTTCGACCGTGTCCGGTCCCTTGAGCAGGGACGAAACGCCGACGCTGATTGTGACTTCGGCGGTCTTGCCTTCGCGACCGATCGCAAAGGGCAAGCGGGCGATTTCAGCGCGGATACGCTCCGCGACTTTTTCGGCCACGACACCTTCCGTATCCGGCATCACGACCACGAATTCCTCGCCACCAAAACGGCAGGCCAAGTCGATGCCACGCACGTTCTTGCGCAACCGGTGGGCAAATTCGCGCAACACGTCGTCGCCGCCGTCATGCCCATAGGTATCGTTGATCGTCTTAAAGCGGTCGAGGTCGGTGATCATCATCGACAACGGCCGCCGACGCGCAACGGCACGGTCGAACAGTGTCTGCAGATGGCTGTCGAGGTAGCGCCGATTGTGCAGACCGGTCAGGCCGTCCGTCACCGCCATTTCGATCGTCTGGGTCACAGAAGCTCGCAACTGGTCGTTATAGCGCTTGCGACGCACCTGCGTGCGCAACCGCGCCGTCAACTCATGCGGATCGATCGGCCGGGTAAGATAATCGTTGATGCCGAGTTCCAGGCCACGGATGACTCGGTCTTCCTCGCCCTGGTCAGCCAGCAGCATGATCGGCACGAAACGCGTGCGATCGAGTGAACGAAGCTGCGAGCACAGCCGCAACGGATCGAAATCGGTGAAGTCGGTTGAGATCAGGATGCACTCATAGGGGATTTCCGCAGCCTGGAAGAAGCCCGCATGCGGATCCTTGACCGCATCCAGTGTCGCCTTGCCCCGCAGCACCTTCTGAATGCGCTCGGTGGAACTCTGGCGCTCGTCGATCAAAAGAACATGGGGCAGCGACTCCTGATCCGCCATATTGCGGCTCAGCAATTCCTCGATGCCGATGTTGCGGGTGGTGGAAGCGCGCAGCCGCAATTCATCCGTCAGCATCTTCAGGCGAACCAGGCTTTTCACCCGCGTCATGAGTTGCAGATCATTGACTGGTTTGGTCAGGAAATCATCGGCACCGGCCTCGAGCCCGCGCACGCGATCGGTGATCTGGTCAAGCGCTGTAACCATCACGACGGGAATGTGCGAAGTGGCCGGATCGCTCTTCAGCCGGCGGCATACCTCGAAGCCGTCCATGTCCGGCATCATCACGTCGAGCAGAACGACGTCGACCTTGCCGTTCTCGCAGGTCTCGATCGCATCCGGCCCACTCGACGCCGTCAGCACCTCGAAATATTCGGCCAGCAACCGCACTTCGAGCAGCTTCACATTGGCCGGCACGTCATCGACGACAAGGATACGGGCTGTCATCTCATGCGGCTCCAGGCAAACAGCGGGCAACCATCAAGCGTCACCCAAATAGGATTTAACTGTCTCGATGAAGCGCGGCACCGAGATCGGCTTGGAAATGTAGGCCTCGCAGCCACCCTGGCGAATACGCTCCTCATCCCCCTTCATGGCGAAGGCGGTGACGGCGATGACCGGGATAACGTGCAACTCGTCGTCTTCCTTCAGCCATTTTGTCACCTCGAGCCCTGAAACCTCCGGCAACTGGATATCCATGAGGATCAGATCAGGTCGGTGTTTGCGCGCCAGATCCAACGCCTCGAGACCGTTGCGGGTGCGCACGGTTTCGTAGCCGCTGGCCTCGATGAGGTCACGAAAGAGCTTCATGTTGAGCTCGTTGTCCTCGACGATCATTACCTTCTTCGGCATAACTTCCCGCTCCGACGGCGCTCTCGCAAGGAAACCGTCGCATAGCGCTCCAAATGGAGAGCGCCCAAACCCGGTTTGACTTTAGCGCGAGATGATTGACGAAACGCAAACCACCGGTCCGAAATCCGATCAGCTTGCTCGCAACAAAACAACGGCAACACGACACAAGCCTTGCCCTCGGCATTGCTTGTGACTACTTCCAGACACAGACTCATCACCATTGTTGGAATCAAGGGTAGCGATGGCAGACGCAGCGTCAATGCGTGAGCAAGCTGAAGCGCTTGCCATCAACGTGCTGGCTTTTGTTGCCAGCGACGCCGAACTGCTGCCGCGTTTCCTGGCGATCACAGGCATCGAAGCGAGTTCCATCCGGCGCGCTGCCACCGAGCCTGGCTTTCTGGCGGGCGTGCTGCAGTTCGTTCTTGCGCATGAACCTACCTTGATGCGCTTCTGTGAAGAAACCGGCACGCCACCTGCATCGGTCGGCAGGGCGCTGCGTGCCCTACCCCTAGGCAATCAAGACGATTATGAGCCTTCGACATGAGTGATGACCCCGAAACCGCCCGCCAGATAGCGGAACTTGCCAGCGACGACCGCCCCCTTCTGGTGCTCGATGTCGATGATGTGATCCTGGAGTTCATCCGGCCATTTCCGCGCTTCCTGGAGGTTCGTGGTTACGACCTGACCTTTGCTTCGTTCCGCTTGACTGGAAATGTCGCCGAGAAGGCCACCGGGCGCGTGGCAGAGCAGCATGAGGTGCATACGCTGCTCGACGATTTCTTTGCCGGTCAGGCCGAATGGCAATATCTGGCCGAGGGTGCCGCAGATACGTTGCGCTCGCTGGAAGACAAGGCCGAAATCGTGCTTTTGACGGCTATGCCGCACAAGCACCGTTCAGCGCGGCGCGCCCATCTCGATCAGCTTGGGCTCCGCTATCCGCTGCTCACCACCGAAATGGCCAAAGGGCCAGCCGTGGCAAAGCTGCGCGGCGACAAGGGCCGCCCGGTGGCGTTTGTCGACGATCAGCCCAACAACCTGATTTCGGCGCGAGGCTCGGTCATCGACGCGCATCTGTTTCATCTGATGGCCGACAACTCGCTGCGCGCCTTCTTGCCACCGCTGCCGGAAGATCTGATCGTGGTGCAGGACTGGCATGAGGCCGCACCGAAGATTGCGCAGGCGCTGGGTGTCTAAAGCGTCGTTAACGGAAACGCTCTAGTTCCTTGTTTTCACGCAATTTCGGACGGAAAATCGCTGCGCACTTTTCCTGAAATTGCTCTAGCAAAGCCGTGCAACGCCGGCCAAAAAGAAAGCCCCGCCGATGATCCGGCGGGGCTTTCTTTTTGGCCGATGACTTTCTCGGGTTACTGCTGCGCGGGCTGCTGCTCTTCCTGGCCCGTTCCTTCCTCAGCAGGCTCAGCGTCCTGAGCCGGGTCGGCTCCCTCCTCCAGGATCGCATCCCCATCGGTTGCACCGTCTTCAGCCGGGTCGACAACTGGATCTGGGCCTTTGACGGTGACGCCATTGACGGCGACGCTGCCGTCCGACTTGCCGTTGACTGCCCATTCAATGCGGCCATCCGGCAACGTCTTGGCGAATCCCTTCATCGCCAACGCCGCAGCAACCGCATTGCTGGCGTCCGGTGTCGTCTTGGCCGCCTCCTGCAGCGTTTCGACGATCTTGTCGTAACCCGACACCGTAACGGTCAGATCGATATCCGGCTTCTTGGTTGGATCCGGCTTGTCGAACGGAAAACGGACCTCGCCTTTGAAGGCGACCTCAGTGTCCTTGTTCTTGATGATGCTGGGTTCGATCAGCACCTTCGGCGACTTTGCCAGGAACTCTGCTGCGATCTTGTCGCCGAAATCGGCAGGAAGCGGCGGCTCCTTGCTCAGGTCGAACGCCTCGATGGCTTTCCTTGCCATGGTGTCGAGGTCGAGATTGGCGCCGCCGAAGTTGAGTTCGAGATCGGTCGGCAGCAGCGAGACGCTCCAGGCTGGCAGCATCTGCGCGGCGATTGCCGGCACGGTCACGCCGTTGGCTTTGAGACCATAGCTCAACGTGCCGTTCTGGCTGACGCCGTCGGCGCCGAACTTGGCGACCAACCCGGTCATGCCGAATTCACCCAGTGGCGTACCGACCTTGAAATCCTTGAAATTATAGGCGCCGTCGAAACGCTGCCAGACAGGCAGCGCCGCCAGAAGCAGCGTCTTGAGTTCCGCCTGATTGGCCTTGACCTTGGCTTCTTCCTGATTGGCGACGCCAAAGGCGACCAGATCCAGTATTGCCCTGCTGCGCAGTCCCTTGGCAGTCGCGTCGACCGCGAAGCTCGGAGAATGGAAGGTGAGCGGAACCTTCATGCCACTTTCAGGATCGTCAATGGTGACCGTCTCGCTGAAGTCGGCCACGGTCTGGTTCATGACGAAATCGACGCCACCATTCGCGGCCTTCGCCCCGGTTCCGGTCATCGTGGCGGTACCGGCACTCGCCTGCACATTCGATTTCGGATCCTTCGAGGCCATGGTCATGCCGGCCATGGACGAAGTCATGCTGGTGAACGCGGCCAGTGCCGGATCGTAGAGGCCGGAGAACTTGCCGTCCTTGATCTCGATCTCGGTATTCTGTTGTCCGTCCGGGGTCTTTACCTCGAAGGTTGCCTTGGACGGCAGCGCGCTCGACACATCCCAGCTACCGTCGGAGCGCGGCTTCACCGCCAGCACGTAAGCAGGCACGTCGAATTTGACGAAATCCTGCGTAGGAAACGTGTTGATCAGCGCCTTGAAATCGATCGTAAGTTGATAAGCATCCCCCTTCGGCTCAACCTTGATCACGCCCTTCTCGAAAGCCTGGCTGCCGAGATAGCGGGCAATATCCTTCTGAACCTGGGCTGCACCCTGGCTATCGATGCCCTGGCCAAAGGCCGGAGCGCAGATCGCCAGAGCTGAAACAGTCGTCAATATGCGGCGCACTTATGGTCTCCACTTTTTATTCAGGCAACGGGGAAAATCCGCTCTACTCGGCCCCTTCGTAGGAAATTACCGTCACAACCACAAGGAGACATGACAGGCCGCATCGAATGGGATCGCACTGCGGCAGCACGAAGCGCGGACCACGATCCTCACATCATCGCGCACTCTAAAGGACCAGTCGCATCAACGGACGCCCTGCCTTGCGTTCGACAACACGCTTGAAACCAGCCTGCTCGAAGACCCGGGATGAGCCGACGAAAAGGCCCAGCGAGCGCGTGTCTCGCGAAACATCGATCGGACAGGCTTCGATCTGCCGCGCGCCGCTCTTTCGCGCGAACTCAACCCCGCCGGAAACAAGCCGATGCGTCAGCCCCTGGCCCCTTGCCTTCACGCGGATGAAAAAGCATGAGATCGCCCACACCCCGGGATCATCTGCGTCCAACGGATGGATCGGCGCTGATCCGCGCCCCGCGTTATTCCATTCGGGCACGTCGACGCGCGGCCCTATCTGCATCCAGCCCTGCGCCGTTCCATCCTCCACCGCAAGCAATCCCGGCGGCGGGCCGGCTTCGATACGCGATCGGATATGATCCTTGTTGCTTTGCTTGTTGCTCGCCCGACGCACAGCCGGCGGCAACCTGAAATGCGTGCACCAGCAGCCGTAACATGCGCCCTGCTTGCCAAACAGATCTTCGAACTGCGGCCAGAAATCTGGCGTCAAAGCGTGGATTTCTATGTTCATGACATGTCCCTCCGGTCGCCTTGTGCGGCCCGGCCGTGTAGACTAATTTGCAATTGTTCTCTTTATGTTCGCAGTGATGGCGACCCCTGTCAACGATCCCGAGCACGGTTTTTGCCGCGACTGCCTGGCACTCCAGCGCAGCAGGGCGATGCGTTGCGAGCGCTGCGGCAGCCCTCGAATCGTTCGTCATCCCGAACTTCACCGGTTGCACATCGCCCACATCGACTGTGATGCCTTCTACGCAGCCGTCGAGAAACGCGACAATCCGGCGTTGCGCGACAAGCCGGTGATCGTCGGCGGCGGCAAGCGCGGCGTCGTATCGACGGCCTGCTACATCGCCCGCATCCACGGCGTCCGCTCGGCGATGCCGATGTTCAAGGCACTTGAGGCTTGCCCTGAGGCGATCGTCATCAAGCCGGACATGGAGAAATATGTGCGCGTCGGGCGCGAAGTGCGCGCCATGATGCTGGCTCTGACCCCACAGGTCGAGCCGATCTCCATCGACGAAGCCTTCCTCGACCTCGCCGGCACTGAAAAACTGCACGGCCTGCCGCCAGCCATGGTGCTGGCGCGCTTCTCGCAGATAGTCGAAAAAGAAATCGGCATCACCGTTTCGGCCGGCCTTTCCTACTGCAAGTTCCTCGCCAAGATCGCGTCCGACTTCCGCAAACCGCGCGGCTTTGCGATCATCGGCAAGGAGGAGGCGGTGTCCTTCCTTGCCGAACAGCCGGTGACCATGATCTGGGGTGTAGGCAAGGCGTTCGCCGAGGTTCTGGCACGTGATGGAATCCGCACGATCGCACAGTTGCAGAAACTGGAACGTGGCGACCTTTTGGGCCGCTATGGCGTCATGGGCGACCGGCTCTATCGCCTGTCGCGCGGCCAGGACGACCGCAGGGTCGAGCCCGATCACGACGCCAAGAGCGTCTCTGCCGAGACGACATTCGACACCGACATTGCCTCACTGGATGAGCTGGTGCCGGTGCTGCGTGCCCTCTCCGAAAAAGTATCGGCACGCCTGAAGAAAGCCGGCATTGCCGGTCGCACCGTCGTGCTCAAGCTCAAGAGCCACGATTTCAAGATCCGCACCCGCAATCGCCAGCTGGGCGACCCAACGCGACTCGCTGACCGTATCTTCTCGACCGGTCTCGATCTTCTGCGCCGCGAGACCGACGGCACCAGATACCGGCTCCTGGGCATCGGCGTCAGCGATCTTTCCGACGACGAAAAAGCCGATCCGCCGGATCTCGTCGACGTGCAATCCCGCAAGCGTGCGCTGGCCGAAAACGCAATCGACGCCCTGCGCGACAAGTTCGGACGCAAGGCCGTGGAAACCGGCTACACCTTTGGCAAGGGGCATCGCGGCCGCCCCGCCCGCCCCGACGAGGATGAAGGTCCCGACGTGCAGCACCCGTGGGAGCGCATCTGACACCTGCCCCGGCCCTGTCTGGCTCATCCGAAAGACAGCGCTAGCAATTGTAGCGCCGCAGCCGTTCTGCCAGACAAAGCAATATGTCACCCACTCCGTCGATCCCCAGAGCCGCTTTCTGGATGGCGCTGTCGATCGCGTCCTTCCTGTTGATGTCGGTTGCCGGGCGCATGACCACCAGCCAGCTCAGCGTCTTCCAGGTGCTGGAACTGCGCTCCGTGATCGGCTGGTTCATCCTGCTGCCGCTGGTTCTGACCCAGGGTGGTTTTGCAGCCATGGCATCGCGACGGCTGCCCCTGCACATCGCGCGCAACATCATCCACTATGTCGGCCAGGGTGCCTGGCTTTACGCGCTGACGCTGATACCGCTCGGCGTGCTGGTCTCCATTGAATTCACGACACCGATCTGGACCGCGTTGCTGGCGGTGCTTTTCCTTGGGGAGAGACTGAACCGCTCTCGCATCGTATCTATCGTCCTCGGCCTGATTGGCGTGATCATCATCGTGCGGCCGAGTACCGGCTCGATCGAGCCGGGCCATCTCATCGTTCTGGGCGCTGCCATGTGCTTCGGTGCCTCGGTGGTGATGGTCAAGGCACTCACCCGCACCGACAGCGTGGTGCGTATCATCTTCTGGATGCTGGTGGTGCAATCGGCATTGGGACTGATCCCCGCCCTCATCGAATGGCAAAACCCGCCGCTCGAGCTCTGGCCGTGGCTGCTCGTTATCGGCTTCACCGGCATGTCCTCGCATTTCTGCATGGCGCGGGCGCTCACCTACGCTGATGCCACCTTGATCTCGCCGATGGATTTCCTGCGCGTTCCCTTGTCCGCGCTGATCGGATGGCTGCTCTACAAGGAACAGATCGACGTCTTTACCGCCGGCGGCGCTGCGCTCATCCTGATGGGCAATCTGCTCAATCTGCCGCGTCGCTCAGCGAGAATAGAGACCGCGACAGCAGATTGATCGCGTAAAAGCAAAGAGCTGGCGCGTTTTCTTGCTTCCGCAGAAACGGAACCGATCCAGGATCAATTGCGCTTCAGATCGACCTGAGCGGTGATCACCGACTTGCCTGTCGTTGCATCCTTGTCGATGGTGACGATGCGCATCGCATTCCGGCCGAGTTTTTCCACACGCATCTCGGCGTCGCGATCGCCGTTCACCGGCTTGGCCCAATGTATGCCGAGATTGAGCACGTCGCCGCGCCGCCGGCCGGAAAGAGCTGCTGGGCCGGTCCTCGATCCGATATAGGTCCCGCCATAGCGCTGTCCCTCGGCTTTCAGGCGCACGCCAATGCTGCGCGAGATCAGCACCATGCCGCGGCAATTGCCGTCGAGCGTCAGCGTAGCGGTTCCTGCCCTGGCGTCGAAGGAACAGGAAACATTGACCGCCGGCGCCTTGCTGTTGACGCGGAAACTGCCGTTGCCGCTCCATTTGCCTGCCAAGGAAGCAAAGAAACCCGGTTCGGCGGCGTGTGTCGGCTGCGCAAGGAACAGAGTTGCCAACGCGGCTGTCATGCAAAGGCGGATCGGCATTCGTTCTTCCCCAGAATCGCGGCAAATCCAAGCATCGCTTTTCGATGCCATTCATTTCAGTTTTGTGTCGGCACTCAGTTGCCCTCGTCGGGTATGTTGAGGATATGACCGCAAGCCTTGCAATGTACGGCATCGGGCTCGTGACGCTGCAAACCGCATTGCGGGCAGGGAAACAACACCTTGGTCGGACGGAAGACTGCCTGGGCCAGCCGCACAAATAGCGAGATACCGGTAATCATGGTGACGATAGCCGTGAGTTTTCCGGCAACGCCCGGAAGCACGATGTCGCCAAAGCCGGTGGTCGTCACCGTCGCTACCGTAAAGTAGAGCGCGTCGACATAGCCTACGAGGCCTGAAGTCTGCCGGAAGAAGAAGGTGTAGACGAAGCCGGTCACCACGAACAGGAACGTCAGAAGGTTGATGACGGCTTGTGTGGTTTCACGCCATGCCAGGAAGCGGCCAGAGCCAAAATGTCGCCACAACACGCCGCTGCGCGACAGTGACCAAAGTCTGAGGATCCGCAGGAAACTGAGATTGGCCAGCGCCGTGGGGAACAGCAAGGTGAGCAGGATGAAGACGTCGACCCAGGTCGTCGGCTGTCGCATCAACCGGATCATGTCCGTCGAAGCAAGCAGGCGTGCCGCAAGATCAGCGGAGACGAGGATGGCCACGGCATAGTCCAGCCACAGGAAGGACGCCGAATTCTGCAGCAGCGGGGTAGCGAGAAAGAAGGCGATGATGACGAGATCGATCAGCACCACCATCGCCTGGAAGCGGACGGCTTCCGGCGAGCGGCCGTGATAGAGCCGGCGCAGGCGGTCACGCAGCCTCGCCAGGGAGGAGCCGTTCGTGGCTTCAGGCTTCGCTTCAGCTGCCATTGCTATCGGGTAGCGTTAGCAACGCCGCCCGTCCAGCGTTTTCCAGCCGAGGCACTCAGACCAGTTCGACTTCGATGACCCCGGGAACAGCCCGCATCGCCGAAGCGACCTGAGGCGAGATGCGGTAACGGGTGGGCAATTCGATTTCAACCTCGCCCTGGCCGCCATCCTTGATCAACACGAAGGACACCTGCCCCTCGCCCTTCACGCTAAGCTGACCGGCCAACGTATTGAGCGGGCTGGCATCGCGCAGGAAGATGCGCAGCGCTTTCTGGATGCGACTTGCTTCGTCTTCCAACGATTGCACGGTCTGGATGCGCAGGTTGACACCCTCCGGCCTGTCTTCCGCCGCCACGGTGATAACGACCGATTTGCCGGCCTCCAGCATGTCGCGATATTGCGCGAGCGTCTCGGAAAACATGACGGCCTCATACTGGCCGGTCATGTCGGAGAAATTGACGACGCCCATCTTGTTCCCGGTGCGCGTCTTGCGCTCCTGCTTGGCCGTGACCGTTCCGGCAAGCCGGCCCGCGGAAGCGCCACGTTTCACGGCGGCGGAGAACTCCGCCCAGTTCTGCACGCGCATCTTCTGGAGTGCGGCCTTGTATTCGTCCAGCGGGTGCGCCGACAGGTAGAAACCAACCACCTGGAATTCGCGGTGCAGCCGGTCCGCCGCCAGCCACGGTTCGGTCGACGGCAGGTTGAGCGCCTGGGACTGCGCGCCCAGCGAGGCGCCGAAGATATCCGCCTGCCCCGAGGTGGCATTCTGCTGCGCCAGCGCTGCCAGCCCCATCATGCGCTCGACGCCGGCGATCATCTGGGCACGATCATGCCCGAAACAGTCGAGCGCGCCCGCCATGATCAGGCTTTCGAAGACACGCTTGCCGACGACCTTGGGATCGATGCGCTCGCAGAAATCGGCGAGGTTCTTGAAAGGTCCGTCCTTGCGCTTTTCGACAATGTGCTCGACGGCGGCATCACCGACGCCCTTCAGCGCCGCCAGCGAGTAGAAGATCTTGTTCTCGCCCACTTCGAAATCGCGGAAACTAGTCAGGACCGACGGCGCCACCACCTCGATGCCCAACCGCATCGCATCCTGGCGGAAATCGGCCAGCTTGTCGGTATTCGACATATCGAGCGTCATAGACGCTGCCAGGAATTCCACCGGATAATGCGCCTTGAGATAGGCGGTCTGGTAGGAGACGATGGCATAGGCGGCGGCGTGCGATTTGTTGAAGCCGTAGTCGGCGAACTTTGCCAGCAAATCGAAAATGAAATCCGCCTGTGGCTTGGCAACGCCGCGCTCGACGGCACCCGCGACGAAGATGTCGCGTTGCTTGTCCATTTCGGCGCGGATCTTCTTGCCCATGGCGCGGCGCAGCAAGTCGGCCTGGCCGAGCGTATAGCCGGCAAGCTCCTGCGCGATCTGCATCACCTGTTCCTGGTAGACGATGACGCCCTGCGTTTCCCGCACCAGATGGTCGATCTTGGGATGGATCGACGCGATCTCCTCCTCGCCATGCTTGCGTGCATTGTATGTCGGGATGTTCTCCATCGGACCCGGCCGATAGAGCGCGACCAGCGCAATGATGTCCTCGATGCGGTCGGGCCGCATGCCGATCAGCGCCTTGCGCATGCCGGCACTTTCAACCTGGAACACGCCCACCACCTCACCGCGTGACAGCATGGCGTAGGTCAGCTGATCGTCGATCGGGATCGTGGCAAGGTCGATATCGATGCCACGGCGGCCGATCAGCTTCACCGCCTTATCCAGCACCGTCAGCGTCTTCAGGCCGAGGAAGTCGAACTTCACCAGTCCGGCATCCTCAACCTTCTTCATGTTGAACTGCGTGACCGGCATATCCGAGCGCGGATCGCGGTACATCGGCACCAGTTCCGACAACGGACGATCGCCGATGACGATGCCGGCGGCGTGCGTCGAGGCGTGGCGGTAGAGCCCTTCCAGCTTCTGCGCCATCTCGAGCAGCGTGTTGACGATCGGCTCCTTTTCCGCCTCCTCGGCGAAGCGCGGCTCATTGGCGATGGCGTCCGCCAATTTCACCGGATTGGCCGGGTTCTGCGGCACCATCTTGCAGAGCCGGTCGACCTGGCCATAGGGCATCTGCAGCACGCGGCCGACGTCGCGCAAGACAGCGCGGGCCTGCAGCGTACCGAAAGTGATGATCTGTCCGACCTGGTCGCGCCCGTATTTGCCTTGCACGTAGCGGATCACCTCTTCACGGCGATCCTGGCAGAAGTCGATGTCGAAGTCCGGCATCGAGACACGGTCGGGATTGAGGAAGCGCTCGAACAGCAGCGAGAATTGCAGCGGATCGACGTCGGTGATGAGGAGTGCGTAGGCGACCAGCGAGCCGGCGCCGGAACCGCGCCCCGGGCCGACGGGAATATCATGCTGTTTCGCCCATTTGATGAAGTCCGACACGATCAGGAAGTAGCCGGGGAACTTCATGCGCTGGATGATGCCGATCTCGAACTCCAGCCGTTCGCGATACTGTTCCTCCGTAAAACCTCCGTGCAGGCCGCGCTCGGCGAAACGCCTGGCAAGGCCATCGCGGGCCTGTCTTGCCAGTTCCTCGGCCTCGGCCATTTCAGCGGCTTCTGCGTCGGCCACATCGGCGCCGGCGAAACGCGGCAGGATGGGCTTGCGGTTTTTCGGGTAATACGAGCAGCGCTGCGCGATCTCGATCGTGTTGTCGATCGCTTCCGGCAAGTCGGCAAACAGCCGCGCCATGTCTGCCTGGCTCTTCAGATAATTGTCCGGCGTAAGCCGCCGGCGCTCGTCGGCCGCTATCACCGAACCTTCGGCGATGGCGATCAACGCATCATGCGCTTCGAAATCCTCGCGTGAGGAGAAAAACGCCTCGTTCGTCGCCACCAGCGGCAGGTCGTGGCGATAAGCCAGCTCGACAGTACCGTGTTCGATGCCGCGATCGTAGCCAGCCATCCGTTCCAGTTCGACATAGAGCCGGTCGCCGAACAGGGTTTTAAGGATCAGCAGCCGAGCCTCGGCCAGATCCTTGCGATCATCGCGCAGGGCTGCGCCGATCGGGCCGCGCGGCCCACCGCTCAAACAGATGATGCCTTCGGCAATCTCCGCGACCATATCGGTGGTGACATGCACTGGCTCGCCCGACGGCGTTTCCAGATAGGCCCGGCTGACCAGCCGCACCAGATTGGCATAGCCGGCCTCCGTCGCCGCGATGAGCACGACAGGGCGCAGATCAGGCCACTGCTTGCGGCGGTCGCGTTGTCCGTCGTTGCTTTCACCGGAAAAAGCCAGGTCGATCTGGCTGCCCATGATCGGCTGAACGCCGTCCTTGACTGCCTTCTGCGCGAACTCCAGTGCGCCGAACAGATTGTTGGTGTCGGTGACCGCTATCGCTGGGGATTGATCCTTGATGGCGTGACCGACAATCGGGCCGAGTTGCAGCGCGCCTTCGAGCAATGAGTAAGCCGAATGAACACGCAGGTGGATGAATGGGCGCGCAGGGATCTCTTCCCGCTTCGGCGCCATTGCCTCGCGTTTCAGAGGATCGCGTATTCTGACTTCGTTTGTCACTGTTCGACTCGGTCTCGCCTGCGAATCTTGGGGCTGATTGCCACCAATCTAGTCAGCCGTTGCCCACCCTGCCACATCCATCCTCCGGTCCGCCATCTCGGCCACAGAAAACTCGCCACAACTGATGGTCTGCAGGTCCCATATTAGCCCTGTGTGAAATGCTTCACAGCCTTCCGGCAGCGATCCCGCCACGATCCTGAGGTGAGAAGACCTCACGGAGGAGAGATCACCATGAGCAACCGTTTTGTCGTCGATCTGTCGGGCGTGAAGCTTGCCAAAGGCATGGAAGAGAAGATCGCCCGCAACATCCAGCATGCGGTCCTGGCCGGCCTTGCCGATTCGCAGACTCCGCCCGAACTGGTCCTGCGCTTTCCAAAGGAATGGCTGGGACTGATCCTGCACCTTGACCAGCGCCAGATCCCTGCCCTGGAAAGGGAAATCGGCGGATTGATGCGCTGAAGCCATGCCGACGCTGGCTCACACCTCCAGACGTCACATGGACGGCGCCGGGGATTCGGACAGGACGCAGAAGTCCTGCCCCAGCGCACCGGCGGAACCTGGTGCGTTGCTCATCGGCGTCGTTGGAGCGGATGGCGTCGTTCAGCCGATCCCGACCCGCCTGGAAATCGACGCGGATTTTGTCGCCCAGACCAGCAAGACAGGCGCACCAGAAGCACGGTTCCGTTTTGCCGGACGGTGTGTGGAGGGAAAATGCCGCCAATGGACAGGGAATTCCTGCGGCGTCATCGAGAAAGTCCTGGTGGGTATGAGGGACCAGGCCATCGATCCGGCAGCAGGCCTGCCGCGCTGTGCCATTCGCGGCAGCTGCCGCTGGTATGCGCAGCGCGGGAGTGATGCCTGCCGGGCCTGTGTTTACGTCGTGACTGACCAGAGAGCGGACCAACTGGTCGTCTGACGTGACCCAGCGGGCTTCCCAAGCGCCCGCTGGGTCAAGCCTGCACTTTTGCTGAAGCTGCTCTAGGCGAATTCCATGATCACCGCGTCGACAGCAAGGCTGTCGCCCGGCTTTGCGTTCAGCTTGGAAATGGTCAGGTCGCGCTCCGCGCGCAACACATTCTCCATCTTCATGGCTTCGACCACTGCAAGCGTATCGCCCGCCTTGACCTCCTGCCCTTCGGCAACCGCGATGGAGACGACAAGCCCCGGCATCGGGCACAGCAGCAGTTTCGACGTATCCGGCGGCAGCTTCACAGGCATCAGCCGCTCCAGCGCCGCGGTTTGCGGCAGCATGGCCTGCGCTGCCACTGACATGCCTTTCCAGGCGATGCGGGTGCCATTCGGCAGAGGCCGCAGCTGCGCTGCGATCCGCTGTTTGCCGACGGTGCCACGCCAAACCGGCTCACCCGGCCGCCAATCGGAGGTCACCGTGAGCGCCTTGCTGCCTTCGATCGACAGGTCGAGTTCCATCGGAATGGAAATCATGCCTTCGAGAATGGCGGCTGACAGGTATTCCTGCCCAAGCTTCACCACCCAGTCACGCTTGAGCGCGCCGGAATGCGGCGCCAGCCGCCCACCGAGGCGGTCGAGCCGGTCTCGACGCAACAGTTCAACCGCCGTCGCTATCGCTGCCAGCACGGCCTTGTCTTCGCCGTCTGGCGAAATCGGCGCAAAGCCGTCGGGGTATTCCTCGGCGATGAAGCCGGTGGAAAGCCGCCCTTCGCGCCAGCGCGGATGCTGCATCAATGCCGAAAGGAAAGGCAGGTTGTGCTCGATGCCGTCGACCACGAACTCGTCCAGCGCTTCCGACATGGCATCGATCGCCTCGATACGAGTCGGCGCCCAGGTGCAGAGCTTGGCGATCATTGGATCGTAGAACATCGAGATTTCGGAACCTTCCGTGACACCGGTGTCGTTGCGCACGACAACGTCGCCGAAATTGCCCTCCTCCGGCGGCTGGTAGCGCGTCAGCCGCCCGATCGAGGGCAGGAAGTTGCGATAGGGATCCTCCGCGTAGAGCCGGCTCTCCACTGCCCAGCCGTTCAGCTTCACGTCGCCCTGTCCAAAAGCCAGTTTTTCTCCGGCCGCGACGCGGATCATCTGCTCTACCAGATCGACCCCGGTGATCAACTCGGTCACCGGGTGCTCGACCTGCAATCGCGTATTCATTTCAAGGAAATAGAAGTTTTTGTCCTTGTCGACGATGAACTCGACGGTGCCGGCGCTCTGATAGTCGACGGCCTTGGCCAACGCCACGGCCTGCTCGCCCATGGCCTTTCTGGTTTTCTCATCGAGGAAAGGTGATGGCGCCTCCTCGACCACCTTCTGGTTGCGGCGCTGGATCGAACATTCTCGCTCACCAAGATAGACGGCATTGCCGTGCCCATCGGCGAGCACCTGGATCTCGATATGGCGCGGATCGACCACGAACTTCTCGATGAAGACGCGATCGTCACCGAAGGAGCTCCTGGCTTCCGAACGTGCGCGATCGAAACCGTCACGCACCTCATCCTTCGACCAGGCGATGCGCATGCCCTTGCCGCCACCGCCGGCGGAGGCCTTGATCATCACTGGATAGCCGATTTCGCCTGCGATGCGTTCGGCGTGATCCGCGTCTTCGATGACGCCCAGGAAGCCCGGCACGGTCGAAACCTTGGCGGCATTGGCAAATTTCTTCGATTCGATCTTGTCGCCCATGGCATTGATCGCCTTGGGCTTGGGGCCGATGAAGACGATACCCTGCGCTTCCAGCGCCTCGCAGAAGGATGCGCGCTCGGACAGAAAGCCGTAGCCCGGATGGACTGCTTGGGCGTCTGTCGCCTTGCATGCCTCGATGATCCTGTCCGCGATCAGGTAGCTCTGTGCGGCTGGCGCCGGCCCGATATGCACCGCCTCGTCTGCCATCTCGACATGGACCGCATCACGGTCGGCATCCGAATAGACCGCCACGGTGGTGATGCCCATCTTGCGTGCCGTCTTGATGACACGACAGGCGATCTCGCCGCGGTTGGCGATCAGAATCTTCTTGAACATGGACGCCGCATCCTCCGCTAAGTCCTTACCTTTTATGGAGTCCCGTCCGCCTGCTCAAGCCACGCTCGTTTGCTAAGCCGCTGTTCGAAAGTTGAAGACCGGTCTGTCATCGCAGCCGGCGATCCAGATCGTCGACATGCTCCCGTTGGCGGCGTCTATTCCAGCCATTCGGTAATGAAAGCGCCAGCGACATGGACATCCGTGCTTTCGAACCGTCCGGGACCAAGATTGGAGAATTTATGTGGGACATCAGCTGGAACGACCAGGATTTGCCCGGCCGTTGCTTCGATGGTCTTGTCACCGACGGTAAACAATGCCCGCCCCTCCCTGATGACAAAGACTTCAGCATAGGGGTGTTTGTGCAATTTCGGCCCGCCGCCGATCTGGTCGGAACTGTAGCAGATCACGGAGACCTCGGCGCCATAGGCGCCGGCTTCGAACTCACCATGCAGGACGTCCGGCTTTTCGGCCCATTGCTCGCGCTCGATCAGATGTGCCATGGTCGCTCCGTCTCATTGTGCCGGGCCGACCTTAGACCAAGACGCCGTGTGCCGGAACATTGCCCTGGGACTTCACAACATCGGAATGGTTTGATGGCTGAAGCCGGTTACAGCACTGACGTGCGCACTCTCGACGAATTCGGGCCGAGAGAACTCTACACCATGCTCAAGATGCGGACGGATGTCTTTGTTGTCGAACAGAAATGTCCCTACCGGGAACTCGACGGCACCGATCCCGATACCTTGCATTTGCGCCTGTTGTCCGGCAGCGAATTGCTGGCCTATGCCCGCATCGGCAAACCGTCCCATGCGGCCGACCCTGCTGTCATCGGCCGGGTTTTGGTCTCGCCGGACCATCGCGGAAAGCGCCTGGGCGATGCGTTGATGAACGAAGCGATCGCGGTATGCGAGCGGCTCTTTCCTAACCACCCGATAGCGCTTTCCGCCCAGAGTCATCTGCGTCGTTTCTATGAAACATTCGGCTTCGTTGCGGTCTCGGACGAGTATCTGGAGGACGATATCCCGCATATCGACATGGAACGCGGATTGACATCGCAGGTCCCGATGGCGTCAACAACGTCATGACCGTCTCAATCTATGTCGACGCCGATGCCTGTCCGGTAAAGGATGAGGTGATCAAGGTCGCCGAACGGCACGGCGTCGCCGTCACATTCGTCTCGAATGGCGGACTGCGCCCGTCGCGCGACCCGATGATCCGCAACGTGGTGGTCAGCAAGGGCGCCGATGCCGCGGACGACTGGATCATCGAAAACGCCACGGCGAATGACGTCATCATCACCGCCGATATCCCGCTTGCCGCGCGGGCCGTCGCGCTCGATGCTCATGTGCTCGGACCGACAGGGCGCCCCTTCACGCCGGAAACGATCGGCATGGCTGTCGCCATGCGTGACTTGAAGCAGCACCTGCGCGAGACCGGCGAAAGCAAGGGCTACAATGCCGGCTTCACCTCACAGGATCGTTCACGTTTCCTGGGGGAACTTGACCGAATCCTGCGACGCGCGCTCAAATCAGCCACAACAAGCTGAAGCCGGCAGGTTGCGGTCATGAAACTACTGATTGGCAAGTCGACAAACCGCCTGATGCCATTTGCGGCCGCGGCCTGTGTAGGGTTGATCGCACTGGCGATAGCACTGAAATTCCAGCTGGCGATCGCGTATTCGGTCGGCGCGGACGCATTCTTCATCGTTTATATCGGACTGATGCTCGCGCGCATGCCCTATCTCACAGCGGAGCACCTGCGTCGCAAGGCAAGTGCCGACGACATGCCGGTCTTTATCATCTTCGCCGTCACTGTCGCAGTCATCGCTGTTGTTGTCGGGGCGCTCTTTCAGATCGTCAACGATAACCACAAGCATTCGTCGACGGAATTGCTGACGTCACTGATCTCGCTGCCGCTCGGCTGGTTGACCATCCACACCATGGCGGCGTTCCACTATGCCCACGTCTATTGGCGTGACGACGACGAGGTGCGCGACGCAAAGGGCAAGCCGGTGCGCCAGCCAGTCGGCGGTCTCGATTTTCCAGGAGGCAAGCCGCCCCAGGGTTGGGATTTCCTCTACTTCGCCATCGTCATCGGCATGACGGCGCAAACCGCCGACACCAACATCACGTCGACCCGTATGCGGAAGCTGGTCATCCTGCATTCACTGATCACCTTCCTGTTCAACACGGTCATCGTCGCGGCAGCGGTCAATGTTGCCGTTACGCTCGGTAACTGACGCGATCGGCGCACAAAATCGTGATGGCGTGAAACAAGACGAGGCGAGGACTCGTACTACCATGCGAACACCACTCGCGAGCCGTCTTATGCGGCAGAAGGGGCGCGGCATGGACGCGATCGCCAGCATCGAAGAAACCGCGGAAACCCGGGCAAGCAAGCCGAAAAAGGGGCCGCTGGTCTATCGGCAGAACCGCTGGACGCGGCTGACCCACTGGGTCTGGGCCCTTGCCTTGTTCTTCCTGCTGCTCAGTGGTCTGCAGATCTTCAACGCGCGGCCGCAGCTCTACATCGGCAAGGAGTCGGGTTTCAGCTACAACAACACGATCCTGAGGATCGGTGCAGAAGACACCGATCGCGGCCCACGCGGCTTCACCGAGATTTTTGGCTACCGTCTCGATACCACAGGCGTTCTCGGCTGGTCGGGACCGGCCGGCAACGAAAGCGCCCGTGCCTTTCCATCCTGGGCAACCATCCCATCCTACTACGATCTCGGCACCGCTCGCGTGGTCCACTTCTTCTTTGCATGGATGTTGAGTGCGACATTGCTCATCTGGCTGCTCGCAGGCCTGCTCAACGGACACATTCGACGTGATCTTGCTCCCCGTCTGACTGACATCCGCGATCTTCCCCGAGACATTGCCGACCATGTGCGTCTGCGTTTCCATCACACTGGCCGCTACAACACGCTGCAGAAACTTGCCTACGGCGGTGTGCTGTTCGTGCTGCTGCCGCTGATGATCCTGACCGGGCTTGCCATGTCGCCCAGCATGAATGCGGTTCTGCCCTTCCTCAACGAACTGTTTGGCGGACGCCAAACGGCACGAACCATCCATTTCACGGTCATGGTGCTGCTCGTGCTGTTCTTTCTGGTTCACATGCTGATGATCCTCGCGGCAGGGCCCATCAACGAGTTGAGATCGATCGTCACCGGCTGGTACCGAACCGATCCACCCGGCAGCGGAACAGATGCGACCGGACGGAGTGAGTAAGATGGCCAAATTCCAGATCAGCCGCCGCAAATTCCTGACCGCCGCCGGCCTCGGCGTTTCCGGTATCGCGCTCTCCGGCTGCGATGCCTTTGACAGTCAACTCGGCGTGGGTGGTGGCCTGCGCAACATTCTGGAAGGCGCGAACGACCTGACCTACCGGGCACAACGCCTGTTGGCCGGACGGGATCGCTTCGCCCCGGAATTCACCGAAGCGGATATCCGCCAGCCGATGCGCCCGAATGGCATTACCGCTCCCGACGACGACGGCTACAAGAACCTGCTCGGCAGCAACTTCGCGGACTGGCGCCTTGAAATCACTGGCCTGGTCGAGAAACCGCTGTCGCTGACACGCGAACAGCTGATCGCCATGCCGAGCCGCACGCAGATCACGCGTCACGATTGTGTCGAGGGTTGGAGCTGCATCGCCAAATGGACGGGAACCCCGCTCTCGCTGGTGCTCGACCAGGCCGTGGTGAAGCCGCAGGCGCGCTATGTGATGTTCCATTGCCTCGATACGATCGACCGCAATCTCTCAGGCGACATCAAATATTATGGTTCGATCGACCTGATCGATGCGCGCCATCCACAGACCATTCTGGCCTATGGCCTCAACGGCAAGCCGCTGCCGGTAGAGAACGGCGCCCCGCTGCGTGTACGCGTCGAACGCCAGCTCGGCTACAAGATGCCCAAATACATCCAGCGCATCGAACTCGTTGATACCTTCGCGAATTTTGGCGGTGGCCGCGGCGGCTACTGGGAAGACGTTGGCTACGACTGGTACGGCGGCATCTAGCAACCGCTCTTATCGCGCAGGCAACAAAAAAGCGGGGTAGAACCCCGCTTCCTCGTCCGTCGAAAATCACCGCCGGTCCATCCGCGGTCGATGAAATCGTTCGACACCCGTCTTATAGGCACTCAATACAACAACTACGTGACAGGCTGGCGCGATCTTCGACCGATTTTGGTTAAGCAATCGTTATTTCAAAAGCGCCAGATGCCGGATTTTCGGGTCAAACGCTCGCGCGCTCGATCCGGCACTGGTAGCAATTGTTGCGAGCCGAGCGCATGTGCAAATAGGCGACGTCGTCACGTTCCAGCAGCGTTCCTGCCCGCTCGGCAATCTCCTGCGTTGGCACCACCGCGCCGGTGCCGTAGACAATACGGTCGTCAGCGCTATACCCGCGCACGATGTAATCCTTGCTATCCATGAACAGCTCAGGAACTGCGCTAACTTCCTCCGCACGTTCGCATGCCTCGGCGTGCAGGAAGATCGGTCCGGTCTCGGCATAAGGTTGCAATTCCGGGAACGGCCGGTAAGCGAGGATCAGGTATCCCTCGCCCGCCGCAACATTTCGAAGACAATGCCGGCACGGCACACCGTCACCATCCGAGATTCTACGTTCCGGTGTATGGCCATAGGCGTCGGGTCCGCCCTCCTGCAGCGCTCGCACGGATTCGGTCGGCAAAGCCTTGAACAGCACGGTCATGGGTTCGGTTCTCCGGTTTCTCGAACCGCAACTTTATGACCGTGGTCGGTGGTCTCCCACCCGAATCCTGCCTCCCCTTGTGCGGGGGCGAGCCGCAGTTTTAGCGAATGAAATCGTCGAAGCGGCGCAGCGTTACGCGGCGATTGCGCCAGTTCTCGTTCTCGGTCGGCACCAGCAGGAATTCCTCGCCATAGCCAACCGTCTCAAGAGCATAGCCCGGCACGCCGAATTCGCGCACCAGCGTCCGCTTCAGCGAAGAAGCGCGCTGTTCAGACAATGCCTGATTGGAAGCAAACGAGCCAACGGCGTCGGTGTGACCTTCGATCAGCACACGCGCATCGGGATCACGACGCAGGGTGCGGCGCAAACCATCGGCGATGATCTCGACTTTGCGATATTGCGATGGATCGATCGAAGCCGATCCGAAGGCGAAGTTGATCGACTGGATGTCGATGGAAGGCGCCATACGCCGCAGGTCGGGGCGGCGCTTGAACTCGCGAATGGTGACACGCTCGTCGGGACGCAGCTTCATGCGCGGTGCTGCCTCCAGCTTGCGTTCGATCTGCGCGGCAGATGGCGTCTGCGCCTGTGCGAAGGCAAAACCGGGCAACGCAATCGAAGCGATCAGCGCGGCGGCGACGGTACGGCGGGAAATCATGTTAGGCTCCTGGGAAGGCTATGTGGCCGGATCGATGTTGCCCGCACCATGGCAGAGCCAAGCTGAAGCCGGAATGAACGCGCTGTTCAGCAGCGCTCAGCGCATGACACTGGCCGACCGTTCGACAAAGGACATCGGCCGCACGATTTCCTTCTTCTGCGCCACAGGCTTGAAACCAAGCTTCTGGTAAAGCGGCAGAGCGGCAGGATGGTCGAGCGTGCAGGTTTGCACGGTGATCCGCTTCGGCCCATGCGACCAGCAGGCCTCGATGGCAGCACCCAGGAACCAGCGGCCGATGCCCTGCCCGGTCGCATGCTCCATCATGCCGAAATAGGCCAGCTCAGCCTCCCCGGGCAGATGCGGCTTGACGTCGAAGAAACCCGCCGGCGCGCCGTCAAGATAGAGCACGCGGATATCGCGGTCCTCCCGATGCAGACCGGCAGCCAGCTCATCGTCGTCGAGCTTGAGCACATTGACCCACTGCCATTTGCGCCCGACGCGGTCCTGCAGATAGCGGTAGAAATGCAGCGGGATCATTCGCGTCTTCAAAAGCGCGATCTGCCGGTTGTAAGGCAATGGCGGGTAGTAGGCCGGCGGCACGTCCATCTCGAGGAAGGTCACCGTGACGTCGATCTGCTGCTGGTCGTCGGCACTCATTCGCTTAGCGGCCCTTGCCCGTTTCCACCGGCGTGTCAGGCAGCCCGCCCCATTCCGTCCAGGAACCGTCATAGAGCCGGTTGTCGGTATGACCGAGGGTTTCCAGTGCCAGCGTGATGACGGCCGCAGTGACGCCGGAGCCGCATGATGTGACGACCGGCTTCGACAGGTCGATGCCGGTCTGCTCGACAACCTCGCGCAATTTCGACTTGGGCAGCAGAACGCCGTTTTCCGACAGCGCGCCATACGGCAAATTGTGAGCGCCGGGCATGTGGCCGGGGCGTACCCCGGCACGCGGCTCCGGCTCGGCGCCGGCAAAGCGACCCGGCGAGCGAGCGTCCGCGATCTGGCTTTCCCCGCTCGCAACCACGCGGCGCATGTCCTCAAGCGAGGCCACTCGGGACGCGTCGAAATCGGCATGGAAAATGCCGGGTGCAATCTTGGTCGGCTCGGCGGTTACCGGACGCCCGTCAGCCTTCCAGCGATCGAAGCCACCGTCCAGGATGTAGGTCTGGAATACCCCCATCACACGGAACATCCACCACGCGCGCGGCGCCGAGAAAAAACCAGGCCCATCATAGACGACAATGGTGTCGTCGGCCGAAATGCCCATCGTCCCGACATATTGTGCGAAGTCGCGTGGCGTGGCCAAGGTGTGCGGCAGCGGCGAGTCCCGGTCGGAAACAGCGTCGTGATCGAGGAAGACGGCACCCGGAATATGCGCGGCATCATATTCGCCACGCGCATCGCGCTTCTGTGCCGGCAGATACCAAGAAGCGTCGACGATCGACAGGCCCGGCTGGCCGAGCCGCTGTTCCAACCAGTCCGCGTCGACTGTAAAGGGGCTGTCTTCGGCCATGCTCTTTCTCCCAGCTGTCTGTGACCCGACCGATCAGGCGGTCGGCAAAGGCCCGAACCGAATACGAAAACGCCGGTTCTCGCGGCCCTTCTTTTCGATCTTGCCGATATGAATCTCGCCGACTTCGGCTGTACGGGCAACGTGGGTGCCACCGCAAGGCTGACTGTCCACGGAGGCATTCTCGCCGATCAGCACGAGGCGGATACGGCCGGTGCCGCTCGGCGGACGCACATTCTTGGACTTCACCAGGCCCGGATTGGCGGCCAGCTGTTCGTCGGTGATCCATTCGATGGAGATTGGATGGTCCGCACGCACCAGTTCCATAAGCTTCGCCGTGACTTCTTCCTTGGAATAACCGGTCTCGGGAATATCCAGGTCGACACGGGAATCGTTTTCGGCAACCGCCGCACCGGTGATGGGAAATGGGCACACGACACTGAGCAGATGGCAGGCGGCGTGCATGCGCATGAGCAGATGACGGCGCTCCCAGTCGATCACGGCTTTCAGCGTCTCACCGACAACCGGAACCGGCTGGTCCGGCGCCGGGACATGAATGATCTCGTCCTTGGTTTCGCCCGTCACCGTGGCAGCGATTGCAATCCGGCCGCCACCCGTCCGTTCGAAATAGCCTGTGTCGCCCGGCTGGCCGCCGGACGTCGCATAAAAAACGGTGCGGTCGAGGATGATGCCGCCGCGATCGTTGACGGACACCACGGTCGCTTCCAATTCCTTCAGATAGGAATCGTCGCGGAACACCGCCTCGGTCTTGAAGGCCATCACGCCACCTGCTCGAACGGCACAGGAATGGTGCTTGCCGCCTCCATCCAGTCCGGTGTCGGCAGATTCTTGCTGCGCAGGAATTCCGGATTGAACAGCTTCGACTGGTAGCGCGTGCCGTAGTCGCACAGGATGGTCACGATCGTATGACCCGGTCCCAACTCGCGAGCAAGACGAATGGCGCCCGCAATGTTGATGCCGGTCGAACCGCCGACGCACAGTCCTTCTTCCTGGATAAGATCGAAGACGATCGGCAATGCCTCCTCATCCGGAATCTGGAACGAGAAATCCGGCGTGAATCCTTCGAGATTGGCGGTGATGCGCCCCTGTCCGATTCCTTCTGTGATCGAACTGCCTTCGGCCTTCAGCTCGCCGTTCGTGTAGAAAGAAAACAGCGACGCGCCCAACGGATCGGCCAGCGCAATCTTGACGTCACTGCTCTTGCCTTTGAGACCCGCAGCCACTCCGGCCAGCGTGCCGCCGGAGCCGACGGCGGAAACGAAGCCGTGAACCTTGCCTCCGGTCTGCGCCCAGATCTCTTGCGCAGTGGTGTGGATATGACCGTCACGATTGGCGACATTGTCGAACTGATTGGCCCAGATCGCCCCATTCGGCTCGCTTTTCGCCATTTGTTCGGCAAGGCGGCCGGACAGTTTCACATAATTGTTGGGATTCTTGTACGGAACCGCCGGAACCTCGATCAGCTCCGCGCCGAGGAGCCGGATGGTATCCTTCTTCTCCTGGCTCTGCGTGTCAGGGATCACGATGACCGTGCGATAACCCAGCGCCTTCGCGACCAGCGTGAGCCCGATGCCGGTGTTGCCTGCCGTTCCCTCGACGATGACGCCGCCCGGTTTCAAAAGACCACGCCGTTCGGCATCACGGATGATGAAGAGGCCGGCGCGATCCTTGACCGATTGGCCCGGGTTCATGAACTCGGCTTTGCCCAATATCTCGCAGCCGGTCTCTTCCGAGGCGCGGTTGAGGCGGATCAACGGCGTATTGCCGATAGCGTCGATCACCGAACGGTGCATGAGGAATCCTTCTCGTGTCTGCGGAGAACCCTAGAAACGCTAGGCTGCCGTTTCAAGGCTCGAATTGGCCTGGACCAGTTGCATCTGCTGTTGCAACTTCGCTCGGCAACAGAAAATATCAGTTCAAACTAAAATAACGGGCATCCAAGAACATGCTTTCCTTTCGACTTCTGCACGGCTAGATGACCCATTGAAAGAGCTTTCGGGACACTGAATGACACTCTATCGGGCCAGCCCGAAAGACGGCGTTGCCTGGATCACCGGGGGCAGTTCCGGCATCGGCAGGGAACTCGCGAAAGAACTGGCGGCGAAAGGCTTCATCGTGGCGGTAACCGCCCGCGAAGAAGACCACATCGGCATGCTGATCGCCGAGACCGCTTCCCTGCCCGGCAGGGTCGTTGCTTTTCCGTGTGATGTCACCGACGAAATTGGCATGGCCGGCACGGTCGTCGCCATCGAGGCTGACCTCGGCCCTATCGCGCTCGCCATCTTCAACGCGGGCAGCTACACGCAAGTCGCCGGCGACAATCTGTCGGTGCGCAAGTTCCGCCGCACCTTCGACGTCAACGTCATGGGCATTGTGCACGGGCTTGTGCCGGCGGTGAAATTCATGCGCAAGCACGGCCGCGGTCATATCGTCATGGTCGGCTCGATCAGTGCCTATTTCGGCTGGCCGACGACAGCCGCCTATGGCGCGACAAAGGCTGCCATCAATGTCATGGCACAATCCCTGAAGTTCGACCTCGACAAGCTGAACATCCGCGTCCAGGTGATGAACCCCGGCTTCATCGACACGCCGATGACGCAGAAGAATGGCGTTCGCCTGCCTGCGGTGATCTCTTCAGCCTGCGCCGCCGACAGGATGATGCGTGGCATCGAGACAGGCGGTTTCGAAATCACCTTCCCACGCCGTTTCACGCTGTGGCTGAAGGTGCTCGGCATGCTGCCGCATCCGCTCCGCCATTGGTTCCTCAACCGGATGACAGGATGGGGCGACAAGCCATTAAGTTTTGGCCGTAAGCCGCGCCAGCCCATCTAGAGCCTTCCCTAACGGTTTTCCGTCGGAGATTGCGTCAAGCAAAGAGTTGAGGCGTTTCGTGTTCCGGTGAAAGACGGAAACGTGCCGATGCACAGTGCAAGCTGCGGCACACCCCGTTGCCTGTCGCCGGCCGCCACCATAATTTGCGCGATCAGTCTGGAGTTTGTCATGAGGCGCCGTATCGCGGTGATGTTCCTGGGTTTGATCCTTCTGATCGTCCTGGCGGCTCTGTTGGGGCCGCGCGTAACGGTCGATACCAAAGTCCGCTTCGACCCTTCGAAGATCGGTGACGATCCCCAGTCCTACCTCGCTCGCGAGGAGGCCAGGGTGCCCAACATCCGCGATGGCCTGGAGAAGGAGATCGTCTGGGCCAACCCGATGATTCACGCCAGAACGCCGCTCGCCGTGGTCTATATCCATGGCTTCTCCGCCTCCAAGGAGGAAACCCGTCCGCTGGCCGACAAGGTGGCGGAGGAACTCGACGCCAACCTGTTCTACACACGCCTGACAGGTCACGGCCAGGACGGTGCGGCAATGGCCGAAGGCAATGTCAACGCCTGGATCAACGACTATGAAGAAGCGCTCGCCATCGGCCGGGCGATCGGCGACAAGGTGATCGTCATCGCCATGTCGACAGGCGCATCGCTTGCCACCTGGGAGGCGAGCCAGCCGGATGCTTCGAAGGATGTCATCGGCATGGCGCTGATTTCGCCGAACTACGGCGTACGGGCTTCCGGTGCCGAAATGCTGCTGTGGCCGTGGGGCAAGCAGCTGGCGGCGCTGATCATCGGCAAGGAACGTTCGTTCGTGCCGCGCAATGCCCTGCAGGAAAAGTACTGGACCTGGCGCTACCCGACGACGGCATTGCTGCCGATGGCCGCCCTGACCGACCTCGCCTATCGCGCGCCGGTGGGAGGTGCCAGGGTGCCCGCGCTTTTCATCTTTTCAAACGATGACAAGGTGGTGCGACCGGAGCGAACCCGAGAAATCGCTTCGCGCTGGGGTGCGCTGCACGAGGAAGTGCCCATCGACAACAGCGGCGATCCCGACAATCACATCATAGCCGGCAATGTGGTGTCGCCTGCCACGACCGATTTCATCGCACAGCGCATCGTCGTCTGGGTAAAGGCCCTGATGGACGACAATCCGCCCGCCATGCATCCGGGTGGAGCGCCGACCAAGGCCGACGCTCCGAAGCAGTGAGATCGCGACGCCTCAGATGGCGGCGGTGATGATGATCTCGACCAGGAACTGCGGGCCGGCCAGCTTGGCCTCGCCGGTGGCGCGGGCAGGCGTGTTGCCCTGCGGCACCCAGGCGTCCCATTCCTTGTTCATTTCAGCGAAGGTGCTCATGTCGGAGAGCCAGATGATCGCCTGCAGGATCTTGGTCTTGTCGGTGCCGGCCTTGGCGAGCAAGGCGTCGACGGTCGCCAGGATATCCTTGGTCTGCTCGCCGACGGTCTTGCCTTCGCCAACCTGGCCGGCGAGATAGGCTGTGTTGCCGTGGATGACCACTTGGCTCATGCGGGGGCCGACATCGATGCGACGAACGCTCATGGATAAGTCCTTTCCTGATTGGAAAAGCCTCTTTAGAGAGCCCCTCGCCCGTCGACAAGATCGCGCCCGCCGAATACGGCCGCAGGCGCAATCGGTCGTCGCCTGCTGCCATAGCCGTGCGCCCCTTGGCTGACCCGCTCGCGACCCAACAGCTTTTTTCGCGGCTTCTGTTGACACATGTAATAACATAACATACGACCTTGTTCATATGAACCACGGACCGTCATGAGCCAAGCTGCCCTCACCTTTCGCGACCTCACTTTGGGCTATGGCAGCCATCCGGCCGTTCATCACCTGAACGGGACGGTCCAGAGGGGTTCGCTGACCGCGGTCGTCGGCGCGAATGGCTCCGGCAAGTCCACGCTCATGAAAGGCATAGTCGGGGCGCTGCGGCCAATGGCTGGCGCTGTCGTCAAGCAGCCGGGCATCCGCATTGCCTATCTGCCGCAGCAATCGGAACTGGACCGCAGTTTTCCGGCACGCGTCGTCGACCTGGTTTCGCTTGGCCTTTGGCCACGCCGTGGCCTGCTGGCCAGGCACACCGCCGAGGATCGCGCCTCGGTGAGCAAGGCCCTGATGGCGGTAGGCCTCGAAGGATTTGAACCGCGCGCCCTGGACACTCTTTCCGGAGGCCAGTTGCAGCGCGCGCTGTTTGCCCGCGTGCTGGTCCAGGACGCCGATCTCATCCTGCTCGATGAGCCATTCAACGCCATCGACGCCAAGACGGTTGGCGACCTGATTGCCTTGATCAAGCGCTGGCACGGCGAGGATCGCACGGTGATGGTGGTCGCGCATGACCTTGAACTGGTCAGGCACAATTTCCCCGAAACGCTGCTGCTTGCGCGCCGCACGGTGGCCTGGGGCGCGACATCCGCGACGCTGAGTTCAGAAAACATGCTGCGCGCCCGTCGCTTCCATGAGGCCTGGGAAGATGACGCGCCCTGGTGCGAGCCGGACGGCCACGAGCATGCTCAAGGTGATCATGGGCATGATCACGCCCACCATGACCACGACCATCACGCCTCTGCGCCCAAACAGAAGGTGGCGTCGTGAGTTCGCTCTATGCCTTCTTCATCGCCCCCTTTGCCGACTTTGCCTTCATGCAGCGGGCCCTGGCGGGTTCGCTGATGCTGTCGCTCGGCGCCTGCCCGGTCGGCGTCTTCCTGATGCTGCGGCGTATGAGCCTGTCAGGCGATGCCATGGCGCACGCCATCCTTCCTGGCGCGGCTGCAGGGTTCCTGTTCTACGGCCTGGAAATCCTGCCGATGACCATCGGCGGACTGATCGCGGGCGTCATCGTCGCGCTCGGGGCCGGTGCGGTGTCGCGCTTTTCCATCCAGCGCGAAGATGCATCCATGGCCGCGTTCTATCTGATCTCCTTGGCCATCGGCGTGTTGATGGTCTCGATCCGTGGTTCCAGCGTCGATCTGATGCATGTGTTGTTCGGCACGGTGCTGGCGCTGAACAATGAGGCGCTTGTCCTGATTGGCGGCATTGCCGTGTTCACGCTGATAGCACTGCTCGTATTCTGGCGGGCACTCGTTGCCGAATGCCTGGATCCGTTGTTCCTGCGCTCCGTGAGCAGGCTCGGCAGCCCCGTGCATTTCATCTTCCTGGGGCTTGTGGTGCTCAACCTCGTCGGGGGCTTCCAGGCGCTTGGCACGCTGCTCTCTGTCGGTCTGATGATCCTGCCAGCCGCCGCTTCCCGCTTCTGGAGCCAGCGCGTCGGACCGATGTGCGCGCTCGCGGTCGCGATCGGCTTTGCCTCCTGCGCTTCCGGACTGCTGCTGTCTTACCATGCGGCGCTGCCCTCGGGCCCGGCCATCATCCTCTCGGCCGGCGCTGCCTACATCGTTTCCATTCTGGCTGGACCGCGCGGCGTGCTGCGCTCGCGCCTCGTCCACCATCGCCACAGAACCGCCTGACAGCGGTTTTTCGTCCGGAATTGCCTCAAAAAGGAGTTGGCTATGCTGAAATCGTTCCGTCGCGCCCTGGCAATGAGCGTTATAACATTAACAACGATCACCGCAGGCCATGCCTTTGCCGAGCCGCTGAAGGTCGTCGCCAGCTTTTCGATCATCGGTGATTTCGCTAAGAATGTCGGTGGCGATCGCGTTGATGTGACATCGCTGGTCGGCCCCGACGGCGATGCTCACGTCTACGAGCCCAGCCCGGCCGACGCCGTCTCGATGGCATCCGCCAAAGTGGTCCTCGTCAACGGCCTGCATTTCGAAGGCTTCCTGCAGCGACTTGTCGAGGCAAGTGCCAGCAAGGCAGCGATCGTTGAACTGACAAAGGGCATCACACCGATCGACTTCAAACCGGAATTTGCCGAGGCCGAAGCAGCCGAGGGCGGTCATGAGGGCCACAACCACGGCTCGACCGATCCGCATGCATTCCAGTCGGTGGTGAACGCAAAGGTGTACGTCAAGAACATCGCCGACGCCTTCTGCAACGCCGACAGCACCGGCTGCGACACCTACAAGGCCAACGCCGCCGCCTATACCGAAAAGCTCGATGCGCTGGACAAGGACGTGCGCGAGGCGATTGCCGCCATTCCCCAGGAAAAACGCATCGTGATCACCTCGCATGATGCCTTCGGCTATTTCGAACATGAATACGGACTGACCTTCCTGGCACCGCAAGGCCTGTCCACCGAAGCCGAGCCGTCGGCGGCCGACGTCGCCAAGCTGGTCGAACAGGTGAAGCAGGACAAGGCGGCAGCGATCTTTGTCGAAAACATCAGCAATCCGCGGCTGATCGAACAGATTTCTGTCGAAACCGGCGTCAAGGTCGGTGGCACGCTCTATTCGGACGCCTTGTCGAAGGCGGATGGTCCGGCTGCGACCTACATCGACCTGATGCGCAACAACATCAAGCAGATCAAGGGAGCGATCCTCGGCAGCTGAGGAACAACCACAGCGCAGGTCTGACTTCGACTTCCCGGCGGAAGGCGATCCCTTCCGCCTATTTTTGGCAGCCATATGTTATTAAATAACGTTACAGGAGAATTCCATGAAACACCTCTTGGCAGCGGCTTCGCTCACTGCACTTGCTGTGAGCATGGCCACGACCTCCTCCTTCGCCGAGGAAAAGACCGCATGGCGCCTGTTTGTCTCGGATCATGCCGAACCGGTCATCAACGTCGTCGATGCCCTCACCGGCAATAAGATCGATACCTTGCCGCTGAAAGGACCGGCCTCGCTGTACCGCAGCAACAGCGGTCGCACTGTGTTCGCCGTGCAAGGCAAGGCTGATACGGTCTCCGCCGTCGCCACCGGCATCGCTTTCGAAGACCATGGCGATCACGGCGACATTGAAATCTCCGCGCCGAAACTGACCGGCACGGAGATCACCGGAACGAAGCCATCGCATTTCGTCGAACATGGCGGCGATTTCGCTCTGTTCTTCGATGGCGAGGGCGTCACCCGCATCCTCGACGAGAAGACAGCGCTCGAAGGTGGGACGAGCACACGCGAGGCGAAGACCGAGGCACCGCATCACGGCGTTGCCGCAGCCTATGGCGACTACGTGCTGCTGTCGGAACCGAACAAGGAAAAGCCGGATGAACTCCCGGTCGGCATCCGCGTCGTCGACCGCGCCGGCAACCAGGTCGGGGACATCCACACCTGTCCCGACCTGCATGGCGAGGCGACGTCCGGCAAGCTTCTGATCTTCGCCTGCGCCAGCGGCATCCTGCTGGTTCGCGATGCCGAGCAAGGGCCGTCAATCGAGCACATCGCCTACCCGGCCAGTCTGCCGTCCGGAAAGGCAACGACATTGCTCGGCGGCAAGGGCCTGCAGTATTTCCTCGGCAACTACGGTGCTGATCGCCTCGTGTTGATCGATCCGTCGACCAAGGACATGTTCCGGCTGGTCGATTTGCCGACGAGGCGCGTGCACTTCGCTGTGGACCCGATCCGCCCCCGCTTTGCTTACGCATTCACCGAGGACGGTCAGCTCCATCAGCTCGACATTGTCGCGGGCAGGATCGCGCAATCCGTGAAGCTGACCGACCCTTACTCGATGGACGGCCATTGGAGCGATCCGCGGCCTCGCATTGCCGTCGCGGGCGATCGCATTGTCGTGACGGACCCGCTGAAGGGCCAGCTCCATCTCGTTGACGCGACGAGCTTCGCAAAGGCGGGCGACATTCCGCTTTCGGGCAAGCCGTTCAACATCGTCGCAGCCGGCGGCTCTGGCGAAACACACGCAACCGAATAGCCTCCTCCCAAGGCTAGAGCGTTTCCGTTTTTCACGGAACCGCGGAAACGCTCCAACTCTTTGTTTTTACGCAATTCCGGACGGAAAATCGCTGCGCACTTTTCCTGGAATTGCTCTAGACACCGCGCCGCTGCCGCCTGACGAAATCGACAAAGGCGCGCAGTGGCGCGGGCACATGCCTGCGGCCGGGATAGTAGAGAAACGGGCCGGGAAAGATGGGCAACCAGTCGTCCAGCACGCTGACGAGGCGGCCAGCCTCAATATCCGTCCGAACATAGTCCTCGAATGTCGACCAGAAGCCGACGCCGTCGAGGCAGGCGCGCAGCTGCGAGGTGATGTTGCTGGACAACAGCCTTGCCTCCGGCTCGACCTTTTCAAGCACGCCGTCGCGCTCGAATTCCCACGGCAACTTCAGCCCGCTCGGAAACTGCGTACGGATGCAGGGACGCCCAAGCAGATCACGCGGCTGCAGGATCGGCGGGCCTGCGGCGATCACGGAAGGCGTCGCAACCACGACATAGCGCTGGGATGAGCCGAGCGGTACGGCGACCATGTCCTGTGCCAGGCTTTCACCCCAGCGCACGCCTGCATCGAACCCGGCCGACACGATGTCGATGAAAGCCGTTTCCGCAACAATCTCCGCCCGTATGCGGGGAAATGCACCGAGAAACGGACCGAGAAGCGGTGCAAGGACAAGATCGATCGCCGGCTGCGGAGCATTGATCCGCAGCGTTCCGCCTGGGCTATCGCTGTCTGACTGCAGATGATCGACCGCCGACGTGATGTCGGCGAGCGCCGGCGCCAGCCGTTCCAGCAGCCGTATGCCGGCTTCGGTCGGTGCAACACTGCGCGTGGTGCGATTCAGCAACCGCAGATCGAGTGCCGCCTCGAGATCGCGTATCTGCTGGCTGAGCGTCGAGGCTGACACCCCACGTTCTACCGCGGCTGCGCGGAAATTGCGGCGGCGAGCGACGGCGGCAAAAGCGGCAAGCAGATTGAGGTCGATCGGCATTGTACGAAAAACCGCACAGTCTATCTTGAAAAGGCTATCTTATCGCACAGTTCAGCATGCGCCATCTTTGCGGGCAAGCCTCGATCATCGGCTCAACGCAAAAGGAATGGCCATGCGCGAACATACTCTTGGAAAGAACGGCCCCATCGTTTCCCGCCTGGGACTTGGCTGTATGGGCATGTCGGATCTCTATGGCCCGACGGACCGGGCAGAGAGCCTGGCGACATTGCACGCAGCGCTGGATGCCGGCATCACCCTGCTCGACACCGGCGATTTTTATGGCATGGGTCACAATGAAATGCTGATCGCTGAAGCGCTCGCCACGCGCAGTGCCGGCCAAGTGGTGCTCAGCGTCAAATTCGGTGCGCAGCGCGGGCCCGATGGAGGCTGGCTTGGCTTCGACACTCGGCCCAGCGCCGTCAAGACTGCGGCCGCCTACAGCCTCAAGCGATTGAAGGTCGAGGCAATCGACGTTTATCGACCGGCGCGGCTGGACCCGAATGTACCGATCGAGGAAACGATCGGCGCCGTCGCCGACCTCGTCAAGGCAGGTTATGTCAAGCACATCGGCTTGTCGGAGATGGGTTCAGAAACCATTCGCCGCGCGGCCGCCGTGCATCCGATTGCCGACCTCCAGATTGAGTACTCCCTGCTCTCGCGTGGCATTGAGGATGGCATTCTCGACACGTGTCGCGAACTCGGCATCGGCATAACCGCCTATGGCGTCTTGTCGCGCGGCCTGATCAGCGGGCACTGGGACCGAACCAAGGTGACGGCTGGAACCGACTTCCGTAGCCATAGCCCGCGCTTCCAGGGCGATAATCTCGATCGCAACCTCAGTCTGGTCGATGCGCTGCGCCGAGTTGCGGAAACGCGCAATGCCAGCGTTGCGCAGATCGCGATTGCATGGGTGCTGGCGCAGGGTGACGATATCGCGCCGCTCGTTGGTGCCCGCCGCCGTGATCGTCTGGCGGAAGCACTTGGCGCCCTCGACCTGGTTCTTTCTGCCAGCGATATCGCGGCCATCGAAAGCGCAGCGCCCAAGGGTGCCGCAGCAGGCCAGCGCTACGCCGAACATCAGATGGCGACGCTGGACAGCGAACGGGCTGCCTAGTTCGCCCTGGCAGCGCTGGCCGGAAACATCGGCGCTGCCCCAACAGGCGAAGGTTGCAGCATCGCAAGCGGAATGGCATGACAGCGCAAACAAGCCATCCCGCCCCGGAGCAGCCCCATGAACATCCGTCAGATTTCCGAAACCTATTCCGTCTCGCCGCAGATCAGCGTCGAGGACGTCGCGGCGATCAAGGCTGCCGGGTTCAAGAGCGTGATCTGCAACCGTCCGGACAATGAGGATCCCGGCCAGCCCGACGCCGGCGAGATCAAGGCGGCGGTTGAGGCTGCAGGGCTGGAGTTTCGCTGGGTGCCGGTCATCAGCGGCCAGATGACCGAGCAGAATGTTCACGATCAGGCAGAAGCGCTGGACGCCTTGCCCGGCCCGGTTTTTGCCTATTGCCGTTCGGGTACCCGCTGCACCAACCTTTATGCTGCGGTCCAGCAGATCAGGGGCTGATATCCAAACCAGATGGTATTTGCGCCCCCAACCCGTGTGACTGCCACGGTGTAGACTTCCATCCAGACGTCTACACCCGAGTGTCTTTGCATGTTTGTCAGCGGGTGTCCGACAATGCCCTGTTCATTGCGAAGAGCACTCCGACAAAAGCGAAGACTAGGATCGCAAGGGCGACCAAGGGAAACGCGCCTATCCCAGTCCGGTCAAGCATGACACCCCCAACGACACCGCCAGCGGCAACTGCCGTGTTCCAGCCGGTGGTGTACATGGCCTGCGCCACGTCAACAGAAGTACCGGCGAAGCGAGACAAAGCTGTCTGCGTGATTGTCGCGAAACCGCCTACGGCCAGCCCCCAGACAATGACAATGGGATAGATCATCTGCGCAACGTCGCCCCATAAGTCGAGCAGCACAGCGGCGACCGCGAAGGTCAGCACACTTGCCAAAGCAAGCGATTGGAGGCGGCGATCGACAAGAGCGCCCACGACCCACAAGCCCGCGATGGACCCGAGGCCGAAAATGAACAGGACGACATCCACGTCGGCCGACAGACCGGCGGGTTGAAGTAAGGGTTCGATGTAAATGTAAAGAAGATTGTGGGCGACGACGAAGGTGAAGACCACGAACAGGACGGCGCGAATGCCGGTCGTCAGAAACACGCCGATCAGTGACTGACGCCGTTCCCTCGTCTGGCCAGGAAAATCCGGCACGACAGCGACCACCCATGCGATCAGCACCAACGATAGAATAGTCATCAAGCCGAAGGCGCCTTGCCAGCCGACGATCCGGCCGAGCAATGCTCCAATCGGAACGCCGAGCACCAGTGCAATGGCGGCGCCAGCGCCCGAGATCGCAATCGCGCGCCCACTCAAATGGGGTGGCGACATGCGGACCGCATAGCCGGCCAGCAGTGACCAGACAATGCCGCCGAAGACGCCCGCGAAGAAACGGGCCACGATTGAAATGGTATAGTCATTGGACATCGCCGTGACGAGGTTGACGACGGCGAAGCCGAAAATTGCAACGAGCAGAAGAGGACGCCGCCGCATCCCTTGCGTCAGAGACGTAACGGGAATGGCAGCAACAAGCGCGCCCACTGCATAGGCGGTGATGAACTGACCCGCCAGGCTTTCGGACACGTTCAGGCCTTGCGCGATAGAGGAAAGCAGGCCGGCTGGCATGATTTCGGTCAGAAGTGTGATGAAGGCGGCTGTCGCAAGTGCGAGCAGCCCGCCGAGTGGCAGACTTTGCGGTGACGCCGCGGGAGTATCGCGACCGGCAGCGCCCGCGTCCGATGTCGATGTCATTGAGCAAACCCTTCTGGTGTTGTGCAAGACAGCGCCCACCTCCGCATCCGCACGACCCGGGTGAAGCGGCTCGCCTTCTCCTCGTGGCAAGATAGGCGCTTCATGAATCAGGAAAAATCAGATGCAATTCCCATCACTTATGAATATTTGTCGTGTATGGCGAAAGCGATGGACCAACTCGGGGCGTTGAGCGCATTTATGGAAGCAGCGGATGCCGGAGGGTTTACCGAAGCCGGTCGCCGTCTCGGCCTATCTGCCTCTGCTGTCAGCAAGGCCGTGATGCGGCTTGAGGAACGGCTGCGCACGCGGCTTTTTCACCGCTCCACGCGCAGCATCACGCTCACCCCGGAGGGGCGTCTGTTTCTGGAACGATGCCGGCGGATCGCGGCGGAGATGGAGGCTGCGGAACTCGACCTTGCACAGCTTCACGACGCTCCACGTGGCAAGCTGAAGTTCAGTTTACCGTCGGCGGGCATGCCGTTCATGGAGCAGCTGGCAGAATTCCAGCAGCGCTATCCCGACATCGAGCTCGACATGGACTGTTCAGATCGGCTGGTGGATGTGATCGACGAGGGGTTCGACGCGGTACTGCGAACGGGCGATGGTTCAGATTCACGCCTCATGTCGCGCGTCATTGGCACCTACAGGCAGATGATCGTCGGAGCGCCCGACTATCTGGAGCGGCGCGGAACTCCCATGACGCCTGACGACCTAAGCGAGCATACCTGCATCATGTATCGATCGCTGGTCTCGGGGAAACTCCTGTCTTGGCGTGTCGTTTACAATGAAGAATCGGTCGACCTCCCTCTGTCGCCTGCAACGATCGCCAATGCACTGGAGCCGCAACTTGCCTTTGCGCGCCAAGGTGTCGGACTGGCCTGCCTGCCGGATTTCACCGTGCAGGACGACATCGACAGTGGCAAGCTGGTGGCGGTGCTCGATCGCTATCTCACGGAAAGAACCACTTTCCGCGTGCTATGGCCGTCGAGCCGCTATCTGTCCCCGAAAGTTCGCGTCTTCGTGGATTTCGTTGCCGAGAACCTGCTATCGAAGTGATGAAAGCGCAGGGTGTTCGCACTTTTTCGGGAATGTGATTGTGCAACTCTTCCCGCTTGCTTCTCCGCAATGCGGATCCGCCCCCGCGAGTGATCGGCAAAAACACGACGGCCGATGTCGGGAGGGCCGGCTCGCGGCTCTGTTGGGTCAGATCGGCAACGCGCCGGTCTCCTTCAGCGTCTCCAGCACGATCGCCGTTTTGACATGCTGCACGGATTCATGCGGCAGCAGTTCGTTGTTGACGAATTCCGACAGTGATTTCAGGTCCGGCGTGACCACTTTGAGAATATAGTCCATCTCGCCGGTCAACGCGTGCGCTTCCTGCACCTCCGGCAGCCGCTTGACCAGTTCGGCGAAGCGACGGGCATTGTCGCGATTGTGCGTGGCAAGCGTCACGGTGATCACATTGACCAGCGAGAAGCCCAGCCTGTCGCGATCGAGCACAGCCTGGTAGTTGCGGATGTAACCCTCCTCCTCCAGCCGCTGCCGCCGCCGCGAACATTGCGATGCCGAGAGGTTCACGCGTTCCGACAAATCATTGTTCGTAAGCCGCGCATCACCCTGCAAAAGAGCCAATATCTTGCGGTCGAATTGATCAATGCGCGCGATGTCAGCCATTTCAGCCTCGATTATGCATGAACTGCGCACATTATCATCCATGCAGACTTCCGAATGCAAGCACCGTGCGGGCGGCCACGCCTATACTGCCTGCAACTGGAGACAAACCGGAGGATTTGCCATGGGTCCCTTCCCGCACGACGCACCGCCCGCCACCATCAGCGAAGCCAATCCTGCCGGTACCGACGGTTTCGAATTTGTCGAGTTTGCCCATCCTGAGCCCGAGAAGCTGGCCGAGCTGTTCACGCGCATGGGTTACACCGAGGTTGCCACGCACAAGACCAGGAAGATCTCGGTCTGGCGCCAGGGCGATATCAACTACGTCCTTAACGCCGAACCTGGCTCGCACGCGATGAAATTCGTCGACGAGCACGGCCCCTGCGCGCCGTCGATGGCATGGCGCGTCGTCGATGCCCGGCATGCTTTCGAACACGCCGTTTCCAAGGGTGCCACGCCCTATGAAGGCGACGACAAGGCGCTCGATGTTCCCGCTATTGTCGGCATCGGCGGTTCGCTGCTCTATTTTGTCGAGAAATATGGCGCCAAGGGCTCGACTTATGACGCCGAATTCGACTGGGTCAGCGAGCGCAATCCGAAACCCGCTGGCGTCGGCTTCTATTTCCTCGACCACCTCACCCACAATGTCTATCGCGGCAACATGGACAAGTGGTGGGATTTCTACCGCGATCTGTTCGGTTTCAAGCAGATCCATTTCTTCGATATCGATGGCAAGATCACCGGCCTCGTCAGCCGTGCCATCACGTCGCCCTGTGGCAAGATCCGCATCCCGCTGAACGAATCCAAGGACGACACCAGCCAGATCGCCGAGTACCTGAAAAAGTACAAGGGCGAAGGTATCCAGCACATCGCAGTCGGCACCGACGACATCTATGCCGGCACCGACAGGCTCGCCGACAATGGGCTGAAGTTCATGCCTGGGCCGCCCGATACCTATTACGAGATGTCGCATGCCCGCGTGAACGGCCACGACGAGCCGATCGAAAGCATGAAGAAGCACGGCATCCTCATCGATGGCGAAGGCGTGTTGAATGGCGGCATGACCAAGATCCTGCTGCAGATCTTCTCCAAGACCGTGATCGGTCCGATCTTCTTCGAGTTCATCCAGCGCAAGGGCGATGAGGGATTTGGCGAAGGCAACTTCCGCGCCCTTTTCGAATCGATCGAGCAGGATCAGATCAAGCGCGGAGTGCTGAAGGTACAGGCTGCCGAGTAAACCGGCGGCGCCCGTTCAAAGGTCGAGCGTGTCAGAGTCCCAGGCGCTCGACCTCCTTTTTCCTGAGTTTGATATCGTAGTCGAGCAGGAATTCGTCGAGTTGCGGTGGCTCGACCGATGTGCCGGATAGCATGGCGTGCACCTGCCCGCGATGATGGATCTGGTGCAGGAACAGGTGCGCCAGCAGGTCGCCGATGCGCTCTGGAACAAAACCGCTGTCGCCCCTGTCCGTTGGCACGCGCCGATCGAGATCGGTTTTGCTCAGGTTCTCGCAGAACGACAACAGCCGCCGGTCGGTTTCGGTCTGCACAGCAGCCAGCTTGATGGGCACCTCGAAATCCGCCCACTCGTCGAAGACAGTGAGCCCGACGCCGCCTTCCTCCACCATGTCGAGATAATAGAGATCGACCGACAGGACATGGTTGAGCGTCGCCTTGATCGACGGAAAGAAGCCGATGCGCTCGGCCTCGAACTCACCCGGCTTCAGCGCAATGACAGCACGGTAGAGGCGGTCGTTGGACCATAGATTGTTGGCCGCCATGCGGCGGAGATGATCGGAGAGCTGCATCGCTATTTGGCTGACAACTCGGTGCCGGCGCGCTGCTGTATCTTCGACTGCATGGTCTGCATCGTCGTGCCGAAGCGCGCGAAATACGCCGCGTTGAAAGACTTCAGCTTGCCCATGATCGAAACGGCTTCGGGCGTGCTGTTGAACTTGATCAGGGCATCGAGTTCCGCTGCGCTATAAGTCTCTCCGGCGGCCTCGATCATCGCACGCTCCATCTGAGGCCTGACCGCGGAAACCTCTTCGCTGACGATTTTGACCAGTTGCTCGCGTTTGTCCTGCGGCAGCGCATCGCCGCCCATCGCACTCATCATCGGGTTGACGAAATCCGGCCCCAGGATGGAATCCAGCATGTTCTGCAGGGCCGGCAATTTCATGTAGCGCTCGGCCAGCGCAGCCGTTTCCTGCTGCGCCAGCGCAGGCGTCAGCCCGAGAAGCAGAACCGCGACTGCCGGCAAGATCCGATTGCGCATTCCACTCCCCCTGCTGGTCACTGCTGGTATTTTTCCACCTTCTGCTCGATCGCGCCGAAGATCGAATGCCCGGCCTTGTCCTTCATTTCGATGCGAACCGTGTCGCCGAAACGCAGGAACGGGGTTTTCGCCTCGCCGCTCTCGATGGTCTCGATCATACGCTGTTCAGCAATGCAGGAATAGCCGGAGCCACCCTCGGCAACAGGCTTGCCTGGACCGCCGTCCTTTTTGTTGGAGATGGTGCCGGAACCGATGATGGTTCCCGCCGCCAATGGACGGGTCTTGGCCGCGTGCACGATCAGGGCCGGGAAATCGAAGGTCATGTCGATGCCGGCATTGGCGCGCCCGAAGGGCTTTCCATTGAGATCGACACACAGCGGAAGGTGCAGCTTGCCGCCGTCCCAGACGTCGGCAAGTTCATCTGGCGTAACGGTCACCGGCGAAAACGCCGAGGACGGCTTCGACTGGAAGAAACCGAAGCCCTTGGCGAGTTCCGGCGCCGTCAGCGCGCGCAATGTAACGTCATTGACCAGCATGACGAGACGGATCGCCTCGCGGGCCTGATCCTTGCTCGCCCCCATCGGCACATCATCGACGATGACCGCGACCTCGGCTTCAAGGTCGATGCCCCATGCTTCGTCGGCCATGCGTATGGGGTCGCGCGGCGGGACGAACGCGTCCGACCCGCCCTGATACATCAACGGATCGGTCCAGAAGCTTGCCGGCATTTCGGCGTTGCGTGCCTTGCGCACCAGTTCGACGTGATTGACGTAAGCCGAGCCGTCGGCCCATTGGTATGCGCGCGGCAGCGGCGAATGAGCGTCATGCTCATGAAACCGTTCCGACGGCACCGAACCGTGCTCGAGCGACTCCGACAGCGCCGCCAGATGCGGGGCGATGCGACGCCAGTTGTCGAGAGCCGCCTGCAGTGTCGGCGCCAGGAACGAAGCATCGGTCAGGCGCGTCAGATCGCGGGACACCACGACGAGTCTTCCGTCGCGTGTCCCGTTCTTCAAGGTGGCAAGCTTCATTCAGTTCCCCTTATCGTTCCATGAAGACTTTGAACCCACCATAGATCAGCCGCTTCATATAGGCAGGCATATTTTGCATGCCCGGCTGCAGACGTGGGTCAGCCATCACTTTCTGCATCACCTCGTCGCGATGCTCTCGCGATTTGTAGGTGACGTAGGAAAGTACAATTGTGTCTCCTGCTTCCTTCTTCACTGCAAGCGGGAAAGAGGTGATATCGCCATCTGGCACATCATCGGCTTCGGCTTCGACGTAGGAAAGCGCGCCATGCTCCATCCAGACCGTGGCGGCGAGATCGACGTTCTTCCGATATTCCTCCCACTCCGACTGCGGCACCGGCAGAACAAAGCCATCGACATAGGTCATGATTCATCTCCTCTAGGGGTTTGACGACCAAAGGACGGATACGAGGCTTCATGTCCGACAATGGAGACGAAATAAATGGCTCCCGCTAGCTCCAATCCCCTTCCGGCGTGCCGTTGAAGCGCTTCTTCAGGCCCTTCCAGCAGTCGATATAGTCCTCCTGCAAGGTAGGCAGCTCCGCACCGTAGCGGCTCAGCATCTGCGGGAAGCGCGTCTCGAACATGAACGCCATGGTGTGGTCGAGCTTCACCGGCTTGAGGTCGACCTTTGAGGCCTTCTCGAAGCCGGGCGCATCCGGGCCGTGTGCCAGCATCATGTTGTGCAGGCTCATGCCGCCCGGGACGAAGCCTTCCTCCTTGGCATCGTACTGACCTTGGATCAGGCCCATGAACTCGCTCATGATGTTGCGGTGATACCAGGGCGGGCGGAAGGTGTTTTCCGCCACCAACCATCGTGGTGGAAAGATGACGAAGTCGACATTGGCGGTACCTTCCTCACCGCTTGGCGCCGTCAGCACGGTGAAGATAGACGGATCCGGATGGTCGAACAGGATCGCCCCGACGGGCGAAAATGTAGCAAGATCATATTTATACGGTGCGTAGTTGCCGTGCCAGGCGACGACGTCGAGTGGCGAGTGACCGAGTTCCGTGACATGGAACGAACCGCACCATTTCACGATCAACCGGCAGGATTCTTCCTTTTCCTCGAACCATGCACACGGCGTCTTGAAGTCACGCGGATTGGCCAGGCAGTTGGCACCGATAGGGCCGCGGTCGGGCATGGTGAACTTGGCGCCGTAGTTCTCGCAGATATAGCCGCGCACTTCCGGATCGAGCAGTTCGACCTTGAACACCAGACCACGCGGCAGGACGCAGATCTCGCCAGGCCGCATCTCAATGACGCCCATCTCGGTGACGAAATTCAGCCGGCCGACCTGCGGCACCACCAGCATCTCGCCGTCCGCGTTGAAGAAATGGTCGTCGACCATCGACGTGTTGGCGACGTAGATATGGGCGGCCATGCCACTTTGCCCAAGCGCATCGCCGGCCGTGGTCATGGTGCGGATGCCGGCGATGAAATCGGTCGGCTCCTTCGGCATCGGCGTTGGATTCCAGCGATACTGGCCAAGCGCCAGTTCATGGTCGCCGACATTGGGAGCGGTCTTCCACAGTGGATAGTCAGCTGCCTTGAAGCGGCCGGTGTGCTTGACGCTCGGCCGGATGCGGTAAAGCCAGGAGCGCTCATTCGTGCCGCGCGGCGCGGTGAAGGGCGAGCCTGACAGTTGTTCGGCATAGAGCCCATAAGCCGGTCGCTGCGGGGAATTGCGCCCCTGCGGCAGCGAACCCGGCAACGTCTCGGTTTCGAAATCATTGCCGAAACCCGGCATGTAGGAAAAGGCCACTGCGTCCTCCCGTCATTGACCAAACTGGTTACATCTGTAACCATCGAAAATGTAACTATCAACGGCTAGCGCATGACCCCGAAAATCGGAACCGATTTTCGGAAAGGATCATGTGCCAAATCAAAGTGTTAGAGCGACCTTTGCGCGTCCAAAAGGACGCGCGGTGCTCTAAACCTCAGCCGTTGAAGCTCAACCGGAGCGCACAGCATGGCAAGCCAGGAAGACGTCCTCGAACTGGAAACCTTCCTGCCCTACCGGCTCTATCATCTGGCTGACCTGGTCAGCCGCGAGTTCGCGCGCATCTACAAGGACCGGCTCGGTCTGACCCGCCCCGAATGGCGAACCCTGGCAGGGCTGGGCCAGCACGGATCCATGACCGCGACAGCGCTCGGCGAACAATCGTCCATGCACAAGACCAAGGTCTCGCGTGCCGTCGCCGAGCTGGAGCGCCGGCGCTGGCTTACCCGAATGCCGGACGACAAAGACGGCCGCATCGAGCATCTGGCCCTGACCAAGGCGGGCCTTGTTGCCTATCGTGACATGGTTCCGCTGGCGAAGGCGTTCGAGCGGGAATTGCTTGGAAAGTTAGAAAGTAGTGACCAAGATCACATTGTTAAGTTGCTTGAAAAACTTGAATCCGCAATTCTCGATTGAAGATAAATACATTCTAGAAGCTTCATTACGGAGGAACGAATGCACGTTTTTCGAAGGGTATTCCTGGGGCTGACTTTCATTCTGATGGCGACGGCTTCGTTCGCGCAGGAGATTCCGCTGTGGGAGGGCGTGCAGAAAACCGATCAGATGCTGGCAGCCGACAAGCGGCTTGTCGAAAGCGTTCGACAATCCACCAACGGCAATCTGCAAGCCGGCGCCAGGCGAGCCATCGAACTGGGTTGGCAGGCGTTCGAAAACAAGGACTTCGAAACGGCAATCCAACGCTTCAACCAGGCTTGGCTCCTGGATCCGGAAAATCCGGCAATCTATTGGGGTTTCGCCCTGGTCACGCATGAACGTGGCGAGCCTTTGCAAAAGGTTGAGCGCTGGTTCGCAGAAACCGAAAAGCGGATCCCGGATACCGTGCCGCTTCTCTCCGACCACGGTCGTATCCTCGAAGAGCGAAACGAGGACAAAAAAGCCGTCGCCTACTTCAACCGCGCCCTGGCGATTGATCCCGATTATGCCCAAGCACATGTCGGCATGGCACGCATCGCGCAGAAAGCCGGCGATTCAGCGGGTTACGACCTGCATATGAAAGCGGTCGCCAAAACGCGATAGAAGACCTGGCACCAGTGGCCAAACCTTGCCGCCTCACTCCACCCGGCGCGGATAGTGAAGGCGCGGCGGCAGGCGATGGTGCACGACGCCAAGCCCGACCAGGCTGATCGAACCAATCAGGATCGTGCCGAACAGCGAGGCACTTTGCAGCGGTGCGGCAAGCGCGATCAGCGGGACGGCACCAGCAGGCGGATGGGTGACACGCAGCATCGACATCAGCGCGATTGCCACGCCGACGGCCAAAGCCGCTACGGTCCAGCTTCCCGGAAGCGACAAGGCAGCCGCGACCCCGACGATCGTCGCCAGCAGATAGCCGCCGAACACATTGGCCGGCTGCGCCAGCGGGCTGGCCGGCTGGCCAAAGATCAGCACCGCGGTGGCGCCGAGCGGCGCCAGCAACAGCGGCAGGTCGGTCAACGCGGCGAGGCCACCAACCGCACCGATGCCGATGACGGCTCCGATGCCGGACTTGGCGTGCGAAAGCGCATGGCTGGAGGGCTCATGGCGCGCAGTGAAGGAGCGGATGTGGCGGCGCATCGTCGGAATTCCGGCTCTTACACGTCACCCCGAGCATCGTTCCGATCCTCGGGGCGAGAGCTTGCACAACAGAGTTGCCTGCATTAGCAAATCAGCCCGTAGCGCGGCAACAAAACTTATTCGAAAAATATCCACTGGTAAGAAAAAAAATTTCCTACCAATCCATAACGACCTTGCCGGAATTGCCGCTGCGCATGGCATCGAAGCCCGACTGATAGTCGTCGATGCCGATGCGATGGGTGATCAGTCCGCTGACATCGAGCGGTCCCTGTACCAGCGCGATCATCTTGTACCAGGTTTCGAACATCTCGCGGCCATAGATGCCCTTGAGATGCAGCATCTTGAAGATGACCTTGTTCCAGTCGATCTCGAAACCGGTCGGCGCGATGCCGAGGATGGCGATCTTGCCGCCATTGTTCATGGTGTCGATCATGTCGCGGAAGGCGACGGCCGAACCCGACATCTCCAGACCGACGTCAAAACCTTCGGTCATGCCCTCGTCGTGCATGACATCGCGCAACTTCTCCTTGGACGCATCGACGACGTGATGCACTCCCATCTTCCGGGCCAGCGCCAGCCGGGTCGGATTGATGTCGGTGATGACAACCTTGCGCGCGCCGACGCATTGCGCCACTAGCGCGCCCATGATGCCGATCGGCCCGGCACCGGTCACCAGCACGTCCTCGCCGACCAGATCGAAGGACAGCGCGGTATGGACCGCATTGCCGAGCGGATCGAAGATCGCTGCGATTTCATCGGGAATATCATCCGGGATCGGCACGACATTGTGCTGCGGGATGGCGACATACTCGCCGAACGAGCCAGGCCGATTGACGCCGACGCCGAGCGTGTTGCGGCACAGATGGCCCCTGCCCGCCCGGCAATTGCGGCAATGGCCGCAGACGATGTGGCCTTCGCCCGACACCCGCTGGCCGACCTTGTATTCAGTGACGGCCGAACCGACATCGGCGATGGTACCGACGAATTCGTGCCCCGTCACCATCGGCACCGGCACCGTCTTCTGGGCCCACTGGTCCCAGTTGTAGATATGGACGTCCGTGCCGCAGATCGCCGACTTCTTGACCTTGATCAGCACGTCGTTGGGGCCGATCTCGGGAACCGGCACGCGCTCCATCCAGATCCCGGGCTCGGCTTTTGCCTTCACCAGCGCACGCATCATGTTGGACATTCGTCTGTTCCTCAGGAAATGATGCCGAGTTCCCGGCCAACCTCGGCAAATGAGGCCACCGCACGATCGATATCGGCCGTCGAATGCGCTGCCGACATCTGCGTGCGGATGCGCGCCTGCCCTTTCGGCACGACAGGGAACGAAAAGCCGATGACATAGATGCCACGCTCCAGCATCTTGGCAGCCATCTGCTGTGCGAGCGATGCATCGCCCAGCATCACCGGTATGATCGGATGGTCGGCGCCGGCGAGGTTGAAGCCCAGCTTGCTCATCGACGAACGGAAATGCGACGCATTCGCGTAGAGCTTCTCACGCAGCGTGTCGCCCCTGTCGATGATGTCGAAAACCTTGAGCGACGCGGACGCGATCGCCGGCATCAGCGTGTTGGAAAACAGATAGGGCCGCGAGCGCTGCCGCAGCCAGTCCACCACCTGCCGTTTGCCGGACGTATAGCCGCCGGAAGCCCCGCCCAGCGCCTTGCCGAGCGTACCGGTAATGATGTCGACCCTGCCCTCGACACCGCAATGCTCGGCTGAGCCACGGCCGTGCTTCCCGACGAAGCCCACGGCGTGGCTGTCGTCGACCATGACCATCGCGCCATGCTTCTCCGCAAGGTCGCAGACACCTTGCAGATTGGCGATGATACCGTCCATCGAGAAGACGCCATCGGTGGCAATCAGCTTGAAACGGCTGCCTTCGGCTTTCTTCAGCTCTTCCTCGAGTGCCGCCATGTCGTTGTTGGCATAGCGGAACCGCTTGGCCTTGGAGAGCCGCACGCCATCGATGATCGAAGCGTGGTTGAGCGCATCCGAAATCACGGCATCCTCTTCGCCGAGCAGCGTCTCGAACAGTCCGCCATTCGCATCGAAGCAGGAGCCGTAGAGGATGGTGTCCTCCAGGCCGAGGAAGGACGAGATCCTGGCTTCGAGCTGCTTGTGCTCTTCCTGTGTGCCGCAGATGAAACGGACCGAAGCCATGCCGTATCCGTAGCGGTCCAGCGCTTCCTGCGCGGACGCGCGCAATTCCGCGTTGTCGGCAAGGCCCAGATAGTTGTTGGCGCAGAAATTCAGCACTTTCTCGCCGGCCACCTCGATCTCGGCCGACTGCATGGACGAGATCACGCGCTCGGACTTGTAGAGCCCCGCAGCCTTCAGGCCGGCCAGTTCGGTGTCGAGATGGGCGAGAAAGCTGCTGGTCATGAACGACGGTCTCCCTGAGGCCGGCAAGGCATACTGCGACGCACAGGCCGGAAGCTAGCATAAAAACGACTGGCGCAATTGCCGTTTCCTTCGCGGCACACCCGGTTTGAGATGGCTAGCATGGCGAAAAGATTGCACCAAGACGCGCCAGCGGAGCCCCGTATGACCATCGCTTCCATCACCCTTTACCGGCAGTGGCAGCCGTTCCGGGACGGTACCTATACCTGTTCGGGCGGGCGTAGCGCCGAAGGGTTCGATTCGACCATCGTTGAGATGACCGCGCCCGACGGCAGCAAGGGATATGGCGAGATGGCACCGCTGGGTTCTTTCTACGATCCTGCCTTCGCGGAAGGCGCGCGTGCCGCCATGCGCGAACTTGCGCCGCGCCTGATCGGCGAGGACGCCGCCGGCATCGAGGCATTGAACCGCCGCATGGATCTGCTGCTCAAGGGTCATCCCTACGCCAAGGCAGCCATCGACATGGCGCTCTGGGATCTTGCCGGCAAGCGCAGCGGGCTTTCGCTGGCAGCGATGGCCGGAGGTGCAGAAGGCACTGCCATTCCGCTCTACCGTTCGCTGGCGCAGGAGAGCCCCGACGCCATGGCCGCGCGGGCCAGCAAATATAGCGCCGAAGGGTACCACCGGCTACAGGTCAAGGTCGGCCTCGACGTCAATGACGACATCGCGCGCCTGGAAGCCGTACGCGCCGCCGTGCCTTCCGGCACCGTGCTGTTCTGCGACGCCAATGGCAGCTGGGGCACCGCCGAAACCCGGCGTTTCCTGCAGGCAACCCGTGCGCTCGACTACACACTGGAACAACCCTGCGCGAGCTATGAGGAAAATCTCGCCATCCGGCGGGCCTGTGACCGCCCACTTGTGCTGGACGAGACGATCGACGGCGCCGATGTCCTTCTGCGCGCCATCGCCGATGGATTGGTTGACGGCATCACCATCAAGCTCGCCCGCGTCGGAGGACTGACAAAGGCAAAGCTGGTCCGCGACATCGCCATCGCCCGCAACCTGAAGATCACCATCGAAGACACGGGCGGCGCGCAGATCGACACTGCTGCCTATTGCGGGCTCCTGCTGTCGACACCGGAATGGCTGCGCCAGCACACGGTCGATTTCCACAATTGGGTCACGGTTGCCAACGGCACCGCCGATTTCACCATCGTCGGCGGCAACATAACCCCACCAAGCGGTCCCGGCCTTGGGGTCGACGTCGATCCGGCGGTGTTCGGTGAACCGGTCTTCCGCTGCTGATAGAGCTCTCACTCAAGACTGGCTTGCGGGGGCCCTTGGCGATAGAGCCTATGCCAAAGGAGCCCGACCATGATGACAACCGAAAACCTCACCCAGCTCGGCACCAGGGTCGAGACGCCGGACAGTCCCGACCATGCGGTGCTGGAGACCGTACCTTTCACGCGCGGCGACGGCCCGCCGGCCATCGTGCGCTTCACCTGCCCCGAATTCACCTCGCTCTGCCCTGTCACTGGCCAGCCGGATTTCGCGCATATCGTCCTCGACTACGCGCCGGACACGCTTCTGGTCGAATCCAAGTCGTTGAAACTGTTCCTGACCTCGTTCCGCAACCACGGTGCCTTCCATGAGGACTGCACCGTGATGATCGCGAGACGCATCGTGGCGGCCACCAGGCCGTTGTGGCTGCGCATCGGCGGCTACTGGTACCCGCGCGGCGGCATTCCGATCGATGTGTTCTGGCAGACCGGTGAGTCGCCGAAAGGCGCATGGGTGCCCGACACCGGCGTCGTTCCCTATCGCGGCAGAGGCTGAAATCACTCGCACTGATACTGGCTGAGCGCCCATTCACCGGTGACGGACAGCAGATCGGAGATCTTCCAGCCGCTCTCGACCTTCTTCAGCTTCCACTCCAGCCGGTGCGGCTCGCTGCCCTCGACGAAGGCGACCACGACGCGCGCCTGGTCGCCATTGATCGATTCCAGCGACTTGAACGTCTTTTCGAGGGTCGCCCTGTCGTAGGGCACCTGATCGAGCGGCATGTTCTGGTCGAGGCAGTCGCCTTCGCCGGACTTCTTCAGGGTCTCGTTCTTCTCGAGCACCGTCCTTGCCGGGTCGACGAAGCGGTTGAGATCGGCGGAGGCCAGATCCGTGCCGTCCAGGTAGAAGGGCCTGACCTGTGCCGAAGGAGAATCTGGCGCGACGGCCGTCGCCAGGTTCGATGCACTCGGCCCCGCCCCGGCGGTGGTAGCCGGCGCTTCCGGCGGTTTGGCGCCCAGCAATCCTTCCGCACAGGCACTGCCGACCGAGCCGGCAGCGAGCACACCGGCCAAAAGCAAACGCAAAGAACGCTGTCCCAGCAGCATCGGCTTATTCTGCTTCTTCTCCGCCGGAACAGCCCAATTCACTGAGTTTCCAGCTGTTGCTCCTGGAGGCGATGTCAGCGACTTTCCAGGAACCATCGACCTGTCTCAGATCCCAGATCATTTCACGTTTGGAATCATCACCTTCGGTGAAAAGATTGAAGCTTGCTGTCACCGTTGCCTTGTCCCCGTCGATGGCCTCGCTGAGCTTCAATGTGTCGGCCACAGTCTTGTCGTCATAGTCCTGCGCGTCGAGCGACGGATCGAAATCGATGCATGCGACCTCATCCGGGTGTTTCTTGATGGCTGCATCGTTGAGCTGGAACAGCTTGATGACCGGGTCTGTGAAGCGATCCCGATATTGCGGATCGGCAGCAAATTTAACCGGTGAATAGAAGAACATCACCGCATCCGAGGCTGGTCCGGCCAAAGCCGCGCCTGGATATGTCAGAATGGACAGTGCGAACAGCAGCCCCGGCTTCATGATTCCCCCAAATCGCGAATGACAAACGCGCTTACTCCATAGCACGTATCCGCCATCTCGGCTTTTTTGCGACCTGAAATCCCATGGGCACGGGCATCGGTAACCGGCCTTGATTTCATGCCGCTGTCACCAAGCCTGCCTACGCTGCCTCGGTAATCGCAATGCAGAGGCTTTCCATGATCACCCGACGCAACCTCCTCAAAATTGGCGGCACCGCCGCGATGTTTGCACCGTTCGGAGGTTTCACCGTCGACGCTGCCGCAGCCGCCGAAGGCGCGCCGCTGTTCAAATTCGGTATCGTCGCCGATCCGCAATACGCGCCCGTCGTGCCGAACCTCAAACTCAACCGCTACTATTCGAACAGTCTGTGGAAGCTGTCGGAAGCCATCGAAGCCTTCAACCAGGAAGACCTGCGCTTCGTCGCAACGCTGGGAGACATCATCGATCGGCACTGGGAAAGCTATGCGCACATCCTGCCGCTTTACGACAAGCTGAAGCATGAGCGCTTCTTCCTGCTCGGCAATCACGATTACGACGTGGCAGCCGAGTACCTGACCTCTGTCGTGCGTACCGCCGGCATGGAAAAGGCCTATTACGACTTCGCTGGCGGCGGCTACCGCTTCATCGTCCTCGACGGCAACGACGTCAGCCTGTTCGCGCCACCGAAGGACGATCCGCGTCGCGACATCGCCGCCAGGCGCCTCGACGAATTGAAGTCAAAGGGCGCTGTCAATGCGCAGACCTGGAACGGCTCGCTGAGCGATGAACAGTTCGCCTGGCTCGACAAGACCATCAAGACGGCAGAGGCCGCGAATGAGAAGGTGATCGTCATGGGTCACTATCCGGTCTATCCGGAGAATGAGCACAATATGTGGGATTCCGAACGCATCGTGGCGTTGCTGACCGGATCCGGCAATGTCGTCGCCTATTTCAACGGCCACAACCACGCCGGCAATTTCGGCGAACTCAAGGGCAAATACTTTATCAACTTCAAAGGCATGGTCGACACACCTGCCACCAGCGCCTACTCGATCGTCGAGGTCTACGCTGACCGGATCGATATCCGGGGCTTCGGGCGCGAGGAAAACCGCTCCTTGAAGATCCAAAGCGCCTAGGCCGCAGCGGCCGGATCGGTTGCGCCGGCGGCTGAAGCATCCTGGCTGTGTCGGCATCCAGGATTTCCGGGATAAAGCATCAATCGCCGGGCACGCTTGTTCGCCACCTCGGCGAATCCGGCTATAGTCTTGTCATGCCCATCCGTCAGCTTTCCGAAACGATGATCAACCAGATCGCCGCCGGCGAAGTCATCGAGCGTCCCGCCAGCGTCGTCAAGGAGCTGGTCGAGAATGCGCTCGATGCCGGTGCCGGTCGCGTCGAGATCGTCACGGCCGGAGGTGGGCTGAACCTGATCCGTGTCACCGATGACGGTGCAGGAATGCCTGAAGACGAGCTGACATTGGCGGTCGCACGCCACTGCACGTCCAAACTCTCCGACGACATAAACGACATCCGCTCGCTCGGCTTCCGTGGCGAGGCCCTGCCGTCGATCGGTTCCGTGGCACGTCTGTCGATCCGCTCGCGCACGCCACAAGGTGACAGCGCAGCGGAGATCAGCATCGAGGGCGGGCGCGTCGCGCCTGTGCGGCCTGCGGCCGCCAATCGCGGCACCACGGTGGAGGTGCGCGACCTGTTCTTCGCTACCCCTGCCCGGCTGAAATTCATGAAGGGCGAACGTGCCGAAAGCTCGGCGACCAGCGACGTCATCAAGCGCATCGCCATCGCCTTTCCTTCCGTACGGTTCACGCTGGCCGGCTCGGACCGCTCGACCCTGGAACTGCCGGCAACAGACGACAGCCCGGAAGGACAACTGCGCCGTCTCGCCCAAGTCATGGGCTCCGAATTCCCGGACAATTCCATTGCCGTCGATGCCGTGCGCGAAGGCGTGCGCCTGACTGGGCACGTTTCGATCCCGTCCTTCACACGCGCCAACGCCTTGCAGCAATACGCCTATGTCAACGGCCGCCCCGTGCGTGACAAGCTTATCGCCGGCGCCATCCGCGGCGCTTACATGGACGTGTTGCCGCGCGATCGGCACGCGGTGGTGGCGCTGTTCCTGACGCTCGATCCAGCGATCGTCGACGTCAACGTGCATCCGGCCAAGGCTGACGTGCGCTTCCGCGATCCTGGCCTGGTGCGCGGGTTGATCGTCGGCGCAATCCGCGAGGCGCTGACATCTGCCGGTGTACGGGCAGCAACCACCGGCGCAGCCGGCATGATGGCCGCCTTCAGGCCAGGTGCTGCAAGTTTCGGCCATGGCGGCCCGACCAATGGCCATCGCAGCTACGAAGCAGCCTATCGTCCTTCCGGGCCGATTGGGTTCGACGCCGCGCGCTCATCACAGCGGCCGATCGACATGGGCTTTCGTGAAAATGAGCAGGCGGCTTTCGATACAGGAGAGACCGTCAGCGTTGATGCCCGCGCCAGCCAGGTCGAGACAACCGAAACCTTGCTCGGTACGACACTGGGCGCCGCACGCGCGCAAGTGCACGAAAATTACATCGTTGCACAGACCCGGGATTCGCTGGTCATCGTCGACCAGCATGCCGCGCATGAGCGGCTGGTCTATGAAGCATTGAAGAATGCGCTGCATTCCCGTCCTGTGCCCGCGCAGATGCTGTTGCTGCCGGAAATCGTCGACCTGCCTGAAGACGATGCCGAGCGGCTGGCGTCGCATGCTGAGACGCTGCAGCGTTTCGGTCTCGGCGTCGAGCGTTTCGGCCCGGGAGCCATCGCCGTGCGCGAGACACCGTCGATGCTGGGCGAGACCGATGTGCAGCAGCTTGTCCGTGACCTCGCCGACGAGATCGCAGACAACGACACCACGGAAACGTTGACGGAACGCCTCCATCACATCGCCGCCACGATGGCTTGCCACGGCTCAGTGCGCTCAGGCCGTCTGCTCAAGCCCGACGAAATGAACGCGTTGCTGCGCCAGATGGAAGCGACACCCGGGTCGGGCACCTGCAACCATGGCCGTCCGACCTATATCGAGCTCAAGCTTGCAGACATCGAGCGGCTGTTCGGCCGGCGATAAGCTCCAACTTCGGCTTCACCGCTTCATGTTGACAATGATGACGCCGCCAAGTGCGAGCACGCCACCGATGATGCCGAGTGTCGTAGGCACCTCGCCGAGCCAAGCAAAGCCGATCAGCGTCGCCACCGGTGAAACCAGATAGAGATAGTTCGAAGCACGGGCGGCCGGCAGGCGTGACAGGGCTGTGGCCCAGGCAGCGTAGGAGATGAAGCTCGGGATCAAGCCGAGATAGATCACGGCGCCAAGACCGGCCGTATCGGCACCAGCGGCCTGGGCAAGGCTTTCCGGAAAGAACGGCACCAGGCACAGTGCACCAAGCACCATGTTCCATTGCGAAACCGTCAACGGATGATGTCGCGAAAACAGTGGCTTCTGCACGATCGTGTTGACCGAGGAACACAGGGCTGAGCCGAGGATCAGCAACGCGCCAGTGTTGAATGTCAGTCCATTACCCTCTCCCATGGCGATCACACCGATGCCGGCGAAGGAAACAAAGGTACCGACCCAGGCCAATGCCGGGAATCGTTCGCCGAGCAGGAACATCGCCATGATGGCGGTGAAGATCGGGCTGACATTGATGATGAAGGCCGCGGCGCCCGCCGAAACCGTGGTCTCGCCGATGTTGAGCATTGCCGTATAGAGCGCGACAAAAATCGCGCCGCCGAAACCGAACCGCCAGAGTTCGTTGAGTTTGGGCAATGCCGGGCGCTTTATGGCGAGGAAGATGGCGGCGGGCACAGCGGCGATCGCAAAACGCAGTGCCCCGAGTTCCAGCGGCCCGAAGGCGGTGAGGCCGGCGCGGATCGCAGGAAAGGCCGAGGCCCAGCCGACCACAGTGAGCGCCACAGCCAGCATCGCCGTGACATCCGTGCGCTGTTCCGAATTCGCCATGCTCATCTGTGCACTCATCGTCCTGTCTCCGCGCCAACTGTTGGTCGCGATGGCAGAAAACGCTTTTCCGGTGTGATTGACAAACGACGAAATCGAGGATGAGCTGTGAGCATGGATCACAGCTTGGAAATATTGCCGCCACTTGAAACCCTGCGGGCCTTTGACGCGGCGGCGAAAACAGGGAGTTTTTCGGCGGCAGCCGACAAGCTCAACCTCACTCACGGCGCGGTCAGCCGCCAGATCGCACGACTGGAGGACTGGTTCGGGCTGAAACTGTTCGAACGCGGCGCGCGCGGCGTTTCACTGACCATCGAGGGCAATCGACTGCATCTGCGCACCAGCGAGGCGTTTGCGCTGATTGCCTCCAATTCCGATCGCTGGGTCGAGCCGCGCGGTACTGCGGTGGTGCGGCTGGCGACAATTCCTTCGATAAGCGGCCTTTGGCTGATGCCGCGCATGGCAAGGCTGGAAAGCGGCGACCCGAAAATCAGGATCGTGCTCGACGTCGACAACCGCCAGATCGACCTCGCCGACGAAGGCATAGACCTTTCCATCCGCTGTGGCCGCGGACGTGTCCCAGAGCGTATAGCGATGCAGCTTTTCGAGGAACACATGTTTCCGATCGCCTCGCCGGAACTGGCGACTGAGATTGGTACCGGCGATGCCGCGCGGCTGCTGAAATATCCCTTGATCCACGATTCCGACGCCTCGGGTTGGCGCGCGTGGTTCGGTGAGCAGGGCGTCGACTACCGCCCCCGCCCGCAGGATCGACGCTTCGAAGACTACAACCTTGTTCTGGACGCCGCCGCCTACGGGCTAGGCATCGCCCTGGCCCGGCCGCCTCTCGCCGAAGGCCAGGTCGCGGCTGGACGCGTCGTGGCGGTCGATAAGCGGACAGCCTTGAACCCAGTATCCTATTGGCTCGACCGGCCGGCTGGAAAACCCCGCACAGCAGCTGTGGAACTTGCCCAGCGTATCGCCAATGCAGCCAGCGTGCCCAGTGAACGGCTGCACAGTTTTCTGGACGCGGACCGCTGATACCCGGCGTTCCAAGACTGGAGGCAGATGCCCGTCCGCTAAAATACCAGCAGGACGATCAGCAACAGCAATGCGAATGCTGCGAGGCCAAAGGCAATCGCGCGGGCGCGGATCACCGTTTCCAGCGAGATCTCTCCTGGCTCTTCGCGTGTCGCCGGCGCGTGGACCGGCCGCCGCTTACGCGTGCTGGCTTCATCCTCTTCGATCTGCCTGGCGGTGGCTGAAAGCGGCAAGGCTGGCATATAGCCGGGCAGCGATGGGATGCGGACACCGGAAAGCACGTCGTCCGGGCCTGCCGGCTGGCCCGACGGGGCGCGAGCAGCGGCTTCCGCCTCGGCACCGGTTCCCCTCGCCGATGATGACCGCTGATTGATCGCGGCTGGCGCGATTTCTTCCAGATCGAGCGCGGCGCGATAGGCCTGGATGACCTGCGGCGACGCTTCCTTTTGCGCGACGGCAGCCTTGATCGGCACGACCAGGGGCGGCGCGAGCGAAGGCATCGGCTCCGCACCTAATGGTGCGCGTGGCGTCACCAGCGTCCTGATCAACTCTGTTTTGACTGGATCTGGCTTCGCCGTCGGCAACGGCACATCGCCGGCCGTTGCCTGCTTGAGCAGTGAAGCGAGGCGGGAGATGGCAGCGACCATGACAATCCAAGCGGCAATTTATCCCACAATAAGCCGTCTGAGTTGTGTGAAGCTGGTGTGTGCTTGACCTTCTCTGTATTTTGTGGCGGAAACGCCTGAGGTCAGGAACTGTCAACAAGCTTGGCCGTGTGAGCACAGGTCGATCGCGATGATGAACCGTTTCGAAGGTCCCGGAGGCCGGGAAGCCCGCATCCGCTATCTGGACGGCGATTTCCAGGTCACCAGCCCAGGCGCCTTCGTGCGCTGCGCCGTCACCGGTGAGAGCATCGCACTCGACGAACTGAAGTATTGGAGCGTGGCAAGGCAGGAGCCTTATGTCAGCGCAGCTGCCTCACTGCAGCGAGAAATCGAATCCAACCCGGATTTGCGTAAGCGCGGCTGATAACGCGCTTTCCTCTTCAGGAAGAGACTACCCGTTGATCCGCCGCCTGCGCCAGGCTTCAAGTGTCTCATCGACGATGCGCTGCGGCGTGTGATCGGGCTCGAACACAGTTTCGATTTCAAGCACGCTGAGCTTTTCGAGGAATCCGGCTGGCATCCCACCGTGGCGCAGGCGCGCCGCGTCCTTGGCCGTGGTGACGAGTCCCAGATCCGCAGCCTTGGCAGTGGCAAGCAGTTCCGCCAGTTCGTCCTCGCCATAGACATGATGGTCCGGGAATGAACGGCTGAGCGCCACCGTGCCGCCGGCTTCCGCCACGGTGTCATAGAATTTTTCCGGATGGCCGATGCCGGCGAAGGCGAGCAATCGTTTGCCGGCGAGCGCCTTGGCATCGCTCGGCCGGGCACGGGCGGCAAAGATCGGCTTGCCGGCGCGCGCGGCCTGTCGCACCACGGCGTCGGCAGCGCCACCATCCCCCATTCTGATCAGCGCATCCGCATAGAGAAGCTGGGTGAGCACCGGAGCCCGCAACGGTCCGCCCGGAATGACACGACCATTGCCGATGCCGTAGCGGGCGTCGACCACGACGAGCGCAAAATCGATATGGATGCGCGCGCTCTGGAAGCCGTCGTCCATGATGAGGAAGTCGCAGCCCTCCTTATCGATCAGCATGCGCGCGCCGGCAGCGCGGTTCGGCGACACCGCCACCGGGGCATGCTCGGCCAGAAGCAGCGGCTCGTCGCCGACATGCTTGGCTGCATCGTGATGCGGGTCGACGATATGCGGCTCGCCAAACGAGCCGCCATGGCCACGCGACAGGAAACCTGGTTTCAGGCCTTGCTGTTTCGCGTGCCTTGCGAGTGCAATGGCGACCGGCGTCTTGCCGGAGCCGCCGACCGTGAAATTCCCGACGCAAAGCACTGGCGCATCGATCTTTTCGCGTTTCGCCGAACGCATCCGACGCCCGGCGACCGCGCCGTAGATCCATGAGATGGGCGAAAGCACATGGGCGCGCCAGTCCGGTTTCTCCCACCAGAATGGCGGCGCTTCGCTCGCCATGGTCAGCGTCCTCCCGCCACCTTGAGGCGGGCCTTGACGACTAGCGGCTGGATGTAGGGCTCGAGCGCTCTTTGGGTCGTGGCCAGCGCGCCGCGCATCTGCTCGACGGTTGCCGCACCTGCCGCCATCATCTCCCGGCGTGCGCTTTCATTGGAAAGCAGGAAGTTGACGGCACCGGCCAGCATGGGGCGATCCCGCACCAGCTTCGCCGCGCCGGCGTCCAGCAGTTTCTGATAGGAATCGCGGAAATTCTGCACATTGCGGCCAGCCAGCACAGCCGTCTCAAGCATGGCCGGCTCGAGCGGATTCTGCCCGCCTTCCGACGTCAGCGAACGACCGACGAAGGCGATCTCCGTCAGCCTGAGATAAAGTCCCATCTCGCCGATCGTATCGCCGAGCAGGATGTCCACATCGGGCGAGATCTGGTCGTCCAGGCTCCGCCGCGCGACGGCGAGCCCCATGCCGGCGAATGTTTCGGCAAGTTCTTCGGCGCGGTCCGGATGGCGCGGTACGATAATGGTCAACAGGCCGGGATGCCGTGACGCCAGCGTCTTGTGCACCTCGGCGGCAATCACCTCTTCCCCGTTGTGGGTAGAAATCGCTGCCCAGGTCGGGCGCCCATCGATCTGGCGGCTGAGCAGGGCCAGTTCACCGGCATCCACCGGCGGTGGTGGCGTGTCCACCTTGAGGTTACCCGAAACCGTCACCGGTCGCGCGCCAAGGGCGCGGAACCGCTCGCCGTCGACTTCCGACTGCGCGACGACATGGGCGAGATTCTCGAACAAGGCCTCGGCGATGTTGGAACGCTTCTTCCACGATGCGAAGGAACGATCAGACAGGCGTCCATTGACCAGAACCTGCGGCACGCTGCGTGCGCCGAGTTCGAGGATCGTGTTCGGCCAGATTTCGGATTCAGCGATGATGACGAGGTCCGGATGCCAGTGATTGAGGAAGCGGCTGACCGCGGGCCTCAGGTCCAGCGGTACATATTGATGGATGACGCGGTCACCCAGCCGCTCGGCCACCAGCTTCGCCGAAGTGACGGTGCCCGTCGTCAGCACCACCGTAACGCCGTAGTCGAGGATGGAGCGGACGAGCGGCACCACCGCATTGGTTTCGCCGACGCTTGCCGCATGCACCCAGATCAGCGGACCGTCCGGCCGATCCTGGCTGGCGACGCCGTAGCGTTCACGGCTGCGCGCCCGGTCTTCCTTGCCCTTGGAGGCGCGCCAGGCGACATAGGGACCGGCCAGGGGATAGGCGGCAGATCCGGCTGCGCGGTAGAGCGACAGCATCATGCGGGCCCACCGCTCGCTCATCGCCGCGAATCCACCAGTTGGTAGGCCTTTGCGGTGGTAGCATTGAGCGCATCGGTGAGTTCCACACGCTTACGCTCCATCTCGGCCTCGTCGGCATTGCTGGCCACGAATATCGGTGCGCCGGCAGCGATCGCCGAGCGACCAAACGGCAGGTTGATGGTGGTTTTGTCCCAGCTCTTCTCCAGAACCTTGCGGCGGCTGGTGGCAAGCGCTGCCGGAATGATCGGACGGCCAGACAGCTTGGCGAGCAGGATGACACCGAGGCCGGCATCGCGCGGCGTGCCATGCGGAATATCGGCAATCATGCAGACATTCTTGCCCGCGATCAGCGATTTCTTGAGGCCGATCAGCGCCTTGGCTCCGCCCTTGTCGATGTGGCGGGCATCTGCCCGGCCACCCGACCCGCGGACGGTCTCGATGCCGAAACGTTCGATGACCTGCGCGTTGATCTCGGCATCGGCGCTGCGCGAAACCATCGCAACCAACCCGCGCTTCGAAGGATAGAAAGCAGGCATCAGGATATGCTGACCATGCCAAAGCGCGATGATGCCCGGCTCGATGCCTTCATATTCCTTGTCGCTGAACCTGGCGGACTCGGCGAGGCGCGGATTGGTGAGCCGAATGAAGCGCATCGTCAGCGTGAACAGGCTGACAATCAGACCCTTGACGAAACGCGACTGTGCAAGCGGCTCGCGCACCTTCTTCCACAGCGGCTTCAGCGCGCTGTTGGAGCGCTTCCTTTCGGCCGCTGGCTGGTCTGCCTGCGGTTTCGCCACCTGCTCTTCCATCGTCACGCGCTGGCCTGGCCCTGCGGGTCGAGCAAGCGATGCAGGTGCACGACGAAGTAGCGCATATGCGCATTGTCGACGCTTGCCTGCGCCTTGGACTTCCAGGCGTTCAGCGCCGACTGGTAGTCGGGATAGATGCCGACGATGTCGAGTGCATCGAGATCGCGGAACTCGCTGCCGCCCAGTGTCGCCAGTTCGCCACCGAACACCAGATGCAAAAGCTGTTTCTTTCCGTCTTCCCCGGTCATGTCCGTCCTTCACATCACGTGATTTGGTGCTTGGTCTAGACCAAAGCCGCCAATTTTGAAACCTATGAAACGCCTCAGCCGGCGTGGCCGGAAATCACGCGGGCCATCATGGCGAGCATTTCGCCGCTTCCGGCCGCCAGAGCACCATGACTGACTTTCTCCTTGCCGAAGGCAGGTGTCGTTCCATGGCTGTCAAGCAGTTGTCCGCCGGCCTCGCGCAAAATGAGCTCCGCGGCAGCGATATCCCAGTCATGCGCATTCGGCTTGACAAAGGTGGCGTCCAGATTGCCGCTTGCGATCATCGCCAGCCGATAAGCCAGGGAAGGAACGTAGGCGGTACGCTTCACCCTCGCTTGCCAATCCTGCGGCACCAGGTCCTGAAACGCTTTCGGACCGGCGAGTTCCGCTATGGCCGGCACGTTGCGAACCTTGATGCGTTCACCGTTGAGGAAAGCCCCCGCACCAGGTGTTGCCCAGTAGGTCTCGTGCGCGGCCGGACATTCGAGCACACCGGCGATCGGCCTGCCGTCCTCGACCACGGCGACGCTGACGCACCAGAATTTCAAGCCCTCGAGAAAACCACGCGTCCCGTCGATCGGGTCGACGACAAAGATGCGGCGCGCCGTCAGCCGCTCCGGACCGTCGGCGGTTTCTTCCGAAAGCCAGCCATAATCGGGGCGGGCTGCCAGCAATGTGTTGCGTAGATAGGTGTCGGCCGCATAGTCAGCCTCGCTGACCGGAGACGTGCCACCCTTCATCCACACTTCCGGATTCTTGCCGAAATAGCGCAACGCAATCGCGCCGGCCTCGCGCGCGGCATCGCGCAGCAAGGCAAGGTCTTCATCGGCGCCGGTCAGGTTTGCTGCGTCAACTTCCGGCAAGGGTCATTCCTTCGATGAGCAGCGTCGGTGCCGCCGTGCCGTAGTCGCGGTCGAGATCACTGCCCGGCACCAGCCCGAGGAACATCGTCTTGAGGTTCGAGGCGATCGTCACTTCCGACACCGGATAGGTAAGTTCGCCGTTTTCGATCCAGAAACCGGAAGCGCCCCGGCTGTACTCCCCGGTCACCATGTTGACGCCCTGGCCGAACACTTCGGTGACGTAGAAGCCGGTCTTCAGCGCGCCGATCAGATCTTCTGGCGAATGCTCCCCGGCTTCGATGGCGACATTGGTCGAAGACGGCGACACCTGCGAACCGCTGCGGGCGCCACGGCCGTTGGTGGTGAGCCCGAGTTCACGCGCCGCCGATGTCGACAGGAACCAGTGGTTGAGCACCCCCTTGTCGACCATCAGAAGCTTTTCACCGCCGACACCCTCGCCGTCGAATGGACGCGAAGCCTGGCCGCGCCGGCGCAACGGCTCGTCGGTTACGGTGATCGCGGACGAAGCCACCTGCTTGCCCATCATGTCGCGCAGGAACGAGGTCTTGCGCGCCACCGAAGCGCCGTTGATGGCCCCGGCGAGATGCCCGGCGATGCCACGCGCAACGCGCGGATCGAACACGACCGTCACGGTGCCGGTCGGCACCTTGCGGGCGCCGATGCGTTTGACCGCGCGCTCGCCGGCACTGCGGCCGATCGTTTCGGAGGCGTCAAGGTCAGCAAAATGCAGGCGCGACGAATAATCGTAGTCCCGCTCCATGCCGGTGCCTTCGCCCGCGATCACGCTGGCGGAGCGCGAGAAGCGCGTCGCGGCATACTGGCCGAAGAAGCCATGCGATGTGGCAAGCACCAGCCCGCCCATGCCGGCGCCAGCGGCGCTGCCTCCGGAATTGGTCACGCCCTTGACGGCGAGAGCAGCCTCTTCGGCGGCAAGAGCATCCTCACGCAAGCGGTCGGCGGAAACTTCAGTGTTGTCAAACAGGTCGAGATCATTGCTGCCATTCGCAAGCAGCGACGGGTCCGCGAGGCCCTGATACGGGTCCTCCGGAGACACCTTGGCCATCGCCACGGCTCGTTCGGCCAGCGATATCGGATCCGAGGCGGCGGTCGCCGAAACCGAGGCAACACGATTGCCGACGAAGACACGCAGCGACACGTCTTCGCTTTCCGAGGCGTTGGTGTTTTCCACCTTGCCGAGCCGAACCGAAACGCTGGTCGAACGGCCGAGCACCACGACGGCATCGGCTGCATCGGCGCCAGCCTTCTTGGCGGCATCGACGAGCGCAGCGACGCGATCGGTCAGTTTCGAAGTGTCGAGCGTATCGGCCATGCTGATTTCCTGCGTTTGAGCGACCGCGTCTTTGCGCGACCGCCGTAGCTCCATCTATTGTTCCCGGCCGGTCTGCGCAATGCCGAAAGCCAATCCGCCGCAGCTCTGGAGGTGCCTAGGCCTGCGCCTCGGCATGGCTTGGAAACCTTTCGCTCCAGCGGCACAGCCCCTCGGCGCCTGCGCAAAGCGCTGCCCCACTCTCGGTCAGCGAATAGACGACCTTGGCCGGCAATCCCGGATAGACCTGCCTGTTGACGAGCCCATCGGCTTCCATTTCACGCAATTGCTGTGCCAGCATCTTTTCACTGATGTCCGGGATGGAATGGCGCAGCCGGCCGAACCGGCGCGGCGCGCTGGAGAGCGCGCACAGGATATCGATCTTCCATTTGCCTGCGACCAGCTTCATCGCGACCGAGAAGCCATTTTCCAAAGGCTCATTCATCCCCGTTCTCCTTACCTTAGGGTAACCACTTACGCTTTTGTGCGTATTGGCCTTCCCTCTCCCACCTCATAGCTCACGGCCAGCGGCAAGAAAGCCGCTCGTTCAGCCGATGGATATGGAGTGTCGTCATGAAGCCTGCAATTGCTGTTTTGGGAACCGGACGTATGGGAGCAGCACTCGTCCACGCGCTTTTGAAAGCCGGACACCCCACCACGATATGGAACAGGACCGTGGAAAAGACGGTGCCCCTAGCCGCCGCGGGCGCTGTCGTTGCATCTTCAGTACGACAAGCGATTGATGCGAGCGAGATCATCATCGTCAATGTCACCGACTATCCCGCAACCACGGCATTGCTGCGCGGTGACGTCGCTCCGGCGCTTCGCGGCAAGCTGGTGCTGGAACTCACGTCCGGAACGCCGCATGGCGCACGTGAGGTTGGCCAGTGGGCGACGGATCACGGTATCGACTATCTGGATGGTGCGATCATGGCCACGCCGGATTTCATCGGCACGGAGCATGGCACCATTCTGGTCTCTGGACCCCGCCACGCCTTCGACAAGGGCAAGGATACATTCCTGGCACTCGGCGGCAATCTTCAGCATGTCGGCGAGGACCTCGGACTGGCCAACGCGCTGGACAGCGCCCTGCTCGCGCTGATGTGGGGAGCACTGTTCGGTGCGCTGCAATCCATTGCCGTGTGCCGGGCAGAAAACATCGAGCTCGGCGAACTGGCACGCCAGTGGACCGCAACCGCCCCGGTTGTCGAAGGTCTGGTGGCTGATCTGATCAAACGCACGGCGGCAGGACGACTGGCGGCGGACAACGAAACGCTTTCGTCGATTTCCCCCCACTACAGCGCATTCCGGCATCTCGTGGATCTGATGGAGGTGCGTAACATCGACCCGGCTGTGGTCGATGGCTATGATGCCATCTTCCAGCGGGCCATCGCCGCGGGTCACCTGAACGACGATTTCGCGGCACTGTCGCAATTTATGGGAAAGACCCGATAAAATGGCGCTGACGCAACTCATCGACACCTATTGCGCATCCTGGTCAGACCAGGATGCCGCAAGGCGACGGGCGCTGCTGTTGTCGGTGTGGAGCGACGGCGCGATTTATTCGGATCCGACCGCTCATGCCAACGGCGCCGATGAACTGTTGGCGCATATTGCGGGAATCCAGGCGAGATATCCGGGTGCCCGCATCCTGCGCACAAGCGCGGTGGATGTTCACCATGATGTTGCGCGCTTTGCCTGGAAGTTCGTGCTGCCGGACGGATCGTCATTCCCCGAAGGCCTTGACATCGCCTTCCTGAATGCCGGTCAGACACGCATAACCCGCATCATCGGCTTCTTCGGGCCATTGGCAAAGGCTTAACCCTCTCCCGGCGGCCGATGTTTGCGGCGCGCGCCCGCATGTGGTTGTGTTCCATGAACCAAGGCCCACGCGCAAAGGTCGCCCCATGACACCCTTCCACCTCGCTTTTCCCGTCCGTGACCTCAACGAGACACGCACCTTCTACGGGGATGTGCTTGGCTGCAGCATCGGGCGCTCTTCAGACACCTGGGTCGATTTCGATCTCTACGGCCATCAGATGTCGGCGCATCTGCGCCCGGGTACAGCCGCGGCCCAGCGCGACGGCGCGGTCGATGGCGTCGTCGTGCCGATCCCGCATTTCGGCGCGGTGCTGCTGATGGACGAGTGGGAAAAACTGGCCGCCCGTCTGGAAGCCCGCGACGACATCGACTGGCTGGAACGACCGATGGTGCGTTTCAAGGGCCAGCCGGGCGAACAGGCCACGCTGTTCATCCGCGATCCTTCCGGAAACGCGCTCGAGTTCAAAGGCTTCCGCTCGCTGGAGCAGATTTTCGCACACTGATTCAGGGCGAGCCTATGCCTGCGGTTCGCGCCGCGCCTCGAGCGCGGCCTCGACGGAGCGCTTCACCTCATCCTTCACTGCCGCCGTCTCCGCCATCACCGCATCGATCTTCATGAAATCGAGCACGCGGAAGCGTGAGACCGGCGGGCGGATCAGGATATCCGGACGGCACTGCGTCAGCTTGTTGGCAATGATCGACTGCATCAGCAACTGCGTCGCACCGAACATCAGGTCGATCGAGGTCGGCCTCTTGCTGCCCTCTTCCGGGCCACCGACGACGTCGACCGCTATGGTTATATCGGCCGTTCCCTCGACAAGATCGAACGGCACCGGGTTGTAGATGCCCCCATCGATCAGCATGCGACCGTCGCGTGTGACGGGCCGGAACACCGCCGGGATCGCCGCTGACGCGGCCAATGCCGAATTCAGGTCGCCACTGTCGAACACCGCGAGCTGGTGGCCGAAATAGTCGGTCGCCGTCACCTTGAGGGGGATTTTCAGCTCTTCGAAGCTGGCCGGAACGACCTCCGGCAGAAAGGCTTTGAGAATGCGCTCGACATTGAACTGGCCGAAACGAAAGCCACCCTCCACCGCCTCGGCAAGAGTACCGGGGCGAGCGCGCCACATGCGGCTGGCCACCTGCGCCCGCGTGCCGAGAATGGAGCGCGCGTAGTCGTGGATGTCACGGCCACTCATGCCGGAGGCGACGCCGGCCCCCATCAGTGCGCCGATCGAGGAGCCGGCGATCGCCACCGGCTTGATGCCGAGCTCATCCAGCGCTTCGATGACGTGGATGTGTGCAAGGCCACGCGCGCCACCGCCGCCGAACGCGATGGAGAAGGACGGGCTCAACCTTTGTTCCCCGCGAGCGCAGGCCCAACCACCAGGATCGCAGGATCGACTGACAACAGTTTCTTGGCCACGGCCTTAACCTCGTCGAGCGTCACGCCGTTGATATAGGCGGCACGACGCTGGATGTAGTCAATGCCCAGCTTGTCGAGCTGCAATTCCACCAGCGTGTTGGCGATCGAACTCGACGAATCCAGATTGTTGATGGCGTAGGCGCCAACGAGGTTCTTCTTCACCGCCGCAAGTTCCTGGTCGGTCGGCCCATCCGTCGCCAGGCGCTGCACCACGTCGCGCACGATCTTCAGGGTTTCTGCGGCCCGGTCCGAGCGTGTTGCCGTACCGACAGTCAACATAGCCGAATGGCGGCGGTCGACCAGCGACGAGGAAACGCCATAGGCTAGTCCACGTTTCTCACGCACTTCCTGGTAGAGCCGTGACGTGTAGGCCTGGCCGCCCAGGATCTCGTTGAGCAGCGCGGCCGCATAAAAATCCGGCGCGTCGCGCGCAACACCCGGGAAAGCCCATTGCAGCGACGTCTGCGGCTGGTCGTAGTTGACCTCAATGGTCTGGCCGAGCTTGAGATCGACATCGGCGAGTGGCCGTAGCTGCTGCTTCTCCGGCAGGCCGCCGAAGATCTCGTCGAGCTTGCGCTTCAGCGTTTCGGCATCGATTGCGCCGACGACCGCGACATGCAGGCCATCACGACCGAACATCGCCCTGTGGAACGCGCGCAGGTCGTCCTGGCTGATCGCCGCCACGCTTTCCTTGGTGCCGTTTTCCGGATTGGCATAAGGATGATCGCTGTAAAGCGCCTTACGCCATTTCGCCTGGGCGATGGTTTCGGGATTGCGCGCATTGGATTCGATGCCGGAAATGATCTGTGCCCGAATCCGCTCCACCGGTGCCGCGTCAAAACGCGGCTCCTCGATCGCCAGCTTGAGCAGGCCGAGCGCATCATCGCACTTCTCCGCCAGCATGCGCATGGTGCCGTAGAAACCATCACGCGTCTCTTCGAAACTCATTTCGGCGCCGACATCGTCGAGCTTGATCTGGAAAGCATCGCTGTCGAGATCGCCCGCTCCCTCGTCGAACAGGCCGGCCATCAGGTTGGCCGTGCCCTCCTTGCCAGCGGGATCCTGGCTGGCACCACCGTCAAACACAAAGCGCACGGTCACGATCGGCACGGTGTAGTCTTCGACCAGCCAGGCGGTGATGCCCTTGTCGGACTTCACTTCCTGAATGTTCATGGCAGCCGAAGCAGTGAATGCCGGCAGGACAAGGAAGATCAGGCCGAGCAGTAGCCGGATGGAGAGGCTGGCATTGGTAGGGTTCGATAGCGGCATCGCTCAGTTCTCCGCCTTGGGCAAGAGATAGCCCGTCACCACTTTGTCGAGGACCAGATAGCGTTGTGCGGCCGCCTTGACCTCGTCGGCGCTCACCTTGCGGATGCGCTCCGGCCACTCTTCGACGTCCTTAATCGTACCGCCGGTGGTAAGCACGTTGCCGTAGATGTTGGCCATCGAATCCTGACGATCGCGTGCGAAGATCATCGACCGGACGTAACGGTTCTTGGCTCGCTCCACTTCGTCCGCACTGACACCGTCGCGCGCAATCTTTTCGATTTCCACGCCCACGGCCTTCTCGACATCGGCCAGCTTGGCGGTGCCTCGCGGCGTGGCATAGGCGGCAAAGACCGTGTCATCCAGGGCCCGCCCCTGGAAGCCGGCGCCGACGCTGGCGGCGATGCCCTGCTTCACGACGAGTTCCTGGTAAAGGCGGCTGCGCGTTCCGCCGCCAAGGATCTCGCCCAGCAGGTCGAGCGCTTCGGCTTCACCCGGCTTGGCTGTGTTGTAGGACGGCACGACCCACTGCATGGAGAAATTCGGCACGCTGACACGCGCATCGGCCAGGGTCACCGAGCGTGTCGTGGTCTTCTCCGGCTCCGTCGGGCGCACGCGGGGCGGCAGGTCCGGCCCACGCGGCACCTTGCCATAATTCTCTTCCGCCAGCTTGCGTACGGCTTCGGCTTCGATATCGCCGGCAACAACCAGCACGGCATTGTTCGGCGCATAATAGCGGTCGTAAAAGGCCTTGGCGTCGATCCGGTTGAGCTGTTCGATCTCCTGCATCCAGCCGATTACCGGAATGCGGTAAGGCTGGTTCATGTAAAGCGTTGCGTTGACCGCCTCGTCGAGCTGCGCCTGTGGATCATTGTCGATGCGCGAACGGCGTTCTTCCATGATGACGTCACGCTCGGTGGTTACGACCTCGTCGCTGAGCACGAGGTTGCGCATGCGATCCGCCTCGAAACCCATCATCTGACCAAGCGCCGATGGCGGCACGGTCTCATGGAAAGCGGTGAAATCATACGACGTGAAGGCATTGTCGTTGCCGCCGATATCGGCGACCGCCTGGTCGAGCGCTCCGGCAGGATGGTTGCTGGTCGCCTTGAACATCAGGTGTTCGAAGAAGTGGGCGATACCGGATTTGCCGGGCGGTTCGTCGGCGCTGCCGATCTTGTACCAGACCATGTGGGTGACGATCGGCGCTCGATGATCGGGAATGACCACCACCTGCATGCCGTTGCCCAGCGTGAACTGGCTGATCGTGCTTTCGGCAGGCGCCTGCTCAGCCAGTCCCGGTGTTGTCATCAGGGCGCCTAGAGCAATTCCAGCAAAAATGCGCAGCGGTTTTGCGCCGGAAATTGCGTAAGAACAAGGAATCGGAGCGTTTTCGCGTTTCCGTGAAAAACGGAAACGCTCCAGCGATGCCGCAAGCATCATGCGGCGCGGCCAATCCTTGCGAACTCTCATCGACCGCTCCGCTTTCCTGCAACCATGCGTCTTCACCGCTCTCCCTGAGTGCCTCTGCCCGTCTTGCCGCAAATCTGGGCCGAAGTCAGGCCACTGTGCGAAAAGCGCGAAGTCAGGCCGCTTCGATGAAGCGGATGACGGTTTCGCCGTAGCTGCGCTCATCCAGCACGGAGAACCCTTCCCCGGGATGGAAAGGCACGGCGGCTGTTTCCTCGACCACGCACAATGCGCCAGGCAACAGCCATCCGCCGGCGCGCGCGGATTGCAGCGCCTGCTCGCCCAGGCCTTTGCCATAAGGGGGATCGGCAAACAGCAGACCGAACGGCGCTATCGTCCCGGCCTCTCCAAGCCCGGTGGCATCGCGGCGGAAGATCTTGGTGCGACCGGTAAGGCCAAAGGCTTCGACATTGGAGCGGATCAGGCCACGTCCCTCCGCCGACTCCTCGATAAACACCGCGTAGGACGCCCCCCGCGACAACGCCTCGAGGCCGAGCGCGCCGGTACCGGCGAAGAGGTCGAGCACGCGCGCGCCCTCCAGCTTCTCACCGAAGCGATGTGCGAGCACATTGAAAACGGCCTCGCGTGCGCGATCTGTGGTCGGGCGAATGGACTGATCGCGCGGTGTCGCCAGCGGCCGCCCGCGAAATTCACCCCCGACAACCCGCATCAGCGCGACCTTGGGCCTTTGCCCGGTCCCTTGCTACGCGGTGCGCCGCCCTTGCCGTCAAAGGAGCGGCCGCGCGGACCGGCCTTGCCGGCGTCGGGTTTTTCCGGTCGCTCGGTCTTGGCTCCCTGCGGCCTGGCACCCGGTGCCATCCAGACATTGGCACGGCGCTGGCCGGGCGGATCGATCGGCCGCTGCTCGCGCTCGCCCTTCTTCGGGGCACGCGCGCCAAAGCTTTTTCCGCCTCCACCCTTGCTGAACCCGCCACGGTCACCGAAGCCACCACGGTCGCCAAAGCCGCCCCGATCCGGCTTGGTCGACAGCTTGCCGAGCGCCTCGTCACGACTGCCCTCGCGGCGCTTGCGCGCCTTAATCAGGCCTCCCTCACCGGCTGGACGATGGTCGCCGTCTCGCAAGGGCCGTGGACGCGGCGCATCCTCCTGGCGCGGCTCGGTGCGGCGCACCGGCTTGTTCGAGAACGGCACGGCGATATCGGCGTCGAAATTGGCGCCTGACTCCTCGATCAGGGTTTCGCCGAGCTGTTCACGCAGCGTACGGCCCTTGATCTCCTGCACATGGCCCTCGGCCAACTCGCCAAGCTGGAATGGACCGTAAGAAACGCGGATCAGCCGGGTCACCTCGAGGCCAAGTGCGCCGAGGATGTTCTTGACCTCGCGGTTCTTGCCTTCGCGCAGGCCGATGGTCAGCCAGGCGTTGGTGCCTTGCGTGCGCTCGAGGGAAGCCTCGATGGCGCCGTAGAAAACGCCGTCGACAGCAATGCCATCCCTGAGATCGGCCAGCGCCTGCTCCTCGACCTTGCCGTGCACGCGCACACGATAGCGCCGCAACCAGCCGGTGGCCGGCAATTCCAGGACGCGCGACAGTCCGCCGTCATTGGTGAGCAGCAGCAGGCCTTCGGTGTTGATGTCGAGACGGCCGATGGTCATCAGCCGCGGCAGCTCGGATGGCAGCACGTCGAAGACAGTCTTGCGGCCTTCCGGATCACGGTTGGTGGTGACCACGCCGGCCGGCTTGTGGAACAGGAACAGCCGCGTGCGCTCGATCGGCGGAATTTCGGTGCCGTCGAGATGGATGACATCAGCGGGCGCCACGTTGAAGGCCGGCGAGGTCAGCACCTGGCCGTTCACCCTCACGCGGCCGGCGGCGATCAGTTCTTCGGCGTCGCGACGCGAGGCAATTCCGGCGCGTGCCAGCCGCTTGGCGATACGCTCTCCGCTCTCGACGGCTTCGGCCGAAGCCTGGGGGCGTGCGGCTTCGCGGCGTGGCCCCTTGTCGAAGCTACGCGGTGCTCCTGCCCCGTCGCGCTTCTGGAATGGCTTGCGGTCGCCGTCAAACTCGCGCTTCGGGCGCTCGAAACGGCGCTCGCCAGTGTCGTTGTCGAAACGCCGCTCAGCGCGGTCGCCTTCAAATTTGCGTTCGCCACGCTCGACGCGACCGGGACGTTGACTGCCCGTGCCTTCGCGTTTCTCATAGGGCTTGCGATCCGGACGAAAGCCGCCTTCCGGGCGCGGGCCGCGCGGCCGGTCGCCGCCAAAGTCGCGCTTCGGGCGCCCGGCATCCGCTGCGCCGTCCTCGCGTGGTGCGTAGGGTTTGCGTGGGCCGTCGCGCTTGACGAAAGGCTTGCCTTCGCTGCGGGCACCCTTTTCGAACGGCCGCTTGCTGCCCTCTTCGCGTTTCTGCCATGGCTGGCCGCCACCGTCCCGCTTCTCATAGGGCTTGCGATCTTGGCGGACATCGCCTTCCGAGCGCGCGCTACGGGGACGATCGCTGAAATCGCGCTTCGGGCGCTCGCCCTCGGCCGCGCGCTCTTCGCGTGGCGCATAGGGTTTGCGCGGGCCGTCGCGCTTGACGAAAGGCTTGCCTTCACCGCGGGCGGCTTTCTCGAACGGCCGCTTGCCACCATCCTCACGCTTCTGCCACGGCTTGCCCCCGCCAGGCTTGAAATCGCCACGGGGACGTTCGCCGGGTGCCTTGTCGCCATCGAAACGCTTGGCGAACGGCTTCTTGGCGAAACCGGGCTTTCCGCCCTTGCCGGAATCGCGGCCGCGGGGACCGTCTGTTCTGGGGCCGCGCGAACGCGGCGACTTGTTGTCTTTGTCGTCCATCTTGCCTTGCTCGCTAGGGCAGAATGCAGTCCGCACTCCACCCTATCTCCATATTTACCGCGCGGTCACGCCGTCGCGCGTCGGAAACGACGCGTCTGGACGCTGTAACGCTTCTGTTGTGCGCATGATCCGGTTCGAAAATCGATATCGGTTTTCGAAGTCGCGCGCTAGATAACAGGATCGCCGCCGGGTGGCGAGGATTAATCTAAGCCCATTAAGGAGCAGAAACAGCGTGAAACGACCGGATTTCATGGCGGCCGCGCTGAAGGAAGCCGAAGCGGCCGCGGCGCGCGGCGAAGTGCCGGTCGGCGCCGTCGTCGTTCGTGGCAGCACGATCGTTGCCGTCGCCGGTAACCGCACGCGGGAACTGTCCGACCCCACCGCGCATGCGGAAATCCTCGCTATCCGTGAAGCCTGCCGCAAACTCGGCAGCGAAAGACTGACCGATCACGATCTGTATGTGACGCTGGAGCCCTGTGCGATGTGCGCCGGCGCGATCTCGTTTGCCAGATTGCGCCGTCTTTATTTCGGCGCTGCCGATGAGAAAGGCGGCGCGGTCCTCAATGGGTCGCGTTTCTTCGCCGCCCCAACCTGCCATCACGCCCCCGACGTCTATGCCGGATTTGCCGAGGCGGAGGCTGCGGCCATTCTCAAGGATTTTTTCCGGCACCGCCGCTAACGCAGTCCGGCAAAGTGTGCAGCGCCTTCGATCCCGACACGTCAAAGCGAGGCGTCGTTTGCGCGAAACGGCGGCCTGAACGAAAAACGCCGCAGACAAGGTCTGCGGCGTCATAACGCGAAAAGTGTGTTGGCGGCTTAGTTCCACCAGTCGAACCAGCCTGACTTGCCGCCCTTCGCCTGGGCTTCCTTCTTCAGGCGCCGTTCCTTCTTGTACTCGTCCTCACCGATATCCCCCTGCGGGGCGGTGTCGGCCGCGGTGCGGTAGACGACCGGCGGATCGCTGAGGTATCGGCGGCTTGTCGGCGTGCTCTGCTGGCTCGCGGCAACACGCTTTGCAACTTCAGCGCGGCGGGCAACCGCTTGGCCACTGTCCGGGGCGGGCGGGTGGCTCGAACCCGATTCGGCCAAGGCCTTGCGCACGGCGACCGGATCGGTCTGCACGTCGTCGGCAACGATGCCTGGCTCATAGTTTGGATTGTTTTCGTTCGCGGTCGCTTCGGCGCGCAGGCGTGCACGGCGCTGCTCCGGCGATTCCGGCCATTGGCCGTTCGCGGCCTGCGTGATCGAGTCCTGCGGCGCCGGCAGCGCTTCCTTCGCACCTGCTTTCGGCTTCACCAGCGTCGCGCGCGGCTTGTAGTCGATGGCATCACGCTTTGGCGGACGCAGCGAAATCGCATTGGAGACGTCGCCCAGCAATTGCTCGCCCGCCGGTGTGCCTGTGCCGTAGGTCGGCGAACCGACACAACCAGCCAGCGCAAGACCTGAGGCCATAAGCGGCACGAGAACCAGCGCACGTGCGCGGTGTCTTTCGGTCATGTTGAATTTTGTCACTCTCGACCTCTGGCCAGCCCCGGTGGCCCGGAAATGAAACGCTATGCGCTCATTCAACGGGAATCCGGCGATAGTTTGTCATTGTTGTTCGTCGGAATTTCGCGTCTTTACCTCAACGCCCGGTTAAGGGCAACGTCGGCGACTGTACTACCACCGACGTTGCAAGGCCTCGAGCCCCTAGAAACGGCCCAGCACCTTCAGTTCCTGCAAGGCTGCCGCGTCACGCGCCGAAACATCGGGATAAGCTGCATCCGAGCCGACATCGGCGGTATAGCGCCACGAGCGCGCGCATTTGACGAGGCCACGATCTTCCGCCTTCGCGATGACGACGGCGACACCGGGAACTTCGCGCAGCGTAAAGGCGTCGGCAGGTGCCGCATCATGCGAGATGACCAGATCCGACGTGATGCTGATTTCGGCCAGGTCGATGCCTGCGAGAGCCGCTTCGAGGCTAGCATCGCTGAGATAAACGACAGGCACCGCCTCGAGCGAGGAACCGATGGTCTTCTTGGCACGCTCCAGTTCCAGAGCGCCGGTGACGACACTGCGCACCTGGCGCACCTTGCGCCATTTCTCGGCCAGTGCGTCGTTACGCCATTCCGAAGGCACCACTGGCATCTGTTCGAGATGCAGCGATTCGGCCTGCGGGTTGCGGTCCAGCCAGGCTTCTTCCGTGGTGAAGGGCAAAAGCGGCGCCAGCCACTTCACCAGGCAGTCGAACAGATGGCGCACCACCTGCACGGATGCCTTGCGCTTCACGCTCGACGGCGCGTCGCAGTAAAGCGCGTCCTTGCGGATGTCGAAGTAGAAGGCCGAGAGTTCGACCACCATGAAGTCCAGAAGTGCGCGTGTGATGCGCTTGAACTCGAAGGCGTCGAAGCCCGAACGCACCGCCTCGTCGAGCTCGGCCAAGCGGTGCAGCATCAGCCGCTCCGGTTCCGGCATTTCAGCGAGCGGCACTTCGGCGCCGTCGTCATGCGCCAGGGTGCCCAGCATCCAGCGGATAGTGTTGCGCAGTTTGCGATAGGCATCGATGTTGGTCTGCAGGATGGTCTTGCCGAGCCGCTGGTCTTCCCAATAGTCGGTCGTAGCCACCCACAGGCGCAGGATGTCGGCGCCGGACTGCTTGATGACGTCCTGCGGCACCACGGTGTTGCCGAGCGACTTGGACATCTTGCGGCCTTCCTCGTCCATGGTGAAACCATGGGTGACGACGGCGTCATAGGGTGCCCTGCCCCTGGTGCCGCAGCTTTCCAGCAGCGAGGAATGGAACCAGCCGCGATGCTGGTCGGAGCCTTCGAGATAGACGTCGGCCGGCCATTTGAGATCGGGGCGATCCTCAAGCGTGAAAGTATGGGTCGAGCCGGAATCGAACCAGACGTCGAGGATGTCCATGACCTGCGTCCATGGCTCGTTGGCGCGGGAACCAAGGAAGCGCTCGCGTGCGCCTTCGGCGAACCAGGCATCCGCGCCTTCGGTCTCGAAAGCCTCGATGATGCGGGAATTGACCGCATCATCTTTCAGGACGTTGCCGTCGACATCGGCGAAGACGGCGATCGGCACGCCCCAGGCGCGCTGGCGCGACAGAACCCAGTCCGGGCGCTCCTCGATCATCGAACGCAGACGTGTCTGGCCGGCAGCCGGCACGAAGCGTGTTGCGTCGATCGCTGCAAGCGCGCGGTTGCGCAGCGTGGTGCCGTCGCCGAGTTCTTTGTCCATATAGACGAACCACTGCGGCGTGTTGCGGAAGATGATCGGCTTCTTCGAGCGCCAGCTGTGTGGGTACTGATGCTTCAGCCGCCCCCGCGCAAACAGCGCATTCACCACGATCAGCGCCTCGATGACGGCCTTGTTGGCGTCGCCCTTCTTGCCGTTGTCGTCGATGACGCGCGCCGGCCCGCCCTCGCGATCCGGACCGAAGCCCGGCGCGTCCTTGGTGTAGAAGCCGGCATCGTCGACCGGGAACGGGATCGCGACATCGATGCCCTGCTTGCGCAGTTCCGGCGCGGCATCCATCCAGGCCTCGAAGTCCTCGCGGCCATGGCTGGGTGCCGTGTGCACGAAACCGGTGCCGGCATCGTCGGTGACGTGCTCGCCGGCGACCATCGGCACGACGAAGTCATAGCCGCCGCCAAGCCCCTTCAAAGGATGAGAAAGCGTATACTTGCCAAGCTCTTCCGCAGGGACGCTGGCCAGCCGCTTTATCGTCACTTTCGCTTTTGCCGATGAATCCTCGGCAAGCGCATCGGCAAAGATCAGCTTCTCGCCCGGCTGCGGGCCGAAATCGTTCTCCGCCGCCGTGACCTCATAGAGACCGTAAGCGACACGCGGCGAATAGGCGACGGCGCGGTTGCCCGGGATCGTCCAGGGCGTGGTCGTCCAGATGACGACGTGGGCGCCATCGAACACGCCGGTCGCGCCATTGACCGGGAACTTCACCCAGATCGTGTCGCTCTCATAGTCCTGGTACTCGATCTCGGCTTCGGCCAGCGCGGTGCGCTCCACCACCGACCACATGACCGGCTTCGAGCCCCGATAGAGCTGGTCGCTTGCCGCGAATTTCAGCAATTCGCCGGCGATGCGTGCCTCGGCGTGATAAGCCATCGTGGTGTACGGATTGTCGAAATCGCCGATGACGCCGAGGCGCTGGAATTCGTCGCCCTGCACCTTGATCCACTTTTCCGCATAGGCGCGGCACTCCTGGCGGAAAGCCACCATGGCGGCCGGCTGCGAGAGATCCGGCTTGGATTTTCCCTTGGAGCGATAGTTCTCTTCCTCGATCTTCCATTCAATCGGCAGGCCGTGGCAGTCCCAGCCCGGCACGTAATTGGAATCGAAACCGCGCATCTGGAACGAGCGGACGATGATGTCCTTCAGGATCTTGTTCAGCGCGTGCCCGATATGGATGTTGCCGTTGGCGTAGGGCGGGCCGTCATGCAGCACGTATTTCGGCCGGCCGGCGGCGGTTTCACGCAGCCGCTTGTAGAGGTCCATATCCTGCCAGCGCTGGACCAGAACCGGTTCCTTTTCCGGCAGGCCGGCGCGCATCGGGAATTCCGTCTGCGGCAAATAAAGGGTCTTCGAATAGTCGAGGGTTTCAGCTTTGTCGTTCATCGATCTGCCATATGCGTTGCCCGTCGGCGGCGAGCCTCGGGCGTTGAACTAGCATGTTTTGGAACATGTTATGGAAAAAGCGCGAGAGCGGCCCGCGCAAAAAGTCCCGGCGGCTCCGACGACCTCAGGCCGTCCGGAACACCGGGCCACTAATTCGTATCGCGATGCCGCGAGGGCGCGAAAAAGCTGTCATGGCCGCGCTTTTAGCGGATAAGACGACAGGAATAAAGCGCTTCCCCGACAGCAACTGTCACGACGTTTGCCGATGCGTCGGAATTCTGACGGGAAAAGCCGCAACGACCAGATTTCGAGGACCGGAAGCCGACGTCCTGGCGCGCTGGCGCCGAAAGCGCAGAGAGGCTGCAGCACTCATCTGCGCTCCAATGTCATGCGCCTAGAGCTTGAAATCGAAGCGATAACTGGTCGAAATGCCGAAGGTGAACTGGTCCTTCGAGCCATTCTGCCTGACCAGGCTGGAATCGGCAGCCGGCCCGGTCAGTCGGCTGTACTCGCCAAACAGGCTTGCCGTGATCGGATCGGTCACCTTCCAGGTGACGGCACCGCCAACACCGACCGATTTCAAGCCGCCACCCGGCTTGTATTCGGCAAGGCCGGTAGCCGCGGATTCAGCGGCATTGACGCCATAATAGGCATCGAAATAGCTGGCTGAAGCGAACGACATGCGCGGACCGCCGGAAATACGCACTTCCGGGGTGACGTCATAAAAGGCGTCGGCGGCAAAATCGGCGACGACACCGTGATGCGCGCGGATCCCCTGCCGGACCTCACCACGCACGCGCAGCCAGTCGAGCGGGTAGAATTCGGCAAACCCGCCGACTTCACCGCCCCAGCGCACCGGATCCAGCCCTTCCAGCCCCTGCGTGTCGCTGTCGCGGCGCAACAGGAGCTTGCCGTTCAAACCGGCGCGGAAATTGCCATTGTCGTAGAGGCCAAGCGAAATGTTGTCGTTACGGGACGAAAACTTCGTATCGCCGCCGGCCTTGCCGAGCGAGATGATCGGCTCGGCGCCGAGCAGATATTTCTTGCCGCCCTCGAAGTTCGGCGCGACCAGCCCGGTGACGCCGACCTCGAGATACCAGTCGCCGCGAATCCAGCCGAAGAAGTCGCCTTCGGCGCGCGCGCTGGCTGGCGCAAACAGAACGACGGCCGCAATCGCGACAGGAAGGGACCTTGCAGGACTCATAACAACACCATGCACAACTCACCGTTGCGTTGTCTATGCGGGGCTCTTGGTAAAATTTGATTTAAATCTCCGATTTTCAAACACATTCGGTTTCGGCTCCGTCACTAGAGCGTTTCCGTTTTTCACGGAAACGCGGAAACGCTCCAAGTTTTTGTTTTCGTCGCATTTTTGTAACGCCAAGTGATTCCACTTGGCTACAAAATGCTCTAGAGCGCCGCGCATCCGTTCGGACGCGCAAAGGTCGCTCTAACACGTTGATTTGGCGCATGATCCTTTCCGAAAATCGATTCCGATTTTCGGGTCATGCGCTGGCTGGACGTCATATTGGCACAGCGTTATCGTTCGTCTTGTGACAGGCACAACCCTGGAGAGGACAGCCATGACCCTGCCCACGGACGAACTGAAGAACGTAATCGGCGAAGCCCGCTCCAAATGGGGATGGTTCGTGGCGCTCGGCGTTTTGCTGCTGGTCTTTGGCGGCATCGCCTTCGGCAATCTGTTCATCGCCACGGTTGCCTCGGTCTATTTCGTGGGCTGGCTGATGCTGATGGCCGGCGCCGTCGAAATCATCCATGCTTTCGGGGTAAAGAGCTGGGGGCGCTTTTTCTACTGGCTGCTCAGCGGCCTGCTCTACGCGGTGGCTGGTTTCTTCGCCTTTTACAATCCGGTGCTGGCATCGACCGTTTTCACCCTGCTGCTCGCCATCGCGCTGGTGGCCGCGGGCCTGATCCGCGCCTCGATCGGCTATCAGCATCGCGCTGAAAAGGGTTCTGGCTGGATCATCGCCGGCGGCATCATCACCGCGCTGGCCGGTCTGCTGATCGCCCTGCAATGGCCGGTCAGCAGCTTGTGGGTGCTCGGCCTCTTCCTGGCGATCGACCTCGTTTTCCAAGGCTGGACCTACATCGCCTTCGGCCTGGCGCTGAAGAACAGCAAGGCCTAGAGCATGGTCCGAAGAGTTGAAGACTTTTCGGACAAGATCATGCGGTAACAAAGAGATAGAGCGGAATGCCGACCCCTTAGGATCGCATCTCGCTCTATGATTTCCGCCGGAAAATGGGAAACGCTTTCGCCCTTTGCGTGCCCTGCCGGACAGGCGACGTGCTCGTTAGAACGCGATCTTCGCATCGAGTTCCGACAGCGGCCTGACGCCGGCCAGCAGTGCCCTCGCCTCCGCCTCGTCACGCTTCATCTGCACGACAAGCGGATCGAGGCCTTCGAACTTCACCTCGCCGCGCAGGTAGGCGAACAGCGAGACCTCGCAGGTCTCGCCATAGAGGCTGTCCGAAAAATCGAACAGGAAGGTCTCCAGCAGCGGCGCGCCGTTGTCGTCCACGGTTGGGCGCCGGCCGAAGCTCGCGACACCGTCATGGATCGAGCCGTCCTGCCGGCGGAAGCGGACGGCATAGATGCCTTCCTTCAAGATCGTCTGCGGCGAGAGCCGCATGTTCGCCGTCGGAAAACCGAGCGTGCGGCCAAGCTGCTGTCCACCGATTACTTCACTCTCGACCGTGAACCGGTAACCGAGTAGGCCAGCCGCCTCTTCCGGCTTGCCTTCCGTCAGCAGCGAGCGGATCCGGCTGGAGGAGATGACCTCGCTGCCTTCGTCGCAGAATGCCTCGACCTGCACGACGCCGAAGCCGTCGCGTTGGCCAGCTGCAGCGAGAAACGCCGGGCCACCTTGCCGATCCTTGCCGAAATGAAAATCGAAGCCAGTGACAGCGCAGGAAATGCCCAGATTGCGCTCGAGTATGTCGGTGATGAAGGATTCAGCCGAACGCTGTGAGAACTCGCGGGTGAATTCCTGTTCGATCACCGCATCGAAGCCAAGATCGGACAGCAGCCTCGCCTTCACCGGCGGCGGCGTTAGCACGAACAGGGGCATCTCCGGCCGAAAGACCACACGTGGGTGCGGCTCGAAGGTCAGAACCAGTGCCGGCACGCCGCGCCGCTGCGCTTCGTCGAGAGCCTGTTGCAGGACTGCCTGATGGCCACGATGGACGCCATCGAAATTGCCGATCGCAACGACGCCGCCACGCAGGCGCGGTGGCAACACCGTGTCACCCGCAATGCGCTCGAACGGCTTGGTCATGCCGGCCTTCCTATTTCAGCCGCGGCATGACGGCAACCGGCCGATAGCCATGCTTTTCGAGGAAGGCGGCAAGCAGTACCGGATCTGGCCGCAGCGGATCGCCATAGTCACGGGCATGGATACCGCCTGAAATGTAGAGCACGTCAAAGCCGTTGTCGGCGCCGCCCTTTACGTCCGTCATCATGCCGTCGCCGATGGCCAGCGCGCGGCTGCGCGGAATCTCGCGCCCGAGAACTTCCGCCGCCGCCTTCATCGCGGCGGCATAGATCGGTGCGTGCGGCTTGCCGGCGATCAGCGTGCGGCCGCCAAGCTGCGCATAGTCGCGAGCCAGCGCACCGGCGCACCAGATCAGCCTTTCGCCGCGTTCGACGATGATGTCCGGGTTGGCGCAGATGAACGGCAGGTTGCGGGCGCGCAACCTGGCCAGCATCTCCGCATAATCTTCCGGCGTCTCGGCTTCGTCATCGAACATGCCGGTGCAGACGACAACCTGGGCCTCGAATTCCTCGCAGATCTCCACGTCCAGCCCGTCATAGATGTTCATGTCGCGGTCGGGGCCGAGGTGGAACACCTTGCGCGGGCCTTCAGCGATCAGGTCGCGCGTTACGTCGCCGGAGCTGACGACACGGTCGAAAGTCCCCTCCGGCACGCCGATCAGCCGCATCTGCGTGATCACATCGGCGCTGCGGCGTGGCGAGTTGGTGATCAGCACGACAGCCAGGCCGGCCTTGCGTGCCTCCGCCAGGGCAGTTGCGGCGGCCGGAAAATGCGTCTCGCCGTTGTGGACCACGCCCCAGACGTCGCACAGGAGTGCGTCGTAGCGGCCGGACACGGCGGTCAACGTCTCGATCGTCTCAAAAAGGTCCGTCATGGCATCCCAGGAAAAGGCCGCGTTGGCGTCTCCGGCGGCGGGCTTGGGGTGCCAGACACGACCAGGACGGCCCCCGGATTAGCTGAAGCGTTCCCGCCTGTCACCAGCTTTTGCCGTCGCTGGGCAGTGGCCATAAGGAGGAGCCCGCGCTGGCGCAATCAACCGGGGCGGCATGCTCTTGCGGCACACACGGCAAAGATGCAATTTCCGCCGGCACCGTCTGCTTCGGTGCCGCCCCGGGGGATAGTCGTGCCCGATACAGCCAATCACATCGCCTTCGCGTTGATCTGCCTCGGCATGGTACTGACGCCGGGCCCGAACATGGTCTACTTGATCTCCCGCTCGCTGTCGCAAGGGCCGAAAGCCGGATTGATCTCGCTCGGCGGCGTCGCGGTCGGCTTTCTGTTCTATGTATTCTCGGCAGCTTTCGGCATCACCGCGCTGCTGCTCGCCGTGCCCTATGCCTACGATGCATTGCGGCTCGCTGGCGCTCTCTATCTGCTCTACCTCGCCTGGCAGGCATTGCGGCCCGGCGGACGCTCGCCGTTCCAGGTGCGCGAACTGCCACGCGACCGCCCGCGAAAGCTGTTCATGATGGGGTTGATGACCAACCTTTTGAACCCAAAGGTGGCGGTGCTCTATCTGTCGTTGTTGCCGCAGTTCATCGACCCGGACAAGGGCCAGGTGTTGACGCAGCTTCTGGTGCTGGGCGTAACCCAGATTGCCATCAGCCTGTCGGTCAACGCCATCATTGCAGTGACAGCAGGCTCCATTGCGGTGTTCCTGGCCGGCAGGCCGCTTTGGATGCTGATCCAGCGCTGGCTTATGGGAACGGTCCTGGCTGCGCTGGCCTTGCGGATGGCGACCGAAAGCCAGCGCTGAAAATTCCAGGCTACATCGGCCGGCGGTCCACCCTTGCTTCCGGCTCGACCACCTTGCGGTAGAGGTGCCAGGTGGCATGGCCGAGAATCGGCATGACGATGGCGAGGCCGGCAAACAGCGGGATGGAGCCGATCACCAGCAGCACGGCGACAATCAGTCCCCAGGCCAGCATCGGCACCGGGTTCATGACCACGGCGCGCACCGAGGTATCGATGGCCGCAACCACGCCGACGTCGCGGTCGAGCAGCAGCGGAAAAGCGATGACCGTGGTTGCCAAAACCACCAGCGCGAAGAGAAAACCGGTCAGGTTGCCCCACAGGATCAGTCCAAGCCCCTGCCCGGTGGTCAACACATCACGGATAAAGGTACCCGCCGACGCCGGCGGCTGTTCGCCGAAATAGGCCGTGTAGATCGACTGCGCGGTGAACAGCCAGAGCAGGAAGAGCGCCATCAGCATGATACCGATGACCGCGATGGACGGCAGCGCCGGCGAGTGGCGCACGTCCAGCGCACGCTTCCAGGATGTATCCATGCCGCGTTCGCGGCGCCGCGACATCTCATAGAGGCCGATTGCCGCGAAAGGTCCAACCAGCGCAAAACCGGTCATCAGCGGATAGATCAACTGGATGGCATTGGAACCCGACGACCACTGGGTCAGGATCAGGCCGACGATCGGATAGATCAGGCCGAGAAAGACGTAGTGCGACGGCTTGGCCCAAAAATCCTCGGCGCCGCGCTTCAGTGCATCGAAAAGATCCGAGATGGTGATGCGGCGCACGATCGGCAATTCGAGCCCGTGCGCACCTGCCATGACGTGAAAATCGGCCATTACCTTCCTCCCGTCGGGTTGGAGGGCGGTCATCGGCGGGATGGCCGCTCCTGGCTGCCACTCAATGAACGACGGGAGACTAACAGTTTTCGTTCCTATTGTCGCGCCGCCGCCATCACAGATTGTTGAGGCCGGACACGCATTGCCTGCTAAAAGCCATGATCACTGTTATGGAAAGTCGAATGGTTTCTTCATCCGCTCTTTCACCCACCGTCGGTGGCACTTCCGCAATTCAGCGCCGCGCCTTCCTGGCACTCACCGGCTCCGGGCTGCTTGTCGCGCTCGCCGGCTGTGGCACGACGCGCATGACGGGCGAAGGTGGCGGCGCCTCGTCGTCGGCTTCCGGGCTGGTCGGCAAGATCCGCTCCAGCGCAGGACTGTCCACGATGACGCCGGACTCGCAACTGGAGCAGGCCGCCCTGCAACAGGCGCGCTACATGGCCGGCGCCGGGCGCATGGAGCACACCACCGGCTGGGGCAAGGATTTCGCATCGCGCGTGTCCGACAACGGCATCGAGGGGGCGGCCGCCGAAAACATCGCGCAGGGCCGCATGGACCTCAACCGCCTGTTCGACATGTGGATGAACTCGCAGCCACACCGGCGCAACATGCTCGACCCGCGCTTCACGCGCTTCGGCCTCGCCTATGTCGCGGACGCCAAGCGACCGGACTGGCGCTATTGGGCGTTGGTGCTGGGGAAATAGCAGAGTAGGCAGTAGGCAACTGACAGCCTATCCCCTACTGCCTACTGCCTCACTCCATATGCACCGCCGGCGCACCGCCCGCAGGCGCCTGCTTCGGTGATCTCAGCAGCAACAGCAACGGGATTGCACAGGCCGTGACCAGGGCCATCAGCTTGAAGTCCGAGACATAGGAAATCATCTGCGCCTGGATATTGACCAGACCGTCAACCTGCGCGAGCGCGGTACGGTCACCCAGCGCCGCCGAGGGATTGGCAAGCCACAAATTCGGATTGAACGGGTTGATGAAGGTCGACAGCTCGACGTGATTGATCTGCGTGTTCTGCGTCAGCACCGCCGTGAAGGCCGAGATGCCGATCGACGAGCCGATGTTGCGCACCAGCGTGAACAACGATGTCGCATCCGGCAGGTTGGCCGGGTTGAGCGTCGAAAACGCCATGGTCGAGATCGGCACGAACACCAGGCCAAGCCCCAGGCCCTGGACGATACCCGATGTCACGATCGGCCATGCATCCATCTGCGGCGTGAAGGCCGACATCATGTAAAATGAATAGGCGGTCAGCAGCATGCCGACGAAGATCAGCTTCTTCGGATCGATCATTTTCATCAGGCGTCCAACTGCCAGCATCGAGATCATCGTGCCGACGCCGCGCGGTGCCATCACCATGCCCGTCGTCACCGTCGGATAGCCAAAGATGGCCGACAGCATCGGCGGCAGCAGCGCCATGCCGGCGAGCAGGATGACGCCGATGATGAAGATGAACACCAGCGCCGCCGCGAAATTTCGATCGCGGAAGATCTTGGCATCGATGAATGGCCGCTCAGCCGTGATCGTGTGGACGATGAACACCCAGAAGCCGATCAGCGCCAGTCCCGTCTCGATCCAGATTTCGGTGGACGAAAACCAGTCGGCGTCCGGCCCGCGGTCGAGCATCAACTGCAGCGAGCCGACGCCCAGCGACAACATCGCAAAGCCGAAGAAGTCGAAGCCGCGCACGCGCTTCGGGATGCTGGGCAGGAACGCCGCCATGCCGAGGAAGGCGATGATGCCGACAGGCAGGTTGATCAGGAACACCCAGCGCCAGTTGTAGCTGTCGGTCAGCCAGCCGCCCAACGTCGGCCCAACCACGGGGCCGACCATGATGCCCGCCCCCCAAATCGCCATCGCTTGCCCGCGCCGTTCCTTGGGATTGATGTCCATCAGGAACAGTTGCGACAACGGCACGATGGATGCACCGAACACACCTTGCATCAAGCGGAACAGCACCATCGTCTCCAGGCTCCAGGCGATTCCGCACAGCAGCGAAAAGGCGACGAAGCCCACGACAGAACCGAGGAACAACTCCTTGCGCCCGAACTTGTCGGACAGCCAGCCGGTCATCGGCGTCACGATCGCCGCGGCGACGATGTAGGAGGTCAGCACCCAGTTGATGGTATCGGGCGAAGCGCCGAGGTCGCCAGACATCGACGGCAGGGCGACGTTGGCGATCGTGGTGTCGAGCACCTGCATGACCGTCGCGGCCATGATGGCGACGGTGGCCAGCCCGCGGTTCGGGACTTCGCGAAAGGTTTGATCTGCGCTCATGGCAATATCGTCCAATACGGAATGCTCGGCGACCTGCAGGCTTTCCGGGCGGCAGGCGACCCAACTCGGGATGATGCCAGCCGTTTTGGGGGTTTAACGGCCGGCGCCCGCTTCGTGGTGCCTGCCGCCCGGAAACTCTGTGCGGGTGGCGACGGATGGTTCGGCTGGACAGCGGCGCACCGCATCAGCCTGCATCACCTGTCACGCCGGCAAACCAATTCTCCTCGTCAAAAATGCACCCGGCAGAGCAGACTTACTTGACCTCGCCCGCGAAAGCCTTGCCGAACAGACCACCGAAGCCGCGCGAGACACCGGTGTCGACGGTGACGGAAGCGCTCATGCCGGCACGCAGTGCGAGCTCGGCATCCTTGTCGTCGAGCAGCAGGCGCACGGGGATACGCTGCGTGACCTTGACCCAGTTGCCGGTGGCATTCTGCGCCGGCAGTAGCGAAAACTGTGCGCCGGTGCCGGCCCCGATCGCCTCGACCCTCGCCTCGAAGGTCTTGTCCGGATAGGTATCGAGCACGACCTCGGCCTTCTGGCCCGGCTTCATGCGTGTCAGCTGCGTTTCCTTGAAGTTGGCATCGATCCAGGTGTCGCCGGTCTCGACCAGCGCGAACAGCGGCGTGCCGACGCCGACATACTGGCCGATACGGAACGACGCTGCCTTGTAGGCAACACCATCATCCGGCGCTGTCACGGTCGCCTGGGAGAGGTCGAAGGCAGCCTTGTCGCGCGCGGCAAGTGCTGCCAGCACCGTCGGATGCTGGTCGGTGACGATCTCGGGATTGCCATCAAGGGCAGCCTTGGCGCTGTCGATGCCCTGGACCGCGACAGAGAGATCCTGCTTGGCCTTGTCGAGGTCGTTGCGGGTCTGGTCGAGGGTTGATTGCGGGTTGATGCCCTTCTTCACCAGGTCCACGGCCCGGTCATATTGCGACTGGGCATAGGTGACTTCGCTCGACGCCGACAATTGCTTGGCCTGGGCCTGCCTGTAGGCGGAACGCAGTTGCTCGACACCAAGCCGTGCATTGGCAACCGCGGCATCCGCCTGCGCAAGGGCGATCTTGTAGGGCTGCGGATCGATGGCGAACAGCACGTCACCCTTCTTGACCGGCTTGTTGTCGGCAACGTTCACCTCGACGATACGCCCGGGAACATTGGCCGCAATGGAAAGCGTCGCCTGTTGCAGATTGGCGTTTTCGGTCTCTTCGTAGCGGCCACCGGTCACCCAGTAATATCCGCCGGCAGCCACCAGGATCAGCGGCACGGAAACCATCAGGAAGAAGCGCAGTCCACGGGACTTCTTCTTCTGCGGCACCGCCAGCGTTTCCACCGGAGGCGGCGCTGCTATCGCCGGCTGGGCAACCGGGGCCGGCTGTTCCACCTCGAGCTTGGCAGCATCTTTCTCATCGATCTTGGACACGGCGTTCATTGGGGTGCACTTTCTAAGGTCTTGGCTTCGGTGCCGTCTTCAACGTCTTGGGAGGACGTTATGCTGTTGTTCAGGTTCTCGATGACCCTCTCGAGCCCCTGCATGATGATCTTCTGGTCGGACTTCGAAACGCCGGCGAATGCCTCTTCGGTGACCTCGCCGACAAAACTCTTCACGTAGAAAAAGGCTTCCCGTCCGAGCTCGGTCAGGAAGATCGCGCGGACACGGCGATCCGCGGCATCGGCGCGGCGCTCGACCCAACCGCCCTGCTCCATGCGATCGAGCATGCGCGAAACGCTGATCGGCTCGATTTCAAGATATTCGGCGATGCGGGCCTGGGTCGTGCCTTCGTCCTTGGCGACCCAGAACAGCAGCCGCCATTGCGCCGGCGACAGGCGTGTATCGATCGCCATCTGCTCCAGGCGCTTGCGCAGCAGCCGGCCCACGGTGTGGACCAGGAAGCCAAGTGTATGTTCCGTGTTCGAAGTCATGAGCGCGATATATAATGAGCATGCTTACTATTCAAGCCGGTCACAAAAAACGTGAACCGGCAAATTTGCATGGCAGCCATGCGCCGGCGCCTCAGCATCCTGACAGGGACGCAGGCCATGACGGCATGACAAAACGGGCCGAACCTGACGGTTCGACCCTGACAATCTTCAAACTGGACTTGCGTCTGACCCCGAAAATCGGAATCGATTTTCGGAAATGGGGGCATGCGTCACCCCGGGGTGACACGCGTCACCCGTCATGCGCCAAATCAAAAAAGTTAGAGCCACCTTTGCGCGTCCGAAAGGACGCGCGGCGCCCTAAGGCGAGACGGCAAGGGTGGGTAAGCGCTTGCGCTACTCTGCCGCCACCTGCCGCACCGTTGTGGTGAGTTGCAGCTCTACCAGCGTCGGATTGCGCAGGATGTCGAGCACCGGACAATGGCGGTCGACGGTTTCCTTGAGCCGGGCGATGTCGGCTTCCGGCGCTGGACTGTCGATGAAGACCTCGGCATTGATGCGTTGATAGCCCGGCCGAACCTGCGGATCGACATTGAAGAAGCCGCGCAGGTCGATCTCGCCGCTCAGTTGTACCGACACGCCGTTGAGCGGAATGCCAAGGGCGTCGGCATAGAGGCGGTAGGTGATCTCCTGGCAAGAACCGAGTGCCGCCAGAATATACTCGACCGGATTCGGCGCCGTATCCTGGCCGGCCAGCGCCGGCGGCTCGTCGACACCGACGCTGAACTGGCGGATCGCCACATTCGAGCGGAACCCGTCGGCGAGCTGCGAACGCGCCTGGAAGGTCACGCCCGCCTGGCTCGCGTCAGCACCCAGCGCGCTTTGCGTATTGTCGAAAACATCCTTGAAACGGAACGCCATCACTCACCTCCAGCTCGACCGCATCGAATGCTCGAAGTGTCGCGTGTCGGTTCGACCAGGAAAAGCAAACCGATGCCTTGCGCATGATCGGTGCAGGCATGGTCGTGCGTACTGCCGGACAAGAACGGAACAATGTTGCGATCGCGCGTGCCAACGCCGATCGAAGAGCGGCCAAACCTAAAGTTCGAGGTTCCAGATCTGGCCGACCAGCTCCTTGCCGAACGACGTGTGGCGTTCCTCCTTGGCCAGCTTGAAACCTGCCGTCTGATAGATGCGTCGTGCTGCAATCAGGATGTCGTTGGTCCACAGCGTCAGCGTCTTGTAGCCGCGCGAGCGGGCGAAGGCGATGCATTCGTCCACCAGCCGCTTGCCGATGCCAAGTCCGCGCGCGGACGGCTCGACATAAAGCAATCTGAGTTTCGCCACCTCGTCGGATTGATGCACGGCAAAAATCGAACCCACCACCTCACCATTGCGCTCCGCAACCCAGGCGCGTTCCTTTTTCGGATCGTAGGATCTGACAAAGCTGACGAGGATTTCGGCGACCAGCGCCTCATAGCTTTCGTCCCAGCCATATTCCTGCGCGTAGAGCAGCCCCTGCCGATGCGCGATCCAGCCGATATCTCCGGTCTGCAGCGGCCGCAGGATGTAAGGCACCTTGGGCTCGGTCTGATCGCCCAGCAGCCGCATGACCGTCATCATCGCCGTGACCAGCGTTTCGCGCCGTTCGGCCGGCAACCGGTCCAGCATGGCGCCGACTTCATTGTTCGAGGCTTCATCCAGGTCGGCAAATGTCTGCCTGCCCGCATCGGTCAGCGCGATTGCCGATTGCCTGGCATCGTCGGCCTGTGCCTGGCGCTGCACCAGGCCACGCTCCTCGAACTTCTTCAGCATACGGCTGAGATAGCCGGCATCGAGCCCGAGCTCGCGTCCTAACTCGGCAGCACTCTGGCCGTCTCGCTGGGCAAGATCGAACAGGACCCGCGCTTCGCTCAGCGAAAACGGGCTCTTCAGCAGAACCTCCTCCAACAGGCCGATCTGGCGCGTGTAAAAGCGGTTGAAGGCGCGCACGCAGGCAACTTGCTCGTCATTCGGGCTGGAAAAGGCAGTCATGGGAACCTCGACGGCATCAATGGACTCAGTCAATCATATTGTTGACTTAGTCAAGTATATGGATGCCAGAAGCAACGATCAAGCCCAAGGTTGCTTTCGCAAGATGTCGATTCAGCCCATCGGCAGAGCCGGCCATTCTTCGACGATACGGCCTTGCGAAAACACCGCAATGGAACCGAACTGCTGCAGGACAAACTCGGACTGCGTGGGACGCAGAAAGAAGAAATCATCCTGCTGCAGCGTCGTATCGTCCGGCAAGGCCATGAACTGCTGGTTCGACGACTGGCCAAGCATCGCTTCTTCCCGTGCTCCTTCGGGAAAGACCGGCTTCGCCATCCACTTGCCGCCATAGATGTAGCAGCCGCGACGTGGAAACCGGCCAAGCGCCTGCAACGCCTTGCCGACCAGCGCCGGTCCAGGCAACCTCGCCTCGACCACCTTCAGCACGGGTGTCGCGATGAAGGCTGCAGGCCTGAATCCGGTCAGCCCGGCAGTATCGAAGTCGCTCGGCAGCACGAATGCCGAACCGATCGACACTTCATTCGCTTGTGTCTTCACGCCGTGCAACAGCGCGGTCTTCGAACCGCCGGTGTTCAGGATCTGGCGCTCGACTTGTGCAAGGCAGGCCACGAAAGCCTGGAATGCGGCGACCGATTGCGCCAACGCCTTCTCCGGCCCGCCGAACAGGTTTGGAATATGTGGTGCATGCGCTTCGTAGCCCATGATGCCTTCGCAACGCAGCAAGGGATGTTGGCGTACCCGCTGCAAGACCCGCGACAGTGCCGCCGGTTCCGCTATGCCACCGCGGTGCAGGCCAATATCGACCTCGAAGGCGATGCGCAGCTCACAGCCCAGCGTTTCCGCCATCACCATATACTGCTCCAGCCTCGCTTCCGTATCGATGAGCCAGCAGACCCGCCGCCACTCATCGTCCTTGCGCGCGAGTACCTGCCGGGCGGCGGCGACCGGCATCGGCTTGCCGAGCAGCAGGTCCGCTGTTGGAAAGGCCTTTAGAACGACCGCGCTGATCGGCAGGTGAAAGGTCATGAACCGCGATGAGCCGAGGGCCGCGGCAATGTGTGAAAGAAGCGGCAGGCAAGCCAGCGACTTGTCGACCAGCCGTAGCGCGAGCTCGGGCGCCAGCTTCCGCTTGCTCAACGCAATATTGCCATCGAGCCGGTCACGATCCAACACCAGGCAAGGCTTGAACAGCCCGGCCTCGCGCAGTGCTGCCGTCATCGTTTGAAAATAGGCGTCCATCACGTCAACCCGAACAGTTCTGCCATGTAGGGCGAAACGAAACGGCCTTGCGGATCGATGTCGCGCCGCACGTCCATTGCGTCCTTCCAGCGCGGATAGATCGCCTCGAAATCCGCGGCCTTCAGGCTGTGCATCTTTCCCCAGTGCGGGCGGCCGCCATATTTGCGGAAAATCGGCTCCGCCGCGTTCATGAAAGGCAACGGATCGTTGGCCGCGTCATGATGAATCGCAATCGAGCAGGTCGGCCGCCTGTAGAACGGGCTCAGCCAGAATTCGTCTGCGGTGACGGAACGGACCTCCATCGGGAAGTAGACCTCTGGAAAGCGCTTTTCGGTCAACGCGATGATTTCCGCCAATGCCTTCGGACCTTCCTCGAAAGGCAGGTGATACTCCATCTCGTTGAAGCGGGTCAGACGGTCGCTGGCGTAGACGTTGAGCCAATCCTGCACGTAATCCTCCGCCGGCAGCCTGGCCATGACGGAACGGATGATCAGTCCGCGCAGCCATGGCGCCCAACGCAGCCCGGTGCGCAACTTGCGCAATGTGGCCAACCCTTCTTCATCCTCTTCCGGTGGCCGTGGGCTTACCGGCTTGTCGGACAGGTCGCTTGCGATGAACTGCGCATGGCCGGAGAAAGGAACATAATAAAACTCGGCCGAGCGGTGTGCGCCCATCATCGGCTCGAATTGCGCCAGCATCTCCTTTATCGGCAGCACCCATTTGCGCCGGCGCAGCCTGTAGGTCGGGATGTTCTTCAACGCGACTTCCGTCAACACGCCGAAGCTTCCGAGCGCCACGCCCGTGGCGTGGATCACGTCGCGATCCCTGGCCAGCGTCAGTTCCCGCACCTCACCGCGCCCGTCGATGAACTGCGTCGCCTCCAGTTGCGTATGATAGGCACCGAGCGTACGGCCCGAACCATGCGTCGCCGTGCCGAGCGCCCCGCCGATGGCCTGCTTGTCGATGTCTCCCATGTTGGGCAGGCCTTGGCCTATCGCCTGCAGGAGGCGCATCAACGGACCGAGTCTGGTGCCGGCGCGAACGCGTGCGACACTGGCGGCGACGTCATACGAGACCAGCCCTTCGAACTTCTCCAGCGACAGCATCGTGCCACCCGTCCTGGCGAGCGGCGTGAACGAATGCCCTGCCCCGACGACGCGCAGAGGTCCCGGCGCCGTCTTCACTGCCTCAATGACACCGTCGAGGCTCTCAGGAGTCACGATCCGTTGCGGCGAACTCCCGACGAAGCCCGACCAGTTCGTCCAGCGCGTGGTGTTGCTCATGGGTTTCCTTGATTCAGGCGGCAGCGCGACGGCGGGACAGAGCGACGAAGAGACCGAGCAGAGCGACGGAGGCGATAACGCTGGCCGCCGCGAATTCCGGCACGGCGCGGAAGTCGCCATCATCGATCAGCATCGAGGCTGCGACCGGCCCGAGTGCCAGCCCGAAAAGTTGTGCCGCCGGCACCAGAAGCGCTGCCGTGCGTGTCTCGTCAGAGGTGATCGCCAGCCGGATCTGATAGGGAACGATGAAGAGCAGGATGAAACCCATCGCCAGCGCGGTTGCCCAGAAGGTAGTCAACGCCGGCCAGCTGGCCAGAACCGTGCATGCAAGCACGGCAACGATACCGACCCCGGCTATGGCAAGCCGATAATCGATGCGTGCCTCGAAAACGGTTGCCGTCATGGCGCCGAGGATTTGCGCGGCAAGGCTGGCAGAAACGATCAGGCCGACCGTGCGGCCGTCGATGCCGTACTGGGCACCGAGCGGTTCCAGGAAAGCCCAGACCGAACCGAAGAACATGAAGTAGCAGAAGATGGAAAGCAGCGCCGTGATGGCACCGGGTGTCAGTACATTTGAAAAATGTTCGTCTTTCGGCAGGTCGGCATAGTCGTCCGCCAAGGCGCGTGCGGCCAGCAGCGACAGCACACAAACCACCGCCAGCGTGACAAAACCACCGCTCGCGCCATAGACCGGGATGACGACAAGGGCGAGCAGCAAAGCCAGGACACACTGCGCCAGGGTCTGCAGCGACACGAAATAGCCGCCGATGCGCTCCGCCCTGCGCGAGCGCGCGATCAGTTCGGTGGCGACCGCCACGAGCCCGCCTTCGGCCAGGCCGGCCACCGCGCGCGCCGCGATCAGCATGTTCGCGCCTGTCGCATAGGCAGTCCACACATTGGCCAGCGCCAGGAGCAGAAGCAGAATGGTGCTCTTCCCGCGCATGTTGCGCGCCGGCAATGCCATTGCGACGATGGCCGAGCCAACACCGATGGTGATCAGTTCCGCCGTTGCCACCAGGGCCAGTTCGTCGCCGCTGACATGGCCCTGCGTGAACAGTGCGCCGAGCAGAACCGGCTGCAAACCCAGGACAAGCAGGCCGACCGATCCGGTCCACAGCGCAGCGGCAAGCTGTCGTGGCGTCGGATTTCCGACCAGCCAGTCCCCGTCTCCAGCATGCGCGGAATTCGTCGAGTCCACAGGCGCCTCCCAACGTCCGTTGCCTCAAGCCAAAAGCTGACAATCAATCAGTATCTTGAAAACTGATACATTATCATCTTTCTTGTCAATGCAGATTTGCCAGCCAGCAAGCGTTGGAGTGTGGACAGCCGGCTCATGAAACAGGTCAAGCGTGCAGCAGGGCCGCAGTTGCGGCGCCGGCCGAAACAGGAGCGGAGCCGGGAGCGCATCGACGCCATCCTCGCCACCGCCAAGCGGCTGATTGGCGAAAAGGGCATAGATGCCGTCACCATGAAGGAGGTCGGCGCGCTTGCCGGTGGCCCGATCGCGACCGTCTATCACTACTTCCCGAACAAATCGGCGATCCTGGCCACACTGTACGAGCGCTTTTCAGAAGTAACGCGCGCGCGACAGCAGGAGATCGCCGCAGGCGTTGAAGACTTGGAGAGCATGATCGCGGCATCGGACAGGATGCTTGATGACTATTTTCAACGCGTCGCTGCAGACCCCGCCATTCAGGATATGCAGAACGCTATCCAGGCGGACAAGGCTCTGCAGAACCTCGATATCGCCGAGACGCACCATCAGGCTGATGTTTTCTGCGACCAGCTTGTGTACCTGCTGAAGCCGGAGCGGCGCGAGGCCTTTCGGCGTCTGGTGTTCCTGTTCTTTCAACTCGCCGGCGGTGTTGTGCGGCTGTCGCTGACGCAAGACGAGGCAGAAGGGAAACGCACGATCGAAGACTACAAGTCGATCATCCACGGCCAGTTGCGCGCATTTTTTGATTAGAGGCACCCCCGCGTCGACTCCGGTACGCGAAGCCTGTTCGTCAGGCCGATGTGCTGTGACTCAAGTCAGTTCCTGGCCACGATGACATGAGCCTGGATCTTGGCGGTGACCTCGCCCTGTCCATGCTTTTCCGCGAGCGCTTTCGCAACGTAGTCGGTTGCAGCGTCCAGCCTGCCGGCCTCCCTGGCCTCGATCTCGGTCCTCAGCACGGTGCCCTTGCAGTAGGCGACAGCCGGTACCATTGGCGAGGATGCGCGGCTCTGTTCGGCTCTCGTATCGATCTCCACGCGGGAGAACCCTGCATTCTCAAGGTCACGGCGGATCAGTTCCCAGTCATGATAGCCGTGCGGCGTGCGCGCCAGGAAGCGCGGCGGATCATCTGGAAAAACCCGCGCAAGAGCATCCGTCACGTCATTGGCGAAGACGTTCTCCTGGATGCGATCCCATACGTTGAACAGGAAATGCCCACCGGGCTTCAGCACCCGTTTCGCTTCACCATAGGCCACTATGCGGTCGGGAAAGAACATCGCCCCAAACTGACAGCACACCAGATCGAACGCCGCATCCTCGAACGGCAACGCCATCGCGTCCGCCTGTCGCCATGTGATGCGGCCGTCGGGCGCTTGCCTGGAGGCGGCATAGTCCAGCATGGGCTGATTGAGGTCCGTCACGACATAGGTTGCGCCGGGAGGCAAGCCCGGTGCCAGCGCCCGGGTGACGACACCTGTGCCGGCAGCGATTTCCAAAACGGCGCTCGGTGAAAGGGACACCGCGCGGCGGGCAATATCCGCCGCGTAAGGCGCGAAAATCAACGGTACCATATAGCGATCGTAGTTTTCCGGTATCGAACCCGCGAAAACCTGGTCCGGCTTGAGCATGGCCATCATCCGCCGTTCATGAACCTATGAGATTAGCACATTTGTTCGTCCTGGATCAGCTGCGGCAGGCATGCTTCCTCCAGGAAGGACCGCGGCTAGGATAAAACGCCGATTTCATGCGGCCAGATGCCGCGCCGCGCCTTGACTCTCCTCCAAGGCAGGATTATCTCACCGGCACGTTAGCACTCACCAACGGCGAGTGCTAACCGAAGGTCCGGCAGGGCCGGACGGAGGAAATTCTTTCTCACCTTTCGCACCGAGGAAATCAAATGGCAAAGTCGAAGTTCCGCCCGCTTCATGACCGCGTGGTCGTTCGCCGGGTTGAATCCGAAGAAAAGACGGCTGGCGGGATCATCATCCCCGACACCGCCAAGGAAAAGCCGCAGGAAGGCGAAGTCATCGCCGTCGGCTCGGGCGCTCGTGACGAGGCCGGCAAGCTGGTCCCGCTGGACGTCAAGGCTGGCGATCGCGTTCTGTTCGGCAAGTGGTCCGGCACCGAAGTGAAGCTCAATGGCGAAGACCTTCTGATCATGAAGGAATCCGACATCATGGGCATTATCGGCTGATCACCGAAGTCATCCGCACCATCCAATCTTGATTTCGGGCGCTTAAGCCCAGGAGTAAAAAATGGCTGCTAAAGAAGTAAAATTCTCCCGTGATGCCCGCGAGCGCATGCTGCGCGGCGTCAACATCCTCGCCGACGCGGTGAAGGTTACCCTCGGCCCGAAGGGCCGCAACGTCGTCATCGACAAGTCGTTCGGCGCACCGCGCATCACCAAGGACGGCGTCACCGTCGCCAAGGAAATCGAACTTGAGGACAAGTTCGAGAACATGGGCGCCCAGATGGTCCGCGAAGTCGCTTCGAAGACCAACGACATCGCCGGCGATGGCACCACGACCGCAACGGTTCTCGCCCAGGCGATCGTGCAGGAAGGCGCCAAGTCGGTGGCCGCCGGCATGAACCCGATGGACTTGAAGCGCGGCATCGACCTCGCCGTCATCGAAGTTGTTGCCGCCCTCGGCAAGGCTGCGAAGAAGATCAAGACCTCCGAGGAAGTTGCTCAGGTCGGCACCATCTCGGCCAACGGCGACGAGTCGGTCGGCAAGATGATCGCTGAGGCGATGCAGAAGGTCGGCAACGAAGGCGTCATCACGGTTGAAGAAGCCAAGACCGCCGAGACCGAGCTGGAAGTCGTCGAAGGCATGCAGTTCGACCGCGGCTACCTGTCGCCGTACTTCATCACCAACCCGGACAAGATGATCGCCGAGCTCGAGGACGCCTACATCCTCCTGCACGAGAAGAAGCTGTCCAACCTGCAGGCCATGCTCCCGGTTCTCGAAGCCGTCGTGCAGACCTCCAAGCCGCTCCTTATCATCTCGGAAGACGTCGAAGGCGAGGCTCTGGCCACGCTGGTCGTCAACAAGCTGCGTGGTGGCCTGAAGATCGCTGCCGTCAAGGCTCCGGGCTTCGGCGACCGCCGTAAGGCCATGCTGGAAGACATCGCTATCCTCACCGGTGGCCAGGTCATCTCGGAAGACCTCGGCATCAAGCTCGAAAGCGTGACGCTCAACATGCTCGGCCGGGCCAAGAAGGTCCGCATCGAGAAGGAGAACACCACGATCGTCGACGGCGCCGGCAAGAAGGCCGAGATCCAGGGCCGCGTTGCCCAGATCAAGCAGCAGATCGAAGAAACCTCTTCGGACTACGACCGTGAGAAGCTCCAGGAGCGTCTTGCCAAGCTGGCTGGCGGCGTTGCCGTCATCCGCGTCGGCGGTGCGACCGAAGTGGAAGTGAAGGAAAAGAAGGACCGCGTTGACGACGCCCTGAACGCCACCCGCGCTGCGGTGGAAGAAGGCATCGTTGCTGGTGGCGGCGTCGCCCTGCTGCGCGCTACCCAGGCCATCAAGTCGGCCGGCATCAATGCCGACCAGGCTGCTGGCATCGCGATCGTCCGTCGCGCCCTTCAGGCTCCGATCCGTCAGATCGCCGCGAATGCAGGCGCTGAAGCTTCGATCGTCGCCGGCAAGGTGCTCGAGAACAAGGGCGCGACCTACGGCTACAACGCCCAGACCGGCGAATACGGCGACATGATCGCCTTCGGTATCGTCGATCCGGTCAAGGTTGTCCGTACCGCTCTGCAGGACGCTGCTTCGGTTGCCGGCCTGCTGGTCACCACCGAGGCCATGATCGCCGAAGCTCCGAAGAAGGATTCTCCGGCTCCGGCTATGCCTGGCGGCATGGGCGGCATGGGCGGCATGGACTTCTAAGTCCAGCCAACCGGCTCAAGCTTGTGAAGGGCGGCAGCAATGCCGCCCTTTTCTTTGTCAAAGTCGTTTTCTGTCGCGGATTTTGGCACTCCCGACATCGGGACAATTTTCACGATCCGCGGGTAAGTCCCGGCAAAGATATGGTTTTTTAACGAAATCCGTCTACGGCTGCCCTTCTCAGGCAATATCCGGGAAAGGGCGGCAGAAATGTCGCCCTTTCTTCTTTCGCGAGGCTGCCAGCACGCACCGAGGATAGCCATGTCGAACACATCCGAAATCACGGTCGAGATTGATACGACACTTGTACGCCGGCTGATCGATAGCCAGTTTCCGCAATGGGCACATCTGCCGATCCGCAAGGTCGAGCCCGGCGGATGGGACAACCGCACCTTCCTTCTGGGCGATGACATGAGCGTGCGGCTGCCGAGTGCCGCTGGCTATGCGGCGCAGGTGACCCGCGAACAGCATTGGCTGCCGAAACTGGCCCCGCATCTGCCCCTGCCGATCCCGGCACCACTTGCCCTGGGCAAGCCGGGCGCGGGTTATCCCTGGCCATGGTCCGTCTATGAATGGCTGGAAGGAGATACCGCAACGAACGGGCGCATCGGCAATCTCGACGAATTCGCCGGCGACCTGGCTGCCTTCCTCGCTGCACTGCACCGGATCGATGCTTCCGACGGGCCGCCAGCCGGGCAGCAGAACTATTTTCGCGGCGGTTCGCTCACCGTCTATGACGACCAGACGCGAGAAGCACTTCGCCTGCTCGAAGGCCGGATCGATACGAAGACGGCGCATGCGATCTGGGAAGAAGCCCTTGCCTCTGAATGGCAGCATGCGGCGGTCTGGGTGCATGGCGATATCGCCTGGGGCAATCTGCTGGTGATGGACGGCAAGCTTTGCGCTGTCATCGACTTCGGCAGTTCGGCGGTCGGCGATCCGGCTTGCGATCTGGCGATTGCCTGGACGCTGTTCGAGACCACCAGCCGCGACGCCTTCCGCACCGCCCTGCCCCTTGATGCCGGCACCTGGGCGCGCGGCCGGGCCTGGACCTTGTGGAAGGCGATGATCACGGTTTCCGGCCAGATCGGCCGCAGCGCCGAGGAAATCCGAACGTCGGAGCGCGTCATCAATGCCGTGCTGGCTGACTATCGGAGCGGCAAATAGAGCGTTCCCGTTTTTCTAAGTTTGTTTTCGCCGCATTTTTTGTAACGCCAAGTGATTCAACTTGGCTACAAAATGCTCTGAGCCGTGAGCGCCGGGAAAATCACGACGGCTGCCACACCAGGATTTCGTTGCTGTATTGAAACCGCAGCGCCGTGCAATTCGGCGACCGCCTTGACCAGGCTCAGGCCGAGACCCGTTCCGGGGGTCGAGCGGCTCTTGTCCAGGCGGTAGAGGCGCCGGAAAACCTTCTCTTTTTCCTCGCCGGGAATTCCCGGACCGTCATCCCGGACCTCGGCGACCAGCCCGTCCCCATGTCTGCTTACCGAAATTTCGATCCGCGTACCTTGCGGCGTATGGCGAATGGCATTCTCGATCAGGTTTGCGAAAAGCTGCGTCAGCAGTTCGCGATCTCCTGTGATCGTGGCTCCGGCTTCGCAACGCGTAACGAGCAGTGTCTTGCCATCATCCGCGGCGACTTCGGCATAGATGTCCGCCACCGATGCCATCACCTCGGCAAGGTCGAGCTGTACGAAACGCGCCTTGCGGGCGCCCGCCTCGATCTGGGCGATACGCAGCAGGGCGTCGAAAGTCTCGTTGATCTGTGTGCTCTCGGCGCGGGCTTCGGCAAGGTCTTCTGAGATGTCCTCGCGCTTGTCAGCCTTGCCGGCAGCACCATCCAGGATCATGTGCAGGCGGTTGAGAGGCGTTTTCAGGTCGTGGGCGATATCACTGCTGACCTGTCGCATGCCTTCGACCAGCGAACCGAGCCGGTCGAGTGCGGCATTGATCTGGATCGAGACGGCATCGATGTCGTCGTCGCGGCCGAGTTGTGGGATGCGTGCCTCAAGCTCGCCTTGCGAGACAGCCACCATCGTATCACCGATCGCGTCCAGCCGGCGCTGGACGCGGGATGCCAGGAATGCGCCGCCGGCAATGGCGAGGCCGGCGACAATCATGGCCGCCCAGACAAAGCTCGCCAGGAGCAGGCTTTCCAGTTCTTCCGTCTCCTTGAAACTCTGCGCGACGGTGAGATTGGTGGAGCCGACCTTGCCGGAATAGGCCCTGTACGGTGACGTCTCGGGGAAACCGGGGGTGCCTTCGGGTACGATGGCGAACCCCTCGGGCAGGTCGATCGCCGAAAGATTGCCGGCCAAGCTTTCGCCTTGCGCCCCCGTCAGCGAGATCAGCTGGTCATTGCCGGAATTGCCCACGGCGTGACTGTTCACAGCGATGATGAGGTCGTCGACGTCGCTCTCGGCGTAGGTCGTCGCGATCATCGAGTAGGCTTGCCGGACAGAGTCGTCGAGGCGCCGATCCAGGTTCGCGCTCATCGTCTGGTAGACGATGCCGCCGGTCAGCAGGAAGGCGAGGATGACAAAGGCCGAAAAGGCCAGCGCCAGCCGGAACGGCGTCGAGCGCAGCAGGCTCTCAATGGGACGCATGGAGGCTGTAGCCGGTGTTCCGGACGGTATGAAGCAGCGGCACCGTAAAGGGGCGGTCGATCTTGGCGCGCAGCCTGCTGATATGGGTTTCGACCACGCTGGTCTTGGGATCGAAATGGAAATCCCAGACCCGCTCCAGGAGCATGGTGCGAGTGATCACCCTGCCCTCGCCCCGCATCAGCACCTCCAGCAACCGGAACTCGCGCGGCTGCAGGTCGATCGGTTGCCCCCGCCGCGCCACATGGCGCCTGACCAGGTCCATCTCGAGATCGGCGACCTTGAGCACCGTCTTCTGCTCCTGCACGGGCGGCCGGCGACCAAGCGCCTGCAGGCGCGCCAGAAGTTCCGAGAAGGCGAAAGGTTTGACCAGATAGTCGTCAGCGCCGGCTTGCAGTCCCTCGACCCGGTCGTCGACACCTCCGACGGAAGTGAGAAAAATGGCCGGGGTCATGACACCGGCGGCCCGCAGTGATTTCACGACGGAAAGCCCATCAAGCCCAGGCGTCATCCGGTCGACGACGAAGACGTCATAGGCTTCGCGCGTCGCCTGGAACAGCGCGTCGCGGCCATCTGCGAGTTGATCGCAGACATGGCCGGCCTCGCTCAGTCCCTTGGCAACGAAGGCCGCCGTCTTCTTGTCGTCCTCCAGCATAAGGATGCGCATGCGGTCGGATCCGGGTTGGAAAGCCTCAGCGGGGTGCGAGCCGGCAAGCAAAACAGCCGTCATCGCACCAGCATCGGCGCGATGATGAGGTGGCAGGGCTTTATGATGAAATGATGGAGCGCTGCCGGCCCAATCATGGCAGAGCAGCCTGTGTCGCCCAAACGAACCGCCAGATCCGCTGTCAACTCTTCCAGCGGCGCGCCAGCGCGTTGGTGAAGACAACGCCACCATCATCGCCGCTCGCCTCGCCCAGCACCACATCCATGCCGTCGTTGGTGACGCGGGCCAGAGCGAAGCCGCCCAAATAGGCCGCTTTCGGTTTGACGATGTCGAGGGCATCCCGCTGGTAGATCATTGGGGTCTCGTGCTGATGGCCGTGGAAGACCGCAACGACGTTGTATCCCTTGAGCACCGCCAACAACGCTTCCCGATCTGCATCATTCCACCAATGCGGCGCGCCGGAACCATCGTCGTCGAAGGTGGATTTCTGCGGATCCCATCGCTCCGTTGAAAAGCTGTCCCAGCCATAATGCTGGAACAGCACCACTGGCCGCCCGCCGGCCGCATTTGCTGCCAGGTTTTGCTTCAGCCAGGGCAGACTGCTTTCGGCACCAAAGGCCGTATCGCCGGCGAAACGGTGCAACTGCACCAGGTGCAGCCCTCCCCAATCCCAGGAATAGCAATCGGAAGCGACATCATAGTCCGCGACCGGCACCGGTGGTTTGAAGAACACCCCGGAGCGATGATTGACCTCGACATAATCGCGCAATTCACGTCGATACCAGTCGATATGCGGCGGTGGACCATTCTGGTCGAGATCGTGATTGCCGAGGCCGACATAGACCGGCACATGCACACGGTCCGGTCCGATCCCTTCCTGGTAGCGCTGGCTGAACTGGAGAAGCTGGGTGCCCTCGCTGGGCTGCGTCACCTGGCCGCCGCCATCGTCGGTCATGTCGCCGCCAACGACGACACCGAGCGGAGTACCGATCGCGCTGCCGGCCGAATGCAGATTGGTGGCGACGCCAGCGATCTCTGCCGGCCACAGCTTGTCACCGATGCCGTTCAGTACGGCGATATGGCGCAGCAGCGCGGCATCGGTCTTGCCTTCCTGCTGGCAATTGGGACTCAATCCGCTTGCCATGCGACAGGCATGGATATCGGCGATGAACAGGAACGTCGCGTCGGCAGGCGCCGACGACCGGCCATGGACCAGGCCGGGCACGAGCCCACCGGCGGCCATGGCCCCCATACCGGCAAGCAAGCGACGCCGTGAAAATGGAAATGTGAGCTGGTTGGCCATGACATCGCCAGTTCAGCACGCCACTCCCGCTCTCGTCCAGTTCCCCAGCCTGCCCTCGGCCGGCCGCCGCCCAGCATAGGCCTGGTTGTGACCGACAGCGATTGTTGCAGCACTGGCTTGGAACACCGCCAAATCGGTGTTCGGACACCCTGACGGCTTCTGCCGTGTCACCAGCAGGTTTGACCGCATCTCCTTCAACCGATTTGGTTTCGGACGCCGCGCATTCTTCGCTTGAAGCGTATTGTGCAACGCGATAGGCCCTTGCCACCGCATCAGATTGGAGTGAGGCCGTGAGCGCTGAAAAGACCAGAACCGAAACCGATACGTTCGGCCCGATCGAAGTGGCCAGCGATCGTTACTGGGGTGCACAGGCGCAGCGCTCGCTCGGCAATTTCAAGATCGGCTGGGAAAAGCAGCCGCTTTCGGTGGTGCGGGCGCTCGGCATCGTCAAGCGCGCGGCAGCAGAAGCCAATATGGAACTGGGACGCCTCGACCCGGCGCTCGGCAAGACCATCATCGAAGCCGCGCAGGAAGTGATCGACGGCAAACTCGACGAGCATTTCCCGCTCGTCGTCTGGCAGACCGGCTCGGGCACGCAGTCCAACATGAACGCCAATGAGGTGATCTCCAACCGGGCAATCGAACTGCTCGGTGGAACGATGGGCTCCAAGAAGCCGGTGCACCCGAACGATCACGTCAACATGAGCCAGTCGTCGAACGACACCTATCCGACGGCCATGCATATCGCCTGCGCAGAACGCATCGTGCACGACCTTCTGCCGGCCCTGAAGCATCTGCATGCCGCGCTGGATTCCAAGGCCAAGGCCTTCGATCACATCGTCAAGATCGGCCGTACCCATACGCAGGACGCCACGCCGCTGACGCTCGGCCAGGAATTCGGCGGCTATGCAGCGCAGATCGCCTCCTCCATCAAGCGCATCGAACTGACCCTGCCGGGCCTGCAGGAACTGGCGCAGGGCGGCACCGCCGTCGGCACCGGCCTCAACGCGCCGATCGGTTTTGCCGAAAAGGTCGCGGCCAACATCGCCAAGATCACCGGCATCGCGTTCACATCGGCTCCGAACAAGTTCGAGGCGCTCGCCGCTCACGATTCCATGGTGTTCTCTCACGGCGCCATCAACGCGACTGCTGCCGCGCTGTTCAAGATCGCCAATGATATCCGCTTCCTCGGCTCCGGCCCGCGCTCGGGCCTCGGTGAATTGTCACTGCCGGAAAATGAACCTGGCTCGTCGATCATGCCGGGCAAGGTCAATCCGACCCAGTGCGAGGCACTGACGCAGGTCTGCGTGCAGGTATTCGGCAACAATGCCGCCCTCACCTTTGCCGGCAGCCAGGGCCATTTCGAGCTCAACGTCTACAACCCGCTGATGGCCTACAATTTCCTGCAATCCGTGCAGTTGCTGTCCGATGCGGCTGTCTCGTTCACCGACAATTGCGTGGTCGGCATCGAAGCCCGCGAAGACAACATCAAGGCGGCGCTCGAACGCTCGCTGATGCTGGTCACCGCGCTCGCGCCAACGATCGGCTACGACAATGCCGCCAAGATCGCCAAGACCGCGCACAAGAACGGCACCACGCTGCGCGAGGAAGCTGTTGGCGGCGGCTATGTCAGCGACGCCGACTTCGATCGCCTGGTGAAGCCGGAGGACATGACGCACCCTGGATAACACCGGGGACGCGGGCCAACCAGTGAACGATGTGTTGCCGGACAGCCGTCTTTAGTGAACGGTGAAAGTGCGTTACCTTGCTGGTGTTGCGTTCCTGGGGGGACGCTTGCCATTGGAGGGTACATTGTCCGTCAACTCATCCGCCACTTCCGGCGTTACCTCAAATGCTTCGGGCGTCATTCTCGTCAGCCGCATTTTCCTGTCCATCCTGTTCATTCTCGCCGGCTACGGCAAACTGACCGCCATCGCCGGCACCGCCGGCTGGTTCGCCAGCCTCGGCCTGCCCGCTCCGACTGCGACCACGGTCCTCATCGGCTTGGTCGAACTGCTTGGCGGCTTGGCCATTCTGGTCGGCTTCAAGACACGCATCGCCGCGATCGTGCTCGCCATCTTCACCTTGGCTGCCACCGCGGTCGCACATCTCGACTTCTCGCAGGAAATCAATCCGCTGATGCTGCAGAAGAACCTCGCCATCACCGGCGGTTTCCTGCTGCTCGCCCTGATTGGCGCCGGCGCTTATTCGATCGACGGCCGCCGCGGCTGATCGATCCGCCAGAGCATTGTGTAGCCAAGTAGGATCACTGGGCTACAGAATGCGGCGAAAACAAAACTTAGAGCGTTTCCATCGCTCTAAGCACAAACGAAAGGGCGTGGATGAACTCCACGCCCTTTTTCTTTATCGGAGCGTTCCGCAACCGATGTAGACTGCGTCAGCGGCATCTCTGGTCGGAGGCACGCCATGCGAGCGAATCTTCTGCTATTTCTGTCCCGGCTTTTGCTGGCGGCTTTGTTTGTCCCTGCCGGCATCCAGACGCTTGGCGACATCGGCGGTGCGACGGATTATTTCATCAGCCTCGGCCTACCCTCGCCACGGCTTGCCGCCTGGAGTGTCGGCCTGTTCGAACTCATTGGCGGAGCAGCCATTCTGGTCGGCTTCCAGACCCGCATCGCGGCGACCTTGCTTGCCGCTTTCTGCCTGTTTGCTGGCTATCTCGGCCATTACGGCCAGGGTGGTGACCCGATGCTTGTTTTCCTGCACACGCAGATGCTGATGAAGGACATCGCCATCGCCGGCGGCTTTCTGGCACTTGCCGCGGCTGGCGCGGGCGCTTGGTCGATCGATTCCCGCTGGCGCTGAGCCCGCCTATTTGGCGCTGATGCTGGGACCGCCATCCACAGCCAGGAAGAGACGGCGATTGGTGATCTTGGCCAGTTGTGCCAAGCGCCCGGCCGGGCGCTCGCCATAGAGGCCGGCGAGATCGGCGGGTATGACCAGCGCAAGCGCACCGTTGGCGCGGCTCTCCCAGCGCAGGCGCGGCATCACGCCCGGCATCGAAGCGGTGAGCAGGTAAACGACGCGCATCATGCCGGCCAGGATACGAGCCCGCTCCAGATAGCGCGGGGTCGCCAGCGCCTTGATCTCCGGAGCGATGCTTTCGTTAAACACGCCGTCATGGCGATAGGCGTTGGCCAGCGCCAGGAATGCGCGGCCGGGATGGTCGACGCCGATGAAGGAAGCGTGGGCGATGATGTTGAGGGACTGGCGGCCGCGATATTCGGGATGCGCGCGCCAGCCGATATCGGCAAGCAGGCAGGCGGCCTTGCGGTAGCGGGCCTCGTCGGCGGTTTCGTCGATGCCGAATGTCTCGAACGACTTGCCGGTCCAGTCGACCAATTCATGCGCGTGGGTGACCGAACGCGAACGCAGCCGGGCCAGTTCCTCGGCTGCCGAGATCAGCGGATCGGCCTTGCGCTCGACCTCGTCGAGCAATGAATAAAGATAGCCCTCGCGCACGCCGATCGCCGAAACCACGATCTTCGACGGCTGCATCGCGCCGAGGATTTCCTGGAGAACGACGGCGCCGTAAGGCAGCAGTGAACGGCGGTTCTTCGACACGCCTTCAATGCCCTTGACCTTTTCAACGTCGCCCTTGGCCACCTGCTTGAGAAAGGTCAGCGCGCTCTCCACGCCGATCTCGTAATGGTGCATGACGCCGAGCGGATAGTTGTTCATCTCCATATGGAGACGCGCCAGGTTTCGCCAGGTGCCACCGACGGCATAGAAGGGCCGGCCCTGACCGCCCTTGAGCAGCTTGGCTTTGGCCAGTTGCGTCTTGGCGATGCGGGTCGCCTGGGCCAGCGAATTCTTGGCCATGTCCTGCAGCCGCAAGCCGCCAAGCGGCAGTGTGATGCCGTCGCCGATCACTTCGCCGTTGATGTCGATAAGTTCCAGGCTGCCGCCACCAAGGTCGCCCGCAATGCCGTTGGCCGGGTGGAAGCCGGAAATGACGCCGAGTGCAGAATAATAGGCTTCCTGTCGGCCGCTCAACACATGGATTTCAGTGCCAAGGACCCGTTCGGCGCGCTGGATGAAGTCCGGGCCGTTGCCGGCCTCGCGCGCGGCGGCGGTCGCCAGCACATACATGCGCTCCGCGCCGGCCTGTTCCGACAGCGCACGGAAGCGGCGAAACTCCTCCATCGAGCGGGTGACGGCCTCTGGGTCTAGCTTGCCCGTGGAAACGATGCCGCGACCAAGGCCGGCCAGCATCTTTTCGTTGAACAGCACCGTCGGCGAACGCGCCAGCCCTTCGTAAACGACGAGGCGGATCGAGTTTGAGCCGATATCGATGATCGACAGCGGGCGGCGGTCCTGCAGCCGCCCCTGGGATGCGGCCATCATCAGCCGGCCATGTCCTTCTTGCGGCGCTTGAATTGCGCGATGCGCTTGGGCGCATGCGATTTCAAGGCGTCGCCCCGTCCCGACAGGCTCGGATTGGTCATGAAATATTCCTGCGCGTTGAACGGTTCCTCGCCCTCATCGGGCACAAGGCGTCGGGAGGTACCATCGGCCAATACTTCGAAACTTTGCTGGTTGTCCATGATGTTGCCCAGCATGATCTGGCCAAGGATCTGTTCATGCACAGTTGGATTGGTGATCGGCACCATGCATTCAACACGGCGGTCGAGGTTGCGTGGCATCAGGTCCGCCGACGATATGTAGACGACGGCATCGTCGGAGGGTAGCCCGTGTCCGTTGCCGAAACAGTAGATGCGGCTGTGCTCCAGGAAGCGGCCGATGATCGACTTGACGCGGATGTTCTCGGAAAGGCCAGGAACCTGGGGCCGCAGGCAGCAGATGCCGCGCACGACGAGGTCAATTTCGACCCCGGCGCGACTGGCATCGTAGAGCGCGTCGATGATGGTCGGGTCGACCAGCGAGTTCATCTTCATCCAGATGCGCGCCGGCTTGCCGTTGTGCGCATGTTCGATCTCTTCCTTGATATGGTCGAGGATGCGGCTGCGCAGTGTGTAGGGAGACAACGCCAGGCGCATCTCGCCGGTCGGTTCGGCGTAGCCGGTGATGAAGTTGAAGATCTGCGCCACGTCGCGCGCAATGTGTGCGTCGGTCGTGAAGAAGGACAGATCGGTGTAGATGCGCGCAGTGATCGGGTGATAGTTGCCGGTGCCGAGATGCACGTAGTTGCGCAGCCGTCCGTCTTCGCGCCGAACCACCAGCGACATCTTGGCATGTGTCTTCAATTCCAGGAACCCGAACACGACCTGCACGCCGGCGCGCTCGAGGTCGCGCGCCCAGCGAATGTTAGCCTCTTCGTCGAAACGCGCCTTCAGCTCGACCAGCGCGGTGACTGACTTGCCGGCCTCGGCCGCATCCGCCAGCGCCCGCACGATCGGGCTGTCATTCGAGGTGCGATAAAGCGTCTGCTTGATGGCGACGACTTCCGGATCGGCTGCCGCCTGGCGCAGGAACTGCACCACGACGTCGAAGGATTCGTATGGATGATGGACGACGATGTCCTTCTCGCGGATCGCCGCGAAACAGTCGCCGCCGTGCTCGCGGATACGTTCCGGAAAGCGTGGATTGTAGGGCACGAACTTCAGGTCGTCGCGTGCGACCGAGACGATCTCGGAAATCTGGCTGAGAGCCAGCGGTCCGGTCAAAACACTGATGCGGCTCGACGAAACGCCGAGCTCACCGGCGACGAATTCGCGCAATTCCCCAGGCATCGAATTGTCGAACTCGATGCGGATCACCGAACCGCGGCGGCGGCGTTTCAGCGCCGTCTCAAACAGCCGCACCAGATCTTCGGACTCTTCCTCGACCTCGATATCGCTGTCGCGAATGATCCGGAACGTGCCGGAGCCGGTGACCTCATAGCCCGGGAAAAGCTTGCCGATGTAGAGGCCGACCACCGCCTCCAGCGGAATGAAACGCACATGTCCCTTGCGATCCGGCAGGCGGATGTAGCGCTTCAGGGCCTGCGGCAGGCGTAGCAGCGCGCTCATCGTCTCGCCGTTCTTGCGATGCCGTAGCTGCAACGCGATCGAAAACCCGAGGTTGGGGATGAACGGGAACGGGTGCGCCGGGTCGATCGACAGCGGCGTCAGCACCGGGAAGACCTGTTCCTGGAAATGCTCTTCCAGCCAAACCCGCTCTTCCTTGGTCAGCCCGTCGCCGGCGACCGTCTCGATGCCTTCCTTGTTGAGCAGCGTCATCAGCGCCGACAGGCTCTTCTGCTGATCTTCCTGCAGGCGCTCCACTTCGCGCAGCAACTGCTCGAGCTGTTGTTCCGGCGTGCGCCCGTCCGGACTTTTCAGCACGATGCCTTCGCGCACCTGTCCGGCAAGGCCGGCGACGCGCACCATGAAGAACTCGTCCAGATTGGCGGCGGAGATCGACAGGAAGCGGACGCGTTCGAGCGGCGGATGGTTCGCATTGAGCGATTCCTCCAGCACACGACGGTTGAATTGCAGCCAGGAAAACTCGCGATTGACGAAGCGATCGGGGTTACCGCCGTCGACGCTTGCCGTTTCGACATTGATGAAATCAGCCTGGACCGGCTTGAGCTCGTTCATGTCCGCCTTTCTCTCCAGCGAGTCACACCGGTTAACCGGCTCAATTTATCCTGTGACAGGGTTTTGCGACAGTTTCATTTCATCGAACTTGCAAAGAACACAGATATGCTTCAAACGCATGTCGTACGCGCTGAAGGAGACGATGATGGCCGGCGGTTCCATTCCCCATTTCCAGAACGATGCGGGTCACCCGGCAATCGAGATCGGCGTGCGTGAATTCATGTGCGTCGGCGCCAACCCGCCCTTCGATCACCCGCATGTCTTCCTTGACCTCGGCAGTGACGACGAGAAGGTCTGCCCTTACTGCTCGACTCTTTATCGCTATTCGGCGAAGCTGAAGGCGACCGAAACGGTTCCGGCCGGCTGCCTCTACCTCGATCGCGCCGCCTGATCTTTCCAATTACCACACCATGACGACGGATGCGCGGTCCCGACCAGTCGTGATCGCCGGCGGCGGTATCGCCGGCCTGACCGCTGCCCTTGCCTTTGCCCGGCGCGGCTTCGCGGTTGAGGTCTGCGAGCAGGCACCTCGCCTCGAAACTATCGGCGCCGGCATCCAGCTTTCCCCGAACGCGACGCGCATCCTGGGGAGCCTCGGCGTGCTGGAGCCACTGTTGCCCGTGGCCGTGAAGCCCGACGCCGTCGTGCTCAAGGATGCGGCCAGTTTGAAAGAACGCGCACGCGTGCCGCTCGGCGCCTTTGCCGAACGACGCTGGTTCGCACCTTATCTCACGGCCCACCGTGCCGACGTACAGGCGGCCCTGGTCGCGAAAGTAGCCGAGACGCCGAACATCCGGCTGACCACAGGCGCGACACTCAAGGATATCGGCATTTTCCCCGAGGGCGTCATCGGCACCTTCGAACATGACGGTACGCAAGCGCAGCCTCCTTGCTCGCTTCTGGTCGGTGCAGATGGCGTCTGGTCAATGGTCAGGCAACTGCCCGGCCTTGCCGGCAGGAGCCGCTTCACCGGCGAACTTGCCTGGCGCGTCACCATTGCCGCGGACAGCCCGGCGGGCGAAGTCTTTGCCTCCATCGGTGCCGCAGGCTGCGTCACCGCCTTCCTGCATTCCGGCTTTCATCTCATTGCCTATCCGGTCAGCGCGGGTGCAGCGATCAACCTCGTGGCCTTCACCAAAGGCGAGCGTATCGCCGAAGGCTGGTCCGGCCATGCCGATCCGGCAATTCTGAACGATGCACTCAAGGGGGCCGCCCCTGCCCTCGTAAGGCTGGTCGCGGAGGCCAGTCGTTGGTTGGCCTGGCCGCTGCATGCCGTCGACCAGAGACCGTCATGGACGTTGCCGCAAGGCGTTGCCCTGATTGGCGATGCGGCACACGCCATGACGCCGTTTGCCGCGCAGGGCGCCGGCATGGCGATCGAGGATGCCGCCACGCTTGCGGCTTGCATCGCGGAATCCCCGGCCGGCATCGCTCAGGCGCTGACGAACTGGCAGCAACAGCGCAAGCCGCGGGTGGCCAAGGTGGCGCGACGCGGCGCGTTCAATCACCTTGCCTGGCATGCCGCAGGACCGATCGCCGTGGCGCGCAATCTGGTGCTGGCTTTGCGTCCGCCGCACCGCCTTGCCGCGGATCTCGACTGGCTTTACGGCTGGCAGATGCCAGATGCAGCTGCCAAGCGCAAAACCTGACGGCGACCCGTTTACTGCTGGTTGTGGAGTTGCATCGAAAGGTTCAGCGACCACGGCAACGGGTTCCACCAGCCCGTCTTGAGCCCGGCCACCCGCAGGGCCTTGGCTGTCCAGGTATTGCAGCCGACAAGTGCATTGAACACACCTTCCGCTTCGTAGAACCCGTCGCTGCTGGAGTAACCGGCACCCGGAATGAATTTCGGCCGGTCCGCCTGTCGCGAGAAGCTTGCGGCTATGAAGTCCAGCAACGCGATGAACCGCGTTTCGCTGATGTCATAGCCAGCCACGGCCGGATGGGTCTCGGGGATGGCACCGGCGATATCGACATGCATTGCAGCTGCGTCGACTGTCAGCGCCTTGAACACCGGCCCGGCCTTCAATTGCGACCAGGTCGGCGTTTCAAGATAGAAAGCCCGGCCACCCCACCCGAAGATGAGATAGCGCACGCCCTCCCCATTTGCCGGAATGCCGTCTTCGGCGAGGAAGCGGAAACGTTCAAGGACCGCGGCATCGAGCGGAACGGCGATGTCGGTGTGGATGGGATTGCTGATGACATAGATGCGGCGTGTGGCCGGGCCTTCATCCGCATCCGTAGACCACAGCGGCCTTGGCACAACCGTACCCAGGACGGCAATGCCGGCGACCAGAGCCAAAACACGCAGAACCAGGCGAAGGGCTCTTCTCATCTTGATGTCCCGCAGAAACCACCAGCCATGGGGAAGCCGTTTACCGCCTCAAGCAAAAGGCCCCGTCTTGCGACGGGGCCTTTTTCGAAAATTGCAGCCAGCGCGATCAGTGCAGGATCTGGCTGAGGAAAAGCTTGGTGCGCTCGTGGCGCGGATGATCGAAGAACTCCACCGGGGTGTTCTCTTCCACGATCTGGCCTTGATCCATGAAGATGACGCGGTTGGCGACTTTGCGGGCGAAGCCCATCTCGTGCGTCACGCACAGCATCGTCATGCCTTCTTCGGCAAGACCCACCATCGTCTCCAGAACTTCCTTGATCATTTCCGGATCGAGTGCCGAGGTCGGCTCATCGAACAGCATGATGCGCGGGTTCATGCACAGCGAGCGAGCGATCGCCACACGCTGCTGCTGGCCGCCCGACAGCTGGCCCGGATATTTGTGGGCCTGCTCCGGAATCTTGACGCGCTTGAGGAAGTGCATGGCGGTCTCCTCCGCCTGCTTCTTCGGGATCTTGCGCACCCAGATCGGCGCCAGCGTGCAGTTCTCAAGGATGGTCAGGTGCGGGAACAGGTTGAAGTGCTGGAACACCATGCCGACCTCGCGGCGCACTTCGTCGATCTTCTTCAGATCGTTGGTCAGTTCCTTGCCGTCGACGATGATCTTGCCCTTCTGGTGTTCTTCCAGACGGTTGATGCAGCGGATCATGGTCGATTTGCCGGAGCCGGAAGGACCACAGATGACGATGCGCTCGCCACGCATCACCTTCAGATTGATGTCCTTCAGCACATGGAACTCGCCGTACCACTTGTGCATGCCGACGATTTCGATCGCCACATCGGTATCCGAAATATGCATCTTCTTGGTGTTGACGCTCAGATCTTCCGCGCTGACTGCATTCTCTATGGCCATAAGCCGATTTCCCCTTGTTTGATTCTGGCGCTGACCGTTGCCGGTCAACGCTTGTGACCGGTGTCCAGCCGGCGTTCCATGAACATAGAATAGCGAGACATGCCGAAGCAGAACAGCCAGAATACCGCCGCCGCGAAAATAAGCCCCGACGCAGGTGTCTGCGGCGATGCCCATGAAGCGTCTGAGAAATTCTGGCGCACGATCGCCAGCAGGTCGAACATCGAAATGATGTAGACGAGGCTGGTGTCCTTGAACATGCCGATGAAGGTGTTGACGATGCCGGGAATGACCAGCTTCAGCGCCTGCGGCAGCACGATGAAATACATCTTCTGCCAGTAGCTCAGCCCGAGCGAATCGGCGCCTTCGTACTGCCCTTTCGAGATCGCCTGCAGGCCGCCGCGCACCACTTCCGCCATATAGGCTGCAGCAAACAGCGAGACACCGATCAGCGCGCGCAGGAACTTGTCGAAGGTGACGCCCGCCGGCAGGAACAGCGGCAGCATCACACTCGCCATGAACAGCACTGTGATCAGCGGGATGCCGCGGATCGTTTCGATGAAGACGACGCAGATCATCTTGACGACCGGCATCTTCGAGCGCCTGCCAAGCGCCAGCAGGATGCCGAGCGGCAGCGAGACGACGATGCCGACAAAAGACAGCGTCAGCGTCACCAGCAGGCCGCCCCACAGCGGGGTCTCGACATGCGGCAGGCCGAACATGCCGCCCACCAGCAGCGCGAAAGACACGACTGGCAGCACCAGGAAGAACAGTACCGCATTCAGCCCTTTGCGCGGAGCCCGCGGGATCAGCAGCGGCACAAGCAGCGCCACGAACAGGATGGCGACCAGGATCGGCCGCCAGCGTTCTTCCAGCGGATAGCGCCCAAACATGAACTGGCCGAACTTGGCGTTGACGAAGGCCCAGCAGGCACCGGACCAGCCGTCAGGCTGGATGCCTCCTTGTGCCACAGTCGCGCAGACCGACCGGTCCGGCCCGCTCCATTGCGCCTGCACGAAAGCCCAATCGATGATCGGCGGCAGGATCATGGCGACGAGGACCAGCCCCACCAGGGTGAGAATGGTGTCGCCAATCGAGGCGAACAGGTTCTTGCGGACCCAGGCTACCAGCCCACGCTCCCCGGCAGGCGCAGGCAATGCCTGCGCCATTTCGGTGCGAACCCAGGAAAGATCAGTCTGTGTCATGACCTTACCTCTCCACCAATGCCATCTTGGCGTTGACCACATTCATGATGGCCGACGTCAACAGGCTGAGACCGAGATAGACCGCCATCATGATCAGGATCGGTTCGATCGCCTGGCCGGTCTGGTTGAGCACGGTCCCGGCGATGGCGGTCAGATCGGGATAACCGATCGCGATGGCCAGCGACGAATTCTTGGTCAGGTTGAGATACTGGCTGGTCAGCGGCGGGATGACGATGCGCATCGCCTGAGGAACAACGACAAGGCGAAGGATCGGGCCTGAACGCAATCCGAGCGCCCCGGCAGCCTCTGTCTGCCCCCTGCTCACGCCGCGAATGCCGGCACGCACGATCTCCGCGATAAAAGACGCCGTGTAGAAGGAGAGCGCCAGGTAAAGCGACAGGAATTCCGGTTTGACCTGGAAACCGCCGGTCAGGTTGAAAGTCGACTTCTTCGGCATGTCGAACGACAACGGAAAACCGCTGGCGACATAGGCGAGCAATGGCAGTCCGACGATCAACGCCACGGATGTCCAGAATACGGGAAACTGCTGCCCGGTGGCCATCTGCCGCTGGCGCGCCTTTCGAGCGACGAACCAGGACATGGCGATGCCAAGCACAAAGGCCAGCAGGATCAGCCACGAGCCCTCACCCCAGACGGCGCGCGGGAAATAGAACCCGCGACTGTTCACAAAGGAGCCGAAAGGCAATTCGATACTATCGCGTGGCAGTGGTAGCACCGACAGCACGCCGAAATACCAGAAGAATATGACCAGCAGCGGCGGGATGTTGCGGAACACCTCGACATAGACCGTACAAATCTTGCGGATCAGCCAGTTGTTGGAGAGCCGGCCGATGCCGACCATGAAACCGATGATGGTTGCCGTCACGATACCGGCAAGGGCCACGATCGCCGTGTTGATCAGGCCGACGAGGATGGCGCGGCCATAGGTGTTGTCCGACGAATAGGCGATGGCGCTGTCGGCGATGTCGAAGCCGGCGCGCCCTTTCAGGAAAGCGAAGCCGGACGCGATCCGCAGGCGCTGAAGATTTTCGATGGTGTTGCCGACGATCCACCAGATAAGCAGGACCAGCGCCAGGGCAGCGACGACCTGAACGAAGATGCTGCGGACTCTCGGGTCATTGATCAAGGAGCCGCGAGCGGGCTCCTCGCGAAGAACTTCCTGCGATGCCATGGGTCAATCCCCTAATGAGAAACCGGGAGGCAGCAAAGCTGCCTCCCTCGCGGTATTCTCGATCAGCGGATCGGCGGAGCGTATTGCAGGCCGCCCTTCGTCCAGAGAGCATTGATGCCGCGCGCAATCTTGAGCGGGCTGCCGGCACCGACATTGCGCTCGAACATTTCGCCGTAGTTGCCGACGGACTTGACGATGCTGACGACCCAGTCGTTGGAGACGCCGAGATCGGTGCCAAGCTTGGTGTCGGCTTCCTGGCCGAGCACGCGCTTCACTTCAGGACCGCCCGAAGCCTTCAGCTCGTCGACATTGGCCTGGGTGATGCCGAGCTCTTCCGCCTGCAGCAGGGCAAAATAGGTCCACTTCACGATGTGGTACCACTGGTCGTCACCCTGGCGTACGGCCGGTCCGAGCGGTTCCTTGGAGATAATCTCCGGCAGCACGACATGATCGCCCGGCGACGACAGCGTCAGGCGGATGCCGTAGAGGCCGGACTGGTCGGTGGTGTAGGCGTCGCAGCGGCCGGAATCATATGCCGCATTGGCTTCCTCGACCTTCTCGAAGACGACCGGATTGTACTCCATCTTGTTTGCCTTGAAGTAGTCGGCAAGGTTGAGCTCGGTCGTAGTGCCGGACTGCACGCAGACCGCAGCGCCCGAAAGCTGGAGAGCGGAATTGACGCCCGGCAGCTTCTTGGCGTTCACCATGAAGCCCTGGCCGTCATAGTAGGTTACCCCGGCGAAGTTCAGGCCGAGCGCGGTGTCGCGATTGATCGTCCAGGTTGTGTTGCGCGACAGCAAGTCGATTTCGCCCGACTGCAGGGCCGTGAAACGTTCCTTGGCCGACAGCGGCGTGAACTTGACCTTGGTGCCGTCACCAAAGACGGCGGCAGCGACCGCGCGGCAGAAATCAGCGTCCAGGCCCTTCCATTCGCCCTTGTCGTCCGGCGACGAGAAGCCCGACAGACCGGTGTTGACGCCGCACTGGATAAATCCCTTGGCCTTGACGGCCTCCAGAGTGCTTGCGGCCGAAGCGGCGGACGCCATCAGACCCATGGTCGCCGCAGCCAGAATGCCGATTGCAATGTGTTTCATAACCCTCAGACCCTTTTTCGGTTGTTTGGGCGCATTGCCCGATTTTTTGTGCGAACCCCACCAGCCATTCCGGCCCACTTCCGGAACGCGGCTCCCTAGCCGACGCACGAGCTGTTCCCGTTCACGAAGAGCATCGAAGGCGATAATTCCCGTGAGGTCAAGAAAAATGACCGAACCGTGGCGGCCAACAAGCAAATAATATCGAGGCTCGAACAAACCTGCGCTCGCGACTGTTACGCCGTTCGGCAGATCGACGAAATTCAACTCAAAATTGCCCAAAGAACAGTACGGATTTTGCTTTACTGGTCCATCCGATGCGAGGCGCTGGCAACCGTCCGGTGGTTGCGCCATCGCCCTGCCCGCACTATCCCTTCCCAACCTCAGCAGGCAGCAGGATCATGGCAAAAAACAACGACAATTGGGGCATCAACACCCGGCTCGCCCACAGCGGCAACGATCCGCGCGACTTCTTCGGCTTTGTCAATCCGCCCGTGGTCCATGCCTCCACCGTGCTCTATCCCGATGCCGCCACCATGAACTCCCGCGGCCAGAAGTATACCTATGGCACGCATGGCACGCCGACATCGGATGCACTGGCTGCGGCGATCGATGAACTCGAAGGCTCGGCCGGGACCATCATCGTGCCGTCGGGCCTCGCGGCCGTGACGGTACCGCTGCTGGCATTCGCTTCGGCCGGCGACCACATCCTGGTTGTCGACAGCATTTATCGGCCGACCCGCCATTTCTGCGACACCATGCTGAAGCGCATGGGCGTGGATGTGGAATATTACGAGCCGCGCGTCGGCGCCGGCATCAAGGCGCTGTTCCGGCCGAACACCAAGGTCGTCTTCACCGAATCGCCGGCATCGAACACCTATGAGGTGCAGGATATACCGGCGATCGCGAAGGAGGCCCATGCCATTGGCGCGGTGGTGATGATGGACAACACCTGGGCGACGCCGCTCTATCTGCGGCCGCTCGACCATGGCGTCGACATCTCCATCCACGCCGCCACCAAATATCCGGGCGGCCACTCGGACGTGCTTCTCGGCACCGTTTCGGCCAACGAAGCCTGCTGGCCGCAACTGCTCGCCGGCTTTGATGCCCTGGGTTGCTGTGCCGGCCCCAACGACGTCTACCAGGTGCTGCGCGGCCTGCGTACCATGGGCGTTCGACTGGATCATCACGGCAGGAACGCCCTGGAGATCGCCAGTTGGCTGGAAGCACAGGCTGGCATTGCACGGGTCCTCCACCCCGCCTTGCCGAGCCACCCTGATCATAGCCTGTGGAAGCGCGACTTCAGCGGCGCCAGCGGCGTCTTTTCCATCGTCCTTGCCGGCGGTGGCCAGAAACAGGCGCATGCCTTCCTCGACGCGCTGAAGATCTTCGGTCTCGGCTATTCCTGGGGTGGCTACGAGAGCCTCGCCGTCCCCGTCTTCCTTGGCGACCGCATCATCGCCAAAGGCCCCTATGAAGGCCCGTTGATCCGTTTGCAGATCGGGCTTGAGGATATCGAGGATCTGAAAGCCGATCTCTCAGCCGGATTGGCGGCTGCCGGCAGCGCCTGACACCCTTGCAGAAACAGCGGCGCGCTCGACCTGCGCACCCTGTTCAATCGGTCGACCGATTGGGCAGGCTGCCGGCATTCCGGAGCGCGGCAACCAGCAGGCTGGTATGGCCAAGGATATCGGTCTGCGCCTGGGCCTGCAGCGACAGACCGTTCCAGTTCTCCAGCGGCTCTATGAAACCCGCCAGGGCGCCGTTGACCCTGCAGCTGTCGACCGACTGGCCATTCTTGGTCAGCGCCAGGATGCCGACATCACCGCCATAGCGGATGCCGGCGATACGCTGGAAGCGATAGTCACCCTCGACCCGCACATCGAAAGCCAGCTGCCCCGCGGTGCGCGCTGCAATGTCCGTCACCTTTTCCGAAAAGCTGGTCGGCAGCGTGCTGGCGGCCCGCACCGCCATCTCGAACAGGACTGTATCCAACTCCGCCGCCATGATGGGCCCACTGTGCTGCGGGCATCGTAACAGGCAATTGGGCCACGCGCGTTTTGCACAGCGTAGCAGTCCACTAAATTAGAACAATGTAAAATCTTTCAGCTGGTTAAGATGGTGAGCCGGGAGGGGATCGAACCCTCGACCACATGATTAAAAGTCACGTGCTCTACCGCTGAGCTACCGGCCCATCCTGGCTTTCTGGCCGGAACATCGCCCGGCTTTTGCCGACCGCGTTTCCGAATGCCGGTCCGCCTGAAAAGTGGGCGGAACATAGGGAGAGTACCCACCATGGTCAACCGGAAAAAAGCCGATTTCCAAACCGCAGCGGACAACCGGCTTTTTTCCAGCAAAAACAACGTCCATAGGCGTTGAAATCATGCTGTCAGGGTTCGCCTGACGGCGTCATGCCAGCCCTTGAGCTTGGCAGTCCGAATTTTCGCATCCATTTCCGGCTTGAAGCGGCGATCGAGCGACCAGGCCTTGGCGAAGTCCTTCATCTTCGGCCACACCCCTGCCTTGGAGCCGGCCAGCCAGGCAGCGCCGAGCGCCGTCGTCTCCAGGATGGTCGGGCGATCGACCGGTGCATCGAGGATGTCGGCGAGACGCTGCATAGTCCAGGCAGACGCCACCATGCCGCCATCGACGCGCAGCACCGTCTTGCCGTTGCCGGTCTTCCAGTCCTTCTTCATCGCATCGAGCAGGTCGCGCGTCTGGTAGGCCACCGATTCCAGCGCCGCGCGGGCAAATTCCGCAGGGCCGGAATTGCGCGTCAACCCGTAGATCGCACCACGGGCGTCGGCATCCCAGTGTGGCGCGCCGAGCCCGACGAAAGCTGGCACCAGATAAACATTCTGGGCCTCGTCGGCTTGGGCTGCGAGTTCGCCGCTGTGTTCGGCCTTGCCGATCACCTTGATGCCGTCACGCAGCCATTGCACCGCCGCGCCCGCGACGAAGATGGAACCTTCCAGGGCATAGGTCGTCTTGCCGTTCAGGCGATAGGCGATGGTCGTCAGCAGCCGGTTCTTCGAGCGCACGATGTCGGCGCCGGTGTTCAGAAGCGCAAAGCAGCCGGTGCCGTAGGTGGATTTCATCATGCCTGGCTCGAAACAGGCCTGGCCTATCGTCGCTGCCTGCTGGTCGCCGGCGACGCCGAGGATCCTGATCTCAGCGCCGAACAGGTCTTTTTCCGTCACGCCAAAATCATCGGCGCAATCCTTCACCTGTGGCAGCAATTGTGCCGGGATGTTCAGGATGCGTAGCAGTTCGTCGTCCCACGCATTGGTGGCGATGTTATAGACCAGCGTGCGTGAGGCATTGGTTGCGTCGGTCGCATGCACCTTGCCACCTGTCAGCCGCCAGATCAGGAAACTGTCGATGGTCCCGGCCAGAAGCTCGCCACGCTCTGCGCGCCTGCGTGCTCCCTTCACCTTGTCCAGCATCCAGGCGATCTTGGTGCCGGAGAAATAGGGATCGAGCAGCAGGCCCGTCTTCTTGGTGAATTTCGGCTCCAGGCCCTGCTTGCGCAGCTTCGCGCACAGCGGCGCGGTACGGCGATCCTGCCAGACGACGGCGTTGTGGATCGGCTTTCCGGTTACCTTGTCCCAGATGACGACCGTCTCGCGCTGGTTGGTGATACCTATGGCGGCGACGTCAGAAGCCTTGCAACTCGCCTTTTTCAACGCAGTCTTGACGGTGTGGACGACGCTTGCCCAGATTTCTTCCGGATCGTGCTCGACCCAGCCGGACGCCGGAAAGTGTTGGGTGAACTCCTGCTGGCCGACGCCGGCCACCTTCATGGCGCCGTCGAACAGGATCGCACGCGAGGATGTCGTGCCCTGGTCGATCGCTAAGACGAAACCTGTCATCTCTTCCCCTCATGGCGATACGAGAAGGGAGACGGCATGACGCCGCCTCCCCTTGTTTCGGATACGGGCCGTAGCCCGCACCAGGTTACTTCTGCCAGCTCTTCACCAGTTCGTCATAGTTGATGGTGATCGGCTTGTCTTTCTCGGGCTCGATCTTGAGCTGCGGCGCAAGATTACCCTTCGAGACGGCATCCTTGTTCCAGTATTCGAGATCGTGCTCCTCGGCGAGTTTCGGACCGATATCGCCCTGCACGCCGGCCTTCTCGAGGCGGCCCATCACCTTCTCCTGCTCGGCGCACAGCGAGTCCATCGCTTCCTGCGCGGTCTTGGCGCCGGAGGACGCATCGCCGATCGCCTGCCACCACAGCTGTGCCAGCTTCGGATAGTCCGGCACGTTGGTGCCCGTCGGCGACCACTGCACGCGGGCCGGCGAACGGTAGAACTCGATCAGACCGCCGAGCTTCGGCGCGCGGTCCGTGAAGCTCTTGTGGTGGATCGTGCTCTCGCGGATGAAGGTCAGACCGACATGGCTCTTCTTCACGTCGACCGTCTTGGATGTGACGAACTGCGCATAGAGCCAGGCGGCCTTGGCGCGGTCCTCAGGTGTCGACTTCATCAGCGTCCAGGAACCCACGTCCTGGTAGCCGAGCTTCATGCCGTCTTTCCAGTAGACGCCATGCGGGCTCGGAGCCATGCGCCACTTCGGCGTGCCGTCGGCATTCACCACCGGTAGACCGTCCTTGACCATGTCGGCGGTAAAGGCGGTGTACCAGAACATCTGCTGGGCGATGTTGCCCTGCGCCGGAACCGGACCGCTTTCGGAGAAGGTCATGCCTTGGGCTTCAGCCGGCGCGTAAGCCTTCAGCCAGTCCAGGTATTTCTGGATGGCGTAGACGGAAGCCGGGCCGTTGGTGTCGCCGCCGCGCGCCACGCAGGAACCGACAGGCTGCGACTTCTCGTTGACCTTGATGCCCCATTCATCGACCGGAAGACCGTTCGGAATGCCCTTGTCACCGTTGCCGGCCATCGACAGCCAGGCGTCGGTGAAGCGCCAGCCCAACGACGGATCCTTCTTGCCGTAGTCCATATGGCCGAAGACCTTCTTGCCGTCGATCTCGCGACCGTTGAAGAACTCGGCGATGTCCTCATAGGCCGACCAGTTGACCGGCACACCGAGGTCGTAGCCGTACTTCGCCTTGAAGTCGGCCTTGTTCTTCTCGTCGTTGAACCAGTCATAGCGGAACCAGTACAGGTTCGCGAACTGCTGGTCGGGCAGCTGATAGAGCTTCTTGTCCGGCGCCGACGTGAACGACGTGCCGATGAAGTCGGCAAGGTCGAGGTTCGGATTGGTGACATCCTTGCCTTCGTTCGCCATCCAGTCGGTCAGGTTGCGGACCTGCTTGTAACGCCAGTGCGTGCCGATCAGGTCGGAATCGTTGACCCAGCCGTCGTAGAGGTTCTGACCCGTCTGCATCTGGGTCTGGATTTTTTCGACGACGTCGCCTTCCTGGATCAGGTCGTGCGTCAGCTTGATGCCGGTGATTGCCGAAAAGGCCGGCGCCAGCACTTCCGATTCATAGGAGTGCGTGGTGATGGTTTCCGACACCACCTTGATCTCCATGCCGGCGAACGGCTTGGCGGCGTCGATGAACCACTGCATTTCCTTTTCTTGGTCGGCGCGCGGAAGCGTCGATACGTCGCCGATTTCCTTGTCCAGGAAGGCTTTCGCCTCGTCCATGCCTGCGTAGGCGTTGCCCATGCCAGCAAGCAGGGCAAGCGCGGTGGTCGATATCAGAAATTGCCGTCGCATAAGTCTCCTCCTCAATAAGTTTGATATGCTCCGGATCGGCAGCGGACTGGCTGCCTCCCCGACGGTTTTCTCCCTCTAAACGTAGCGGAACACCGCTACGGCGTAGGCCACGGAGAGAGCGAGAGCCCACCACAGGCCGGCTCCAACGAGACCCAGCCAAGCGAGATGAATGAAGGCGCTGCCAAGCAGCGTGATGAACAGACGGTCGCCGCGCGTCGTCTCGAAACGCAGCACGCCGACACGCGGATTGCCGCCGGGCGACGCATATTCCCACACTGCCATCAAAGACAGGATGCCGAAGATGGTGAGGAAGAACATGGCAGTCGGGAAGGTCCAGGCCATCCAGCCGCCGGCGATCAAAGGTGCCCCCCAGGCGCGCACGCCGTCCTGAGCCGGGACGAATGCGGCCAGCAGCCCCGATGCGCCGAGATAGACGGCGATCACGATGATGAGGGGAACGATCCAGTTCCGGGAAACAGCCATCAGACCCTCCCCAGGGCGAAGCCCTTGGCGATGTAGTTGCGGACAAACCAGATCACGATGGCGCCGGGGATCAGCGTCAGCACGCCGGCCGCGGCAAGCAGGCCCCAGTCCATGCCGGAGGCCGAGACCGTGCGCGTCATGACGGCAGCGATCGGCTTTGCGTCGGTGGTGGTCAGTGTGCGTGCAAGCAGCAGTTCCACCCATGAGAACATGAAGCAGAAGAACGCGGCGACACCGATGCCGCTCGCGATCAGCGGCATGAAGATCTTGAAGAAGAAGCGCGGGAACGAATAACCGTCGATATAGGCCGTCTCGTCGATCTCCTTCGGCACGCCGGACATGAAGCCTTCCAGTATCCACACCGCCAACGGCACGTTGAACAGGCAGTGTGCCAGCGCCACCGCGATATGCGTGTCGATCAGGCCGAAGGCGGAATAGAGCTGGAAAAACGGCAGTGCGAACACGGCGGGCGGCGCCATGCGGTTGGTCAGTAGCCAGAAGAACAGGTGCTTGTCGCCCAGGAAGCGATAGCGCGAGAAGGCGTAGGCCGCGGGCAAGGCGACAGCGACCGAAATCACCATGTTCATAACGACATAGGTGATGGAGTTGACGTAACCCATATACCAGGACGGATCGGTGAAGATGATCCGGTAGTTACGCAGCGTCGGTTCGTGCGGATAAAGCGTCAGGCCGGACACGATCTCCGTGTTGGTCTTGAAGCTCATATTGACGAGCCAATAGATCGGCAGCAGCAGGAACAGGATGTAGAGCGTGGGAATCACCCACCAGAATTTCGATTCCTCGCCCCGCTTGCGCATGCGGCGCGCCAGCTGTTCCTGCGAAAGACCGCTTCTCAGCGAACCGGCGGCGATCGCCGTATCCGTCGGGTTGGTCCGTTCGTTTGCGTTCGCCATATCAGCGCTCCGCGTCGTAGTTGGTCATGACGGTGTAGAACACCCATGACAGCAACAGGATGATCAGGAAGTAGACCAGCGACATCGCCGCCGCCGGACCGAGGTCGAACTGGCCGAGCGCCGTCTTGACGAGATCGATGGACAGGAAGGTGGTCGAGTTTCCGGGGCCGCCGCCGGTGACGACGAACGGCTCGGTGTAGATCATGAAACTGTCCATGAAACGCAACAGGACGGCAATCAGCAGCACGCGCTGCATCTTCGGCAGCTGGATGTAGCGGAAGACTGCCCAGCGCGAGGCGCCGTCGATCTTGGCGGCCTGGTAGAAGGCATCCGGGATCGAGACCAGACCCGCGTAGCACAACAGCACCACAAGGCTCGTCCAGTGCCACACATCCATGATGATGACGGTGAACCAGGCGTCGATCGGGTCCTGCACATAGTTGTAGTTGAAGCCCAGTTGGTTCAGGTAGTAGCCGAACAGGCCGATGTCGCTGCGGCCGAAAACCTGCCAGATCGTGCCGACGACGTTCCATGGAACCAGCAGCGGCAGCGCCATCAGCACCAGGCAGACCGGAACGCCCCAGCCCTTCTTCGGCATGTTGAGCGCAATCAGGATGCCGAGCGGCACCTCGACGGCCAGGATGATGGCCGAGAACACCAGGTTGCGGCCCATCGCCTGCCAGAAGCGCGAGGAGCCAAGCAATTCTTCGAACCATTCGGTACCGGCCCAGAAGAACTGGTTGTTGCCGAAAGTGTCCTGTACCGAATAGTTGACCACGGTCATCAGCGGGATAACGGCGGAGAAAGCCACCAGCACCAGCACCGGCAGGACAAGAAACCAGGCCTTGTTGTTCCAGGTCTTCTCCATCGTCAGGCCCTCATCTCGACGCGCCAGGAATCGGCATAGACATTGATGCCGGCCGGTTCGAAACGCAGCTTCGGCTCAGCAGGAATTTCTTCGTCTTCGCCGATGATCGCCGCGATCTCGCGGTCTTCCAGCCTGGCGCGGACCACCTTGTGGCGTCCGACGTCCTCGACCTTGCTGATCGACACGCCAATGCCGACTCGGCCGAGGCGCACATATTCGGGCCTGATCCCGAGTTCCATCGAGCCACCGGTCTTCTCCGGGGCTCCGGGCAGCACGATCGCCAGGGATCCCAGCTTGGCCGTCTTGCCCTGGACCTCGATCGGCAGCACGTTCATGCCCGGCGAGCCGATGAAATAGCCGACGAACGTGTGTTTCGGCCGTTCGAAAAGCTCGGCCGGCGTACCGATCTGAACGATGCCACCGTCATACATGACCACCACCTGGTCGGCGAAGGTGAGCGCTTCGGTCTGGTCGTGCGTGACATAGACCATGGTGTAGCCGAAGCGGCGGTGGAGCTGCTTCAGCTGCGAACGCAGCACCCATTTCATATGCGGGTCGATGACGGTGAGTGGCTCGTCGAACAGGATCGCGTTGACGTCGGAGCGCACCAGGCCGCGGCCGAGCGAGATCTTCTGCTTTTGGTCGGCGGTCAGTCCTCTCGCCTTGCGTTTGGCCCAGTCGGCCAAATCGATCATGTCGAGCGTCTCGCGCACCTTGCGATCGATATCGGCCTCCGGCACCCCGCGATTGCGCAGCGGGAACGCCAGATTGTCGTAGACCGTCATGGTGTCGTAGATGACCGGGAACTGGAACACCTGCGCGATGTTGCGTTCCTGGGTCGACAGGTTGGTGACGTCGTTGCCGTTGAACAGCAGCCTACCGTGCGAAGGATGCAGCAGACCGGAAATGATGTTGAGCAGCGTGGTCTTGCCGCAGCCGGAGGGCCCGAGCAGCGCGTAGGCGCCGCCGTCCTGGAAGGTGTGATGCACCTCCTTCAGCGCGAAGTCCGTGTCCTTCTGCGGATTGGGCAGGTAGGAGTGGCGGATGTGATCGAGATCGATGCGTGCCATGCCGCGCTCCTATGCCGCCAGCCGAGCCGCGCCGACCGAACGGCCTGCCGCGTCGAAGACCATGATGTGGCGGGGATCGATGAACACCTCGACCTCGTCGTCGGTGGTGAGGTCGAGAATGCCGTGGGACAGCATGACCCAGCGCGCATCGGCGAAATCGAGATGCACGAAACTTTCCGAGCCGGTGATCTCGGTGATCGACACCTTGGCCCGCACCGGCACGGCCTGGTCGTTCGGCCGCTGCAGCGAAAGGTGATGCGGCTGGAAGCCGATCGTATAGCTGGCATCGGCAACGCCGGTGATGTCGGCCGGCACAGGCAGGCTCACGCCGCCATCGAGCAGGAATTTGGCGCCGGATTTTCGCAGGACGATTGTGTTCAGCGGCGGATCGGCGAAGGTGCGGGCTGTGATCAGGTCGTTCGGCTTGCGGAAGACCTCGATGGTCGGCCCGAACTGCGTGACCCTGCCCTCCGACAGCGTCGCTGTATTGCCGCCGAGCAGAAGAGCCTCATGCGGTTCCGTGGTCGCATAGACGAAGATGGTGCCCGCTTCGGCGAAAATCCTCGGCAATTCGGCGCGCAGTTCTTCACGCAGCTTGTAGTCGAGATTGGCAAGCGGCTCGTCGAGCAGCACGAGGCTGGCATTCTTGACGATGGCGCGAGCGAGCGCCGTACGCTGCTGCTGGCCGCCGGACAGATGAAGCGGCGTGCGCTCCAGATAAGGCGTGAGTTTCAGGAGGTCCGCGGCCTGCCGCACTTCGCGATCGATCCTGGCCTTGTCAACGCCGGCGACGCGCAACGGCGAAGCGATGTTCTCATAGACCGTCATCGCCGGGTAGTTGATGAACTGCTGGTAGACCATGGCGACATTGCGCTTCTGCACCGGCACGCCGGTGACATCCTTGCCGTCGAACCAGATCGAGCCCGCGGTTGGCCTGTCGAGCCCGGCCATCAGTCGCATCATGCTCGTCTTGCCAGACAGCGTCGGCCCCAGAAGCACGTTCAGGGAGCCGTGCTGCAGCGTCAGCGATACGTCGTCGATGTGCGTTGCAGCACCCACGACCTTCGAGACGTTCCGCAATTCCAGCATTCGGTTTCCTCCCTATGCCGCGCTATTCGGCGGCGGCGATGTGCGGGCCGCTGATACGGCGCAGAAATGCTTCCAGCTGGGCGGTCTGTTCACGGTCGAAATGCAGGCCGCGCTTGGTCCTGCGCCAGAGGATGTCCTCGGCAGTCCGCGCCCATTCATGTTCAACGAGATAGCGAACCTCCGCCTCGTAGAGGTCCGCGCCGAAATCCTGGCCGAGGTCGCTCGTCGACTTGGCCAACCCCAGCAGCGTACACGCACGCGTACCGTAGAGCCGTACCAGACGCCGCGCCATGCGGGTTTCCAGGAACGGGTACGAAGCCTTGAGTTTCGCGACCTCTGCTTCATAGCCGGTTGCCGGGAAATCGCCGCCCGGCAGTGCACCCTTTGCCGTCCAGGGCTCGCCGCGCTTGCCAAGAAAGCCTTCGATCTTCTCCAGCATGGATTCCGCCAGCCGGCGATAGGTGGTGATCTTGCCGCCAAAGGCATTGATGAGGGGGGCGACGCCCTCCCCGCCTTCGGCCTTCAGCACATAATCGCGCGTCGCTTCCTGCGCCTTGGAAGCGCCGTCGTCGAAAAGCGGGCGAACCGCCGAGTAGGTCCAGACAATGTCGGCTCGCGTCACCGGATCGGTGAAGTAATCGCTTGCCGCCGCGCACAGATAGTCGATCTCGCCTTCGCTGATTGTCACATTGTGCGGATCGTCGGAATAGTCGCGGTCGGTCGTGCCGATCAGCGTGAATTCATCTTCGTAAGGAATGGCGAAGATGATGCGGCCATCCTTGTTCTGGAAGAAATAGGCACGCGGATCGTCGAACTTCTTGCGCACGACAATGTGGCTGCCCTGCACCAGGCGCACATTGTGCACATCGTTCTTGCCGACTGTCTTCGCCAGGACATGATCGACCCAGGGACCGGCGGCATTGACCAGCAGCTTCGCCTTGACCGTCTCGGTCTTGTGGTCGCGCAGGTCTTCGATCGTGATCGCCCAGAGGTCGCCTTCGCGACGCGCGGCAACCACTTTGGTGCGGGTCCTGATGATCGCCCCTCGGTCGGCGGCATCGCGGGCATTCAGCACGACCAGTCGCGCGTCGTTGACCCAGCCGTCGGAATATTCGAACGCCTTGGAAAACAGCGGCTTGAGTGGCTTTCCGGCTGGATCGCGCCGCATGTCGAGCGTCTTGGTAGCCGGCAAAAGCTTACGCCCGCCGATATGGTCGTAAAGGAAAAGCCCAAGCCGGAGCATCCATGCCGGACGTGGTCCGCCGTCGAAGAAAGGCAGCACGAAACGCATCGGCCAGATGATGTGCGGCGCATTGCGCCACAGAACCTCACGCTCCATCAGCGCTTCACGCACGAGACGGAATTCATAGAATTCGAGATAGCGCAGGCCGCCGTGAATAAGCTTGGTCGAGCCGGAGGATGTCCCGCTCGCCAGATCACTCATCTCGGCGAGGAACACGGAATAGCCACGACCGGCCGCGTCGCGCGCAATGCCGCAACCATTGATGCCGCCGCCGATGACAAAAATGTCATGGACCGGAGTTCCGTCCAAAATGCCCTCCCACGTTTCGCATTGCAGCATAACAAGCCGCATTTCGAAAGCACTTGGATGTTATTTCGAAAACAGAACGAATGTCAAACGAAATTCAGATCAACCAAAAACGCTAGCGCGTCTCCATATCAGGATCGTGACGTCTCAATGAGCTGAACCTCGGATTCCGTGCAGATCTTGCGTACTGACGGGATGTCGCAACGGTCGGTTATGAAGGTGTTGACCTGCGAGAGATGACCGATACGAACCGGTGCGGTGCGTTCGAATTTCGTGCGGTCCGAAACCAGGATGACGTGGCGCGTGTTGGCAATGATGGCTTGCGCGACCTTCACTTCGCGAAAATCGAAATCGAGCAAAGCCCCGTCATGGTCGATGGCCGACGCGCCGATCACCGCATAGTCGACCTTGAACTGCTTGATGAAATCGACTGCCGCCTCGCCGACGATACCGCCATCAGAGCCGCGGACCACACCGCCGGCTATCACCACTTCGATGGAAGGATAGACCCGCATCCTGTTGGCAACATTGATGTTATTGGTGATCACCATGAGGCCGGCATGATCGAGCAGAGCCTTGCTGACAGCTTCGGTCGTGGTGCCGATATTGATGAACAGCGAGGCGTTGTCCGGGATGAGCCGTGCAGCGGCAAGACCGATCGCTTCCTTTTCATTGGCCGCGATCTGTCGCCTCGCCTCGTATTCCATATTCTCGATGCCGGACGGGAACAGCGCACCGCCATGGACGCGCGTCAGAAGTCGCTGGTCGCACAAGTCGTTGAGATCCTTGCGGATCGTCTGGGGCGTCACATCGAAATGCGCGGCAAGATCATCCACCAGCACACGCCCTGCCTCCTTGGCCATCTGGATGATCTCGGCATGGCGCGGCGACAGATACATTAAGGCAGTTCCCATTTTCGTTTTGTTATTCGCTAGCCAAAAACGAAAATGGAAGAAATGCAAGAGCCAGCAGCGGCGAACGTCCAGCCCGCCGCATCCGTTGTATCTTTAAGAAGGCTACGAAAGGTTGCGCGCGATCTCGACGATCACGCCGAAGGCGGCCTCGACATCCTCTCGTGTCGCTTCGAACTGTCCGACCTGGAAACGAATCGCGACCTGGTCGTCGACGCGCGTCTGCGTGAGATAGATGCGGCCATCATCGTTGATGGCGTTGACCAGCCGCAGATTGTGTTCGTCCGCGTCACGCCCCTCGCCTGCGCGATGGCGGAACGAGAACAGAGACAACATCGGCTCAGTCACCAGCTCGAAATCCGGCTCTTTCGAAAGCCGCTCCGCCAGAGCGGCACTCCAGGCGACATGGTTGCGTATCATGGTGCGCAGGCCTTCCAGCCCATGTGCGCGCATCAGGAACCACAGTTTCAGTGCACGGAAACGCCGGCCCAGCGTCACCGTCCATTCCGAGTAGTTGATGATGCCGTCGTGGCCATGTGTTTTCAGATATTCCGGTTTGATCGCCAGCGTGCGTACATGGCTCTCGGGGTCGCGCACGAACTGGATCGAACAGTCGAAACTGGCGCCAAGCCATTTGTGCGGGTTGAAGACGATGGAATCGGCATTCTCGATGCCATGCCAGAAATGACGATATTCCGGGCAGATCATTGCCGCACCTGCCCAGGCCGCATCGACATGCAGGTAAAGATCGTGACGGCGGGCGATTTCCACCACCGCTTCGATGTCGTCCGTACCGCCCGTGCTGGTGCCGCCGACACAGGCGACGATGCCTGCGGGAAGGAACCCTGCCTCCTTGTCGGCAAGGATCGCAGCTTCCAGTGCGGCTGCATCCATGGAGCGCAACGGTCCGGTTGTTGGGATCCGGACAAGGTTCTCGTCACCGATTCCGGCGACCCAAATGGCGCGATCGATCGATGTATGCACCTGGTTCGAGCTGTAGATACGCAGTCGCTTCTGCCCGGGCAGGCCTTTCCTGTTGCCATCCCAGTCGAGGGCCCGCTCACGCATGGTGAGGATGGCGGCCAGCGTAGCGGACGAGGCCGAGTCCTGGATCACGCCGGAGAAACCGTCCGGCAGCCCCAGAGCCTGGCGCAACCAGTCGATCATCTTCGTTTCGAGTTCGGTCGCGGCAGGTGACGTCTGCCACAACATGCACTGCGCGGCGACGGCGGTGACAAGATATTCGGCAATCACCGATACGCGCGCGGCGTTGGCCGGAAAATACGCGAAGAAACGCGGATGCTGCCAATGCGTCATGCCGGGCATCACCTTGGCCTCGAAGTCGGCGAAGATCGCTTCCATTGCCTCGGGCTGCTCGGGCGGCGATGCCGCGATCTGTTTCAGGATCGATCCCGGCGCCACCTGCGGCCGCACCGGCCTGTCGCGCACGGTGTCCCGGTAGTCCGCGCCCCAGTCCGCAGCGCGCCGCGACCACGCGCGGAATTCTTCGCTATCCATACCGCCTCCTCCTTGAGCTCGGTCCGATAATGATTAACGAGTGCATTATGGCGCTGGGCAACCGCGCGCAAGACTGCGCTGGCGCTATTTGACGTCGCTTGCGCGGCTATTGTTGCACGACGGTGATGGAAACGGCGAGTTGCTCGCGCCCCTGGCCCAGCCGAATGCCGGAAACCGGCATCGCGTCGCGATAGTCGCGACCGGTCGCGACACGAACATAACGCTCGTCCGGTGAAATGCCGTTGGCGGCGTCGAACGACACCCAGCCCAATCCTGCGACATGCGCCTCGGCCCACGCGTGACTCGCCACCTGCTGTGAAACACCGTCCATCATCAGGTAACCACTGATGTATCGGGCTGGCAGACCAAGAAGCCGCGCCGCCGAAATGAAGACATGGCTGTGGTCCTGGCACACGCCGGTGCCCAGGCTGAGCGCTTCCTCGGCCGCCGTTTCGGCGCTGGTGCTGCCCGGCAGATAGTTGATGCGATCGCGCACCAGCCCCATCAACCTGTGCAGCCGTTCGATCTCGGGGCCATCGCCGAGATCTGCGACAAGGCCACGGATCCCATCGCCGGCTGTCGTCAGCGGCGTCTCGCGCAGGGACAGCCACAGCGGTGCGAAACCCTGGTGCGGTCCGTACACGCCTGCCTTGTCGATCGTCTCCACTTCGCCAGACGCCTCGATTGCGATGACGCGCGATGCTCCTTCGACACTGACCAGGCGCGTGTCGTTGGCGAACTGGTCTCGGAAGTGCACCTCTTCCTTGGCGCCTTCGATCTGCAACGCCCAGGAGCGCACCGTCTGAGTCGGACCCGAACCCGGCAGAAGCCGCAGGCGCTGCAATGCATAGCTGACCGGGGTGTCGTAGCTGTATTCGGTCCGGTGCGTGATCTTCAGGCGCATGATGGCCAACTGGGACGTATTGCGTTCAAATCGGGACGAGTTGAAATCACGGACTCCATCTCCTAATAGAAACGGTAGTCTTCGGCGATCTGGTCGCCCAGCCGCGTGTTCTCGGCAATGAAGTTGCCCAGGAATTCATGCAACCCGGCATCGAACACATCCTTGATGGAGCCGACCTTCAGCATCGCATGAATTCGCTCCGCCGTGGCATGGCTGTCGTGGCGCGCGCCATAGTCACCGCACAGGAAATTCAGGTGTTCGAGGATGAAGCGATAGCAGAAGGTCAGCGAGCGCGGCATGCGCGCATTGACGATCAGATAGTCGGCGATGTTCGTCGGCTTGTATTCTGCCTCGTAGACCCAGCGATAGGAGCGATGCGCCGACACCGAGCGCAGGATCGATTCCCACTGGTAGTTGTCGAGCGTCGAGCCGACCCAGGAGATCGACGGCAACAGCACGTAGTACTTCACATCCAGGATACGGGCGGTGTTGTCGGCCCGCTCGAGATAGGTGCCGAGCTGCGAGAAATCGAAAATCTCGTTGCGCAGTTGCGTGCCGAACAGCGAACCGCGGATCAAGGCCGTCTCGCGTTTGACCGCATCCAGCACCGAAGGCAGGTCGCGCTGATCGATCGGCCTGGCCAGCATGCGCTTCAGCGCCATCCAGGCCTCGTTGGTGCTTTCCCAGGTCTCGCGCGTCAGCGCGGTGCGCACCATGCGCGCATTGTTGCGCGCCGTCTCGATCGACGACATGACGCTGGACGGGTTCGACGTGTCGCGCAGCAGGAAGTCGGCGACATTGGCCGCCGTGAACTCCGAGTATTTCTGCGCGAAAGCTACATCGGAACCGGCGCTGATCACCACCGAATGCCATTCTTCCGAAGCATCCTGGGTGCGTGTCAACGCCATGCGCAACCCGGCATCGACCAGCCGCGCCATGTTTTCCGCCCGCTCGATGTAGCGGTTCATCCAGTAGAGGCCGTTGGCGGTGCGTCCGAGAAGCATTAGCAGGGCCTCCCGCAGGCAGTAGGCAATAGGCAGTCGGCAGTAGGATCAATTGAGAAAAACGCCAAGTCAGACACTCCTCTGTAAGCCTCTGATAAGACTACGAAGCATCTTCCCAACTTCCTCCGATTTTCGAAGCAGCTCGTCCTGCTGGATTGAGGTGAGGTAACCGACCCGCGTGGCAATGATGATATGCGTTTCTAACTCCTTGAGCGATCCTTGAGCCGTGCGCAGGAACTGGACATATGATCCAGTTTGTTCTCTCTCGTACCCCTCTGCAATGTTTGCAGCGACGGAGGCGCCTGATCGACGGATTTGCGAAGTCAGGCCATACGTCTCGCTCGTGGGAAAAGCCTTCGTCTCATCGTAACAGGCAACCGCCAAGTCCATCGCCACCTGCCAAACCCGCAGATCTCGATAAGATTCGATGAGACGTTTGGTCAGGCCTTCGCCAATCTGGCTCACCCTTGGCGTCTCCCTTACTGCCTACTGCCCACTGCCTAATGCCCACTCAATCATCCAGCACCCATGTGTCTTTTGTGCCTCCCCCTTGAGAGGAATTGACCACCAACGAGCCTTCCTTAAGCGCCACCCGCGTCAGCCCGCCTGGCACCAGCTGAATGCGGTCGGAGACAAGTACATAAGGCCTCAGATCGACATGGCGTGGCGCGAGGCCCTTCTCGGTCATGATCGGGCAGGTCGAGAGGGCCAGCGTCGGTTGGGCGATGTAGTTGGCGGGCTTGGCGGCGAGCTTCTTGGAAAACTCCTCGCATTCCTTCTTGGTCGCAGCCGAACCGATCAGCATGCCGTAGCCGCCCGACCCGTGCACTTCCTTGATGACCAGTTCCGAGATGTGTTCCTGGACATATTTCAGGCTGTCCGGTTCGGAGCAGCGCCAGGTCGGGGTGTTGCCGAGGATCGGCTTGCGACCGGTGTAGAACTCGACGATCTCCGGCATGTAGGAATAGATCGCCTTGTCGTCGGAAATGCCGGTGCCCGGGGCATTGGCGATCGTGATGTTGCCGGCGCGGTAGACATCCATGATGCCGGGCACGCCAAGTGTGGAATCCGGCCGGAAGGTCAGCGGGTCCAGGAACGCGTCATCGACGCGGCGATACAGTACGTCGATCTGCTTGTAGCCTTCCGTGGTGCGCATCGCGACATGACCATCGACGACACGCAGGTCCGGCCCTTCAACCAGTTGCACGCCCATCTGATCGGCCAGGAAAGCGTGTTCATAATAGGCGGAATTGTAGATGCCCGGCGTCAGCACCGCGATGGTCGGCGTTCCTTCGACGCCTCTGGGCTTCACGGCAGCCAGGGATTGCCTGAGCAGCGCAGGGTAGTTCTCGACGGGCCGCACCTTGATCTGCTGGAACAACTCGGGAAAGAGCTGCATCATCGTCTCGCGGTTCTCCAGCATGTAGGAGACACCCGATGGCGTGCGGGCATTATCCTCCAGCACATAGAATTCGTTTTCGCTGATGCGCACGATGTCGACGCCGATGATGTGCGTGTAGACGCCGGCCGGGGGCCGCACGCCGATCATCTCTGGCAGGAATGCCTCATTGGCTGCAATCAGCTGTTTGGGAACGCGCCCTGCGCGCAGAATCTCCTGGCGATGATAGATGTCATCCAGGAAGGCATTGAGTGCCTGTACCCGCTGCTCGATACCCAACGCCAGGCGGCGCCATTCCCGGCCCGAGATGATGCGTGGCACGATGTCGAAGGGAATGAGGCGTTCCGAAGCCTCCTGCTCGCCATAGACGGCGAAGGTGATGCCGGTTTTGCGGAAGACGCGCTCGGCATCTTCCATCTTCTGGGTAAGTCGGTTTGGGTCTTGTTCTTTTAGCCAGCGATCATATGCCGAGTATGGTCTCCTCAGCCCGGTCGTTTCCGGAAGCATCTCATCGAAAGCTGCCAAACGCGTACTCCCCTCTGACGCCATTTCAACTGACGTCGGAGGAGAAAATCAAGCGCAATCGGCGATTTGCATCGTTACAGCCGCCCATCCGTCAAAATTGCACGATCGGCAGGCGGCAAAGCAGCTTTCGAGGCAGCGGATGCCCGTTTGGCGTGCATTGCGCCGCGACTTAGAACGCGCGGAACGTCACTGTGGTGAAAGTGTCGGAAATGCCGGGAATGACCTGCACCTTCTCGTTGACGAAATGGCCGATGTCCTGATCGTCGTCGATGTAGAATTTCGCGAGCAGATCATAATGGCCGGCAGTCGAGTAGATCTCTGAGGCGAGTTCGGCGTCAGCAAGCGCGGCGGCCACTTCGTAGGCCTTGCCGAGTTCGCATTTGAACTGCACAAAAAACGTCTTCACGGAGCGGCCTTCCTTTGTGTTTCGTTTCCGTTTTGGCAGACGCGCCCAACGCATTCAAGCTGCTTTCGAGCAGGACGGCAGCTCCTGCGCTTGCCGTGGCGGTATGTTGACAGGCATGATCGCCATCGCTTCAAATTCGGCTCAAGGCGATCGGAACCAATGCAGTTCCGGCACCAGAGCGCCACGCGTCCATTTTGGACGCGCAAAGGACGCTCTAAAACTTTGATTTGGCGCATGTTCCTTTCGGAAAATCGATTCCGATTTTTCGGGATCATGCGCTAAGGAGGACATCATGCGGGGATTCTGGCGATGGGCGCTGCGCGTCGGTCTGCTGCTCGTTGCCATCACGCTGGTCGGTGGCTTCGTCTTCCGCCAGAAGATCAGGGAACTGCACGCCGTCTACACCTACGCGAACGCGTTCAAGCCCGACGTCATCGACGAGAATTTCCGCTCGCTCTACAAACTCTATCCAGCCATTCGCGTCGAGCATGGTCCCGAGGTGAGCGAACTGCCGCGGGCGGAAGCACCGCTGCCGCAAACCTATGTCTCCAGTGGAGAAACCCGCAAGATCGCAGACTGGATCGAAAAGACACAGACCACCGGCCTGCTGGTGATCAAGGACGGCAGGATCGTCCATGAGGAATACCGACGCGGCAACAACGCCGGAACACAATCAATCGCCATGTCGGTGTCCAAGTCGACCGTTTCCTTCCTGGTCGGCAATGCCGTCGCCGACGGGCTGATCAAGCTGGACGATCCTGTCGAGAAATACGCGCCGGCATTGGCCGAAGGCGGCTACAAGGGCGTCACGGTCAAGAACGTGCTGCAGATGTCGTCCGGCATCGGCTTCAACGAGGACTACGGCGACCTCAACTCCGACGTCGTCCGCTACATCATCCAGATCCTGACCGGTTCAGTGAATGACTTCACCGCGCATCTCAGGAACGAAAGGCCGCAGGGCACCGTCAACCGCTACGTCTCCGCCGACACCCAGGTGCTCAGCATGATCCTGGAGGGCGTAACCGGAAAGCCCCTGCCCGACTATTTCAAGGAAAAGCTGTGGTCCAGGCTCGGGCCCGAGGCGGACGCTTTCTGGCTGATCGACCAGAACAAGGAAACATTGGCTGCGGGCGGCCTGAACGCGGTCTTGCGCGACTATGCCCGCTTCGGGCTGCTCTATCTCAATGAAGGACGCAACTGGAAAGGCGAGCAGATCGTGTCGGCGCAATGGGTGCATGCATCGGTAACGCCCGATGCTCCCTATCTGATGCCGGGCCGCGAAGACCCTGCCGCCGGCATCCCGTTCGGCTATGGCTACCAATGGTGGATACCCGGCAAGCCGCAAGGCGACTTCACCGCAATCGGCATCTACGGCCAGTTCATCTACGTGAATCCGGCGCGCAAAGTAGTGATTGCCAAGACCTCGGCCTATGCCGACTACAACAACAGCGGCAATGCTATGGAATACGAAGCCATCGACGTGTTTCAGGCGATTGCCAACGCGCTTTAGCGCACCGGCATCCCGGATCATTCCGATCGAAACGAGCAGCGATTGACGCATGCGCGCGCTCGGTGATAGCCGCAGCGCGAGATCCGTAAACGAGTTGCTGCCTAACCTCGGCTCACCAAGGCTCTGCGGCAACCCTCCAGATCAAGAGAGGCGCCCCATGAAGACCCGGACCAAAGCGGCCGCGGTAATGTTGCTCGCAATCGGCCAGATCGCTGCAGCGCCATCCATCGCGCCTGTGTCATCGGCATGGGCACAGTCCGAGTACTTGCCGACCAAGAAGGACTTCATCGGCAAGTGGAAGCTGAGCGGATCGGCGATCCGACCGCCACGGGATTTACAGGGATCCCCGACGGAGAAGGATGAAGCGGCCGCCAATGAGTTCCAGCAGACGGTAACCGCTTTCTACTCCGCCTTCGACTATCTGGAGATCAAGGCCGATGGCAGCTACAATTTCCATCAGCCGGGTGACCCTGCCTCCGGGCCCTGCGTGTGGTGTGGCAGCTGGTCGTTCAAGAACGATTCGCTCTGGCTCGAACTGGAGACGGCACCACGGCTGGACATCTACGCCGAGGGTGGCGACATCCAGATGACCTACACGGCAGAGCCTGAAGAAACCTCCAAATACAAATGGCAGGTTTTCGGCTGGTCGAAGCTCGATTGATGGACGACGGTCAACACGACTAGAGCGTTTCCGTTTCTTACGGAAACGCTCTAAGCTTTTGTTTTCGCCGCATTTTTGTAACGCCAAATGATCTCATTTGGCTACAAAATGCTCTAGCGTGGCGGCAGATCGCCCCTCGCCCATCCTTCGGTGATCACGGCGGCCCGATCCTCGAACCGTCCCGCCTCGATCGCGTCGCGGATGTGCTGCATCAGCTTCTGATAATAGGACAGGTTGTTCCAGGTCAGCAGCATCGCGCCCAGCGCTTCCTGCGAACGCACCAGATGATGCAGGTAAGCCCTCGAATAATCGCGCGCGGCCGGGCAATCGCTCTCTTCGTCCAGCGGACGCGGATCGTCGGCATGACGCGCGTTGCGCAGATTGATCTTGCCGCGCCTTGTGTAGGCAAGCCCATGGCGCCCAGCCCGGGTCGGCATCACGCAATCGAACATGTCGATGCCGCGCGCCACCGATTTCAATATGTCGTCAGGCGTGCCAACACCCATCAGATAGCGCGGCTTTTCCACCGGCAATTCCGGGCATGTGATGTCCAGCATGTCCAGCATCACCGCCTGCGGCTCACCCACCGCAAGGCCGCCGACCGCGTAGCCCTTCAGATCCATCGCCGACAGCGCCTGCGCCGAGCGCACCCGCAGCGGCGCGATGTCGCCGCCCTGGACGATGCCGAACATCGCCTTGCCGGGCTGGTGGCCGAAAGCTGTCTTGCAGCGTTCCGCCCAGCGCAGCGACAATTCCATTGCCCGTTCGATCTCCTTGGCATCCGCGGGCAGCGCCGTGCATTCGTCGAGCTGCATCTGGATATCGGAATCGAGCAGCCCCTGGATTTCGATCGAACGCTCCGGCGACATCTCGTAAGGCGAGCCGTCGATATGCGAGCGGAAGGTGACGCCCTGTTCCGTCAGTTTCCTCAGCTTCGACAGGGACATCACCTGGAAACCGCCGGAATCGGTCAGGATCGGGTGCGGCCAGCGCGCGAACTCATGCAGGCCGCCCAGCCGCGCCACACGCTCCGCTCCGGGCCGCAGCATCAGGTGATAGGTGTTGCCGAGGATGATGTCCGCCCCAACGCCACGCACCTGGTCCATATACATGGCCTTGACCGTCCCGCCGGTCCCGACCGGCATGAAGGCCGGTGTCCGGATTCTGCCGCGTGGCATGGCGATTTCGCCGCGCCGCGCCTTGCCGTCCGTGGCAAGCACGGAAAAGGAAAAATTCTCGATCATGCGCTGCCTTTAACCGCCGCCGCGTCACAAGACAATCGGGACGAACCCTTGTTCGGTTCTGCCCGCGCGCCTAGCTTGTGAAAGCGCAAACGTGAGGCTCTCCGATGCCGATGCTCGAAGGTGCATGCCACTGCGGCGCCGTGCGCTGGCAGTTCAACGGGGTGCCTGATGGCGCGACAGCGTGCAACTGCACCGCTTGCCGCCGTTACGGAGTGCTGTGGATTTACGGCCACCAGGGCGAGGAAATCGAGGTCTCCGGCGAGACGCGCTCTTACAGGCGCAGCGACAGCGAAGGCGACTATCTCACGTTCCATTTCTGTCCGACCTGCGGCAACCTGGCATGGTGGCGCGGCCTGCATCTGGACCGGGAAGGCCGCCGGCGCATGGCTGTCAACGTGCGACTTGCCGAACCGCAAACCGTAGCTGGTTTGCCGATCGACCATTTCGACGGCCTGACCACGCACACCGACCTGCCCCGTGACGGCCGCAGCGTCGCCGACTATTGGTTCTGACGCCGTTATTCGCCGAACTCCTTGTCGTGCACCGGCGCCGTGGCTGCCTGCTCCTCGAGCGATTGCCGGTAGCGGATGCAGCCGCGCATGAATTTCGGCCAGGGCGGCACCGCGATTGCCGGATCGGTCCTCTCCGGCAAAAGCGCCCATAAATCCGGGTGATGCCAGCACAGATCGTGACCGGTCGAATCGCGATGCTGGCGAATGCCTTGGCGAAGCTTCCTTACTTCCGCGACAAGCTGGTCGCGGCTCATGGCGTCGAGATCGTGGTCCATCCCTGCTCCTCCGCTTATGGCCGCCCCCGCAAGGGCACCTTAAGCGCAAAGCACCGAAATGCCGAACCTCGTCACGCCCTGAACAGCAGGCTGGCGTCACCGTAGGAATAGAACCGATAGCCGGTCTCGATGGCATGCCGGTAGGCGGCATGCATGGTGTCCAGTCTGGCGAAGGCCGAAACCAGCATGAACAGCGTCGAGCGCGGCAGGTGGAAATTCGTCATCAGCGCATCGGCGGTCCGGAATTGGTAGCCAGGCGTGATGAAGATGTCGGTCGCGCCGGACCATTCCCGAAGTATGCCATCCGCGCGCGCAGCGCTTTCCAGCAGCCGCAGCGATGTCGTGCCGACGCAGACAATACGATTGCCCCGCGCCCTGGCCGCGTTCAGCGCATCCGCCACCGTAGCCGAGACATGACCGATCTCGGCATGCATCTTGTGGTCGGCCGTGTCGTCGGCTTTCACCGGCAGGAAGGTTCCGGCGCCGACATGCAAGGTCACGAACCGGCGCTCGATACCCTTTGCGTCCAATGCCGCGAACAGATCGGGCGTGAAGTGCAGGCCGGCGGTCGGCGCAGCCACCGCCCCCTCTTCCCTGGCATAGATCGTCTGGTAGTCGGCGAGGTCGCGCGCATCGTCATCGCGCTTCGAGGCGATGTAAGGCGGCAGCGGAATATGGCCGACGGCGTGCAGCGCCTCGTCGAGGAACGCGCCGGAAAGATCGAAGCCCAGCAGCGCCTCGCCGCCATCGCGCTTTTCAAGCACCGTCGCATCGAGCTGGCCAAGGAAACAGGAACTGCCGTCATGGCCGAAATGGATACGATCGCCCTCGGCGATACGCTTGCCCGGCCGCATGAAGGCCAGCCAGCGATCGGCGCCGGTGCGCATATGCAGCGTTGCTTCCACCTGGGCCGAAGCCTCGCCGCGCCGACGGATACCGCGCAACTGCGCGGGAATGACCTTGGTGTCGTTGAAGACCAGCACGTCGCCGGGATCGAGTTGCGACGGCAGGTCGCGCACCAGCTTGTCGGTCAGCCCTTCGCCCGGGCGAACCACCAGAAGTCGCGCGGTATCGCGCGGTTCGGCCGGGCGAAGCGCGATGCGCTCCTCCGGCAGGTCGAAATCGAAGAGATCCACTTTCATGGCAGCGGCAATAGCGCGATCTCGGTCGATCCGCCACCATGCTCGTTGCCGAAAGGCCGGGTTAGTAGAGGCGGATCATCAGCGCGCCGGTCAGCAGCAGCGCCGCACCGACGATACGGCCCATCGAGATTTCGCGCACGGCAACCCCGAGGAAGCCGATCCGGTCGACCAGCATGCCAGCCAGCAACTGGCCGGCAACCAGGAATGCCATCAGCGCGGCGGCGCCGATCCTGGGCGTCAGCAGCACCGAGCTCGTCACATAGAAAGCGCCGAGCGCTCCACCGGCGATGAACAGCCATGGCGCCGGTGCACGCCAGTCGATGGCGATGCCCTGGGCCCGCGTGGTGAAGAACGTGACGATGCCGAGAACGATCGCGCCCGCCAGGAACGAGATCGCCGCGGCGGCGACCGGCACGCCCAGCCCGCGGGCGAGCTGGGCATTGATGGGAGCCTGGATGGCGATGAAGGCGCCCGCAAGGACGCCGAGAAGCGACCAGAGAGCGCCAGCCATCGGAATTAGGCCTTCACGTCCGCTGCAACTTTCAGCGAGACGATCTTGTCGGGATCCTGCACCGGCTCGCCGCGCTTGATCTTGTCGACATTGTCCATGCCTTCGATGACCTGGCCCCATACCGTGTACTGACGGTTGAGGAAGCCGGCATCCTCGAAGCAGATGAAGAACTGCGAATTCGCCGAGTTCGGGTTCTGCGCGCGTGCCATCGAGCAGGTGCCGCGAGCGTGGTTGACGTTGGAGAACTCCGCCTTCAGGTCCGGCTTGTCGGAACCGCCCATGCCGGCGCGCGACGGGTTGAAATCCTTGCCGCCCGACTTGCCGAACTTCACGTCGCCGGTCTGCGCCATGAAGCCGTCGATAACGCGGTGGAAGACGACGCCGTCATAAGCGCCTTCACGAGCCAGCTCCTTGATGCGGCCGACATGGCCGGGCGCCAGATCCGGAAACAGTTCGATGACGACCTGGCCCTTGGTCGTTTCCATGATGAGCGCGTTTTCGCGATCCTTGATTTCAGCCATTTCTGCTATCCTTTTGATAAAACTCAGTTCTTGTCGGCAGCGATGCGAACCTTGACCATGCGGTCCGGATCCGAGACGGAACCGTTGCTGGCGGCATCGCCCTTCTTGATCTTGTCGACGAGTTCCATGCCCTTCTCGACATTGCCGACAATGGTGTACTGGCCGTTCAGCGACGGTGCCGGCGCGAACATGATGAAGAACTGCGAGTTCGCCGAGTTCGGATCCTGCGCGCGTGCCATGCCGACGACACCGCGTGCATATTTCTCCTTGGAGAACTCGGCAGGCAGGTCAGCTTCCTTCGAGCCACCGGTGCCGGCAAGGCTGGCATCGAAGCCCTTCTTCATGTTGCCGTACTGCACGTCGCCGGTCTGCGCCATGAAGCCGTCGATGACGCGATGGAAGGCGACGTTGTCGTAGGCGCCTTCACGCACCAGCTTCTTGATCTGGGCGACATGCTTGGGCGCAAGGTCAGGCCGCAGGGCGACGACGACGTCGCCATCCTTCAGCGTGATGATCATGGTGTTTTCTGGGTCTGCCGCGAAAGCCTGCGACGCACCGCCGAACAGGCCGGCGAGCACGACGAGGAAAGCGACGAGCTTTTTGAGCTGCATGGAATGATCTCCGAAATATCTAGGGTCTGGACCTATTTCGCGAATTTGGCTTTGAGCGCCCCGGCAACGGCCGCCGGCACAAAGGGACGAATGTCGCCGCCCATCGAGGCTATCTGGCGGACCAATGTGGCGGTAATCGTGCGCACCGACGGGCTCGCAGGCAGGAAGACGGTCTGCAGTTCCGGAGCCATCGTTTCGTTCATGCCGGCCATCTGCATCTCGTAGTCGAGATCGGTGCCATCGCGCAGGCCGCGGATCATGATTGCGGCACCATGCTTGCGGGCAGCATCGATCACCAGGCCACTGAAAGAGACCACGCGGATACGCTTGGCTTCGCTGCCGAACTCGGCGGTTGCGGCCTTTTCGATCAGCTCGGAACGTTCCTCGAAGGAAAACAGCGGCGTCTTCGACGCCTGTATGCCGATCGCGGCATAAACCGTGTCAGCGATCGCCAAAGACGCCTTCAGCACATCGAGATGGCCGTTGGTCAACGGGTCGAAGGAGCCAGCATAGAGAGCGGTGCGTTCGGTCATGATGCTGCTTCTAGCGGGCACCGGGCCGGAACGCAAATGGCCAGCCGGACTGCGGCGTGAACCCTTCGTCAACCATGAACAGCAGATGAACGGCGTGATCACACACGGTTAAAGTCTGTTCACGTACAGATGATCATGCGCGGTGAAACCAATTCACCTTCTGCTCGTTTAGGGAACAGGAGATATAAGTCATGATGATCCTCATGCTCGCCACCGCAATGACCGTAGCCATGCTGATCGCGACCGTTTTCGGCCTGCATCAGGAAGCCGAACGCGTTCGCCTCGACGATCTCGATCGTCGTCATCGTTTCGGCAAACATCGGTGAAGCAATCCCGGGAAAAGCGTGTGACGGTTCTCCGGAATTGAGTAGCCCGCATCGGGTTCAGCCAGCCAGTCGCTTTTCCATATCCACGACAGTCCAACCCGGCCGCTTCGGGTTGGCCCGCCTGCCGGTTTCCCGATAGCCATAGGCCGAGTAGAGTTTGATATTCCGCTCCATTCTGGCGTTTGTGTAGAGCTTGACCAGATGAAGCCCGGCTTCGAGCGCCTGCTGCTCGGCCCAGTCGAGTAGTCGGATGCCGAGCTTCTTTCCCTGGAAGTCCGGCGACACGGCGACAGAAAAAATCAGCATGTGGTCGGCATGTCGTTCAAGCACGATCAATCCGGCCAGCTTGCTTGAAAGCTCCAGCAGCCACACCTGCCCTGCATCGACGCGCGGCCCGTACGCCTCGGTGACGGGGATGGGCGGCGCGCCAAGCAACTGCGTATAGACGGCATAGGCCTGCTCGGTCAGCGCAGCCACCGCCGCGACATCGGATGGTGCTGCCAGGCGGAGAAGAGGATCGTTCTGTTCCATTTGTCTCTCCCGCACTCACTTTCGTCCCAGGTCGCCTGTTCGACACCATAGACCGGATCACAGGCCGCCCAATGCGCCACCGGTCCGACGTCGGTTGGGCAAGATCCGAGATCCAGCCTTCGGCAGGCAAAAAGAAAGGGCGGCTTGAGAAAGCCGCCCTTTCTTAAACAACATGCAATTTCTGCACTTAGGCCGGACGCTTCACAGCCGGCCGCCTGATCGATCAGGCTTCCGTGCCTTCGTTACCGTCACTTGAAGTCGCGTCATCGCTGCCTTCGACGGCATCCCCGTCGCCCGCCTCGTCTTCACCTTGCGGTTCCGAAATGCGCTCCACCGACACCACCTTTTCACCCTCGGCGGTGTTGAAGATGGTGACACCCTTGGTAGCGCGGCTGGCGAAACGGATATCGTGCACGGGCACGCGGATGACCTGACCACCATCGGAGACGAGCATGATCTGATCGTCATTGCCGATCGGGAAGGCGGCCACGAGCGGACCGATCTCGCCGACTTTCGAGACGTCGGTGGCGCGGATACCCTTGCCGCCGCGGCTGGTCAGGCGGAAGTCATAGGACGAAGACCGCTTGCCATAGCCATATTCGGTAACGGTGAGCACGAACTGCTCGTGCTGCCTGAGGAATTCGTAGCGTTCATCGGAAAGCTGAGCTTCCTCCGAAACCTCCTCATTGGTCAGCGCGACCTCTTCTTCTTCGCCGGCACCGGCAAGACGACGTTCCGCGACCGAGCGCTTGAGATAAGCCGCGCGCTCCGCCGGATCCGCATCGACATGCTCGATGATCGCCATGGAAATGGCGCTGTCGCCATCGCCCATGTTGATGCCACGCACACCCTGCGACGAGCGACCGGCAAACACACGCACGTCATTGACCGGGAAGCGGATGCACTGACCGGTATTGGCGGTCAGCAAGACATCGTCATTGTCAGTGCAGGTCTCGACCGCCAGGATGGCATCGCCTTCCTCGTCGAACTTCATCGCGATCTTGCCGTTGCGCTTCACGTCGACGAAATCAGACAGCTTGTTGCGGCGCACGGTGCCGCGCGTCGTGGCGAACATCACATCGAGTTCGCCCCAGCTCGTTTCGTCTTCCGGCAGCGGCATGATGGCCGTGATGCGGTCGCCATTCTCGATCGGCAACATGTTGATCAGCGCCTTGCCGCGAGACTGCGGGTTGCCGATCGGCAGGCGCCAGACCTTCTCCTTGTAGACGATGCCGCGCGAGGAGAAGAACAGGATCGGCGTGTGCGTGTTGGCCACGAACAACCGCGTGACGAAATCCTCGTCCTTGGTCGACATGCCTGAGCGGCCCTTGCCGCCGCGGCGCTGCGCCCGGTAGAGCGACAGAGGCACACGCTTGATGTAGCCCGAATGCGAGACGGTGACGACCATATCCTCGCGCGGGATAAGGTCCTCGTCCTCCATGTCCGAGCCGGCATCGGTGATCTCGGTGCGGCGCGGCGTGCCGAACTCGTCACGCACGGCGATGAGCTCGTCCTTGACGATCTGCTGGATGCGCGCACGGGATGCCAGAATCTCAAGGAAATCAGCGATTTCGGCGCCGATTTTGTTCAATTCGTCGGCGATCTCGTCGCGTCCGAGCGCGGTCAGGCGCTGCAGGCGCAGTTCGAGAATGGCGCGGGCCTGCTCTTCGGACAGATTGTAGGTACCGTCCTCGTTGATGCGATGACGCGGGTCATCGATCAGCCGGATCAACGCTTCGACATCGGCCGCCGGCCAGCGGCGTGTCATCAACTGATCACGCGCCGACTGAGGATCCGGCGCATGGCGGATCAGCTTGATGACCTCGTCGATGTTGGCCACGGCGATGGCCAGGCCGACCAGGACGTGAGCGCGGTCACGCGCCTTGCGCAGCAGGAACTTGGTGCGCCGACTGATGACTTCCTCGCGGAAAGCCACGAAGGCGTGCAGCATGTCGAGCAGCGTCATCACTTCCGGCTTGCCGCCGTTGAGTGCCACCATATTGGCGCCGAACGACGTCTGCAGCGGCGTGAAGCGATAGAGCTGGTTGAGGATGACCTCGGTATTGGCGTCGCGCTTCAGCTCGATCACCACGCGGTAACCCTGGCGGTCGCTTTCGTCGCGGATATCGGAGATGCCTTCGATGCGTTTCTCGCGCACCAGCTCGGCCATCTTCTCGATCATCGAGGCCTTGTTCACCTGATAGGGAACCTCGGTGATGACGATGGCTTCACGATCGCCACGTATGTCCTCGACATGCACCTTGCCGCGCATGACCACCGAACCACGGCCGGTCGAATAGGCATTGTAGATGCCGGTGCGGCCAAGGATCAGGCCGCCGGTCGGGAAGTCCGGCCCAGGGATGATCTCCATCATCTCGGTAAGATCGATGGCCGGATTTTCCATGACGGCGATGGCGCCGTTGCAGACTTCCACCAGATTGTGCGGCGGGATGTTCGTGGCCATGCCGACGGCGATACCGCCGGCACCGTTGACCAGCAGCGCTGGAAAACGCGCTGGCAGAACACGCGGTTCCTGCCCCGAGGCGTCGTAAGTGTCCTGGAAATCGACGGTGTCCTTGTCGATGTCCTCCAGCAACTCGTGCGCAACCTTGGTCAGTCGCGATTCCGTGTAGCGCATGGCAGCCGGTGGATCGCCGTCGATCGAACCGAAATTGCCCTGCCCGTCGATGAGCGGCACGCTCATCGACCAGTCTTGCGCCATGCGCACCAAAGCGTCGTAGATGGAGGCGTCGCCGTGCGGGTGATATTTACCCATCACATCGGCGACCGGGCGCGCCGACTTCACATATTTGCGGTTCCAGTGATAACCGCTTTCATGCGAGGCAAACAGGATACGCCGATGCACCGGCTTCATGCCGTCGCGCACATCGGGCAGCGCACGGCTGACGATGACGCTCATGGCGTAATCGAGATAACTGCGCTGCATCTCCTCGATGATGGAAATCGGTTCGATGCCTGAAGGGCCGTCCGGCCCCTGCGGTGTTTTCTGGTCGGTCAAATTAGATCGCAATCAGCTGGGAATCACTGGCCTCTTATATAGGAAAGCCGCGCCGTTCTCCAATGCGAGGGCTCGCTTTTTCGCTGCCGACCCGATGTTTTCCAGTGCTTATTTTTCAAATTATTTCAAATAGATAAGCAGAGCCGGAAAACGCAACTCAAATGACCTTCGACAGATTGTGGCGACCGTGTGAAATGCGCCTGTCTGCTCACGCAAGGACAACCACGAAATCCCCCTCGCAACAACCTGAGGTCGCGGCGGTTTTTGCCACTCAAGCCGATAGCCGGCGCAGCTTCGGGACAGCCCGTCTGGCCAGCCTGTAACCGGTCGGCGTTTGGCCCATCACCCTTCTGAAACGGCGATTGAACGTCGACAGATCACCAAACCCGACGTCAAAGGCGATTTCGGAAATGGCGTCGCCGGTGGCAAGCAATCGGACGGCGGCGCGATGCAATCGTGTCCTCAGCAGAAACTGATACGGGGTCATGCCGACGATCGCGCGGAACGAACGCAGGAAATGATACGGGCTGGTCGCAGCCTGGTCCGCCAGTTCGGATAGCGAGAGATGCTCCTCGCCATGGGTCTCGATCAGACCTACTGCAGCAGCGACCCGCTTTTCATCGCGCAGGCTGATCTTGGCCGGTATCCGCGAGCCTGACAACGTTGTGGCAGCGCCTGCCAGCCGCAGCGCGATCTCCTCCAGCGCATTGGCATCGGCCTCGTCGCACGCAACTTCGGTATCGGCGAAAAGCGCGGCGAGCTCCCGGCGTGCCGGCAGGTTCGGGACGTCGAACTCCACATGTTTCGCGCCGGGCACATCGGCCACAACGCTTTCCAGCATCTCGGGAGAGAACTGGAACGATAGGCAGCGGTCGCCGCTGCTGTGCTCATGCCCGCATTCGAAACAGGTCCGTGCGTTGCCAAGCAGCAGCGAACCCGGTGTCATCACCGCAGTTCCTTGCCTCGATCGGTAGCGGAAAGTGCCACGCGTAACGGCCGCAATACAAAACGAGCCGTGTTCCTCCTCGAACGGCCGCTCGCCCACCGTCGCCGTACAGACGATGTCGGCCACGCTCCATCCGGCCCCTGTGGCAAGCATTCGCATCTGCTGGCTCATCGCCGCGATTTAGCAATTTTTCCCAAGCCCGGACAGCGGGCCAGCACTACGCCTGTCATGTCTCCTGACAGGTTAGAGGTTACCATGCATCATCAGGACGCTTTCGCCGAAGCCTTGCTGGCACAAGCTCCTTTAGCCACGCACGCCGACAAGCTGGCCCTCTATGGTCGTTTTGTCGGGGCATGGCGCTTCGACGCCAGACGCTGGACGGATGATGGCAAGCTGCTCACGGGCCGCGGCGAGATCCAGTTTGGCTGGACATTGGAGGGACGCGCCATCCAGGACGTCTGGATCCTGCCTGCCCGCGACGCCGGACCGTCACCGGAACTCGGCCCCTGGACGTTCTATGGCACCACGCTGCGGATCTATGATCCCGGCATCGATGCCTGGCACATCCTGTGGAGCGATCCGCGCACGCAATATCACAGCCGGCAGACTGGCCGGGCTGACGGTGCCGATATCGTCCAGATCGGCAACGAAGGCAGTGGCGCCAGGACACGCTGGCGCTTCACCGAGATCTCCGACAACGCCTTCCGCTGGTTGGGCGAACGCGCCGACGGCGAGGAAGGCTGGCGCCTGCAAGTCGAATTCCTGGCGCAGCGGATCGCCTGACACTCCCATTCCAACACAAAGCGAGGTTCAAAATGCTCGACCACGTCTCGATCGGTGTCGCCGACCAGTCCCGTTCAAAGGTCTTCTATGACGCGGTCCTGACGTCGCTCGGTTATTCATGCCTCAGTGAATCACCGGGGTCACTGGGCTATGGCCGCGATCAGGTTTCGCTCTGGGTTCTCGAGGTCGAGCGGCCTGTCCCGGCCGATATGGCGTCCGGCCTTCATTTCTGCTTCGCCGCGCCAAGCCGCGACAGCGTGCGTGACTTCCACACCGCAGCACTTGCCCATGGCGGCGGAGACAATGGCAAGGCAGGCCTGCGCGCAGATTATGGCGACAGCTATTTCGCGGCCTTCGCCATCGATCCGGACGGCTATCGGATAGAGGCGTACTGCGGTGCAGGCATCTAACCCGAACGCTGTCCGCAAAGCGTTGGCAACGCCCTGATATCGCGCTACCAATGACACGGTTGCGCCGAGAGAGGGGAACGGCATGCCGAGCTACGAAAGCCTGTTCAACGCCTTCGTGACATTGCTCGTGACCATCGATCCGCCGGGACTCGCGCCGCTTTTCCTCGCGGTGACGCGCGGCATGAATCGCGAACAGCGCAGCCAGGTGTCGGTTCGCGCCTCCATCATCGGCTTTCTGGTCATCGCGCTGTTTGCCGTCGCTGGCGCCTCGATCCTTTCGGTGTTCGGCATCACCTTGCCGGCCTTCCGAGTGGCCGGCGGCTTCCTGCTGTTCTTCATCGCCTTCGAGATGGTTTTCGAACGCCGGCAGGACCGCAAGGAGAAAAGCGCGGATGTCGCCATCACCAAGGATCACATCCACAACATCGCGGCCTTCCCGCTGGCGATCCCGCTGATCGCCGGCCCAGGCGCCATCTCGGCCACCGTCCTGCTGTCGAGCTCGTTCCAGGGCATTGGCGGGCAGTTGGCGCTGCTCGGCATCATCCTCGCCTGCCTGCTTATCACCTATCTGGTGTTCGTGCTGGCGGAACGCATCGACGGCATCCTCGGACAGACCGGACGCTCGATCCTGACCAGGCTGCTGGGCGTGATCCTGGCCGCGCTCGCCGTTCAATTCGTGGCCGACGGCATCAAGGCGCTGGCAGCGAGCTGATCGATCGAGGATCGGATTACCGCAGCCGCTTTCTATCCGGCAGCGGTATCGACCACTTCAAAATCATGCGTCACCGTCGCCGTCTTGCTCATCATGATCGAGGCCGAGCAGTATTTTTCAGCTGACAGCTGAACGGCGCGCTTGACCTTGTCGTGCGACAGGCCTTTGCCCTTGACGATGAAATGCATGTGGATCCGCGTGAACACCTTCGGGTCGGTCGGCGCGCGATCGGAATCGAGCTCCACGACACAATCCTCGACCTGCTCACGCCCCTTTTCCAGGATGTGCACGACGTCGATGGCCGAGCAGCCGCCGGTGCCGATCAACAGCAGTTCCATCGGACTAGGGCCTGGTGTCTTGCCGTCATCGCCATGCGTCGTGCCGAGAACCAGCTTGTGGCCACTGCCGGATTCACCAACGAATGTGCGGCCCTCGACCCATTTGATACGCGCCTTCATCCCTGCATCCCTACATTTCAGGCATCTTGTATTCTGATGTTCGCCTTACGGCATCTCGGCCAGCAGTGCCTTGACGACACTGGCTGAATTTGTCGACGCCAGTGCCATGAAGGTCGCCATCTGGTTGGCTCCCTCTCCGCCGCCGGCAAGATCGGAAAGGCTGCGCACTGCCAGGAACGGAACGCCGTTGCTGTAGGTCACATGCGCGACCGCCGCACTTTCCATGTCGAGCACCTTGGCATCGAAGGTCTTGTGCACATAGTCACGAAACTCGGCATTGTCGACGAAAGCCTGGCCGGAAACGCCATTGCCGCCGACAATGATCTTGGGCGGCTTGGCGAGACATTTGTTCTCTGGAGCGCAAGCCTGCAGGTCGAGCTTGTCAGCGACCTTTCGAGCGGCCTCCAGCAGGGCCGGGTCGGAGGGGAACCAGAACTTTGTTTCCTCGCCGCCCTTGCGGGTGACAGTTACCGACCGCGGCACGATCATGCCGTAACCGGCAAACTGGTCTTTCGGAAGGAACGGCGGAATTTCGTAACCGTCGCCGACCTTGCGCGCGAAAACCGCTTCCAGATATTCGCCCCACTGATCGGCAACGACGACATCGCCAATGCTGAGCGCTGGGTCGACGCCGCCGGCGATGCCCGAAAAGACCACGGACGTCACGACAAAACGGTCGAGCGCCACTTGCGTGGTCATGGCCGCATTGACCATGCTGACGCCGCTCAGGAACAGCACGACGTCCTTGCCGGCAAGCTTGCCGGTGATGAATTTGCCGCCGTTGATTTCATGTTCGGCGCGGTCGGAAAGATCGGCCTGCAACGCCAGCCATTCGGGCGGAAACGCCGAGACGACGGCAATGCGCGCCTTGTCGTCGAGCCGCTCTGCCGCCGAAACGGCAGAGGACAGCATGGCAAGGAACAGCAGGCCGAACGCCACCACGCGTGCCATTACGCTCATGCCTTAGCTCCTTGCCGGGATGACCATTCAGGTCCCTGGCCCCGCGCGTTCCGGCGCCAGCAATCAGAATGGAATTTCGTCGTCCAGTTCGCGCGAACCGCCGCCACCGCCACCGCCACTGCGATTGCCGTTTCCGCCACCAAAGCCACCGCCGCCGGAGCTGCGCCCGCCACCGAAGTCGCTCGGGCCGGATTGACCGAAACTGTCGCGGTTGCCGCCGGAATAGCCGACCTGGCCGCCATCGCCCTGGCCGCCACGCGCATCGAGCATCTGCAGCTCACCGCGGAACTTCTGCAGCACGACTTCGGTCGTGTACCGCTCCTGGCCGCCTTGGTCTTGCCATTTGCGGGTCTGCAACTGCCCCTCGACATAGACCTTCATGCCCTTCTTCAGATACTGCTCCGCAACCTTGGCGAGCTGGTCGTTGAAGATGACGACGTTGTGCCACTCGGTCTTTTCCTTGCGCTCGCCCGAGTTCTTGTCGCGCCAGCTTTCTGAGGTGGCGACGCGGATGTTCACCACCGGCTCACCCGAGTTCAGCCGGCGAACTTCGGGATCCGCTCCCAGATTACCCACCAGAATGACCTTGTTGACGCTACCAGCCATCACACTTCTCCGCGCTCGTCCGAAACCAGAATTCTCGCCGCACCATATAGGCTGGGGGGCCTGCCCGCCTCCATGGACATGCCCTTTCCCACAAGGTTTTTGTTCTATTTCTGTTCTAAATCCTGCAACCTCTCCTTGTCAAGGAACGCCTGCCAAGGAGCCTGTGCGCCGCAATTCAATTCCTTGCGCGAAAAGGCCCTTGCCAAACGAATAAGTATCCACTTATGTTTTCGGCATGATCGAATCCGAGATCTTCAAGGCCCTGGCCGACCCGACCCGCCGCGCGCTGTTCGAACGGTTGGTCGACGAGGAGATGACCGTCACCGAGCTGCGCGCCGGCACGCCGGTGTCGCAGCCGGCGGTGTCGCAGCATCTTGCTGTCCTTCGCGGCGCCGGGCTGGTGAGCGAACGCCGCGTCGGCCGCAACGCCTTCTACCGGGCCGCCCCAGAGGGGCTGTCGCCGCTGCTTACCTGGATCGAACGTTACCGCGCCTTCTGGCCCGACCGCATCGAAAGGCTGAAGACCGTGCTGAAGGAGATGGATCAATGACCTCACCCGACGACATCGTTGTTGAATGCGATCTGCCGGAAGCGCCCGAAAAAGTATGGCGCGCGCTCACCGAACCGGAGATCGTCGCGGCCTGGCTGATGCCCAGCGACATCAAGGCCGAGACCGGGCATCGCTTTTCGCTCGGCACGCAAAGCCGCATCGACTGCACGGTGCTGGAAGCCGAGCCTTGCCGCCTGCTGCGCTATTCCTGGCGCGAAGCCGACAAAACCAATGCTACGGAAGGGTTCGACAGCGTCGTCACCTTCGAACTGACACGCGCCGCCGGTGGCGGCACGCATCTGCGTGTCGTCCATGACGGCTTCGTCGCCGCGACAACGGCAGTCTGCGGCATCTCAGGTGCCCGCTGCAGCGTCGTCGTCGATGCCCTAAAACCCACCAAAACCCTCGCGGCGGCGAATGCGCCGCAATGGCGCATGGCCGCTTAGCGCCGCGCGTCCATTCGGACGCGCAAAAGGACGCTCTAACACTTTGATTTGGCGCATGATCCTTTCCGAAAATCGATTCCGATTTTCGGGATCATGCGCAAACAGGAAGGAACCAAGACAATGTCCGGTGTCGCCAATCTTGTGCCGATGGTGATCGAACAGTCGAGCCGCGGCGAACGCGCCTTCGACATCTTCTCCCGTCTGCTGCGTGAACGCATCATCTTCGTCAACGGCCAGATCGAGGACAACATGGCCGCGATCATCTGCGCGCAGCTGCTGTCGCTCGAAGCGGACAATCCCGAGAAGGAAGTGTCGCTCTACAACAACTCACCCGGCGGCGTGGTGAGTTCCGGCTTCGCCATCTATGACACGATGCGCTACATCTCCTGCCCGGTCTCGACCGTGTGCATGGGCTTTGCCGCCTCGATGGGCTCGTTCCTGCTCATGGCTGGCGACCCCGGCCGGCGCATCGCGCTTCCCAACAGCAAGATCGTGCTGCATCAGCCGCTCGGCGGCTTCCAGGGCCAGGCTTCGGACATCCAGCGACATGCCGAGGACATACTGAAGACCAAGCGGCAGATGATCGATCTTTATGCCGAGCATTGCGGCCGCACGCGCGAGGAAGTCGAGAGCACGCTCGATCGCGATCATTTCATGAATGCGGAGGAAGCCAGGACATGGGGCGTGGTCGACCATGTTTACGGCACCCGCAAACGGGCGGCGTAAGAAGTCACCGCACATCGCATCTTTCACCACGGCACTGGCCCTGGCGGGTGAAGACACCTATGTTGAACACCATGGTCCTCATTCGTCGCCTGCCACCGTTGTGTCTCGCCGCGCTCGCAGCCGGCCTGCTTTCGACATCGTCTGGATTTGCCGGCGACGCCGGCAAACAGGCGGCAAAGCCGCTGCCCGGCGTCAATGGTGGCTACAGCATTGTCAAGCCGGCGGCCCCGCAACCGGAGCCGGATGACTATGATCCAGCCTCCGGCCGCCAGTTCAAGGTCGGCGATATGGATGTGCGCATTTCCGGTTCGGTGATCGTGGATGTTGGGGCGGGCAATCTTCCCGCGCCACGACGATAGCCGGCGGGTTCTGATGCATCTGCCGCCGGCAGGCTGAAACGCGGCTCACCACAAAAGAACAGCCCCGCCGCTGCCTTGGCATGCGGACGGGGCTTTTTAGGGCTTTACCCAATTTTGCCGGGAGCGTTTTACCGGCTTTGGATTTCGGGTTCTTCGCGGCTCACGGCCGACGACCCGACTTGTGGTCTCTGATTGTAGGGGATCGGCAGGTCACGGTTTGCGCGGAAAGCGCAGCCTTCCTGACACCTATGCCCGCCGTGGCTCCAACGACAGCTGGAGCCTGAAGGGACTGTCCGGTGGGGTCATGCCTCGCTCCTCTGTTGGTTGCTCTTGCTGTCTGCCGAACTCTCACTCGTCTGGTCTGCGGCGCCTCGCAGACCGCCTTCCGGCTCGAGGATCGCCACGGGGCGATCGGTTCAGGCGACGGCTAACCTTGCGCCTTCACTTCCGCAGCGTCAACCGGCAGTCGCCCGATTGCGAAAATTGTGATCGGAACGGTCCGGAACGTCACGTTCTGCTGACATCGCATTGTCAGGAGCGCGTTCGGCCTTTGTTCTTTTTTGCTTGCTCGCCCGCGCGAAAGACGCTTAAACGCTCATGATCGCCCGAGAGTCTCGATCTTGCGGCAACAATACCCATATGAACGGACGGCGGCTGGGGTCGCCGATCCGAAACATTGCTAGCTGAGGCGGCGGAGCGGCATGGCCGACCATAAGTACATTTCCATTCGCGGCGCGCGCGAGCACAATCTGAAGAACGTCGATCTGGACCTGCCGCGAGACAGCCTCGTTGTAATGACCGGCCTGTCCGGCTCGGGCAAATCGTCCCTCGCCTTCGACACGATCTATGCCGAGGGGCAGCGTCGCTACGTCGAAAGTCTTTCGGCCTATGCCCGCCAGTTCCTTGAGATGATGCAGAAGCCGGACGTCGACCAGATCGACGGTCTGTCGCCCGCCATCTCGATCGAGCAGAAGACCACCTCGCGCAATCCGCGCTCGACGGTCGGTACCGTCACCGAGATCTACGACTACATGCGCCTGCTGTTCGCACGCGTCGGCATTCCCTATTCGCCAGCCACCGGCCTGCCAATTGAGAGCCAGACGGTTTCGCAGATGGTCGACCGTGTGCTGGCCCTGGAGGAAGGCACGCGCCTCTACATCACCGCCCCGATGGTGCGTGGGCGCAAGGGCGAGTACAAGAAGGAACTGCTGGAGCTCCAGAAGAAGGGCTTCCAGCGCGTCAAGGTCGACGGCACCTTCTACGAGATCGCCGACGTTCCGGCGCTCGACAAGAAATACAAGCACGATATCGACGTCATCGTCGACCGTATCGTCGTGCGTGCCGACCTTGCCACCCGCCTGGCCGACTCCATGGAAACCGCGTTGAAGCTGGCTGAAGGGCTGGCGGTTGCGGAATTCGCCGATCGGCCCCTGCCGGCGGCAGCGACGGCGGAAGAATCTGCCTACAAGTCGAAGAACGAGACGCACGAGCGCATTCTTTTCTCGGAAAAGTTCGCCTGTCCGGTTTCCGGCTTCACCATCCCGGAAATCGAGCCGCGGCTGTTCTCCTTCAACAATCCGTTCGGCGCCTGCCCAACCTGCGATGGCCTCGGCAGCCAGCGTGCCATCGACGAGAACCTCGTCGTCCCGGACGACAACATCACCTTGCGCGATGGCGCGGTGGCGCCTTGGGCAAAGTCGACCTCGCCCTACTATTCGCAGACGCTGGAAGCACTGGGCAAGGCCTACGACTTCAAGCTCGGCGACAAATTCAAGGATCTGAAGGACGACGCCAGGCAGGCTATCCTGCGCGGCACCGGCGAGCGTGAAGTCACCTTCAACTATGATGACGGCCTGCGCTCCTACAAGACCACCAAGACCTTCGAAGGCGTGATCCCCAATCTCGAACGGCGCTGGAAAGAGACGGAATCGGCCTGGATGCGCGAGGAAATCGAGCGCTTCATGGCCGCCACTCCCTGCCCCGCCTGCGCCGGCTATCGGCTGAAGCCGGAGGCGCTGGCGGTGAAGATTGCCGGCAGGCACATCGGCGAGGTCACCGAGCTCTCGATCCGCAAGGCCGATCTCTGGTTCAATGAACTGCCGGCGCAGCTCAACGATAAGCAGAACGAGATCGCTATCCGCATCCTGAAGGAAATCCGCGAGCGGCTGCGCTTCCTCAACGACGTCGGTCTCGACTACCTGACGCTGTCGCGCAATTCCGGCACGCTTTCGGGTGGTGAAAGCCAGCGTATCCGTCTTGCCTCGCAGATCGGCTCCGGTCTCACCGGCGTGCTTTATGTGCTGGACGAGCCGTCGATCGGCCTGCACCAGCGCGACAATGCACGCCTGCTGGAGACGCTGAAACACCTGCGTGATATCGGCAATACGGTGATCGTCGTCGAACACGACGAAGACGCCATCCTCACCGCCGACTATGTCGTCGACATCGGCCCGGCGGCAGGCATTCACGGCGGCCGCATCATTGCCCAGGGCACGCCACGCGAAGTGATGGCCAACCCGGCCTCGATCACAGGCAAATATCTGTCCGGCGAGCTTGAAGTGGCGACGCCTGTCGAACGGCGCCCAGGCAAGAAGGGCAAGCGCGTCAAGGTTGTCGGCGCGCGCGGCAACAATCTGAAGAACGTGACCGCCGAATTCCCGCTCGGCACCTTCACCGCGGTGACTGGCGTCTCCGGTGGCGGCAAGTCGACCTTCCTGATCGAGACGCTGTTCAAGGCCGCGTCCCGCCGCATCATGGGTTCGCGCGAGCACCCGGCCGAACATGACCGCATTGAGGGCCTGGAATTCCTCGACAAGGTCATCGACATCGACCAAAGCCCGATCGGCCGTACGCCGCGTTCCAATCCCGCCACCTACACCGGCGCCTTCACGCCGATCCGTGACTGGTTCGCCGGCCTGCCCGAAGCCAAGGCACGTGGTTACCAGCCAGGCCGCTTCTCCTTCAACGTCAAGGGCGGTCGCTGCGAGGCATGCCAGGGCGATGGCGTTATCAAGATCGAGATGCACTTCCTGCCGGACGTCTATGTCACCTGCGACGTCTGCCACGGCAAACGCTACAACCGCGAAACGCTGGACGTCACCTTCAAAGGCAAGTCGATCGCCGACGTGCTCGACATGACCGTCGAGGAAGGCGTCGAGTTTTTCGCTGCGGTGCCTGCGGTGCGCGACAAGCTGATCACGCTCAATCAGGTCGGCCTCGGCTATATCCACATCGGCCAGCAGGCAACCACGCTGTCGGGTGGTGAGGCGCAGCGCATCAAGCTTGCCAAGGAACTGTCCCGCAAGGCCACTGGCAAGACGCTCTACATCCTCGACGAGCCGACCACCGGGCTGCATTTCCACGACGTCGCGAAGCTTCTGGAGGTGCTGCATGAACTGGTCGACCAGGGCAACACGGTGATCGTCATCGAACACAATCTCGAGGTCATCAAGACTGCCGACTGGGTGCTCGATCTCGGCCCTGAGGGTGGCGACGGCGGCGGCGAACTCGTCGCCTCGGGCACGCCGGAAGATATCGTCGCGGAACCGCGCAGCTACACCGGCCAGTTCCTGAAGGAACTTCTCGAACGCCGGCCGAAAGGCAAACGAGAGGCGGCCGAGTGAGCGACAGCGAAGGCGTCGTCTCCGTCGAAAGCCGGTTCGGGGTATCCGAAACCGTCGATCGCCTGGTAGAGACGGTGACAGGACTGGGCCTCTACGTGTTTGCCCGCATCGATCATGGAGCCGGCGCGCTTGACGCCGGCATGACACTTCGCCCGACACAGCTTTTGATCTTCGGCAATCCGAAGGGCGGAACGCCGCTGATGCTGGACAGGCAGATTGCCGGTATCGACCTGCCGGTAAAAGCGCTCGCCTGGGAAGATCAGGACGGCAAGGTCTGGCTCTCTTACAACACGGCGGAGTGGATCGCCACCCGGCATGCACTCGGTGATGCCAGCGCAAAAGCGATCCAGGCGATTGTCGGCGGCATGGACAAGGTCGTCAGGATGGCGGCCGGCCAGGAATAGCCCTGGCGAGTTTGTCCGATGCAGGACAGCAGCAGACACGGAAACAAGAACAAAAAAAAAGCAGACGAAATCTTTCGCCTGCTCTCCCCTAGCATTTGGCGGCAACGCGGCCGTTGGCACCGCGCCGCGCCCCCGAGCCAAAGAACCGGGAGAACGGTATTAACGGTCTACCTTAATGTTAGCGCATCTTAATCCAAGGTACATACCTCAAATGGAGGAGATGGGGAGCTTTGAGCTGGAGCGCCGGCCCTGTAACACAACCCGCGCGATCAAGGAGATTTTGCCAAACGCGCTGATGCTCCTGGTGCTGAACGGAATTGGCAGGATGATCGTCGGCTTTGCCGATTTCGGATGGCTTGCGGCGCTTCGCCGTGGTTTGACTGACCGACGGCATCGAACGGTACATGGAGGGATGGAATGAGTGCAGCGGGAACAATCCGGTCCGGTATGGGCGGCTGGACCTTCGAGCCCTGGGATACGTCGTTCTATCCGGAAACGCTGTCGAAGGCCAAGCAGCTCAGCTACGCTTCGCGGCAGGTCCCTACCATCGAAGTCAACGGCACCTACTACTCGACCTTCAAGCCACCGACGTTCGCCAAATGGGCGAAGGATGCGCCGGACGACTTTGTCTTTTCGTTGAAGGCGATCCGCTTTGCGACCAATCGTCGGGTGCTGGCTGAAGCTGGCGAATCTGTACAGCGCTTCCTCGACTCAGGCGTCTCGGAACTCGGCGACAAGCTCGGGCCTATTCTTTGGCAATTTGCGCCGGCCAAGCGTTTCGACGCTGATGATTTCGGTGCATTCCTGGCGCTTCTGCCCGAAAAGCAGGATGGCGTCGCACTGCGCCACGCAGTCGAGGTCCGTCACGATTCTTTCATCGTGCCCGAATTCGCCGCACTCGCACGCAAGCACAACGTCGCGATTGTTTATGCCGACCATGCAAAATATCCGGCGATTGCCGACGCGACCGGCGACTTCGTCTATGCGCGGCTGCAGACCGGTAGCGACGACAATCCCGACTGCTATACGCCCAAGGCGCTCGATCGGTGGGCCGAACGCGTCAAGACCTGGGCCGCGGGCGGAGAACCGGACGACCTGAAGCGCGCCGACCCTGGTACCAAGGCAGAGGCCACGCCGCGCGACGTGTTCGCCTACTTCATCACCGAAGGTAAAGTCCGGGCTCCCTTCGGCGCCATGGCACTGATGAAACGCGTCGGAGTCTAAGACCCAAAAGACAAACGCCGCCTCATGAGGCGGCGTTTGCTTCTTTTAGCAGGAAGGCGCGGAAAATCCGCGGCTTGGATCAGGAGCCGCGTGCAACGCGCTCGATCTCTTCGCGCACCAGGCGTTCGACCAGCGTTGGCAGATTGTTGTCCAGCCAGTCCTGCAGCATCGGGCGCAGCATCTCGGCGGCCATGTCGTCGAAGGTCTTTTTGGCGCGACCGGCGAAGGCTTCGGACAATTCTTCGAAAGAAGCCGCAACCTGGCGGCTGGTATGTTCCGAGATCAATGCAGGCCGCAGGGGCGCGCTTTCAAACGCCGGCGCGGTGAATTCCAAAGGCTCATGGACCGGATCGTTGCCCGGCTGAGTCGAGAAAACCGGCTCGACCTGCCCCGGGAGCTCATCGGCGCGTCTGTCCGAGACGATCTCGACTTCGCGAGGCCAACCCGCGTGGCTGGCGGCTTCTTCCTTTTCGACAACCGGTTGCGGCGCTGCCGGCACGAACTGTTCCGGCGCTGTCATCGCACCGATTTCGGCGAGCGTGATGACGGAAGCTGCCGGGCGTGGCTCAGCCACAGCGAGCTGCGCTTGAACGTCAGCCAGGCTGATCGGCCTGCTCGGCACTTCGGTGCGCAATTCGCTGCGAAACGCATCGACCTCAGGTGCTGTACTTTCGGCAGGTGTGGCTTCCGCCGCGACCGGTTCATCGTCCTGGCGCGCATCGACAGTCTCGATCGCGCTCTTGCGGCCGGTGTCACTGTCTTCGATGATCCGGCGGATGGAGGCCAGGATCTCTTCCATCGAAGGTTCGCGCTGCACGCTGCTTGCTGCCGTGGCCATTGTCACATTCGCCGCCCTGGAAACCAGTTGCATTTTCGTCCGACACCAAGGCCGGTTCGAATCACAGTCTAAGGGTAACCGACCGATTGCGATCAGAGAATCCCCAAACCGGGGACTTGTGCAGTTTCAACAGATTAGAGCACCCTGGAGCAATTCCAGGAAAAGTGCGCAGCGGTTTTCCGTCCGGAATTGCGGAAAAATAAGGAGGTGGAGCGTTTCCGGGAAAAACGGAAACGCTCCAGAAACGAAGCAGCCCCGCAAAGCGGGGCTGCCAAATTCATCAAGTCCGAAAAACGAAAGCGCTCTAGCGGCCGTCCGGCGTGCGCAGGCCGATCCACTTGTCCTTGACGGCCTTGTAGTGCTCTTCCGGATTGTACTTGGCCACCTGCAGCCCGAGGCGCTCGACAGACAGGCGGCCCATCGCCTGCAGGATGCCGTAGCTGGCAATCACCACGTCACGCTCCGAACCGGCCAGATTGATCTGCGCGCTGAAGACCACGTTCTGCGCGTTCAACACGTCCAGGGTCGTCTGCTGGCCGACATTGCGCTCTTCGATAACGCCATTCAGCGCCAGCTGCGCCGCCGCCACCGAAGCCCGGTTGGCATCGACGTTTTCGCGGGCAGCCGTATAGGAATTCCAGGCAGCAGCAACATTCTTGCGCACCAGGTCGCGCGTCACATCGACTTCGATGCGGGCCTGACCGAGCTGTTCTTTCTTCTGGCGAACCTGCGCGGACGTGCGGCCCCCGGAATAGATCGGCACCGACAACGTCGCGCCAACGCTGGCCGAGGTCGACGACCCGTCGGGGCTCGCTATGCTGCCGGGTGATGCATCCCGGTAATTGCGGGAAATACCGGCATTCGCGCTCAGGGTCGGCAGCAACGCACCTTCAGCCGCCTTGACGCTGAAGCCGGACGCATCGACCAGATGCTGATTGGCCAGGATGGCGGGGTTTTCGTTGTCTGCGGCGGCGATGGCATTTTCCAGGTTCGACGGCAGCAGCTTGCCCAACGGCGACGGCGCCTTCAGCTTGCCTGGCTTTTCGCCGACGATCTGGCGATAGGTGGCGGCGCTCGACAGTGCCTGCGCCTGCGCCGCACTCACCTGTGCCTGTGCGTTGGAACGCCCGGCCTCTGCCTGCGCGACTTCGGTGCGGGTGCCTTCGCCGACCTCGAAGCGAGACCGCGCGGCGCGCACCTGTTCGGTCAGCGCCTTCAGGTTCTGTTCCGTCAGCTTGGCGACCTGACGGTCGTGGATGACATTCATGTAAGCCTGGGCTGCGCTGAACAGCGTGTCGTTCTGCGTGTTGTTCAGCCCTTCCCGCGAGGCGCGAACCTGCGCTTCGGCAGCAGCCACATTGTTCTTGGTCTGGAAGCCATCGAACAGGGTCTGGTTGATCTGCACGCCGAAATTGCCGGTCGTCAGGCGGCCGGCATTGTTTCCGCGCGTGCTGGAATAATCGATGTTGGCCGAGCCGGTGATGGTCGGGCGCCAGCCGGACTTGGCGATCGCCACGCCTTCATCGGTCACCCGCACCCCTGCGCGTGAAGAGTTCAGCGTCGAGTTGTTCTGGTAGGCCTTGGACAATGCGCCGAGAATGGTTTCGGCGGATGCCGCGCCAGGAGCGAGCGCGGTCACCGAAGCAAGCAGAATGGCGAGGAGACTCTTGTTTACAGAATGCACGGCAAATCCTCATTCTTCATTGGAAACCACGCAAGAACGGCTGCCGTGATTGGGGCAACCGTCATTGCGTGTTTGTGTTCCCTGCCGCGAGCCCGTGCTCCCCAAAGTCCGAACCGACGGCAACGATCTGTTAACACAAGCCATCATGCCGCGACGTGAGCCGCAAGAGCAAATATCTTAGAATTCGAAAACACGCACACGTTCGAATCCCGGTAGTGGCTTTATTGCCGCATTAAATGCACGCCGCCCTGCCGCGATTCCAGTAGTCTTGAAAAACAGACGTGCGACGCCTGCGTTGCCATGGCCTTCAACGGCAACAAGGCGGCCACCTTCGGCGAGCTGGTCGAGCAGCGCCTGCGGCACTTCTTCCACGCTGCCGCCAAGGAGAATCACATTGTATGGTGCCTTCGCGGCGTGACCGTCACGCAGCGCGCCTTCGACCACCAGGACATTGTCGTAACCGAGCGACGACAGCGTCGAGCGTGCGGTTTCAGCCAGGGACGAATCGCTTTCCAGCGCAATGACGGATTTCGCGATCCGCGACAGGATCGCCGCGGAATAACCGGTGCCGCATCCGACATCGAGCACGGTGTCGTCAGCGCCGATTGCAGCAAGCTGCAGCAGCTTGCCCAGTGGCGAAGGCTCCATCATGTAGCGCGGCTCCCCAGCCACACCTGCGAGGCGGATGTCCTCGTCGATATAGGCAAGGTCGCTTTGGCTGGCAGCCAGGAAAGCTTCGCGCGGAACGGCGAGGAAAGCATCGAGCACCGGCGCATTCGTCACATCGGTGGTGCGCAACTGCCCATCGACCATCTTCACGCGGCGTGCGGAAAAATCAGCGCTCATGTTCCAACCGTCCCGCTTCCGGCGCAATTCATGCGCCTATGGTCATACGGAACGCCCGCCGGCATCAGTACCGGTGTCGGGATTGGAGGCCTCGCCCGGAATCGAACCGGGGTGCAAGGATTTGCAGTCCTCTGCGTAACCACTCCGCCACGAGGCCTCATCGCTCCCGGCGTTCCACGGCGCTTCAATAGGTTGGGCCGTTTGGGCAGTCAAGGACACAACCTTTATTCCGCAGACAATTCCCTAACCTATTGTGAATGACGGTCGGACGGAGCCGCGCAAATTCGGAGCGCACATGGGCTTTTCGCGGTCAAAGGGCCGATTAGGAGCGACGACGACGCTCCCACCACACCACGAAGCGCCGGCGATGGCGTCGAATCATCGCGAATTCATAAGACAGCACCAGGAAACCGACCGGCAGCATCCACAGGCCGAGCACAGGCAGGAACCACAGGACGCCGCCGAACAGGAACGCCACGCCAATGGCGATACGCAGCGCGCGCGACCGCGGCAACGCGAAGTCCCGCCCGAAGGCGGAAATCTTGTGCTTTCGCTGGCGAGGCTCGCTGTCGGCATTCATGCCTTGCACCGCTCCGTTCATCCTTGCTCCTATGCCTGGTGCCTCTCGCTGGCCCCAAAACGCCAGTTTGCCGGCGTTGGCGCCTGATATGATGGCGTCGGGCTGCGATTGCGAGAACGCGCCACAGAAAAACCTTTTAAAAAAATCGAATTCCCGCTTTGCAAAGCCGAAAAGGATCGCTATAGCCACCCCCGTTCGCACAAGAGCGCTGTTCCCCGGTAGCTCAGTGGTAGAGCAACCGGCTGTTAACCGGTTGGTCGCTGGTTCGAATCCGGCCCGGGGAGCCACTTTATTCGCTCATCAGCAGCCATACCGGAGCCTACAGAAAGCGTCTGCACAGAGTGCTAGGGCTTGAACGGTTTCTCGCAGGATAGCGGTCACTCTCAGACAATCGGTGCTTGGAAATCGCGTGAGCAGGAGGACCATTCATGAATTTTCTGGTCTTCACTTTCACGGGATTGCTGCTCATCGACGCTTCGACAGTTGAGCCGGCAGCATTTGTGGGCACCTATCGCGGGTCACTTTGGAGCGGCGACGGGGATTTGCCCAGTATCACCACTTTAAAGATAGGACGCGATCTGGTCTTGAGCGGTGAATACAGCTTTGTCGAACAAACCGGTCAAACGACTTCGGGTTCACTGGATGCCTGCAAGATAGAACTGCGGGTCCTCATCTGTCAGTGGCACGATCGCTACGGCACAGGCCTCCTGAAGATGGAATTCGATCCCAGCCTTTGCACTTTTCAGGGGCAATGGACGACGACCAATGTCGTTTCGACGGACTGGTCATACTGGAATGGAAGCAGAGGGTGCACGCCAGTAGCAAATGCCGGGAGATCTTTGTCGCAAAGATCCTGATTTCCCAAAAGGCGCTTATGCCGCCTTGCAGCCGGAGGACACGGATCGTTTAGCCGCCCGCCACGACATCCGCTGAGAATCGCAACTCGCGCATCGGACGGACTTTGTTGGTCGTTTCCGAATAGATCGGATGCGCCTTGTAGGCGGCGAGTGCGGCGGCGTCCTCGAACTCGGCATAAACCACGATGTCGATCTTGTCGCACATCGGATCGACCTTGGAGTTGAGCGTCACTTCGAACAGGCGTGAATGCGGGATCTGCCCCAGGGCCAGCAGGCCGGCACGGACGTTTTCGACATCTTCGGCTGGCCGCACGCTGAAAAATACGATGTGCCGGATCAATCCAGTCTCCCTGCACCTTGCTCACGCGATGTTGCCCAGCGGAATGGTGCGCTCTAGAGCATTTTGTAGGCAAGCGGAATCACTTGGCGTTACAAAAATGCGTCGAAAACAAGAACTTAGAGCGTTTCCGCGTTTCAGCGAAAGACGGAAACGCTCTAGGAGAGTTTCTGGGCCAGCGACAGACGGGCGTCAACCGGCAGGTTGTCGCGGCAGGCCGGCCTGATCCCCGGAATCAGCCGGTGACGTAGGCAACCGCGTGTTTGACGCTCTTCGTTCCCGCATCCATGTAGCGGCCGTGGTTGTAAAGGCCGTCCCAGATCAGGAAGAAGGCGATCGCAGCGATGAAGATGACGAGGCGCATGAGCCGATATTAGCCGATTTCGATTACCACAATCATAACTTCATCATGCCCCCGATGCGTCAGCCGCGAGCACGACTGGTGCCCCAACCGGGCTCCGCACCTGCCCCTTGCCAGCGGCGGCGACACGATAGAAAATCGTCAATGGAACCATCATGAAGCGGACGGGCCCTGCCGGGCGCGCCGTTTTGTTGTTTTTCGGGAGAGGAAATCCGCGCCGTGCAAGGCACTGCGCAGCAACAAATGGATCCAATCAGGAGCGGCAGAGGGAATTGCTTCTGAACAGGAGGGGACTTTATGAGTGAGAATCACCGAACTGCGACGCCGATGACGGACGCCATCCGCCTCGACGAGCGCAACTTCGCCGAAATCGTCAAAGGGCTGCCTGCCAAGGCACGCATGGTGTTCAGGGCTGCCATGGCCATGCCGCGCGGCACGCTCAAAGTTCGTATGCCCGACGGTCGCGCCGTGCTCGTCGAAGGCAAGGCGCCGGGTCCTAACGCCGAGCTGGTGCTGAACAACTGGCGCCTGCCAAAGCGTGCTTTTACAGGTGGAACGATAGGTGTGGCCGAATCCTACATGGACGGTGACTGGGAAAGCCCGGATGTGACGAGCTTCCTGGAGCTTTTCGTGGTCAACACCGAAACCGGCGAAAAAGTGGCCGGCGGAGCCAGCTGGATCGTCAACACCGTTCAACGGATCCGTCACTGGCTGAACGAGAACACCCGCACCGGCTCGAAACGCAACATCTCCGCGCATTACGATCTCGGCAACGCCTTTTATCAAAACTGGCTCGACCCGAGCATGACCTATTCGTCGGCGCTCTATTCGACCGGCGCCAATGACCTGGAAAGCGCACAGGCCGCGAAATACCGGGCCCTTGCCAAGGACATCGGCATCGGCACGCAGGACCATGTTCTTGAAATCGGCTGCGGCTGGGGCGGCTTTGCCGAGTTTGCCGCGCGCGAGATCGGCTGTCGCGTCACCGGCCTTACCATCAGCCGCGAACAGCACGACTTCGCCAAGGCGCGAATCCAGCGCGCGGGCCTTGCCGACAAAGTCGACATCAAGCTGCAGGACTATCGCGACGAAACCGGCAAATATGACCGCATCGCGTCGATCGAGATGTTCGAGGCGGTCGGCGAAAAATACTGGTCGACCTTCTTCGGCAAGGTGAAGGAGTGCCTGAAACCCGGTGGCACCGCCGGCTTCCAGATCATTACCATCAACGAAGCCGCCTACCAGACCTATCGCGTCCGGCCGGATTTCATCCAGCGTTACGTCTTTCCGGGCGGCATGCTGCCCACGCCGACAATCCTGAAATCACTCGGCGCCGATCATGGCCTCGCCTATCTGGCCGAACGTGTCTTTGCCCAGGATTACGCGCGCACGCTGGCAGAATGGCGCCAGCGTTTCTGGTCATCGTGGGAGCGTATCGTTCCACTCGGTTTCGACGACCGCTTCAAGAAGCTCTGGGAATTCTACCTCCACTATTGCGAGGCAGGCTTCCGCTCGAGCTACATCGACGTGCGCCAGGTCATCTACAAGGCCTGAACCAGGCATTTGCGGCCGCCGAAACAGGCGGCCGCGGACCCTCTACCCGGCAATTACAGCAGAATACGATACCGTGCGAAGCCGTTCTCGGCTTCGCCTGCCGGCTCGATCTTGAGCGTCTTGACCTGGCTGATGAAATCTCGCGCTTTGGCGCCCGTTTCAAACACCACGCTGGTTCCCGGCAGCGGTACAAACGACCAGTTGCCGTCGGCGGATGGGTTGATGGTGCCCTCAGCCACGATGTAGCGCACGATAACGTCACGATTGGTATCGGGGGCCTCGTAGATCACCTTGCCCTGGTTGATCTCGGGGAAGTTGCCACCGCCACCGGCGCGATAATTGTTGGTGGCGACGACGAATTTCTGCGCCGGATTGATCGGCTTGCCGCCGAACGTCAGGTCCTTGATCCGGTTGGAGCCGGCATTGACGACATTTCCCTTGGCGTCATACTTCGGCGGCTGCGACAGGTCGATCCGATAGCTGACGCCGTCGATCACATCGAAATTGTAGGATGGGAAATCCGTGTTGATCAGCGGCTGGTCGGTCTTGCCCGTTTCGATGTGCCTGAAGACACCGGCCGACATCTCGAGCCATTCCTGCACCTGTGCGCCGGTGATCTCCACGGCACGCACCGTATTGGGATAGAGATAGAGATCCGCGACATTCTTGATGGCGATGTCACCGGCCGGCACGTCGGTATAATAGTCGGCGCCACCACGGCCACCTGCCTTGAAAGGCGCGGCCGCCGAGAGCAGTGGCAGGTCCTTCCACCGCGTGCTCTTGAGGATATCCTTCAGATACCAGCTCTGCGCCTGGCTGACGATCTGCACCGAGGGATCGTCGGCAACCAGTGCGAAATAGGAATAAAGCGGCGCAGACGTCTTGCCGACCGGGCGGCGCACGTAAGCCAGCGTCGCCTCGTGGTCTTCCTTCAGCACATCGACCACGCTTTTCACGTCCTCGACGATTGCCTTGTTCTTGTTGTCGACGCGCTCGAAGATCGGCCGTGCTTCCGATGTCGCCGAAACGACGCGCCATTTTCCGCCGTCACGTTCGAGCAGCAGGTCGACCAGCCCCATATGGGAGCCCCAGAAGCCGGCCATCACCGCGGGCTTGCCTTGCAGCGTTCCCTTTTCGGTGTCGACGCCGGCAAGCTGCTGGAAGTCCTTCTTGCCGGGAAAGACTAGATGCTGATGGCCGGTGAAGACCGCATCGATGCCTTCCACCCCGGCAACGAAGAACGAAGCATTCTCCATCATGTCGGCCTGCTTGATGTCGATGCCGGAATGGGAGAGCGCGATGACGATATCGGCCCCCTCTTCCTTCATCTGCGGCACCCACGCCTTGGCCGCCTCGACGATGTCGCGGGTCATCACATTGCCGGCGAGATTCTTGGCGTCCCACACCAGGATCTGCGGCGGCACGAAGCCGATGACACCGATTTTGATCGGATGTTCGGCTCCGGCGCCGTCCTTCAGCATTTTGTCGAGGATCAGATACGGCTTGAGATAGAGCTTGTCGTCGCGTGGGTTGGCGGCCTTCTCGGTGCCGCGGATCAGATTGGCGCAGACAAACGGGAACTTGGCGCCCGCCAGCACCTTGTCTAGGAAGGACAGCCCATAGTTGAACTCGTGGTTGCCCAGCGTCGAACAGGAATAGTCCAGAAGGTTCATGCCCTTCATGACGGGATGGACATCACCCTCTTTCATGCCTCGCTCATAGGCGACGAAATCGCCCATCGGACTGCCCTGCAGCAGGTCGCCATTGTCGACCAGCATCGAATTGACGGCCTCCTTGCGCACGGCGTCGATCAGCGCAGCGGTACGCGACAGACCGAGCGTGTCATTCGCTTTGTCGGCGTAATAATCATAAGGCAGCAGGTTCACATGGATGTCGGTCGTTTCCATGATCCTGAGATGGGCCTGGTTGGCCGCGGCGCGCGCCGAAAACGGATGCAGCATGATCAATGCTCCGGTTGCGGCTGCACCCTGTAGCAACGCGCGGCGGGACATCGGCGGGAGCGGTTCTGACATGACGGATGATCTCTTCGCTTGCGTTTTGCTACCCTATCGCCCAGCGCAAATCTTGCGCTAAAACCGTCGCAAGTCCAGCAGGCCGACATGACGCCCATGCGACGAAAGACCGAGGAATACGACCTCCCTGGCCCCGGATATGTCGTGATACGATAAACCTGCGCAAACGTGCAGGCATAGGCTTGAGGGCGAACGATCGACACAGGGAGATCGGCATGGGCGACAATGACGAGACGACACCGGCGCAATACGCTTCGCCACCCTGTTTCATGCATGAGCTCGACCCAGCCTTCCGGCAGCCGCTTGCCGACTGGAGCGACGTGCGGAGGTGGCGCAAGGCAGAACGCGAAAGACTGATCGCGGCGCGGCTCGCCATCCCGGCCGATGTCCGCACCGCGATGGCCAGGCGCATCGCCGAAGGGCTCGATGCGGCGATCGGCAATGTTGCCGGCAAAATGATCAGCCTCTACTGGCCGTTCCGTGGCGAGCCGGATCTGCGTGGCTGGATGGAAAGTGTCAACGAACGTGGCGGGCGCACCGCGCTGCCCATCGTCGTCGAAAAGGGCCAGCCGCTGATCTTCCGCGCCTACAGACATGGCGACGCGCTGGAACGAGGCGTCTGGAACATCCCGATCCCGGCCATTGGCGATCCGGTCGTTCCCGACGTCGTCATTTCACCGATCGTCGGTATTGATCCCGACAGGTACCGGCTGGGTTATGGCGGCGGCTTTTTCGACCGGACGCTCGCGTCTCTGCCGCGCAAGCCCCTGGTGATCGGCATCGGATACGAGATGCAGCGCATCCCGACCATCTATCCCCAGCAGCACGACATCCCGATGGACGTCGTGGTTACGGAGACTGCCGCCCCTGCGTGATCAGCCGCGCGCTCCTCTGGCCTGTCGTGTAGATCCATAGCCAGCTCAGCGCCACCGCGATCCGGTTCCGCAGGCCGATCAGGAAGAAGATGTGGGCAATGCCCCACAGCCACCAGGCCAGCCACCCCGTCACGCTGAAGCGACCGAAATCGATGACGGCGGCCCGCTTGCCGATCGTCGCGAGATCGCCCTGATGTCGATAGACGAACGGCCGTCTTGCATTGTCTCCGGCCAGTCGGCTCTTCAGCGTCGCGGCGACATGGCGTCCAGCCTGCTTTGCGGCGGGAGCTATTCCCGGCACCGGGCGGCCGTCACCACGCTTGGCCAGTGCGGTATCGCCGACGACGAAGATTTCCGGATGCCCGGGCACCGTCAGATCGTCCTCGACAACCACCCTGCCCGCTTTGTCGGCTTCCGCGCCCAGCCATTGCGCGGCTGGTGACGCTGCGACGCCGGCGGCCCAGATGATGGTGCGCGCTGTCAGCCTCTGACCGCCGAACACCACGCCGTCGCCATCGCAGGCCGAAACGGCACGGCCAAGCTCGACGGTCACGCCGAGCTTTTCCAGCGCCGATTTGGCATAGGCCGAGAGAGCCGGCTTGAACACCGGCAGGATGCGCTCACCAGCTTCGATCAGCACGACCTTGGTGTCGCGGGTATCGATGTTGCGGAATTCCTCTCGCAAGGTGGCGTGCGCCAGCTCCGCGATCGTTCCGGCCAGTTCGACGCCGGTCGGACCGCCGCCGATGATGACGAAGGTAAGCAAGGCCTGGCGTGTCGCCGGGTCGGTTTCGCGCTCGGCCCGCTCGAAGGCGAGCAGCATGCGACGACGGATCGTCGTCGCATCTTCCAGCGTCTTCAGACCGGGGGCGAATTCTTCCCACTCGTCATGGCCGAAATAGGCATGCCGCGCTCCTGTCGCCAGCACCAGCGTGTCGTAAGCGATGCGGCTGCCGTCAGTCAGCAGCACCTGCTTGTTCTCCCTGTCGACACCGGCCACCGTCGCCAGCAAGGTCGTCACTGCCGGCTCGCGGCGCGCGAGATGGCGGACCGGCCAGGCGATTTCGGACGTCGCCAGCGAGGTCGTCGCGACCTGATAGAGCAATGGCTGGAAAAGATGATGGTTGCGCTGGTCGATCAGCGTCACCCGCACCGGTGCTTTGCCGATCGCCCTGACGAATTCCAGGCCGCCGAAACCGGCGCCGACCACGACGACATGATGGGGTTCGCTGTTCATCGCAACATCTTTTGTGCATCGCAGCAAACATGCGGGCGCAGGCGCGGAATTTCAAGCAGTCCGGAGATTGAGACCGGCTTTGCCGGCTATGCCATTTCCGGCTTCAGCCCCATCGCCGTGCGATCAACGATTTCGCGCAGCGCGAAGGAAGAGTTGATCTTCGTCACATGTGGCATGGCTGAGAGCCACTCCTTGTGGATGCGCTCATAGTCGGCGAGGTCGCGGGCAGCGATGCGCAGGATATAGTCGTATTCCCCCGACATCAGATGGCACGACAGCACGTTCGGGCAGCGTTTGATCGCCGTCTCGAAATCCGACAGCGTCTTCTCGAACTGGCCGGAGAGCGATATATGCACGATGGCCGTCATCTGATGGCCAAGCGCGGCATTCGACAGGCGCGCGTGGTAACCGCGAATGGCGCCGGATTTCTCCAGATTGTCGAGCCGACGCGAGCAGGCCGACTGCGACAGCCCGACCCGCTCGGCAAGCGCTGCGTTGGGGATGCGACCATCCTTCTGCAGCGTGTCGAGAATAGCGATATCAATCTTGTCCAGCGGCATTCTTCGCGATTCCTGCGAAAAAGTAATGGCTTCGCGCAACGACTAACGAATCGAGGTCGTATCAGCAAGCGCATTCGCAAACACATGCAACCCGATTGGTGGTTCACTGGTCTCCTTACAGGGAGAAGGTCCGCCAGGACCAAGAGGAGATCACTCACCATGCGCGTCGGTTGCCCCAAGGAAATCAAGAATCATGAATATCGGGTCGGCCTGACGCCGGGCTCGGTCCGCGAATATGTCGCCCACGGCCATGAAGTGCTGGTCGAGACCGGCGCAGGTGCCGGCATCGGCGCCGACGACAACGCCTATCGCGCCGCCGGTGCTGCCATCGCCAAGACCGCCGCCGACGTCTTCGCCAAGTCGGACATGATCGTGAAGGTCAAGGAGCCGCAGCCGAACGAGTGGGTGCAGCTGCGCGAAGGCCAGATCCTCTACACCTATCTCCACCTTGCTCCGGATCCGGAGCAGACCAAGGGCCTGCTGGCCTCCGGCGTCACCGCCGTTGCCTACGAGACCGTTACGGACGACCGCGGCGGCCTGCCGCTGCTGGCACCGATGTCCGAGGTCGCCGGCCGCCTGTCGATCCAGGCCGGCGCCACCGCGCTGCAGAAGGCCAATGGCGGCCGCGGCGTGCTGCTCGGCGGCGTGCCGGGCGTGCTGCCGGGCAAGGTCGCAGTCATCGGCGGCGGCGTCGTTGGCCTGCATGCGGCCAAGATGGCTGCGGGCCTCGGCGCCGATGTCACCATCCTCGATCGCTCCATCCCGCGTCTGCGCTACCTCGATGACATCTTCGGCGGCCGCGTGCACACGCGTTATTCCACCGTCGAGGCGCTCGAAGAAGAATGCTTCTCGGCTGACATCATCGTCGGCGCCGTGCTGATCCCGGGTGCGGCAGCCCCCAAGCTGGTGACCCGCGAGATGCTGTCGGGCATGAAGAAGGGCGCGGTTCTCGTCGACGTCGCCATCGACCAGGGCGGCTGCTTCGAGACCTCGCACGCCACCACCCATGCCGAGCCGACCTATGTGGTCGACGACATCATCCACTATTGCGTCGCCAACATGCCGGGCGCCGTGCCGGTCACTTCGGCGCATGCGCTCAACAACGCCACCCTGCACTACGGCCTGCAGCTGGCCGACAAGGGCCTGAAGGCCATTCTTGACGACCACCACCTGCGCAACGGCCTCAACGTCCACAAGGGCAAGATCACCAACAAGGCCGTTGCCGAAGCGCTCGGCTATGAGATGGTCGAACCGAAGGCCGTCCTCGCCGCCTAACAACAGCTGGCGGCACCGCCGCCCCGATCCTTCCTTCCAGCGCCGCCGGAACAGTCTCGTTTCGGCGGTTCTTTTTTGCGCTGGGGCTTTCACGGGCAATCACGTTCCCGTGCAAACGCCACCGGCGATGTTTCAAGCCTCGACAAAATCTGTCGCGCAGAGGTGACAATCCGTCGCGGTCGGGCTAAGGATGAGTCGTCTGGGGCTTCGCGAGGGGCTCCACTTGTTTGCGGGAGAGAGCAGCGCGAGCTGCCGCCGAAGGGGAAATCGCCCGAAATCTCTCAGGCAAAAGAACCGTAAACGGGAAAGACACTCTGGAAAGTCGAGGGCACCAAAACCCTCGCGCCGAAGGTGTAAGCGTTTCCGACAGGGTTCCGGGGCGCGAGTCTCTCAGGCTTCAGACAGAGGGGCACGGAGCGGTCGCATCCAGCGGCCGACCATCGTGCTGCTCTGGAGAAGACATGACGGGCGAAGTCACCAAGACCCTTCCACTTGAAGATCTGCATCAGGCCGCAGGCGCCAAATTTGGTGCCTTTGCCGGCTGGTCCATGCCGCTGACCTATCCGGCCGGCGTCATGAAGGAACACCTGCACACACGCGAGCATGTCGGCCTGTTCGATATTTCGCACATGAAACTGTTCGCGGTCAGCGGTCCCGGCGCCGCCGCCTTGCTCAACCGCGCCTGCCCGATCGACGCCGAGGCGCTGGAAGTCTCGCAGTCCAAGCTCACCTTTTTCCTGAACGACCAGGCCGGCATCCTTGACGACCTCATCGTCACCCGGCTGGGCGTCGACCGTTTCATGGTTGTCGCCAATGCCGGCAACGCGGTCGCCGACGAGGCGCATCTCAAGGCGCTCGCCAGGGATTTCGACGCCAGGGTCGAACCGCTCGACCGCGTCTTCCTCGCCATCCAGGGGCCTGAGGCCGAGGCCGTCCTGGCGAAAGCCGGTGTCGACGGCAGCGCACTCACCTTCATGCATGGCTTCGAGCCGAAGCCGAACTGGTTCATGACCCGTTCCGGCTACACCGGCGAGGACGGTTTCGAGATCGGCCTGCCGGAAGCGGACGCGCGCGCGCTGGTCACGCAGCTGCTGGCCGACGAGCGCGCCCTGTGGATCGGCCTCGCGGCACGCGACAGCCTGCGGCTCGAGGCAGGCCTTTGCCTGCATGGCAACGACATCAGCCCGGATACGGATCCGGCGAGCGGCGCCCTGATATGGGCCGTGCCGAAGGAAATCCGCGCCGCCGGAACCTTCATCGGTGCCGCAGCGCTGCGCGCTATCCTAGAAAAGGGCGCTGCACAAAAGCGCGTCGGCCTGAAACCCGAGGGCCGCCAGCCGGTGCGCGGCGGCGCTGCCTTGTTCGACGCCGACGGCAATCCCGCGGGCACCGTGACCTCCGGCGGTTTCGGCCCGTCTGCCGGCCACCCGGTCGCCATGGGTTACGTTTCCACTGCGCTGGCCAAGGCCGGCACCAAGCTGTTCGCCGACGTTCGCGGAACCAGGGTTCCGGTCGAGGTCAGCGCCCTTCCCTTCACGCCTCACCGTTACCGCAAAGGATAATTTGCAATGGCCAAGACCTATTTCACCGAAGATCACGAGTGGCTGAGCGTCGACGGCAACGTCGTTACCGTCGGCATCACCGACTATGCGCAGGAACAGCTCGGCGATCTGGTCTTCGTCGACCTGCCGGAAATCGGCCGCAAGCTCGCCAAGGGCGACACCGCTGTCGTGGTCGAGTCGGTCAAGGCGGCTTCGGACGTCTATGCGCCGCTCGATGGCGAAATCACCGAAGTGAACGGCGCGCTCTCCGGCGATCCCGCGCTGGTCAACTCCGCCGCCACCACCGACGGCTGGCTCTGGAAGATGAAGCTCGCCGATGAAAGCCAGCTCGCCGGACTTCTCGATGAAGCCGGTTACAAAGCCCATATCGGCTAAGCAGGACGTGAAACCATGACCGCTGCCCCTTATCCCTTTTCGACCCGGCATATCGGGCCGAGCGTGACCGACGCTCGCTCCATGCTGGCCACCATCGGCGTGCCATCCGTGGAAACGCTGATCTCGCAGGCCGTGCCCAAGTCGATCCGGCTCGATCGCCCGCTCGACCTGCCGGCCGCGGCTTCCGAAGCCGAAGCCCTCACCGAACTCGCCGAGAAGATGGCGACCAACGTCGTTCTGAAGAGCTTCGTCGGCCTCGGCTATCACGGCACGCACACGCCGCCGGTGATCCTGCGCAACCTGTTCGAGAATCCGGCGTGGTACACCGCCTATACGCCTTACCAGGCCGAGATCAGCCAGGGCCGCCTGGAGATGCTGTTCAATTTCCAGACGCTGGTAACCGAGCTCACCGGCCTGCCGGTGGCGTCCGCTTCGTTGCTGGATGAGGCGACCGCGCTCGCCGAAGCGGTCGGCATGGCCTACCGCCACCACCGCGACAAGCGCGCCAGGATCGCCTTCGCCGGCAAGCTGCATCCGCAGACCCGCGACGTCGTCATCACTCGCGCCGAGCCGCTCGACATCGAGGTCGACGGCGACGTCATCGACGACAACACCGCAGCCCTGGTCGTAGCCTGGCCGGACACCTATGGCGTCTATGGCGATCATTCGGCCAAGATCGCCGAAGCCAAGGCGGCAGGTGCCGTTGTCATCTTCGTCGCCGATCCATTGGCTCTCGTCGTCAGCGACACGCCGGCCAATCTGGGCGCTGACATCGCGGTCGGATCCATGCAGCGCTTCGGCGTGCCGATCGGTTTCGGTGGACCGCACGCGGCATACTGCGCCGTTTCGGACAAGCTGACGCGCCTGATGCCCGGCCGTCTGGTCGGCCAGTCGGTCGACACCAAGGGCCGGCCGGGCTTCCGCCTCGCTTTGCAGACCCGCGAGCAGCACATCCGCCGCGACAAGGCCACCTCCAACATCTGCACCGCACAGGCGCTGCTGGCGAACATGGCGACCGCCTACGCCATCTGGCACGGGCCGGAAGGCCTGCAGAGCATCGCCGAGCATGTTCATGGCCTGACGGCGCGGCTGGCTGCGGCCCTCAAGGCCAAGGGACACACCGTCCTGGGCGACAGCCGCTTCGACACGGTAACGGTCGAACTGAAGGGACGGGCCAAGGAGAAAGCCAAGGAAGCCCAGGCCGATGGACGCCTTTTGCGCATGGTGAACGACGACCTCGTCGGCATCTGCTTCGACGAAACCTCGACCGAAGCCGACCTGCAGGCGATCGCCGCCCTGTTTGGCGCGACGCTTTCCGATAAGGCGGAACGGCAACTGCCGGGCAAGCGCGCCGTGCAGGGTTTCCTGTCGCAGCCGGTCTTCCACCAGAACCGCTCCGAGACCGACATGATGCGCTTCCTGCGCAAGCTGGCGGACAAGGATCTGGCGCTCGACCGCACCATGATCCCGCTCGGCTCCTGCACCATGAAGCTCAATGCCGCCGCCGAGATGATCCCGGTCAGCTGGCCGAGCGTCGCCAACATGCATCCCTTCGCGCCGAAGGCCCATTCGAAGGGCTACAAGGCGATGACCGATGATCTCGAGCGCTGGCTGTCGGAAATCACCGGCTTCCAGGCCGTATCGCTGCAGCCGAACGCCGGCAGCCAGGGCGAATATGCCGGCCTGCTGGCCATCCGCCGCTACCACGCCTCGCGTGGCGAAGCGCACCGAAACATCTGCCTCATCCCCTCCTCCGCGCACGGCACCAATCCGGCCAGCGCGGCGATGGCGGGCATGGAAGTGGTGGTGGTGCGCTGCATGGAAAGCGGCGACATCGACATGGAGGACATGCGCGCCAAGGTCGCCGCGCATGCCGCCAACCTCTCCGCCCTGATGATCACCTATCCTTCGACGCATGGCGTGTTCGAGGAAGGCGTGAAGGAGCTGTGCCAGCTCATCCACGACAATGGTGGCCAGGTCTATCTCGACGGTGCCAACCTCAACGCGCTCGTCGGCCTCGCCCGTCCGGGCGACATTGGCGGCGACGTCTGCCACATGAACCTGCACAAGACCTTCTGCATCCCGCATGGCGGCGGCGGTCCAGGCATCGGGCCGATCGGCGTCAAGTCGCATCTGGCGCCATTCCTGCCCGGTCATATCGACCTCGGCACGGAATACCCGGTCTCGGCGGCGCCTTACGGCAGCGCTTCGATCCTGCCGATCACCTGGATGTACATCCGCATGATGGGCGGCCAGGGCCTCAAGCAGGCGACGGAAGCGGCGATCCTGTCGGCCAACTACATCGCCAAGCGGCTCGAAGGGCACTATCCGGTGCTCTACAAGGGCGCCAACGGCCGCGTCGCGCATGAGTGCATCCTCGACACCCGCGTGCTCAAGGACAGCGCTGGCATCACCGTCGACGACGTCGCCAAGCGCCTCATCGACTATGGCTTCCACGCGCCGACCATGTCCTGGCCGGTGGCGGGCACGCTGATGGTGGAGCCGACCGAGTCCGAGCCCAAGCATGAGCTCGACCGGTTCTGCGAAGCGATGATCTCCATCGCCAACGAAGCCGGCAAGGTCGCCAGGGGCGAATGGCCGCAGGATGACAATCCGCTGGTCAATGCCCCGCATACGGCAACCGAGACGCTTGCCGGCGAATGGGCTCATCCCTATTCGCGCATGGAAGCCGCCTACCCGGCATCCGATCCCGATACCGCAGCCAAATACTGGCCGCCGGTGTCACGCATCGACAATGTCGCGGGCGACCGCAACCTGGTGTGTTCCTGCCCGCCGGTTTCTGAATATCTCGGCGCCGCCGAATAAGGCGGCCTCATCAGGCTAACCGAACCCCTCGCGATCCGTCGCGAGGGGTTTTTCGCAACGCCAGCAAAGCGCATAGCGGTTTGTTGGCGGTCACGTAAAAATAAAGAGTTAGAGGGAAATACTTTAGGCGCGCAGCGCGGGCCGCCGCGTCGGTTCCGTGATCCAGCCATCGACCACGACCCTGTTCCGGCCGGCTCGCTTGGCCTGATAGAGAGCCCGGTCCGCACGGGTCAGCATCTCCGTCAGCGTGGCCTTCTTCATCGAGCCGAAGGCGACACCGGCGCTGACGGTACAGCGCAACACGCCGACCTGAGTGTGAATGTCCTGTCCTGCGAAGTCCGCCAGGATGTTGCGGGCGGCAGCCTCGACATAGTTGCCTTCGACACGCGCGATCACCAGCGCGAACTCTTCGCCGCCGAGGCGGAACGCGCTGTCGCCGGCGCGCAGATTCGTCCTGATGACATCGGCGAAGCGCCTCAGCACCTCGTCGCCGGCCGAATGGCCGTAGACGTCGTTGGTGTTCTTGAAATGGTCGAGATCGAACATCACGACCGCCAGTTCCTCGCCGAATGCCCTGTCCGGGTAGCCGTCCATCAAGGCGCGCCGGTTCTGCAATCCGGTCAGCGGATCGGTCAGCGCCTCGTTGCGGTGACGAGCAGCCACCCGCAGATTGTGCATGGTCATCGGCAGCGCGCCGAGTGCGGTGAGACAGGCCACGGAAACGATGATGTTGACGCGCTCGGCCCAATTGTCGGGCGCCTTGCCCAGCACCCAGGTTCCATTGAACAGCAGCACCAGGCCGCACAGCGCAAACGAGGTCGCACAGATCGCAAACAGCACGGTCATCAGGGTGATGAGCGCCGGAAACTCGTCGCGGGCCTGCCAGAAAACCCAGCCGATCCAGACCAGCAACGTGGTGGCGAAGGCGTATTCGACCATGAAGGCCACGCCGTCTAGCCCGACCATCATCAGATAGGTGGTGGAAAGTACCGAAATGGCAACGACGGTCAGGACTTTCCGCGTGATATGGACGTGCCCGTAGAACTGGCCGGCGGCGACCAGCACCAGCGCAAAGCCGCTGGGCAGCAGCGCCATCAGCAGCGCTCCGATCCAGGGTTGTGGATCGCTGGTGTAGCGCCAGAAGGCGATGACGTGCCCTGCGACCACGATCAGGCCGATGGCGGCCGTGAGGAAATAGTGGCTCTGGCGCATCGCGCTCCAGATCACCAGCATGGTTATGCTGAGGCATGTGCCGGACAATGCTGCCGCCAGCAGCAAGGACTGATAGTCCAGCATTGTTCGCTTCCCCGCTAACACGACGGCGTACAGTGTACGCTATCATCACCCATTTTGCGGCAACCTGGCTCAAACGCTCAGGAGAAACTCGCCAGATGGTTTACGAGACGTCTCTATTCGGAGTAGAGCACTCGCCAGCCATGAACGGAACACGAACTGCTGTGATCCGGCCTGCAAAACATGGCAGTATCATTCCCTGATTCGTTTTCAAAGCTCATGGACGAAATGGACGACCTTTTCGGCAATCCGGACAAGCAACCCCCGCAGCCAGCCCGCGCCACCGCGCGCCCTGCCGACCCGCTCGTGCAGGCGGCCAAGCGCACGCAACCTGCGACCAAGGATGGCAGTGAAGGCTACAGCGCGGCCGACATCGAGGTTCTGGAGGGACTGGAGCCGGTACGGCGCCGGCCGGGCATGTATATCGGCGGCACCGACGAGAAAGCGCTGCACCATCTCTTTGCCGAAGTCATCGACAACTCGATGGACGAGGCGGTTGCCGGCCATGCCACCTTCATCGACGTGGAACTGGGAGCCGACGGCTACCTCACCGTCACCGACAATGGCCGCGGCATTCCGGTCGATCCGCATCCCAAGTTCAAGGACAAGTCGGCGCTCGAAGTGATCATGACGACGCTGCATGCCGGCGGCAAGTTCGATTCCAAGGTCTACGAGACCTCCGGCGGCCTGCACGGCGTCGGCGTCTCGGTGGTCAATGCGCTTTCCGATGACCTCGAAGTCGAAGTCGCGCGTGGCCGCAAGCTCTACCGCCAGCGCTTTTCGCGCGGCATCCCGCAGGGCGGGCTCGAATTCCTCGGCGATGTACAGAACCGGCGCGGCACGCGGACCCGCTTCCACCCCGATCCCGACATCTTCGGCAAGGGCGCGCATTTCGAACCGGCCCGCATTTACCGCATGGCGCGTTCGAAGGCCTACCTGTTCGGCGGCGTCAACATCCGCTGGTCTTGCGACCCGTCGCTGATCACGGACAAGGATCCGACGCCGGTCAAGGCCGAATTCCACTTCCCCGGCGGCCTTGGCGATTACCTCAAGGCGTCGCTCGGCGACGAGATGCAGGTCACGCGCGAACTCTTCTCCGGCAAGAGCGAGAAGCAGGGTGGCCATGGCTCCCTGGAGTGGGCGGTCACCTGGTATGGTGGCGACGGTTTCCTCAACTCCTACTGCAACACCATCCCGACCGGCGAAGGCGGCACCCATGAAATGGGCTTCCGCAACGTGCTGACGCGCGGCCTGCGCGCCTATGCCGATCTGGTCGGCAACAAGCGCGCCTCCATCGTCACCTCCGAAGACGTGATGATTTCGGCCGCCGGCATGCTCTCCGTCTTCATCCGCGAACCGGAATTCGTCGGCCAGACCAAGGACAAGCTCGCGACCGTCGAGGCCATGCGTATCGTCGAATCTGCCCTGCGTGATCCATTCGACCATTGGCTGGCCGACAATCCGCAGGAAGCCTCCAAGCTGCTCGACTGGGTGATCGCCCGCGCCGATGAGCGCGTGCGCCGCCGCCAGGAAAAGGAAGTCTCGCGCAAGAGCGCCGTGCGCAAGCTGCGCCTGCCCGGCAAACTGGCCGACTGCACGCAGAACGCGGCAGCCGGCGCCGAACTGTTCATCGTCGAGGGTGACTCGGCCGGTGGCTCCGCCAAGCAGGCGCGTGACCGCGCCATGCAGGCCGTCTTGCCGCTGCGCGGCAAGATCCTCAACGTCGCCAGCGCCGGCAGCGACAAGCTTGCCGCCAACCAGCAGATCTCGGACCTCGTCCAGGCGCTGGGCTGCGGCACGCGCTCGAAATACCGGGACGAGGACCTTCGCTACGACCGCGTCATCATCATGACCGACGCCGACGTCGACGGCGCCCACATCGCCTCGCTGCTGATCACCTTCTTTTATCAGGAGATGCCGAACCTGATCCGTGGCGGCCATCTCTTCCTGGCCGTGCCTCCGCTCTATTCTCTGCGCCAGGGCGGCAAGATCGCTTATGCCCGCGACGACGCGCACAAGGACGAATTGCTGCGCACCGAATTCACCGGCCGCGGCAAGGTCGAGCTCGGCCGCTTCAAGGGTCTCGGCGAGATGATGGCGAGCCAGCTCAAGGAAACCACCATGGACCCAAGGAAACGCACCTTGCTGCGGGTCGATGTGCTGGACGAAGAGACCGTGACCAAGGATGCGGTCGACGCGCTGATGGGAACCAAGCCCGAGGCACGCTTCAGGTTCATCCAGGAACGCGCCGAATTCGCAGCCGCCGACGCCCTGGATATCTGAGCACGAAGGTGGGCTTGATCTGGAAGGGCCTGAAAGCGCTCTTGATCGTCATTGCCCTTGGCTACGTTTCCGTCGTTGCGCTGATGTATTTCATGCAGCGCAGCCTGCTCTACCCGGGAGCCACGAACGCCGTCGGCGTTTTGCCCGCCATCGCCCCCTGGGGTGAACGCGTCGCGATTGTGACACCCGACGGTCAGACGCTCGCAGCGCTCTATCTCCCCGCGCACCAGGGACGGCCTACGCTCCTGTTTTTCCCCGGCAATGGCGACAATGTTGCCAACTACGGTTTTCTCGCCAATCAATTGTCGTCTTACGGATATGGACTGCTGGCGGTGTCATACCGAGGGTATCCCGGGTCGACGGGATCACCGACGGAATCCGGTCTGCTTGTCGACGGACTTGCGGCGTTCGACTGGCTCTCGGCGACGGATCGCAATTCGCCGATTGTCGTCCTTGGGCGCTCGCTGGGCACCGGAATAGCCGTCAACACGGCAGCGGAACGGGATGCAGCGGCGATTGTGCTTGTCTCAGCCTACCGATCGGTGCTGGCCGTGGCACAAGAGCAATATCGGTACCTGCCAGTCGGCGCCTTGATCCAGGATACTTTCCGTTCCGACCTCAGGATCGCTCGGGTGGCGGAGCCAAAACTGTTCTTCCATGGTGATCTCGACAGCTCCGTCCCATTGACGTCAGGCAGGGCTCTTTTCGATGCCGCGCCGCACCCCAAGACCTTCAGCGTCCAGACCGGCCGTGGTCACAACGACATCTGGACGCCGGCGCTGGTCCAGGAAATGGTGACGTTCGTCGACACAGCCACCCAGTCACCGGATCAAATGGGCCAATGAGTCTCGCCCTGCGCGACATGCTCACCGCAGCGAGAAGCACCTTGCGGCCAACCCGCTCGGACTGGATCTTCGCGCTGCGCACCACCTCGGCCGGGCTGATCGCGCTTCTGGCGGCCTATGCCCTGAAGCTCGAACACCCGCAATGGGCAATGATGACCGTTTTCATCGTCGCCCAGCCGGTCGCCGGCATGGTTCTGGCGAAAGGTTTCTACCGGCTGATCGGCACGGTTGTCGGGGCCGCGGCAGCCATCGGTTTCACATTTGCCTTTGGCGGCAACCCCTGGCTCTTCGTCTCGGTTCTTTCGCTCTGGATCGGTCTTTGCACGCTCGTTTCGTCGCTGCTGCGCAATCCGGAGGCTTATGGCGCGGCGCTTGCCGGCTATACCGCGATGATCGTCGGCCTGCCTGCTTTCGGTCAATCGCATCTGATTACGGATCTCGCCATTGCCCGCTGCGAGGAAATCATCCTCGGCATCGTCTGCGCGGCGGTCACCAGCCGGCTGATCCTGCCCCGGCTCGCCGGCTCGGCGATCAAGGCGCGGCTGGAACGCTGCATTCTCGACCTTGCCGCCTACACGCGCGGTGCCTTCGCCGGGGCCGAACCGGCCAAGCTCGACGCCCTCTACCGCAAGCTGGTCGCCGACACGCAGACATTGGGTGAAATGCGCGCCTATGCACGGCTGGAGGCGCCCAGCGTGGCGACACGCGCCCATCCGGTGCGGCGAACCATCGGCCACCTGCTTTCCGCCCTTTCGGCGGCCCGCATGCTGCACGCTCACGCCGCGCCGCAGAACGCCGCCCTGCTGCCCGTGCGCGGGCAATTGAAGGCGCTTGTTACCAACATCGCCGAAACGCCGAATTCGCTCGAAGACACAAAGCTCTGGGAGGCCGAGCTCACCGCGATTGCCAACGAGGCCCTGCACGCCCCGGATCGCGTCCCGAACGACAGTCAGGACCCGGTGGGAACGATCACCCGCCTCACCGTCGCCGGCGAATTTGCGCAATCGCTGCGCGAGGTGCTGCGCGGCCTCGATGCTGTGCGCCGGCCGACCACCGAAAAGGCCATGCGGCAGCGCCGGCAGCCGGCACTGATCGTGCATCGCGACCATCATGCCGCCTGGCGCAATGCCATCCGTGCCACGGTCGCGACCATGCTTGTCGCCAGTTTCTGGCTGGCCACCCGCTGGTCCGAGGCGGCTGGCACGCTGATCCTCGTCGCGGTCGTATCGAGCCTGTTCGCATCGAGACCCAACCCGGCTCAGGTCTCATGGGGCTTTTTCAAGGGCACCTTGCTGGCGCTGCCGGTTGCCTTCGTCATTGGCCAGCTTGCTTTGCCGGCCTTTCCCGGCTTCGGCTGGTTTGTCCTGTTCGTCGTGCCGGTCCTGGTGCCCGCCGCCCTCGCCATGGCCAATCCGCGTCTCGTCGGCGCCGCGACGGCCTTTGCCATCAATTTCCTCGCCTTTCTCAACCCGCACCAGGGCATGAGCTACGATCCCATCGCCTTCTTCACCGGCTCGATTTCCGTGCTGGTCGGCATCTTGATTGCGATCGGCGTCTTCATGGTGGTGCTGCCGGTCGACCCCATCGCCACCGCACGCCGCATTGCCGATGCCATGCGTGAGGACCTGGTACGCTTGTGCCTACACGATCGTATCCCGCGCCGCTCTGCTTTCGAAAGCCTTGCCTACGACCGCGTCAATCAGATGATGCCGTTGATGCAGCAGGCCGCTCGCAAGAGCGAAGCCCTGTTCGACGGCAGCGTTGCTTCGGTGATGGTGGGGCTGGAGCTGCTTCGCCTGCGCATCGACCAGAAAGCCGGCAGCCTGCCCTCTGCGATGACACAAACCGTCAGCGATTTTCTGCGCCAGCTGGCCCGCAACCTGCTCGTGCGCATGCCGAACGAATCCTGGAGCGCCAGCATCGCCGCCATGCGCGCCGACGCAAGCGCAATCGCCACGATCGGCACGCCGGACGCGCTACGCGTCGCCGCATCGTTGCGTGTCGTTGCGGCTGCCGCCGAAGACTATCCGGATTTTTTCCGCAAGGACTAGCCAGGGCGACGGCGGCTGGGCACGGCATCCGCGGGTCGAACCGGCTACTTCTGGCCAATCCTGTGCGCTATGCAATGATCGTGGCGGTAGCCTTTGCGCTTCGCTGCTTTGAGCGCACGGTCCCTGAGTAGGGTGTCACGAGGCGTGGTTGGGTCCAGGCAAACATCGGCAAAACGCCCGCGAAGATTGTCGACATATTCGATATTGATGACCCGCTCACCGTAGAACCGGGTGTACGCGCCGCATTCGTCATAGCGATGGCATTCTTCCGAAACTGCGAAATCGAAGCCGATCCGCCTGCGCTCGCCTTCGGAAAGCTGCGGTGTGTTCTTTTGCCCGGCCGCCAGCCCCAGGCTGTGCGCGCTGCGCACCAGCGCTGCCGCAAAGGTGACTGCATCTTTTTGGCTGAGCGCTCCTTTCGACCTTGTGAAAGAATCCAGATTGTCGAACTCGACAGCATCGAATCCGGCACGAGCGCAACTGGAAAGGCTGATGGCAAGCCGTTCCAGGATCGCGGCCCGCGGCTTTTCCGAGGAAATGTCGAGGAGATGTTCATCCGGCCAGTCCGGATCGACCAATGGTTTGCCTTTGCTGTCTTTGACCAGCAGCTCGAGTGGCCACGCCGCTCCCGGCTGTGTCTGGAAGCCGTTGACATAGCATATGTTGTAGAGACCGGGGGCCGGTGCAGCCGTGCTGTCGCGGACGACGACATCCGTTCGGGCCGGCGGATCATAGGCTCCGCCGAGCTGGTAGTCGGCGACGGCGCTGGAAGGGAACGGCTTGAATGGCCGCGCCATCCCTTGCTCTGAAACGCCGGAGACACCGGCGCTTAGGACAACGAAAGCTGCAACCCAATTCGATCGATACATCGTGCTGTTTCATCCATGACGATGGCTGATCGCCGAAGATTAGGCAGCGGCGATGGCCAATGCATGACCACGCGCGTTCTGGCGCAGCGCATCGAGATGGATCGACTTGACGAGGGTGGCGAGATCGCCTTCGGCCTGCTGTCCGCCCAGTTCCTTGAGCATCAGCCAACTCACCTCCTGCACGCCGGCGACACGCTTGCCATTGGCAACCTCGCGCCAGACCTTGAGCGCCCTGAGGATGACCCCATGCATCCCAAACGACAGGCCAGCCGAGGTGAACAGTGCCTGCAGCGCGACGTCGTTGCCGCCTGCCAGCAACGCCCTCACCCGCTGTTCGGACTGCTCCGTCAGCGCCACCAGAACCGCGCCGAAAAAGTCGACCTTGCCATGCGCCACGGTGCGGATGATGAAGGAGGCCGTCAGATCGCCGCGCAGGCGCAGATGCTCGACAAGCGCCGGATGTTCGACCGCCTGCGTGCTCTCGATCAGGGTGACGGAAGCTTTCACGCAGGCATCGCGCAACACGCGCTCGGCGCGCGCCGATCCCATCAGCGCCAGCACCAGCGGCGAACCCTTCAGTGCCTCGCCGAGCTTGACCAGAAGCATATGGCGGCAATCCGCGGGCAGCGTCTCATGGGCGATCAGCGCCTCGCGTACCGCCGGCACATGACCATGCCGTTCGGCGATCCGCCGATAGCTCATCGATGCGATCACGGCGCCCGGATTGGAAAGCAGCGTCACGCAGGCCACGGCTTCGCCGATCTCGGCGATCGCCGCCGCAACCGTCATGGAAACCGCCGGTCGATCGGCGATCAGTTCTTGCGTCGCCTTCTGGCCGCTGGCAACGCGGTCGATGAGGTCGGCATCCGTCAACAAGGGAGAGCGCGCCAGAACCAGAGCGGCGACCTCCGGCTGGTCGGAAGCCAGCGCGGCGATGATCTGGATCGGAGCGTGATGACTCATCGAGAGCGCTTCGGCCATCGCCGCGCGCACCTTCGACGAGGCATCGTCGAGCAACAGCGTCAATGCCGCCTCGGCTGCGCAGCGATCCTCGAAGGGGAGATCGCGATTGACATAAGCCCTGGCGAGCGCACTCGCCGCCGCGGCACGCTCGGAGACCCTCGCCGTGCCTACCCATTTCAAAAAATGAGGAACAACCATGTTCAAAGCTTCTTACCCCAGCCGGCGCACAACCCAGCAAACCCAAAAAAGACGTTAGGCAGAAATGGTTTACGAAGCGTTCACCATAATTCTTAACCAGCTTGCGGCCTCTCGCGGCTAGAGCGCCGCGCGTCCCTTCGAACGCGCAAAGGACGCTCTAGAACTTTGAATTGCGCATCGATCCGAAAATCGATTCCGATTTTCGGATCGATGCGCTAGGCATATCAAGCTGCAAACGGAGGATCGCCATGCCTGGTCTCTATCTGGAAGAGTTCACCGTCGGCCGCAATTTCCAGCACACGCTGCGCAAGACGGTGACCGAGAGCGACAACATGCTGTTCTCGGTCATGACGCTCAATCCGCAACCCCTGCACATCGATTTCGACTTCGCGTCGAAGAGCGAATGGGGAAAGCCGCTGGTGAACTCCCTGTTCACGCTCGGTCTCATGATCGGCATTGCGGTCAACGACCTCACCGTAGGAACCACCGTCGCCAATCTCGGCATGAAGGAAACGACCTTCCCTCACCCGGTCTTCCATGGCGACACGATTCGCGTCGAGACAACCGTGATTTCAGCGCGTGAGTCGCAGTCGAAACCGGATCGCGGCATCGTCGAACTGGAGCATCGCGCCTACAATCAGGACAACGTGCTCGTCGCCAAATGCCTCCGGCAGGCGATGATGCTGAAGAGGCCTGCCTGATGCGGTCGCTGCTGTTTGTTCCGGGCGATTCGGAACGCAAGCTGGAAAAGGGTTTTGCTTCCGAGACCGACGTTGTCATCGTCGACCTCGAGGATTCGGTCTCCGCGCAGAACAAGGCGGCGGCCCGGGAAATCGCCGCCGGTTTCATCACCCGGAACCGCACTGGCACCAGGGCTGCCATCTATGTCCGCGTCAACGACCTGACCACCGGCCTGACCGACGATGATCTGGCAGCCGTCGTCGGCTCGAAGCCGGACGGCATCATGCTGCCGAAATCGAACAGCGGGCAGGACGTCCAGCAATTGTCCGCGAAACTGCGTGTCCAGGAGGCACGCGCGGGCCTTGCCGACGGCGCGATCCGTATCCTGCCCATCATCACCGAAACCCCAGCCGGTGTGCTGGCCGCCGCCAGCTATGCCGGTGCAAGCAGCCGCCTGTCAGGCCTGACCTGGGGCGCAGAAGACCTGTCGGCGGCGATCGGTGCACGCACGGCGCGTGACGAGCATGGGCGCTACACCGACGTCTTTCGCCTTGCCCGCACGATGACGCTGCTGGCCGCTTCCGCGGCGGAAGTTTCCGCCGTCGACACCGTCTTTCCGAACTTCAGCGACATGGCCGCTTTCGAAGCCGAATGCCGCGAGGCCGAGCGCGACGGCTTCACCGCTAAGATGGCGATCCATCCAGCCCAGGTGCCCGTCATCAACGCGGCGTTCACCCCCTCAAGCGAAGCGGTCGAACGCTCGGCAACCATCGTCGCGGCCTTCGCCGCTGCCGGCAATCCCGGCGTCGTCGGCATCGAAGGCAAGATGTATGATCGCCCGCATCTGCGGCTGGCCGAACGCCTGCTGGCACGAGCAAAAGCAGCAGGCGTCGGCGTCTAGCTCTCGCTATTGAGCCTTCCACGGCCCCGCATAATCGGCATACAGCGTCGAAACATTCGGCCGCGGGCGTTCCGGTGCCGTGCCGCTGAACGTGCCGATGTGCACGAAGCCGATGACGCGTTCGTCGGGTGCGAGGCCGAGAATCGCGCGCCCCTCCGGCACGTCGGAATACCAGTTGCTGATCATGTTGGTGCCGTAGCCCAGTGCGTTGGCAGCGATCATCAGGTTCATCGCCGCCATGCCGCCCGATAGGAATTTCTCCCAGTCCGGGATTTTCGGATGCGCCTTCGGCACCGACACCACGCCGATCACCAGCGGCGCGCGCGAAAAGCGCGCGAGCTCCTGGTCGCGGCGGACATCGCTGAGCGGACCTTCCCGGGTTTCAGCCAGTGCGGCGAGTTTCTTGCCGACCTCCACCCGCGCCTCGCCTCGATAGAGGATGAAGCGCCACGGCTCGAGCTTGCCGTGGTCAGGCACGCGCGAAGCTGCCGCTATGATGGTGGCGATCTCAGCGTCCGACGGTGCCGGCGCTTTCAACTCCGGTATCGGGGCGGAATTCCGGATCAGCAGGGTGTCGATAATGTTCATGCGCGATTCTCCTGGATTCGTTTGGGCTGAAGCGCGCGATAGGCATCGGCTGCTCTGGCGACGGCGCGGGATGCACCGAAAAAGAGCCTCGTGGCTTCCCGCCAGACTCTTCAGCCTTGAAATTGCCACCGGCTTGGGCTTCAACGCAAGGCATGTTCGCCGGGCTTCGCCGACTTTCGCTGACCATTCTCGGAGCCACGCTCGGCATGGCTCTGGCGCTGCCTGCCGGCGCGAAAGATCCCGACTCGCTCGACAAGCTGAAACTGCCCGGCATTTCGACCTATGCGCCTCCGCATGCGACAGGCGCGCAACTCGCTCGCGGCGAAGGGGAAATCACGCTCAGCGCGCAGCTCACCGACAAAGGCGAGGACGTCACACGCGGCCTGGTCTGGCGGGTTTTCCGGCCCGAACCCGGCGCCGACGGCAAGTTGCCGCTGGTGGCTTCCGCGCAAGGCGGGACGGCGGCGTTTCAGCTGCAACCCGGCAGCTATCTCGTGCATGCCTCCTACGGCCGCGCCGGCGCCACCAAACGCATCACTGTCGGGCGCGAGGCCAAGCGCGAAAACCTGGTTCTCGAGGCCGGTGGCCTGAAGCTCGATGCGACGCTGGCCGGCGGCATCCGCATCCCGCGCGAAAAGCTGCGCTTTTCGATCTATGAAGCGCGCGGCGGCAAGGATGATGAAAAGGCCCTTATCATCCCGAACGTGCAGCCGAACAGCGTCGTGCGCCTGAATGCCGGAGTCTACAATGTCGTCTCGACCTATGGCTCGGTGAATGCCGTCATTCGTTCCGACATCAGGGTCGAAGCCGGCAAGCTGACGGAAGCGACCGTCGAACACCGTGCCGCCGAAGTCACCCTGAAACTGGTGCGCGAGGCCGGCGGCGAAGCGCTGGCCGACACGTCCTGGTCGGTGCTCAACGAATCCGGCGATTCGATCAAGGAAGCCGTCGGCGCCTTTGCACCCATGGTGCTGGCGGAAGGCAACTACACAGTCATCGCCAAGAATCGCGACCGTATCTACCAGAAAGACCTGACCGTCGAAGCCGGCAAGAACGGCGAAGTCGAGGTTGTCGCCTCGGAGGCGACGGCAATCGACCCGGCCGAGGGCGCGGACTAGCACAATTCCGGCAAAGGTCTAGCTCTCGTCCGGATCAGGCAGCGGCGCGACCGAACCGCCGCCGCAGCAATTTTGCCCGCTTGGCCGGCTCGACCGGCGCCAGATCGAAGACGGCGCGATGCAGCCGCGCCAGTAGGATTTTGCGGTCGCGCAGCGGATCGAGCTCTTCCGGTATCAGCGCCTTGCCTATCCGCACCTCGATCGAGCGGCCCGCCAGCCTGGCGAACTCGCGGATCAGCAGCGAAATCCTCAGTGTCAGCGAGGCTTTGCCGACAAGGCGCGCCAGCCGCCCTTCCCGCTCGGCCAGGTTCATCGGACCGCTGACCAGATGAAACAGCCGGCCGTTCTGGCCGGCAAAATGCATGGGGATGACGGAAGCCCTGGCTTCCTGCACCAGGCGCGCCGGAAACATCTTCCACGGCAGGTCCTGGGCGCGGCCGAAACCCTTCGGCGCGGTGGCGACGCCGCCGGCGGGGAAAACGACGATGGTCACCCCTTCCTTCAGCAGGCGCAGCGCCTCGTGGCGGATTGCCATATTGGCCTTCACCGCCTCCTTGGTCTCTGCAAAGTCGACCGGAAGCGAATAGGGCTCCATCTCACGAATGCGCAGCAGGTCCTTGTGGATCATCACCTTGAACGGCCGGCCAAGCTTTTCGGCCAGCGACAGCACGGCAATGCCGTCACCGATGCCGAAGGGATGGTTGGCGACGATCACCAGCGGCGTATCCGGCAGATTGGCCGGCGGCCACTGATCGACGCAGCGGACCCGCACGTCGATCAGGTCGAGCATGCGCCCGAACACCCGGTCGCCCGTAGGCACGATGTTGCGGCGCCACAGATCATAAAGGGCGGCGAAGCGGTCGCGTCCCGACAGCCCTTCGACGGAGCGAATGAACCAGCGCGTGAGCACCGGCTGGCCGGCATTGGCGTAAGAAAGCTCCGGGAACGGTCTTTCGCGCGATCTCAGCTTCAGCATATTTCGTCGTTAATTGAGTTGGATGACGTCAACATGACGCCGATATGAAAACGGCGGTGGCCACGCCACCGCCGTTCACCGGAACACCTGCGATCAGGCGGTTTTCTTGCGTTTCAGATCCGGAGGCGTCGCTTCATCGACCAGACGCGCGATCGCCTCGGCCAGCGACAGCGATTCCTGGTCGCGCGAGCCGAGGCGGCGCACATTGACCGTCTCTTCTTCCGCTTCGCGCTTGCCGCAGACGAGAATGACCGGAACCTTGGTCAGCGAATGTTCGCGGACCTTGTAGTTGATCTTCTCGTTGCGCAGGTCCGCCTGCACCGACAGTCCGGCCGCCTTGAGCTTGTCGACGACGATGCGCGCATAGTCGTCGGCTTCCGAGGTGATCGTCGCCACCACCACCTGCAGCGGTGCGAACCACAGTGGGAAATGGCCGGCATGGCTTTCGATGAGGATGCCGAGGAAGCGCTCCAGCGAACCGACGATGGCGCGATGCACCATCACCGGCTGCTTCTTCTCCGAATCCGAGTCGATGTAGAAGGCGCCGAAACGCTCGGGCAGGTTGAAGTCCACCTGCGTCGTGCCGCACTGCCACTCACGGCCGATGGCGTCCTTCAGCGTGTATTCGAACTTGGGACCGTAGAAGGTGCCCTCGCCTTCGTTGATACCGGTCTTGATCCGGTTGTCTTCGCGCGCCATGCGGGCGAGCGAGCTCTTCAGGATCTCCTCGGCATGATCCCACATGGCATCCGTGCCGACACGCTTCTCCGGTCGCGTGGCGAGCTTCACCACGACCTCCTCGAAGCCGAAATCCTTGTACACCGACATCATCAGGTCGTTGATCTTGAGGATCTCGGACTCCAGCTGTTCTTCCGTGCAGAAGACGTGCGCGTCATCCTGCGTAAAACCGCGCACCCGCATGAGGCCGTGCAGCGCGCCGGAAGCCTCGTAGCGATGCACCGCGCCGAATTCCGCAAGCCGGATCGGCAGGTCCCGGTAGGACTTCAGGCCATGTTTGAAGATCTGGACGTGGCCCGGACAGTTCATCGGCTTGAGTGCGAAAATGCGCTGGTCGGCATCCGGATCTTCCGGATGGGTGAAGGCATGCGCGGATTTCACCGCGAACATGTTCTCCTGGTACCAGCCCCAGTGGCCCGAGGTCTCCCACAACGACTTGTCGAGGATCTGCGGCGCGTTGACCTCCTGATAGTCGTCGCCGAGGCGGCGGCGCATATAGGCGACCAGATTCTGGAACATCTTCCAGCCCTTGGCGTGCCAGAACACGACGCCCGGTCCTTCTTCCTGGAAGTGGAACAGGTCCATCTCGCGGCCGAGGCGGCGATGGTCGCGCTTCTCGGCCTCTTCGAGCATGTGCAGGTACTGGTCGAGCTGTGCCTGGTCGGCCCAGGCGGTGCCGTAGATGCGTGTCAGCATCGGGTTGTTGGCATCGCCGCGCCAATAGGCACCAGCGACCTTCATCAGCTTGAAGGCAGTGCCGATCTGCCCGGTGGCCGCCATATGCGGGCCACGGCAGAGGTCGAACCAGTCGCCCTGGAAGTAGATCTTCAGGTCCTGGTCTTCGGGAATGGCGTCGATCAGCTCGACCTTGTAGCCCTCGCCCTTGTCGCGGAACACCTTCTTCGCGCGATCGCGGTCCCAGACCTCTTTGGTGAAGGGCTTGTTGCGCTGGATGATCTCCCGCATCTTCTTTTCGATGACGGGGAAGTCTTCCGGCGTGAAGGGCTCGTTGCGGGCGAAGTCGTAGTAGAAGCCATTCTCGATCACCGGGCCGATGGTGACCTGTGTTCCCGGCCACAGTTCCTGCACCGCCTCTGCCAGCACGTGCGCGGTATCGTGACGGATCAGCTCCAGCGCGCGCGGGTCGTCACGGGTGACGATCTCGACCTTGCCGGAGGCCTTCAACGGTTCCGACAGGTCGCGCAGGGTGCCGTCGACCGCGTAGGCAACCGCTTTCTTGGCAAGCGACTTGGAGATGGATTCAGCGAGCTCCGTACCAGTCATCGCGGCGTCGTAGTCACGCACGGAACCATCGGGGAATGTGAGGGAAACATTGGCCATGGTCTTCTCCTATCCAGTCCCGCATACGAACGCGGGTGGTGTTGTGCCGGATCGCGCCCGGCGGCGAGCGGTCTTTTAGGGGCACTTGCAGCCAACGTAAAGCGAAACGGCGCTGCCCTGGCAAGGCAACGCCGTTTGCTCGATCCCACCCGCTGGGTCGCTTACTTGATCAGCCCGGGCAATTCCTCGAGGAACGAAGCCCGCACCACGCGGCCCATCAGCTCGTCGCTCTTGCCATTGTTGATGACGAGCTTGGCGAAGACGATGCGCTTGCCGTCTTTTTCGGCCCAGCCGACAAACCAGCCGATCGGCCGGCTGCTGTTGGGTGCGCCGCCCTTGCCAGCCAGTCGGCCTGTCCCGGTTTTGCCCTTCACTTGCCAGCCACCAGCCTCGAAAGCCGGCATCGCGGCCTCAGTCATCTCATAGGCTTTCGTGGAAACCGGCAGACTGCGGCTGGCGACACCACGCAGGAAGGCGATCTGTTCGTCCGGCGAGATCTTGAGCGAGGAATTCAGCCATGCCTGTGTCAGGCCGTCGTTCTTGCCGGGATTGCCCGATATGTCGCGATTGCCGTAGTTGAACTTCCTGACATAGTCGCCGAAGCGCGCAGCGCCGAGCTTGCGAGTCAGTTCCTGCGAGTACCAGACGACCGATTCGGCCAGCCAGATCGTCGGATCGACCGTGTGCTGGTGGCGCTTGATGGCCTTGAACTCTGGCTTGTAGTCCCAGCGCGGATTGTGTGGGTTCGTAAGGATGCCACTGTCGTAGCCGATCAATGCCAGCGGCACCTTGAAAGTCGAAAGAGCGCTGACACGCTTGTCGCAGCTGCCTTGCCGATACAGCGCAGCGCCATTTGCGGCATCTGCGATCACCGTGCATTCAAGCGCCGGCTTTGCGTTGGAGGATTGCGCCGCCGCTGGCCAGCATGCGGCAAGCGACATCGCGACAAAGCCCGCACCGCAAAGGGTGGAGCGAACGGAAACAGACATCATATTCTCCGGGAAACAGCGCTCAGTTGATTTTGACCGTTATGCAGTCGAACTTCTGCCGCTTGAGCGCCGCGCAGGTCTTGCTCGCCGCTTTTGCATCTTCAAAGCCGTCGAAACGCACACGGTAGAGCGTTGTACCGCGTGTTTGTGTCTGCATGATCTGGCCGGCTGCTTCCCCATGGATAGAACGTACAAATTTCTGCGCGTTGCCAAGCAACGCTTTCGCCGCGGCCTTGTCAGGCAGCGCGCCGATCTGGATCTGCCAGGCTGAAGGGATGAGTGCGACTTCCGTGTCGCCATCGCCCTGCTCGATTTCCGCCGCGCCGATCGTCTCGGCCGCTGCGATAGCCGGTTGCGGCTTGCGTGTCGGCAACGGCGCATTCGAAGCCACCAGCGGTGCCGCGGTGACGGCTCCCTCGGTGCTGAAGCGCTTCAGCAGGGCTTCCATCTTGGCGTCGCGGCTGCTGGCCGTCTTGCCGCCCAGCACGACGCCGATCAGATGGCCTTTGCCTTGCTCCAGCGACGATACCAGATTGTAGCCCGAGACAGCCGTGTACCCCGTCTTCAGGCCGTCGACACCGGCATAGCGGTACATCAGATTGTTGTGTCCTTTCAGCCGCTTGCCGTGAAAGACGAAAGCAGGTTGCGAAAACAGGCCGAACAGTTTCGGGAAATCCCGCTCCAGCGCCATGCCGAGAACCGCCATGTCACGGGCCGTGGTCAGCTGGCTGCTCTTGTCGGTCAAACCGGAGGGATTGGCGAAGATCGTATTGCGCAACCCCAATTGCCGGCCGCGCTTGGTCATCAGCCGCGCGAAGGCAGCTTCCGACCCCGCCATATGCTCGCCAATGGCCGCAGCGGCATCGTTGGCGGAAATCACGATCATGCCGTTGACGGCCTCGCGAACGCTGATGGTTTCGCCGGGCTTGAGCCAGAGCTTCATCGGAATCTTGGCTGCCGCATTTTTCGAAATGGCGACCTCATCGTCCCAGCTGAGCTTGCCCTGTTCGATCGCCTCGAAAGCAAGGTAGATCGTCATCAGCTTGGCGAGTGAAGCCGGCGCATGCCGCTTGCCGGCGTTTTCGTGGCCGAGCACGGCGCCCGTCTGCGTATCGAGCACCAGCCAGGAAACATCGGCGTTGGCCGCTGTCGCGCCCAGCAGGACCACGCCAAGCGTCAGCGAGGCAGCAAAGACCTTGCGCCCGAGCCATGTGTTGATGACCGGCATATTCGCTCCGTGAATGTAGAGACGCCCGAGGGAGTAGCGATGACTGAAATGCTGAGGACCCCGCCCGCCGGGAACGCCCCCCGTCGCGCGAAAATCCACGAGCACTATTGTATGGAATTCATTAACGAAAAGTGGGTGGTTTTTTAACGATTTGGCGTATCCACAGCCTTGCGGCCGATCGACCAGTAGCGCCACGGCGCGTACCAGGCGTAGCGCTTGTCGAGCAGTACCGGCACGTTGTCGATGCCGTGTGTGCCGCCCGGACCGCAGCGCATGACACGAAACAGCCCCATCCAGCCCCCAGCCCACAGGCCATGCCGGGCGATCGCCTCATAGGCATATTCCGAGCAGGTCGGCAGATGCCGGCATGTGTTGCCGACAAAGCCGGAAAGCGTGAGCTGGTAGGTTCGGACAAGAGCGGTTCCGGCCAGCCTGCCCGGCGTCTTACGCCAGGGACCGGCCCAGTTGCGGCTGCGGGCGATCATATGCGAATGGCCGTGGCCGTCTGGCTCGCCTGTCATTGCGGATGTCGCGCGCGCGAATTCATCCGCTGTAGATGGCGCGCGCCGGCAGATTTCGCAACAGCCCGCGGCGCCCGTCCCGCAAAGTGTGCTGCAGTTTGCGCCGGAGTCGGCTGGAAACAAGGAATTCGAGCGTTACCGCCGAAAGCGGACAGTTCTAGTCAAGCTCTCGGCGGAAGCCGACAAAGGCCGGTGTGACGGTAACCGGTATGCCCTGTTCGATGAGCGAAAGCAGCCCCAGCATCACCTCTTCGTTCGGCTCGCCATAGACGTCGAGCCGGCGCATGATGCAGCTCTCCATCACCTCGCGAATATGGGGATCCGCCATCTTCCAATGTGCGAGCACGGCCTCCGAGTTTGGCATGACCTGCAGGCTGCTCGCCCGCATGGACTCCTCGTCGATATAGGTTTCGACGACAAGCTGGGGGCCCTGGCTCTCGGCGAAGGCGACGGCGTCGCGGATGGCCCGTTTGAACCGTTCGAGCTTGCCGGGACGGATGTCGAAGCTGGACAATTGTACGATGCGTTGCGTCATGGCCGTCTCATTCAGCAGCGTCGAGCAAGACAGCTCGGATGGTTCGGTTTACGGCGCCATAGGGAGAGGAGGCGACATAGACCAGCTCCACATCATCGAGCGCGTTGAATGACCCCGGTGTGCCGGCAGGCAGGTAGAACACATCGCCGGGCCCCGCCGTCTGCCACGCATCCCGGCTCGCAATGGTGCAGCGCCCACGAGTGACGACCAGCACCTCGTCATAAGCGAAGATGAAATCGCTCGTTGCGCCTCGCGGAGCCCTCAGGAAGCCGACCGCGCCAAGCTTGGCCGTCGGCATCTCGTCTTCGTTGAGCACGTCGACCAGTTTTGCGCCGGACCACTCCATCCAGTCCCGCGCTGCGGCGGCCGTGAATTTGCGGATATCGGGCGTGTTTATGATCTGCGTGTTCATCGCTCTTTCTTCCTCTTGCCGGCGCTGTCGAACCAACGATCTGCTGGTGTCATCGCCGTCCTACAAGTTCAAGTAAACTTGAGGTCAAGAGCAAAACATGCGAAAAGAGCGGAATGGAAACGACGCTCACCATCAACCAGCTTTCGCGCCGCAGTGGCGTGGCCGCCTCGGCGCTGCGCTACTATGAGGAACGCGGGCTCATTCAATCCGAGCGCAGAGGCACCGGCCACAGACGCTTCACCCGCGCCACCTTGCGACGGCTGGCCTTCATCGTCTTTGCCCAGCGGCTTGGCATGTCGCTTGCTGAAATTGGCTCGGAACTCGACAAACTTCCGACCGACCATGTGCCGAAGGGAGCGGACTGGTCGTTACTCTCCGGCCCCTGGTCGGCCCGCATCGATGAACGCATCGCCGAACTCGAGCGGCTGAAGACCGGCCTTGCGCAATGCATCAGTTGCGGCTGCCTGTCGCTGGAATTCTGCCGGCTGGTCAACCCGCACGACAAGGCCGGAGCGCTCGGCCCCGGCCCACACTACTGGCTTGGCGATCAGGCTTCGAACGACGACTAGAGCATTTTGTAGCCAAGCGGAATCACTTGGCGTTACAAAAATGCGGCAAAAACAAAACCCTAGAGCGTTTCCGCGTTTCCGTTAAAAACGGAAACGCTCTAGGTTCATCTCGGCCTCGCAGGCCGTTATCGCCAGGTTCCGCCGTCTCGACCATGCCTTGCGCGCAGATAAGTGTCCTGCCGCTGCGGCGGTTTCTTCAAATTTTGGAACGTGGCAACCGTCAGCGCGTCGAGAAGCGCCTGGATGATCTCGGACATCACATTCACTCCGGTTTCGCATAGCTGTTTCATGACCGGATTCAACGCCTTCTGGCGCTTGCTTTCAAACGAGTATATTTTCCCCTTCAGATAACCTGAGGTTATATGAATGAAGCGCAGCCGTTTGCCCCTCACCGCCTTGCGTTCGTTCGAGGCCGCCGGCCGCAATGCAAGTTTCAGCCGGGCCGCCGAGGAGCTGCATGTCTCGCAGGCAGCCGTCAGCCGCCAGATCCGTGAATTGGAAACCGTGCTTTGCACCCCGCTGTTCGAGCGCCTGCATCGCAAGGTCGTTTTGACCGAGCCCGGGAAAGCGCTGCTCGCCCAGCTGACTGCAAGTTTCGACGGCATCGAAAGAATGCTCACCGATATCACCAACCGGGGGCAGACCAGGACCGCACGCGTGAGTTCCGATGCATCCATCGCCGCCTGCTGGCTCATTCCGCGCCTGGACCGCTTCCGGCGCGCCAACCCGGACATCGATGTCGTGCTCGACGTCGATCCGCGGCTGATCGAGTTCCGAGCGGACCAGGCCGAACTCGCCCTGCGCTTTTCCTTCCACAGCACCAGCTGGCCGAACACCGAAGCCGAGCGCCTCGCCTATGCACTTGAGACACCTGTTCTGGCGCCGTCTCTGCTGGCCGGAAGCCCCGCCATCGAAAAGCCAGGCGACCTGCGCCGTTTCACCTTGCTCCATGAGGAAAGCCGCGAACACTGGAAGAACTGGTTTCGGCTGGCGGGCGAAGAAGAGGCCGACGTGCGGGCGCCGGGACCGATGTATGCAGACATGGCGCTGTCCAAGCAGGCAGCGTTGCTTGGGCACGGCGTGGCCCTGGTCGATCTCCTCTACATGCAGGATGAACTCGCGGCCGGCACGCTGGTCCGGCCCTTTGCCACCGGGCTCAATTCCGGCAGCTATTTCCTGGTTGCGCGCAGCCTTTCGAAACTGAGTGAACCCGCTCAGATCTTCGCCGATTGGGTGCGCGCGGAGTTTGCGGCCAGCGTTGCCGCGCTGTCGTCAACCGAAAGTGAACGGTGCGTTCTCGCTGAGTGAATAGGCAATTCCGTCCGCCTCGCCTATCTCATTCATCGAGTTGAACAATCCGCCACCGGTTGATCGGTGGCCAGACGAGGCCTGGCCGTTCGCTCCTCAGCATCGCGCGCCGCTAGAGCGTTTCCGTTTTTCACGGAAACGCGGAAACGCTCTAGCTTTTTTGTTTTTAACGCAATTCCGGACGGAAAACCGCTATCCACTTTTCCTGGAATTGCTCTAGCCCACCATGGGGATGATATGACAGACAAAGTCGAATTCGGGTTGGATACGTTTGGTGACGTCACGCTGGGTGCGGATGGCAAGTTGCTGCCGCAGGCCGAGGTGATCCGCAATCTCGTCGAGGAAGCCATTCTCGCCGACGAAGTCGGCATCGACTTTATCGGCGTTGGCGAACATCATCGCGACGACTTTGCCGTCTCCGCTCCCGAGACCGTGCTCGCCGGTATCGCCACGCGCACCAGCCGCATCAAGCTGGGTTCGGCCGTCACCGTGCTGAGCTCGGACGATCCTATCCGTGTCTTCCAACGCTTCTCGACCGTCGACGCACTGTCGAACGGACGTGCCGAAGTGATCCTCGGCCGCGGCTCCTTCACTGAATCCTTTCCGCTGTTCGGTTTCCGGCTCAACGACTACGAGACGCTGTTCACCGAAAAGCTCGACCTGTTCGCGGCGGTTCGCAAGGGTGAACCTGTCACCTGGCAAGGTTCGATCCGGCCACCGCTCGAGGACCAGTCAGTCTATCCGCCGATCGAGAACGGCACCTTGAAGACCTGGATCGGTGTCGGCGGCAGCCCGGAATCCGTGGTTCGCGCCGCGCGCTACAATCTGCCTTTGATGCTTGCCATCATCGGCGGCGACCCGAAGCGCTTCCGTCCTTACGTCGACCTCTACCACCAGGCGCTCGATCAGCTTGGCGGAACCAGGTTGTCTGTCGGAGTGCATTCGCCGGGCTATGTCGCCGATACCGACGAACAGGCCCGCGAGGAATTGTGGCCGCACTACAAGCTGATGCGCGACCGCATCGGCGGCGAACGTGGCTGGCCGCCGGCGACACGTGCCGACTTCCTTTCGGAAGTGGAACGCGGCTCGCTTTATGTCGGCTCACCGGAAACCGTGGCACGCAAGATCGCCGCCACGGTCAAGGCGTTGGGCGCGGCGCGTTTCCAGATGAAGTATTCGTCCGGCCCGCTGCCGCATGAAGACATGATGCGTTCCATCGAGCTCTACGGCACCAGGGTGATCCCGACGGTGCGCGATATTCTGGCGGAAAAGCTGGAGCTTTCCGAGGCCTGAATATCCCCCTGGGCACGAGCAGGGCATTTCTGTTCTACACAATGAAAACGGCCGGCGCGGTTTCCCGCGCCGGCCGTTTCGATCAGATGAGGTCCGTTGGACGGGCCACTCAATCCTTGGCGTTAAGATCCGTGCCCAGCGTATCCTTGACGAACAGCGTACCGATGATGAGCGACATCGCCGCGAACACGATCGGGTACCAGAGGCCGTAGTAGATATCGCCTTTGGCGGCGCTCAGTGCAAACACCGTTGCTGGCAGCAGGCCGCCGAACCAGCCATTGCCGATGTGGTATGGCAGCGACATGCCGGTGTAGCGGATGCGGGTCGGGAACATCTCGACCAGGATCGCGGCGATCGGCCCGTACACCATCGTCACATAGAGAACGAGGATGAACAGGATGCCGATGACCATCGGCCAGCTTACCTGCGCCGGATCGGCGACCATGGCGAAGGCGCCTGCAGCTGGAATGCTGTAGACAGTGACGTCTGTCGCACTGCCTGCCTCTTCCTGCGTCAGGATCTTCTCCTTGACCGCCTGGGTGGCTGGAACGGTGGTCTTTTCGCCGCCGCGAATGGCCGCGGCGTCGAGCTTCAGTTCCGGATTGGCCGTGACGAAGCCGTCGAGCTTCTGGTCGGCAACCTTGGCTGCACCACGAACCAGCGGATAGCCGCCGTCATGCAAGGCGATGTTCACCGCCTTGGCGAAAGCTGCATCCTTGGCCTTGGCCTGATCGCCGGCCGCGATGGCATCGTAGGATTCCACCGTCTCATTGCCGATCTTGACCGTTGCTGCGGTGCTGGGTGCCGCCGTGGTCACGACGTCATAGGGAACCGAGTTCTTGGTCAGGAACGATGTCGCGACGTCACAGGATGTCGTGAACTTGGCGGTGCCGACCGGGTTGAACTGGAACGTGCAGTCGCCGGGAGCAGCGGTCACCGTGGCGCGGGTGCTCTGCTGCGCGGTGGCAAGCGCCGGATTGGCTGCCCAGGTCAACGCCTTGAACAGCGGGAAGTAGGTGACGATGGCAAGCGCCAGGCCGGCCATGATGATCGGCTTGCGCCCAATCTTGTCCGACAGCCAGCCGAACACCAAGAAGAAGATGGTGCCGAGTGCCAGGGCGATCGCGATCATGATGTTGACCGAATAGGCGTCGACCTTGAGCACGTTCTGCAGGAAGAACAGGGCGTAGAACTGGCCGGAGTACCACACCACAGCCTGGCCGGCGGTAAGGCCGAACAGTGCGAGCAGCGCGATCTTGGCGTTCTTCCACTGACCGAAGGCTTCGGTCAGCGGCGCCTTGGAGCCCTTGCCCTCATCCTTCATGCGCTGGAAGGTTGGCGATTCACTCAGCGTCAGTCGAATCCAAACGGAAACGCCGAGCAGCACCACCGAAAGCAGGAACGGAATGCGCCAGCCCCAGGCCGCGAAGGTCTCCTTGCTCATCGAGCCCTGGATGATCAGGATGACGATAAGCGACAGGAACAGGCCGAGCGTTGCCGTGGTCTGGATCCACGAGGTGTAGTAGCCGCGACGGTCGTCGGGCGCATGTTCGGCGACATAAGTGGCTGCGCCGCCATACTCACCGCCCAGCGCCAAGCCTTGCAGCATGCGCAGGATGATCAGGATGGCCGGAGCCGCGATGCCCCAGGAGGCCGACCCGGGCAGCAGGCCGACCAGGAAGGTCGACAGGCCCATGATCAGGATGGTGACGAGGAAGGTGTATTTGCGGCCGACGAGATCGCCGATACGGCCGAACACCAGCGCGCCGAACGGGCGCACCAGGAAACCGGCGGCGAAGGCCAGCAGCGCGAAGATGTTGCGCGTCGCTTCCGGATAGGAAGCAAAGAAGGTCGCGCCGATGAAAGCGGCCAGCGCTCCGTAAAGATAGAAATCGTACCATTCGAAGACGGTACCAAGCGACGAGGCGAAGATGACCTTCTTCTCCTCTCGCGTCATGCCGCGGCCACTTCTGCCGGCGGTCTGTGCCATTGCCATGAGTGCTCCTCCCAAATGCCCCGATGCCGGCTGTCCCTACCCTCCTCCGGATACGGACTCGGACCAGCTATCGCGAAGAATCTGGCAGAAAGCGTCGGTCCTGAGGACCGAGCAATTGGGATTATGACTTTGGTCTAATGTGAGGGCGCTAGCCGTCCAGCGCCTCGAGCAGCGCCACCGCTGCCATCATGTCGCGCTTGCGGAAGGCACGCCGCGCTACCGCTTCCGAATCCTGGCCCCAATGCTCGATCTGCCAGTCCTCGTCGACATGAGCTGCCGCCCACGCCGCTTCGGCGGCAAGGTCCCCCTGCTCCACCGCAAGCGCCAGCAATGCGGATCCGCTGATCGAGGTCATTACATGCATTGCTGCCAGACGGAACGGGTCGTTGCGCCGGGCAAGATGTGCGCCCAGCACCGCAATGCTCTCGCGTGGTTGCTCGACATGCATGACACCTTCGGCAAGCTCGAAACGCGCGCCCAGTGAACTCTGTGCCCAGTCGATGACCGGATCCCAGTGCGTGTTCTGGCGATCGACCAGTCCCTGCGGACTGTCAGCGCGATAGCAGAGCAGATCCGACGAGGCGAAACGCAGGATATCCTCGAGCACTGCTTGCGTGTCGGACGCGACACCGTCGATGGCTGTGTTGGCCAGACGCAGTACTGGCATCATCACCGGGTCGATCACGTCTTCCTGCGCTTCGAACTCGGCAGCCACCAGTGCGGCGGCCTTTTCGGTCGGCAGCGCCAGCAATGCCTTGCCCGGCGTGCGGACAGGCTTGCCGTCGAGTTGTACGGCGAAACCATTGTCGGAGGGCGCAACCGAAGCAGTCTTGTAGAAGCGCTTGGGCAATGGCGTGCGCATCTGGATCTGAGCCCGCCGCGTCGGGTCCGGATCGGAAAGCTGCTTGCCCGCTTCAAGATCGCTCAGAATATCGCGCATTGCCGTACACTCACTATGCCGTTTTTGGCCGTCTCGGACGATTGACGACGCTCAAGCCCACAGCGATCAGCCCCAGCGCCAGGAAGATCTTCCAGGTCAGTGGTTCGCCGAGGATCATCCAGCCGCATATCACGCTGAATGCGGGTGACAGGAAAGCGAAACTCGACAGTCCCGCCGCCGGATACCGCCGCATCAGCCAGAACCAGACGATATAGGTGATCGTGACGATATAAACAGCCTGAAACAGCAGCGCACCGGTCGCCAGCGGCGTCACGTCGCGCAGCGCCGGCCCCGCTAGCGGCACCAGCGGGATGGCCATGATCGCTGAAACGACGAGTTGGTAGAGCAGCACCTTCTCGGCACCCGCGGTCTGCAGCTTGGAACGTTTGATGGTCAGCGTCGTCAACGCCCAGAACAACCCGGCAGCGAGACTGAGCAGATCGCCGAACAAGGTCGATTGGCCGTTGCTGCCCAGCCGATCGGAAAAGATCACGATCACCCCGCAGAAGGCGAGCATCAGTCCGACCAGCTTCTGCACGGTCATGCGTTCGCCCAGCCAGAAATGTGCGCCGACGAGCACCCAGAACGGCATCGTGTTGACCAGCAGCGAATTGCGCGCCACGGTCGTGTATTCCAGTGCCACGAACACCAGGCTGAATTCGATCCCGAACAGCAGGCCCGCCAGGATGCCTCCAACGAGCGTCCCGTCGCGCTCGAACAGGCGGATGCCGCGGAACTGGCACCACAGGAACACCAGCACGCAGGCAATGGCCGAGCGCGCAACGTTCAGGAAGATCGGGTTGTAGCCGACATTGGTGAGCTTTGCGGCGACGCCATTCAGGCCCCACGAAAAGGTCAGCACCAGCATGAAGCCCACCGCCGCGGCGTCGATGGCATCGCGCTGGTCAAAGCTCTGGCTTGTTGTACTCATGACGCCCTCCGCAGGTTCTCCCTGCCAACGTCCCTACAGGAGGTTGGCAGTCGCGGCATGATCCAAGGCCCGGCTAGCGCAATTCCAGGAAAAGTACGTAGCGGTTTTCCGTCCGGAGTTGCGTGAAAACAAAGAGCTGGAGCGTTTCCGTGAAAAACGGAAACGCTCCAGCGGTGGTTCACTGCGAACGGCACTCAGTCCTCAGCGCTCGTCTCGTCGAAGCCGAGCAGGTTCCAGCTCTGGCGCATATGCGGTGGCATCGGCGCGGTGACGTCGATCACGCCCTTGTCCGGATGCGGGATGATGATCCGGCGGGCATGCAGGTGCAGCCGGTTCTGCATCCCGCCCGGGAAGTCCCAATTGGTGTCGGCTTCGAAATATTTCGGGTCGCCGATGATCGGACAGCCGATATAGGCGGCGTGCACACGCAACTGATGCGTACGACCTGTATAAGGCTCCATTTCCAGCCACGACAAAGACTGCGCGGCTTGCTCAACGATGCGGTAGTAAGAAACCGAGTGGTCCGCGCCTTTTTCGCCATGCTTGGCGACCCGCACCCGATCGCCATCCGGCGTCGGCTCCTTGATCAGCCAGGTCGAGATCTTGTCCTCGCGCTTCGGCGGCACGCCCTTGACCAGCGCCCAATATGTCTTCTTCGTTTCGCGGGCACGAAAGGCTTCTGACAGTTTCATCGCCGCCAGCCGCGTGCGTGCGATGACCAGCACGCCGGACGTGTCGCGATCGAGGCGGTGCACCAGGCGTGGCTTCTCGCCCTTCTTGTTGCGCCAGGCCTCCAGCATGTCGTCGACATTGCGGGTTACTCCCGAGCCGCCCTGCACGGCGAGGCCCGCCGGCTTGTTGAAAACGAAGACCTTGTCGTCCTCATGCAGAAGCATCTTGGAGAGTACGTCGGCATCGCCCTGGTTGCGGATCGAATGACCGGTGAGCTGGTCGGCGCCGCCTTTCTTGTCGACATCGAGCGGCGGGATACGGATCACCTGCCCCGGCTCGATGCGGGTGTCGGTCTTGGCGCGCGCACCATTGATGCGCACCTGGCCGGAACGCAGCAGCTTCTGCAGCTGCACAAAGCTCAATCCGGGATAGTGGCTCTTGAACCAGCGATCGAGCCGCATGCCCGTTTCGCCGGCTTCCACCGTGATCTGTTCGACGCCTGCCATGGTCCGCCTTTATTGTTCGAAGCGGGCCAATAGCACTATGCGAGCGTTCTTACGAGCCACAGCCCGAGGAACAGTGCCAGAATCGCGCCGATGACGCTCGCCAGCGCGTAGCCCACGGCTGGCACGACGTCGCCGCGCTCCCACAAGGTGGCGAAATCCAGCGAGAACGCGGAGAACGTGGTGAAGCCGCCGAGAATGCCGGTCGCCACGAACAGGCGCAGTTCCGTCGAGGCACCGCCATAGCGCCGCGACAACATCTCGATGAATGCCCCCATGATGAAAGAGCCGATGATGTTGATCGCCATCGTGCCCCAGGGAAAGCTGGGACCGACGATCCTGAGCGCGCCGAGATTGAACAGATGGCGAATGGCGGCACCGATGGCACCGCCTGCCGCCACGAGGAGAAGATGGTACATCGCTCCTGATCCCGCCAGCGCGATGCCCAGGCCTAGGCCTGGGCCTTCTTGCCCTTGCTCGACGAAATCATCTTCCAGTTCTTGTAGAACATGGAATTGATGCGTTCGACGCTCATCGAGACGATGGTCAGCAAGCCGGCAACGAGACCCGGAACCGGTGAAGGGCGGATGACGTCCATGAACACGCAGTAGCGGCGGCCATCATATTCGTTGACCGAACGATGCAGCAGCGTGTCGTCGAAAATATACATCGGATTGTCGTGCCAGTAGTTCCTGGCATCCTGGCATTCGACGAAGATTTCGGCGTTCACCGGGATCAGGTTGTACAGCACCCGCAGCGAAAGACGCAGCGGGCCGAAATGCCAGGACGTCGATTCACGTCCCGAAAACACCGATACCGCGATCGTCTTCACGTATTTGAAGTCCTTGTTGAACTCCGCCACGTTGTCGATCTTGTGCTTGCCGTACCACTGGTAGACGTACATGCCGCGCCGGCCGGTGCCGAAGTTGGCATCGATGTCGGCGATGATCTCGTTGCGGCGCTCCTTGAACACGTTGAGCACTTCGTTGACTTCACGCTGATAGTCGGCCGGAAACTGCTCCAGCTTCCACACGCCCCAGTTCTTGTAGCTGATCAGGTCGATCAGCAGGTTGAAGGGCGACAGCAACCAGGTGAACATGCCGTTGCCCGTGAAATAGAGGCTGAACAGCCGCTGATCCTTCTTCTTGTTGCGCAGCACATCGATGAGCCCGCAAACAAGCCAGATCAGCGTGATGATGGGGATGAAGTAGAAACCAAGCCCCAGAAGCACGATGGCGATTGCGGCTTTGCGGATTGCCTTGCGTTGATCTTTGGTCATGTGAGCCTGGCGCCTGGCGCCACCCTTTTTAAGAGTTTCGCCGCGCCCTCGGCCGCGACGCATTCACCCCAGTGACGGCTGCATAGGCGCAATTGCGGTTGCGCACAAGACGGCGAAAAAACCGTACCGGTGGACCGTCCACAAAATTGGAGGAAAATCCTCACCTTTAATCCATCGACATCGCCCGCAGCAGGCATGCGCAATAACACCAACGGTCATATTGAATGACCGTTGGTGCGCGCGACTGCGCGCCGGGCCCGTTGGCGAGCAAGCCAAGCGGCCCGGATGGGCCGCGCCGGCGATTGAGGGGTTCCTGGATGTGGCAGCATCCAGGACCTTGGTATTACGGGTCTACGCGGCCAGAATGAAATCGGCGCAGCGCTCGGCGATCATGATGCAGGGGGCGTTGGTGTTTCCACTGACCAGTGTCGGCATGACCGACGCGTCGGCCACCCTCAATCGCGCCACGCCTTTCACCCGCAGCTGTTCGTCCACCACCGCCAGCGGATCACTGCCCATCTTGCAGGTTCCGGCAGGATGGTAGACCGTCTTTGCCAGGGAGCGGATGTAGGCCACGTTTTCCGCGTCCGAGATGTCTCCGGGCGTCAGTTCGCTGAAACCCAGCGCCCGCATCGACGGCGCAGCCAGGATGGAGCGTCCCAGTTTCACCCCGCGCAACAGCGTATCGACATCTTCCGGCGCGGTCAGATTGTTGCCGACAAGCCGGATGGCGTCCTGCGGGCGCGCACTGCGCAACGTGACTTTTCCCCGCGACACCGGTCGCAGGATGCATGGGTTGATGGAGACTCCATGCCCTTCCATCGCCTGGCGTGTCGCGTCACCGACCAGGGCGGGCGTGACATGAAACTGCACGTCCGGCCTGCCACAACCCGACGTATCGACAAATCCGCCCGACTCGACAACGTTCGATGCCAGAAGACCGCCGCCGCAGAGATATTGCACAGCGTTCACCGCCGCCCGCCAACCACGATCCTGTCCTTTGAGCGATATCGGCCGATCGGTGATGCCGTAGACCGACGCGGTGATATGGTCCTGAAAATTCTCGCCAACGCCCGGCAGGTCACGGACAACGGGAATATCGAAAGCTGACAGCTCGGCAGCCGGGCCGATACCGGAGAGCATCAGAAGCTTCGGCGTTGCCAGCGCCTCCGCGCACAGGATGACTTCCTCTTTGGCGGTCGCGACACCGGCCTCGCCATTGTCGGCACAGAAGCGCACCCCGCTGGCGGCCCCGTTCTCCAATTGCAGTCAAAGCACGGCGCAGCCGGTCCGCACCGTCAACAAGGGCGACTTGCGCACGGCTTTCAGATAGGTCGCCGCGGTCGAGCCGCGTCTGCGGGCAAATGTGGTCGTTTGATAGAAACCGACACCGGCCTGCCGGGCGCCATTGAAATCCGCGTTGAACGGCAATCCGACTTCCTGTGCTGCCCGCACGAAGGCTGAGCTGATGGGATGTCTATGGCGTGGCTCCGAGACTTTCAGCGGACCGCCAACGCCGTGGAAGGGCGCCGAATAGGTCTCGTTGTCCTCGCAGCGGCGGAAAACCGGCAAGACATCTTCGTAACCCCAGCCACGGCAGCCGAGTTGGCGCCATTCGTCGTAGTCCTCTGCCTGTCCGCGGATATAGATCATCGCATTGACCGATGACCCGCCGCCCAGGGTGCGCCCCTGCGGAATGGTCATCACGCGACCGTTGGCGCCGGGTTCGGGTTCCGTCTGATACATCCATGAGCGTTTGGTCCCGAGCACACGCACAAAGGTGGCCGGAACGTGAATGAATGGCGTGTTGTCGGGCGGGCCGGCTTCGAGCAGAAGCACGCTCTTGCCGGCGGACACCAGTCTGTTCGCAAGGACACAGCCGGACGATCCGGCGCCGACCACGATATAGTCGTATGTTTGCACGTCTCGGCCCTTGCGATGCACCTGCCCACACGACAGGTCGAATGTAGTTGATGAAGTGAACTTATTTTAGTTCACTTTGTCAACCAAAATGCCGTTATCGTCACTTTCCCCTTTTCCTTGGGATGATTGCACCGCATTGGTGGGCTGAAATCGTTCCCGGAGGCCTCGGAAGGAACATGAAGCCCAGACTGTCCCGTCAAGCCATAACGGCGGCCCTGGAGCGCGACCTCGGGCCTGTCTCGGGCTGGACATCCGTATCGGAAGGTGAGGAATCACAGGTCTTCGGCATCCGGCTTGCGCATGGAGATGCCATTCTTCGCATCAATCGGCAGGCAGAGAGCTTTCACAAGGATGCTTTTTGCCAACAGCACTTTGCTTCCGCCGGCTTGCCGATCCCGCACATCCTGTCGATCGGCGAGGTCGACGGACACGCATATTGCGTTTCGCGGCGTGCTGCGGGCAGAACCCTGCAGGACCTGTCGCCGGCCGAACTGCTGCCTGTTGTTGCCCGCGTCGACGACGTCATGCGCGTCATTGCCGCGGCATCGCTGGACGGCACGGCGGGCTTTGGCACCTTCGATGCCAACGGCAACGGCAGACACCGGAGTTGGCACGATTTCCTCGCCGCCATCGCCGATCCCGTTCTCTACGACTGGGCGAGATGCGAACCGGCTGTTGGCCGGCGCTGGGTCGAACAGCATTTGAGCCTGCTCACTGAGTTGCTGCCGTCGTGTCCGGAGAGCAGACGCCTTGTGCATGGCGATTTCGGTTCCAACAATGTGCTGACCGATGGTCTCGTCATCACCGGCGTCATCGACTGGAGCGAGGCGCTGTTCGGCGATCCGCTCTACGACATCGCGAACATCTTCTTCTGGCGCCCCTGGCTTGTCTGCATGGAAGCGCAGGCGCGGTACATCGAGAAGCATCGTCCGGACGTGATGGATAAGATGCAGACGCTGCGCTGCTATCAGCTCCGCATCGGCCTGCAGCAGGTCTTCGAGTGCGCCGAGGCTGGAGACTTGGCAGACCTGCGCTGGGCGATGGCTCGCTGCGACGAAATCGCCGCCGACCTGCCTGTCTGATCGGCCTGCGATCCGCAATGCAGGCCATTGCTCGACACAAGCTTGAACTCCTGCAGCGCATCCCATAAGTTTGGCATCATGTTCACGTCGACATTCTTCCCGCTGATCTGATCCGCACGGTCGTTCCCGAACGACCCGACATGCGGCGTCTTCACGCCGCCGGATCAGCTTCGCCGCTGCCTATGCGGCACTCGAGGAAGAACAGCCAATGCCCGCACCTGAACCTTTCGGCCTGACGCACGCTCAGGTCCAGCATTTCATCGACCATGGTTTCGTCAGGATAGACAACGCCTTCAGCAGCAGCCTTGCCCGGCAATGCCGGGACGAACTGTGGACAAGAATAGGCCTGTCGCCGCATGAACCGGAGACCTGGACGAAGCCCGTCGTCCGCGTCGGCTCGATGTCGTCGCCGCCTTTTGTCGAGGCCGCCAACAGCCCTCGCCTGCACCGGGCTTTCGACCAGCTCGTCGGAGAAGGCCGCTGGCATGCGCCCGCGGCGCTCGGAACCTTTCCGATCCGGTTCCCGTCACCACAAGCTCCCGAAGACGATGGCTGGCACGTCGATGTCAGCTTTGGCACCAGCAATCCGGACTTCATGGAGTGGCGCGCCAATGTGAAGAGCAGCGGCCGCGCCTTGCTGATGTTGTTCCTGCTTTCCGACATCGGCCCCGACGACGCCCCGACCAGGATCCGCAGGGGCTCCCACGCAGCCATCGCACGCGAGCTCCTGCCCTATGGCGAAGCGGGCGCAACCCTCAGGCAGCTTTCAGCCGATGGCTATGCGTCCACGCAGGCCTGCGAGGTCGACCTGGCAACCGGTGCGGCCGGCACTGTCTATCTATGCCACCCCTTTCTCGTGCATGCCGCCCAGCTGCATCGGGGTACCGAGCCACGCTTCCTGGCGCAGCCCCCTCTGTTGCCAACGGGCGAGTTCGACCCCACCTTGCCGCCTTCGCCGGTCCAGATCGCCATTCGCCAGGCCTGCGGGCTGACATTCTAGCGTCGGGTATCCGGGCGCTTCACGACCCCGGATACGCCAATCGCGAACCGCCGCTCACATACGCGACGTATGCGTATTGAAACATCGTCGCGCGATATTACATACGCCGCGTATGTCAATCTCGCACACCCTGCATCGGCAGGGGGGCGAAATCTGAAAAGGACAAAACATGGCACAGCGCGAACCGGTTTTCCCGGCTGACCGGCATGCTCTCTACGAAGCCCACGGCTATTCGGCTGCGATCCGTTCCAGCGATCTGCTGTTCGTTTCGGGTCAGGTCGGCAGCCGCCCCGACGGCTCCCCGGAGCCTGATTTCAAACGCCAGGTCAAACTGGCCTTCGAAAACTTGCGGGCCACCCTGAAAGCCGGCGGTTGCACGTTCGATGACATCGTCGACGTCACCACCTTCCACACCGACCCGCAGAACCAATTCGAGACCCTGATGGCGGTCAAGAACCAGATCTTCGACAAGGCGCCCTACCCGAACTGGACCGCGATCGGCGTCAACTGGCTCGCCGGCTTCGATTTCGAGATCAAGGTGATCGCGCGCATTCCCGCAGACGCCTGAAGGCGCATCCTGACGCCGGATCAGCACAAGCAAACCGCTCCGCCGAAACGGAGCGGTTTTTTTATGCGGCATTCGCGACCCTGAGGATGCTTAGAACGGCTTTGCCAAAGCAGTGTTTCTTGCCTCCATCGCGCAAACATAGCCAAGGCTAAACCATTGAAAATCATCAATTAAAAGCAAAACGACATTGACGGAAGCATCACCCTTTGATAGTTAGCGGTCATCGGGGAGTAGCCACCGGAAACGGGGCCGCATCAACATACTCGCGTTATCGCGTGGTGCGGCCGGCGCCTTGGCGCTCGGCAAGACCGTGACGACAGCTTTTCCTGGACAGGAAAGCTCCACTCGTCCGGCCAACGTCCTAACTCCGGGATCAGCAATGTCACCCGTTTCCATTGCCGTGCTGGCGATCGGCATGTCTGTCGACGCCTTGATTGCCGCGCTCGGGCGCGGCGCCTCCCCCGTTCGCCCGACCCTGTCGCAGGCGTTTCGGACCGGACTTGTGTTCGGCGTCGTCGAGATGCTGACGCCACTCATCGGCTGGGCCCTCGGTGTCGCCGCCAGCCAGTACATCCAGGCGGTCGATCACTGGGTTGCGTTCGTTCTGCTGGCCGCCGTCGGCGGCAGGATGACGATCCATGCCCTGTCGCGGCAGGACACCGCCCGGGAAGACATGGCCAACCCTTCGGCATTCGGCCTGCTGGCGACGGCGGTCGGGACAAGTCTCGACGCCATGGCTGTCGGCGTCTCGCTGGCCTTTCTGAACGTCAACATCGTCGTGATCGCGGCGGCCATCGGCCTGGCCACCATGGTGATGTCGACCGGCGGCATCCTGGCAGGGCGGTATCTGGGCGCGCGCTTCGGCCGATATGCCGAAATCGTCGGCGGCATCGCGCTGGTCGGACTCGGCACGAAGATACTCTTCGAGCATCTGCTGGCCTCATGACAAGCCGGCACCGTCGCGGTAATTGCCTTCCCGCTCAACGCGCGGGTTGAGCGACCGTGCCACAGATATCGCCGACAATGCCGTTTTCTTCCTACATCATCTGCGGCACGCCGCGCTCGGGCAGCACCCTGCTGTGCGGCATGTTGACCGAGACCCGCGTGGCAGGATGCCCGCATTCCTATTTCCGCCAGGAGGATATCGCCGAGTGGGCTGAGGAATGGGGTGTCGCGCCGGCGCAAGGCTCGGACGACGTGCAATTCGACAAGGCCTATGTTGCGGCAATGCGGCGGGTCGGCACCGATGGCACCGGGACTTTCGGCCTGCGCCTCATGTGGGCCAGCGTCGCCGACGCGTCGCGGCAGCTGGACAATGCTGCCGGCGGCAAGGCGGACATAGCGGCAAGGCTGGAGGAAACCTTCGGGCCGGTGCTCTACATCCACGTCTCGCGCCTGGACAAGGTTGCGCAGGCGGTCTCGCTGATCCGTGCCCAGCAGAGCGGCCTGTGGCACAGGAACAGCGATGGTTCGGTGCTCGAGGGTGAAGAGACCCCACGCCCTGTCGCCTATGACGGCGAGCGGATCGACCGGATCGTCAGGGAATTGCAGCAAGACGACGCGAACTGGGCCGATTTCTTCACGTCTCGCGCCATCGAACCTCTGCGCCTGACCTACGAGACGATGCCCGCGGACCCGCGATCCGCCCTGTCGCAGGTGCTGTCGGCCCTCGGCGCGGATCCTGAACGGGCCAGGACCGTCAAGGTCGGAACGGCCAGACTGGCCGACGCGACCAACAGTGATTGGATTGCACGCTACCGGCGCGAAACCGGCCAGGAAAAAGCATGATCCCGAAAAGTGGGAACCGGTTTTCGGAAAAGATCATGCTCCAACGAAGATGTCGCCTATGGCTCCGTCCGGGGCCTATTCGCCCCTCTCCTTCCTCAGCTTCGACCAGTAGTCGAGGCGTTTCCTGATCTCGCGTTCGAAGCCACGCTCCGGCGGATCGTAGAACGTCTGACGCCCCATTTTTTCGGGAAAATAGTCCTGCCCGGAGAAGGCATCCGGCTCGTCATGGTCATAGCGGTAGCCGCTGCCGTAGTTCTCTTCCTTCATCAGCTTGGTCGGCGCGTTCAGGATATGCTTGGGCGGCAGCAGCGACCCATTTTCCTTGGCCGCCCGCGTCGCTGCCTTGAAGGCGTTGTAGACGGCGTTCGATTTCGGCGCGGTGGCCAGGTAGACGCAGGCCTGCGCGAAGGCCAGTTCGCCTTCCGGCGAGCCGAGATAGTCGTAGGCATCCTTCGCCGCATTGGCGATGACCAGTGCCTGCGGATCGGCCAGGCCGATGTCCTCGACCGCCATGCGCACCAGCCGCCGGCCGAGATAGAGCGGATCCTCGCCGGCATCGAACATACGCGAAAGATAGTAGAGCGCGGCATCCGGATCGGAGCCGCGCACGGATTTGTGCAGCGCCGAGATCAGATTGTAGTGGCCGTCCTGGCCCTTGTCGTAGATCGGCGCGCGCCGCTGCACCACGCCCTGCAGGCCGGCGGCATCGAAAACCTCGCCGGGCTTGGCCGCGCGCCACACTTCCTCGGCGAGCGTCAGCGACGCGCGGCCGTCGCCGTCGGCCATGCGCACCAGCGCTTCCCTCGCTTCCTCGTCGAGTGGCAGCGGCTTGCCTTCCGTCTCCTCCGCCCGCTCCAGCAGCTTGGCGATGCTGTCTTCGCCGAGCGACTGGAACACCAGCACGCGCGCGCGCGACAAAAGCGCTGCGTTCAGTTCGAAGGACGGGTTTTCCGTGGTGGCGCCCACCAGCACGACGGTGCCGTCTTCCATCACCGGCAGGAAACTGTCCTGCTGGGCGCGGTTGAAGCGGTGTATCTCGTCGACGAAAAGCAGCGTCTGGCGCCCATTGGAGCGGCGCAGGCGCGCGGTCTCGAACACTTTCTTCAAGTCCGCGACACCGGAAAAGATCGCCGAAATCTGTTCGAAGGCCAGGCTGGTTTCGCCGGCCAGCAGCCTTGCGACCGTCGTCTTGCCGGTGCCGGGCGGTCCCCAGAAGATCATCGAGCCGAGCGAGCCAGACGCGATCATGCGCGACAGCGCGCCATCCGGTCCGGTCAGCTGCTCTTGACCGACGACCTCGGCAAGCGTCTTCGGACGCAACCGGTCCGCCAATGGCCGGCCTGGTGGCGCCTTCTCGACTTCATCGCTTCCGAACAGATCGGCCATGGTGCGGCTTCAGGCGTCCCAGAGGGTTCGTTGGAGCCTAATAACGTAGGACTTGCCGTAGCGTCTGCCCACCCCGCTCCACCGTAAAGCGCCACCAGCGCGTGCTTTGCAGTGCAGCTTCTTCCAGCCGTTTAGCGGAATCGATGGTGATGCCGTTCACCTCGCGCACGATATCGCCCGGCTGGAAGCCGAAATCCGAGGCCGGTGAAGCGCTGGCAATGTCGACCAGCACCACACCCTTGACGTCGCTGCGCAAGCCGAGCCGCTGCGCCAGGCGTGGCGACAGGTCTGCCACCCTTGCCCCCGCGAACGGGCTGCGGCCACGCAGAAGGATCTGTTGCGTGGTGAGACCTTCCGGCGCGCGTTCGAGTGCGATGGCAATCTGCTGCTGCTGTCCCTTGGTGAGGATGCCGAACGTGGCGTTGGAGCCGATCGTCAGCGTCGCCATGCGATAGTCGAGCGCCTCGATGCCTTCGATCGTCGCCCCATTCAGCGTCTGCACGACATCGCCGGGCTTCAGGCCGGCCTTGGCGGCTGGGCCGCCTTCGGCCACCGAAGAGACGAGCGCGCCAGCCACCTTCTCTATGCCCAGCGATTCAGCGATCTGCGGCGTCACGGCCTCGAACTCCGCGCCGATATAGGGCCGCTCGAAGAAGTCGCTGCCGGCCTTGGCGGCTTCCGCGAAGGCGCGCACCATGTTGGCCGGAATGGCAAAGCCGATACCGATGGAACCGCCGCTGCGGCTGTAGATGGCGGTGTTGATGCCGACCAGCTGGCCACCCATGTTGATCAGCGCGCCGCCCGAATTGCCGGGATTGATGGCGGCATCGGTCTGGATGAAATAGCCGGAATCCGAGATGCCGATATGGCTGCGCGCCAACGCCGAAACGATGCCGGACGTCGTGGTCTGGCCGACGCCGAACGGGTTGCCGATGGCCAGCACCAGATCACCGACCTCGAGCGCGTCGGAATCGCCGATCGGAATGACGGGGAACGGTTTGTCGGCGGCAATCTTCAACACCGCGAGATCAAGCGTTTCGTCCTTCAGCATCACCTTGGATGTGAATTCACGCCCGTCCGAGGTCGCCACCTTGACCTCATCGGCATTCTTGATGACGTGGAAATTGGTGACGACGATGCCGCTCGGATCAACCAGGACACCGGATCCCAGCGAGGACTGTGCACGCGGTACGGAACGGCCGAAGAACTCCTCGAAGAAAGGATCGCCGTCGAAGGGCGAGCGCACCTTGGCGGTCTGCGAGGCGTAGACATTGACCACCGCCGGAGCGGTCTGCTTGACCAGCGGCGCGAAGGAGAGCTGCACTTCCTCACGACCGAACGGCACGCGCTTGTCCGGGCCGCCGGTCGCATTTTCACCTTCGACCCCGTGCAGCAGATCCGTCAGCACATCGGAGAGACCGGGTTCGCTCTTCGCCGGCGGCTGCTGGGCGTTCTCCTGCGCCCGCGAAATGCCGGGCCCGAAGCCCAGCGACAGTGCCGCGAAGGCGGAAAACAGAATGAGGGACAGCCTGTTAGGGCGCATACCGAATCCTCCGAAGGAATTGCGCGCCATTGTCGCGATGAATGTGCAAAATGAAAGGCCGGATCGGTATTTCCGATCTTTTGTCGAATTTACGGTCCGTAAGGTCCAGCCAGAGGATCGGTCCACGCAAAAGCAAAAGCCCGCCGGGTGCCAGTGGCAGGCCCGGCGGGCTTTCCGCGCTTCAAAAATCAGCCGAGATAAGGGTAAAGCGGATAGCGGTCGGTCAGCGACACCACCTTGGCCTTGACCGCGGCCTCGACGGCTGCGTTGCCCTCGTCCGAATTGGCAACCTTCAGGCCGTCCAGCACTTCGGCGATCAGCTGGCCGATTTCGCGGAATTCGGCCTTGCCGAAGCCACGGGTCGTGCCGGCCGGCGTGCCGAGACGCACACCCGATGTAACGAAAGGCTTTTCCGGATCGAAAGGAATGCCGTTCTTGTTGCAGGTGATGTTGGCGCGGCCAAGGGCTGCCTCGGCGCGCTTGCCGGTGGCGTTCTTCGGCCGCAGGTCGACCAGCATCAGATGGTTGTCGGTACCGTTGGAAACGATATCGAGGCCGGTCTCCTTCAGGCTCTCGGCCAGCGCCTTGGCATTGGCGACGACGTTCTCGGCGTAAAGCTTGAACTCCGGCTTCAGCGCTTCGCCGAACGCGACGGCCTTGGCAGCGATGACGTGCATCAGCGGACCGCCCTGCAGGCCGGGGAACACCGCCGAATTGATCTTCTTGGCAATGTCCTCGTCATTGGTCAGCACCATGCCGCCACGCGGGCCGCGCAGCGACTTGTGGGTGGTGGTCGTCACCACATGCGCATGCGGCAGCGGGCTCGGATGCACGCCGCCAGCGACCAGGCCGGCGATATGGGCCATGTCGACCATCAGGTAGGCGCCGATCGAATCGGCGATCTCGCGGAAACGCTTCCAGTCCCAGACGCGGGAATAGGCGGTGCCGCCGGCCAGGATCAGCTTCGGCTTGTGCTGCTGCGCTAGCTTCTCGATCTCTTCCATGTCGAGCAGATGGTCGTCCTTGCGCACGCCGTAGGAAACCACCTTGAACCACTTGCCGCTCATATTGACGGGCGAGCCGTGCGTGAGATGGCCGCCGGAATTGAGGTCGAGGCCCATGAAGGTATCGCCTGGCTGCAGCAGCGCCAGGAACACCGCCTGGTTCATCTGGCTGCCGGAATTCGGCTGCACATTGGCGAATTTGCAGTCGAACAGCTTCTTCGCGCGCTCGATGGCGAGCTCTTCGGCGACGTCGACGAACTGGCAGCCGCCGTAATAACGCTTGCCCGGATAACCCTCGGCATACTTGTTGGTCATGATCGAGCCCTGCGCTTCCAGAACGGCGCGCGAGACGATGTTTTCCGAGGCGATCAACTCGATCTCGTGACGCTGGCGACCAAGCTCGTTGCGGATGGAGCCGAAGATCTCCGGATCGGCATCCGCGAGCGTTGTGCCAAAGAAGGATTCGAGGGAGTTCGAAACGGCTGTTGTCGCCATGGACTTGGGATCCTCACTGTCGGAAAAGTCACGGCGCCATTAACACAGTTGTCCGGGTACTGCCACGTTTACGCTGCGAAATCCTCTGGCCCGATCGCGCCGTTTTCTTGAACCACGAGGCAGGGCAGAATCATGCGGGTCAACCAACACCGGCTTTCCCTTGCCAACCGCACAATCTGATTGCAATATGCAATCAGATTGGAGGGCAACATGGCCACGATGATCTTCGGCATGCTGACGTCGCTTGACGGCTACATCGCCGGCCCGGAAGACGGTCCGGAGTTGCCGGTACCGGAAGCGCCGCTGCACCGATACTTCAACCAGTTGATGCAGGACATTCAGGTCAGCGTCTGCGGCCGCAAGCTCTATCAAGTGATGCGGTACTGGGACGACGACCAGGCCGACTGGCCAGACGAGGCGCGGGAGTTCGCCACGGCGTGGCAGGCAACACCCAAATTCGTCTGTTCCACGACGCTGCGTGATGTTGGGCCGAATGCAACGCTGATCAACGAGGATGTTGTCGGAACGCTCAGGCGTCTCAAGGCCAGGACCGACGGCATGATCGATGTGGGCGGCGCAGAACTCGCGGCCAGTCTGGATGGACTGGACCTGATCGACGAGTACCACCTTTATGTTAATCCCGTGGTGCTTGGCGGCGGCAAGCCGTTCTTCGCCGGCAAGACGCCGAAACTGCGGTTTATCGGGCAGCGGATCCTGCCGCAGGATGTCGTGCTTTTGCGCTATGCTGCTTGACCGGTCCGCAACCGGCTTGCATCGACGGGCAGCCGCGTTTATCTAGGCTTGGCAACCGTCGAGAAGAAAGGAGGGCTGCGTGTTCAGACATGATCAACACCGTCAGCGTGGCCCGATCCAGGCCCTGCAAATGCGTTTGCAGGGCTGACCAACGAGACGATCGCACTTAAGCATCTCTATCTGGTCTGCCCCAAGGGGTGGCGCGACACCGGCAAATGCCGGTGTGTCGTGCCAATCGTTACCACAACGAGCCAACGCAATCCGGCACACCGCCTGGCATCAGACGTGTCAGGCCGCCGGCAAGGCTCGCGATAGACCAGAGAACAACAATGGCACTCATCAATCTCAAGGCACTCGGCGTCACGCTCGGCGCACGCCTGTTTTCCAATCTCGACCTCTCCGTGGAGGCTGGTGACCGTATCGGCATCGTCGCCGCGAACGGCCGGGGCAAGTCGACGCTGCTGCGCACCATCGCCGGCACCTTCGAGCCGACCGACGGCGACATCACCAAGGCGCGTGGTCTCACCATCGGCCACGTCGAACAGGATATCGCCCCCGCACTGCTCTCCCTGCCCTTCCACGAAGCGGTGCGGCAGGCTCTGCCGGCGGAGCAGGCAGAAAGCGAAAGCTGGCGTGCCGATGTCGTGCTGGAAACCTTCGAAGTTCCCGAAGAATTGCGCGGACGCCCGCTCGGCGCGTTGAGCGGCGGCTGGCAACGCCTTGCTCTGTTGGCGCGCGTCTGGGTCAACGACCCCGATGCCTTGCTGCTCGACGAGCCGACCAACCACCTCGACCTCGCCCGCATCCGCTGGCTGGAAGACTGGCTGAACAGCTTGCCGCAAAGCGTCCCGCTGATCGTGGCCAGCCACGACCGCGCCTTCCTTGACGCCGTCACCAACCGCACGCTGTTCCTGCGCGCCGAGCAGAGCCAGGTCTTTGCTTTGCCCTATTCGAGGGCTCGGATAGCGCTGGATGAGATCGACGCTTCGCAGGAACGGCAATATCAGCGCGACATGAAGGTGGCGCAGCAACTTCGCCGGCAGGCCGCCAAGCTGAACAACATCGGCATCAATTCCGGCAGCGATCTGCTGGTCATCAAGACCAAGCAATTGAAGGACCGCGCCGAGCGTCTCGAGGATTCGGCCCGCCCCGCCCATCAGGAACGTTCGGCTGGCGCCATCCGTCTCGCCAACCGCGGCACCCACGCCAAACAGTTGGTGACGCTGGATGATGCCGAGGTGAAAACGCCCGACGGAACGCTTCTGTTCAAAACCGGCAAGCGCTGGATCTGCCAGGGCGACCGCATCGTGCTTCTCGGTCGCAATGGCTCCGGCAAGTCACGACTGGTCGGCATGCTGCGCAATGCGATTTCGGGAAGTGACGGCGCGCAGACCGGCATCCGCGCCACGCCATCTCTGGCGCTGGGTCATGTCGACCAGGCGCTGGCTGACCTCGGCAACACGGATACGCCGATGGCAGCGATCGGCCGGCGCTTCGAATTCGGCGATCAACGGCTCCGAACGCTGCTCGCCGGTGCCGGCATCGGCATCGACATGCAGGAGCGACCGATTGGCCGGCTGTCCGGCGGGCAGAAAGCCAGGCTGGCCATGCTGGCGTTGAGGCTCACCAACCCCAACTTCTATCTGCTCGACGAGCCGACCAACCATCTGGACATCGAGGGCCAGGAAGCACTGGAAACCGAACTGATGGCACATGAGGCAAGCTGCCTGCTGGTTTCGCACGACCGCAGCTTCGTGCGCACGGTCGGCAACCGTTTCTGGCAGATCGAAAACCGCAAGCTGATCGAGGTCGATGGACCGGAGAACTTCTTTGCAACCGTGTCCGGGGATGAAAGCTGAAATATGGATGGGTGGGCGCCGTTATTTCCTGGCGCCCGCCTTCTTCGGCCGTTTGTTTGACTTCGCCGGTGTTGTCCGCTTTCGGTCGCTCAGGGCCTGACCGAGCGTCACCTCGCCCATGACGGCGCGCATGGTGTCATCGTTGATCTTGCGCGCCTTCAGCAATTTGAGCAGCGCATCCCGTTCGGCGCCGAGCGCGGCATCGATCATCGCCTCCAGGGCGTCTTGCATCTCACCTGGCTTCGTGTCGTCGGCTTCACCGACGATCCGCTGCCGGTACGAGGGAATGATCTGCTGGGCCGCTGCCAGCCGCGTTTCATACTGTGCGGCATCGTCGCGTGCTTCATCGACCATCTGTTCGATGCGGGCGATCGCCGCCTCGGCTGCCACCTGCCGCGCCAGGCGTTCCTCATTGATGCTCATATCCTCTTCATCGAGCGGAATGCCCCGTGCCACCGCCGGAAGTGCCACGCTGGCCAGCAGCAGCGAACAGATGATGACGCCGGCGGCGATGAAGATGACCAGGTCGCGGGCCGGAAATGGCGGACCGTTCTCCGAGATGACGAGCGGCAGCGACAGGATACCGGCGAGCGTGATTGCACCACGCACGCCAGCCAGCGTCATGACGACCTTGAGCCGTGTGGTGAGCCTGAGCGTATCGTCGCCACGCCAGCGCGCGATCAAGCCGCGCGCCGCTGAGCCGAACCAGATCCAGGCAAAACGGATCGCAAGCAGGATCAGCGTCAGCGTTATCACTGCCAGCACCGGTTCCCAGACGGTGCCGTAGAGCGACAGTTCGGGCGGCACGTTGCGGATGATCGTCGGCAGTTGCAGGCCGAGCAGCAGGAAGATGACGCCGTTGAAAGTGAACGACAGCATCTCGATCAGCGCCGCGTTCTGCATGCGCGCAGGAACGCTGAGCACGCCGAACAGGCCGGCACGGCTGAGATAGAGGCCGGCCGTCACCGCGGCCAGGATGCCGGAGAAATGGAATTTTTCAGCCAGCAGATAGGCAGCAAACGGCAGCAGGATCAGAATGACCACCTGCACCTCCGGCCGCACGTCGCCGATCTTGGCAACGATGCGCAGGACTTTGGCGGTGGCCCATAGCGTGGCAAAACCGACCAGCGCGCCGCCGGCCGCGACCAGCACGAAGGTCAAGGCCGTTTCGCCGAGCGAGAACTGGCCGGTCAGCGCGGCAGCGACTGCAAATCGCAGCACGACCAGGCCGGAGGCGTCGTTGAGCAGCGACTCGCCCTCCAGGATGTGACGGATGCGTGCCGGCACGAGATCGCGTCCGACGATGGAGGAGACCGCGACTGCATCCGTAGGCGACAGCACGGCAGCAAGCGCGAAGGCCACCGGCAACGGAACCTGCGGCAGCAGCCAGTTCAGCGCGTATCCGAAAACCACGACCGTGAAGAAGACGAGCCCGAAAGCCAGGCCGAAGATTCGCGGCGCCAGCTCGGCGAACTCGCGTTTCGGCAGCATGATGCCGTCGATGAACAGAAGCGGCGGCACGAAGACCAGCAGGAACAGTTCCGGCTCGAGTTCCACGCGCAGCCCATCGATCGGCCACGCCAGCAGGACACCCAGCCCGATCTGGATGATCGGCAACGGCAATGGCAGGAAACGCACCAGCACGCCGGAAGCGGCAACCAGCACCAGGAGCAGCAGGATCAATGTCGCGACGGCCAAGCGTTTCTCCAAACGTGACCTGCTGGACCTAGAGCATTTTGCAGCCAAGTGGAATCACTTGGCGTTACAAGAATGCGGCGAAAACAAAAACTTGGAGCGTTTCCGCGTTTCCGTGAAAAACGGAAACGCTGTGGACGCTTTGAGACAACGAGAAAAGCACCAATTGCCGCTGCAACGGCCCTTCCCAGCGTGCCGGCGCAATCTTCCATTCCTTTTGTCATTTATATTAAAAAGCTTGGATCATCCTGATGATTCAAACTCTGAACTCGAACGTTATCAGATCCTCAGGCCGCATCCCGCCTGAAAGTGCGGACATGCTCCACCAGTGCTCGCAGCTTCAGTGGCTGCCGATGACGCTTCGGGAAGTACAGGTAGAAGCCTGCGAAGGGCGGGCAATAGTCTTCCAGGAGCGACACCAACTCGCCACGCGCGATATAGGGCTCGAATGTTTCGATCATGCCGAAGGTGATGCCAGCGCCGGCGCAAGCCATGCGGATCATCATGCCCATGTCATTGGTGGTCATCGCCGGATCGACCGCCAGTTCGAAATCGCGGCCATGTTCCGTGAATTCCCAACGATATGGCGCGGTGTCCGGCCGCGCGCGCCAGCCGATGCAGACATGATCTGCCAGGTCGCGCGGATGAAGCGGCTTGTCGCGTCGGCAAAGGTAGTCGGGTGAAGCAACAGCGCACTGTCGCTGTTGCCCAGAAACCGGCACAGCGACCATGTCCTGCTCGATCACCTCACCCAGTCGGACCCCGGCGTCAAACCCACCGGCAACGATATCGAACTCGGCGTCCGTGATGGTGACATCCAGTTTCACGTCCGGGTGGGCCGCCATGAAACCTGCGAGCAACGGCCCGGAAATGAAACGCTCCGCAATCGAGGACACCACGACTTTCAACAGTCCGGACGGACGCATCTGCGTTTCGCGAACGGCCTGCACGGCCTCGCTGATGTCCTGCGCCGATGGCCGCACCAGGTCGTAGAACATCTCGCCCGCTTCCGTCAGGCTGACGCTGCGCGTGGTTCGCTGCACCAGCGCCGTGCCGATACGGTCCTCGAGCCGTTGCAATGCCTGGCTGACGGCCGAGCGGGTGACGCCGAGACGCTCGCCGGCAAGGCGGAAATTGCGCGCTTCCGCAACCGCCAGGAACACCGAAATGCCTTCGAAGTCATCCGCCATTGGTTAAGATTTCTAACCAAGGCATTTTCAATTGGCAAGTCGATCGCGCCAATCGATGACCCTATGTTCCGTCGTGCCAGCCAGGGAATACGTCACATTGCATGACGCAAGGCGCGACCGGAGATCGAACTATGACCCTACGCAGCCAAGGTTACGTTTTGTCCAGCCTGGTCCTGGCCGCGCTTTCCGCGGCGCCGGCCCTGCCGTCGGAAATGGCCGCGGGTTCAAACATCCAGATCAAGGAAAGACAGATGACACAACATCCCTATGTCGGCATGTGGTCGACGGATGACGGCCGCGTCCGCCACGAACTGCTGCCGGATGGCCGCTATGACGAAGCGCGCGGCAGCAGGCAAAGCGCCTACCAGGGGCGCTACGAAGTCACCGGCACTCACATCGAATACTGGGACGACACCGGCTTCACCGCCGACGGCGACTTCGTCGACCGCAACACCCTCCACCATGGCGGCATGATCCTGCGCCGCCGGTGAGCGCCGCTGGGACATCCGCTCTCGCTCGAAAGGAACTCACCATGACGACCGATCCCGTATGGTTCATCACCGGGGCCTCCTCCGGTCTCGGCAAGGCACTTGCGGAAGCCGTGCTGGAACGCGGCTGGCGCGCGGCTATAACTGCCCGCAATTCCAATAACTTGGAGGCGTTTACCTCCAAGTATGGCGAACGCGCGCTCGCCGTGCAGCTCGACGTCACCGACACCGCATCCATCGCGCGGGCCGTGTCGGAAGCCGAAGCAGAATTCGGCACGATCGACGTACTGGTCAACAATGCCGGTTATGGCTACCTCGCCGCCATCGAAGAAGGTTCCGACCGCGAAATCCGCGACCAGTTCGACACCAATGTCTTCGGCCTCGTCGACATGACGAAAAGGGTGCTGCCCGGAATGCGCGCCCGCCGCCGGGGACATATCTTCAACGTCTCGTCACTTGGCGGCCTCGTCGCTTTCGCCGCAACCGGCTACTACCACGCCACGAAATTCGCCGTCGAAGCGCTTTCGGAATCGCTCTCCCACGAGGTCGAGCCTCTCGGCATCAGGGTGACCATCATTGAACCCGGCGCGTTCCGCACCGAGTGGGCCGGCCGCTCGATGGTCGAATCCGCGACCGTCATCGACGACTACGCCGAAACCGCAGGAAAGCGCCGCGAAGCGACCCGCGCCGCATCAGGCCGCCAGCCGGGCGATCCCGCGCGCGCCGCCACCGCGATCATCTCGGCATTCGAAGCAGACGAGGCGCCACTGCGCCTGCTGCTCGGCGCCGCAGCCTTGACCATCGCGCGCCAGCGCCTCGACGCCTTGCGGTCGAATTTCGACGCCTGGGCCGAGACGACCCGCAGCGCTGATTTTCCCGATTGATCCCCCGCCACCACTGCCTGAACATGGAGACTCCCAGATGAACGGAATTGCAGGAAAAGTCGTCGCCATCACCGGTGCCAGCAGCGGCATCGGCGAGGCAACGGCAAGGGTGCTGGCGGCGGGCGGTGCGCATGTCGTCATCGGCGCACGCCGGCTGGAGCGGTTGCAGGCCCTTGGCAGCGAAATAACCGCCACTGGCGGCTCCGTCCGCGTGCGCCAGCTCGACGTCACCAGGCGAGCCGAGGTCGAAGCCTTTGCGCGCTATGCGCAGCAGGAATTCGGCAGGCTCGACGTCATCGTCAACAATGCCGGTGTCATGCCCTTGTCTCCGCTTGCCGAACTCAAGGTGGACGAGTGGGACAGGATGGTGGACGCCAACATCAAGGGGGTGCTCTACGGCATCGCCGCCGCCCTGCCCCTGATGCAGGCGCAGGGTCACGGCCAGATCGTCAACCTGTCGTCGATCGGCGGCCACAGCGTCTCGCCGACGGCAGCGGTCTATTGCGCCACGAAGTTCGCGGTCGGAGCCATTTCAGACGGGCTGCGGCAGGAGACCGACCGTATCCGCGTCACGGTCATCTCACCCGGCACCACCACGTCGGAACTGGCCGATACGATCACGGACACTGCCGCGCGCGAAGCCATGAAGGCCTGGAGGGCGATCACCATCAGTGCCGAAGCGGTCGCCAACGCCATCGCCTATGCGATCAGCCAGCCGGCCGACGTCGATGTGAGCGAAATCATCATCCGGCCAACCGCAAGCCCGCATTGAGATACGATGCTGCTTCGGAATTGGCAGTCCGTCAGGCAAGGCCGGCAACAACCGGCCTTGCCTGACAAAGCGCATTCATTCGCCTGGCACCGGCGCCAGATTGCCGCCGAACATGCCGCCCTTCTCATCGCGCTGTTCGCGCCGGATCCTCGCACGGGCAATGACGGCCTGGCGATTGACCGACTTGCGTTCGGCATCGATGCGCTTGATCAACAGGTCCGCACGCTCGACGCTGCCGAGCAGCGCCAGCAATGCGCCGCGCTCCCCGGGAGTGACCCCGCCGCCTGCGGCCAGGATCTGGGCGCGAAGCTGGTCGACCTCCGGGAAATTGACGTGGCCAGCCGGCATCTGCGGTGCCTTGACGCCAAAATCCGGCAGGATTTCACGCAGGTCGAAATCCAATTTGTCCAGCGCGGTGTCGACGATCGCCTTGCCTTGCGCGCCGAAGGTCTCGCGGCGAACCCGGCGTGCCACCTGATGCAGTTGCTCGGCAAGCGCCGCGGTGAAGTCAGCCTCCTCGATCAGGCTGGCAACCAGGTCGAGCTGGTCCATCGGCATGTCAGACGACAAAAGTGCTGCCGAGTAAGAGCGGATGTCGCGTGACAGGATATCGGTGGCCAGATAGTGCTCGCCCGGATCGCTCGGCGCGCTCTTCTTGGAACGGGCAATGTCGAGGAACAGCGCACCGGCCTTGAGATGGCGCTCGGTTTCCTGCTCCACGGCCGGCACCGCCTGTCCAAGATCCCCGGAGAAGCGGCGATCGAGATATTTCGGCACCGAGAAATCTTCCACATCATCGGCCTCGCTATGACCGATGCGCGACAGAACCCGCTCGAACACGCCAACGAAGGGAAACAGGAGCACCGTGTTGAAGACGTTGAAGAAGGTGGAGTAGAGCCCGACTGCGACGGGAACCAGCGGGAAAGTATCCTTGCCGTCGACCACCACCGGAATGCTCGGGTCGCCGCCGAACCACTGCATGGCCCAGCGCAGCACTTCGATCGAGACGAAGAACAGCGGGACGGTGACAAGGACGCCGATGACGTTGAACGACATATGCGCGTAAGCCGCGCGCTTGGCGTTCTTGGACAGGTTGAGCGAAGCCATCCATGACGTGATCGTGGTGCCGAGATCGGCCCCGAGCGAGAAGGCAACGGCAGTGGTCCAGTCGAGCACGCCGGCGGCGCCGAGCCCCATGACGATGCCGATGGTTGCCGACGACGAATGGATCATTGCCGTGACGCCGGCGGCAATCAACACGCATTTCAAGAGGTTGAAGTAAGAATCTGCCCTCAGCGTCTGCAGCAACTCCATCACTTCGGGCATGTTGCGCAGCGGGCGCAGGCCACCGGTCATCAGGTTGAGGCCGTAGAAGATCAGCGCAAAGCCCATGCAGGCGAGCGCGATGTTGCGCACCTTCTCGCTCTTCGCGAAGCAATAGATCAGCGCGAAAATCCCGCCCAGGATCAGGCCGAGCGGACCAAGCGGCAACGCAATCAGGCCATTGCCGAGCGTCGTGCCGATATTGGCGCCCATGATGACGCTGATGGCCGGCCTGAGCGCGACAACGCCGGCGTTGACCAGACCGACCACCATGACGGTCATGGCCGTCGAGGACTGGATCACACCGGTGATGAGCGTGCCCGCGAGCACGCCCTTGATTGGCGTTCCGGCAGCCTTCGCCAGGAAATCGCGCATCTTGTTGACGGAAAGCGCCTGGATGCCGTTGGCCATGAACTCCAGGCCGAGCATGAAGATGCCCAGGCCACCGATGACCGGGACAAGGATGTCCTTGAAGATGTCGACCTGCATGTCGCTATGCCTTCCTGTGTGGACGGTTCGGCGCGCCTTTGGGGACGCTCTAGTTGTTCAGATTTGTCAGGGTCTGCGACCAGTAGCGATCAACCAGGCGGGCAAGTTCCGACGACACCGGGACGTAACCCAGGGCACGGGTATCATCCCCCCTCGCCGAATACGCCAGCCGGAAAAGGTCCAGCACACGCTCCGTCCGCTCGACACCGCGATCCTTCGGTACCAATGCATAGGTAACGGCAGCCATTGGATAGGCACCATCGCCAGGCATGTTGGTGGTATCAGCGAAGAAGTGCCGGGACGCATCCCACGTGATGCTCTTTAATCCGGCTGCGAAACTCTCCGCCGTCGGCGCAACGAAGACACCTGCCCCATTCTGCAGCTGCACGGCGGGGAGCCCCGCACGCGCCACCTGGCCATATTCGAGATAGGTCACGCTGTCGGCCGTCGCGGCAGACAACGCAACCAGCTTTCCGGTACCTTCCACACCTTGCCCAACCGCCCAGTTGATTAGCGTGGCGGCGCCGAATTTCTGGCGCCATTCGGCATTGGTCTTGGAAAGGTAGCTGGTGAAAACAAAGGTGGAACCCGAACCGTCCTGACGCCAGAGCACCTTGACGGGGCGATCAGGCAGTTGCAGGTCCGGATTGAGCGCGGCGATTTCCGCATCTGCCCAGCTCTTGATCCGGCCCGAGAAGATATCGGCCAGCACCGGGCCATTCAGCCGCAACTTGCCGGCTTCGATGCCTGCGACATTGGCGACCACCGCGATGCCGCCCATGACGATCGGAAACTGCGCCACGTTGCGTTTGGCAACTTCGTCCGCCGAAAGCGGCGCATCGGTCGCTGCGAAATCCATCTCGGGCTGCGAAAGCCGCATGACACCGGCCAGCGAGCCGACCGGCTCATAGTCGACACTCCAGTCGAGCGTGAAATAGTCACCCCCGTCGGCGCGCGCTTCCTTGTAGGCCTTTCCCCATGCTGCGATCGCCGGCGCGGCGAATGTCGATCCGGCACCGCGAATTGGCTCGGCCGCCGCGGGCAAGGCCAGGAGCAGCGCCAGGGCTGCAAGACAAAACCGCCATGTTCCGGATGATGATCTCACGAGCGCGTCCCCTACGTCCGTGAGAAAACGCTAGTGGCCGCCCATAACGCTAAGATGACAAACAGCTGAAACTTTGCCGAAACAACGCTCCACCGCAGCGATCCCGACCTCGGGCGGATCGGTAGTCGGATCACCCGTCAACCGGCTGTGCAACGACGCTGCGGCGTAGAAGAAGCGCAATAACGATCCCGGCCAGGGTCAGCGTCCCCGCCACTGCGAATGTCACTCGCATCCCCGCGGCGACGTTCTCGGCATACATAGCCGATCCATCAGCCGTGCCGGACACGAAGGCGAACAACGCACCCATGAGAGATGCCCCGGTGATCAGCCCGAGATTGCGCGACAGGCTCAACATACCCGACACGACCCCGCGCCTGTCCGGGCCGACATCCATCATGACAGCCGTGTTGTTGGCGGCCTGGAACAGTTGGTAGCCGGGCGTCAGGACGGCAATGCCCACAATATAGCCTGCTACCCCGACTGATGCCGGCACCGCAACCAGCACAGAGGCTCCGGCTGTCATCAAGATAAGCCCGATGATGACCACGAAAGCGGCGCCGAACCGGTCGACGATCCGGCCTGCCGGGATGCCGGTCAGGGCGGAGATCACCGGGCCAACCGACATCACCATGCCGACGGACGCTGCGTTCAACCCGAGCGCCCGCGCCAGATAGAACGGCCCGACCACGAAGGTGACCATCATGACTGTCGAAACCAGCGCGTTCATCACCAGGCTGCCGCTAAAGGCTGCATCGCGGAATGCCGACAGCTGGATCAACGGCGAAGCCACCTTCGCTTCGACCACGACGAACAAGCCTGCCGCCATGATGGCCCCTGCCAGCAATGCCATGTTCGGCCATCCCGGATGCGCGCCGCCGACGGTCGCGGCAAGCGAATAGGCAGCGAGCGCAAGCCCGAGCAGTAGCGTGCCCGGACCGTCAAAACCGCCACCCTTCCCGGACGGCTTCACGCCGGGCAGGAACCGCCAGGCAAGAAAAAGATTCAGCGCAGCAAGTGGTACCATGACCAGGAAGATCGCGCGCCAGCTCGTCGCGGTCAGCAGGACCCCGCCCAACGAAGGACCAAGCGCGGTCCCGATCGCCGACATGGTGCCCAGCAGCCCCATGGCTCTTCCGGTTTTATCCTTCGAGACCGTATCGCGAACGAACGCGATGCTGAGTGCCATCAACACGGCCGCGCCAAGTCCCTGCAAGGCGCGCGCGGCAATCAGCAGCCAAAGCGAAGAAACAATGCCGCACAGACCCGAGGCCAATGCAAACAGCGAAACTCCGCCGATCAACATGCGGCGATGCCCGACGAGGTCACCAAGCCGCCCTGCCGTGACGATCGTGACGGTGACCGCCAGCAGATAAGCCAGAACCACCCACTGCACGCTCTGAAAAGACGTTCCGAAAGCTTCAGCCAGCGATGGCAAGGCGACGTTGGCGATGCTGATACCGAGTGAGGAAAGCAACATCGACAGGGCCAGACTGATCAGCGCCCAGCGTCCGGCGCTGTCCGAAGCGCGACCTTTTGCTGCCCCACGTTCGATAGCGTTCGATTGCATGCTATGCCCTGTCTTTGTCAGATTCAAAACTCGGGAAGACAGGTAGAGCTGGAGCCAATATGGCGGAAGGCGCATCATTTGCACTTCATTCGTGCATATGACGCCTCATCAAAACAACAGACATGCGTTATGCTCTCCGGCATGTCGCACCCCGATCTCAACCTGCTGATCACGCTTGATGTGCTGCTTGCAGAAGGCAGCGTTGCCCGCGCCGCAAGGCGACTGCGGCTCAGCCCTTCCGCGATGAGCCGAGCGCTGGCGCGGCTGCGCGAAACGACAGGCGACCCACTGCTGGTTCGGGCTGGCCGTGGCCTTGTCCCCACCCCGCGCGCGCTCGAACTGCGCCAGCATGTCAGCCGTATCGTCGAAGAAGCCGAAGCCATGCTGCGCCCTGCGGAAAAGCTGGACCTCGCGAGGCTGACGCGGACGTTCACGATGAGGAATTCCGACGGCTTCGTCGAGAATTTCGGGCCGGCCCTGCTGGCCCGCATCGCGCAGGACGCACCTGGCGTACGCATGCGTTTTGTGCCGAAGCCGGACAAGGACAGCACACCGCTGCGCGATGGCAGTGTCGACCTCGAAACCGGCGTGATCGGAACCACGACCGGACCGGAAATCCGGGCACAGACCCTGTTTCGGGATCGGTTCGTCGGTGTCGTGCGGGCCGGACATCCCTTGTGCGAGGGCATCGTCACTCCCGAACGCTACGCAGCCGGGCAACATGTGCTGGTTTCGCGCCGCAACCTCGACAAGGGCCCGATCGACGACGCGCTGCAGATCCTGGGATTGCAACGACAGATCGCAACAACCGTCAGCGGCTTTCTGGAAGCGTTGGTCTTTGCCCAGGCGACAGGCCTCATCGCCAGCATTCCCGAACGCTACACCGGCCACCTGAAGAACGGCATGTTCCGGTTCGCGCTGCCCCTTGAACTGCCGGAAATCACCATCTCGCTTCTGTGGCACCCACGGCTCGATGCAGACCCCGCGCATCGTTGGCTGCGCGCCTGCGTGCGCGAAGTCTGCGCCGAAAACAACAAAGCCACCAGCGCGCTCGCCGATGGCTTTGTCGTTGTCTGACTGCGCTGTGTCCTAGAGCGAAGACGTGATCTGCAACTCGTCAACGCCATCGCGACGATAGATGTCGTCGCGGAACTGTACGACGCCCGGGCCGGTCGACCAGGCGGAGACATAGGTGAAGTAGACCGGCACCGGATTGGTGACCGCGACCGGGGTGTTGTTGCCCGACTTGATGGTCTCTTCGAAATGCTGGCGGCTCCAGCCCTGGGTATCGCGCAGGATCCAGGTGACGAGGTCGCGCACATTCTGCACGCGCACGCAACCCGAAGAATCGAAGCGCATCAGCTTGCCGAACAGGCTCTGCTGCGGCGTGTCGTGCATATAGACGCCGTCCGGGCTCGGGAAATTGATCTTGACCGAAGCCATCGCGTTGCCGGTGCCCGGATCCTGACGGAAGCGATACTTGACGGCATCTTCCGTCGACCAGTCCACGGTGGTCGGATCGACTTCCGTGCCGTCCGGCGCGAGCAGGCGGATATGGCTGTCCTTAAGATAGTTCGGATTCTTGCGCATCAGCGGAATGATGTCCTTGCGGACGATCGACACCGGCGCGTTCCAGTAAGGATTGACGATGATTTCGTTGATCTTCGAATTCACAATCGGCGTCTGTCGGTCGATCTTGCCGACAATGGCCGTGTGACGCAGCACGACGCGATCCCCCTCGACCGCTTCGATCTGCGCGGCCGGGATGTTGACCATCACGTAACGGTTGCCGAGGAAACCGCCCATGGCGCGCAGACGCACCAGATTGGTTTCAAGCTGACCGAGGCGCACCTGCGCCGAGATGTTCATCGCGGCAAAAGTGTACTTGCCTGTGACGCCGTCTGCCGGCAGGCCGTGGCGGGTCTGGAAGCGCTTGAGCGCGGCATCGACGTAGGAATCGAAGGACTCCGAGAAGCCGGCGCTCTGCGACAGGTCGCCGGATACCATCAACCGCTTGCGCAGCGGCACGACGTCGGGATCGGAAACACCGAGCTGCAGCTTCTTGGTGGCAGGAACTTGCGGCCATCCGCCCTGAGCCACGATGTCACGATACTGGCCAATGGCTTGTTCCGTATAGCTCACGGTCTGCGGGCTGAAGATCGGAAGCGTCGAGGCGACCTTGCCGCCCTGCGTGGCGCGGGCGTCAAAGGTGTCGTCCCAACCGCCCTGCCCTGAAGCCTTCAGGATACCGTCCACGGCGTCCTGGGCGCTGGCAGCACCGGCGGCAAAAGCCACGGCGAGTGCGGAAGCTCCGGTGAGAAACAGGCGACGGCTGGTGTTCATGGGCGTTCCAGACTTGTTCAACAATTCGACGATTGGCCAGTGGGCCCGGTTGGCGGCCCGCACTCTATGGTTGCCATCCTTAACATTTAGCCAACCATATCTCGCATCTCGCTGCCGGAAAACGCACATTCGCGAGAGCAGACCAGCCAGTCAGATCTGACTGCACCGTCCGGTTTCTCGCTTCCACCGGAATATGGCGGCAATTGGGCACAACGCCCGCGCTTTAGACCTACGTCGTACGAAAGAAAGGGCCAGTGCCTTTTCAGCACCGGCCCAGTCCGGAGATTTAGAGCATTTTGTAGCCAAGCGAAAACACTTGGCGTTGCAACAATGCGGCCGAAACAAAACTCGGAGCGTTTCCGCGAAAAACGGAAACGCTCTAGATCTCCTCCTCCCCGCTCTTCGGCGTGGTATCTCGCCGTGACGAAGACGTCACGGAAGCGGACGCGGTGCCGGCAATCCGGCCGGCGAGCCCTGACCAGCCGCTTACATGCGGTAGGCGATGGTGTCGTTCCAGAAGCGATCCAGGCGCTGCAGGGCGCGGTTCATCTGCTTGAACTCGTCCTGGTTGATGCCACCGACATGCTCGATCGAACCGATATGGCGCTCATAAAGGCCGGCAACGACCTCAGCCACCTCATTGCCCTTGTCCGTCAGGCTGACGCGGACCGAACGGCGGTCGATGCGCGAGCGCTGATGGTTGATGAAACCCAGGTCGACGAGCTTCTTCAGGTTGTAGGACACGTTCGAGCCGAGATAATAACCGCGCGAGCGCAACTCACCGGCGGTCAGCTCGGCATTACCGATGTTGAAAAGCAGCAGAGCCTGGACAGCATTGATGTCGGAACGACCGTTGCGGTCGAACTCATCCTTGATTACGTCAAGCAAACGCCGATGAAGACGTTCGACCAGCTGAAGAGATTCCATGTACAGCGTGCGGATGGACTCGCGGCGCTCATCGATAACATTGGCGGTCTTCGCCACAGGACGCGAATTGATCATTGTCTTTGCCTCTCGTTTGTCGCCCGGTGATTTTTTGTTTTTTGTCACCTTGATCGCGACACTATCGAATACCTATAAAATTCGACTTAAACGCCAGGGCTAACAAGAGCTTACCGGTAAGAGGTTTCGGGAGAGGGTTAATAAAAACCCTGCCGAGGGGCGAAAATTAACCTAAAGATTTAGCGAACGTCCGGAAGGCTGAAATCACACGCGCTGGCGGCGGCGCTGGAAATGCACGACAAGCCGGAGCGCAATGTAGACCAGGGCCACGGCGGCATGCGTTGCGACGATCGACCAGCGTTCGCCGAAAAGCTGCGGATACCCCATATACATGATCGTCTCGGTCAGGGCGCAGATGAACCAGATGACGGGTCCCCAGGACGCCAGCATCCAGAGACCCGCGGCGGCAAACGGAAAGAACACCGCCAGCGTTGCCGCGGCGACCTGCCAGTGCACGGGCATCAGGTCGAAGCGCCACAGTGGCCCAGGATAGAAACCGATCAGGCGGACCCAGTAGAGCACCCCGAACAGCAGGCAATAGACGGCAACGATACGCTGGAACCATTCGAAGACGAGTTCCGTCGTCGAAGGTTCCAGAACAATGCGGCTTTGCGCGGCATCGTTCACAGGGCCAGTTCCCGCTCGCCGAGCGACGCGAAATATGGATCGACATCCCCCGGAGCGACCGCCGCCAGCCCCGCGGGTCGCCATTTCGGCTGGCGATCCTTGTCGACGATCGCCGCGCGGATGCCTTCATAGAAGTCGTGGCCTTGCAGCATGCGCACGAGGATGCGGAACTCCATGCGCATGCAGTCGTCCATGGCCAGCGCGCGGCCGGCATGAATCTGCCGGAAGGCAACATTCAGGCTGGTTGGCGAACGCTGCGCCATGATGGCCAGCGTTTTGGAAGCGAATTCATCGCTGGCGGCTCCCGCTTCAAGGCTGGCGATGATGTCTGCCAGACTATCGCGTGAAAAATGCCGCGCGATCGCTTCGCGCATCGGCTCCCCGGTTTCGGCTTCGGCAGTGACCGCATGCCTTCGCAGTGCCGCGTTCACATCTCCGCTCTCTGTCAGGTTCTGGACAAAAACATCCTGGTCGGCCGCTTTGATCGCGTGGGTCGCCAGGCCGGACCACAGCGCATCGCCATAGCGAATGCGCTCCCCTGTCAGCGCAAGGTAAACTCCGAAACTCCCCGCGAGACCCGGCAGCAGATGACTGCCGCCGACATCCGGGAAAAAGCCGATGCCGACCTCCGGCATCGCGAACTGGGCGTTTTCGGTAAGCACCCGGTGTGAGCCATGAAAGGACAGGCCGACACCACCGCCCATGACGATACCGTCGATCAGCGAAACATAAGGCTTGGCAAAGCGGGGAATGCGCGCGTTCAGCCGGTACTCGTCGGCAAAGAACTCGACGGGCGGGTTACCGGCCTTGCCGCCTTCATAGACAGCCATGATGTCGCCGCCGGCGGAAAACGCCCTGCCCTCGCCCCTCAGCAGCACGAGGTCGATCGCCGGATCAGCCTCCCAGGCATCCAGTGCGCGCGATAGCGCATTGATCATGCGGTGCGTGATGGCGTTGAGCGCCTGGGGGCGTGTCATGGTCACGACGCCGGCCCGGCCAACCCTTTCGAAGCGGATTTCCTCGCCGCCGCCAAAGTCCATCGCCATAGAATCCTCATTCATATGCTTTGGAAGTGCTAAGCGCCCCCCTCCAGCGCGTCAATGCCACCCTTCCGGCAAGCCTGGTCCTGACCGGGTGCGGCAACGGACTGCGACCATCCGCGCCGATGCTGGCACAACCATGCCGCATTGGTCGCTCCGGCCCGCACGTGTTAGAAAACCGCCAATCGGAGTTTTGGCCATGAACAAGTTCGCCCCCACGAAACCTGCCGGCGCCCGCAACGTCGACGAAATCACCGGCTCGCGGCGCCTGCGCCGCATGCGCAAGGCGGACTGGTCGCGTCGTTTGGTGCAGGAGAACCGCTTGACGGTCGATGACCTGATCTGGCCGATCTTCCTGACAGGCGGAACCAATGTGCGCGAGCCGATCGAGGCCATGCCGGACGTCTTTCGCCTCAGCATCGATCAGGCCGTCCGCGAGGCCGAACGTGCCGCCAGTCTCGGCATTCCGGCGATCGCGACCTTTCCGAACATCGAGGCTGGCCGCAAGGATGAGGCCGGTTCGCACATTCTCGACCCTGACAACCTGATCAATGCCACGACGCGCGCCATCAAGGCCGCCGTTCCGCAGATCGGCATCATAACGGATGTGGCGCTCGACCCGTTCACCAGCCACGGCCATGACGGCATCCTGCGCGACGGCATCATCGTCAATGACGAGACGGTTGAGCAGGTCGCCGCCGCTGCCGTGCTGCAGGCTGCCGCCGGCGCAGACATCATCGCCCCGTCTGACATGATGGATGGCCGGATCGGTGCGATCCGTGACGCGCTTGATGCCAATGGGTTCCAGGACGTCGCCATCATGTCCTACGCCACCAAATTCGCTTCTGCCTTCTATGGTCCTTATCGCGAGGCGATCGGCACGCAGGGGCTGCTCAAGGGCGACAAGAAGACCTACTACATCGATCACGCCAACAGCGACGAGGCTGTACGGGAGGCCGAACAGGATCTTGCCGAAGGTGCCGATATGCTGATGGTCAAGCCTGGCCTGCCCTATCTCGACATCATCCGCCGCCTGAAGGACGAGTTTGCCATGCCGACCTTCGCCTATCAGGTGTCGGGCGAATACGCGATGATCAAGGCGGCCGCGGCCAATGGCTGGATCGACGGCGAAAAGGTAATGCTGGAATCGCTGCTCGCGTTCAAGCGCGCCGGCTGTGACGGCATCCTCACCTACTTCGCGCCAAGGGTAGCTGAAATCCTCAAGGGGTGAATCTGACGCATGGTGTTCCGGTGGGCAGCTAGGACGATCGACGCCTTCTCGCTGACCGGATTGGCCCTCGCGACGCTGTTCTTCTGTGCCTCGCTGACACCAAGCCTCATTCCGCGCGAAAGCGTCACGCAGGGCGTCCTGTCGGGGCTGAGTTTCTCCTGCGGCTACGGGATCGGCGTCGCACTGCGTGCGCTATGGGCCTACATGGGTTTGCCGACGGCCGATCCACACAGACTGGTCACCGCATCGCGCGTGGTCATTCTTGCCTGTCTGGTAGCCGCGATCGCCTTCCTGGTTCAGGCATCGAGCTGGCAGGATTCGATCCGTGTCCTGATGGCCATGGAGCCGGCGGGCAAGATTGGCCCGATTGAGGTCGCCGCGATTGCCATGGCGACCTTTGCGATCGTGATCCTGGTTTCGAGGTTTCTCGCCCGTATCTTCCGTGCCGTAGCAAGGCGACTGCATCCTTATGTGCCACGCCGCGTCGCTGCCGTGGTCGGGCTCGTCTTCACCGCAATCCTGTTCTGGTCCGTGGTCGACGGCGTGTTGTTGCGCTTTGCAATTCGCGCCATGGATTCCTCTTATCGGGAACTGGACCAGATCATCGATGCCGAAATCCGGCCGCCGGGCGATACCCGCAAGATCGGCAGTCCTGCCTCGCTCATCAACTGGCAGGGGCTCGGCAAGATGGGGCGCAGCTATATCGCCTCTGCTCCAACGGGCAGCGAGATCGCGTCGCGAACCGGTCAGGGTGCAGAGGATCCAATCCGTGTCTATGCCGGGCTGAATTCGGCGAACACGGTCGAGGAACGGGCAAGACTGGCGCTGGAGGAGCTGGTACGGGTCGGTGGCTTCGAGCGCTCGGCCCTGATCATCATCACTCCGACTGGCACGGGCTGGGTGGATCCAGCCGGCATCGACCCCGTCGAATACCTCCACCATGGCGACATAGCGAGTGTAGCGATCCAGTACTCCTACCTGCCAAGCTGGCTGTCGCTGCTGGTCGAACCGGGCTATGGCTCGGAAGCCTCGCGCGCGCTTTTCACCCAGATCTATGGCTACTGGAAGAACCTGCCGAAAGACCGGCGCCCGAAACTCTATCTCTACGGCCTCAGTCTCGGCGCGCTGAATTCCGATCTTTCGAGCGACATCTACGATGTCGTCGCCGACCCGTATCAGGGTGCCGTGTGGGCAGGGCCGCCCTTCCCCAGCCGGACCTGGAAGATTGCGACAGCGAATCGCGTCGCGGGCTCACCGGCATGGCTGCCGCGTTTCCGCGACGGATCGGTCATCCGCTTCACCAGCCAGCGCAACGCACTCGATCTCGATGGCGCGCCATGGGGCCCGATAAGGGTCGTCTATCTGCAATATGCCAGCGACCCGATCGTGTTTTTCGATCCCCATGCCGCCTACAGCAAACCGGACTGGATGAAGGGCGAGCGCGGACCGGACGTCTCGCCGCGCTTCCGCTGGTTCCCGATCGTCACGCTGCTGCAGCTGACGGTGGATATCGCGCTCGGCACGACGACGCCGATGGGCTACGGACATGTCTATGCGCCCGAGCACTATGTCGATGCCTGGATGGCCGTCACCCAGCCGCCCGGTTGGACGGCCGATAAAGTTGAGGCACTGAAAGCCTTCTTCATCGCTCAGCGCAAAGCCGGATGACACGCCCCAGCGCATGCCAGCCGTCATAAAATACTATGAAAACAAAAGCTTAGATCGTTTCAGCGCTTCCGTGAAACGGAAACGCTCTAGTATTTCTCCGGCACGTAGAGCTCCGGCGGCAGCACGGCGCGCTCATATTCCGGATTGAAAACGCGCTCGGGCAGCGTGATGTCGTCATGCGGCACCGTTTCATAGGGAACCTGCTGCAACAGGTGATCCATGCAGTTCAGCCGCGCGCGCTTCTTGTCGTTGCCTTCAACGATGAACCAGGGGGCTTCCTGGATGTTGGTGCGCAAGAGCATTTCTTCCTTGGCCTTGGTGTACTGTTCCCAGCGCACACGCGACTGCAGGTCCATCGGCGAGAGCTTCCACTGCTTCATCGGATCATGGATGCGCATCAGGAAGCGCATCTGCTGCTCCTCATCCGTAATCGAGAACCAGTACTTCACGAGGATGATGCCGGAACGAACCAGCATGCGTTCGAAGTCCGGCACGTCGCGGAAGAATTCCTCGACCTGATCCGGCGTGGCGAAACCCATCACCCGCTCGACACCGGCGCGGTTGTACCAGGAGCGGTCGAACAGCACGATCTCACCACCGGCCGGAAGGTGCGGCACATAGCGCTGGAAATACCACTGCGAGCGTTCACGCTCGGTCGGTGCAGGCAAGGCCACCACACGGCAGATGCGAGGGTTGAGGCGCTGGGTAATGCGCTTGATCACGCCGCCCTTGCCGGCGGAATCGCGTCCTTCGAACAGCACCACCACCTTTGTCTTGGTGTGGGAGACCCATGACTGCAGCTTGATCAGTTCCGACTGCAGCCTGAGCAGTTCACGGAAATAGACCAGGCGTTCGACAGATGGCGGATGTGTGCGCTTGTAGATTTTGGCGATCTCTTCCGAGAGAGCAGGCTCCGACAGCTCCAGCTCATAGTCCTCGTCAAGCGTGTCAGCCAGTTCCGCTTCGAGCCAGTCAGCGGCGGGGGAATTGCGTTCCAGTTCGGTCATGATATCGCTCCGCGTTCGCACCGTGAGCCGACCAATATCCGCGGGCAATGACGGTTTTATTGCAGTTGCGAAATCAAAAGCGGCTATGCCGCAATGAAGCGCCAGACCTTCTCGTCGGGTTCAATCTGCCCGCTCAGCACGAAGTATTTGTAGAGCACCAGGAAAGACAGCGCCCTTTCGGTCGGCTCATCCGAAAACTGGCGGCAATAGGCCTGCGCCGACGCGATGATCCGCTCGGCCTGCTCGGGATGACGCTCGAAAAACGCAACCTTGTCGGCAATATCCGAGAAATCGGGCGCCAGCTGCACATAATGCTCGCCGGGCCTTAAATGCCCTTCGCAGAACCAGATCTCGTTGGTCGGCTCAGGCATCAGGCAGAGTGAGTTCGAACTCATGATCCACTTGAGGTTCGTTGCCACGTCATAACCTTCGAGCGAGACGATGTAGCGATAGCGCTTCTGATCTTCGACACTCATGAAAGGCTTGCGGTGACGTTCCGGCGCATGGGTGGCCGGCGACCCGACATCACAGAACGGCAAACCCTGCGCGGCATCCAGGAAGACCAGGCGAACAGGATTGTTCATGTCGCCACGCCAGACGACCCTGGGCTGTTTGTCGGCAAAGCGCAGCGGATCGGTCTGCATCTGGAAATGCCGCAGCTTGTCCATCTTGAACAGCACGGCATTGGCATTGTTTGCCCCGATCGGTCGGTTCTTGACGATCGAAGGAACCGCAGGAAGCCCTCGAACGTCGCCGAACTCCAGATCCAGATGCAGGTTCTGATCGAAGTAGCGGGCAAACTCCTTGAGGTCGTAATAATACATCGACGGACGACGCGGCAGCGTCGCGATCGTCACCGCCTTCGGGCTCGGCGCGAACGTCTCCTGCAGCTTGTTGTAGTAGTTGAGCCGATCAAGCAGCGCAGGCCCATGACGCAACGCAGCCGCCAAGGCATGGTCCAGCCGCCGGCGAAAGAGCAATTGCGGCGCGCCGTCGCGAACAATGTTACGCGCGTAATAAAAGACCTTGCCAGTCCTGCGACGAAGATTACGCATCAAGATTCCAACGCAAAAGCCCGCGCAGGCTTTTAGCGTCGCGGTTCTCGCCGCGCCAGATAATCCCGAAGAAAAACAGTCAAAGAATGTGACGAAACATTATCAAGGAATGTCGCGGGTCCGTCCGCTCGAACGGGACGATTTCATCACGCCGCAACGACGGCGAAACCACGGGCACGTAACCCGCGGCGCTCCGCCTGCAGGGAGCGGACCAACCGGTCGCGGCTGCCGCCGATATGCTGGACGAGAAGCTCCGCCGCCTCATCTCCACGCCCCGCCCGCAATGCGGCCAGGATGGCCCTGTGTTCGCCCCAGGCGCGCGCGGATGCAGCCTCGTCGCGGATTTCAAGCCACCGCGCTCGCGACAAACGGGTCATGGCATCGCGAACGGCCCGAAACAGGAACTCGTTGCCGGAGAGGCGCGCCAGTTCGACATGGAAGTCGGTACCGACCCGATGCCATTCTTCGCGTGGCGTGTCAGGTCCGCAAGAAACGAGCATTGCTTCGATCGCATCGAGGCCGCTTGTATCCTCCAGTGCCGCCGTCAACCGCGCGGCCGCAACCTCGACAGCCTGACGATAGACTGCAATCTGCTCGATTTCGGCAAGGTTGATCGGCGATACCGTCCAGCCCCGTCCATCCCGCGACACCAGCCCTTCCGTCTCCAGCCTGAGCAGAGCAGCACGCACCGGCGTCCGCGACGCCCCAAAACGGCTCTCGACCCACCGCTCGGTCAGTTTCTCGCCCGGGCCGATGTCGAGCCCAAGGATCATTTCTCGCAACTGTCTCTCGACCTGCAGCATCTGTGACATTGCTACTGCCCTCCCCATCCGCTGGCCCATTGACTTGAAAATGCCCGTGTCCGATACGGATACCATTTTGGTATCCCAAAATGGGATACAAGACAACGCAGCAATGAGCAACGTCATGTCGACTGAAACCGCGCCCGCCGAAGAAACAGGTTACAACATTCATTGGCGCCGCAATCTCGTGGTCTGCTTCGTCGGTTCCTTCACCACGCTGGTGGCGATGACGCTGCTCCTGCCCTTCCTGCCGCTCTATGTCGAAGAACTGGGTGTCAACGATCATGCGGGAATAGTGCAATGGTCTGGCATCGCCTATGGCGCGACCTTCCTGGCGGCGGCACTCGTCGCGCCATTGTGGGGCCGGCTGGGTGACCGTTACGGCCGCAAACTGATGCTGGTACGCGCCAGCTTCGGCATGGCTGTGTGCATGTCGTTGATGGGCATGGTGCAGGACGTCTGGCAATTGGTGGCGTTGCGCCTGTTGGTCGGCCTGGCTGGCGGTTATTCCTCCGGTTCCACCATTCTGGTCGCCATGCAGACGCCCAAGGATCGCTCCGGTTGGGCCTTGGGGACGCTTTCGGCCGGCATCATGGCGGGCAATCTGGTCGGACCGTTGATCGGCGGCGCCTTGCCACCCAGGATCGGCATCCGCGCCACCTTCCTGATCGCTGGTGGCGTCATCTTCCTGGCCTTTCTCGCCACGACCTTTCTGATCAAGGAAGATCGGCGTTCAGCGGCGTCCGAAACAAAGACGAAGCAGGCCGGCAGTTGGTCGCGCATCTCCAACAAGCGACCGGTTGCGGCGATGCTGGCCACCGGCATGCTGCTGATGTTCGCCACCATGTCGATCGAACCGATTATCACCGTTTATGTCGCGGAACTGGTGGCGGATTCGACGGAAGTAACGCTCGTCGCCGGCTTTGTCATGTCGGCGGCCGCACTCGGGGCGATCCTGTCGGCCCCGAGGCTCGGTAAGCTGGCCGACCGCGTCGGCCACTGGAACGTCATCATCGGAGCGCTCCTGGTCGCGTCGTTGCTGCTCATTCCGCAGGCTTTCGTCACCGAAAGCTGGCAACTGATCGTGCTGCGCTTTCTGATGGGCCTGGCCCTGGGTGGCCTGCTGCCTTCCGTCACCAGTGTTATTCGCCACAATGTGCCGGACGGTGTCGGCGGCAACGTCCTGGGTTATTCGATCTCGGCGCAGTATGTCGGCCAGGTCGCCGGACCGGTTCTCGGAGGTTTCGTCGGCGGCCATTTCGGCATGCGCTCGGTTTTTCTGTTCACCGCCGTGCTGCTGGCGTTGGGCGCGCTCTTCAATTGGCTCGTGCGCAGCCGCTACGAACAGCCGCAGTCTGCCTGACGCCCAAACCGTGCAATCCTGATTGCCACTTGCCGCGATGGAATCCCGACGATGAGCTCATCCCGTTTTGCCTTTGAACCGTGTGCGCCGCTTGTGCTGGCCGGAGGGCTCCTCGGAGCCGCGGGCGTCGCCCTGTCGGCGGCAGCGGCCCATGTCGGCGGTGCCTTTACCGGCACGGTCGCATCTTTCCTGTTCACGCACGCACTCGCGCTGCTGGCGATCGGACTGGTCGGCGGCAACAGGATACTTCGCCTTGGCGGGCTGGTGCTGCTGGTCGGGTTGATCCTGTTCTGCGGCGACCTGCTCGCCCGTGACTTCCTGGGCGGACGGCTGCTGCCCTTTGCGGCACCGACCGGCGGCACTCTGCTGATCTTGGGCTGGCTGGCAGTCGCTGCGTCGGCATTCGCCAGATCCAAAGCCTAGAGCGGGAGGCGACCAAGGTGAATCGGCATTCCGCTCCATCTCTCCTTTCGAACATGATCTTGGTCTGAAAAGCAGTGCGTTTCAGACCAAGATCACGATCTAAGTATTTGATTTTTCTATTTTCCTGACAGTCGCATGGCGGCACCATCCAGGATCAGGCTTAGCCCGGTTTCGAAAAGAGCTGTGTGTCCCCCTTCGCGATAGCGCGCCAAACCTGCCGACAACAGCGGATAATCGCGTGCCGCGACGTCGAGTTCCGCGCCTCGGCCTGGCCCTTCCGGATAGTCGGACTGCTCCTCGATGACGCAACCGAGCGTGTAGCGGCCAAGCGCGATGAACAGCATCATGGCCTCGCCGACATCGAAACCCTGCGCGACGAGAAACGCGGTTTTCATCTCGATGTCCTGCAGTTCGTCGGGTTCGACTTCGGTGCCCGCATGAACCCGGCCAGCGTCCCGGTAGGCCAGCAGCGCGGCGCGAAAGCTGCGCGTATTGTCTGTGAGATAGTGTCGCCAGTCGTCGCCTTCTGCAGGCAGCGGATGGTTATGACTGCGCTCCAGGATCTCCCTGTTCATCGCATCCAGCAGCGCGCGCTTGTTCTTGAAATGCCAATACAAAGCCGGCTGGCGTACCTGCAGCCGCTCCGCAAGCAGGCGCGTCGACAACGCGTCCATGCCCACTTCATTGAGCAGTTTCAATGCCTCTTCAACAATGCGCGCACGGTCGACCTTCATCAGCGTCTCCTGTCAGGAACGGCATCTTCATTGCATCCAAAATTTATCAATGATAAGTGAATTTATCACCGATAAATTTTGGACTTGTCATGAACCGCTCCATCGCCATTATCCTGGCAACGGTCGCCCTCACTGCAACCGGCGTTGGGCTCACCATGCCGGTCATTCCGGAACTGCTGCGCGAAGTCGGCCACACCGGCGATCTCGGCTGGCGCTACGGGACCTTCCTGGCACTCTACGCACTGATGCAGTTCGCCTTCTCGCCGTTGCTTGGCGCGCTGTCGGATCGTTTCGGGCGCCGACCATTGCTCTTGATGTCCCTGGCTGGCGCCACGGTGGACTATCTGTTCATGACCTTCGCTCCGACGCTATGGCTGCTGTTTGTCGGCCGCGCCATAGCCGGCATCACCGGCGCGGTTTCGGCAGTCGCATCAGCCTATATCGCTGACGTCACGGCCGAGGATCAGCGCGCCAGGCGTTTTGGGCAGCTGGGTGCTGCCTTCGGCGTCGGCTTCATCGCCGGCCCGGCCATCGGTGGCCTTCTTGGTGGAGTCTGGACGCGCGCGCCCTTTCTTGCCGCAGCGGCCCTCAATCTGGCCACCTTGCTGATCGCCCTGCTGGTGCTGAAAGAACCGAAGCGCGAAAGCAGTGAAGCGACCGCCATTTCACTCAATCCCTTCGCTCCCCTGCGCTGGGCATTCGGCTTCCCATTGCTGCTGCCCCTGCTCGGGACGACCATTCTGCTGGCAATGGTCGGCGAAGTCGGCGGTACGATCTGGGTTGTCTACGTTGAGGACAAATTCGCCTGGGATCCGCTCACGGTCGGCATTTCGCTGACCCTGTTCGGTCTCTTCCACGCTTTGGCACAGGCATTTCTGGCAGGGCCCCTCAGCGAAAGACTTGGCGAGAAGAAAGCGCTTGCGATCGCCATCGCAGCCGACAGCACCGCCTATGTTCTGATCGGATTCGCAAGCCAAGGCTGGATGGTCTTTGCGCTTCTGCCAATGCTCTGCCTCGGCAGCATCGGCGCGCCGGCACTGCAATCAATGATGACTGCAGGCGTGGACGCGAACAGTCAGGGTCGCCTGCAGGGCGTGATTGCCGGCCTGACCAGCCTTGCTTCCATTGTCGCGCCATTGGCGATTTCGACCACCTATTTCGCCACACGTTCGACTTTTCCCGGACTGGTCTGGATCGGCGGCGCAACGCTCTATCTTCTGTGTGTTCCGCTGCTGACCTTGAGACGCAACTCCAGGGTCGCCGCTTGAGCGACGACCCTGTTTTACAAACAGCAGCCTGCCGATTTCGGTCGCAAGGCGCCGAATGAAACCTCGACGCTCAGTCCGCGCGTCACGCCGCGCAAGTGGGCCTGACGTGAACGAAATGCCCCAGTCGTTGCGGTAGATGTCTTCGAACAGATAGTCGATCGGACGCATCACTGCCTCACTTTCCCGATCTTGGCTCGCACTGCATTGAATCGATCCAAGATCGTTATAAAATTTTTTGGATCGATCCAAATCCTCTTCCTCGCGCCATCGGATGTCAAGGCAAATATGGATCGATCCAACAAATGTGATACAAAGCCACCCTGCCGGGTCAACATTGGGCACCCGCAACGCCAGGACGCCATCGCGTCCGCCGATGAGAAGGATGACTGATGGCAAGACAGGCAACCGCGATCAAACCGGTCAGATTGGCGGATGTCGCCAAGGCTGCCGGCGTCTCGCACGGCACTGCCTCCAATGTCTTCAGCCACCCCGAGATCGTGCGCGCGGAAGTACGCGAACGCGTCAAGGCGGCCGCGGATGCGTTGGGCTATGGCGGCCCCGATCCAAAGGGCCGATTGCTGCGCGCCGGCAAGGTCAACGCCATCGGCGTCGCCACGGCAGAGCCCCTCTCCTATTTCTTCGACGATCCGTTCGCCCGCGTGGTCATGTCCGGCATCTCCGAGATCTGCGACGCCACCGGCGCCGGCTTGTCGCTGGTGTCGGCGATCAATGGCGAGCATCTCGCCTGGAACATCCAGAGCGCATTGGTCGACGGCTTCATCGTCTTCTGCGTGGAAGGCAACTGGCAGCCGGTCTACCTGACCCGCGAGCGGAAGCTGCCCTTTGTCGTACTCGACTTCGGCTACGATGAAGGCGCGCTTTCAGCCATAGGCATCGACAACAAGGCCGGCGCCAAGCTGGCCGCGGAACACCTTCTGGCATACGGCCATCGCCGTTTCGGCGTCCTGGCGCTGAGTTTCGACGAAGGCAGCAGCGGGCCGGTGACTGCTCGGCGTGCGGAAGGCGCCACCTATTCCGGCACACGCGACCGCCTCTACGGCTATCTCGAGACGCTCGCTGGCGTCGGTATCGATGCAGCCAGCGTTCCGATTTACGAGACCGGCAACGACGTCCCCACTGTCCATGCCAGCCTCGACTACATGTTCAGCCTGCCCGAACCTCCAACCGCTCTGCTCGCCATGTCCGACCGGATTGCCATGATCGCAATCGACTGGCTGAAGGAGCGCGGCCTGTCGGTGCCTGGCGATGTTTCCATCGTCGGTTTCGACGGTGTCCCGGAAGCCGCCACGTGCAAGCCGCCGCTGACCACGATCGCCCAGCCGATGCGCGAAATGGGCCGGCGCGCGGCCCGCGCCATCCTCGATCCGGGTCAGGCCGAACGCCGTCAGGAAATGGCTATCGAGCTGGTTGTGCGCGAATCCGCAGGTCCCGTCACCGCACGCTGACCAGTTGCCTGCTGAAACCCCGGCTCTGTTGCGGTGCTTTCGACTTGCTCGCCCATCCGAGCCGCGACAGCCATTCCAGATAATAGGCAAATGCGAACTGCGCTGCGATGCCGGTGGCAACCAGCATGGCGTCGTAGGAAAAGCCGCCAGGTCGCACCAGTTTCAGCACCTGGGCCATAATCGCAAGCAACGTGCCGGCGATGAACACCGGCAGCGATCGCTTGCCGAGGATGGCGAGCGGATGGTCGAGCGGTCTGCGGAAGAATGCCGAAACCGCCGGCAGTGCCACGACCAGATAAGCTATCGACAGCACATGCAGCAGGCGTGACAACGACAGGAAGGTCTTGTCGAAACCGGCCAGAACCACTGGCAGGCCAAACCAGCTATCCTGCCCCCACCACGGACCGCGAACCCAGACCAGGGCGATCAGTGCATAAAGGGCGGCGGCGCCAACCAGCCAGCCATTGACCGGGATGCGCCCGCCGCGACGCACATGCAACGTACCGACCACGCCGATGGTGAACAGGAATTGCCATGACAGCGGATTGAGGAACCAGAACCCCTGCTCGGGATAGTTCGGCGGCGCAACCTGATAGAGGCCGGCCCAAAGCCAAACGATGCCGGAAATCGCCAGCGTCGGCAGCGGCCAACGACCGCCAGCGAACAGAAGCAGCGGTGCTGCCAGCAGCAACACCGCATAGAGCGGCAGGATATTGTTATAGCCGATCTGGTGACCGAGCGTGGCAATGCCGAGCAACACCTCCGGGGTGCGTTCGATCAGCGGGCCGATGTTGATCTGCGTCAGGAAATCCGGCCGTTTGGCAAGCAAAGCGGCCCCACAGAAGATGGCGATCGAGGCCATGGTGGTGACGACGTGGGCAGTATACAGCACGCCGGCGCGGCGCCACATCTTGAGTGTCGCCAGCAATCGGTATCCGGGCTGGAACTTGCGGCCATAGGCCAGCGCGACGGCAATGCCTGAGATCAGCACAAAAGCCTCGGCCGCGTCCGAGAAGCCAAAATTCTTGTAGGTGAAGAGCTCGAATACGGTGCCCGGCACATGATCGACGAAGATCATCAGCAGAGCGAGAGCACGCAGAACGTCGATGCGGGTGTCACGTTCAAAAGAGAGCGGCGTGGTCATGATTAGGACTCCGCAACGGTTCACACTGTGCGCGGTTCGCCCCCTGTTGCCTCCCGTCACGGAACCGCTCGACATTCCATATCAGGGCAAAAGTGATCAAAAACAGAGCAGACCCAATCACTTTTGGGTCGATCCAAAAATGTTTCGTTTTGAAGCCGGCAAACAGAGATAAAGCAATGCAGAATCAAACAGCTGGAACCGATAGCCGACAAAACTCGCAGATCGGGACACTACGACGCGATCTGTCCTTTTCCTATCGCTTCCATGTTCCGCGGGACGCTGGCAACGAAACGCTCATCCTGCTTCACGGCTCGGCCGCAGACGAGACGACTCTGATGCCGTTGGCGATGGCTGCTGCCCCGCGAGCGACGCTGGTGGCGGTGCGCGGGCGCATCGTGCAAGACGGCGATCTGCGCTGGTTCAGGCGGATCACGCCGACGCAGTTCGACCAGACCAGCATCCGTGGAGAAGTGCATGCCTTTGCGCGCTTCATCAACGAGCTGGCCGCTCTTCACAGCCTGGAGCCGGCACGCATCGCCTTCCTGGGCTATTCGAACGGTGCCAATCTGGTGACCAGCACCATGCTGCTGAACCCCGGACTTATCCGATGCGCGGTGCTGCTGCGCGCCATGCCGGTACTGGATCAGGTCCCGGACGCCGACCTGTCGGATGCGCATGTGTTGATGATAACCGGCGCCAACGACGTCATTTATGCGCCTTTCGCGCAAGCGCTTGCCGGGCTGCTACGGGCGCATCACGCCGTTGTCGACGAGCATACGGTCGCCTCCGGCCATGAATTCGGCGCAGTGGACGGCAATATCATCAGCGAATGGCTGGACCGGCAGCGATCCGTCGCTTCAACTTGAACGGAAGCCGCGGCTACACCATTTTATGAAAAAGACCTGTCCTGAACCGGTCAACCATGAGGTATTCTGCAAATGAACGCGCGCGTTCTCGACGGCGAAATCATCACTTCCAGGCTGGACGACGTCCGTGCTTATGACGGCGTCCGCTCGCGCCGCGTCTTTGCCTGCATCATCGATTACATCGTGGTCGGCCTGCTGACGATTCCTTTCGCCATATTGGTGTTCTTGTTCGGCATCATTACGCTTGGTCTCGGCTGGATGCTGTTTTCGGTTCTCATACCCGCTGTCGCCGTCGTCTACATCTGGAACACGCTGGGCGGTCGCGATCAAGCCACGCTTGGCATGAAGGCGATGGGCATCCGCCTGGACAGGCTGGACGGCGCTCCGATCGACGGCATGACTGCCGTCGTCCATTCCGTGCTGTTCTGGGCAGGCAATGTGATTCTGACGCCTCTGGTGCTTTTGGTCACGCTGTTTTCCGACCGAAAGCGCACGCTGCACGACCTGCTGCTCGGCACGGTTGTCAGCCGCACCGACCGCTGAGGCAGAGACTTGTCCACACTGCCGCGCCCAACCACCGAATATATGGGCCAGAAGGCATCCGACACGATTATCCTGTTGAATTTTTTGCCGCGCGCGCCAAGCTAGGGTAATTTGTGGGAGCATTTTTCGACGCGCGATGACGCAGCATCCTACCCAGTCTCCGCAGTTCTTTTTGACCGCGCCCTCGCCATGCCCGTATCTCGAAGGCCAGTTCGAGCGGAAAGTGTTCACGCATCTGGTCGGCGACAAGGCTGCCGAGATGAACGACCTCCTGACCCAGGGAGGCTTCCGGCGCTCGCAGAACATCGCCTATCGCCCTGCCTGCGAAAACTGCCGCGCCTGTGTGTCGGTGCGTATCCTCGCGCAGGAATTCGAGCCTAGCCGCAACATGCGCCGCGTGACGCAGCACAATGCCGATCTCGTCGGCGTCATGCACGACGCCGAACCGTCGACCGAGCAATATTCCCTCTTCCGCGCCTATCTCGACGCCCGTCACCGCAAGGGCGGTATGTCGGACATGACGGTCCTCGATTACGCCATGATGGTTGAGGACACCCATGTAGACACCAAGATCATCGAATACCGCCGGCGCGGACCGGACACTTTCCTCACCGGTAAAGGCCAGGGCGCGCTGGTGGCGGTGGCGCTGACCGACAAGATGGCCGACGGCCTGTCGATGGTCTATTCCTACTTCGATCCCGACCTGGATGAGCGCTCACTCGGAACCTTCATGATCCTAGACCATATCCAGCGCGCCAAGGCGATGGGCTTGCCCCATGTCTATCTCGGCTACTGGGTCAACGGTTCGCGCAAGATGAATTATAAGATGCGTTTCATGCCGCAGGAACATCTCGGTCCGAAGGGTTGGGAACGCTTCGACGGCGGAGTGTGATCCCGAACCGAAGATCGGCAAACTGACGACTTTTCGGGGCAGGATCGCACTACAGAATACAGGGAAGAGCGGAGTGTGGAGGTGTCGCAGTCCGCTCTAAGTTGAACGATCGGCCCGTCCAGCCTTTCCAAGGCTCCTAACGCTGCCGTTGCTTCAGGCGGGGGGCCTATTACGTGACTGTTTCTCATGACCACTCCAAGGGTCTGCTCATTGCCGCGATAGGCGGCATGGCGCTGACGGTCGACATCCCGCTCATCCGCCTCGCCGATGGCACGCCGTGGACCATCCTGATGTTGCGCAGCGGCACCACGCTGCTTGCCGGGCTGATCGTATGGGCGGTCTGGCGCTGGTGGACGCCAAACGCTCCAAAGCTGATCCCCGGCCGTGCCGGCCTGATCGTCGCCGCGCTTTACGGCCTGGGCTCGATCTCCTTCATCACCGCCGTCTTCAACACCACGACCGCGAATCTGGTCTTCATCCTCGCCTTCAACACCATGTTCGCCGCGCTGTTATCCTGGTTGTTCCTCGGCGAGCGGCCGCGCCCTGCCACGTTCGCAACCATGGCTGCAATGATCGTGGGGGTCGGCATCATCGTTGGCGGCTCGATCGGTTCCGGTCATCTGTTCGGCGATGTGCTCGCCGCGACGTCGGCATTCTGCGTCGCCTCCGCCATCACCATTTCACGGCACAGCGGCAAGGATATGGGCTTCCCCGCCTTGATCGGTGTCGTGCTGCCCTTTGTGGTCGCCGCCTACATGGTCTGGAACACCGGCTTTCAGGTCAACGCGCCGTGGTGGATCCTGTTCAACGGCGGTGTTGTCATCCCGATCTCATTCTTCTGCCTGGCAACGGCGCCGAAATACATTTCGGCCCCGGAAGTGGCGATGTTCTACCTCCTGGAGACCGTGCTCGCGCCGGTATGGGTCTGGCTGGTGTTCAACGAAGTACCATCGCGCGACACCCTCATCGGTGGCGCGATCCTGATCGTTGCTCTGATCGCGCACTCGCTGTGGCAATTGCATCTCGGCCGCCAGCGCCGCGCGGCGCTGGCAGTGCGTCACCCGGCCTGAACTTTCCTCGGTTCCAGGACCACGGGCTCCGCCGCAACCGGTGCGATGGCCTCCGGTTCGGCAGGTGGCTCCTCCGCGGGCAGGTTGTCGACCACCTCCACCTCATGCAGCCATTCGCGCCAGATGGCAACAAGCAGTGCCATCAGCACCGGGCCGATGAACAGGCCCAGAAATCCCATTGTTTTCACGCCACCGATCAGGCCGAAGAAGGTCGGCAGGAACGGCAACTTGATTGGACCGCCGACCAGCTTGGGACGGATCGTCTTGTCGACGATGAACAGTTCCACCGATCCCCAGACGAACAACACCACACCGGCGACGACAGAACCTGAACCAACCAGATAGAGCGAGACCAGCGTGAACGAGAGCGGAGCGCCACCCGGGATCAGCGCCATCACGCCGGTCAGCGCGCCCAGTGTTACCGGCGACGGCACGCCGGCCAGCCAGTAGGCAATGCCCAGCACGACGCCCTCGCCAATGGCGATCACGGTCTGGCCGGTCACAGTCGATGAAATGGTCGCCGGCACCACACGCGAGATGCGTTCCCACCTGACCGGCAGGATGCGTTCGCCCAGCGTATCGATTTGGCGCGCAAAGCTTTCTCCGTCACGATAGGCGAAGAACAGCGCAATCAGCATGAACAGAAGCGTCAAAAGCAGCGAAAACGCGCTGCCACCCGCCGCGAGTACCGTCTGGTAGATGGATCGGATATTGGCGCCGCTGACCAGTTGGATCAGTTGTCCAATACCGCCGGGATGGCCAAGGTTTTTCGTCCACAGCTCGTTCAGCCACTCGCCGACGACCGGCAGGCTGGCGATCCATTGCGGGGTCGGCGCGCCATGGCGGTTGGTTCCGATCGCCCAGGTCAGCCATTCGCGCACTTCGTTGATGACATAGGTGCCCGCGAAAGAAATCGGGATGACCAGGAAGGCAAGGATGAGCAGCAACGCGATTGTCGCGCCGACCGTGCGGTTCCCGTTCACCGCGACCAGCAGACGCCGATAGAGTGGCCAACTGGCGAAGGCGATGACGAGCGCCGCCAGAACCGGGACCAGGAATCCATAGAAGAAATAGACGCCGGCTGCGACCACAAGGACAAGGAGCCAGCGCGCAGCCGACAATGGCGGAATGACGGCAGCCCGCATCGGCGCCGGAACGCCGAAAAGACGCGGTTCCTTCTGTCTCGTCTGCGGTGATTTCAAACACGTACCCCGAATCGACAGCGAACCCCAGATGGCACGCCTTTCGCCACTATGGCGCACGATAGTGCAGCAATCGTGACTATAAGCCAATTGCAAGCAGATTCCTGCGCCCGTTGCCGTTGCAGGTCAAAGCGAGGGCTCAGGTGGCCTTCCCTGTTGGCCGCAGCATCGAGACCATCACGGTACGCACGACCACTTCCACCTTGTCCAGCGCAACGCCATTGGCAGGCAGATCATTGTTGGCGACGCCCTGGATGATCGACATGATTGCCGGCACAAGCGTCTCGAGATCGAACAGCGGATCGATTTCGCCACGATCGAGTGCCGCCCCGAGATATTGGAGGAAGATGCCACGGACCTCGGCGAGGTGGTTGCAGTAGATCGCACGCACGCTCTCGCTGCGCGTTGCCTCGGCGTGAAACTGCGCAATCAGCGCGCAGGCATCAGTTTCATGCACGAAACGGATATGGGTCATCGCGCCAAACACCATGCCTTCGACGACATCCTGCTTCGTCAGCATCTCGGCGAGTTTCTCTTCGTCGTCGCGTCGCGCGGCGGCGCAGATCTCTTCGATGATCGCTTCCTTGGAAACGAAATAGCGATACAGCGCGCCGGGGCTCATGCTGGCTTCCGCGCAGATCTGCTGCATCGAGGCGCCCTGAAAGCCTTCGCGGGCAAAACAGGCCTTGGCCGCGTCCAGGATGCGTTGGACCTGAAGTTCGCGCCGCTCGGCGCGCGAAAGCGCCCGCCCCTCATCAATCTCGGCTTCCAGCAGCATCTCGATATTGCCAAGCGCGGTTTTCATTGCTATTTCCGAAATGCGAATGATCATTCTCAATTTATGCGAGCGATCATTCTCGGTCAACGTCGGGCCGTGCGAAACATTCCTGACAAAGTCAGGCAACGAAAATCGCGCGAGTTCGTTCATAGCGCTTATTGGCGCTTATTGCATTCCGCAGATAGCAGCGAGGGACTAGACCGATGTACCCATCCACCGATCAGGCCTCCCACCCGATCGCGAATGGCGACGCCCCTTATCTGAAGCTTATCGAAGCGATGCGCCCCCTCGCCGGCAAGTGGAAGATCGAGATCCTGTGGATCCTTGCTCAACGCCGTCACCGTTTTGGGGAGTTGCGGCGCAGTTTGCCCGGCATCACCCAGCATATGCTGACGTTGCGCTTGCGTGAGATGGAAGCCGACGGGTTGATCAGCCGAACCGTCTATCCCGAGAACGTGCTCAGGGTGGAATATGAGGTCAGCGAGGGCGCCCAGCACCTGAGGCCAGCGTTCAGGGCGCTCGTCGAGTGGTCAGAGCAATATGGCCCACTTGCCAAACAGCGCGAAGCTGATGCGATCGATGAAACCGACCCCGTCGTTCGCGCATTGCCTGGTATCGCGGCCTGAAGCGCCGCGACACCAGCGAACCGCTAAAGCATCTTGTAGCCAAGTGGAATCACTTGGCGTCACAAAAATGCGGCGAAAACAAAAACTTAGACCGTTCCGCGTTTCCGTGAAAAATGGAAACGCTCTAGGGGCTGGTCTTGGTATCGTAGTCAGCGATATGACCGAAGATGTAACCCTTGGCACGTAGACCGGCGACCAGTGCGGTCAGCTTTTCCTTGCCCTGGAAGACATCCTGGAACATCTCATCGTGCATGAGCAGGATGAGTTTGTTCTTGCCCACCGTTCGCCCGGCGGCAAACAGATGGCCGATTTCGTCGATCAGACGCTCGACCGACTGCACCGGTTTGCCGCTGTCTTCATGCACCCATTCGAAGTCCCAGCCGTAAAGGTGAAAGCCTGATGCGGCGACGAACTCGAAGTCCACCTGTTCGCGCTGCGCTTCCTCCAGACTGAGCCCAAAGTCGTCGCGGGACATGTAACGCAGCCTGAACACGTCGCGCCCAGGCAACCGGGCCGGAATGGGTGGCGGCGCGCGGAGCCCAAGCACCGTATTGGCCTTCAGCATATCGGCGACCACGGCCTCGGTGTCGGCGTAGAAGCGCTCATAGCGGTTGTTGGCATGACTGAAACTATGGTTGCCGAGCGTCACCAGCGGCAGCGACTTGACACGCTTCAGCAGAGCTCCTCGCTCCGGGCTCGCCAGGACATGCTGCCCGACCATGAACATCGCGGCAGGCACCTGCTCGGCCTCCAGAACGTCGAGCACATTGCCGGTGCCGCTGAGCGGGCCGTCATCGAAAGTCAGGAAGATGGTACGTTCGACGGCATTCGCCGGTATGCATGCGGCCAGCACCAGGAACAGCGCCGCACGCAAGACTGCCGACATCGAAACGCTCCACCCCACGAACATTAGCAAACCAAGGTAGAGGACCGGACACCAGCGTCAAGAACGCATTGGCCGCCGCTGCTACGACCAGTATGAACCGGTCGGCTCACTTGGAAAGATACTCCCGCACCAGGATGCGACCACGGTGCAGTTTCGCCTTGATGCCCTGGCGTGTCTCACCAAGGTTCGTCGCGATCTCGTCGATCGTCATCTCGCGCAGGTCGCGCAGCAGCACCACATCGCGATAATGCCGTGGCAGCGCCTCGATCGCCGCGGCAATATCCAGTGCGAGTTCCGCTTGCGGACGTATGCCAAAGGAACGATCGAGATCGAGTTCCGCCAATGATTGCTGAGGGTGCGACCGCAGTGCACGCGCCAAGCGCGTACACTCCCGCCGCACCACCGTGAAAAGCCAGGCAGAGAACGCCGAGAACGAACGGATCGTGCCGATCCGGCGCGACAGCAGCCACAGGGCCTCCTGCACCGCGTCCTCGGCATCGGCCGAGCCCCGGCAGGTGGAACGCGCATAGCGGCGAATGTCGGGCTGGGCGATCTCGAGCACTTTGACGATCGCAGCGCGGTCTCCCAGCCGTGCCGCGTCGAAAAGATCGGAAGGGATGCGGTTCATCTGAAACCCTAGCGCGACCGTCCCAGTCCGGTCACGGCACACATTGGGCAATAACCGAACAAGCCCGACAATGCGAAGGCGACACCGGCCAGCAAACCAAGATAGCTGAGTGGCGCGGCCAGCCATACCAAGGCAGCGACCGCTGCCGCTGTTCCAATGATGATCCGCACCACTTGATGCAGGCTGCCGATGTTCTTGCGGTAGAAGGCCATCTCTCGTCTCTCCTGTTACCGGCACCACGCCGGCTTCAGGGAGAAGAGGCGCAAATCCGGCAAAAGGATTCGCGCTCCCGCAGAAAATCATCCGAACTTGCCGGTACGCGGAAAGCCCTTCGGCACCATGCGGCCAGCTGCAGCGCGGTTGCCGATCCATTCGGCAAGCTCCTCGCGCGGACGGGTGAAGGTCCGGTCGGCCGAATCCTGCCAGGACAGGCCGCTCTCCATGACGAAGGTCTTTATGTCGAGGACACCGCCGTCCTTGTATTTCTGCAGGCGAACACCCTTGCCGCGTGCCATTTCCGGAATCTCGGACAATGCGAACACCAGCATCTTGCGGTTGTCGCCAACGATAGCGACGTGGTCACCGACAGCCGGCAAGCAGCGCTTGGCTTCGTCAGGCGCCTTGACGTTCATCACCTGCTTGCCCTTGCGGGTGTTGGCGACGACCTCTTCTTCAGAAACCACGAAACCATTGCCCTGGTGCGAGACCAGAAGCAGCTTCCGCTTCGGATCGTGCACAAACGCCGTGACGATGTCTTGATCGTTCTCCATGTCGACAATGATGCGGATGGGTTCGCCATGGCCGCGTCCGCCTGGCAACCGGTCGGCGCCGATGGTGTAGAACTTGCCGCCTGTTGTGAAGACAAGGATCTTGTCGGTGGTCTGGGCATGGAAGGCAAGCTTCAGCCCGTCGCCTTCCTTGAAGCTGAACAGCGAATGGTCGGTCAGATGGCCCTTCATGGCGCGCAGCCAGCCCTTTTCCGACACCACGACCGTCACCGGTTCCTTCTCGATCATCGCATGCGCGATATCGGTCAGGTCATGTTCGGGCGCGTCGGCGAACTGGGTACGACGCGGGCCGAGTTCCTTGTTCTCTTCGGGGCCGAAATCGCGGCGAATCTTCTGGATTTCCCACGCGATGGTTTTCCACTGCTTCTCGACGGAAGCGAGCAGCGATTCGATCTGCTTCTTTTCCTCGGTGAGCCCGTCGAACTCCTTGCGGATCTCGAACTCTTCGAGTTTGCGCAGTGCGCGCAGCCGCATGTTGAGAATGGCTTCGGCCTGCACGTCGGTCAGCGACCAGCGCGCCATCATCACCTGCTTGGGCTCATCTTCCTCACGGATGATGCGGATCACCTCATCGATGTTGAGGTAGGCGATCAGGTAACCGCCGAGGATCTCCAGGCGTCTTTCGATTTCGCCCAGCCGGTGCTTGGAGCGGCGCACGAGCACTTCGCGCCGGTGTTCCAACCATTCCTGCAGCACGCCCTTGAGCGAGAGCACGTTCGGCACCTTGCCGCGCGACAGCACGTTCATGTTGAGCGGGAAGCGGCTCTCAAGCTCGGTCAGCTTGAACAGCGATTCCATCAGCAGGCCCGGATCGACGGTGCGGCTCTTCGGCACCAGGACGACACGGATGTCTTCCGCGCTTTCGTCGCGGATGTCTTCCAGAAGCGGCAATTTCCTGGCCATCAGAAGCTCGGCGATCTTTTCGATCAACCGCGACTTCTGCACACCGTAAGGAATCTCGGTGACCGCGATCACCCAGGTGCCCCTGCCCTGGTCCTCCTGGTTCCATTTCGAGCGGACACGGAAGCCGCCTCTGCCCGTCTCATAGGCTTCGAGGATGGATTCGCGGCTGTCGACGATGATGCCGCCCGTCGGAAAATCCGGCCCTCGGACGAACTCGACCAGCTTGGCCACGGGAGCGTCAGGATGATCGATCAGATGAAGGGCGGCATCGCACAGCTCGGCGACATTATGCGGCGGCACCGATGTCGCCATGCCAACCGCGATGCCTGATGAACCGTTGGCCAGCAGGTTCGGGAACGCGCCCGGCAGGACGATCGGTTCTTCGTCCTCTTCATTGTAGGTGGGGCGATAGTCGACCGCGTCTTCGGTGATGCCGGCGAGCAGTTCCGTCGCGACATCCGTCATGCGCGCTTCGGTGTAACGCATGGCGGCGGGGTTATCGCCGTCGATGTTGCCGAAATTGCCCTGCCCGTCGACCAGCGGATAGCGCATGGAGAAATCCTGCGCGAGGCGCACCAGCGCATCGTAGATCGACTGGTCGCCGTGCGGGTGGAACTTACCCATCACTTCGCCGACGATGCGCGCGCATTTGGCAAAGCCCTGGTCCGGATTGAGGCGCAGCAGCCGCATGGCATGCATGATGCGCCGGTGCACCGGCTTGAGCCCGTCGCGCACGTCGGGCAGGGCTCGGTTCATGATCGTCGAGAGCGCGTATGAAAGATAACGATCTTCCAGCGCCTTCTTCAGGTCCACCGATTCGATATGGTCGTGACCGCCATTGTCAGGCGGCAAAAGGCTCTTTCCCATGGGTTTGGACTAGCCGAGCGGGTGATTCGCGACAAGAGGCGTGCGGGTCAAGCCGTATGAAGAGCTGCCCGAGAAAGCGGTTGCGGGCACTTGGGCCTGGTTTCCCCAGCCTGCGCCTGCCATGAAACTGTAACATGAGCCGTTTAAGCGCGGCGCGGCAATGCGGGATGTTGCGTGGATTGCCGCCATGACGTAAGGACCGCGCCTTGCCGCTGCCCGACTTGCCGGATCCTTCTTTTCCGTGAATGTCGGCCTTTCTGGCGGGAACGCCTTCTTCCGGCCCAGTTCGTTGCGGACGGGTGAAGGTGCAAATACGAACAGATTTTCTGGACAGACTCTGTCACTTTTTGGAGCACGCGATGACCATCCACCGCTCAACCCTTCGCAAGTTCGCCTATTCGGCGCTTCTTCTCGCCCTGCCGCTCAATCCAGCTTTCGCAGCCGACACCAAGGCTGTGGCAGAGCGCCTGAAGGCCACTTTCGAAAACCAGGGCGTGAATCTCGCCTGGACCGGCGTTTCCGGCGACACCTCCAGCATGGTGCTGGAAGGCGTGACGATCGCGCCTGCTGGCGACAAGGAACCGCTGAAGATCGGCAACGTCACCTTCAAGAACGTCACCGACGCCAATGGCGGCTACCTCGTTGACACCGTTTCAACCGAGGCCTTCACCCAGGAGAAGGACGGCGCCAAGTTCGAGATGAGCCCCTTCGTCATCAACGGCATGACCATTCCGGGCGAAGGCAACACCGATCCCGTCGCCTCGTTGCTGATGTACAAGTCGGCCCAACTCGATAGCCTCGCCGTCAAGATCGGCGACAAGACTGCCTTCTCGATCACCAACACCAATGTCGATATCGTTCCGCCGACCAATGGCCAGGCGTTGACCTTCACCGGCGGCGCCGAGAAATTCACCGGCGACCTGTCGCTGGTGCAGGATGCCGACACCAAGGCCATGATCGACGGCCTCGGCTACCAGAACATCAGCGGCAAGCTCGACATTGCCGGTTCCTGGGAGCCGAAGGACGGCAAGATGGACCTGTCGAAATACGACGTCACCGTCGACAATGCCGGAACGCTCGGCATGGCCTTCTCGCTCGGCGGCTACACCACCGAGTTCATCAAGTCGCTGCAGCAGTTGCAGAAGAAGATGGCTGCTTCGCCGGAAGGCGTCGACAAGTCGGCTGAAGGCATGGCCGTGCTCGGCCTGATGCAGCAGCTCACCTTCAACAGCGCCTCGATCCGTTTCGCCGACAATTCGCTGACCAACAAGGTCCTGGAATTCGTCGCCAAGAAGCAGAACATGCAGGCGAAGGATATCGCCAACCAGGCCAAGGCCATCGTGCCGTTCGGCATGGCGCAGATCAACAACCCCGAGCTGACCGCCCAGGTGACGAAGGCTGTCAGCGACTATCTCGACAACCCGCAGAATCTGGTGATCTCGGCCAAGCCGGCCAGCCCGGTTCCGTTCGCGCTGATCGCCGCTGGCGCCATGGCGAGCCCGGCCGATCTCACCAAGACGCTGGGTGTGACCGTTACCGCCAACGGCAACTGATAGAGTATTTTGTAGCCAAGCGGGATCACTTGGCGTTACGAAAATGCGGCGAGAACAAAGGCCTAGAGCGTTTCCGTGAAAAACGGAGACGCTCTAGCCCAGGCACCGACCAGACAGCAAAAAGGCCGCCCCCGGGGGCGGCCTTTTTTCATGAAATCACGCGCCTTGCGCGGCTGAGGTTCGTCACCTCAGGCCCGGCTCAAGGCGACGTCGGTATGAGGACGGACCGGCAGCAGTGCCGTCAGCACGTCATCGTCGACCGGTTCGAGGTCGATGGTGCCCACGGTCTCGCCATCCACGAAATTCAACGCCGCGCGGTAGCGACGGGCCAGCGTCTTCATCGCCTGGTTCTGCGGATGGGTGGTGACGCGCAGCCGCGTGTAGCCCAGTCCGCGCGCCTGTGCGATCAGGCGTTCGAACAAATGGCCGCCAATGCCGCGATGCTGCAGGTGGCGTTCGACGCTGAAGGCGATCTCGGCGGTCGGCTCGGCATCCTCCGGACGCTCATGCAGTTCGGCGGCGCCCAGCACCATATCGTCCTCGACATAACCGATGACAGTAGTGCCGTCCGCAAAACTGCGCTCGGCATAAGACGCTATGAAGGCGTCGTCAGTCAGCCCATTGAAGCGATCTCGCCGGCTTTCAGCGTCCAGCCTCAACAAATGGTCGCGGAATCGCGGCAATTCGGAGGGTCTGAGCTGGCGTATGGTTCCCTTCAGGGGAACGGTGTTCGTAATCTGTCTTTCCATGTCGCACTCTTCGCGGGTTCCTCCCCGAGTCGGTGTTCGACGCTGCTAATATTGTGCAGCGCACCATGGATTGCAAGATCACCCAACGTAACGTTTACGTCAAAGTAAACGCGCCACCTGCCCCAGCCTCAATTTCCCGCCCAGACGTCCAGCACGTAACGGTACTCCTTGGCGAGGCGTTCGATCCATGCATCGGCCTCCTGCGGGTCGGCATCGGTCTCCTCCGCATAGAGACGCGTCAGCGCGCGCTTCACATCCGGTTCCATCCGGCTACCGTCGCCGCAGACATAGATATGCGCTCCGTTCTCGATCAGCCCCCAGACGGCAGCACCATTCCTGCGAATGAGATCCTGCACATAGGTCCGTTCGCCATCATGACGCGAGAACGCAACATGCAGGTCGACAAGCCCGGAGGCTGCCATTGTTTCGAGCTCATCCCTGTAGAGATAGTCCTGCTCCGGATGGCGGCAGCCGAAGAACAGCATCGCCGGCGCCAGCACCTCGCCGGCTTTTGCCCTGATCGCCCGTTCCTGGAGGAAAGCGCGGAAAGGCGCCAGGCCGGTGCCAGGCCCCACCATGATCAGTGGCCGCGCCCGATCGTCGGGAAGGCGAAAACCCGCCTTGGTCTCTCGCGTGGCAGCGTGGATGACTGCCCCCTCGCCTGCCTGCGCCAGATGGTTGGAGCAGGCACCGCGATAGACGCCGTTGCCCGAGCGCGCCGGACCATCGACCACGCCGACCGTGATCGAGCAGCGCCCGGCTTCAACAGCCGGAGCCGACGAGATCGAATAGTAGCGCGGCGCCAGCAACGGCAGCATTTCGAGATATTGCCCGAAGGAAAGTTCGCAGGCCGGGAACTGTTCGAGCAGATCGAGCACGGACCGGCGCCTGGCGAACACCTCCACCTTGTATGGATCGATACCGTCCTTGGCTTCGGCTACCAATGCCTCCAACTGCGGTTTGGTGAAAGGACAGCGGGTTGCGGCAGCCATCGCCTGGATCTGCTTGCGCGTCGCGACAGCCTGCAATTCGACATAGTCGGACAGGATGCGGCGTACCGGGATCGGTCCTTCAGCCGGAAACGGTGCCTGCCGTCCGCCGGTGGTTTTCAGTTGAACCTGCGCATCGGCTGCGAAGCCAAAGCGCCTTTCGACCCTTTCCACCAACACGGGATCGTTGACTGGAACGACACAGAGATGATCGCCGGCGCGATAGCCAAGACCATCCGGCAGCGCCACCTCGACATGACGGGTGGAACGCCCGGATCCGGGCGACTGCAGCTCGCGGTTGCCAACAACCGTCATCGCCACCGCGCCGGACTGGTGCACGACCGGGTTGACCGGTTGCCCCGAGACGATCTCGACCTGGTAGAGGGGTTCCGCCTCGGCCTGTTCCGCAAAATCGATATCGAGCCCCAGCGCTTCGCCCAACGACGGAAACAGACCCTTGAACCAGTCCTGGAACTGGCCGTCGAGATCCTCCCGTGCATCCCCTTCGCCGCGCTGGGTGATGCGCTGGGCACCGAGCGCCTCAAGCCGTTCGTCGATGCGCCGCGGTGTCGCCTGGAAGGTCGAGGCCCAGTCACGGTTGCCGCAGCCGAACACCAGATAGTTGACGCCCTTGGCCGCGTCAGGCTCTGCGTTTTCGAGCCATTCCATGAACCTGGTCGCATTGTCGGGTGGAGCGCCGTTGTAGGAGGCGCTGGCGATCACCACCGCCCCTGCCGTCGGCAGGCTGCCGACACGGGCGTCGAGTTCATCCATGACAACGTCGAAGCCGTTGAGTTCGCCGGCCTGGGCGATCGCACGGGCAAGATCTTCCGTGGTACCAAGGTTGGAGCCGTAGAGCACGGTGAGCGGCGTGCCATGTTTCGGCCGCCTTGCAATTTGTGGCGCCGACTGGCTGGCCGCGTCGTTCAGGGCAGCGCCCGGCACCACCGTGCCGCTTGTCCGTCCCGGGCGTGGCTTCACCCGCATCCGGAAGCCATCCGGCTTGATCGACATCGTCTCCTTGATGCGCAGCTGATACTTCTGATGGTCGAACAGCTGGAAACGCTGCAGGATCATCCCGATCACCAGCGTCGCCTCCTGCATGGCGAATTGGCGGCCGATGCAGGCACGCTGGCCGTTGCCCCACGGCTTGAACGCATGCGCAGGCCGCGCAGCTTCGGCTTCGCGCGTGAAATGATCCGGATTGAAACGCTCGGGCTCCGCCCCCCAGATGGATGGATCGCGGTGCAGCATCAGCGTCAGCAGCGTGGTGAAGGTGTTCTTCTTGACCTTGTACTGGCCGCCGAGCATTTCGTCATTGTAGGGATAAAGACCGATCGCCGGCGCTGTCGGCCAAAGCCTCAGCGACTCGTTGAGCACCTGCTGTACATAGGTGAGATGACTGACCTGGCTGATCGTCGGCATGACGCCGATATCGTTGCCAAGCACACGATCGACCTCTTCATAGGCTTTTTCCAGCACATCCGGATTGTTGAGCAAAAAGTAGAGCGTGAATGACATCAGCCCCGACGTCGTCTCGTGACCTGCAATCAGGAAAGTGATGATCTGGTAGCGGATGTTTTCGTCGGACAGGCTTTCGCCGGTGGTCTTGTCGACGCCAGCCAGCATGAAGTTGAGGAGATCCTTCTGCGCCTGATCACCACCGCCGCGGCGACGCTCGCGCACGATGTCGTCGACCAGATTCGACATGAAGGCGACATCGGTCTTCAGCTGTTCGAGCCGCTTGCGCAGGATCACTTTCTCGAAAGGCAGCCCGCGCTGCACCATGCAGGTCTCGAGCGTGCGTGTCAGCGCATCGATGAAAGGATGATAGTCGCGCCGATAGAAGGAATTGAAGCGGTAGTCGAAGCCACAGACCCCGATCGTATCGAGAGCCAGGGCCGTCATGTCGTGGACGACGTCGATGTCGTCATCGACGTTGAGCCGCTCCCACTTCATGCAGAGCTGGCCAGCGATATCCTGCATCAACGGCAGATAGCCTGCCATGGCGCGCTGGGCGAAGGTCGGCAGCAGGATGTTGTGGGCCTTTGTCCAGTTGTCCTCCTGGGTATAAGCCGTGAACAGCCCGTCGCCGGCAGCGGATCGCACGCGCCGCAGCGAGCCGCGTACGGCTTTGTCAAAACGGCTCTCGTCGCAGATTTCCTTGACCAGTGAGGCACCGGACACCACCACCATCGGCGTGCCCATCATGTCGAGGCGGAAAATCGGGCCGAGATCGCGTGCGAGCTGCATGAGGCTTTGCAGAGGCGTCTCGGTATCCACCGTCAGCATGTTGCCGACGATCGGCTTCTTGGGCGGACCTGGGATCCTGCCGAACCCGGTGTCCTGCGCCATGCGCGCCCTCCCTCAGACTTGCATCCGGTTCTGTTCCCTAGAGCGTTTCCGTTTTTCACGGAAACGCGGAAACGCTCCAACCTTCTTGTTTATGTGCAATTCCGGACGGAAAACCGCTGCACACTTTTCCTGGAATTGCCCTATCCGGAATAATCGTGAGTTTGGGCTGAAACGCAAGGATATGGAACGTCCGGCCTGCCGTGGCACCGATGACGTAGCGGAAACAATGAAGACTTGACACTTTCCTTCAAAAAGTTGACGAAAAAATTCATATATATATTGAAGTCCAGTCTAGAATTATTCCAGACTATGCGCCATATTCGCCCTAACACGTGCTTTGCGAAGGAGCGACCATGCGGCTCACGCGTCAAACCAACTATGCCATGCGGATCCTGATGTATTGTGCGGCCAATGATGACCGCCTCAGCCGCATCCCCGAAATCGCCGCCGCCTATACGGTGTCGGAACTGTTCCTGTTCAAGATCCTGCAGCCACTGGTCGAACATGGTCTGGTAGAGACTGTGCGCGGCCGCAATGGTGGCGTCAGGCTGGGCAAGCCCGCAGCCGAGATCACCCTGTTCGATGTCGTGCGTATCACCGAGGAGAATTTCGCCATGGCGGAATGCTTCGAGGCCGATGCCGACTGCCCGTTGATCGACAGCTGCGCACTGAATTCCGCGCTGCGCGAAGCCCTCAACGCCTTCTTTGAAGTGCTCGGCCGCTACACGATCGCGGATCTGGTCGCGGCGCGCCCGAACGTTCGTTCGCTGCTCGGCATTGATCTGCTGGAACGTCGCGCTCCCGCGTCGGCTGCCTGATCGGAGGGATGCTGATCTACGACGATTGCATCCTGCACCGGCCTACATCGTAACGGATTGCGGCAGAACGAACGGCACGTCGCCGCTCGGCAAAACTCCGACGCGCATGCGGCAATCGAATACTTTCTCGATCAGGCTGTCGCTGAGCACCGCGGACGGCGTCCCTGCAGCGGCCAGCGAACCGCGATGCATGACGAAGATGCGGTCGGCATACATGGCCGTCAGGTTGAGGTCGTGCAGGATGGTGACGACACCACCGCCCCGTTTCGCGAAATCGCGCGCGATCTCCATGATGATGAGCTGATGCTTGACGTCCAGGCTGGACACCGGCTCGTCAAGGAACAGATACCGTGGCCGGCCGTCCAGCACCGGCGCCCACACCTGGCACAGCACACGAGCCAGTTGCACGCGCTGCTGCTCGCCGCCGGATAGTTCCTGATAGTAGCGTCCGGCAAAGCCGTCCAGGTCGACCTTGGCCAGCGCCCGCTCGGGCAAACGTTCGTTTTCGCCGGCCAGTGCACCGGATCGTCCGCCGATCAGGCCAAGCCGGACGATCTCGTGCACCGTGAACGGAAAGGCGAGCGATGTTGCCTGAGGCAGCACCGCGCGCATTCCCGCGGCTTCCACCGGGCGCATCGCTGACACGTCGCGGCCATTGATGATGATCGATCCGTCATAGCCGAGATCTCCCGACAACGCCTTGAGGAAGGTCGTCTTGCCGGAACCGTTCGGCCCGACAATGGCAGCGATCTCGCCCGGGCGCGCTTCGAAATCGATGCCGGAAACGATGCGCTTTCCGGCCAGTTTCACTGAAACATCACGGGCTTCGATCATGGGGCACTCACAGGTCGATGACCCCGCGCTTGCGCAGCAGGATCCACAGGAAGAACGGGCCGCCGACGGTAGCGGTGATGATACCGATCGGCAGTTCCGCCGGTGCAACGATGGTGCGCGACACCGTGTCCGCCAGGATGAGCAGCGTGGCGCCGAGCAGTGCCGACGCCGGCAGCAGGTAACGGTTGTCGGGGCCGATGGTGAGGCGCAGCAGATGCGGCACCACGATGCCGACGAAGCCGATGCCTCCGCTCACGGCGACCGAGGCGCCAACCGCCGCCGCAACGCCGGCAATGGCGACATATTTCAGCTTCTGCACCTGGATGCCGAGGTGGTTCGCCGTTGCTTCGCCGAGCGACAGCGCATTGAGCCCACGCGCGAAAAACGGCATCGCCACCAGCGCGATGAGCATGATCGGGCCGGCGGTACCGATCTTGGTCCATGTCGCGCCAGCCAGAGAACCGAGCTGCCAGAAAGTCAGATCGCGCAACTGGCGGTCGTCGGCAAGGTAGATGAGCACGCCGGTCAGCGCCATGGCCAGCGCCGACAGCGCGATGCCGGCCAAAAGCATGGTCGCAACCGAAGTTCGCCCCTGGCGGGTCGCCACCTGATACAGGATCAGCGTCGTGACCAGGCCACCAATGAAGGCCGCAAGCGGCAGCGCCATCGAACCCAGCAACGTGGTGAAGGGCGCAAGCGCCGTACCACCCAGCACGATGACCGAAACTGCCCCAAGCCCCGCACCCGCCGAGACGCCGACGATGCCGGGATCGGCCAGCGGGTTGCGGAACAGCCCCTGCATGACGGCACCGGAAACCGCCAGGGCCGCTCCGATCAGCGCGCCAAGCACGACGCGCGGCAGGCGGATATCGTAGATGATGATGCGGTCGCGGGCACTCAGCACGCGATCGGCAACGTCCGGGCCGGAAAACCAGTCGCGCAGGGCATCGACGGCCGACGCATCGGATGCGCCAGCAGTGAGGCTGAACAGCGCGACAGCCACGAGCAGCGCCGCCAGCAGAACGATGGCAAGGCGCGCACGCGCCGAGCGATCGCCGGCCGCCTTGCGCGCCATCAGGCCGGACGGACCGGCAATGGAATGATCAACCATGGCACGTGCCGCTCAATCGGCGATCTTGTTGCCGTAGAAAGCTGCGGCGAGATCGTGGATTGCATAGGCGGTGCGCGGACCGAAGCCGAGAAGATAGGCCCCGTTCATGCGGATCACCTTCTTCTGCTTGCCGGCCGGTGTCTCTGCGATCGCCGCATTGGAAAACAGAGCTTCGTCGGGAACCGGCGGACCGGCATGGGACATCATGAGGATGACATCCGGTGCAGCGGTGACGACGGCCTCATCGGCGAGCTGTTTGTAGCCAGGCACTTCGGCCGCGACGTTGATGCCGCCGGCCATCTTGATGATGCCGTCGGCCGCGGTGTTGGAACCGGCTGCCAGGATCTTGCCGTTCTGCATCGACAGGATGAACAGCACGCGCTTGCGGTCCTTGACGTCCGCAGTCTGCTTCTCCGCGGCTTTCAGCTTGGTGTCGAGCTCGGCTGCCAGTTTCTCCGCTTTGGCTTCGGCACCCAGTGCCTTGCCGACGACACGGATTTTTTCCAGCACGCCGGCATGATCGTAAGTTTCCGGCACCTCGATGAAAGGCACGCTGCTCTTCTTCAGGACATCGACCGCGTCCTTCGGACCGCTGCCCTTGAGCGCGAGGATTCCGGTCGGGTTTACCGACAGCACGCCTTCCGGCGACAGCGCACGCATATAGCCGACATCCGGCAGCTTGAGTGCCTCCTCCGGATAGACGCTGGTGGAATCACGGGCAACAAGCTTGCCTTCTTCACCGAGCGCATAAACGATCTCGGTGACGGCTCCGCCCACCGCCACGACGCGTTTGGTGTCGGAGAACACGGCGCCGTTTTCGCTTGCCTGAGCGGCAGCCAATGGCATGACCGCCAGCACGGTGCCGAAAACGGCTCCCCGCGCCAGCTTCTTCATGACGGCACGCATCACGCGGCGCTCTGCTCTGCCAGGCGTGGCAGACTTTCCGCCAGCGAACGCCAGTCGGCGCGCTCGCCTTCGCCTTCGTGGCGCTTGCCGAAGAACTGGATGATCATCTTGCCATCGGCGTCATAGGCCTCCAGCGACGTGACGTGGCCGTCCTTGGTCGGTTTGCGCACGGTCCAGGCTTCGGCGATGTGATCGGCCCGCAGATGCAGGTGGAAGGTCTCGTCGAACACGTTGATCCATGGGCCCATCGGCGAAATCGATTTGACCGGACCCGAGTGGATCTGGATGCAGCCGCGGTTGCCGACGAAACACATGATCGGCTGGCCGCTCGCGGAAGCACCCTGGAACATCGCCATCACGGCGGACGGGTCGAGTTTCCAGGCATAGTCTTGACCGATCATCCGCACGGCCTGCTGGCGGCTGAGTTTCAGCGTGCGCAGCATGCCGAAGAACTGATGCGTATCGGTCAGCTTGCTCCAGCGCTCGCGCAGGTCATCGACCGTCTGCGGCGTCGTTTCACCCGGGACGTCGTCTTCGGCGACGGTACCGAGGGCGACCGTCGGCTCCTGGTTTGGCGACACAAGCTGGTCGACCAGCTTCTGATAGGCGTAGAGGTTGGAGGCAGGTCGCAGATGAACCTTGTGCACGGCCTCGCCTGCCGCATCGAAGAACTGCAGGCTGCGGCGGATCTCGTCGCCGTCGCGCTTTTCCACAGCAAAGCCATGCGCCCAGACCTTCGGGAAAATGCGAAGGTCGATGTTTTCACCGAGCGCCATCGCCGTATGCTCGCCGGTGACGACCTTGTCGTAGACGCCGATCTTCTCATGGACCGCGCTTTCGTTGCGGGTCAGCGCCATCACCTCGCCGACTGGCTCCAGGCCAGTCAACAGGTCATTGACGCGAGGCTCGACGCGCGTCACCCCTTCGCCGCAATGCGCAGCCACCAGTTCGGCTTCCGAAATGCCGAGCTGTGCAGCGAGATCGCGCTCGCGCATTTTGGGGTTTTCCGCTCGCGTCCGCCGAATTTCGTGCGGGGCTGGCTTTACGCGCTGGTCCATTTCCGTCCCTACCCTTGGTGCCTTACTTGTTGAGGATGAGCTTGCCTTGCCGGGTGATCTTGAGCCGGTAGAGAGCGCCGTGATGCTCGATGCCGATCTCGTGTTCGCCCTGGAAAAGCGAGTTGCTGGTGAGCGTGCGAACCGACAACGGCATCCGCTCGACGCGCAACGGCGTCTGCGCTTCTGGCCGACGGTAGCGAAAACGGAAGTCGTCAGGGTTGTGCGTGTTCATTTTGGTCCACTCCTGATCTCGCCGGCACACGTCCGGCTTCCTGCAAAAGCTCGATTCATTTGTTGACTTGAATACTCAGGTTTTATAGTCAGTGCAATACCGGACCAGATGAGTCAACATTTAACACGTCTGCCGGGATAAAAAAAAGCGAGCCAGCCTAAGCGAGCCAGCGTGCAGACAGGAGTTGGAGATGGGCGTGGGGACGACTGAGCGGTCTGGACAGGCCGGGAATTTTTATGGCGCGAGCGGCGCCACAGCCAGAAGGCTGGCGGTATTGACTGCCGGTGTGGCTGTTACGGCACTGCTGTCCGGCACATCGCTGGCCCAGGAGACAGCCAAACCAGTAGCTACGGCGCAGAACGGCCAGTCCGCCGAGACCGCCAAGCCGAACACTCAAGGCAGCACCCTGCTCGACAAGATCATGCTGATCAGCCGCACCGGCGAGAGCGCCATCAAGGCGCTGGCCTCGGTCAGCCATGTCGATCAGGAACAGATCGAGCGTCGCATGGCGGCGACACCCAACGAGTTGCTGCGCGGCGTGCCGGGCGTCACCGTGCAGGCGGACGCCCGCCGCACCGCTTCCTCCATCAACATCCGCGGCCTGCAGGATTTCGGCCGCGTGGCTGTCATCGTCGATGGCGCCCGTCAGAACTTCCAGCGCTCCGACCACGGCACGCAGTCGACCTTCTACATCGACCCTGAACTTATCAAGTCGGTCGATGTCATCCGCGGCCCGGTTGCCAATACCTATGGTTCCGGCGCCATCGGCGGCGTCGTCATGTTCGACACCAAGGACGCCGAGGATTTTCTGAAGCCCGGCGAAACCTGGGCGACATCGCTGTCCGGCCGCTATGAGAGCAACGGCAAGGGTTGGACAACCAGCGCGACCGGCGCATACAAGTTCAACGACAATTTCGACGTGCTCGGCAACATCGTCTACCGCGACTACAGCGACTACAAGGACGGCGGCGGAAACAAGGTTGGCGGCAGCGGCTTCGACGTGTTGAGCGGCATGCTGAAGAGCACGATCCGCCCGACCGAGAACTCGACATTGAAACTCGGCTGGATCGGCAACAGCGAGAGCTGGAACGAGATCAGCGGCGGCAAACCGGCCTACGATCTCGATATGAAGCAGAACACCTTCACCGGCCGGTACAACCTGACCGATGAAGACAAGAGCTGGCTCGATCTCAACGTCAACCTTTCCTACAACAAGGCCAAGCTCGACCAGACCAGCCTGATCCCGCTCGGCGGGCGTTTCGATCCGATCACCGGCCGGCCGACGACGCTGCCGGCGGGCTCCAAGACCACTTATGATATCGGCACCTTCGGCATCGACGTCTGGAACACCTCACGCTTCGAGACCTCCGGCATCAATCACGAACTGACCTATGGCGGCGACTGGGTCGCTGACGACGTCAAGACCACGGGTCTAGCGGCGGGCGACGCCTTCTACACGCCGGGCGGCAAGCGCAATATCGGCGGCGCGCACATCCAGGACAAGCTGACCTGGGAGTGGCTCGAGGTGATCGCCGGCCTGCGCTACGACAGCTACAGCCTGAAAGGCACCAGTTCGGAAACCTCGGGCGATCGCGTATCGCCGCGCATCACGGTCGGCGTGTCGCCCTTCGAAGCGCCGGGCCTGAGTGGCTTGCAACTCTACACGACCTATGCCGAGGGCTACCGTTCGCCATCGCTCACCGAGACCTTCATCAGCGGCCTGCATCCGGCCGGTGTCTCCTTCCCGTTCCTGCCAAATCCGAAGCTGAAGCCTGAGACCGGAAAGACCTGGGAAGCCGGCCTGAACTACACCACAGACGGTGTCTTCCAGCCGGACGACGCCCTGCGCATCAAGGCTGCCTATTTCAACAACGACGTCACGGACTACATTTCCGGCGTGCAGCTGTCGGCCTTCGACCCGACCAGTGGCTGTCGGCGCGGTGGCATGATCCCGATCTGCTATCAGTATCAGAACTTTGCCAAGGCCAAGATCAACGGCTTCGAGTTCGAAAGCGTCTATGACGCAGCCTGGGGTTTCGCCGGTCTTTCCGCCTCGGTCATCAATGGCCACACTGTCTCCTACAAGGGCGTGCGTGCCGATTTGACCACGGTGCCATCGGCGCAGGTGGCCGCGCAGCTCGGGTTCCGCTTCTTCGAGGACAGGCTGACCATCGGTGGCGAGGTCCAATACAACGGCAAACCGGAAGGGAATGCCGCCGCGCGTGACTACACGCTGGTCAACGCCTTCGCCTCCTACAAGGCCAACGACAACCTCAAGGTCGACTTCCGCGTCGACAACATCTTCGACGTCAAATACGCCAACCCGCTCAACGCCACGACGACCTCGACGATCTATGAGCCGGGCGTGACTTTCAAAGTTGGCGCAACGATGCGCTTCGGAGGTTGACCATGAAAGCGAAGTCGTTTGCTTTGTTTGCCGCCCTCGCCGTCTTCCCTGCCGGCGCAGGCCCCGCATTTGCCCAGCAGGCGGCTTCGCTTTCCCTGGAGCTGAATGGCGCGCAGCCTTCCGACAAGGGCTGCCGCCTGACCTTCGTGGTGGCCAACAACCTCAGCGCCGATCTCACCAAGGCCGCCTTCGAGATCGCGCTGTTCAACGAAGCCGGCGTGGTCGACCGCATGACCGTGCTCGACTTCAAAGAACTCTCAGCCGGCAAGACGAAGGTGACGCGTTTCGATCTTTCGGGTACGACTTGCTCGAAGATCAGCCGCGTGCTGGTCAACAGCGCTACGGAATGCGTCGGTCAAGGCGTCGAGCCCACCGCCTGCATGCGCGATCTCAAGACCAGCAGCAAGGCGGGCATCACCTTCGGGGTCTGAGTTTCCGTCATGAACAGGAACTCGTGCCTTGGACCCGCAACCGGCTTCTCCGAACAGCGTATCGTTCCAGCCGTTTGCCGGTCCGGAGGCTTTGCAGCCCGAAGATCCGCAGATCGCCATTCCCAACGGCGTTCTGCAGCCGGATACACCAGAAGCCGACAGGCTTGACGAAAACGCCGATGCAGACGTCCAGCCAGCGCCAGCCGAGCCAGATCATGCGAACGAAGCCACCGGCTCGAAACGAAAATGGTCGCTTGCCTTCGCCGCCTCGCTTCTCTTTCACACGGCGGTCGCGGCCATGCTGATCCTGGCGCCAGAAAGCATCCTGCCGCCACGTCCGCTCTCTGAACAGTCGATGCAAGGTGGTGACGGGGAGGACCCGGCCCGGATCGGCAACAGCGAAACGGCCTCGACTTCCGGCAGCCGGCAGCAACCGGATGTCACCGACGTCACTGTCGTTCCCGAAAGCGAATTGCGGCCTCCCAGTGAACCCCAGCCGCAATTGAAGTCGGAACCACCTGCCAAGCCAGTTCCCAAGGAAGCCGGGCAACAGCCGAAGGAACAGGCAGAGCCGGAACCGGCTACCCCTGCTCCCGAAGTTCTCCACGACCGGCGGACGCAGGCTGAAAAGGATGCTGTTGCTCTTCAGGAGGCTGCGCCGAAGGCGACGTTGGAAATATTGCGGCCGGTGATGCCGGAACCGAGCGAAGCAGAGCGAGAACTCACGCAGCAGCAAAGCGCAGCACAAAATCCGCAGCAGCCAAGACCCGCACAGGGTGCAAACGGCCAAGCCCAGTCGGACGCGATGCGCGGCGCAAGTGATGGCCGCGAAGACGGCAAGGCAACAGCTTCCGGAAAACAACGCCAGCAGCCGGCGACAGGCAACGCAATCGCGTCAGGATATGAAGCACTGATCCAACGCAAACTTGCTCGCGCCAACCGGCAGATTTCCAGGGCCACACGGGCGGAAGCCACGCACAACGCCTGGGTGAGCTTTGTCATCAATGCGGACGGCAGTGTCACCGACGTTAAACTGGACCGGAGTTCTGGCTCGCAAACGCTCGACAAGTTCGCCGTTGCAATGGTGAAAGGCACTGCCCCCTTTCCGCCTATCCCGCCCGAGACCGGCCGCAAATTCTGGCTGGTCCCTATCGAGGTCGGACCATTCTGACCTCAGCCTCGTTTCACCCTCAATCGCGAAAGGAAACATCCATGTATATCGCCATGAACCGCTTCAAGGTGCAGAACGGCTCGGAGGAAGCCTTCGAGGACGTCTGGAAGAACCGCGATTCCTCGTTGTCGGAAATGGCCGGCTTCAAGGAATTCCATCTGCTGCGCGGTCCGGTCAACGAGACCGAGGGCTACACGCTGTTCGCGTCGCATACGATCTGGGCAAGCCATGAAGACTTCGTCGCCTGGACGAAGTCGGAGAACTTCCGTGCCGCGCACAAGAATGCCGGCAGCAGCAAGGTCCACTATCTCGGCCACCCGCAATTCGAAGGCTTTTCAGTCGTCGAAGGCGCTTGATCAGCCTAGCTGCAAAGCAGCGACGGCGGCACGATAGAGCGCCGCCGTATCCTCGTCAAAACAGGCGAAGACGATTTCCGCCAGCGGCACATCTTGCCGAAGAAAAATCAGCTGCAGTGCCGACAGCTATCTCTGGGGTAGCGACATAAGCCGGTCGAGATCGCGGGAAATCGATTGTCCGGCAACCGTTTGCCACCTGCGATAGCACGATGCAGCAGGTCGTCTGGCACCGCCACTGCCAAGCAACGACGTATTGGCGGCATCGACGATGGCATCGACTGTCAACTTGGTGATGTCTGCGATCTTCATCCGGAAAGACGCGCTCGCTGATCAACCCGTACTTGGGTTCCTTGAAGCAAAAGTCGCAAGAACCGGCGCGCCGCAGCTACTTGGAAGCGGCGATACTGCAGGAGCCAGCAAGCTGAACTTTATACTTTTTCACCGAAGACTGACAGGATTTAAGCGCCAAAGCCTCCGCCTTCTTCTGCGATGAAGCGTTCAGCACAACGCCGCAGATGAAGTACTCTGCGGTACGGTCCATAACCGTTGATGCATAGGCCGAATGCCCGGCAGCTGCGATATAGTCGTTATACCCCTTCTGGCAGCCTCCAATGGACCCCCAGGGGATATTCACCGGATAGCGCTTGTCGCCGACCTTGCCCGCCAACGACGCTGCAATCGCTGGACCACACGCGACAAACAGAGCCACGCCGAGAATTGATATCCCGCGCGCCATTGAAAAATGCATGCCAAGCCCCACCGCTTTGAGATACAAGCCGATCCATGCACTACTGCTTGTCGTAGGCGTTGACCAGTTGAATCTTCAGGGCTTTTGTCCTCATACAGCTGCGAGCAAACTGGCATTGCCACCCGCGGCGGTGGTGTCGACGCAGACCGCCCGTTCATGCGCATAGGCTGCGGGATAGATCACCTCGTTCACCAGCGGCACGATAGGTCCACCCCGTCCTGCGATGGCCTCGCGCAGGATACGGGTGTCTTCGGCGACGCCGGAGAAGGCGACCACGTCGACAGGCAGCGTTTCGATGGCGCCAGGGCTCATACGGGCATCGACAGCCGCAACCGGCAGTCCTTTACCGGTCAGCGCCGAGAGAGCGGCGGGTGCGCCTGGGGCAACCGCCAGGACGGCGTTGCCGGCGGCAAGCGCCTGCACCGCCTGCGCAAGCAGCGTGTCGGCATCCGGCCCGAGCACCAGCACACGACCACGCGGTGTCAGCGACAGCGTATTCGCCTCCCCCGTCGGTCCCGGCAGATCGACCTGGCCGAATTCGAGCCCGGCGGCTGCGCCGATGGCGTCGGCAGCCTTGCCGCGCAGATGCTTGCGCAGGATGGCGATACGGTCCGGCCGTGTCGACCAGCCGCCAAGCGCCGGATCGGGCATGTTGTCGGAAAGTTCCCTCACCGCAACCGGCCGCCCTTCACTCTGAACCGTCGCAGCTTCGAGGCCTTTGCGGAAACGGCGCAGATAGTGCGGGCCACCGGCCTTTGGACCGGTGCCGGACAGCCCCTCGCCGCCGAACGGCTGCGAACCAACCACGGCGCCGATCTGGTTGCGGTTCACATAGATGTTGCCGGCATGGATGCCGTCCACGAAATGCTGCGCGCGACCGTCGATACGGGTGTGCAGGCCGAACGTCAGCCCATAGCCTTTGCGGTTGATGGCAGCGATGACGCCCTCGATCTCGTTGGCGTCGAACGTAGCGACATGCAGCACCGGGCCGAACACTTCGCGCTCCATCTCCTCGATGCCTTTGACGCGGAACACAGCAGGCGCCACGAAGCGCCCGTCCGCCGGCACCGCGAGCTGCGCGATCGCACGCCCCTCGCCCGTCATCTTCGCGCTGTAGTCCTTGATCGACTTCTGCGCGTCATCGTCGATGACCGGGCCGACATCGGTCGAGATCTGCCAGGGATCGCCGATGTTGAGCGCATCCATGGCGCCCTTCAGCATCTCCAGCATCTTCGCCTCGACATCCTTCTGCACGTAGAGCACACGCAGGGCCGAACAACGCTGGCCGGCACTCTGGAAGGAAGAGGCCAGCACATCGCGGATCGCCTGCTCAGGCAGCGCGGTGGAATCGACGATCATGGCGTTGAGGCCGCCGGTCTCGGCAATCAGCATGGCGTCAGGAGCAGCGGTCCTAGCCAGCTGTCGTTCGATCAGCTTGGCCACTTCCGTCGAGCCGGTGAAGCAGACGCCGGCAATGCGTGGGTCGGCGGTCAGCGGCGCGCCGACATTGGGGCCATCGCCTGGCAACAGCTGGATCACGTCCTCCGGCACGCCTGCCTCACGCAGCAGCTCGACCGCGCGATAGGCGATCAGCGGCGTTTGCTCGGCCGGCTTGGCGATCACGGCGTTGCCCGTGACGAGGGCAGCTGCGATCTGGCCGGTGAAGATGGCCAGCGGAAAATTCCACGGCGAGATGCAGACTATGGCGCCGCGTGCCTGCGTGCCGGTTTCCGCCTGGGCCGCCTGCGACGCATAATAGCGCAGGAAGTCGACCGCTTCGCGCACTTCGGCAACACCATCGGCCAGTGTCTTGCCTGCCTCGCGCGTTACCAGCGCGAAGAATTCGACAGCATGCTTCTCATAAAGATCGGCAGCACGGGAGAGGATCGCGGCACGTTCGCCGACAGGACGTTTCGCCCAGGCCGGCTGTGCCTCGACCGCGAAACGCACGGCTGTCGGCACCTGCTTGGCAGCGGCCTCGACGACGGTACCCACGATTTCCGACGGTCGTGCCGGATTGACCACCGGCCGCTCCTGGCCGTAGCCCGCCGCGCGGGTGATCGGCTTTGCCGTCCACTGGTTGACGCCGGCAAAAGTCGCCTTGGCTTTTTCGATCTCGGCCAGTGTCACCACATCGGTGATATCCCAGCCTTTGGCATTGCGTCGGCCGGCGCCGAAGATCGCTGCGGGTCTTGCGATGTTCGGGTTTTCAGCCGTCTCCAGCGTTTCGACGGCTTCCAGCGGATCGCGTGCGATTTCTTCCGGTGCGACGTCTTCGTCGGTCAACTGGTGCACGAAGGAGGAGTTGGCGCCGTTTTCCAGCAAGCGCCGCACAAGATAGGCAAGCAGGTCCGAATGGGCGCCGACGGGCGCGTAGATGCGGCAGCGTGTCCCTTCAGCCTTGCGGATCGCTTCGTGCAATTGCTCGCCCATGCCGTGCAGGCGCTGGAATTCGAAACTGTCGCGATCCGACGCCATCGACAGGATTGCCGCTGCCGTATGCGCGTTGTGCGTGGCGAACTGCGGATAGATGCGGTCCGTCATGCCGAGCAGCTTGCGCGCGCAGGCGAGATAGGAGACATCGGTGTTCACCTTGCGCGTGAACACCGGATAGCCGGTGAGGCCGAGCGTCTGTGCGCGCTTGATCTCAGTGTCCCAGTAGGCGCCCTTGACCAGCCGCACCATGATCTTGCGGTCGAGCTTGGTAGCCAGCGCATGCAGCCAGTCGATGGTGAAGGCAGCGCGTGGACCATAGGCCTGCACGACGACACCGAAACCATTCCAGTCGGCAAGCTCCGGATCCGCGAGCACGCGTTCGATGACATCGAGCGAAAGGTCAAGCCGATCAGCCTCTTCCGCGTCGATGTTCAGGCCCATGCGCGCCTTTCGCGCCGCGCGCGCCAGCGACAGCAGTCGGTCGGCCATCACCGGCAGCATGGTCTCTTTCTGCGCCACCTCATAGCGCGGGTGCAGCGCAGAGAGCTTCACCGAGATGCCGTGGTTCAGGCGGATGTCATCGCCCTTGGCGCCGGAAGCCAACGAGGCGATGGCATCGGCATAGGCCTTCAGATAACGCAACGCGTCATGTTCCGTGCGAGCGGCCTCGCCCAGCATGTCGAAGGAATAGAGATACCCCTTCTGCGTCATCGACTTGCCGCGCTTGACCGCCTCGGCGATGGTTCGGCCGAGCACGAACTGTTCGCCCATTTCGCGCATCGCTGCCGCCACAGCCTTGCGGATCACCGGCTCACCCAGGCGCCGCACCATCGAGCGCAGCGTGCCTTCGATACCGCCCTCGCCTTCGTCCAGCACACGGCCGGTCAGCATCAACGCCCAGGTCGAGGCGTTGACGAAGATTGAGGACGATGAGCCGGAATGCGATGACCAGTCATGCGGAGCGATCTTGTCGGCGATCAGGTCATCCATGGTCTCGGCATCCGGGACGCGCAGCAGCGCTTCCGCCAGACACATGAGTGCCACGCCCTCCTTGGTCGAGAGACCATAGGCGGAAAGGAAAACTTCCATCAGACGTGGGTCGGAAGAATCACGCACCGCACGCACCAGGTCGGCAGCACGCTTGGAGATTGCCTTGCGCTCATCGACCGACAGTCCGGTGGCCGCGGCCAGCCGTTTCACGGCTTCGCCTTCATCTGGAAGATAGTTGGCACGGATCTGCTGGCGGATTGTGGTGAGCGCGGGCATGGCGGTCCTTTGAAAGCGCAGGTTCGAGGGTCCGTCGAACGGGTCACCGGACCGGATGGCGAAAACTAGCATGAAGCCAACGCAGCCGTCGGTCCAAAAAGATGGCAACGGCAGTCTATTTGAACTATGAATTGATCCGATGACCACCCAATGGACCACTAGATTGATAACTGAAGACCAATTGGATCGCCTTGACCGCAACATCCTTTCTGCACTTGCCAGAAGTGGCAGGCAGTCGATGGCGGAATTGGCGGTTAAGGTCGGGCTCTCCAAGACCCCAGTGCAGGCGCGCGTCAAAAGGCTTGAGAAAGACGGCTTCATCAAAGGCTATGCCGCCATCATCGATCGGGAGCGCATGGGCGAAGGCCACGTCGCCTTCGTGCAGGTGAAGCTGTCGGACACCCGCTCCAGCGCCCTGGATGCCTTCAACCGCGCCGTTCAAACCGTTCCCGAGATCGAACAATGCCACATGATGGCCGCCAGCTTCGACTACCTGCTCAAGGTGCGCACCCGTGACATCGCTGCCTACCGGCGTGTTCTGGGCGAGCGGATCTCGGCCTTGCCACATGTCGCGCAGACCTCAACCTTCGTGGCGATGGAGACGGTGAAGGACCGCTAGCGTAATCCCAGGAAAAGCGCGCAGGGTTTTCCGCCTGGAATTGCGCAAAACGCTCCGGCGGCGCTGCAGGGTCAAGGCGAAAGCGTTTTCAGGAATGCCACCAGTGCTGCCCGCTCGCGCTCCGACAGTTGCAGCGGGTGTACTTCCGAAACGCCTTCGATGCTGAGCGGCGCCTTCGCATAGTGCGTCACCACCTCCTCGAGCGAGCCGAACTGGCCGGCATGCATGTAGGGCGGGCGGCCGGCGACGGCGCGCAGCGACGGCGTCTTGTAGGCGCGGATCAATTCCGGCTTGTCGCGAACCATGAACTTCAACTCGCCACAGGCTTCCGGCCCGCCATCGCGATAATTGCCGAGGCAATTGAACGGATCGGCGTCGACCTGGGCAACCGCATCAATACGACCACGATCTGGCGGCAGGTCCGCCACCGGCGGCACGCCGGTGTTGTGGAAGGCATGGTCCGTGAACAATGGGCCGTTGTGGCAGGTCGAACAGCTTGCCTTGCCGATGAACAATTTCAGCCCCTGGATTTCCTCCGGCGAAAAGACAGCGTCGTCCTTCGGCTCCTGCCCCGCCGCAAGCGCCGCGGCAAAACGGTCGAACCGCGCCTCCTTGGGATTGATCGAGCGCTGGAACGCAGCCAGTGCCTTGCCGATATTGGCAAACACCCGGTTGATACCGTCGCGCTGCCTGTCGTTCATTTCGCTCCAGGCGGCCTGGTCTGGTGCAGATCCAAGCGGACTGGCATTGGCCGGCATGTTGGTAAAATCGGGCAGTTCCCCGAAGATGCGTTCGTAGCGCTCACCAAACCGTGCCTTGACATAGCGCGCATAGGCCGTGCGGTTGCCCGCCTGTTCAAGCGGATTTTCCAGCGGTACCAGGGCTTGTGCCCACAGGCTGTCGCGGCGACCGTCCCAGAACAGCCAGGGGCTGTAGGCGATCCCGGCGAGCGGCTGGGTTCGCCTGTTCGTGCGCCCGACACCCATGCCTTGGGGCAGGCCGTCCTGGAACTGCTGGCCGATCTGGTGACAAGTGGAACAGGCAACCGTCCCGTTTCGGCTCATGGAAAAATCGAAAAACAGCGTGGCGCCCAAGGCAGCCGCACCAGGGTCGTCGGCATAACGGTTCGTGGTGTCCGGCTTCAGCGGCGGCAGCGCGCTCAGTGCCAGGCTGGCAATCGTCCTTTTCTCCGCTTCCGAGAATTGCGGCCTGCCACAACCGGCTACGACTGCCACCAGCAACAGGACAAGCGTTGCGATCAGGGCTTTTGTGCTTTTCACAGAAACGCGGAAACGCTCCAGCACTTTGTTTTTACGCAAGTCCGGGCGGAAAACCGCTCCACACTCTTCCTGGAATTGCGCTCGGAACCGTCTCATGCTCACAACACGATGTTGAACACCACCGTATCGGATCCGGTCGGTGCCGAAATGCTCAGCTTCAGCTGCCACCAGCCGCTCATGGAAAATTTCACGCCCGAAATCCGGTAACGGCCTTCACCGAGATAGTCCGTCATCTTCGGGCTGGTCGGCAAGCCATGCGCATGCTGTGGCATGCCGCCGGCAACCTCGATCGTCGCACTCTCCACGGGCTTGCCCGCAGCGGTCTTCAACGTCAGGATCCAGTCCTGCAATTCGTTCTGCTTCGCCACCCCATCCTGCGGCATGAAGATCGCAACGAACATGCCCTTCTCGCTGCCACGCGTCTGCCCCGTTTCCGGTGCTGCGGCAGGAGCAGTGTTGGGCGCGGTCATGTAGACCACCGCAAGAACACCCGTGGCGACTGCAACCAGCCCTATGCCTGCCACCAGATAACGCCAGAACGGTGCCAATGAAGCCTCACTCATGCCTGCAAACGTCGAAACATGCGCCTAGCATCCCGTCCATCTGTGGGAAAGTGCGGCGCGCTGGCAAACCGCCTGAAGCAGGCATGGCGCGCGCATCGACAAAAAGCTACAGCGGATCGCTCAGGGAGATGAGGTGATGTCAAAGGGTGTCGCCGCGATCGGCGAATGCATGCTGGAACTGTCAGGCCAGAACGGACCTGATTGGCGGCTGGGTTTTGCCGGCGACACGTTCAACACGTTGTGGGCGCTGGCTGCGCTGACCGGTGGCTCCGCCACCTACGTCTCCGCCTTTGGCGACGATCCCTTCTCGGAGCGCCAGATCGAATTTTTCACGGAAAACGGCATCGATATCGGCACCAGCCCCGTCATCGCCGGAGCGCGGCCGGGCCTCTACGCCATCACGCTCGAAGGTGCGGAGCGGTCCTTCACTTACTGGCGCTCCGATTCGGCTGCACGCCAATTGGCTTCAGAGCCCGCAGCCCTGGAGAAAAATCTGGAAAATCAGTCTCTTGTCTATTTTTCCGGAATCACTTTGGCAATTCTCGCCCCAGGAGCGCGCGAGGCTTTGCTCGCGGCCATTTCGCGCGCGCGGACAACCGGGAGCCGGATCGCGTTCGATCCCAACTATCGACCCCGCCTGTGGCCGGACCGTGCCACGGCTCAGGCCGCGATCGCCGACGCGCTTGCCGTCAGCGACATCGCATTGCCCACCTTCCCCGACGAGCAGATGCTGCATGGCGACCGTACGCCTGAAGAGACCGCCGACCGGATCAGCCGATCGGTGCGCGAAGTGATCGTCAAGAATGGCGAGCTGCCGGCCTTGGTTTCGGTTGGCACGGATCGGCAGGAAATTGCCGCCATCCATGTCGCCAAGCCGGTCGACACCACGGGCGCCGGCGATTCTTTCAACGGTGGCTATCTGGCTGCACGCCTGGCTGGCCATTCACCGGCGGAGGCCGCTCGTCGCGCGCATAGCGTCGCCGCGACCGTGGTCCAGGTGCGTGGTGCGCTCGCACCGTTCGAAGTGCTGCGGCAGGCTTTCGGCTAACAATACCAAAGGTCATGTTGAATGACCGTTGGAGCGCGCGACTGCGCGCCGCGCCCGTTGGCGCGAAGCCAAGCGGCCGGATGGGCCGCGCCGGCGCTTGAGGCGTCCTGGATGTGTCAATATCCAGGACCTTTTGTATAAGCCGCTCTACCCCAGGCGGAAGCGATATTCCGTCACGTGGTGATAGGTTTCACCAGGCAGAAGCGTCGCCGGCGGGAAATAGGATCGGTTGGGAGCATCGGGCCAGACCTGTGTTTCCAGGCACAGGCCCGAAAAGCGCCGATACTCCAATCCGCCAAGCCCTGGCGCCGGCTGCTCGATGTAACGTCCGCCATAAAGCTGCATGCCGGGCTCTGACGTCCACACCTCCATTTCAACGCCGGACGCGGCACCCTGGACCCAGGCTGCCTGGCGCATCGGCCCACGCGCCGCAGCCAGGCAGAAATTGTGATCGTAGACGAATTGCTCGCCGTCGCTGCGCAGCGCGCGGGCCTGGCGGAAATCCAAGGGTGTCCCGTCAACCGGCTGCACGACACCTGTCGGGATCATTTCCGCATCGACCGGCAGATAAGCTCCAGCCGGGATCATCACGCGGTGACCAAGCACGTCGCTTGCGCCGCCATCATCAAGATTGAAGTAGGAATGCTGGGTGAGATTGCAGACCGTGGCCTCGTCAGCCGTCGCGGTAAACTCGACGCTGAGCGTACCGGGGATTTTCAGTCGATACGTGCAGGTCACATCGAGCGCGCCAGGAAAGCCCATTGTGCCTGCCGGATCGTGCAGGCTCAGGGTAACGAAGTCGCGCCCGTGCAGCGAAACCTCCCAGGCGCGGCCGCCATAACCGCCTGTGCCGCCGTGCAGCGTGTGCTTGCCGAGGAAATTGCGATCGGCCTGATGACGCTGGCCGGCCAGCGTGAAGCGGCCGTCGCGGATGCGGTTGGCGAAACGCCCCACAACCGCGCCAAAGTAGAGATTGTCTTCCTGGTAGGCCTCGAAACTGTCGAAGCCCAGCACCAGCGGCGCGTCGTGGCCAGCGAGGCGCAAGTCCTGGATCACCGCTCCCCAGTTGAGGATGTTGGCGGAAAGCCCGCCGCCACGGATGACAAAGCGGCGGATGGGCTCCCCCGCTTGCGTGGTTCCGAAGAGTTCGCCGTCCTTCATGCAGCTAGCGCGGATCGGCCGGCCTCACCGGCCGATCCGCATGCCAATCAGAGGCCGAGACCGCCGATGCAGACATACTTGGTGTCGAGGTAGTCCTCGATGCCCTGATGTCCGCCTTCCTTGCCGAGGCCGGATTCCTTTACGCCACCGAACGGCGCTTCCGGCGTGGTGATCAAGCCCTCGTTGACACCGACCATGCCGTATTTCAGGCCTTCCATGACCCGGAAGGCGCGGCCGAGATCGCCGGTATAGAAGTAGCAGGCCAAGCCGAATTCGGTGTCGTTGGCAAGCGCAACGGCTTCTTCTTCGGTCGTGAACTTGAAGACAGGCGCAACCGGGCCGAAAATCTCTTCCTTCATGAACATCATGTCGGGCGTGGCACCGCTGATCACGGTTGGCTCGAAGAACGAGCCGCCGAGTGCGTGCGGCTTGCCGCCGGTCTCGACCTTGCCACCCTTGGCCTTGGCGTCAGCCACGAACTCGGCGGTCTTCAGCGCGGCCTTTTCGTCGATCAACGGTCCCTGCTGCACGCCTTCCTCGAGGCCGGAACCGACCTTGAGCTTGGCGGTGGCAGCCGTCAGCCTCTCGACGAACTTGTCATAGATGCCGGCCTGCACGAAGAAGCGGTTGGTGCAGACGCAGGTCTGGCCGGAGTTGCGGAACTTCGCGGTGATCGCGCCATCGACCGCGCGGTCGAGATCGGCATCGTCGAACACGATGAACGGCGCATTGCCGCCGAGTTCCATCGACACCTTCTTGACCGTCTTGGCCGACTTCTCGATCAGCATCTTGCCGACCGGGGTCGAGCCGGTGAAGGTGATCTTCTTGACCAGCGGGTTGAAGCAGAGTTCGTCGCCGATCTCGCCAGCCGCGCCGGTCACGATGTTGACCACGCCCTTCGGGAAGCCGACTTCTTCGGCCAGCGCGCCCCAGGCCAGCGCCGAATAAGGCGTCTGCGTGGCAGGCTTGACGACCGCGGTGCAGCCGGCGGCCAGTGCCGGTCCGAGCTTGCGGGCCAGCATGGAGGATGGGAAGTTCCACGGCGTGATGGCAGCGACAACGCCGACCGGCTCCTTGGTCACAATGATGCGGCGATCAGCCCATGGCGACGGCACGACATCGCCATAGGTACGGCGGCCCTCCTCGGCGAACCATAGCACATAGGCGGCCGACGAGCCGACTTCGCCCCGCGCCTCAAACAGCGACTTGCCCTGCTCGGTGGTCAGCAGTTCGGCCAGCGCATCCTGGTTGTCCATGATGGCGTCATGCAACTTGCGCAGGAGCTTCGAGCGCTCAAGCGCCGATGTCTTGCGCCAGGTGAGGAAAGCGGTGTGGGCCGCCTCGATGGCGCGGCGGGTCTCGGTGGCGCCGGCCTTCGGCACCGTACCGATCTTGAGGCCGTTGGCCGGGTTGGTCACGTCGATGGTCTGGCCGGAATCGGCCTGCACCCATTCGCCGTTGATGAGATTGGCCTGCCGCATGAAATGGCTGGTTTTCTGAAGCATGGTCTAGCCTCCCTTCGGCCGCGCGCGGACCGGTCATGAAATAGGTCGATGGGTGTTTTCGGCGTCACTGCCGTAACTGGACCATCGCTCTTACTCCAGCGCCGGCCCAACGATCAATCGCCATTGCTCAACCTAAGCACTGGGCCAGCGTAAATCCAGCCCTATCCAAACACCTGGCTTGTAACCGCCAGCCAGAACGAAGTCGTGATGACGGCGCAGGCGGTGGCGAGCGTCATCTGATTGGAGGCAAGTCCCTGCCCGGTCTCGAACTGCACGGCGATGAGATAGGAATTGATGCCAGAAGGCAGCGCCGCGACAAGCACAGCGACCTGGGCGGTCAGCGGCGGCAAGCCGGCCAGCCACACCAGGGCCAGCGTGATCGCCGGCATGACGAACAGTTTCAGCACCGAAAGGGCAACTGCCGGGCCGATATGACCGGTGATGCCGAATCTGTTGAGCCCAAGCCCCATCGCGAACAATGCCACTGGAGCCGCCGTCCCGCCCAGCGCTTCTGTCAGCCGCGACACCAGTCCAGGCAGCGGAACGCCGGTCAGTCGCCAGGCAAGCCCCGCCAGGATGCCGATGATCAGCGGATTGACCAACAGTTTGTGCAGGAAACGACGCAGCACCCTCAGCGGATGCAGACCACTGGCTTCGTCCTGGCCGAACAATTCGAACAGCACGATCGACGCCATCATCATGATCGGCAGGTGTATCGACACCAGCAAGGACAGCACTTCGAACCCTTGCTGGCCATAAATGCCAAGGATGAACGGCACGCCGAGCAGGACGATGTTGGAGTAGGCAGCCGAAACCCCGCCGACGATGCCAGTGCGGCTGTCGCGGCCGAACAGGCGCGTCGTGACCAGATGGCCGGCGATCCAGGTCAGCGCCACGGCGCAAAAATAGGTCGCCCACAACAGCCAGGGAGCGGAACCATGGAAATCGGATTTTACCATCGTCTGGAAAAGCAGAAGCGGCATGGCGACGCCGACGGCGAATTCGGCCACGCCTTCCGCACTCTGCGCCTTGAGATAGCCGGAGAGCCCGGCCAGGTATCCCAGGGCCACGAGGCCAAAGACGAACAGAACGGTTTCGGTGAGCGGCGACATCAAATCCCTCGACAGTGGACTGATAAGAGAGCCGTACCGGCCGCGCAACAACAGCGCACCGGCTTCGACAAGGCAGCTGGCAAACCGCTGTCGGCTTGCCTTCCTGAAAGCTTTGCCATCCCTATATGACCCGTACCGGCGTCGATGGGACGACGGAAAGGTTCTCATGCTTCGCTTCGCCCTTGCCCTTCTGCTGTGCTTCATACCTGTCGTCGCCAACGCCACCGATGCCGGCTGGGCGTTGCTCCGGGCCGGTGGCCATGTCGTTCTGCTGCGACACGCCGCGGTGACCGGCAACGGCGATCCGGCGGGATTTGACATCGATACATGCTCGACCCAGCAGAAGCTGTCCGATCGCGGCAGGCAGCAGGCGCGCAAGATCGGCGCCCTGTTTGCGGCGCGCGCCGCCCCGATCGACCGGGTCCTGTCCAGCCGCTATTGCCGCGCACTCGACACCGCCGGCATCGCGTTCGAGGACAACAAGGCTGAGAAATTCGAGCCGCTCGATCTCCTGTCGAAAGATCCGGCGACCGCGACCGCGCAGAACACTGCGGTGGTCCAGGCGGTGAAAGACTTCACCGGCGACGGCAATCTCGTCATGGTCACCCATCTGGAGAACATCCAGGCGCTGACGGGCGCCGGCGCCCGCGAAGGAGAAGCGGTGATCGTCGGTGTCGACGGCGAGAAACTGCGCGTGCTCGGCCGTATCATCTTCTGACCTGGTTCTGGTCGGAATGATTTTGCGTTTCGGCGGCCCCGGCTGTTGCCCAAATGCCACCGCCACGCCAAGCCATGATTCGGCCATCAGAATGCCGCTTGCGACAGTCCGTCGCAGGGGGTATAGGCGCGCTCCCGGTCACGAAAGCCGGAGCGAGCACAACGGTAGGAGCTTCTGTCTCCACCCGTGCAGGCGGCGTTGCCGGCCCTGCATACGGCGCCGCTTCGGAGGTCGGAACGGATGTAGCTCAGCGGTAGAGCGCCGGACCGAGTATCCGGAGGTCAAGGGTTCGAATCCCTTCATTCACTCATGGATAGCTCAGTTGGTAGAGCATCAGACTGCGAATCTGAATGTGGAAGGTTCGAATCCTTCTCCAATGGCCTCATAAGCCAACACCCTCCAAGGTGTACTGATCAAGCGGTCCGGGGACTGGAATGCGGAGAGCCGGACGAACGGCCGGAGCCTTCGGGCGATGGCCGCATCGGATGGTTCGACGCCGTTTGCTGCGGCCAGGCCCGCGGTGAAGGCCTAGGCGCATCCGGGTCGACAAGGCAGGCTACGGCCTCCGCGTCCGCCCGAATGCCTCGCGGTCCGCTCCCGCTGACCCGCCACGACAAATGCCACCGGTCCCCGGATCTTCATGACCGGGATATGAAACGAAACGAAGAAAGGACTTGCCGGCAGATGACTTAGCCGTGCTCGAAGGAGTGAAGAACATGACCATTCTCGATACGATTTTGAGGCGCAAGCGCGTCCTCGTGAAGGAAAACGAACGTGCGATCGCCCTGCACAAGGGCGAACTGCTGGGCATTTTTGGCCCGGGCGAACATGTTCTGCCGAACCGCCGTGACAGTCTCGACGTCGTCAAGCACGACTTGAAGACGCCGGAATTCGTTTCGGCCTACGAGAAGGCCCTGTTCGACAAGCTCCCGCAAGTTGCGGCGAGCCACCTGACGGTCGTGCGGACGGGCAAGGCGGAGGTTGCGGTTGTCGAGCGCGACGGCCAGCCATTCACCGTGGTCGGCCCCGATCGAAAGCTGGTTCTGTGGGTCGATGCCGGTCCATGGGCGACGACGGTGATCGACATCGGCGGCAAACTCACGATCGAGCCGCTGCTGATGCGCCGGCTGGTCCTTGCCCGCAAGACCGACCAGATGGTCCTGTTCACGGTTTCGGACGGCCAGGCTGGACTGCTGTTCGTCGACGGCACCCATGTCGAGACGCTCGGTGCCGGCATGCACGGCTTCTGGAACTCCGGCCGGACGATCCAGATGAAGGTCATCGACCTCAAGCGCCAGTCGCTCGACGTGGCAGGACAAGAGATGCTGACCCGGGATCGCGTTACGATCCGCGTCAACATCGCCGCCGAGTATCGCGTCGTCGATCCGCTGAAGGCAGTGGCCACGGTGAAGGATTTCTCTGAAACCCTCTACCGCGCGCTGCAGTACGCCTTCCGCAAGACGCTGGGAGCTCTCAGCCTCGACCAGATCCTCGAGAAGAAGGTGACGGTCGACGAGGAAGCTGCTGCCAAGGTCAAGGCCGACATGGCCGAGATCGGCATCGAGGTCTCCGACATCGCCCTCAAGGACGTGATCCTGCCCGGCGAGATGCGCGAGATCCTGAACCAGGTGGTCGCGGCCGAAAAGCAGGCTGAGGCCAACGTCATTCGCCGCCGAGAGGAGACGAACGCCACGCGCGCTCTACTCAACACGGCGAAGGTGATGGCCGAGAACCCGGTCATGCTGCGGCTGAAGGAGCTCGAAGCACTGGAGGCCATTGCCGGCAAGGTCGAGCGCCTGACCGTGCACAACGGCACGGGCGGACTGCTCAATGACCTGGTCAAGCTGCGCGAAAACTGACGGGCCGGCAGCAACATCTTGCTGGTTGAAGAAGAGAGGCCGCCGAAACACTCCGGCGGCCTCTCAGTTACCTGGAATTGCCAGCCTTCCCTTGCGGCACATGTCGACAATATGCTTGTGCAAATACGTTTCCTGACATCCGCGTGGCACATTCGCCCTTTTCCTGCCATGCAAAACGGATTAGAGAGCGCGACAACCTCCAACACTGAATCCGCCCGCTCGAAGGAATTGCCCGTGTCCACGACGTTTGAAAAAGTTGCCAAAATCATTGCCGACACGAGCGAAATCGACATCGATACGATCACGCCGGAAAGCCACACCATTGACGATCTCGGCATTGACAGCCTCGACTTCCTCGACATCGTCTTCGCCATCGACAAGGAATTCGGCATCAAGGTTCCGCTCGAAAAGTGGACCCAGGAAGTCAATGACGGCAAGGCTTCGACCGACGAATACTTTGTCATGAAGAACCTCTGCGCGAAGATCGACGCGCTTGTCGCCGCCAAGAGCGCGGCCTGACATTTGATAGGCCGGCGCGCCGGCCGCCCTTGACGGGCGGCGCGCGCTGACCCACAAACCGCCCATGAAATCCCACGACGTCGTCATCACCGGCATCGGCCTTGTGTCTTCCCTCGGAGAAGGCCCCGACGCGCATTGGCAAAAATTGACGATCGCGGGCGCCAGGCCCGTGCTTGAGGCCGAGCGCTTCGCACCCTACACCGTGCACCCCCTGCCCGAGATCGACTGGAATCTGCAGATCGTCAAGCGCGGCGACCAGCGCCAGATGGAAACCTGGCAGCGACTGGGCACTTATGTGGCCGGCCTTGCACTGGATGATGCCGGCATCAAGACCGACGAAGCTCTTTGCTCCACCATGGACATGGTGGTGGCGGCCGGTGGCGGCGAGCGCGACGTGGCGGTCGACAATGACATCCTGGCTGCCTCTGAGAGCCGCAACGACTTCGATATCCTGCTCAACGAAAAGCTGACCACCGAGCTCAGGCCGACGCTGTTCCTCGCGCAGCTGTCCAATCTGCTCGCCGGCAACATCTCTATCGTGCATAAGGTCACCGGTTCCTCGCGCACCTTCATGGGCGAGGAAGGTGCTGGCGTAGCCGCTGTCGAGACGGCAGCCGCGCGTGTCCGATCCGGCCAGTCCACGCACATGCTGGTAGGCGGGGCCTTCCAGACCGAACACCCGGACATGCTGCTCGGCTACGAGCTGGGCGCCTATCTGCACAGGGGCGACTGGAAGCCAGTCTGGCAGCGTTCGGGCTCGGAAGGCGGCGGCGTCGTTTCCGGTTCGGGTGGTGCGTTCTTGGTCCTGGAAAGCCGCGAGCATGCCGAAAAGCGCGGCGCCCGCATCTATGCCGAACTCGGTCCGGTCCGCTCTGGACGCGCCCGTCGCAAGCGTGGTGAGCTGGGCTCGACCATCGAGGCGCTGCTCAAGGCTGCCAATCTGCCGCAAGGCCAGTTGCTCGCACTTTCCGGCGCTTCCGGCGGCCATGCCGCAACGTCGGCCGAGAAGGCAGCGATCGATGCAGCCGGCCTGAGCGCCCGCGGCTTCGGCACGCTGACCGGCCACATGAAGGAAGCGCAGTTCCCCTTCGCGGTGGCGCTCGCCGCACTCGCCGTTCACAACAAGGCGCCTTATCCCGTCTTCGATGCGGCGTTCGAGCGCAATTTCGACGGAATCCCCGAGCAGGTACTGGCAACGGCGGTCGGCTATCACCAATTCGAGGGCCTGGCGCTGGTCAGCGCTGCTTGAGCGGTACCAAGCGGCCGCCAGGCGGCGGGTGGATCGCCGCCACAAGGCAACTGGAGCGGTTCCGTTCTTAACGGAAACGCGGAAACGCTCTATCTCTTTGTTTTACGCAATCCCGGGCGCAGAATCGCAACGCACTTTTGCTGGATTGCTCTAAGGTCAAGGATTGAGGCATGGCAAAGCTGAAGGATCATCTGGGCAGGCCGGTGGTCGCGGTCACCGGGATCGGCGTGGTCACGTCGCTGGGTGTCGGCAAGGCTGACAACTGGGCGGCACTGACCTCCGGAAAGTCGGGCATCCATCCGATCACCCGCTTTCCCATCGACCAGTTGAACACCCGCATTTCCGGCATGGTCGACTTCCTGCCGTCGAGCAGCAAGGGGGCCAGCGCCCTCACCTACGAGCTGGCTGAGACCGCGGCGCGCGAAGCGGTCGCCGAAGCCGGCATCGACCCTGAGAATTTCGGCGGTCCGCTCTTTCTCGCTTCGCCGCCCGTCGAGCTCGACTGGCGCGACCGGCTGGCTCTCTACAAAGGCGGCGACCGAGCAGACGCCTCCGAGCGCATCCTCGAAGTGGCGCGCGGGCTGAACTCGTCGGACATGTTCGATTCCGCGCAGTTCGGCACGATTGCCGATCGCCTCTCCGACGCTTTCGGCACCATCGGGCTGCCGATCACTCTGTCCACCGCTTGTGCTTCCGGCGCCACTGCAATCCAGCTTGGGGTCGAAGCGATCCGCCGCGGCGAATGTGAGCGCGCGCTGTCGGTCGGCGCTGACGGCTCGGCCACGGCCGAGGCGTTGATCCGCTTCTCGCTGCTGTCCGCGCTTTCGACCTCCAACGACGTTCCGGAAAAGGCCTCCAAGCCTTTCTCAAAGGACCGCGACGGTTTCGTTCTGGCCGAAGGTTCGGCCGCTCTTGTGCTGGAATCACTCGAAAGCGCGCTCGCACGCGGCGCCACCGTGCTCGGCATCCTGCGCGGCTGCGGTGAGAAAGCCGACGATTTCCACCGTACCCGGTCCAAGCCGGACGGCTCGCCGGCGATTGCCGCGGTCAAGGCAGCGCTCGCCGATGCCGGACTTTCCGAGGACGAGATCGACTACATCAACGCGCACGGCACCTCGACGCCGGAAAACGACAAGATGGAGCATCTGTCTCTATCGACGGTTTTCGGCGAGCGGATCAGCCAGATCCCGATCTCGTCCAACAAGTCGATGATCGGCCACACCTTGTCGGCGGCCGGTGCCATTGAAGCCGCCTTCTCGCTGATGACCATGCGTGAAGGTGTCATTCCGCCCACCATCAACTACGACAATCCCGATCCGGCGATTGCATTGGATGTCGTGCCGAACAGGAAGCGCGAGGCGAAGGTTGGCACGGTTCTGTCCAACTCCTTCGGCTTCGGCGGCCAGAACACCTGCCTTGTCATGGCACGGGAACCCGTTTAAGGCGCCTCTCAGCAAAGGCACTAGGGCAATAAGGGAATAGGGCATTTTGTTGCCCTACTGCCCCATTCCCCTATTGCACTCTCTAAGACGAACTGGACGCGAGATCACATGCGCGCACTGCAACTCATCGAGGATCGCCGGTTGGAACTGGTCGACGTCGCTCCTCCCCCGCCTCCTGCCGTCGGTGAAGTGACGCTGCGCATCAAGGCCGTGGCGTTGAACCACATCGACGTATGGGGCTGGCGTGGCATGGCCTTCGCCAAGCGCAAGCTGCCGTTGACGGTCGGCGCGGAGGCATCCGGTGAGGTCGAGGCGATCGGCCCAGGCGTCTCCAACCTGGTTCCGGGCCAGTTGGTCTCGATCTATGGCGCACGCACCTGCGGGTTGTGCCGCGCTTGTCGTGAGAAGCGCGACAATCTGTGCGAACATGTCGGTGGCGTACACGGGTTCCATCTCGATGGCTTCGCGCAGGAGAAGATCAACCTGCCGGCTCGCCTGCTGGTTCCGGCACCTCCCGGCGTCGATGCCGTCGGCGCGGCTGTTGCGCCGGTTACTTTCGGCACTGTCGAGCATATGCTGTTCGACAACGCCAGACTGGAACCCGGCGAAACGATCCTGGTTCATGCCGGCGGCTCCGGCATCGGTTCGGCTGCCATCCAGCTCGCCAAGAAGATCGGCTGCACCGTCATCACCACGGTCGGCTCCAATGACAAGATCGAAAAGGCCAAGGCGCTCGGCGCCGATCACGTCATCAACTACCGCGAAGACCGTTTCGAAGGCGCGGTGCGCAAGATCACCAGGAAGAAGGGCGTCGACGTCGTCTTCGAGCATGTCGGCAAGGACACCTGGGCCGGCTCGATGTTTTCGCTGAAGCGTGGCGGCCGTCTCGTCACCTGTGGCTCGACTTCCGGCGTTTCGACCGAAGTGAACCTGATGATGCTGTTCCAGCAGCAGTTGAAACTGCTCGGGTCCTTCGGCTGCCGCATGGAGAACATGGCGAACGCCATGCAAAAGATGGCAGCCGGCCTTGTCGCACCGGTGATCGACACCGAAGTCGATTTCAACGGCATCGACGCGGCGCTGAAGCGCATGGAAGGCCGTGACGTTTTCGGCAAGATCATCCTGCGCGTGGGCTGATGGCCGACGCGCGCGAACCAATGCTGCGCCCCCTCGTCTACAAGACGCTGCGCGGGCTGAAAGTTGCCGAATACTGGCTTACCGCGCGCGTCGCGATGGCGATCCTGGCGATCATGCGTATGCTGCCGCCGGATCGCGCCCTCAACTTCATCGACCGCGCAGCGCGCACGATCGGCCCCAAGGTGGGGCGTCACCGTGTCGCCATTGCCAACCTCAAAAATGCCTATCCCGACAAGAGCGACGCCGAGATCGAAAAGATCGCCTCGGACATGTGGGGAAATATGGGCCGGCTGGCGGGTGAATATGTCTTCCTCGAACAGCTGTTCGACTACGACCCCGACGCCGAGACACCCGGTCGCGTCGAGGTCATCGGCAAGGAACTGTTCCTGAAGATCCGCGACGAGAAGAAGCCGCACATCTTCTTCACCGCGCATATGGGCAATTTCGAGCTATTGCCGGTCGCGGCTGCTACGTTCGATCTCTCGGTTTCGGCGCTGTTCCGGGCGCCGAACAACCCTTACCTCGCTGAATATATCTTCCGCACGCGCGCCGCGACGATGGGCGAACTGCTCGCCTCCAAGAACGGTGTCTCCTTTGCCATGGCGCAGGTCCTGGAGCGTGGCGGCAATGTCGGCGCCCTCGTCGACCAGAAGTTCACCAACGGCGTTCTGTCCACCTTTTTCGGCCAGCCGTGTCAGACCAGCCCGCTGGTGCCGAAGCTGGCCCGTCAGTTCGACTGCGACGTCTATCCTGTCTTCTCGGTGCGCCTCCCCGGCAACCGCTTTCGGCTGACTTTGTGTGACAAGCTCGAATTGCCGCGCAACGCCGCCGGTCAGTTGGATGTGGCCGCGATGGTCCAACTGATGAACGACACGGTCGAAGGCTGGGTGCGTCAGGACCCAGGGCAGTGGATGTGGTTCCACAAGCGCTGGCAGATCAGGGGCCGCACCCGCTAGAGCAATTTCAGGAAAAGTGCGTAGCGGTTTTCCGTCCGGAACTGCGCAAAGCAGAGAACCAGAGCAAAAAACTGACGAATCGAAGATCAGCGAAGCTGGGGGCGCTGGTCTTCGCGGACACGCCCGAAGCGGTAAGATGCAGCTGAAGGTCGATCCATCGCGCTCACATTTTCGATCTGGCGGCGAAATCTCTGCGACGCGCACAATCCTCGCGCGAATGTGACAGGCATTGCAGACAAGGATCGCCTAAACTCGCAACTTCTGCCACACTTGATCATTAACTTTTGTAATCGACAGTGCGGTCACAGGCAGGGCGGCAGGGCGATGACGGACGAACACACAAGGAAGAAAGACCCGGGGCTATGGACGCCGTGGGGCAGCCAGCAACCGGCAAAGCCGGGCGAGAAATTCGCGGCATTGCGGCGGCTGGCCAAACGTCTGCGCAGCGTGCGCAAGAAAAAGATGGCCAAGCCTGCCGTAGCCGGCAGCTAAGCCGATCGATCACGCAACCTGACGGCGGCGGGCGATAGCGAACTTGCGTGCCTAGCTCTAGCCGCCATAGTAATTCATCACTGCGTGACGCGCCTCGGCGAAGAACAGCCAACGTTCGGTCACCATCCCCACAGCATGGCTCAGCACCGCAGCCACCACCGTCAGCATTGACACGACCCCGGCTTCTTCGCCGGCCATCTGCACGGCCAGCACCAGAAACACCAGCCCTCCCGGCAGCAATCCGCCCAACAGCAGCGCAAGCCTGCGCAGCTTGGCGGCGTGTTTTCGGGCCACGCGGAAACCCATCTCATGGGTCAGGTAATTCTCGGTGACATGCGGCCGCTCGAACAGCCGGACACGACCGATCGCGCCGAGACCCGTAGCGCTTTCCGGTGTCGACAGAGGCTGGAGGGTATCGAGATGGCGCAACCAGGCGATCTTGGCCGTCCAGGCCGCGATCGACAACACCAGCGCAAGAAACAGCACCAGGCTTGCCGTTCCGCTGCCCGCCAACCCGAATGCGCTGCCCAGCAGCGCCCCTCCTGCCAGCGCGAACAACAGATAGCAGACCGTCGTCAGTCGCGTATGCCAGGCCTGCACCGATCTCAGCGAGGCATAGATCATCGAGGTGCAGAAGACGGTGGCAAGCGACAATGCCGACCCGGCAAGCCCGATTGGTGCGGAGTAGCGTCCTTCGACAACACAAAGCCATGCCGAAAGGGTCAAAGGCACGAAAGCAATGACCGACAGCACGCCCTCCCGCGACAGCCAGCTCGAGCGCCATTGCGAGAACGCGCGCCAGGCGCGTTGCGGATTGCCGAGATGCAGCGTCGAGGACAGCAGCCCGCAGGCAATCAGGCCCAACGCAAGGACATGGGCTGCCTTGGTCGCGATTGCCGCTGGGTCGAGCAACCCGATTCCCAGGATAGCCGCTAGCCCGTAGCCGAGGCCCGATAGCACTGTGAAGGCGATGATGGATGCAGCCGGATGCATGGATCAGATACGGTCCAGCATGCCGTCGAGCCAGGCAAAGAAGCCCGTCGCGCCGCTGGTGTCCTCGCCCCGAGCCACTTGGCCGGCGCACGCGGCCAGTGGCTTCCTCGGCCGGGGTGGCAGATATTTGTTCACCGGGCGCGTTCCCTGCTCCGGCATCAGGTCGATACCGCCACGCTCGGCGACCAGGATCGAGACGGCCGAGGACGGATCGCCAAGATCGCCGAAATGCCGTGCATTGGCCGGGCAGGTCCGCACACAGGCCGGCTGCCGGTCTACTTCCTCGATCGTCTCATTGTAGATCCGGTCGATGCACAGCGTGCATTTCTTCATCACGCCGGCAGCGAGATCCATCTCGCGCGCGCCGTAAGGGCACGACCAGGCACAAAGGCCGCAGCCGATGCATTTGTCCTCGTCGACCAGCACGATGCCGTCCTCGGCGCGTTTGTAGGAAGCGCCGGTCGGGCACACAGTCACGCAGGGCGCATCTTCGCAATGCAGGCAGGATTTGGGGAAATGCACGATGCGAGCGTCGCCTGCCTCGCCGACGATTTCACCGCCCGCCGGCACCACCTCGAAGGAATGCACCCGGTTCAGCCATGCGCCCGAGACATCGGCGCCATAGGGTTGCTGGTCCGACAAGGCAGCGCCGTAGCCGCCGGTATTCCATTCCTTGCAGTTCACCACGCAAGCATGGCAGCCGACACAGACATCGAGGTCGATGACGAGGCCGAGCTTCCTTGCCGTCGGCTGTACAGGCAGGCTGGTCATTGTGCCCACTCCTGCCCGTAGCGCAGTTCCGCCGGACTTGGCGGCTCCCCGTCAGGCTCGGCGATAGCTGGGAAATGTGGCTCGCTCACCGCCCCTTTGTCGGCCTTCTCGATACGGACCCTGAGGTCGTACCAGGCCGCCTGGCCGGTGATCGGGTCGGAATTCGACCAGCGGAGCCCGTCCTGCCTCGGCGGAAGAAGTTCGTGGATCAAGTGATTCATCAGGAAGGCTTTTTGCGCCTCCGGAACATTGCGATTCAGCCCCCACGCCCCTTCCCGCTTGCCGATGGCGTTCCAGGTCCACACCGTCGAGGAATTCACCGCCGCCATCCGCGCTACCGGCACCTTTATGCGGCTGTGGTGTGAGATCAGCCACACCCAGTCCCCATCGACGAGGCTCAGCTGCTCGCAGATCTGTTCAGGCACATAGAGCGGGTTGGCGGTATGGATCTGCCGCAGCCACGCATTCATCGAACCCCAGGAATGATACATCGCAGCCGGGCGCTGGGTGATGGCGTGGTAGGGAAATTCCTGCCGGTCGACCATCGCCTCGCCGAACGGTCGATACCAGTCGGGCAACGGGTCGAAAGCATCGAGGATACGCTGCCGGTGCGTCTCCGGCGCCAGCGGCTCGCGCAAGCCTTCAGCGGACAGCCGGAACTTCTGCAGCGATTCCTGGTAGAGCTGGAACGTTACCGGCTGGGGGGTGTCGAAGAAGCCCAAGCGCACCGCGAAGTCCTGGTAGGCTTGGTTGGCATGTTTGAAGAACTGCGCCTCCATCGGAATATGCGCGGAGAAGAACGAGCCGTTCTCGATATAGCGCTGCAACTGCTGCGGATTTGTCGCGCCGCGCCCAACGCGGTCGCCGGTCAGGCCACGGAACCCCGCCAGCGGGCCAATGCCCGGCCGGCGTTCATGGCGAACGATGTAGTCGGCATAATCCTTGTAGAGCGGCTTGCCGTGATTGTCGGCAAAACCGGGCAGACGCAGCCGCGCTCCGAGGTCGATCAGCACGCTCTGGAAACCGCGCACATTGCGGTCCGGTTCGATCACCGGCCAGCGAATGGCGTCCTGCACGGCATCCGGTTCCGAAATCGGCCGGTCGAGCAGCGAGATGCAGTCATGGCGCTCCAGATAGGTCGTGTCGGGTAGGACGAGGTCGGCATAAGCAACCATCTCGGAGGCATAGGCGTCGGAATAGATGATTTTCGGGATTTTGTAGTCGCCGGTTGCCGGGTCCTTGTCCTCCAGCATGCGGATGACGCCCGCCGTGTTCATCGAGGAGTTCCAGGCCATGTTGGCCATGTAGAGAAACAGCACGTCGACCGGGTATGGATCGCCGGCATGGGCATTCGCGATCACCATGTGCATCAGCCCATGCACCGAGAACGGTGCATCCCAGGAAAATGCCTTGTCGATGCGCGTCGGTCGCCCTTCGGCATCGACCAGGAGGTCTTCCGGCCCGCGCGGAAAACCGAGATGCGGTCCTGAAAGCGGCTTGTTCGATCCGAAATGCTCGGCTCTGCCGTGCGGCGTCGGATGCGCGGAGACAGGCTTGGGATAAGGCGGCTCGAACCGAAAACCGCCGGGACAATCGACCGCGCCGATCAGCACCTGCAGCATGTGCAGCGCCCTGGCTGTCTGGAAACCGTTGGAATGAGCCGACAACCCGCGCATGGCGTGGAATGACACCGGCCGCCCGATGAAACCCTCGTGACGCTGGCCATGCACATCCGTCCATGGCTGCTCGATCGATATGGCTTCCTCGAACGCGACCCGGCCGATTTCCGCTGCAAGCCCGCGGATCGTGTCCGCAGCCACACCCGTTTCGGCGGAAACGGCCTCCGGCGCGTATTTCGGATCGAGGTATTTTTCCGCGAGCAACTGAAAGGACGGTACCGCGAAGCGGCCGTCGGTGAGTTGCACGCGCCCGGAAAGTGCGGGCCTCGCTCCCTTGCTGCCGACCGCGACGACCTGTTCCGTAACACTCTCGAAGACGAGTGGCCTGCCGTCGCCATCGCGCGCAAATAGACCGTGCTCGGCAGTGCCGGGGGCATCGACGACCAGCCATGTGGCGTTGGAGTAGCGCACCAAATAGTCGACATCGATGCGTCGCGCCTTGAGCAGTTCGTGCACGATGGCCAGGATCAGCAGCCCGTCCGTGCCCGGGCGAATACCGATCCAGTTGTCGGCAACAGCTGAATAGCCGGTCCGCACCGGGTTGACCGAAACAAAGCGGGCTCCGTTCTGCTTCAACTTGGCGATGCCCATCTTGATCGGGTTCGAATCGTGGTCTTCCGCCACTCCGAACAGCACGAACAACCGGGTGCGCTCCCAGTCCGGCGCGCCGAACTCCCAGAATGCTCCGCCAATCGTCATGATGCCGGCGGCGGCCATGTTGACCGAGCAGAAGCCGCCATGTGCGGCGTAGTTCGGCGTACCGAACTGCTGCGCCCAGAAACCGGTAAGGGATTGCGACTGGTCCCGTCCCGTGAAGAAGGCAAGCTTTTTCGGATCGTCGCGGCGCACGCCGTCGAGCCAGCCGCCGGCGATCTCAAGCGCCTCGTCCCAGCTGATTTCCTCGAATTCGCCGGAGCCGCGCGGTCCCACCCGTTTCAACGGCGCGCGCAGCCTCGCCGGAGCGTAATGCTGCATGATGCCCGCCGACCCTTTGGCGCACAGCACCCCCTTGTTGACCGGATGGTCGCGATTGCCTTCGATGTAGCGGATCTTGCCGTCCTTGATGTGCACGTTGATGCCGCACCGGCACGCGCACATGTAGCAGGTCGTCTTGCGGACCTCGTCGGCTATCGGTTCGGACAGCGCCACCCGTTCGGTGCGATTCATCGAGCGAACTCCTCCACGTCGAAACGTACCGGCACACAATCGGAAAGGAAATGCGCGAACAGGGTTCCCGACAGCAATTTCATCCATGGGTAATGGCTATTTGAGCACATTCTCCCATCACATTGATAAATCGGGAAAATACCCGCCCACACCGCCCGAATGGCGAGTTCGCGGTTTGCGCCAATTCACTTGCATCCGTTGAACCATCTCCCGGCGCCGCGTTGACTTGCTTTGGCAGCGTCCTAGCTTCGACCGTGCTGCTGGATGGAACGGGGGTGCTTCCGGCAGGGGCGGACGCCGCTATTGGCGGCCAGAAAGGACTAGACGTGTTACAGAATCATACACTTAATGGATTGAGCAGGCGCAAGCTGCTCACGCTCATTGGCATGACGGCGGGGTCCGCTGCCATGTACCAGGCCATGACCACAATGGGCCTCGCGGCCGAGTCCGGCTACAAGGGGCGCATCAAGCTGGAAGGCGATCCGAAAGGCGCCACCGTGCTGATCCTGGGCGCCGGCCTCGCCGGCATGACGGCGGCGCTGGAGCTGCGCCAAGCCGGCTACAAGGTGAAGATTCTGGAATACAACAACCGCGCCGGCGGCCGTAACTGGACAGTGCGCGGCGGCGACACGTTCAGTGAACTTGGCGGCGGCAAGCAGACCTGCGAATTCGAAGACGGCCTCTACGTCAATCTCGGCCCGTGGCGTATCCCGTACCACCACAACGGCTTGCTCGACTATTGCAAGCGACTGGGCGTCCAGTTGGAGCCGTTCCAGCAGATCAACCACAATGCTTTCCTGCATTCTTCGACGGCTTTCGGCGGCAAGCCGCAGCGTGTGCGCGACATCAAGACCGATTTCCAGGGCCATACATCCGAGTTGCTGGCCAAGGTCACCCAGAAGGGCAAGCTCGAGGGTGACGTCACCAAGGAAGACCAGGAAATGCTCCTCGAAGCGCTCAAATCGTGGGGGGCGCTCGATAAGGACTACGCCTATGCCAAGGCCTTGACCTCCGCGGAATATCGCGGCTACGAGAAGGACCCGGGCGGCGGCCTCGGCGCGGCACCCGTTCCCGGCGATCCGATCGGGCTGTCCGACATCCTGAAGTCCAAACTCTGGGGCAGCCTCGCCAATTTCGCGCTCTACGAATTCCAGACCACCATGTTCCAGCCCGTAGGCGGCATGGGCAAAGTCGGCGAAGCCTTCGCCAAGGAAGTCGGCGACCTGATCACCTTCAATGCCAAGGTGACCAAGATCGACCAGAACGAAAAGGGCGTGACGGTCACCTACGAGGATACGACCAAGCCCGGCGCCACGCAGGAGGCGAGTGCCGACTGGTGCATCTGCACCATCCCGCTGACCATCCTGAGCCAGATCGACATCAAGGTCAGTGGCGAAATGCAGGCGGCCATCGCGGCCGTGCCCTATGCTTCGTCCGTCAAGGTCGGCCTGCAGTTTAAGCGCCGTTTCTGGGAAGAAGACGACCTCATCTTCGGCGGCGTTTCCTACACCGACCTGCCGATCACGCAGATCTCCTATCCCAGCACTGGCTTCAACACGACCGGCAAGGCTGTGCTGCTTGGCTGCTACACCTGGAATGGCCCGAATTCCTACGAATTCACGGCGATGTCGCCACAGGACCGGGTCAAGCGCGCGGTCGAATACGGCAGCCAGATCCATCCGCAGTACAAGGATGAGTTTGAAAACGGCGTATCCTGGGCCTGGCATCGCTCGCCCTACACGCTGGGTTGCGCCGGTGACTGGACCGAAGAGGCCCGCAAGGAGCACTACGACAACCTGTGCCAGCTCGACGGACGCATCATGCTGGCCGGCGAGCATGCCTCTTACATTCCTGCCTGGCAGGAAGGAGCGATTCTCTCGGCCCTGAACGCCATCGAGCGCCTGCATAAACGCGTTCTGCAGGGGTGACGGCCGCACGGCCCATCCCTCTTTCCCTCAATTTTGCAAGGCACGTCATCATGACTACCAAGACAAACAGGCCATTCGGCCTCGCCGCGACCGCGGCAATCCTCACGGCACTCTCCAGTTCTGCGGCTTTCGCCGACTCGGCGGGCGCCACCTTCTCCACCGGCAACACATTTTCCCAGAAGACAGGGGAAGCCCTCTACGCCAACCTTTGCCAGGCCTGTCATATGGAAAAGGGCGAAGGAGCGGTCGGCGCCGGCAAGTATCCGGCACTTGCCAAGAACACCAACCTGGAATCGGCCGGCTACCCGATCTATGTCATCCTGCATGGTCAGAAGGGCATGCCGCCCGTCGGCCAGATGCTCGACGACGAACAGGTTGCTGCTGTGGTGAACTACGTCCGCACGCATTTCGGCAATGATTACAAGGATGCCGCGACTGCACAGGACGTGAAGGACGCCCGCTAATAAACGACCAGAAGTGGGCTTCAGGGCCCACCTCGCCCCAGATTATCAGCAAGAAGGAGAACACCGGCTATGAAAGCACGGACCGGCGCCGCTTTGATTGCGGCACTGATGGCCATGACCGGCGGCGCGATGGCGCAAGACGTCATCCGTCACAAGATCCCGAACTCGGACTTCCCGATCTCCCAGGCGGTCGAAGTTCCGGCGGGCAAGACCACGGTTTACGTCAGCGGGGCGGTACCCTCGGTCGCTGACGAAAAAGCTGAAAAGGGTTCGCTTGCTGCTTATGGCGACACCAAGACACAGACCGAGTCGGTGCTGAAGTCGATCGAAAAGACGCTTGCCGGCCTCGACCTCAAGATGGGCGACGTCGTCAAGATGCAGGTCTTCCTGGTCGGTGACCCGGCCAAGGGCGGCAAGATGGACTTCGGCGGCTTCATGGAAGGCTACACTCAGTTCTTCGGTACCGAGGAACAGCCGAACCTGCCGACACGCTCGGTCTTCCAGGTCGCCGGCCTTGCGGCACCCGGTTTCCTCGTCGAGATCGAAGTCACCGCAGTCAGGCCGTAAGCTTTGTGGAATTTGTGGATGGGCTGCCTCGTGGCAGCCCATCTTCATTGCCGTCGACAGCCGGGCCGGTGAAGCGCCTGACAAACGAGCATGGACGCCTAGTCCGTCTTTCTGGCTCGGGCCATCTCCGCACGCATCCAGGTTGAATCACCCCATGTCGAAAGCCAGATCATAAGGTCGGTAAGGCCGCCTATGACGGGCAACAACATGGCATGGCTCAGACCTTGCCTGTTCTGGTTCTTTTCGGCTTCGCGCAGGTGCGCCAATTCCTGTTCCTGTATCGAAGCGATAAGGGCGTGAAGGTCCGGATCGCGCGAGGCGAGAAAGGTCAGTTGATCTTCCAGATGGCGATGAACCGTACTTTCGACGGCTTCCGTGCAAATCCAGACCATGTTGCGACCGCAGAGCGCGGTCAGAAAGCCGAGCACGTAGCCACCGAGGCTCCAGAGCGACATGACGCGGCAGGGTCTGGCGCATCTGGCAGGCATTGCATCGCGAAACAGACGGCAATGATCGATTTCGTCGTCGCGCATGTCTTTCAGCAGCGGCACGATATCAGGGAACAGCCGCCGCGCGACCGCAATCTGGGCGCCATAAATCCGAATTGCGCCAAATTCGCCTGCGTGGTTGACCTTGAGTATGCGACGGATGGTGATCGCTGGATCACGGCTGCCGGACTTCCGTGATTGGTCGAGCATCATCAATGCTACTCGTTGTTCGTCTTCAGCAAACGACGCGCCGGACTCCATTGAGCGTATTATCAGGCTCAAGGACTACCGCCGCGCCGCAATCCGTTATGACAGGTCACCCCCGACGCGGCTTTGACACCGCGCTCAAGAGGCTACAACCTAATATGTGACGACAATGCGCGTATCGTTCATGCCGACTTCGCGAACCAGCGAATAGAAGGTCGCGGCATTGGCGGTGGCCAGACGCACGCAGCCGTGCGAAGCCGGACGACCAAGTTGCCGGACAGCATTGGTGCCGTGCACGGCATAACCGCCATTGTAAAAGACCGAGAACGGCATGGGCGAGTTGTCGTATTTCTTGGAATACCACATCTTGTGCAGACGCTTCGGTTTCCAGCTGCCGCTCGGCGTGACGTAACCCTTTCGGGCCGTTGACACATTCCAGCGGTAAAGGACCTCGCCGTAGCGACTTACCGTCATCGTCTGCGTCGATATGTTGACCCTGGCGACCAGGCCGTCGGCACGGCTCTCGGCAGCACTCACCAACAATACCGCTCCTAGAATACCCCCCACAAGAACAGACTTCTTCATGAGTCTGGCCCCTCTCCCTGCATTGCTTCCCCAGAATTCCGATCTCTCACTTTATCTTTCAAAGGTTAAAAGAACAGTGATCTGCTTTACACAAGAGACCTGGTGCATATGACCGGGCCGTTGACGCGAATGTGAACCATTTTGCCGGCTTCCAACGCACGAAACACCGCCAGCTGGATCAACGAGCAGGCACTTGCATGGGATAGGCTTTCCCTGCTCAACTTCCGCGATGACCGACCGACTCTTACGAGGCGTCGAAGCGCGCACCGACGACCTGGTCGCGCTGACCGCCGACCTGATCCGTTTTCCCACAGTGAACCCGCCGGGCGAGGCTTATCGGCCCTGCGCGGAATTCATCGCCGAGCGTTTGAAAAAACGTGGTTTCGGGATCGAGCTGATCCGTGGCGAAGGCACACCGGGCGACAATGATCGCTATCCACGTGTCAACGTGGTTGCCCGCTTCGACGGTCGCACGCCCGGCCCTACCGTGCATTTCAACTCGCATATCGACGTGGTCGAGGCGGGCGAAGGCTGGACTGTCGATCCTTTTGCCGGCGTGGTGAAAGACGGGCGCGTCTATGGTCGCGGTGCCTGCGACATGAAGGGCGGGCTTGCGGCCTCGATCATCGCGGTCGAAGCCTTCATGGAGGCCTATCCGGATTTCCCTGGCGCCATCGAGATCTCAGGAACGGTGGATGAGGAATCCGGTGGTTTCGGCGGCGTCGCCTACCTGGCCAGCAAGGGCTACTTCTCGAAGCCCCGGGTAGACCACGTCATCATCCCCGAGCCCCTCAACAAGGAACGCATCTGCCTTGGGCATCGCGGCGTCTGGTGGGCCGAGATCGAGACGCTGGGTGAGATCGCTCACGGCTCGATGCCTTTCCTCGGCGACAATGCGGTGCGTCATATGGGCGCCGTTCTCGCGGCTTTCGAGGCCGACCTCTTTCCCGCGCTGGACCGCAAGCAGACGTCGATGCCGGTGGTCCCCGAAGGTGCGCGGCGTTCGACGATGAACATCAATTCGATCCACGGTGGCCAGACCGAGGATTTCCGGCCGGGGCTCCCCTCTCCCAACGTGCCGGATTCCTGCCGCCTCACCATTGATCGCCGCTTCCTGCTCGAAGAAAAACTCGATGAGGTGAAGCGCGAAGTGGTCGATATTCTCGACCGGCTGAAGCGTGAGCGAGCGAAATTCGATTATCGCATCCGCGACGTCATGGAAGTGCAGCCGACCATGACCGAGCGCGACGCACCGGTCGTCAAGGCGGTCGCCGAGGGCATCATGCAGGTGTTCGAGCGCGAACCCGACTATGTGATCTCTCCTGGCACCTACGACCAGAAACACGTTGCCCGCATCGGCCACCTGTTCGATTGCATCGCCTACGGCCCGGGTATCCTCGACCTTGCCCATCGGCCCGACGAATGGGTCGGCATCGAGGACATGGTGCAATCGGCCAAGGTCATGGCGATCGGGCTGAACGTGCTGTTACGGGGTGGACGGAGCTAGAGCATTTTGTAGCCAGGTGGGATCACTTGGCGTTACAAAAAAGCGACGAAAACAAAACTTAGAGCGTTTCCGCATTTCCGTGAAAAACGGAAACGCTCTAAAGCCGCCGCGCCGCGACCGACAGCTGCGGCCGCTGGTTGATCGTCTGGAACACCACGCAATAGCGTTCGGTGAGTTTCACCAGCGAATCGATGCGCTCCTGCGGTTCGTCGGTCTGCAATTCGATCCCCAGCCTTATCGCCCTGAATCCGACCGGCGCGTCCTTGGCGACGCCCAGAGTGCCACGAAAATCGAGATCGCCCTCCGCGACTAGCGTGGCGCCGTCCAGTCTGAATTCGAGCGCGCTCGCGACAGCCTTCAGTGTCACGCCCGCGCAGGCAACCAGCGCCTCGAGCAACATGTCGCCGGAGCACAACTCCAGCCCGCTGCCACCTGTAGCCGGATGGAGGCCGGCTATTGCCAGGGCACGGCCGGTTTCCACCTTGCAGGCGATCGACTGGTCGTCGATCGAACCTTTGGCACGCAAGGTGATGAGCGCTTTTTCCGGCATATCGCGATAGGCTTCCTTGAGGGGAGCCTGCAATGTCTTGAGTGTTGCCGCATCCATCATCACACCCTCCGCCTGCGGCGCGTCACCGCCGGTCGTGGCGCACCGGATAGAGCCGGTATATTGGCACAAGATTTCCTCACCGGCATCATCGATGAAAACAAACGCGATTTACTCCGTTGGAATTTCACGCTTCTATCCCGCCCGAGCTAGGGTGCGCTGAGATTCAAACCAGGACGAGCCGAAAATGGTGGCTTTCGAGAACCGGAGCGGAGCGTACGTTCAAGTACGTGAGCACCGGCAGCGCGGAAAGCTGCCATCTGCAGGTCGGCGTCGTTTGAATCTCAACACACCTTAAACAAGCAGGATAATGAGGGGAATCGCGATGAGGCTCTGGAAGACGGTCTTGGCAGCCACTGCGGTGGCGCTTGCTTCAGGCACGGCAGCGTTCGCTGCCCGCACCGATCTGGTGCTTGGCATGGTGCTGGAGCCGCCGCATCTCGACCCTACCGCCGGCGCAGCTGCTGCCATACGCGAAGTCACCTATGCCAACATCTTCGAGGGATTGACCCGCATCGGACCCAACGGAGAGGTGTTGCCCGATCTCGCCGAGAGCTGGACGATTTCAGAAGACGGCAAAGTCTACACATTCAAACTGCACAAGGGTGTGAAGTTCCACGACGGCACTGATTTCGACGCTTCGGACGTCAAGTTCTCGCTCGACCGAGCCCGCGCCGAGAATTCACAGAACGCCCAGAAGCAGCTCTTTGCAGCCATCGACACCGTCGAAGTCGTCGATCCGGCAACCGTCAGGGTGACGCTGAAACAGCCGCAGGGCTCCTTCCTGTACAATCTGGGCTGGGGTGATGCGGTGATCGTGGCGCCTGAAAGCGCCGAGACCAACAAGGAAAAGCCGATCGGCACCGGCCCCTTCAAGTTCCAGAACTGGGCAAAGGGATCTTCCGTCACGCTGGTGAAATCGGACAATTATTGGGGCGATCCTGTCTTCCTCGACAAGGCGGAATTCCGCTTCATTCCCGACGCCTCGGCGGCAGTCCCGGCCATGCTGTCCGGCGACGTGCAGGCTTTCCCCAACATGCCGACCAGCGACAGCCTGTCCCAATTCCAGTCCGATCCACGCTTCAAGGTCGTGGTCGGCTCGACCGAGGGCGAGACCATTCTCGCGATGAACAACGGCAAGCCGCCATTCGACCAGCTCAAGGTCCGCCAGGCGATCTCCTATGCGCTTGACCGCAAAGCCATCATCGACGGTGCTTCAGAAGGCCTCGGCCAGCCGATCGGCTCGCATATGTCGCCATCCAGCAAGGATTATGTCGACCTGACCGGCACCTATCCGCACGACCCTGCCAAAGCGAAGAAACTTCTCAAGGAAGCGGGCCTGGAAGGCGGCACGAAAGTGACGCTGAAGCTGCCGCCCCCACCTTATGCGCGCCTGGGCGGCGAGATCATCGCATCGCAACTGCGGGATGTCGGCATCGAGGCCGAGATCATTCCGGTGGAATGGGCGCAGTGGCTGGACCAGGTCTTCACCAAGAAGGACTACGACCTCACCATCGTCTCCCATGTCGAGCCCAACGACATCGGCATCTATGCCCGCAAGGACTACTACTTCAATTACCAGAACCCGGAGTTCAACAAGGTGATCGAGGCGCTCGATGTCACCGCCGACGAGACCAAGCGCAAGGAACTGCTCGGCACGGCACAGAAGATCCTCGCCGACGACGCCGTGGTGGGCTTCCTGTTCGAATTGCCGAAGGTCGGCGTCTGGGATGCCAAGATCGAAGGCCTGTGGCAGAACCAGCCCGTACCCGCCAACGACCTCACCAAGGTGAAGTGGAACGACTGATGGCAATGTTCTTCTCCCTTTTCGCGGGGAGAAGATGCCGGCAGGCAGATGAGGGACGGCGCCAGACATTGCAGAACATAATGTTGCCTCTCCTCCCGTCGGCCAGGCCGCCTTCTCCCCACAAACGGGGAGAAGGAAGGGTATGCCGTGCATGACCGCTTATCTTCTCAAGCGCATCGCCATCGCCTTCGCCACGCTGGTGCTGGCCTCCATCGTCGTCTTTGCGGTGCTGGAGATCCTGCCTGGCGATCCGGCGCGCCTGATGCTCGGCATGAATGCCAGCGCCGAGCAGGTCCAGCAGGTGCGCACGCAGATGGGGCTGAATGACCCCTTGCTGCTGCGCTATTTCCATTGGATCGGCAATCTCGTCGTGCTCGATTTCGGCCGCTCCTACACCTACTCGGTGCCGGTCATCGATCTGGTGCGCGAACGCGTCGCCGTTTCTTTGCCTCTGGCCCTGATCGCGCTCACCCTGTCGACGCTGATTGCCATTCCGGTAGGCCTCTATGCCGCGGCGCGCCAGGGCCGCTTCGGTGACACCGTCTCGATGGGTGTTTCGCAGATCGGAGTGGCCATACCCAATTTCTGGTTCGCGCTGCTTCTGATTTACCTTTTCGCAGTATGGCTGAAATGGGTGCCGGCTGGTGGCTTTCCGGGCTGGAGCGCCGGCGTATGGCCTGCATTGAAGGCGTTGATCCTGCCCGCCATTGCCCTGGCACTGCCGCAGGCGGCGATTCTCGCGCGCGTCACCCGCCAGGCGCTGATCGAGGTGCTGTCGGAAGACTACATCCGCACCGCCCGCGCCAAGGGCATGCCTTATCGCGCGGTGCTCTGGCGGCATGCGCTGCGCAATGCGCTGATCCCGGTGCTGACCATTCTTGGCCTGCAGTTCGCCTTCCTGCTTGCCGGCACCATCATCATCGAGAACGTCTTCTATTTGCCGGGTCTCGGCCGGCTCATCTTCCAGGCCATCACGCAGCGCGACCTGATTGTCGTCGAAAGCGTCGTCATGCTGCTGGTCGCGACCGTGATCCTCGTCAATCTTCTGGTCGACTTCTCCTATGCTATCGTCGACCCGCGCCTGCGGGGACGGTCGTGACGCTGCAGACGGAAATCCCACGCGAAACCCCGGCTTCGCTGGCCGCCAAGGCCCTGCGCCACAAGTCCTTCATCGCTGGCTTCCTCGTCACCTTGCTGGTGGCGGGAATGGCCGCCCTCTCCTTCCTGTGGACGCCCTACGATGTCACCAGGCTTGTGATCTCGGACAAGCTGCTGGCGCCATCGGCCGCACACTGGTTCGGCACCGATCATTTCGGCCGTGACGTTCTGTCGATGATCATGATCGGTGCGCGCAACTCCATCGCCGTTGCCCTGGTCGCGGTCGGCATAGGCATTGGTCTCGGCGTGCCGCTGGGGTGCTGGGCCGCGGCGCGTGGCGGCCTCATCGACGAAGCGTTGATGCGGCTCAACGATCTCGTCTTCGCCTTCCCGGCGCTTTTGTCGGCCATCATGATCACCGCGATCTTCGGTCCGGGCGCTATCAACGCCATCATTGCGATCGGTATCTTCAACATCCCGGTCTTTGCCCGCGTCGCCCGCGCCGGTGCGCTCGCCATCTGGCCGCGCGAATACATTCTCGCCGCCCGCGCTGCTGGCAAAAGCAAGGCTCTGATCACGCTGGAACATATCCTGCCCAACATCGCGACCTTGCTTCTGGTGCAGGGCACCATCCAGTTCGCACTTGGCATCCTGGCGGAGGCCAGCCTGTCCTATGTCGGTCTGGGCGCTCAGCCGCCGATGCCAAGCTGGGGCCGCATGCTGTTCGAGGCACAGACCCGCATGGCCCAGGCGCCATGGATGGCGATCTTTCCAGGCATGGCTATCGTCATCACCGTTCTCGCCCTGAACCTGCTGGGTGACGGCGTCGCCGATATCCTCGATCCGAAATCACGGCGCCGCCGATGAGCTTGCTCGAGATCGAAAACCTGACGCTCGCCATCGGCAACCGGCCGATCCTGAAGGGCGTCGACCTTGCGGTCGCGCCTGGCGAAGTCGTCGGCCTGGTTGGAGAATCCGGCTCTGGCAAATCGATGACAGCGATGACCGTGATGCAACTGCTGCCTTTCACGGCCAAGGCGACCGGCAGCGTGCGCTTTGACGGCATCGACGTCCTTGCCGCCACCGAGGATCAGATGTGCGCCCTGCGCGGCGATGATATTGGCATGGTGTTCCAGGAGCCAATGACGGCACTCAACCCGGTCAAGACGATCGGCGAACAGGTCGCGGAGGGCATTCGCTGGCACACCAAAGCCGGCCGTGCCGAGGCGGAAGACCGGGCGCGAAAAATCCTCGACCGGGTCGGACTGCCGGAAGCCAAATTTCCCCTCACGCGCTACCCGCATGAACTCTCGGGCGGCCAGCGCCAGCGCGTCGTCATCGCCATTGCCTGCGCCCTGAAGCCGAAGCTTCTCATCGCCGATGAACCGACCACAGCACTCGATGTCGTGCTGCAGGCGCAGATCCTGGATCTGCTGCGCGATCTCGTACGCGAAAACGACATGGGCCTGCTGCTCATCTCGCACGACCTGGCCGTCGTCACCGAAATGTCGGACCGCATCACCATCATGCGCCATGGCGAGGTGATGGAAGCCGGCGAGACCGCGCAGACCTTGTCCCGGCAGGTGCACCCCTACACGCGGCAACTGGCCCTGGCATCAATGCATGTGCCGAAACGCCATCGCATCCCCCCCAAGGGGGAGATGTCGCCGAAGGCGACAGAGGGGGGGGCTTCAGAAAGAAACATCGCTGGATCAAATATCGCCGGGGCCAGCCCAGCGTCGACAAAGCCGCTCGTCTCCGTCGAGAACGTTTCGCGCCTCTATCCGGGCCGCCGCACATCATTCTTTGGCCGCGGCGCTCCTGTCCAAGCCGTCGACAATGTGTCGCTCAACATCGCGCCGGCGCAATCGGTCGCCCTGGTCGGCCGCTCGGGTTGCGGGAAATCCACACTGGCGCGCATGATCCTGGCGCTCGACAATCCGAGCGCCGGCGCAATCCGTTTCCGCGGCGAGACGATCTCCCATCGCAACGAAGCGGAATTGAAACCGGCCCGGCGCGACATGCAGGTGGTGTTCCAGGACCCTTATGGCTCCTTCGATCCACGCCAGAAGGTCGAGAAGCTTGTCGCCGAGCCGCTGCACCTGCTGGAGAAGAAGCCGACGCCCGCGGAACGTCGGGACATGGTGGCGCATGCTCTGAACGAGGTGGGTCTTGGGCCTGACGATCTCGACAAATATCCGCACGAATTCTCAGGCGGTCAGCGCCAACGCCTGTCGATTGCCCGCGCCATCATCACCCGCCCCAGGCTGATCGTTGCCGACGAGCCCGTCTCTGCCCTCGACGTATCGATCCGCGCCCAGATCCTCGACCTTTTCGCCGAGTTGAATGGCCGGCTGGGCATCGCCTATCTTTTCATAACGCACGACCTCACCGTCGCGCGCGCGATCACCGACGAGGTGCTGGTCATGCATGAAGGGCGCATCGTTGAGCGCGGCGTGACAAAGGAAATCCTCGATCACCCGCAATCGGAAGCCGCGCAAGCGCTCGTTGCCGCAGCACCCGACCTCCATCGGGCGATCGCCAGGAAGATGCAGGAACAGGGTTAGAACATTGACCTCGGACGCCAAGCTGCACTGCTGGCAGATAGAAGCGCGCGAGTATGCTCGGCAGGAGGAACGGCGCGGACGACGCCACGCTTATCAAAGCCTTGTGCCGGGCCGCACGGCACTGGTTGTCATCGATATGGTGCCGTCATTTGTCACGCAGAACGGTTATTGTCGCGGCATCATCCCGAACATAACCCGGCTGGCGCAGACATTGCGCGATGCTGGTGGCTGCGTGGCCTGGGTCGTGCCATCGGCAGAACCCGCCAATGCGCGTATCGAGGAGGAGTTTTTCGGGACCAGAATAGTGCAGTTGCACCGCGCGTCAGGCGGAAGCGGTCCCATTCGGGAACGGCCCTGGCACGAATTCGAGGTAACCGACAGCGATCTCGTTGTCGAAAAGCGCCAGTACAGCGCCTTCTTTCCAGGGTCGTCGGTCCTGCTGTCGCACCTTCAGGCGCGTGGTATCGATACAGTCCTGATCACCGGAACCGTGACCAACATCTGCTGCGAATCATCCGCACGCGACGCTTATGCCGTTGGGTTGCGTGTCATCATGGTCGCAGACGCCAATGCCGCACGGCGGGACGAAGATCACAACGCCACGCTCTACAACATCTATCGCAGCTTCGGCGACGTCCGCTCCTGCCAGGAAGTGCTGACGCTTATTGCCGAAGCGTCTTCGCAGAAGGCAGCACCTCCGTCGCCGCCACATCCAGCGCCTTAGATCATCTGAAATTCGCCGGTCTTCCTGAAGCGAACGTAAGCCTCGATGCTGCGCGCCATATTGGGCAAGGTGTCAGGCAGCGCATCGGGAGAGAACCAACCGACGGCGCTGCTCTCGTCATCCATGACGGCGGCTTCGCCGGTGAACGAACGCGTATAGAAGATCAGGGCGAAGAACTGGGTGCGGTCCCCGTTCGGGAACTCGAAGGTTTCGTATCGGGGATCGCTGCCGAAGGCGAAAGGCCTGACATCCCGCACGATCAGCCCGGTTTCCTCTGCGACTTCGCGAATGATGATGGTTTCGATGTTCTCGCCTTCTTCGGCACTGCCACCAGGCAATCCCCAGGCGTTGAAGTCGGTGCGCTTGTGCAGAAGGATGTGGCCGTCCTCGCGCTCGACGACGATGCGTGCGCCTGGCACCAGAACCAGCCGGTTCCCGACCAGCTGCCGCAGTCGCCCGAGATAGCTTTCAGCAAAGCTCACGCTGCTGCCCTCATCCCTTGCCGCTACGACTTCACGACGTCGACCGGGCTGATGTCGAGCAATTCGAGCGTGCGCCGCAGGAGCTTCACCTCGTTGTCGGCGAGGTGCCGGTCGGCTTTGGCGATTTCGGCCATGTGCTGGGCCAGCAGGCGCCGGCGCTCGACATCGAGGTCGCGGAACATGGCAATCGCCTGCGAGCCGTTGGTCTCGTACCCATACTCGTTGAGGTATTCGATCACGGCGTCGACGCTGTCTTCCGGGATGCCGAAAGAATCGGAACAGATGCGGCGGAACACCGCCATCTCGCTTTCCGAGACCGATCCATCCGCTAGGATCATACGAAACAGCATCAAGAGCTCGGCGGACAGAACCGGATCGTCCGCCACCTTGCGCACGCCAGGGTCGCCTTCGAAGATCGAACGAATCCTGTCCAGCAGCGCAATCGCCATCGCGGTCCTCCCGAATCGATGTTCATTCCTAGCGCATGACCCCGAAAATCGGAATCGATTTTCGGAAAGGGGACGGCCTGCACCACCTAGGGTGCCATGCGCTACCCGGGGTGGCATGCGCCACCGGTCATGCGCCAAATCAAAGTGCTGGAGCGACCTTTGCGCGTCCAGAAGGCCGCGCGGCGCTCCGGCGTGGTTTGGCCCTTGCGCAAACGGGCCTGCTATGATCGAACGCCGCAGTCTGCCTGATTGTTCCTCTTCCCTGGCGTCTTTCCGCCGATGATCGACCTCACCATCCAAACCATCGCCATGCTCGGCCTTGCCGCTTTCGTGGCCGGCATCATCGATTCCATCGCCGGCGGCGGCGGACTGATCACCATTCCGGCACTGCTTCTGGCGGGGTTTTCGCCGATCGAAGCGCTTGGCACCAACAAGCTGCAGGGACTGTTCGGCTCAGGCTCGGCAACGCTAGCTTATGCAGCCAAGGGTCAGGTCGATCCGCTGAAGCAATGGCCCTCGGCGCTGATGTCCCTGATTGGCAGCGTGCTCGGTGCATTGGCCGCAACCGTCGTGCCGGGCGATGTGCTGCGCGCTGCGCTGCCGCTGATCCTGATCGCCATAGCGCTCTACTTTGCACTGAAGCCGAACATGAACGATGTCGATCGCACCGAGCGGCTGACTCCCTTTCTGCTCGGCCTCACCGTCGTTCCGGCAATCGGCTTCTACGACGGGTTGTTCGGCCCAGGCGCCGGTTCCTTCTTCATGATGGCTTTCGTGGCGCTCGCCGGCTACGGCGTGCTGAAAGCCACCGCTCACACCAAGCTGCTTAACTTCGCCTCCAACATTGGTGCCTTCGCGGTCTTCGCAACCGTGGGCGTCATCGTCTGGAAGGTCGGCATCGTGATGGGCATCGCCCAGTTCATTGGCGCCAGGCTCGGTGCCAGCCTGGCTGTTCGTGTCGGTTCGAAGCTGATCAAGCCGTTGCTGGTGCTGACCTGCGTTGCGCTCGCCGCGAAACTGCTGATCGACCCGACCAATCCACTGCGCGTCCTGATTGGGATCTAGAGCAATTCCAGCAAAAGTACGCAGCGGTTTTGTGTCCGGAATCGCGTCAAAACAAAGAGATGGGGCGGAATACGGTTGCATTTCGATCGCATTCCGCTTCGGCGCAACCGCTGATAGAATTGCGTTGCACGAATCATGTGGAGAGAGGGTCCAGACATGAATCTCAGCGCACCCACCCAGATCGTTTTCATCATCACCGTCGTTATCGCCGTCATCGCTGTTCTGATGGCGCTTGGTGTGTTCAGCCTCGGTGCGATCTCTGCCTTCTGGGTCATGACACTTGCCTATGTCATCCTGGCGGCGGCCTGCCTGCTGCGCGGCGCCTGACAGGAGCGCACTGCTTTCGGTTTCCGCGGGCAATCGTTATGCTTCCGCTATCAGAGCGTTGCCGGTCTTCGCGGAAACGCTCGAACTCTCTGTTTCTAAGCAATTCCGGACGGGAAACCGTTATACAGGTTTCCGGAATTGCTCTGGGAGATGGCGATGCCCGCCGAAAACAGGATCAAGGACGAAGACGCGTCGCCGCAACGATTTATCGTGCTGCGGCGACCTTCGGCATTGGCGCTGCAATCCTTCGTCACCGACATCTGCGGCTATCGTGAAACGGCCGGCGGCCACTACCGGCAGGTCGAATACGCCCCGCTGGCAATACCGCTGATCATCAATTTCGAGGCTCCGTTTGCAATCGCACTCGGTCGCACACCTGGCGAAGACGACCGCTACGACAGTTTCGCTGCCGGCCTCTATGCTGGTCCCGTGTTGATCGATTCCTTCGGCCAATGCTGCTGCATGCAGGTCAATTTCACGCTTGCCGGCGCACGCCGCTTCTTTCGGATGCCGCTCAGTGAACTGGCCGACCGCATGGTTCCCTTGGACGAGGTCCTGGGGCCGGAAGGTCATGCCTTGCGCGAAGTCCTCGGCAACGAACCCGACTGGGACCGCCGCTTCGACCTCGTGGAAGCCTTCATCAGCCGCAGGCTGGCTGCCGCACCGACGCAGGGACCGCAGGTCGCCTGGGCGGTGGAGCGGGTGCTGGAAAGCGGTGGCCAGACCCGTATAGGCGCGATTGCCAGCGAACTTGACTGGAGCCGCAAGCACCTTGCCGATCGCTTCCGCGACGCCACCGGCATGTCTCCCAAGACACTGGCACGTATGGCGCGCTTCAACCGCGCGCTCGACCTGTCGCGCCGCGGTGACGGCAACTGGGCCGGCATCGCCGCCGAATGCGGTTACGCCGACCAGGCGCATCTTGCCCGCGAGTTCCGGGACTTTGCCGGCACCACCCCGAGCACGCTGTCGGCGTGATCCGTACTACCGTGCGACCTGAACGAACCAGGTAACATTTGTTCAAGACGCTCCCGTCGTGCCCCTGCCAGGATAGAGCATCGATCAACCTGACAGGAGCATGCAATGTCCGTCGAACCGCCCCGCCTCTACCCCGTCATGCGCTTTCGCGATGCGCCGATGATGATCGATTGGCTCGACAAGGCCTTCGGTTTCACCGTGCACGCCCGCTATGGCGAGGGCGACGTCATCCAGCACGCCGAGCTTGCCCTCGGCTCGGCCATGATCATGCTGGGCTCCTCGCGCTGCGACCGCTTCGGCGAGATCGTCGGCGAGCCCGGCCCCAACGGGCGTTCCATCTACATCGCCGTCGATGACGCCGACGCGGCTTTCACGCGCGCTGAGGCGGCAGGCGCCGAGATTCTCGAAGGCCTGACCGATCGTGGTTACGGCAGCCGGGAATTCATCTGCCGCGATCCGGAGGGCAATGTCTGGTCCCTCGGCACCTACTGGCCGAAGACCGGCGACAAGCCGAACTGACCCGTCGGCAAGGTTTCCCGAAAGGGCGTGGCGCGCCCGGATTTCGCGCTGGGCAATTCGCTGCCCGGCGCGAAATCCGCCATGCCGCCTTCAACTTGAAGCGTTCTAGCGAGCCAGGGAAAACAGCACATCGCAGTCGAGATGCATCTCCAATGCGGCAGCAATATCGTCCAGCGCTGCCTCGACATTCGCCCTGTAGTCGATGCCGCCGCTGGTGATGCCGAGGCTTTCCAGGAAACGCGCTCGGAAGGCATCCGCCCCGAACAGTCCGTGCAGGTAAGTGCCGGACACCTTGCCGTCCGCCGAGACAGCCCCGTCCGGAACATTGTTGATGATCGTAGCCGGGCGCCGGCAATCCGGCCCCGTGGTGCGGCCGAGATGGATCTCGTAGCCTTCCAACGGCAAGTCGAAGACGGCTGAACGCGCATTGCTGGTGCGAACGGTCTTTTCCGGCTCCATCACGGTCTCGACGTCAAGGAGGCCCAGCCCGGCGGTTTCCCGCACGCTGCCCTCGAGACCTTGCGGATCACGGACGATGCGTCCAAGCATCTGGAAACCACCACAGATACCGACGACATGACCGCCACGCCTGACATGGGCAGCGAGGTCCCGGTCCCAGCCTTGCTCGCGCAGATGCAGGAGATCGCCGATGGTCGACTTCGAACCCGGAATGACAACCAGCCCGGCATCGGCCGGCAGCGGCTTTCCGGGCGGCACGAACACCACCTCCACCTGCGGTTCGGCCTTCAAAGGATCGAGGTCATCGAAATTGGCGATGCGCGACAGCATCGGCACGGCAACCTTGAGGGCACGCTTTTCACCCGAAGCCAGCCGCTCCAGCACCACCGAATCCTCCGATGGCAACCGTGACGCCGCTTTCAGCCAGGGCACCACACCGAAGCAGCGCCAGCCGGTGAAGCCTGCAATGGCCTTGATGCCGTCATCGAACAAACTGACGTCGCCGCGGAACTTGTTGATGAGGTAGCCGGCGATCATCCGCCTGTCTGCCTCCGGCAGGATCAGATGCGTGCCCGCCACCGAGGCGATCACCCCGCCACGATCGATATCACCGACCAGAACCACCGGCACGTTGGCGCGTGTGGCAAAGCCCATATTGGCGATGTCACGCGGCCTCAGATTGATTTCCGCGGGCGAACCGGCCCCTTCGACGATGACAAGATCGGCGCCCTCCTTCACTTTCTCCCAGGAGCCCAGCACCGCCTCCAGCAGACGACCCTTCATGGTCTGGTAGTCTCTTGCGCGGGCCTCGCCGAACATCTTGCCCTGCACGATCACCTGTGAGCCGATATCCGTCTGTGGTTTCAACAGCACAGGGTTCATGTGCACGGTGGGCGCGACACCGCAGGCCAGGGCCTGCAGCCATTGCCCGCGTCCGATTTCGCCGCCGCCGGTTTCGCCAGGGATTTCGGCCACAGCCGCATTGTTCGACATGTTCTGCGGTTTGAAGGGCCGAACCTTCAGTCCGCGCTTGCGTGCTGCGCGGCAAAGCCCGGCGACCAGTACCGTCTTGCCGACATCCGAGCCCGTGCCCTGAAGCATGATCGCGCGCGCCATGATCAGCTCACTCCACCGGTGATGGTCGACTTCGCGGCCAACGGCCCGCCCCGCCAGAGATAGAGGGCAAGAAGCGGCTCGGCACCGGTTTTCATCGCATGGTTGATGTTGGAGGGGTGATGGATCATCTCGCCGGCACTGCGCCCCTCGAAAGCGCCCTCGCCTTTGCGCCAGGCGGCGCCAGCGGTCAGCGGGATGTAGATTTCCTCGGCCTGGTGGTGGTGGTCGGGATAGACGAGTTGTGGTCCGAGAATCAGGAAACCGCCGGCCACCGCTTCATTGGCGAAATGACCACGCGTGCCGAACACTTCCACCCAACCGTAATTGTCGAGAAAATCCGTGCCGAAATCCGCGTGTGTATAGGTCTGCCCCCAGCGCAATGCCTCCCGGTTGTCGGCGAGCAGGCGAACGAGCGGCTGCGACGCGCTCGGCGCAATCTCGCGGATACGGTCGAGATGGCGGATGCAGGGTACAGTCTTTGCTTCAAGCGGACGCACAGCCATCGCCCAGTCGATGGCAACCGCCGCATCGCGTGCAAGAGAGGTCTCATCGAGCCGCAGGAAAGCATGGAAAGCCTCCAGCAGTTCTGCAAAATTCGTCGTCACCTCACACTCCGCTCTCGCATACATGCACAGCCGCTTTGCCTCGCTCCTTCGCTGGATTGATCCCTAAGGTCGGGTTGCGCGGGCGCATCATTGGTCTAGATTGCAGTCCACGCATAGCCAAAAACGACATATCCGGGAGGATGCCATGGATACCGTCACAACGGCGGCCATCGGCCAGTTTGAACTCAACGAAGACCAGCGCGCCATTCAGACCATGGCGGAAGCCTTTGCCGACGAGCGGGTCGCCCCGAACGCACTCGAATGGGATCGGGCCAAACATTTTCCGGCCGACGTGATCCGCGAAACCGGGCCGCTCGGCCTCGGCGGCATCTATGTTCGCGACGATGTCGGCGGCTCGGCTCTCGGGCGGCTCGACGCCGTGCTGATCTTCGAAGCGCTGTCGCGAGCGTGCCCGGCCTTTTCCTCCTTCATCTCGATCCACAACATGGCGGCGTCGATGATCGACCGCTTCGGCAATGACGAACAGCGCCAGCGCTTCCTGCCGAAATTGACGTCGATGGAATGGCTGGCCAGTTATTGCCTGACCGAGCCCGGCTCGGGTTCCGATGCCGCAGCCTTGAAGACCAGGGCGAGCCGTTCGGGCGGCAATGGTTCCGACTATGTCGTCAACGGCACCAAGCAGTTCATTTCGGGTGCAGGCGATTCCGACGTCTATGTCGCCATGGTGCGCACCGGCGAAGATGGCCCCAAGGGCATCTCGACGCTGGTCGTCCCCAAGGACGCCCCGGGCCTTTCCTTCGGCGCCAACGAACACAAGATGGGCTGGCACATGCAGTCGACCCGCACCGTGATCTTCGAGGATTGCAAGGTGCCAGCGGAAAACCTGCTGTCCGACGAAGGCATGGGCTTCAAGATCGCCATGGCCGGTCTCGATGGTGGCCGGTTGAACATCGCCGCGTGCTCGCTTGGCGGCGCACAGTCGGCACTCGACAAGGCATTGACCTATACCGGCGAACGCAAGGCCTTCGGCTCCGCCATCAACCAGTTCCAGGCACTGCAGTTCCGGCTGGCCGACATGGAGACCGAACTGCAGGCCGCTCGTATCTTCCTCTATGCGGCTGCCTCCAAGCTGGACGCCAAGGCGCACGATGCCTCGAAATGGTCGGCCATGGCCAAGCGCTTCGTCACCGACACCGGTTTCGAGGTCGCCAACCAGGCGCTGCAGCTGTTCGGCGGCTACGGCTATCTGCAGGACTACGGCGTCGAGAAGCTGGTTCGTGACCTGCGCGTCCACCAGATCCTCGAAGGCACAAACGAGATCATGCGCGTGATCGTGGCGCGGCATCTGATTGGAAGGCAGTAGGCAATCGGCAGTCGGCCGTCGAAACGGATGTTGCCATCCACTTCGCACTGCCTCTGCGCCACGACTGCCAATTGCCTACTGCCGACTGCCTGATCACAATTCCGGAGGACCTCCCCAATGACGACCATCGCCTTCATCGGCCTCGGCAACATGGGCAATCCCATGGCCGCCAATCTCGTCAAGGCCGGCCACAGGGTCATCGGCTTCGACCTCATCCGGGAAAATCTCGCACTGGCGAGGGAACATGGACTGACGATTGCCGAGGATGGCCAGGGCGCGGTCAAAGAAGCCGATGTCGTCATCACCATGCTGCCGGCCGGCAAGCATGTGCTGTCCGTCTACAGCGAGATCGCGCCGTGGGCGCCGAAAGGCGCCCTGTTCATCGATTCCTCGACCATCGATGTCGAATCGGCGCGCAAGGCGCATACGATCGCGCGCGAAAACGGCCTTCTCTCCATCGACGCGCCCGTTTCGGGCGGCACGGGCGGCGCGGCTGCGGGGACGCTGACTTTCATGGCTGGCGGTTCGAAGGAAGCTTTCGCCCGCGCCGAGCCTGTGCTGCAGGCGATGGCCGGCCGTATCGTCCATTGCGGCGACGACGGCGCAGGCCAGGCCGCCAAGATCTGCAACAACATGATCCTCGGCATCTCGATGATCGGCGTCGCCGAGGCCTTCGTGCTTGGCGAAAAACTCGGCCTCTCGCACCAGGCGCTTTTCGATGTCGCGTCGACATCGTCCGGGCAGTGCTGGTCCTTGACCACCTACTGCCCTGTGCCCGGCCCGGTTCCCGCCTCTCCCGCGAACCGTGACTACAAACCGGGATTTGCGGCGGCCCTGATGCTGAAAGACCTGAAGCTCAGCCAGGAAGCGGCCCAAGCCGCAGGTGCGGCGACCCCGCTCGGCGCCGAGGCCGCGCAGCTTTACGCACTGTTCAACGCACAGGGCGGCGGCGGCGCCGACTTTTCCGGCATCATCAATTTCCTGCGCGGATCGAACGGATAAGCCGTTCGATCCATTCAATTTTCCTAAAGTGCGTTTCAAATAATGAGCAAATTTAGATTTGCTTAAGCTCTCGCTAACCACGCGGTAACGATGTGCCTGTAGAACGAAGCTCAAGGCAGACGAAACACTCTGCCCCGCGCTCCGGATCAGGTCTCGCGTACCGGAGCCGTTAGTTTCGCAGGTTTTTAGTAGCGAAACGCCATGCGTATCTGGCAAAGCCGCGTTCCCTCGAGGGCGCGGTTTTTGCCGTTAGAACGCAACAGCAGATCGAACGCGACATCTGGCGAAAATCGAAATCTGCTTCGCCGCGGATCACCCGCCCAGCCGCTTGAAATTAGCCTTCACACGTCGGCTTGCCGGCTTGAGAGCAGCATGCACCGACCGCTCCAGCGCAACGCCGTTGAGCAGCGAAGGCGCTTGCCCAGTCATGATCTCGGGCCAGAAACGACTGAACGAATCCACAAGCGACAGCTGCGCCGCGGCGACACCTTCGGCCACAGCCGCCACTTTTTCCGAAACCGCACGCGCGCTTTCGTTGCTCCAGCCCATACCTCCGGCCTCCGCAGCCATCAGCGGCAGACGCAGCATCACCACCGCGGGTGCGAGCATCAGATCGGCAACCGCTTTGGTACCCGCCGGCTGACGGGACCTTTTCCGAGAACTGCTTTTCACGAAGATCATCCGGGTTGAAAGGATCTGCCTGACATGGCCAATGCAAAAGCCGGCGGATCGTTCCGCCGGCTTCATGCGACAAACTGTCAGGTCCGACTATGCCTTGCGCAAATCTTCCTTGGCGAGATCGAGCGCCTTGCCAAGACGTTCGCAGCACATGTCGATCGTGTCGCGGGTCCAGATCAGCGGCGGCGACAGGATCATCGTATCACCGGTGGCGCGCAGCATCAGGCCGTTGGCAATGGCATGGTCGCGAACCGTGACAGCTGCGCTTCCAGCTGGCGCGTACCGCTCCTTGGCCGCCTTGTCCTTGACGATCTCGATGCCGCCCATCAGACCGACCGAGCGGACCTCGCCAACCAGATCATGGCCGGCGATGCGTTCCTGCAGGGCCTTGGCGAAGTAAGGCCCTGTCTCGTTCTTGACCCGCTCGACCAGCCCCTCGTTGGCGATGATGTCCAGATTGGCGATCGCCACCGCACAAGCCACCGGATGACCGGAATAGGTATAGCCGTGGTAGAACTCGCCGCCCTTCTCGATCAGCGTCGCGGCGACACGATCGCCGACCAGCAGCGCCGACAGCGGCTGATAGCCGGAGGTCAGTGCCTTGGCGGTCGTGATGGTGTCCGGCTGGATGCCGTAATAGTCGGCGGCAAACCACTCGCCGGTGCGGCCATAACCGGTGATCACCTCGTCCAGCATCAGCAGAACGTCGTGCTTGCGGCAGATGCGCTGGACTTCCGGCCAATAGCTTGCCGGCGGGATCTTGACGCCACCAGCGCCCATGATCGGCTCGCCGATGAAGGCCGCGACATTGTCAGCCCCTGCCTCGAGGATCGCGTCTTCGACCGCCTTGGCGGCACGCAGGCCGAAATCATGATCGCTCTCGCCGGGCAGCGCCAGTTCGTAGGCATAAGGCATCATCACATGGACGATGTTGGGCACGGCACCGCCGAGCTGGCTGTGCATGCCTTCCATGCCGCCGAGCGAAGTGCCGGCCACGGTCGAACCATGGTAAGCATTCTTGCGCGAAATGATGCGGTTCTTTTCCGGCTTGCCTTCCAGCGTCCAGAAATGACGCACCAGCCGAAGCGCGGTGTCGTTGGCTTCCGAACCCGACGAGCCGTAGAAGACCTGGCTCACGCCCTTGGGAGCGATCTCGGCCAGCCGCTTGGAGAGCAGCACCGGCGACGGTGTCGAACACTTGAAGAAGGAGTTGTAGTAGGGCAGTTCCTTCATTTGGGCGTATGCGGCTTCGGCCAGTTCGTCGCGACCATAACCGACATTCACGCACCACAAGCCAGCCATGCCGTCGAGGATTTCCGTGCCTTCGGAATCGTAGATGAACGGCCCCTTGGCATGGGTGATGATGCGCGAGCCGGCATCGCGCAGTTCCTTGTGGTCGGTAAACGGATGCAGGTGATGCGCGGCATCGATCTGCTGAAGCTGCTTCAGCGAAAAATTCTGATAAGTCATAGAATTAGCCTTTCTTTTTGAATCAACCCGGCAGCCGCCGGAGACGGATTCTCAAAGACAGGAAGGCGGTGAGTAACCGATGCGGGCACACAGCCGCAAAAGCTCGGTGTGGCGCGTGCGCGGCGAAGGCGTCACGGCGATATCGAGCTTGCGAGGATGGGCCACTAAAGCACGCATGGGCACCACTCTAGCCGACCCTGCGATGGCTGTTCAACCCACCGCGCAGGCCCACGACGCTGGCAACCACGAGAACAAGGCAGATCGCGCCCAAAGTCACCGGCAAACCGGGTGCGCCGAACAGGTTCATGGTGCTGCCGGCGAGCGGTGGCATGGCGATGCCGCCGACGCCCCACATCAGCGAAAAGGCTGCATTGCCGGCAATGAGTGTCTGACCCGTGAAACGCTCCCCCAGTTCGATGATGGTCATGGTGTAGATACCGTAGGACAAGGCTCCCAGCACGAACAGGAATGGCCATATCAGCGGCGTGGTGATCACCAGCGGCAACAGCGCGCAACCGGCCGCCGTGGCCACAACGCAGCCCAGCCGCACGACCTGCGCCGAAATGCGTTCCGCCAGCAGCCCCAGCGGCACCTGCATCGCGATGTTGCCGGCGATCATGACGGTCAGCAGCGCCGACATGCGCGTCTCGGCAATGCCGAAATACGTGCCGTAGACCGGCAGAAGCGCCAGCACAGATTGCTCGAATCCTGCTGCGACGACGACTGCGACCAGCAACAGCAGCGCCAGCGGCATGAAGCCCAGGACCGAGACATGATGACCGCTCTGGTCGACCCTGGGCAGTTTGGGCAGCACCACGGCAAGACAACTGCCGCAGATGATGAAGGCGACGATGCCGACAAGGAATGGCGCCCAGCCTTCGGTGCCGACGAACAGCAGGCACAGCGGCCCCATGGCGAAACCCGCCGAGATCAGCGTCGAATAGACGCCCATGATACGCCCCCGTCTTGCCGGCGGCGCCAGAGCGATCATCCAGACTTCGCTCAACACATAAAGCGGATTGGTGACGACACCGATCATGAAGCGCAGTGGGAACCACGCATAGACGTTGTAGGTCAGGCCGACCAGCGCCAGCGTCAGCGCCGAGAGCGCGGCGCAGGTCAGCGCGGTGCGCCCAGCCCCGAAGCGTCTTGCCAGGGACGGGATCAATGGCGACGATACGATGAAGCCGATCGGCGTCATGGCAGCGGAGAGACCGATCATGGCCGGCGACACGCCCTGCCGTTGCAGGATGAAGGACAGGAGCGGATAGGTCAGGCCCTGCGCGATGGCGAAGACCGACACGGTCGCGATCACACCGGCGATCGCAGCCCAGTTGGTCGTCGAATCGTTCTCGCAGCGCTCCGCAGCGGCCATCATTCCTCCCAGCCGCGCCCATCTTCGAGGTCAACGGTTTTCGCGTGCTAGCCGTTCATCGCGCTGCGGGAAAGGGCCGTATGGACAAGATCGCTTGCTCCACCCCGCCCCTGCTTCAGGGGAAGTATCGCGCCAGCGCCCCTTTCCTGCCTTGCGCGTACGGTTTCAACCAGCTGTCGTCGATGCGCAGGCCGTCGTCGGCGGACGGTCCTTTGCCAAGGGTGCGTCGCCAGGCGCGGAACTTGTAGTGATCGAACACGTCCAGAAAATGCACGGCATAGGCGGCGGCGAAAGTCTTGTCGCCCTCGACGATGACAAGGTTCTCGTCATTCTCGTAGGAGGCCTTGTAACCCAGGTTATGGCTGCCGGTGATGACGGTCGCATTGTCTTCCATCGGGTCGATGATGACGATCTTGTCGTGCACGATGGCATGGCCGATGGTCAGCACTTCGGCCTGGAAATCCGTCGCGATCGACGCACCCGCCAGGTTCGCGGCACGCACGATTGAGACATTCGGCTTCTCCCATACCTTCTCCGGAAAGACGAAGGGGGACTTGCCGTCCTTGTTCGACTTGCCCGTGACCGGGTCTCGCGTCGACGGCACGTAGTTCGGCATCGCCGCCTGGTCGCTGATCGCGCCCTGCACGATCAGGTCACGGTTTGCCGCGGCTGCGGCGACGGCTTCGGCGACAATCGAGTTGTCGCCGCGGCGCGAGGGGTTGAACACAAGGAACAGCACCGCCCGCTTTGCTGCCCTGATGCGGGCAAAAACATCCTCCAGATCGACTGGCCGAACCGTCAATGTCTTTTTGTTGCGCTCTGGATCGTTCGGCGAAAACCACACCGTCATGCCGTCGATCGGCTTGCTTTGGCCATGCAGCGGATTGGCGACATGGTTGTCTTTCCGAAACGGGATGCCCTGCGTCTGGATGGCGCGGCCGGCCGCGTCCTCGCGTTGCGGCGGCGGAAACACATCCACCTTCATGCGCTCCCAATAGTCGTTGAAAATACTGGCCATTCCGGGATCGTCGCGGATGAAGGCATTGTTGGACTGGCCGCAAATGCCGGTCGTCGTCCAGTTGGTCGAGCCGGTCATCACCGCTTGGGGCACGCCGTGTTTGTCGCGATAGACCGCAAACTTGTTGTGGCCGATATGGTTGTTGTTGAAGAGCCGGTCGGTCACCGGCACGCCGGCATCGCGCAGCGCCTTGCGATACGATGCGTTGCCGAAGTCCCATTTCTTGGTCTGGGTATCCTTGCCCGAATTGGACAGTATCACCTCGACATTGTCCTTGGCGGCGATGATGGCGTCGCGCAGCGCGTCGTCGCCAAGTTCATAGAGTGCCAGCCGCACCGATCCGCCCTCGGCCTTTGCCCGCGCCAGCAGGCTGGTCAGAACATCGGGCACGTCGCCGTGCAGATAGGCGCGAATCTTGCTGCTGCGATCCTGCAGCTCTTCCCGGATCTTGTCGCGCTGGCCGACCTTGATGCCGGCCTCGGCCAGTGCACGCGACATCCACTGCGTTGAGAGCACGCCATTGGTGAAAGCCACGCGCGCCTTGCCGAACATCGAGCCGAGGAAGATGGTCGGGCTGACGGCGCCCTGCCCCAGATAGCCGAGCGGCCGCTGCGTGCCGGTGTAAGTACGCTTTCCATCGACCTCGGGCGGCCTGACCGGCACCGGCTCCAGCCAGGCCTTCATGGCACCCACGGGACGCACGCGGTAGGCGATCATTTCCCCATCGGGCCGCATGGTCAGGCTGTCGCGCCGCCGCCGCACCGTCAGGTCACGCCAGAAGGTCTTCTGCACCGGCCACACGCCGGTGTCCTGCGGAATCCACTCCTTGTTGCGTTGTCCTTTGAAAGGCACCCAGGAAGCCAGGCAACGTTCCTCTCCTGTGGCGGGATAGAGCCGCACGATCTCAAAGCCGAGACAGCCCGGAATCATGCCGTCGACATCCCAGGCGATGAAAGCGACCTCGTTGTTGGTCGCTGCCCGCACCCTCACCACATCGGCCATGACATCCTCCCAGACTGGCACCGAAAAGCCAGGCTCATGAAGCTTGGGCGAGGCCAAGCAATCTGCATGGAAGCCCCCGGCGCGCGGGCACTCTAGACCGCTCTCATGGCGTGACTGTAACGCGGTTCACATTGGCCCGCGCCGATTTTCGACGACCTGGCGAACGCTGCTGACACGACAGGCCACATGTCGCTTTGCTTGCTCTAGTGGTCGCCGCCTCCGCAATGGCGGGTCGACCGGCAGTCCATTATGCGCCGACAATATCGCATGAGGATTATCATGACCGCCGCGCTGCAACCCGCCGAACCGGCCCTGGCCACCGATCGCGCCCGTCGTGGCGGACGCGCCGGCAAGCGTGCCGCCGGCGCCGCCGCTTTCGATCAGCCCGCCTTCCGGCAGATCAAGATCCCCTTCACGCCCACCAGGCTGATCTCCGACGACGAACTGGAATCGATCCATCTGTCTTCGCTGCGCGTGCTCAAGGAAATCGGCGTCGATGTGCTGCACGACGAGGCCCGCCGCATCATGAAAGCGCATGGCGCCGATGTGCGCGAAGGCGAGTTCCGCGTCCGTTTCGATGCGGACATGATCCTCGAGCTGATCTCCCACGCGCCCAGCGAATTCACCATTCATGCCCGCAACCCGGCGCACAATCTGCGCTTCGGCGGCAACAACACGATCTTCGCGCAGATGGCGTCGGCGCCAAACTGCTCCGATCTTGATGGCGGACGCCGGCCTGGCAACCAGCGTGACTATCGCAATTTCCTCAAGCTCGCGCAGATGCACAACATACTGCAGATCACGGGGGGCTACCCGGTCGAGCCGATCGACGTCCACCCGTCGGTCCGCCATCTCGAATGCATCCGCGACCTCGCCATCCTGACCGACAAGGCCTTCCACGCCTATTCCCTCGGCAAGGAACGCAATGTCGACGGCATCGAGATTGCCCGCATCGCACGCGGCGTCTCGCGCGAGCAGCTGATGGAGGAGCCGTCGCTCTACACCATCATCAACACGAACTCGCCGCTCAAGCTCGATGTGCCGATGATGGAAGGCATCATCCAGATGTCGTCCATGGGCCAGATCGTCTTCGTAACGCCCTTCACGCTGTCGGGCGCGATGGCGCCGGTCACCATCGCCGGCGCCCTGGTGCTGCAGAATGCCGAGGCACTCGCCGGCATCGCCTTCACGCAGATGGTTCGCAAGGGGGCACCCGTCGGCTACGGCGGCTTCACCTCGAATGTCGACATGAAGTCGGGCGCACCGGCCTTCGGCACGCCGGAATACATGAAGGCGCAGCTGGTCGGCGGTCAGCTGGCACGCCGCTACAACCTGCCCTACCGCACCTCCAACACCTGTGCCGCCAACACGGTGGATGCACAGGCTGCCTATGAAAGCGTGTTTTCGCTGTGGGGCGTCATTCAGGGCGGCGGCAATTTCATGATGCATGGCGCCGGCTGGCTGGAAGGCGGCCTGCGCTGCTCCTACGAAAAGATGATCCTCGACATCGACCTCCTGCAGATGGTGGCGGAATTCCTCACACCGCTCGACCTGTCGGAAGATGCGCTTGCCGTCGACGCCATCCGCGACGTCGGCCCCGGCGGGCATTTCTTCGGCACCCCGCACACCCAGACGCGCTACAAGACCGCCTTCTATTCCCCGATCCTGTCCGACTGGCGCAATTTCGAGACCTGGGCTGAGGCAGGCTCGCCCACCGCCATGGAGAAGGCCAACCGCGTCTGGAAGGAGCGCCTGGCGAGCTACGAGGAGCCTTACATGGATCCGGCCGTCCGCGAGGAGCTCAACGCCTTTGTCGACCAGCGCATCGCCGAGGGCGGCGCACCGACGGATTTCTGAGCGGGCGAGCAGCTGACTCTTAATCAGCGGGTCAAGCTGCCCGCAACCTGAATCAAACCATCCATATCGAGAAATAACTCCATGAAATCCCACGTTAAAGCGGTTGTGATCGGCGGTGGTGTCGTCGGCTGTTCGGTCCTCTACCATCTGGCACGAGCCGGCTGGACCGACGTCATGCTGATCGAGCGCTCGGAACTCACCTCCGGCTCGTCCTGGCATGCCGCCGGCGGTTTCCACACGCTGAACGGCGATCCCAATGTCGCCAAGCTGCAGGCCTATACCGTGCAGCTCTACAAGGAGCTGGAAGAGCTTTCCGGCCAGTCCTGCTCGCTGCACCTGACCGGCGGCATCATGATGGCCGACACGCCGGAGCGCATGGACTTCCTACGGCTCGCGCATGCCAAGGGGCGCTATCTCGGCATGGACACCGAGCTGATCACGCCATCGGAAGCCAAGGCGATGTTCCCGCTGATGGATGAGACGAATTTCGTCGGCGCCATGTGGGATCCCGTCGAGGGCCATCTCGACCCGTCCGGCACCACGCACGCCTATGCCAAGGCCGCCAAGAAACTGGGCGCAGAAATCGTGCTGCGCAACCGCGTCATCGAATTGACCCAGGAGGTCGACGGCACCTGGAACGTCGTTACCGAGCAGGGCACGGTAAAGGCCGAGCATGTCGTCAACTGCGGCGGCCTGTGGGCACGCGAGGTCGGCCGCATGGTTGGCGTCGAACTGCCTCTGCTGGCCATGGAGCACATGTACCTGCTCACCGAGCCGATGAAGGAGGTTGAGGATTTCAACAAGTCGACAGGCCGCGAAATGGTCGGCGTGCTCGACTTCAAGGGCGAAATCTACACCCGCCAGGAGCGTAACGGCATCCTGCTCGGCACGTATGAAAAGGCCTGCAAGCCATGGTCGCCGGTCAATACGCCCTGGGACTTCGGCCACGAATTGCTGCAGCCTGACATCGACCGCATCGCACCGTCCCTGGAGATCGGCTTCAAGCATTTCCCGGGCATCGCCAATGCCGGCATCAAGCAGATCATCAACGGCCCCTTCACCTTCGCGCCCGATGGCAACCCGCTGGTCGGCCCGGTACAGGGCCTGACCAACTTCTGGTGCGCCTGCGCGGTCATGGCCGGCTTCAGCCAGGGCGGCGGCGTCGGCCTCGCCCTGTCCAACTGGATGGTGAACGGCGATCCGGGTTTCGACGTCTGGGGCATGGATGTTGCTCGCTTCGGCGAGTGGGCAAGCCTGCGCTACACCAACGCCAAGGTGCGTGAAAACTATTCGCGCCGCTTCTCCATCCGTTTCCCGAACGAGGAGCTGCCCGCGGCTCGTCCGGCGCAGACCACGCCGCTCTACGACACCATGGTGGCCAACAACGCCGTCATGGGCGACAGCTGGGGCCTGGAAACGCCGTTGTGGTTCGCGCCGAAGGGCACGGAGCCTAAGGATGTCGTCTCCTTCCATCGCTCCAACGACTTCGAACACATCGGCAATGAAGTGCGCGCCGTGCGCGAGCGCGTCGGCGTTACCGAGATCGCCAACTTCGCGAAATATGAAGTCAGCGGAACGGGTTCGGAAGATTTCCTGAATCGCTTGATGACCAACCGCATGCCCAAGAAGGGCCGCATCGTGCTGACACCGATGCTGAACGAATTCGGCAAGCTGATCGGCGACTTCACCATCGCCAAGACAGGCGATGACACATTCATGATCTGGGGCTCGTCCGCAGCGCAGAAATATCACATGCGCTGGTTCGAGAAGCACCTGCCCAAGGATGGCTCGGTTCGCATCCACCGTTTCGACCAGACCCTTGTCGGTCTCTCCATCGCCGGGCCGAAGAGCCAGCAACTGCTGCAGAAGCTGACCGATATCGACGTTTCGTCCAAGGCCTTCCGGTTCATGGATTTCCGCGAGATGGCCGTCGGCGGTGCGCCATGCCTGGTCAACCGCATCACCTATACCGGCGATCTCGGCTACGAAATCTGGATGCAGCCGGCCTATCAGCGGCTTGTCTATGCCGCCATCAAGGAAGCCGGCGCGGAGTTCGGCATCGTCGATTTCGGCATGCGCGCACTGCTTGCCATGCGTCTCGAGAAGAATTTCCCGACATGGTTCCGCGAGCTCAGGCCCATCTACGGCCCGTTCGAGGGTTCGATGGACCGCTTCATCAAGATGGAGAAGAACGACTTCATCGGTCGCGAGGCCGCAGCGGGCGAACAGGCTGAACTGGCCAATGGCAAGGGCTCGAAACTGCGGCGCGTCTCCTTCCTGGTGGAGGCAGCCGATGCCGACGTGATGGGCGACGAACCGATCTGGGCCAGGGTTGCCACCGACTACGGCACGGTCGAGAAGCCGCACGGTTACGGCGCGCCGCGCTTCGACGAGACAGGCAAGGAAGTGCGCGGCTCAACGGCAGCGCAAGGCGCTTCAGGCGTGCGTGGCATCGTCGATGGCGAATGGCGCGTCGTCGGCTGGATCACGTCGGGCGGCTACGCGCACTATGTGCAGAAGTCGATGGCGCAAGGCTATGTCCCGGCAGCGCTAGCCGAAAACGAAAGCACCGGCATGTTCGAGATCGAGATCCTCGGACACCGCCGCCCTGCGCGCATCAACATCGAACCGCCCTTCGATCCAAGCGGCGAAAAGATGCGGGGGTGATCGATGTCGACGGCTGGCCGCACTTCAGGGAATTTCGGCCGCCATCGCAAGATCATGCCTTTCGAGCCGGGCAGCGCTCTGCCGCCCGGCTCCATTGAAGAGCTCCGCGCAGCTTCGCGCGAGAAGGCGGCGTCGCTCAACCAGCATGTCCTGGGCTACGGCGACACTGCCGAGCGGGAATGGGCATCCGCCGGCATACCCGCCCCCGATCTGCCGGCGATGCGAACGTATCGCCTCGAGCGCATCCGGGCCGAACTGAAGCGTCGCGGCTATGCCGGCGCCCTGCTCTATGATCCGGTCAACATCCGCTACGCCACCGACAGCACCAACATGCAGCTCTGGGTCGCGCACAACCCGACGCGCCATTGTTTCGTGGCGACGGAAGGACCGGTCGTCCTGTTCGACTATTTCTCCTGCGAACACCTGTCCGACCACTCGGGCATCGTCGACGAGGTGCGGCCGGCCGTATCCTGGATGTATCTCTACGGCGGTGAGCTGACCGAGATGAAGGTCCGCCGCTGGGCAGCCGGCATCGCCGATCTGCTACGAGAGCATGGCGGCGGCAACAATCGCATTGCCGTCGATCATCTCGATCACGAAGGGGTTGAAGAACTTGCGCGCCTCGGCATCACCATCGGCAATGGTGAAGCCGTGATGGAAAACGCCCGTCTCATCAAATCGCCAGACGAAATCCTGGCCATGCGCCGCGCCATCGTTGCCTGCGAGGCAGCCATGAGCGAAATGCAATCAGCCGTGCAACCCGGTATCTCCGAGAACGAACTCTGGGCAGAATTGCATCGCGGCAACATCGCGCGCGGCGGCGAATGGATCGAGACGCGCCTGCTCTCCTCGGGTCCACGCACCAACCCGTGGTTCCAGGAATGCTCTTCGCGCATCATCGAGGCTGGCGACCTCGTTGCTTTCGACACCGATCTCATCGGCCCTTACGGATTCTGCGCCGACCTTTCGCGCACCTGGCTGTGCGGCGACGGCCGTCCCGGCAACGAGCAGCGCGATCTCTACCGCATCGCCGCGGACCAGATCGCCATAAACACTGAACTGATGCGACCGGGCATCTCGTTCAGGGACCTTGTCGAGCGCTCGGCGGTACCACCGCCGGACTGTTTCCCGACGCGCTACGGCGTGCTTTATCATGGCGTCGGCCTTGCCGACGAATATCCGACGCTGCCCCACATTTCCGATTGGACAGAAGATACGCCCGATGGCGTGATCGAGCCCGGCATGGTCCTGTGTGTGGAAAGCTATATTGGCCGCCTGGGCGGGCGTGAGGGCGTCAAGCTCGAGGAGCAGATCCTCATCACCGAGACAGGCCACCAGAAACTGTCGGTCTATCCCCTCGATGAACGCCTGCTGGCCGAGTGAGTGTTGGCCCTGCATTTTGGTGTGGAAAGCGCGCGTGCCGGCATGGCTGCGGATCACGCCGGCGCAGATAGTGGGCCGTCGTCACCAACCTCGGATCAAGCCATGCCATTTTCCCATCGCCTCGGCCTCGCCAGTGCAGTGCTTGCTGCGGCTTTCGCTACGACCGCAGCCCATGCAGAACAGCCGATCGCGCCGAAGGTCCTCGTCGTGACCATGTTCGGCGGCGAAACCAAACCATGGCTGGAAGCACGCAAGCTCGACACCAGGATCAAGGTTCCAGGCCTGTCGAAGGAATATCCGGAGGTCGCTTGCGATGCGGCGGGGCTCTGCGTGATGACGACGGCGATGGGTTACGCCAATGCCGCCAGCTCCGTTTCGGCAGTGATCTACAGCGGCCTGTTCGACCTCAAGCAGAGCTACATCCTGATCGCGGGCATTGCCGGCGTCGACCCGAGCGACGGCACGCTTGGTTCGGCGCATTGGGCACGCTTTGCCGTCGATGCCGGACTTCGCCATGAAATCGACCCTCGCCAGATCCCCGCCGACTGGCCCGACGGCGTTGTCGGGCTCGGCGCCCAGAAGCCGGGCGAGAAGCCCAAATGGGGTTCGGGCACGGAGGTTTACAAGCTGAACGAGAAGCTGGCGGAGAAGGCGCTGGCCCTGACCAGCGGCGTCGAACTTGCCGACAGCGATGAGGCCAAGGCCTATCGGGCCACCTACAAAGCCGCGCCGGGCAACGCGGCACCCGCCGTCAGCATCTGCGACACGCTCTCGACCGATACCTACTGGCACGGCTCGAAGACGGCAGAGAGCATGGGCAAATGGGTATCGTTGCTGACCGACGGCGCCGGCAACTACTGCACCACCCAGATGGAGGACAACGCCTCCCTGACTGCCCTTCAGCGCGGTGCCGATGCCGGCCTGCTGCAGTTCGACCGCATCGCGCTTCTGCGTACCGCGTCGAATTTCGATCGCGAGCCGGAAGGCAAGACGGCGATTGAATCGTTGAGTGCCAACTCCGGCGGCTTCGGCCCGGCAACCGCCAATGCCTATCGCGTCGGCTCCAAATTCGCCGACACCGTCATCGGCGCATGGGCCGATTGGCAAAAAGGCGTGCCGGCAAAGTAACGACCTGACAGCCGGCTGACATCAGTTCAGCCGGCAACCAGTTCGGTTTCGCCCGCGAGGGCCTCGCGCAATTTCGCCAGCAGCGCCGGCGGCGTGGTTCGTGCGGTGATGAAGGGCAGTCCCTTGCGGCGCGCCGTCCAGCCGACGACGGCGACATCCTTCGCCTTCGGTTCGAAACGTTGCGCCAGGGCCCAGCTTTGGCAATCGATCGTGGCAACGTCGGCGTGGCCTTCCGCAACCGCTATGATGGAATTTCGGTGACCGCCGCTTTCCAGACGGTCGGCGAAGATATCGAGGTTTTCGCCCTTCGCCTGCAGGTCGCGTGTCATGGCGATGATGCCTGACATCGAATCCAGGCCGTTGAAGGCAAAACGCTTGCCACGGATCAGGTCCAGCGGGATCATGGCCCTGCCATCGCCTGGCGCCGCGACGTATTGCCCCGGCTGCCGCATGACGATCGCACTGGAGTAATATCCGCCCAGCCCGCCCTCGATGCCGTTATAGTCCGGTTGCCCAACCACCTGAACATGAGGCTCCAGCCCGAGTTCCATCGGCCCCCAGCAGGTCTGCGTGAACAACAGTGCTGGATGCAGCCAGAGAGCATGAAAGTCGAGTTCGTCCGGCGGCAGCGTCGCGGGGTCGGGAACGATCACCTTGCCCGAAGCGTCGCGAATGCCACCGGGAACGGCGGACAGATCGGCGTTGCGCCGCACCAGCATTTCAGGGGCATCGACGCCGGCACGCCGCAGGGAAGCCCGGACACGTGCCCACTGGGTATCGACCTCGGCCCGCGCCTCGGGCCAGTCATACATCGGCAGGGCCGCAACAAATTCGCTCATGGTGGTGATATGGCCGCTGCTGGTTGCCGGTTTCAAGCCGCGAAACACAGGCTTTCGCCGGAGTGGCTCATTCCTTCGAGGGTTCGGCGGGAACCGGCGCGGTGCCGAGGCCGTTGACATTGTGAGCCCGCACACGCGGCGCAAACGCCCTGCCCTTTTCCGGCACACGCCGCAGCACGGGATGCACGATCGGCTCCTTCGCCTTGAAGGCATAGGCCTTCAGCAGTGAAAAGTAGTTCGGATAGGAATAGCCATTGTTGGCCTTCAACCACTTTTCGCGATCATCGCGGAACAGCTTCGGCAGCTTGTACCAGGCCACCGTCGGCTTGCTGTGATGTACGAAATGCAGGTTGTTGTTCAGGAACAGGAAGGACAGCGGCGAACGCTCCACGATCACCGTGCGGCCCTCCGGATGTTCCGACCATTGGTGCTCGGCATAGGTGCGGATCGCGATCAGCGACTGACCGAACCACATCGGCACCAGTATGTAGAGCCACAACGGCATGCCGAAACCGAATTGGATGACTGACAGTACCACGACCAGTCCGATGGCATGCAGCAGCCAGGCCTTGCGGATAGCCTTGTCGCCGGCCAGCATCTGTTTGGTGTCGTCGATGAAGAAACCGACCATCGACATCCAGGGGCCAAGGAAAAAGCGGCCGACCATGGTGTTGTTGAGCCTGAGCAGCAGCTTCACTGCTTCCGGCAGTTCTTCATGGTGCCACAGCGCCTTGTAATAGCTTTCCGGATCGTCGAGCGGATCGGTCAGGCGCTCGTCCGCATGATGGCGCAGATGCAGCGTCTTGAAGCGACGGAACGGCCATATCAGCCCGATCGGCAGGAAGACGAAAGCTTCGTTGACCAGCGCATTGCGGGTCGGATGGCCATGCAGCACTTCGTGGATCAGCGACGACTGCAGCGCCACCATGATGGTCAGCAGGCCAAGCGCAACCAGCGGATAGGATGGCCAGATCAACAGGCCGGCGATGAGCCAGGTTCCGTAACAACCGGCAGCAAGAAAAACGGTAGGCCATTCCACCGAAGCTTTGCTGCTCATCTTCTTGCGTCTGCTTGCCATGCGATCGACCACTGCCTTTCAGTCGCCGGAACCGGTCTGCGATTCCTGACAGCATTGTGTCAGCAGTGATGCGCTGCCTCAACGCGACAAAGCGCACAAAATGTTGCGATTGCGCACCTTTGCAAGCATATGATGTGTTTAGTAAACAAACCTGGAGATTCATTTACGCCTTTTTGCGTGAATGACATCAGTGTGTAGAACTTTTTGCTAGGCTTCGGAGGAACAACGCAATGGATAAGCGCGACCTCTCCACCGTGTTTCGGGAGCGACTGAAATTGCTCTTGACACGCTCCGACCTCAACCAGTCGGCGTTCGCAGCCGCGGTCGGCATCGATCGCTCGGCGCTGTCTCAATTGCTTTCCGGTGCGTCCGTACGGCTGCCGCGTGCCGAAACGCTGCTCAACATCGCTGCCGAATTCAAGGTCTCGCTCGACTGGCTGCTCGGCCTCTCGCAGGACGAGGGCGTGACCGGCGAAATCCGCGAAAGCCTGGAGATCGAGGAAGCCTCGGGAGGCTTCGAGCGCACCTTGATCGCCAAATGGCATGCCGAAGCCGCCGGCACCAAGATCCGCTACGTACCGGCTGGCATCCCGGATCTGCTTCGCACCGAGGCGCTGGTCGACTACGAGGCCGGCATCTCCAACAAGAGCCGGCAGGCGCAGGCGGGCGAAACGCAATATCGCATCGACTACAGCCGGCGGCCGGAAACGGATATGGAAGTATGCATGCCGCGCCATACGCTGGAGATCTTCGCGCGCGGCCTGGGAGTATGGGATGCGTTCCCTGCCGAAGAGCGGCGCGAGCAGTTGCTGCACATGGCTGCCCTGCTCGACGACCTGTACCCCACCTTCCGGCTTTATCTCTATGATGGGCGCATGCGCTATTCGATCCCTTACACGATCTTCGGCCCCTACCGTGCCGCGATCTATGTCGGCGACATGTACCTTGTGCTCAACGCCACCCAGCCGATCGGCACACTGACCGGTCATTTCGACAATCTGATCCGTGCCGCCGAGATCAACGCGCATGAAGCTGCCGCCTTTGCCCAACGCCTGGCCGACCTGCCCCTTGCGGTTTCACGTGCCTGACGGCAGTTTCCCTTTGTCATCGCAACAGGAGCTATCCTTGGGTCGCCATATCGTCGTGCCTCCGCAATCCGGCCGTGCCTTCCGTGTCAGCAAGGGCGAACTCATCCGTGTCGTCGACCCCAAGGGTCAGCAGGTTGCCGACCTTTGGGCTTTCGTGACCGGAGACACGCTGGATTGGCTGAGCACGTCGAACACGCGCGATATCATCGAGCGGCTGTTCCCGGCGATCGGCGAACATTTCTACGGTACCACCGGCGAGCCACTGCTGACGCTGATGGCAAACGATTCCCGCGGCCCGCACGACATGCTTTTTCCGGCCTGCAATGCAGCGCTCTACCACCGCGCCGGTTTCGATGAACACCCGAGCTGCCAGGACAATCTGCACAAGGCACTCGCCGCCGAAGGGATTGCGCTTCCCTTCACGCCGGACCCGGTCGATTTCTTCCAGAACTCGTTGCCGACCGCGGACGGGACATTGCTGGTCGACGCTTCGATCAACCCACCGGGCGGCTCGGTGACCTTGCGCGCCGAGCGTGACCTGTTGATCGTCGTCACCGCCTGCTCGGTCGACCATCACCCGACCAATGGCGATGCCTGCACCGAGATCGAGGTCGAGCTCTCGGCGGTCGCGTGATTTGACGACCGGCCAAGCGTTTTGCCGTCTTCCCGACGGGCATGGCGAAACGCGCTTCCATTGACTAGACATAAAGACTTCTTTATATCCTTATCCAAACTGGATTTCGAAAGCGCGCGCCATGACGACCATCAATCCGATCGATGCCCTGATCGCCGAAAAGGGTGTGCTGCTGGCCGATGGTGCCACCGGCACCAATCTGTTCGCCATGGGCCTGCCTGCCGGCGAAGCGCCGGAGATCCTGAATGAGACCGCACCGGAAACCATTGCCAGGCTGCATCAGGGGTTCGTCGACGCCGGTGCCGACATCATCCTCACCAATTCCTTCGGCGGCACCCGCCACCGTCTGAAGCTGCATCACGCGCAGGACCGCGTCTTCGAGCTGAACAAGAAGGCTGCTGAAATCGCGCGTTCCGTCGCTGACCAGGCCGGCCGCAAGGTCATCGTTGCCGGCTCCGTCGGCCCGACCGGTGAACTTCTCATCCCGCTCGGCGCGCTGAGCTATGACGACGCGGTGGAAGCTTTTGCCGAGCAGATCGAAGGCCTGAAGGCAGGCGGCGCCGAAGTTGCCTGGATCGAAACCATGTCGGCGCCTGATGAGATTCGCGCGGCTGCCGAAGCCGCCATCCGTGTCGGCCTGCCCTACACCTACACCGGCTCCTTCGACACCGCAGGGCGCACCATGATGGGCCTTTTGCCGAAGGACATCCACGCCGTCGTCGACGGCCTCGCCGAAGCTCCGCTCGGTGTCGGCGCCAATTGCGGTGTCGGCGCCTCCGACATTCTGGCGTCCCTGCTCGACATGACCGAGGCGAAACCCGAGGCGACCGTCATCGTCAAGGGCAATTGCGGTATCCCGGAATTCCGGGGCTCGGAAATCCATTACTCTGGCACACCGGAATTGATGTCAGACTACGTCCGTTTGGCCGTCGATGCCGGCGCTAGCATCGTCGGCGGCTGCTGCGGCACCTCGTTCGCCCATCTGGCGGCGATGCGCAAGGCATTGGATGCGCACAAGAAAGGCACGCGCCCGACGGTTGAAGCCATCGTCGAGCGCATCGGCCCGCTGCGCAACAAGGCGGCCAGCGCCAATGCCAACGAGACCGCTGAAGGCCGTCGCGAGCGCCGCCGCTCGCGGGCCTGACCTGGAGCATTTTGTAGCCAAGTTATCACTTGGCGTTACAAAAATGCGGCAAAAACAAAAGCTTAGAGCAGCGTTTCCATGAAAAATGGAAACGCTGCTCTAATCCGTTATCTGCTAGTTGCTGTTATCGGCGTAGCGTGCCTGCGCTGAGCCGAAGTCGGTCGACGGGCTATCCTTGCGCATCAGCGCGATCGTCTCCGATGCGCGCGGGTCGCTGAGTTGCTCCAGCGCCGCGCGGAAACGCTCGTTGGTCAGCGCCGATAGCGCTGTCTTGCGTGCGGTTTCCACGGTGTGGCTGAGTGTTACCTGTGACGGCCTGGTCACTTCAGCAGCCTGTGCCGCGGTAACCTGCACCGAAGTCGAAATTCCGTCTATGCGCACGTCCAAACCCTTAAAGAGCGTCCCTCGAAAGCTCCTTACCCGACGTTACATTGCAGTGCGGTATCGAAACTGTTCGGCATTTTAACGACCGCCGAATAAGCTGGTAGTCGTCCCCGCCTGAGGCTGACGCGAGGAAGGTTGCGGACCAGCCGCAACCAACACTCCGGGCGGAAGCTTCTCCTCCTAACGGTGAAGCAATCACTTCATCGCCGCCGCCAGCCGCACCAGGGACAGGAACTCCGCCCGGTAGCCGAATGGATCGGCGCCACGCGCCGCGTTGGCGATCTCCTGGATGCGGTCGTAGCCGAATTTCGCGGTCGCATCCTCATTACGCAGCTTCTGCCCAAAGGCCGCGACGGCAATCGAGAAGCGCTGGTCGGTTTCGGCTGCATCGAACGACGACACCTCGTTGGCCGCGGTCACCGGCGTCGTGATCAGCTTGGACGTGTCCGCATCCGGCAGCTTGTAGCGGATCTTCACGAAGGCATACTCGTCCGCGTTCGCGACACCACCATTGCTGGTCGACGCTTCGCCGTAGCGCAGATCGTCGACCTGCGGCGTCGCACCTTTCGGCGTCAGCTCATAGATCGCCGTCACCGAATGGCCCGAGCCGATCTCGCCCGCATCGACACGATCGTTGTTGAAGTCTTCACGGTTGAGCGCCCGCGTCTCGTAGCCGATCAGCCGGTACTCCGAGACCTTGGCCGGATTGAACTCGACCTGGATCTTCACGTCCTTGGCAATCGGGAACAGTGTCGAGGAGGCACCTTCCACCAGCACCTTCTCGGCTTCGGCGAGTGTGTCGATATAGGCAGCCGTGCCGTTGCCGTTCTGGGCGATGGTCTGCATCATCTGGTCGTTGAGATTGCCGCGGCCAAACCCGAAGACCGAAAGGAAAACACCGGTCTCGCGTTGCTTTTCGATCAGCCGCTTCAGATCGTCGTCATCGGTCTGGCCGACGTTGAAGTCGCCATCGGTCGCCAGCATGACCCGGTTGATGCCGCCCTTGACGAAGGATTTCTGCGCCAGCCGGTAGGCTTCGCGAATGCCTGCTTCACCGGCTGTCGAACCGCCTGGCGCCAGATTGTCGATGGCCCGCAGGATCTTGTCCCTTTCCGACGCGCTGGTCGGCTCCAGCACGGTGCCGGCATCGCCGGCATAGGTGACGATGGAGACGGTATCCTCGGCCTTGAGCTTGTTGATCAGCAGGCGGAAAGCGGATTTCAACAGCGGCAGCTTGTCCGGCTCATCCATCGAACCGGAGACATCGATCAGGAAGACCAGATTGGCCTTCGGTTGCACCGCAGGCTGCATGTCGTAGCCTTTGATGGCGACATGCATCAGCTTGTGCTCGGCATTCCAGGGCGCCGGCATGACGCTGACTGTGGTGTTGAACGGCGTTTCGGCGTTGCTCGGTCCCTTCCAGTCATAAGGGAAGTAGTTGACCATCTCCTCGACGCGCACCGTGTCGGCCTGTGGCAACAGCCCATCCTTCAGCGAGCGGCGCACGAAGGAATAGGATGCGGTATCGACGTCGATGGAGAAGGTCGAGACCGGATCTTCCTTCGCCGAACGGACCGGATTGGTCTTGAAATCCTGGATGCGGTCGCGGTTTTCCTCGGCTGGCCGCATCGTGTCGGCAGGCATTGGCGCCGGGGCAATCGTCGGCTCCGCCATCGGCATGGCGTCGGCCGGCCGCGGCACCAACCCGGAGACGGCTTCACTCTCGCCCATAGGCATAGCCTGTTTCATCTCGGCGCTTTTCATCCGCGCGAACTCTCTGCGCGGGGCAGCCTGCGCATCGCCGTCGCGTGCAGCAGCCTCGGACTTTGCAGCTGCCGACACGGACGGAGCCGCCTTAACCTTGACATCTTCCATTGATGGCGCCGCAACCACCGGAGGCTGCGTCTGTGTATCCGGTTTCGCCGGTGCCGCCTTGTCGGCGAGCGTTTCGGTGACCGTGCCGCCTGCATCGAGCGCCGGACCGCCATCCTGCATCAGATGAAATGCCGCGTAGCCGGCAATCGGCAGTGCCACGAGACCGGCAATGGCCGGCGTGGCAATGAGTTTCTTCTGCATGATCTCTCTCCAGAGCGTAAGTGCTCGTAAAGTGAGACGCGGCCTCGTCGTCATTCCTTGGGTGACCGTTTCATCTTTTTCGTCGAAGGCCGTCATGGCCGCGGCGAGTGCGCGCGCACGCGCCTCCGCGCTTGGCCCCGGCAGTGCCGCATCGCGCAACTTTTTCAGTTTGTTGTCATCGACCATCGTCACACTTCCCCGGCTGAGCGCATCAGTGTCTTCAGCCGTTTCTTCGCTTCATGGATGTGCCATGAAACCGTCGCCTCCGAGATTGCCATCGTTTCGGCTGCCGCCGCGTGATTGAGCCCTTCGCCGTAAACCAGCAGCACAGCCTCGCGCTGCTTGTCCGGAAGCAGACGTACTGCCGCCCAGAGCGCATCGACCGGATCGGCTGCTTCCACGGCCTGCGCCTGCCCGACGATAAGGGCGTGGCTACCATACGCCTCCGTCTTGGCACTCTCTCGCGCGCTCTTGCGGGCAAGGTCACGCGCGGCGTTCAGGGTCATGGCATAGAGCCAGGAGGTGAAGGCGCTACCGCCGCGATAGTCGCGAATCGCACGACCGAGCCGGACACACACATCCTGGGCGATATCCTCGGCATCGGCCCTGCGGCCACACCAGCGATAGGCGACGCGATAGACAAAGTCATAGTGACGCCCGACCAACTGGCCGAACGCGTCCCTGTCTCCATCTCTGGCCCGCCCGATCAGCTCGCTGTCGGATGCCACGTCGTCCAGCATCATCGCCATCATTTGCCTGTTGGACGACGCCTATTGGCCAATCCTTGGGCGGATGGGAAGATTTTTTCGCAGAATGTCCGAGAAGGCGCTGGCGAACAGCGAAAAGGCGAAGCGATCAGCCCAGGGTTTCGCCGAAGAAGTCGATCAGCCGCTTCCAGTGGCGTTCGGCGCCGGCGACGTCGTAGACACTATGGTCGGGTACACACCAGCCGTGCTGCATGCCGACATAGTTCTCGATGACGTGATCCACCTCCGCTTGTCGCAGGGCCTGCGCCAGCCGTGCCGACTGCTCCGGCGGAAAGCTGCCGTCGACACCAGCCGAACCGACATAAACGCGCGCCTTGATCTTGGACGCGTTCGAAGCCGGGCTATCGGGCGCATCCGTGCCAAGCCGGCCGCCATGGAAACTCGCGGCTGCGGCGATCCTGTCCGGATAAGCCGCTGCCGCATTCAGCGCCCGGCCGCCACCCATGCAATAACCGACGGCGCCGATCAGACCACGCACGGCTTCGGCTTCGAGCGCGGCGATGAAGGCGCCGCTGTCGCGCGCGGTCATCTCCTGCGTCGTACCTCCAACCAGTGCCGTCAGTGCAGCCTTGCTCTTCTCCTCGACAAAACCGGTCTTGGCGTCGAACGGGCCATAGGGCGTGTTGCGATAGAACAGATCCGGCACCAGCACGGCATAGCCTTGCCCTGCGAGCCTCGTTGCCATGCCATAAAGCGCCGGACGAGGACCGAAGGCGTCCATGTAGAGGATGACGCCGGCTTTCACCTGGCTGTTGCGGAACACGGAAGCCCGCGCCACGCCATCCTGGGTTTTGATCGTGATGTCGCGCTTGCTGACAGATGGCACCGTCCGTCTCCATGTTTAAGATAGGAGCGGATAGATAGCGCGGGCACCGCGACAGGCAACCCGGATTGTTACCCTTCGCGGCGCTCCGTGCGCGCGCCGACCAGCAGCGCCCGGCCGGCCCCAAACCCCATGACGGCGACGCCGAGACCGAGAGCAGTGAAAAGCAAGGCAGAGGCAGAGAAACTGCCCGTCCAGCCGTGGATCAGCCCAACCAGCAACGGACCGATCGCGGCCAGCACGTAGCCTACCCCCTGCGCCATGCCGGAAAGATGCGACGCCACATGCGGGTCGGGCGAGCGCAAGACGATCATCGTCATAGCGGCGGCGATCAGGCCGCCCTGCCCCACCCCCTGCACGATGGCGAGCGGAAGCGTCATCGAGGTCGGCGCGAACAGGATACCGAGCAGTGCGACGACCGCGATCGCGACGAGAACGACGTTGACGAGACTCTGGTTGCGGCAGCGAACGGCGATCGGCGGCACCGCCAGGCAGGCGACGACCTGCGCCATCACCGACACCGAGACGATCGCGCCGGCTGCGGTCGCGTCAAAGCCGCGCTCGCGCAGGATCGGGGCAAGCCAGCCGAAGATGCTGTAGGCCAGTGCCGACTGCAGGCCCATGAACAACGTGACCTGCCAGGCCAGCCGGTCGCGCCAGAGTCCTGTGACACGGAAACCGCTGTGACTTGCCGTGTGGCGGCTGGCAAATGCCTGCGGCGCCCACAACAACAGCACCGCGAAAGCCGGTACCGCCCAGGCGGCGAGCGCTGCCGACCACGAACCCGCGATGTAGTGTTCGATCGGCAGCGTTAGTCCCGACGCCGCAGCCGCGCCGGCACACAACGCCATCGTGTAGAGCCCGGTCATCAAAGCCATGCTGTCCGGGAAGTCTCGCTTGACCAGGCCGGGCAGCAGCACATTGCCTACGGCAATCGCCGCACCCGCGATGAAGGTGGCCGCGAACAGGATCGGCGCGGACCCGAAGCCGCGCAAAGCCGTGCCCAGCGTGACGAGCGCCATGACGCCGAGCAGTGTGCGCTCGGCGCCGTAGTATTGCGCCAGCCTGGGGGCGAACGGAGCAAAGATGCCCAGGCAGACCACCGGCAGCGTTGTCAGCAGCGAAGCACCGGTGCTGGAAAGACCGGTTGCCTGCATCATCTCCGGCAACAGCACCGAGAGGCTGGAGAACAGCGGGCGCAGGTTGAAGGCGATCAACACCAGGCTGGCACCAAGAAGGATACGCGCCGCCGGGCTTGCGAGCCCCGGCGCTTGCGGCGGCGGCAGGCTGTCTGCTTCGGCGTCGACAAGCTGATCGTCGATACCTGTCATGGCAGCTTTTCCAGCCAGAGGGTCGATTTGACGGAAGGTCTGGTTCATTGCGCGAGATGCCGGTCGAGTTGTGAAAGCACGGGTGCCATGAACGCGCGAACGGCAGCGCCGGCGCGGTCCGGGTCGCCGGACGCGATAGCCTCGACGATCTGTACGTGCATCGGGGCGTCCGGCTCCGGCAGGTCGCCCGCCAGCGTTGCCTGGATGGTCTCGGCAATCGCTGCCGTGAAGAAATCGTAGAGCTCGACCATTGCGCGGTTGCCCGACATCGCCACGATCGCTTTGTGGAACGCGAGATCGCGGCAGACGAAATTATGCTGCCCGCTTTCGGCAACGGTACCGCGCTCCGCGAGCAGGCGATTGAGTTTCTCGATGTCGGCCGGCGTGTATCGGAGGGCCGCCAATCGCGCGGCCTCGACATCCAGCGCCGTCCGCGCTTCCCATTGATCGCGCAGGCAAGCCCGCTTGACCCGAACCAGCGCCGCGGTCGGATCGACCGCCGAGCGCACATAGGTACCCGACCCTTGCCGCGTTTCGAGCAGCCCCTGTGAAACCAGCGCCCGCACCGCTTCCCGCACGGTGCCGCGGCTGACCGAAAGCTGGCCGGACAAGGCAGCCTCATTGGGTATACGGGTTCCGACCGACCAGTGTCCGCCGAGAATTTCCGCGCGCAGGCTTTCAGCGGCGCTGTCCGTCAGATTTGTGCGGCTGGCAGGTTGCATAGGGTTACTCATCAAGTCATCGGATGACTTGATGAGTAACCCTGCACCAGATCGGGGTCAACCGTCGGCCGACCGAAACGATTGGACCAGATCGGTCTCGTGGCCGGTCACGGATGCGCGGAGATCAATCTACCGCGGTGAAAGCTCAGCAAAACTCGCCATGTGAAAAGCCTGCACGCCTGCGGGATAGCGATATTCCACTCCATAAGGACACGCGTTGCGATCCAGGCAGCCGCCGGACCGACATGACTCGCCATCCGCTCCGCGAACATGGGCAAGACAAGCCTGATAGGCAAAACCATCGCCCGAATGGGCATCGACCGGACAGGCTTTCAGGCAAGGTTTTCCGACACATAGGTCGCAAAGATGAATCGGATTGCGAACATCTTGAATCGGAAGCTTATCGGCAAACAGCAGCGCGCCCCGATAAGCATGCCACAGGCCGTATTCGGGATGCATCAGGATGCCGAGCGGTGACGGCTTCAGGCCCTCTGCCCGCATCGCCCATTGCTGGAACGGCTGGTAAGGTTTGTCGGACGGATAGACAGACGTCGCTCTAAATTGGGCTGCGACACCGTCGATGACTTCCCGTGACCATGTGTCGAGCGGGTTTCGCGGATCTTGGGGCTGCCGTTGCCGCCACCGCATAAAGTGCGGCCAGGGCGCAGCACCGGCCTGACCGATCAGAAGAACGGATTTCGGCGGCCTGCCATCCGCGCCTGCCGGCACAGTGTCGCCATCGCCAAAAGCAAAACCGCCGCGCAGGATCAGACCATGCGCGGCGAGTTCGATCGAAATCTCTGGCAGGCTGGCCAGATGGTGGCTTCTCACGAGGACCCGACCTTCATTGGCAAACGACCGGGCATCACTTCTTGCCCGGATCGGAAAAAGCGCTCCGCCAGACTTCCTTGTGAATGATGCTGGCCACTTTAGCCCGGCCTGAATCGGGCTCCTTTCAAGTGAAGGCGTCGGGCATCGACTCCTTCTTCTTGGTGATGAAAGCTTGCAGCGCCTCATCGATCCCCTGGTCGAGATCCGGTGCCTCGTAGCTTTCCAGCCAGCGGCGGGCCAACTCATTGGCGCGTTGCGGCGCGGTCTTCTCGCCCTCGGCCAGCCACTGCTCATAGGAATTGTTATCGGCGATCGCCGACCGATAGAAGGCAGTCTGGAAATTGGCCTGGGTGTGGTCGCAACCGAGATAGTGGCTGCCTGGGCCAACCTGGCGGATGGCGTCCATCGCCTGGCCATTCTCCGACAGATCGACGCCCTCGGCAAATTTCTGCTGCATGCCGAGCTGGTCGATGTCCATCATGAATTTCTCATAGCAAGAGGCCAACCCGCCCTCGAGCCAACCGGCCGAATGCAGTACGAAATTGGTGCCGGCCAAGATGGTCGAATTCAGCGTGTTGGCGCTTTCGTAAGCCGCCTGCGCGTCCGGGACCTTGGAAGCGCACAACGAACCGCCGGTACGGAACGGCAGACCGAGGCGGCGCGCCAGTTGCGCGGCGCCGTACGAAACCAGGGACGGCTCCGGTGTGCCGAAGGTTGGCGCGCCAGACTGCATCGAAATTGACGAAGCGAAAGTGCCGAACAGCACCGGAGCGCCCGGCCGGATCAGCTGGGTGAAGGACGCGCCGGCCAGAACTTCGGCAAGCACCTGCGTCAGCGTACCGGCGACAGTCACCGGGCTCATCGCGCCGGCCAGGATGAACGGGGTGACGATGCAGGCCTGGTTGTGGCGTGCGTATACCTTCAACGCCCCGAGCATCGTCTCGTCGAACACCATCGGAGAATTGGCGTTGATCAGCGAGGTCAGCACCGTGTTGTTCTCGACGAAGTCGTCGCCAAACACCAGCTTGGCCATCGCGACGGTGTCTTCGGCACGTTCCGGCGCCGTGACGGAGCCCATGAACGGTTTGTCCGAATATTTGATGTGCGAATAGATCATGTCGAGGTGACGCTTGTTCACCGGCACATCGACCGGCTCGCACACCGTGCCGCCCGAATGATGGATCGACGGCGCCATATAGGCGAGCTTCACGAAATTGCGAAAATCCTCGATCGTCGCATAGCGGCGGTTACCGTCGAGGTCTCGCACGAAGGGCGGCCCATAGACGGGAGCGAAAACCGTGGCATTGCCACCGATCTGCACCGAGCGTTCGGCATTGCGCGCATGCTGGATATATTGCTTCGGAGCGGTCTTGAGCAGCGAGCGGCAGAGCCCGCGCGGAAAGCGGACGCGCTCACCCTTCACATCGGCGCCGGCCTGCTTCCACAGCTGAAGCGCTTCCGCATCGTCGCGGAATTCGATACCGGTTTCTTCCAGCACCGTGTCGGCATTCTTCTCGATCAGCGCCAGGCCTTCCTCGTCCAGCACTTCGTAGACCTTGATCTGCCGCCGGATATAGGTGAGCTGCTGACCGGGGCCGCCGCCTGTTCGCGCGGCACGCCGTGCCGCGGCGCCGCCACGGTCGCCGCGCCCTCGCCTGCCGCCCGCCGCCGCTTCCTGATCGACTGCCGCGTTCTCGCTCATGATCGTTCTTCCTTGAAATCCGTTCGACCGCCTCGCGGCGGCTGCTTTCCGGATCGTAGTCATGCACCCTATCCGAAACGGCCAGCGAGCGCCAAGGTCTGTCGCAAAATCGACAAGCAGAACAACAGATTCCCGGTCGCTTTCCTTTTGCGGAAAGTCGCAAATCAGCTATGGATGCGCGTCGCCGCGCGATAGGTATTGATGCGACGTTCAGTGCCTTGCGACGAGGTCGTGCGGCCGTAGGGAGATGGATCAAAAATGTCCGACGACGAGATCATCCTGTCCGAACTCTCCGACGAGGAACTCGTGCAGCAGATGCACGACGATCTTTATGACGGCCTGAAGGAAGAGATCGAGGAAGGCACGAACATCCTTCTGGAGCGAGGCTGGGCACCTTACGCGGTCCTGACCGAAGCGCTGGTCGAAGGCATGCGTATCGTCGGCGAAGACTTCCGCGACGGCATCCTGTTCGTGCCGGAAGTGCTGCTTTCCGCCAATGCGATGAAGGCAGGCATGTTCATTTTGCGCCCCCTGCTCGCCGCCACCGGCGCTCCCAAGCAAGGCAAGCTGGTGATCGGCACCGTCAAGGGCGACATCCACGACATCGGCAAAAACCTGGTCGGCATGATGATGGAAGGCGCCGGCTTCGACGTCGTCGACCTCGGCATCAACAATCCGGTCGAGAAGTATCTGGAGGCAATTGAGCAGCATCAGCCTGACATCATCGGCATGTCGGCACTGCTCACAACCACCATGCCTTACATGAAGGTGGTCATCGACACGATGAAGGAAAAGGGCATTCGCGACGACTACGTCGTGCTGGTTGGCGGCGCGCCGCTCAACGAGGAATTCGGCAAGGCCGTCGGCGCCGACGCCTACTGCCGCGATGCGGCTGTTGCAGTGGAGACCGCCAAGGACTTCATGAAGCGCAAACACAACGTGCGCGCTTCAGCCTGACGAAAAAAGGCCGCGCCTTGCGACGCGGCCTTTTTGTTACCAGATTTGGGGAGCCGGTCAGTTTTTGACCGTGTCCTCGACAGCGCGGGCAGTGCCTTTGACGTCCTTGCCGACGCCGCGGACCGTATTTGCACAGCCAGAAAGTACGAGCGCCACGGCAATGACGGCGAGCGGTGCAACGCGTGACAGTTTCATGGACGGTGTCTCCCTTATGGTGATGTAACGATCATCAACGCAAAGGGATGGACAGGGTTCCAAGCGATGCGAAACAGCAATGTCGGAGTGATCCACATGGCGACACGAGAAAAGCTCGACCCCACGGCCATCGCCGATGCGGTGGTCATGGCCAATGGCGAAATCCCTTCGACCGTTCCGCTGCCCGAGCGTGTACGCGTCATCGCATGCGGCGCGATCGCCCGCGAAGTCCTCGCGGTCTGCAAGGCCAACCATCTCGACCATGTCGACCTGATCTGCCTGCCGGCGATCTGGCACGTCTATCCCGACAAGATCGCCCCCGCGATGCGCGAGGCGATCGCCAAGGCGCGGACAGAGGGCTACAGCCGCATCTTCATCGGTTATGCCGAGTGCGGCACGCGGGGCGAACTCGACAAGATATGCGAGGAAGAAGGCATCGACCGCATCGGCGGGCCGCACTGCTATGCCTTCTTCAGCGGCAACGAGGCATTCGCGAAACTGACCGAGGACGAGTTCACCGCCTTCTACCTGACCGACCTGATCACCCGGCAGTTCGAAGCTTTTGTCATCGAGCCCCTGAAACTCGACAAACATCCTGAACTCAAGGAAATGGTGTTCGGCAATTACACCAAGATTGTCTATCTGGCGCAGACCGATGACAAGGCGTTGCAGGAAAAGGCGAAATGGGCCGCCGACTATCTGGGCCTGGACTACGAATACCGTTTCACCGGCTATGGCGATCTTGCCCCCGCGCTTCTTGCGGCCGCCGAACACTGATATCGGCGCAACGGCTCGTTCGGCAAACATTCCCCGATCGCTGGACTGGTTTTCTGTCGCTCGCACGGGCTATAACGCCGTCGTCGAGATACAGGGGACACGACATGCATCTGCGCGCCTTCCTACTTGCGGCCGCCACCGTCCTGTTTGCGGGAAATGCCCTGGCAGACGGCGCGGTGCAAAAATTGATCACGGCTGCGGATAAAGCCCGGCTGGCCAAGTACGAGGAAACACGCAAGACCGCACTTGCCGAGGCCAAGGCGGGTCTGGCCCGTGAGGTGGAAGAACTCAATACCGTGCTTGCACGTCCGGTCGTCGCCTTTTCGGACAAGGACCTCACTGGCAACTGGCAATGCCGCACCATCAAGGCCGGCGGCAACTTTGGCCCGCTGGTCATCTATGATTGGTTCAAGTGCCGCGTCACCGATGATGGTTCGGGCTGGATGCTGGAAAAGACCAGCGGCTCGCAGCGTACCAAGGGTCGCTTCTACGACGACGGCGAGAAACGCTCCATCTATCTCGGCTCGGGCTTTGTTGCGGGGGAAAAGGTGCAACGTTATGGCGCTGGCCCGAAGACCGATCAGGTTGGTTATGCCTTCCGCACGGGCCCGGACGCATGGCGTATCGAATTCCCGGCGCCCTACTATGAATCCAAACTCGACATCATCGAATTCAAGCGCTGACCGGTTGCGGTCCTTGAGCGAGCGCTGACATAAAGGATTAACCGGCTCGGCCGAGAATATTGACTGGGGACTGAACTTTCTACCTGTGCAGCGAGCGCAGCCGGCAAAGTTCTAAAAGGCTGGACTTCCAAGGATGAACGAGGCTGCAGGCACGGCACCCATCGTCGTCGTCACAGAGGGCGGCGGCCATATCTGGGCCATCGTCAACGCCATAACCGAGCGTTTCGCCAACGTTACCGTCATCCTCGAAACGCCGGTTTCCAAATGGTCGTTGCTCAAGCGGCGTGCCAGGCGGCAGGGATGGATCTCCGTTTTCGGCCAGATGGGTACGATGGTGCTGGTGCGCCTTGGCAAACGCTTCGGCGCAGCGCACGCGGCAGAGATTATCGCTGAATACAATCTCAAGACCGAGCCAAGTCCGGATCAGAACATTGTTCACGTCTCGTCCGCCAACGCGCCGCAGGCAATTGAGGCCATAGCCGCCATCAAACCCGGTGTCGTGTTGCTTGCCGGCTGTCGCGTAATGACCCGGGAGACCCTCGCCTCCATCTCTTGCCCGGTCATCAACTATCATGCCGGCGTCAATCCGAAATACCGCGGCATGAACGGCGCCTACTGGGCGCTGGTGAACGACGATGCCAAGAATTTCGGCACCACCGTGCACCTCGTCGATGCCGGTGTCGATACCGGCGCCGTGTTGCGTCATACGCGCGGCAATCCAGGCCGCGGCGACACCATTTCATCCTATCCGCTGCGCCAGGCGGCAATTTCGCGAGACGCCTGCATCGACGTGATCGAGAGGATTCTGGCGGGCCGCATCGAGCCTTTCGACCCTCGGCTGCCGTCGCAGATCTGGTTTCATCCAACGGTCTGGTCTTATGTGTGGACCGGGATACGCCGCGGCATCTGGTAGGCCAGCAGCCGCCTTCCGTTTACGTTACGGCACGCCGGCATTAAGGTTCCCGCATGGCTGAGCTCGACCATCGGCAGATCATCGCGTCCCTTTCGGCCGACGATCGACGTGAATTGACCGAAAAGCAGGACACTCCAGGGATCTTGCGGCTCGCGATTCACGGCGGATCGATCCTGTTGCTCGCTGCCCTGATCCTGTCCAGGGTGCCATTCTGGCCGGCGCTGATGCTGCCGCTCGGCATCCTCATCGTCTTCCTGTTCACGCTGCTGCACGAAACGATCCATGAGACGGCCTTTCGCACCGAACGCCTGAATCGCCTGGCCGCCACCGGTTCTGGCTTCCTCATCCTGTTGCCGCCGGCCTGGTTCCGCTACTTTCATTTCGCTCATCATCGCTACACGCACGACCCGGAAAATGATCCGGAACTGATGAGTCCGAAGCCTGAGACGATTGCCCAATATCTGCGCTACCTGTCCGGCTGGCCTTACTGGAGCGGCATGGCCAAGGTCGTCGTGATCAACGCTTCTGGCCGCAACGCCGATTCCTTCGTACCGGAGAAAGGCCGCGCCAAAGTGATTGCCGAGGCGCGTTGGTTTCTCGCCTTCTATGCATTGCTGCTTGGCGGTTCACTCACCCTACAATCGACTGCCCTGCTGTGGGTCTGGGTCATGCCTGTGTTGATCGGCCAGCCCTTCCTGCGGGCCTACCTCCTGGCCGAACACACGCGCTGCCCGCATATCGCCAACATGCTCGAAAACACGCGCACCACCTTCACCACCAGCATCGTGCGTTTCGTTGCATGGAACATGCCCTACCATGCCGAGCACCACTCTTATCCGGCAGTGCCGTTCCACCGTCTGCCGCGGTTCCATGAAATCATCGCCGAGCATCTGCGCTCAACCGAACGCGGCTATATGCGTTTCCACCGCAAGCTGGTGAGCGATCTCGGCAAACACGACGTTTAGAAGCCGCCGCGTGGTGCGTTGAACCCGGCGGGCACTCTATCGTTTTGCGACATTCGAGCGCGTCGTTTTTGAAGGCGCGCGCGTCGTCTGATGAGAAGCGGGGTATTCCCGCTTCCGGCAATGCTCACATCATTGAAGGAAGACTGAAAAATGGCCGATCTGATCGTCGTTTACTGGCGCGACATTCCCGCCCAGGTCATCGTGAAAAAAGGCAGGCAGAACGCCAAGCGCGAACTTCCGTTGCGCTTCACCGAGGCGATCGACATGGCCGCCATGCGTTCGGGCGCGGCCGAAACCGACGCCTATCTGGCCGAATGGCGCAAGGCAGACCCTATCCCGGTCGGCGACGATCTCGAGGCGGAAGTGGAAAAGGCGGCGGCGGCCATCGACGCGGATTACAGCCGGGAGCGATTGGTCGCTCTCGCAAAGGCAGGCGGCAAGGAAAATGTCTGACACCCAGCCGACACCGAATACCGGCTCCGCAAGCGCCGCAGCGGCATCATCCGCTGGCGTGACGCAAGCGACCTTGGTGCGCAAGGCCGCACCAAAGAGCGACTACAAGCCTGCCGACGTGTCGCCACAGCGACGCGTGCAGAGGTCCTATTCGGTGCGGCTCTGGGCGATCCGTCATTCGAAATTGCTGGAATGGTTCTACAGGCGCTTTGCAGACGCGTTCCTGCTGCTGCATCCGGTCTGGAAGGGCTTCGGCTACGGGCGCGTCGAAGCGCCGGTGAAATTCGTCGAAAAGCGCGTGAAGGGCTTGATGTTCGATTGCCGCATGTGCGGCCAGTGCATCCTGTCTTCCACCGGCATGTCCTGCCCGATGAACTGCCCCAAGCAGTTGCGCAACGGCCCCTGCGGCGGCGTACGCGCCAACGGCAATTGCGAGGTCGAACCCGACATGCCCTGCGTCTGGGTCAAGGCCTGGGAGGGTTCGCGCAACATGGTCAATGGCGATGCCATCCTCAATGTGCAGAAACCGGTCGACCAGTCGCTGCGGGAAACCTCGGCCTGGCTGCGTGTGACCGCTCAGGCCGCAGCAGCGCGCGACGCGGCCAAGACAGCCGATACCGGAGCAACCGCATGAGCCCGCGTCCGCCCCAGCGTGACGAAAATCCCGAGGGCATCCATCTGCCGCTGGAACGCCTGCCCGGCCATTCCTCGCGCGGCCGCCTCGAACGTGTGCTGCGCCGCGGCGAGTTCGCGGTGACCACCGAGCTCAACCCGCCGGACAGCGCTGATCCGGAAGACGTCTACAACCGTGCCAAGGTGTTTGATGGCTGGGTCGACGCGATCAACGCGGTCGATGCCTCCGGCGCCAACTGTCATATGTCCTCGGTCGGCATCTGCGCGTTGCTGACCCGCATGGGTTATGCCCCGGTCATGCAGATCGCTTGCCGCGACAAGAACCGCATCGCCATCCAGGGCGACGTTCTTGGCGGCGCGGCGATGGGCGTGGCAAACATCCTCTGCCTCACCGGCGATGGCGTGCAGGCCGGCGATCAACCCGGCGCCAAGCCGGTATTCGATCTCGATTCCATGTCGCTGCTCGAAACCGTCCGCATCATGCGCGACAACGGCAAGTTCCTGTCTGGCCGCAAGCTGACGACGCCGCCCCAGGTCTTCCTCGGCGCCGCGATCAATCCATTTGCACCTCCCTATGATTTCCGCCCGATCCATCTCGGCAAGAAGATCGCCGCCGGCGCGCAGTTCGTGCAGAGCCAGTATTGCTTCGACGTGCCGATGTTCAGAACCTTCATGCAGAAGGCCAGCGATCTCGGCCTGACCGAAAAGGTCTTCGTCCTGGTCGGCGTCGGTCCGCTGGCCTCCGCCAAGACAGCGAAATGGATCCGCTCCAACGTGCCGGGCATCCATATCCCCGACACCGTGATCAAGCGCCTCGAAGGCGCTGAAGATCAGAAGAAGGAAGGCAAGAACCTCTGCATCGATATCATCAATGAGGTGAAGGAAATTCCAGGCGTTTCGGGTGTCCACGTGATGGCCTATCGCCAGGAGGAATATGTCGCCGAGATCGTCGATGAATCCGGCGTCCTCAAGGGACGCCAACCCTGGAAGCGTGAGGTTCGAGCCGACGACGCAATGGTGGCTGCGCGCCTCGGTCACATCCTGCATGACGACGTCACAGAAACCCAGGTTGACATGGTGAAGACCGCGCATTGAAGCGACGGACATCATTCGCTTGATCCACATCAGAAACGATATAAAGAAGTCTTTATATCCGGAGGGAGTTTGAAATGACCCGCACCATCGTCGCTTCGGCGACACGCGAAATCGTCATCGGTTTCGACCAGCCCTTCTGCGTTATCGGCGAGCGCATCAACCCGACCGGTCGCAAGAAGCTGGCCGCCGAGATGCAGGCCGGCAATTTCGAGACCGTCATCAAGGACGCGCTGGAGCAGGCCGCCTGCGGCGCCACCATGCTGGATGTCAACGCGGGCGTGACATCAGTCGACCCCAATGCGACGGAGCCCGGTCTTCTGGTTCAGACCCTGGAAATCGTACAGGGTTTGGTTGACCTACCGCTCTCGATCGACTCCTCGGTCACCGCCGCGATCGAGGCTGGCCTCAGGGTCGCCAAGGGCCGCCCTCTGGTGAATTCGGTCACCGGAGAGGAAGAGAAGCTGGAAGCCATCCTGCCACTGGTGAAGAAGTACAATGTGCCGGTGGTTGCCATCTCCAATGACGAGACCGGCATTTCGATGGATCCGGACGTGCGCTTCGCCGTTGCCAAGAAGATCGTCGAACGTGCCATGGACTACGGCATCAAGCCGGAAGACGTTGTCGTCGATCCGCTGGTCATGCCGATCGGTGCGCTCGGTGATGCCGGACGCCAGGTCTTCGCGCTGCTGCGCCGCCTGCGTGAAGAATTGAAGGTCAACACCACCTGCGGCCTCTCCAACATCTCCTTCGGCCTGCCGCATCGTCATGGCATCAACGCCGGCTTCATCCCCATGGTGATCGGCGCCGGCATGACCTCGGCGATCATGAACCCCGTTCGCCCGCAGGAAATGGAAGCTGTCCGCGCAGCCAACGTGCTCAATGGCACCGACAAGGACTGCATGACCTGGATCAAGACCTACAAGGACTACAAGCCCGGCGAACATGCCGCTCCGGCGCCGGTGGCCGTCAATGCTCCTGGCGATGCTGCAGCTGGCGGACGTCGTCGCGGCGGGCGCGAGGCAAGAAGAGCAGTCGGGTAAGCCGTGACCTTGATCGCATCGCCCACCGGCGTTCAGTGTCTGGAGCACTTTCAGCAAAAATGCTCAGCGTTTTTGCGTCCGAAATTGCCTGAAGACCAGGCGCCGGAGCGTTCCCTCGTTCCCGCAGAAAGCGCTCTAGTCCTCGGCCTTGCTGCCGCCAAGCACAAGGTTGAAGACGAACACGCCGGCACAGCCGCCCAGGATGCCGCAGAGCAACATCGAGGCAACGCCGGCTGCGTCCGTGGGACGGGATGGGAACAGATAAACGATGGTCGCCGTCGAAGCGATGATCGCCGCCGCAAGATAGTGCGGATACCGGGTCCAGCTGCCCTTGCTGATGCGCACCGCAAGCATGCCGGTGGAGACCGCCGACAGGGCGGATGGCAGCAGGGCGAGCAGAGAAAAATCCGGCTTCATCGGCAGGTGCGCCTTTTTGACAGGTCTTGCCTCTATCCGATTTTCGCCAAGGCGGCGTTAACATTGATGGTGTCGAAGCGATGAACGCGCCTGTCAACTCCACCGATCCCCTCGTCCTGTTCATGCCGTCCGGCAAGCGCGGGCGCTTCCCGGTCGGCACGCCGGTGCTCGATGCGGCACGCCATCTCGGCGTCTATGTGGAATCGGTGTGTGGCGGGCGTGCCACCTGCGGGCGCTGCCAGATCGAAGTGCAGGAAGGCAATTTCGCCAAGCACAAGATCGTTTCCTCGCTCGACCACATCTCGCCGAAAGGTCCCAAGGAAGAACGCTACGAACGCGTGCGCGGCCTGCCCGAAGGCAGGCGGCTGTCCTGCTCGGCCACCGTACAGGGCGATCTCGTCATCGACGTGCCGCAGGATACGGTGATCAACGCCCAGGTGGTGCGCAAGGCAGCCACCGACCGTGTCATCGAGCGCAACTCGGCGGTGCAGATGTGCTATGTCGAGGTCGAACAGCCCGACATGCACAAGCCGACCGGCGACCTGGAGCGCCTCAAGGCGGTGCTGCAGAGCGACTGGGGCTGGAAGGACCTGCGCGTTGCGCCGCATCTCATCCCCGAGGTCCAGAAGATCCTGCGCAAGGAGAACTGGGGGGTCACGGCGGCGATCCACAAGGATATGGAATTCTCCCGCGCGACGGTGATCGCGCTTTATCCCGGCCTCAAGAACGAAGCCTACGGCATCGCCTGCGACATCGGCTCGACGACGATCGCCATGCACTTGGTCTCGCTTTTGTCCGGCCGTGTCGTCGCCTCGTCCGGCACCTCGAACCCGCAGATCCGCTTCGGCGAGGATCTGATGAGCCGTGTCTCCTATGTGATGATGAACCCCGATGGCCGCGAGGCCATGACCAAGGCCGTGCGCGAGGCGGTCAACACGCTGATCGGCAAGGTCTGCGAGGAAGGCGGCGTCGACCGCCACGACATCTTCGACAGCGTCTTTGTCGCCAACCCGATCATGCACCACCTGTTCCTGGGCATCGACCCGACCGAACTCGGCCAGGCGCCTTTCGCGCTCGCCGTTTCCGGTGCCGTGCAAGGCTGGACCAACGACATCGGCATCGACGTCAACCGTGGCGCGCGCTTCTACACATTGCCCTGCATCGCCGGCCATGTCGGCGCCGATGCCGCCGGCGCAACGCTGTCCGAAGGTCCCTACCGGCAGGACAGCATGATGCTGTTGGTCGATGTCGGCACCAATGCCGAGATCGTGCTCGGCAACCGCAACCGCGTCGTTGCCGCATCCTCGCCGACAGGCCCGGCTTTCGAAGGCGCGGAAATCTCGTCCGGCCAGCGCGCCGCGCCCGGCGCCATCGAGCGCGTGCGCATCGATCCCGAAACGCTGGAGCCGCGCTACCGGGTCATCGGCACCGACAAATGGTCCGATGAGGAAGGCTTCGAGGAAGCGTCTTGGACCACCGGCGTCACCGGCATCTGCGGCTCGGCCATCATCGAGGTGGTGGCGGAGATGTATCTCTCCGGCATCATTTCGGAAGACGGCGTCGTCGACGGCTCACTGATGGCAAAGAGCCCGCGCATCATCCAGAACGGCCGCACCTTCTCCTATCTGCTGCGCGAAGGCCGCCAGGGCGAACCGCGCATCACGGTCACCCAGAACGACATCCGCGCGATCCAGCTCGCCAAGGCCGCCCTTTATGCCGGCGTCAAGCTGCTGATGGAAAAGCAGGGGGTCGAAACGGTCGACACCATCCGCTTTGCCGGCGCTTTCGGGTCCTTCATCGACCCCAAATACGCCATGGTGCTCGGGCTCATTCCCGATTGCGACCTGTCGGAGGTGAAGGCCGTCGGCAATGCCGCGGGCACAGGCGCCCTGATGGCGTTGCTCAACCGCGACCACCGCCGCGAAATCGAACAGCAGGTGGCGAAGATCGAAAAGATCGAAACCGCGCTGGAGCCGAATTTCCAGCAGCTGTTCATCGATGCCATGGCCTTGCCGAACAAGGTCGACCCCTTCCCCAAGCTTTCCGAACAGGTCAAACTGCCGCCGCGCAAGACGGCAAGCGACGACGGCGCGGCCGGGGATGCGACACCGCGCCGGCGTTCCCGCGAGGAACGAGCCGCCCGGCGCAATCGCGAATAGTTTTCTTACCGTCCCCGGAGCGTTTCCGCTTTTCACGAAACGCTCTAACTCTTTGTTATCACGCAATTCCGAACGCTGATCATCGTAGGAATCGCAAATAAGGAGCGGATAATGGCGGTTGAGGCCCTCATCTTCGATGTCTTCGGCACCTGCGTCGACTGGCGCACGGGCGTTGCCCGCGAAGCTGCGGCTGCCGGCGCCAGGAAAGGGCTGGAGATCGACGGCATCGCCTTCGCGGATGCCTGGCGGGGACTCTACCAGCCGGCGATGCAGGAGATCCGGTCCGGCCAACGCCCCTATACCGATCTCGATGTGCTGCATCGCGAGAACCTCAACAGGACACTCGAAGATTTCGGCATTGCCGCGCATTTCGGCGACGACGATCGCGTGGCGCTCAATCACGCCTGGGAAAAATTGCCGCCGTGGCCGGATGTCGTTCCCGGCCTGATCCGGCTGAAGGCCAGCCGGATCGTCGCGCCATGCTCGAACGGCTCGATCGCGCTGATGACACGGCTGGGCAGGTATGGCGCCCTGCCCTGGGACTGCATCCTCGGCGCCGGCATCGCGCATGCCTACAAGCCCGACCCGCGCGCCTATCTCGCCGCCTGCGAAGCGCTGAGGCTCGAGCCTGCGCAGGTCATGATGGTCGCCGCGCACAACAGCGACCTGTCCGCGGCGCGCGACTGCGGACTGAAAACTGCCTTCGTGGCCCGACCCCAGGAACATGGCGTCGGCCAGGTGACCGACCTCAGGGCGACCAGCCACTGGGATGTCGTTGCCGCCGATTTTCCCTCGCTCTCGGCGCATCTGGACATGCGCCATCACGACTAGCGGCGCTGGAGCATTTGTAGCCAAGTGGGATCACTTGGCGTTACAAAATGCGGCGAAAACAAAACTGAGAGCGTTTGTGCGGTTCCGTGAAAAACGGAAACGCTCGGGTGTGACCCTCGCGACACAGCGACTGTCAAAGCCCCCGTCATATGGCCGCACTTGGCCTCAGGTGCCTTTTTCTCGCCCCCTTCGGCAAGGACATGGTCGGCAACCGCCGTGTCGACGCTTGTTCGAAGCGCTGAAAACTCCCGACCGATCCGCAGCTTTCACCAAAGCGTGATTTTGGGTGATTGGAAGCGTTCAGACTTTTCTGCGACGACCGGTTCAAAAGACGTCAACAGTTCAGGTTTGCCATGTCCGTTTCGATCAGCCGCCGTCTATTCGTCCTCGCCATCCCGTTCGTCGCGGCCGGCTGCACCACGACGCAGAAGGTCGGCTCGATCAAGCCGGGCAAGCGTGAGGTCCCGCAATATTACCGCGACATGTATGCGGCAGTGGCCGACGATGCTTTCCCCATCCCCGCGCCCGACCTCACCAAGATCGATCCGCAATATTACCGCCAGGAAGTCGCCTATCAGGGGCCTGAACCGTCGGGCACCGTCGTCATCGATACGCCGAAGCGCTTCCTCTACCTGGTCCTCGGCGAAGGACGGGCGCTGCGTTATGGCGTCGGCGTCGGCAAGGCCGGCCTCGCCTTCGAAGGCAGCGGCGTGATCCAGTACAAGCGGGAATGGCCACGCTGGACGCCGACGCAGGACATGATCGCGCGCGAGCCGGAGCGTTATGGTCCGCTTGCCGCCGGCATGGAACCTGGGCCGACGAACCCGCTCGGCGCCCGCGCGCTTTATCTGTTCAAGAACGGTGTCGACACGCTCTACCGCATCCACGGCACCAACGAGGACTGGTCGATCGGCCGCTCGATCTCGTCAGGTTGCATTCGCCTGCTCAACCAGGACATCATCGACCTGCATCGCCGCGTCCAGAGCGGCACCCGTGTGGTGGTGCTGCAGCAGGACAATATGCCCGCGGCGTGATGGCGGATCGGCAGCCCATCAACGGCTGGCACAATCGGTGACGCGACGTCATCCTTGACTTTCGCCCCCGCAGGCCAAAATTTCAGCTTTGGGGGTAGTCATAGCCGGTCAGCCGGCGCAGCATCAGTCCGTCATGTTCCATGGCCAGCATCCGTAGCCATCTCGTTTCATTTGTTCTGAAACACACACGCAAGAAGGCGTTTTCCAGTCCTGAAAACATGCATCGCTGGATCCAGCATGCACGCAGGAAGCAATGCCACCAGCCGCCGCTCGCCGTGACACAACGTTTCGACGTCACCACGCGCAGTGTTGCCGGCTTTCCCGTCTATGACATCGCACCGAAAAACGGCAGCGCCAGGCGGATTCTTTACCTGCATGGCGGCGCCTATGTCTTTGAGATCACCACCTATCACTGGGCACTGATCGCGGAGATGGCCGACCGCCTGGGTTTTGGCATAACCGTGCCGATCTACCCGATCGCACCCGAGCATGATTTCCACGACATGTTCGGCATGGTGGGTACGGTCTACCGCGACATGCTCGCGGAGACCGAGGCACAAGACATTGTCTTCATGGGCGATTCAGCCGGCGGCAACATGGCCGTGGTGTTGACCATGATAATGGCTGAGGAAAGCCTGCCTGCACCAGGCAGTCATGTTTTGATCTCGCCTGGACTGGACATGTCCCTGGCCAATCCTGAAGTGTTCGACGCCGAGCAGCGCGATCCCTGGCTCGGCATCCCCGGCGGACTGGAGGCAGTACGCCTCTATAGCGCGGGCATGGACCGCACCGACTGGCACATCAGCCCCCTCTATGGCGACCTTACCGTGCTGCCGCCGACCCTGCTGCTCACCGGTTCACGCGATCTGCTGACGCCCGACAACCTGGTCTTCGCCGACAAGGCACGCGCAGCGGGCGTCGAAATCGAACTTGTTCACGAGGAAGGCATGTTCCACGTCTGGCCGCTGATCAACATGCCGGAAGCGCGTCGCGCCCGCGATCATATCGTGGCGTTCCTGAACAGGCAGGAACGCCGGGTGGAGATGCCGCTCGCAGCGGAATAGCTGAGGTAGTCAGAACCGTCCGGTTTCCCGGAACACGTCGAAGGTCGCGCGGATGTGATCCGCCACCGCCTTGACCGGCGCGCTCGCATCGGGCGCCACGATCATCGCCAGATTGTAGTTGCCGATATGCGGCATGCCGTCCTTCGGCCCGAGTTCGACCATGTCGTTGCCGAGGAAGGATTTCGGCAGTGGCGCCACGGCGAGGTCGGCCTGGATCGCCGCGCGCTGACCGGCCGTGTGAGCACTCATATACGCGACGCGGTAATTGCGGCCTTCACGTCCCAGTGCCTCCAGCGCGCCGGCACGCCACACGCAGCCCTCCTCCCAGATCGACACCGGCAGCGGCTCGCGCAGATGTGCGCAACCGCCCTTGGCGCCGGCCCAGACGATCGGTTCGGTCAGCAGTACCTCGGCGCCGATCGCGCTGGTCTTATAGGAATTGGTCAGCAGCGTGATGTCGAGCGCGCGGTCATCCATGCGCCGGCGCAGGTTGATCGACTGGTCGATGGTGACATCGACGGCGATCGAAGGATGCGACTTCGCGAACCGCTTCAGTACATGCGGCAGGATGCGTTCGCCGTAATCATCCGGCGAGCCCAGTCGCACGACACCGATGATGTCCGGCACGATGAATTTGGACACCGCCTCGCGGTTGATGGCGAGCAGCCTGCGCGCATAGCCGAGCAGCATTTCCCCATCGGTGGTCAATGCCACGGAACGCGCATCGCGTGCGAAGACCGAGCGGCCGAGCACGTCCTCGAGTTTCTTGATCTGCATGGAAACCGCGGACGGCGTGCGAAACACCGCAGTGGCTGCCGTGGTGAAGCTGCCCGTCTCGGCGATCGCCACGAAGGTGCGAAGCACATCCAGATCAAGCAAGGGAAGCGGATGGTTGAGCGGCGCATTCATGGCATCACCTTCAAATTTTCTGATGCAAAGCATCATCCCATTTCGTTTGATTGAACATCACGGAAAGTTCATAGTCAACACCATCGAGAAGGCCTCACCGGACACTGCTGACAATCGCTGGAGCGGCGGTCGCATTGGCAGGCCTTGAGCAAGCAGAATTTCCAGCCAACCGTGGAAGGAGAAAGCACATGACCATTCTATCGACCATCGGTCGGATCGCGACCGAGCTCGGAGCAGCGCGCAGCCGCTACCTCACCGAGCGTGCCATCAACTCCCTGCCTGCCGAAGTGCAGAAGGACATTGGCTGGCCGGATGTCAGCTCAAAGGCGATTGCACCCGGCGTCGGAAGCTGGGCTGGCGCAAAATGACAGCGCATTGCCTGATCTGAGGCCCGCCGCGGTTCTCCCGGCGGGCTTTTTCATGGGGGATCCGCGTCGTTAACCTGCCGTGCAATGGTTGCATGACGCATATGAACAAGCCGCATAGCTGCCGCTAATTGGGCTAACACACTGTAAAAGCTAAGCAATATCGATTTCCCAAGGAAATACCGACAACAGCGATGTCGTTTTTCCGTGCGAAACACTTCGCTTTTGCGATTTTGTTTTCACTTGGACAGGCCTATATGCACTGCAGCAAACGAGCTGCCCCACTCCATCACGCGAAGGCGACCCGTCTAAGCAACTGATTGGAGATGACGATGAAGCTTTTCGCTCGCCTGTTCGCCCGCCGTGAAATCAACCTGACCACCGCTCTCGAGCGTCAGCGCCTGGCCAACACCATGCCTGGCCAGACCGGTGCTGTTGCGGCTGCCCGCCTCGGCTTTATTGCCTGAGCTTCGGGCGTTTCCGTCTTTCACGGGAACGCAATTCCGGACGGAAGACTGCTGCGCAACTTTCCTGGAATTGCTCTGGACATTCCACAGCAGTGACGTGACGCCTGCACGATCTCAACGCCGCTTTGGTTTCGCCAGGGCGGCGTTTTCAATGGCGACGCTTGTCCAGCAACCTGAAGCGATCGATGCGAAAAGCTTATTCCGAGACGCTGTATGGATCCGCCAGTGCGGCTTCCGGCCGGCTGATCGGAACCTTGGTCAGCGACGTCCTTTTCGACAAGGCCTTGTCGCCGCTGGCAGCGAGCAGCTTGCGGAAAGTGGGATGCATGCCGCCGTCCGCGTAAGCATGGACCGCGGCGCCGGTCATGGTCGAAGCCATCGTCTCGGCCGTGGAGAGGTCACGCTCGGTCCGCGCAGCGACCAGGGGATCGCTGCCTGATATGGCGGGCGGGCAGGCCGCCAGCGGATCGGTCGGATCGCCGCCGGCAAATTCGGTGTCGAAGACATAGCGATTGTCGCAATAAGCGACCTTCGGCTGACGGCGCATCACCTCGAAGCTGTCATAGCCTTTCTTCAGGTCCGTCCAGAAGCCGTAATTGGGATTGCTGCGATTGCGCGCCATCTTTTGCGCGGTCATGCGGAATGGGAAGGCTTGCACCTGGAACGACGTCTGGCCGCCCTTCAGGGCTTCACGCGCCACCGCATAGATCTCGGACACGCCCTCGTCGGTCAGCGCATAACAGCCTGAGGATGAGCAGGCGCCATGAACCATCAAGGCCTCACCCGAATAGCCAAGCGCCGACTCCAGTCGATTGGGATAACCAAGATTGAAGGAGAGGTAGTACTGCGAATTCGGATTCAACCGGTCCGCGCTGACGTGGTAAAAGCCCTCCGGAGCCTGACGGTCGCCGATCCTTTTCTTGGGTCCAAGCTGACCTGACCAGCGGCACATCGGGTAAGTCTTGAGCAAGGCGTATTTGCCGTTGCTGCCCTGTTTCCAGATCTCGAGTTCGCTTTCTTCCTTGAAGATGCGGACCAGGATCGGCGACGAAGGTGTCGTCCCCTTGCGCTTCATCTCCGCGACCAGCCTGGAGGAAATCGGCTGTATGCCCTTTGCCCCGACATCGAGCGCGGACGACACACATCCGGCTGCGAGCGCGGCCAACAGGATTGCGGAACTGAGTTTGGCGAGTTTTGCGAACACGGGCTTTTCAGCGATGGCTGCGGATCAAAGACGCAGTATGTCGGTTAACACGGTTAACGCTTCGTTCCATTCACAAGAATGTCAAGTCGCGCGTCCAACTGGAGTAGTTGCAGTCGTCAACGGCACAACGGCACGATCGGCAATAAACCTCGAAAGACTGGCATTTTTGCGGCATCGCCCGACGGCACCAAACCACGCGCCCTGACCCAAAGCGCTTTTGATAGCCAATTTGCGACCCATGTCGCAAATTTTATCTTTTAGAACGGTTCTAGACGATTGACAGAAAATAAGTTTCCTGATGACGCTGTGCTGATCGCGACATTCTGATCGCGTCATGGGGAGGAAGAAACTAGTGAACGCTGTTAAGCATCCCATCAAACGATCGCTGGTCTTTTTCCTGGTTCCGGATTTCACCATGGTCGCATTTGCGACAGCGCTCGAGCCGTTGCGCATCGCCAACCGCATGCTGGGCTACGAGGCCTATCGCTGGCGGCTTGCCAGCGCCGACGGCAAGCCGGTCCAGGCCTCCAATGGCGTTCTCTGCGCGGTAAACACCTCGCTCGACGAGGAGCGCCGCAAGATGGCAGGGCCCGAGCGCCCGTCGATGGCCATCATCTGCACCGGTATGGACGTCGAGAAATATCACAACAAGTCGGTCTTTGCCTGGCTGCGCGAGGAATACAACCGTGGCGTGGCCGTGGGAGGCTTGTGTACCGGCGCCTATGTCCTGGCGGCTGCCGGCCTCCTGTCCAACAAGCGCTGCGCCATCCATTGGGAAAACCTGCCTGGTTTCCAGGAGGCTTTCCCGAAGGCGAATGTCTTCGCCGATCTCTTCGAGGTCGACCAGAACGTCTACACCTGCGCCGGCGGCACGGCAGCGCTCGACATGATGCTGAAGCTGATCGGCGATGATTTCGACGAGAACCTCGTCAACCGTGTCTGTGAGCAGGTGCTCACCGATCGGGTCAGGAGTCCGACCGACCGTCAGCGTCTGCCGTTGCGTGCGCGTCTCGGCGTGCAGAATTCGAAGGTGCTGACCATCATCGAATTGATGGAAGGCAACCTTGCGGAACCGCTGTCGCTGATCGAGATCGCCGATCATGTCGACTTGTCGCGACGCCAGATCGAGCGGCTGTTCCGGACCGAGATGGGGCGCTCCCCTGCCCGCTATTATCTCGAGATCAGGCTGGACCGCGCCCGCCATCTCCTGATCCAGTCGTCCCTGCCGGTGGTCGAAGTTGCCGTCGCATGCGGCTTCGTCTCGGCTTCGCACTTCTCGAAATGCTACCGTGAACTCTATGCCCGTTCGCCCCAGCAGGAACGGGTCGATCGCAAGCAGTTGTTGGCAGCCTGAACCCATCCCCTCTCCCTGCAAGACAGGGAGAGCCGTCTCATCGGCTGTCGAACATCAGGCCACGATCGCGCCATTTCTTCTCACCGGCAAGGCAGTCGATCGTCGGGCCGGCCTGAGCCAGGACGATCGGCGGGTGTTCGGCTTCCTCGACAGCCCACAACGGTGAAGCGGCCCCTGCCAGCTCCAGCACCAGCTTGCGACGGACCGCCTCGGGGAACTGCTCCCAGCCATTCACCGGGATCATGAAGGCGCCGGGGCCGCCAATGACGCAATCCCGGTAATAGTGATCGAGGTCGCGGATATCGTAGGACGTCTCCATGCCGCCATTGGTCATGAGCGGCAGGCCGTTGATGACGATCCCCTGTTTCACCACTGCATCGCGCACCAACGGCACGGGCGCACCCTGGTTGTTGGGTCCGTCGCCGGAGATATCGATGACGCGCTTGCTGCCTTCGAAGCCGCTTTCGGCGAACAGGTCCGCGCCGAACTCCAGCGCCGCCGAGATCGAGGTGCGGCGGGCGCTGTTGGGTGGGCGCGCCGTCAATTGCGCCACAACGCGCTCGGCATCGGCTCGGTTTGCCACCAGCGTCCACGGCACCACCACGACCTGCGAATTGGTGCCAGCCCATTCGACATAGGTGATCGCGACCTTGCCATGGATGCCATCGGCTACGGCACGCAGCACGGCCTCGTCGGTGAGCGCTGCAGCATAGCCGTGCCGCTGGATCTCGAGCTCTTCGGGCGACATCGAAAGCGAGACATCGACCGCCAGCACCAGTTCGACGTCGACCTGCTCGGCGGCCACAGCATTTGGCATCAATCCAAATGTCAGCGCCGAAACGGCGCCGGCAAGAAGGAGACTCGCTGCGGATGCCGACATGAACGAAGAGTAAGCGAGATTCGGCTTGCCACAAAGACACAGCCCGGCCGTGGCCGGGCTTTATCCCTCACAAATTCGCGAGGTTTGTGACAGTGTGCTCAAGCAATTCCAGCAAAAGTGTGTAGCGGTTTTCCGTCTGGAACTCTGTGAAACACAGAGTCGGAGTGCTTCCGGTCCGTCAAGAACGGAAACACTCTCCCATCAACTGCGTGGTTTCAGATTCTCGGGATCGTAGAGCGGCTGATAGCCGACGCCGACCACTTCAACAGGGTAGGTTTCGGCGAAATACTCCACCTGCAGCTTTTGCCCCTGCTTGGCAAAGGCCCACGGCAGATAGGCCAGTGCGATGTTCTTGCCGATCGTCGGACCATAGGCCACCGACGTCGTGAACGAGCGCCGGCCGAGTTCATCGACCAGCGTTTCGCCGGTTGCCGGGTCCATCACCGGCATGGCGCCGACCGGATAGCGGGCGACACCGTTGGCATCGGTGTTGTCGGTCATCACCAGCGTGCACAGCATCGCAGGCTGATGGTCGCGCGCGCGGTGCTCCAGGTGTCTGGCCTTGCCGCGGAAATCCGCTTCCTTGACCTTCGGGCGTTGAAGATCGCTTTCCAGCAGATTGTATTCCGTCAACAGGTCGGCGTTCTGCAGACGCAGGCTCTTTTCCATGCGGCGCGAATTGGCGTAGGTCTCGACGCCAAAAGCCATGACGCCGGTGGCGCGCAGCGCATCCCAGACGGCCAGCCCGTCCTCGTAGCGCATGTGCAGCTCCCAGCCCTGCTCGCCGACATAGGAGATACGGAACGCCGTCACATCCTTGCCAGCGATCCTGATCGGCTTGATCGCCGCAAACGGGAAGTTCTCCGGCGCAAGTCCGGCCGGATTCTCGACCACCTTCTGCAGGGTCGGCCGGGCGTTCGGCCCCCATATGCCGATGGTCACGAATTTCTCGGACACGTCGGTGACGGTGACATTGAAGCCTTTGTCCTCGGCCACCCGCTTCACATAGTGGAAATCGCGCGGGCCTGCATCGGCTCCATCGATGACGCGGCAGCGGTCGGCCATGCGGATGACGGTGAGGTCGGCACGCACCATGCCTTCGTCGTCGAGGAAATGGGTGTAGATACCCTTGCCGATGTTGTTGTCGCCGCTGATCTTGGCCGCGCACAGCCACTCCATCAGCTCGACATGATCCGGCCCCTCGACGTCGAACATGTAGAAATGCGACAGGTTGACGATGCCGCAGTCCTCGCTCATCGCGAGGTGCTCGGCATTCGACACGCGCCAGAAATGGCGGTTGTCCCATTCGTTCTCGCGTACCGGTACGCGGTTGCCGTATTTTTCGAGCAGATGCGCGTTGGCCGCGTAGCCATGCGCACGCTCCCAGCCGCCGAGCTCCATGAAATGGCCGCCGAGCTCCTTCTCGCGCTCGTAGAAAGGCGAATGCTTGACGTTACGGCCCGTCGCGTAAGGCTCGCGTGGATGAACGGCCGGCGTATAGATCTTCTGCGCGGCCTCGCCGCAACGGCCCTCGATGAAGCCTTCTTCGAGTTGGTGCTTGTAGAACCGGCTGAAGTCGATCGACGCATGGTCGACATGGGTACGACCGTCGGTCATCCAGTCGGCGATCAGTTTGCCGTAGCCCGGACCGTCCTTGACCCAGACGGCGACGGCGTACCACAGGCCTCGCACCTTCTGGCTTTCGCCGCAGGACGCGCCGCCCGCGGCCGAAACCTGAAGCAGGCCATTGAAGGAATGGCCTTCGTTGTAGCCGATTTCCCCAAGGATCGGCGTCAGCTCGATCGCGCGCTCCAGCGGTTCGAGGATCTGTTCCATTTCCAGATCGCGCTGCGACGGCGACAGGCGCGCCTCGTGCTTTTCGAGCAGATCGCGCGGGTGGCACAGGCGCGGATTCTTTTCTTCGTAATAACCCCATTCGATCTGCCCGCCTTCGGTGGTCTTCGGGTCACCGGTATCGCGCATATAGGCGGAATTGCCCTGGTCGCGCAGCAGCGGCCAGCCGATCTCCTTGCCGGTACCGGCGAATTCATTGTACGGGCCGAAGAAGGTGAGCGGATGGTCCACCGGCATCACCGGCAGGTCCTCGCCGGCCATTTCGGCGATCAGCCTGCCCCAAAGACCGGCGCAAACCACGACATGGTCGGCCTCGATCGTTCCACGATCGGTCACCACGCCCTTGATGCGGCCATTCTCGATGACAAGGGATTTCGCCGCCGTATTGGCAAAAGCCTGTAGCTTTCCGGCAGCCACGCCCTGGTCGACCAGCTTGCCTGCCACCGTCTGCGAACGCGGGATGACGAGGCCGGCATCGGGATCCCAGAGACCGCCCTGCACCAGGCTCTCTTCGATGAGCGGGAATTTCGCCTTGATCTCGGACGGCTCGATCAATCGCGCACGCGTGCCGAAAGCCTTGGCAGAAGCGACTTTGCGCTTGATCTCGTCCATGCGGGTATCGTCACCGACCCGCGCCACTTCGAGACCGCCGATACGGGCGTAGTGCCCCATCTTGTCGTAGAACTCGAGGGAATAGAGCGAAGTCCAGCAAGACAGGAAGTCATGGCTGGTCATGTAGCAGAAGTCGGATGCGTGCGCGGTCGAACCGACATCGGTCGGGATTCCGGACTTGTCGATGCCGACGATATCGTCCCAGCCGCGCTCGATCAGATGGTGCGCCACCGACGCGCCCACGATGCCCCCCAACCCGATGATGACGACCTTCGCCTTTTTCGGGAACCCTGCCATTGCATGCCACTCCGAGATGATGCTCGCGCGCACACTATAGGCCGTCGCGATGCGATTGCAGCCTGTTTGCGACATTGCAAAAAAGCGGCGCGACGTATGCCTGGGCAGCCCGATCGCCTTTTCGCGATCAGGTCAGCCTGGCATCTGTTTTCGGAGAGCTGTGATGAGATATGCCGATCATCGCGGAGGCCGGACGAATGTCCGGCCTTGTCTTTGGTAGCAGGCGTCTTGCGCTTACTTGACGGTCGCGTTGCCACCCGAGATCACGACAGTCTCCGAGCCAGTCAACGCTTCCAGGTCGCCGTTCGGCAGGGTCACGAAGCAGCCGCTCGCGCAGAACTCGATGGTCTCGCCGCCCGCGAGCGTCAATTCGCTCTTGCCGCCGCCTTCCGTGACAATCAGCGTGCGCGTTTCATTGTCCTTGTTGACCGCGCTGGCTGTATGGCCAACCTCGCTCGCGGCTATGAGAGCGACGGCGGCGATGAGGATCTTCCACATTGCAATTCCGGTGTTTCCACCGCCTCTGTTGCGTTCGCGAGGCATTTTCGCCCTTCGCAATCAAGCTTATAGGACAATCAAGCTGAACCGCAACTGAATGCCTCATTCATGCCGCAATTGGGTAGCCGACCCACACAGCTAGCCCGGATCGGGCCGGCGCGGCTTGCGGCGACCCTTCGGCTGGTTGCGTTCTGCCTCCTCCTTCGCCGCCTTCTCTTCCGCGTGCAACGCCTCGGTCTTGTCGTCGTCGGTCGGCCAGGGTGCCCTATCCGCGTGCGGCATCTGCTGGCGTGGCGCCGAGGGAATCTCGATACCTTCCCGCTCGAAAGCATCCATGATGGCGAAACGGATATCGTTCTGCACCGAACCGCCATTGGTGATATCGGCCAGGAAGATACGGACCTGGAACTCCAGCGCATTCAGGCCGAAATTGGCGAATTGCACGAAAGGTTCCGGGTTCTTCAGCACCAGTTGATGCCCCCGCGCGATCTCGGTCAGGACTTCGTGCACGTGCCGGACATCCGAGCCATAGGCGACACCGACATTGATCTCGACACGGCCAAGCTTGTTGCGATGTGTCCAGTTCCCGACCGCGCTGTTGATGAGGTTCGAGTTCGGCAGGATCACCGACTGGCGCTGGAAGGTTTCGATCTCGGTGGCGCGCACGCTGATCTTTTTCACCGTCCCGCTGACGTCGCCGGCAACGATCCAGTCCCCCACCTTGAACGGCCGCTCCGCAAGCAGGATCAGGCCGGAGACGAAGTTGGAGACGACATTCTGCAGGCCAAAACCGAGACCGAGGGAAAGACCACCGGCGATGAGCGCGAGGTTCGACAAATTGATGCCTGCCGACGAGATACCGACGATCGCAGCCAGGGCAAAGCCGGCATAACCGACCACCAGCCGGATCGAGTTGCGCACACCCGTATCGACCTTGCCGCGCGCCATGACGGAATCGTCGAGCCAGGACTGGAACCAGCGCGTCAGGAAATAGCCGAGGATGAAGACGATGAGCCCGGTCAGGATGCCGAACAAGGAAATGGTCACGGATCCGACCGTGACTCCCAGCGCGATCCTGAAGGCCCAGGCCTGGATGTCGGCGAACTGGAACCCCCACATCAAAAGCAGCATCGGCAGGAAGACGACGACGATCAGCAGATTGAGGGCAATGCTCGTTGCCAGCCCAAGCTGGTCCAGCGTGCCCTCCTCCAGGCTCGTCCGGCTGGCAATCCAGCGTCCTATCGACGTTTCAGCAAAACCACCCTCGGCGCCGATGGCACGCGCGGACAGGAAGCCGATATACGCGGTGATCAAGAGCGTGCTGGTAATGACGATCTGGACCGCAAGGAAATTGGCTAAACCGATATAGCCCAGCAAAGCGGCGACGATCGTGATGATCCCAAGCGTATAGGCAAGGAACCGCAGCCAGGCCGGCCATGGCCGCCATTCACCTGACTTGGTGCGGAATGGCCGCACCAGGCCCATCATGATCAGGATCAGGCCGACGATGATGGTGGCGATAAAGCTGCGTCCAACGGTGAGCGACAAAGGCGAGCCCATCTGCTCGTTCACCACCGACAGGAAGCCGTTGATGCCCAGCACCATCGCCATGGCGGTGGACAGCACCACCAGCCAGCGCGCAGGGCCGGACTCGACCGGGATCAGCCGCCATTTCGGCATGCCGGGCGAGAGCGCGGCATTGGTCAGGCGATGGACGCAGAACACGATCAGGATGACGCCCATGATCGAGCTCAGGAAGATGCCGATATCGCCTCGCAGCACCCCGTAATAGTCGAAGAAGAAATAGGCCAGCGACAGGAAGACGCCGAGCCCCAGCGTCGGCAGCAAGGTTGACCAGAAAGCGGCCGACAGGCGGCTGAGGTAGGTTGGGTCCTCGACGGTCGGGTCTGGCTCGAAGATGCGGCCGAAGATGCGCCGCACCACGATATGCAGGACCAATGCGGCCACCAGGGCCATGATTGTTGCGACCAGAGCGGCCTGGTATTTGAACTTGAGGACGAACGAGAACCAGGACGTTACAGCACCGGACAGATTGGAAAATTCGGCATTCGCGTCGACGGCGAGCTTGGTGCTGAGCAGGTCGTTCAGCGCATAACGCTTGGTCAGCGTTTTGCGGAAGAGTTCGCTGCGCAAGGTGGAGATCTTGTCGCCCATGGTCGCGATACGCACCGAGAGCGTCTGCGCTCCGGCGATGACGGCGTTGATCTCTGCCTTTTCGTTCGTCAGCGCCTTGCGTTCCGTGGCGACGATGTCCGGCTCGGCCGGCTGGCCTTGCGCAGGCGGGGGGCCGAGTTGTTCGAGACGGGCATTGATTTCGGTCAGCCGCGGCCGGAAGACGGTCGCCGTGCCGAGTGCCTGCCTGGAAAGCTCTTCCAGCTGGCTTCGAATATCGACCAGCGTACCGTCGTCTTCCTGGTTGTCATCGATCTGCTTGGCGAAGGTGTCGGTCTTCGCGACGAGCGCCTTGAGGGCATTCTGTTGTTCCGCGATCAACTCATCGGATGGCTGTGCCTGCACCGGCGCGGCCTGGGGTGCCTGCGGCGCTGCCTGTACGGGCGGCGCTGCGGGCTGGGTTGCCCCATTCGGCGCAGCCTGTTGCGGGGCCACCGGCTGGGCCGGTTGCGCGGCGGGAGTCGCCGGCTGGGCGGTTTCGCCAAGCAGCGGAATTCCGGTCTGCGCCAACACCAGCACAGGCATCGCGGCCGTGAGAACCAGGATCAGCAAAAGACGGACAAATCGATAAAGCATAGAACGGCAACCCGCGAAGCAACCTCAAGGCTGCGAAATCTCGCCCTTGATAGAGACGGCATTGGGGCGGAGCAAGCCGCTTCGCACCGGAACGGGTTGGTCGGTCTGTCGAAAAGCGGTGGCGCAATTCTGGCTTTGGCCGCAAGGCTGGCTCTATAGTCTCCCGCTCAAATGGGCTATCCGAGCCGCATGCGGATTCGGAATGGAGTTGGCATGGCGGAATATTCGGCTCTCTCGCTGCTGCGCAATGCGCTGTCCGGCAACAAGGATTGGAAGCCCGCCTGGCGCAAGCCCGATCCCAAGGCGTCCTATGACGTCATCATCATTGGCGGCGGCGGCCACGGTCTTGCGACTGCTTATTATCTCGCCAAGGAATACGGCATCACCAATGTCGCGGTGGTCGAGAAGGGCTATCTCGGCTCGGGCAATGTCGGCCGCAACACCACGGCGGTGCGCTCCAACTACCTGCTGCCGGCCAACACCCACTTCTACGAAAATTCGATGAAATTGTGGGAGAACCTCTCCCACGACCTCAACTACAACGTCATGTTCTCGCAGCGCGGCGTGCTCAACCTTGCCCACACCCCCGCACAGCTCGACGACTACGCCCGCCGGGGCAATTCCATGCGCCACCAGGGCGTCGATGCCGAACTGATGTCGCTTGCACAGATCAAGCGGCTGATGCCGGCAATCGACATATCCGCCAACGCGCGGTTCCCCATTCTCGGCGGCCTGATGCAGCCGCGTGCCGGCACGGCCCGTCACGATGCTGTCGCCTGGGGTTATGCACGCGGTGCCGACCGTCGCGGCGTCGACATACTGGAGAACTGCGAGGTCACCGGTTTCCTGCGGGACGGCGACCGCGTCACCGGCGTTGTCACCACACGCGGCGAGATCCGCGCCAGGAAGGTGGCTCTTGCGGCCGCCGGCAGTACCGGCCGTGTCATGCAGCTTGCCGGCATCGACCGGCTTCCGATCGAAAGCCACGTGCTGCAAGCTTTCGTCTCGGAATCGCTGAAGCCGTTCCTCGATACCGTCGTCACCTTCGGCATGGGCCATTTCTACATGGGGCAGTCCGACAAGGGCGGCCTGATCTATGGCGGCGATCTCGACGGCTACAATTCTTATGCCCAGCGCGGCAACCTGCCGATCGTGGAAGAGGTGATGGCGGAAATGCTGGCGCTGTTCCCGAGCCTTGCCAGCGTACGAATGCTGCGCTCCTGGGCTGGCGTCTGCGACATGTCGATGGACGGCTCCCCCATCATCACCGCGGGTCCTCTGCCCGGCATGTATCTCAATTGCGGCTGGTGCTATGGCGGCTTCAAGGCCACCCCTGCCTCTGGCTTCTGTTTTGCCCACACCATCGCGCGCGATGAGCCTCATCCCCTCAACGCTGCCTTCACCCTCGACCGCTTCCACCGCGGCGCTGTCATCGACGAGAAGGGCCAGGGCGCCACGCCCCGCCTGCATTAGGACTGACCATGCTGCTCACCTGCCCTTATTGCGGCCCGCGGGACGTGTCCGAATTCACCTATCAGGGCGACGGCAACCGCCAGCGCCCTGCCCCCGCCTCGCAGGATCTGCAGGCCTGGAACGAATATGTCTACGACCGGCAAAACCCCGCCGGCGACCTCAATGAGATCTGGCAGCATTCCGGTGGCTGTCGCAGCCACGTCCGCGTCCGGCGCAACACGGTAACCCACGCCGTTTCGAGCGCGGTGCCGGCGCGTGGCGATATCCATCATCGCGCAACGGAACGGCGCAAGCCGGGAGCCAAGGCATGAGCCCGCGCCGCAATGAGATTGGTGGTCAGATCGACCGGCTGAAGACCATCCGCTTTAGCTTCGACGGTGTGCCTTTCACCGGTCATCCCGGCGACACGCTGGCTTCTGCCTTGCTGGCCAGCGGCGTCACGCTTTTCGGGCGCTCGTTCAAATACCACCGGCCGCGCGGCGTTCTAACCGCCGGGGTCGACGAGCCCAACGCTCTTGTCACCATCCTGCGCGGCACCGCGCGCGAACCCAACATCCCCGCAACCGCCATCGAGATCTATGATGGCTTGCGGGCAGAGAGCCAGAACCGGTTTCCGTCGCTCAACTGGGATGTCGGTGCGGTCAACCAGCTCGCCAGCAAGATCATCGGCGCTGGTTTCTACTACAAGACGTTCATGGGGCCGGTCGTCGGACCGCTCAAGGGCACCCGTTTCTGGATGTTCTGCGAACACTTCATCCGCCGCGCCGCCGGCCTCGGTCGTGCCGGCACGGTGGCAGACGAGTCCCGCTACGAGCGCATGAATGCCTTCTGCGACGTGCTGGTGGTCGGTTCGGGCCCCGCGGGGCTGACGGCGGCCAAGGCCGCCGCCGATGGCGGCGCCCGTGTCATCCTGGCCGAACTCGACCCGCATTTCGGCGGCTCCGCCAACTGGTCCGGCGAAACCATCGACGGCTCGCGGGCCGCGGACTGGGCAAGTGAAATCATCAATGGCCTCAAGGGCCGCAGCAATGTCCGCCTGCTGCCCCGCACAGCGGTTTGGGGCTACTACGACGGCAACACGCTGGCCGCGCTGCAACGCGTCTCGGATCACAAGGAAACGGCCGCGCGCGGCGAACCACGCCACCGCCATTGGACCATCCGCGCCGGCTCGGTCGTGCTCGCGACCGGCGCTTTGGAACGGCCCCTGGTCTTTCCGGGCAACGATCGGCCCGGCGTCATGCTGGCCAGCGCCGCGCAGCGCTACGCCAACCAGTTCGGCGTGATTCCAGGCGAAAAGGTCACGCTCTTCACCAACAACGACACCGCGTACCAGGCCGCTGCGAGCCTCAAGAAGGCCGGCGCCAACATTGCCACGATCGTCGATGTCCGCAGCGAGATTTCCGACCAGGCCCGGGCACTCGCCGCTTTGGCCGGGGCGGAGCTGATTGCGGGTCATGCGGTCTCGGCAACCGATGGCGGCAAGGCATTGAGTGGCATCCGGATCCAGCGACTGGATCGTGCCAGCGGAACATTGAGCGGCGAGCCGCGCGGCATCCAGAGCGATTGCCTGCTGGTTTCCGGCGGATGGTCGCCGGTGCTGCACCTGGCCAGCCAGGCAGGTGCAAAACCCGAATGGGACGACAGGCTGCAGGCATTCCTGCCGCCGCAACCAACGCAGAACTGGCGTGGTGCCGGTGGCTTCACCGGGCAACTCGCGACGAGCGAAGCGATCGTCGAAGGCCACGCTGCCGGCCTTGCTGCATCAGGAAGCAAGGCACCGGGCATCGAACAGCCGGTGACCGAACCTGGCCCGGTCAATGCGGAACCGGCGCCGGTGTTCGAGATCAAGGCCGACGGCAAGAGTTTCGTCGACTTCCAGCATGACGTCACGGCGGATGATGTACGACTGGCCCATCGTGAAGGCTTCATCTCGGTCGAGCACCTGAAGCGTTACACCACGCTCGGCATGGCGACCGACCAGGGCAAGAGCTCGAACGTTCCAGGTCTCGCCATCATGGCCGAAGCCCTCGGCAAGCCGATCCCGGAAGTCGGCACGACCCGGTTCCGTCCGCCCTACACCGCCGTTTCCATTGGCTCGCTTGCAGCGGAACGCTATGGCGATCTCAGACCGGAGCGGCTGACGCCGATGCACGACTGGCACCTTTCCCAGGGCGCCACGATGTACTCCGCAGGCCTTTGGTTCCGTCCGATGATCTATGGGCACGCGGGCGAAACGATCGAGCAGGCCTATGTGCGCGAAGCCAGGGCCGTGCGCGAGACAGCCGGCATCGTCGACGTCTCGACCCTTGGCAAGATCGCTGTTCAAGGTCCTGATGCCGCGGAATTGCTCGACCGCGTCTACACCAACGTCTTTTCGAGCCTTCCCGTCGGCAAGGCGCGTTACGGGCTGATGCTGCGCGAAGACGGCTTGGCCTTCGACGACGGCACCACATGGCGCCTCGGCCAGGACGACTTCCTGATGACCACCACCACGGCCAATGCCGGCAAGGTGATGCAGCATCTGGAGTATTTCCTCGATGTGATCTGGCCGGAACTGAAAGTCACCATCACCTCGGTCACCGATGAATGGGCGGGGGCGGCGATCGGCGGACCGAAGGCACGCGAAATTCTCGCCACCTGCGTTACCGGAACTGCGGTGGACAACGTCGCCCTGCCCTTCATGGGCATCGTCCACGGCGAGATTTCCGGCGTCCCGGTGATGATCTGCCGTCTCTCGTTTTCCGGCGAAATGGCCTACGAAGTCTACTGTGGCGCTGGCTACGGCACGCATGTTTGGGAAGCCCTGATCGAGGCCGGCAAGCCGTTCGACCTCGTGCCCTATGGGCTGGAGGCGCTCGGTACGTTGCGCATCGAAAAGGGCCATGTCACCGGCGCCGAGATCGACGGCCGCACCACCGCGCGCGACCTGCATCTCGACTGGATGCTGTCGAAGAAGAAGCCTTTCATCGGTTCCGCGATGATGGACCGCGAAGGTCTTGTTGCCGCCGACCGCCTGCAACTCGTCGGCATCGTCGCGCTCGACAACCGGCCGCTCAGCGGCGGCGCGCACATCGTCGAGGAGCTTGACGAAGAAAATCCGCACGGTTCGATCGGCCACATAACAGCCTGCTGCTATGCGCCGGCGCTCGGCAAATACATTGCTTTGGCGCTGGTCCAGGGCGGCAAAGGCCGGCATGGCACGCGCGCCTATGTGTCCGATCCATTGCGCAAGCGCTTCGGTCCCGTCGAGATCGTCAGCCATCACTTCTTCGACCCGGAAGGGAGCCGCATGCATGGTTGAGCGCCTGTCGCCACTCGAACCCGTCTATCGCTCCGGTTCGCACGGCCGTTTCGAGGACGGTGTCGGCGTGATCCTGTCCGAGACGCGCCCGGGTTCTATCATCCAGGTCGCGGCCTGGCCGGGCCAGGAAGCGCGCGCGATTGCCGCCATCCACAAGGTTACCCGTCTTGCCTTGCCGGACGGCGCTGGCAGTGGTGTCGTCCAAGGCGAAAAGGCAGCCTTCGGATTTGCGCCCGGCAAGTTCACCGTCGTCGACGAGGCGGAGGGTCTTGTGGCAGCATTCGCCAAGGCGATCACCCCGGCAATTGGCACCGTGACGGATCTTTCGCACGGTCGTACGGCCATCCGCATCGAAGGACCGGAGGCCGAATGGGTTTTGGCGAAGTTCTTCGCCATCGACTTCGCCCTTGCCGCCTTCCCCGTCGGCGCTGCGCGCTCAACCACGCATCACGACGTCTTCGCGCAGATCCAGAGAACAGGCGGCGACCGTTTCGACATCTACGTCTTCCGCTCCTTCGCGCGCTCCTTCTGGAAAGCACTCGGACATGCGGCGGAAGAGGTCGGATACGAAGTCGCCTGAGATCGCGTCGAGGAGGCTCGCATGGAATTCATCAACTCACCGGCGGCCAAGGCTGCGAAATTGCCTTTCAGCCAGGCGGTGCGCGTCGGCGACATCCTCTATCTGTCGGGCGCGCTCGGCAACATACCGGGCAAGCTGGAACTGGTCGCCGGTGGCATCGAAGCCGAAACGCGACAGACGATGGAGAACATCGGCACGGTGCTGAAAGAAAACGGGCTTGGCTTTGCCGACATTTTCAAATGCACGGTCATGCTGGCCGACATGACGAAATGGGGTGATTTCAACCGGGTCTATCTTGAATATTTCGATCCGGACCGTCTGCCGGCTCGCTCTGCCTTCGGCACGAATGGCCTGGCGCTGGGCGCGCAACTCGAACTTGAATGCATGGCCTATATGCCCGCGCGCCAGAACAGTTGAGCGCTCCTGCATGGAACTGGCCTTACGAAGAGCGCATCCTGTCGCTAGAGAGAAACCAGCGTCGGTTCGATAGTCACTGAAAGAATCGACGGTTTCGGCCGCCGCCGATTGACCGAAAAGGCCGCTAAGCCGACTTCGTTTATCCATGGATGCTCAGAATTCCGCGACCATAACCGGTCGCGTCGATCCACCGGACAGCGTTTCGCTGCTCATTCCGGTCACCGTTGCCTGCGGCGTCTTCATGACCAGCCTCGACCAGAATGTGGTCGTCACCGCCCTGCCCGGCATAGGCGAGACACTGGCACGACCACCCAGCCAACTCGGCCTCTTGGTCACCGCCTATGTCGCCAGCCTCATCATCATGATGCCGTTGGGCGGCTGGGCCGCCGATCGTTTCGGCCTGCGCAACGCCTATTGTTTCGCGCTGGTCGTCTTCGGCGTCGCCTCGGCACTGTGCGGCATCGCCAACGACATGTGGACACTGGTCGGCGCACGTGCGCTGCAGGGATTTGGCGGCGCGCTGATGGGCACGCTTGGCCAGATCGTCGTGCTGCAGAGTTTCCCGCGCAATCGCACGCTGAAGATCAATATGTATATCTCGCTCGCCGGCCAGTCGGGACCGTTGGTCGGTCCGCTCGTTGGCGGCGCGCTCACCACCTATATCTCCTGGCGCTGGATCTTCTTCATCAACGTACCGCTGGCGCTGGCCGCACTCCTGCTTGCAGCAGCCCTGTTTCCCGCGGCCCGGAAATCGATCCGCACGCCATTCGACTTTCCCGGCTTCGTCCTGGTCGGTGTCGGCATGGTGCTGCTGGTGCTCGGCATGGATTCACTCGCCGCCAAGGATATGGCAAGCAGCCTGATCGCCGCGCAGGTCGGCATCGCTGTCATCCTGCTCGGCTTCGCCGTCTTCTATCTGTTGCGGGCGTGCAATCCTGTCCTGGACCTCAGGCTTTTGCGCATCCGTACCTTCCGCGTCGCATTCCTGACCGGCGGCGGCCTCGACACGATCGGCCTGAGTTCCATCGTCTTCATTTTGCCGCTGATGTTCCAGCTCGGCTTTGGCATGAGCGCCGTTCATGCCGGTTCGCTGACCTTCATGGCTGCGGTGGGCTCCCTGCTGACACGCTTCCTGATGCCTGCCATGCTGAAGCGCTACGGCTTCCGGCGCGTACTGGTAACCAACACGCCGATCGTCGCCGCCCTTGTCGCCGGTTTTGCCCTTATCCAGGCAACCACGCCGGTGTGGATCGTCCTGAGTTACATCTTCCTGTTTGGTGTCTTCCGCTCGGTACAGTGGGCCTCGACAGGCAATCTTGCCTATGCCGATATCGAACCTGAGCAGCTCGCCCGTTTCAGCGCGCTCTATTACATCCTCTGGCAATTGGGGGTCGCAATCGGAGTCGGCATCGCAGCAGCGGTGCTGTCGTTTCTTGCCGGTCCTGGCGGGCACGCCTCGGTTGCCGACTTCCAGATTTTGTTCGTGATAGAAGCCCTGATCACGCTCTGCGCCCTGCTCGCCTATCGCCGGCTGACGCCGCAGGACGGCCAGAATGTGAGTGGGAATGCAGTAGCGAATAGTGAGTAGGCAGTAGAGGGTAGCCGCGTGGTTTGTGCATTCGACAAGTGAGACGGTCGGCAATCACGACTGCCAACTGCCTACTGCCTCACTCCACAAACCTCACCCACTCTTCCAGCGGCGCACGGTCGGTGCGGAAGGTGCTTTCCGGCTTTGACAGGTCTTCGTGGCCGATCGCCATGCCGCACACCACGATCTCTTCCTCGGAAATGCCGAGCACAGGGCGGATCTGCCGGTGATACGGGGCGAACGCGGCTTGCGGACAGGTGTGCAGTCCCCGCGCCCGCGCCGCGATCATGATGTTCTCCAGGAACATGCCGTAGTCGATCCACGAGCCCTGGTTCAGCCGCCGGTCAATGGTGAAGATCATGCCGACCGGGGCATCGAAGAAAATGAAGTTGCGGTCGTGCTGCGCGCGCATCTTGTCGACTTCACGCCGGCCAATTCCCAGCGCGCCGTAAAGGCCGAAACCATTGGCGCGACGGCGCGTGAGATAGGGCTCGAAGAACTGGTCGGGATAATAGCGGTATTCGTCCCATTCGGCCTTCTCGGCGCGGATGCCGGAATTCAGGATCGCATCGCTCAGCTGCTGCTTCACCTCGCCTTTGACGACATACACTTTCCACGGCTGCATGTTGGTGCCCGATGGCGCGCGCGACGCCACGGACAGGATGTCGCGGATCGTCGCATCGTCAACCGGATCGGACAGGAACGCGCGCACGGAACGACGCGAAATGATCGCTTCGTCCACAACGGTCGTTTCGTCCGACTTCGGGGTTCTGCTTTCCAGTGCCAGCATGGCAATCTCTTCAACGCAGGATTTCAATAAGCGCGTCCCCCACGCGCGGTCGGGGTGCCTTTGCATGAAGCACTAAAATACCGCAAGCAATTTTGTCTTGCGGCAAGGCCTGTCGATATCCCCAGACGAACATGGCGGGAGACGAAAAGCGTCCATTCCGGAGATTTTTCAAACTCGCCCAAGATCGTGCTTGATCTTTTCATACAGTTGGCGTCTCATGAAATTCTGAATGATTTTTTCACGAGCATCAAAAGTGACATCCTCTGCTGCCCAACCGGACGCGCAGACCGGCGAACGTTTTCTCGCCGCCGACATTCGCGCGCTGCGCAAGACACGCGGCCTGACCCTGGCTGAGATCGCCTTGAAGCTGGGCCGTTCGGTCGGCTGGGTCAGCCAGGTCGAACGCGGACTTTCAGTACCGTCGCTCGGAGATCTGCGCGCATTGGCGGATTTGTTCGAAGTGCCGCTCAGCCTTTTCTTCAGCCATGACGTCCCGGAAGAAAACGAACGCGGCCTTGTCGTGCGTGCCGGACGGCGGCGGTCGCTCGGTACCAGCGAATCGGGACTGGTGGAAGAGCTCCTTTCACCGGATCTCGGCGGCAGTTTCGAGATGCTGCGTTCGGAATTCGCGCCGGGCGCGGAATTGAAGAAGGTCGCGACAAGGCCAACCGAAGAGGCCGGCTACGTCACATCAGGCACTTTCGAGATCGAGATCGACGGCGTCTGGCACACGCTTGGCGAAGGCGACAGCTTCCGCTTCGCCGGCAAGCCGTTCCGCTGGAGGAACCCGGGACCGGTGCCGGCGGTCGTGATCTGGGTGGTCTCGCCACCGGTCTACTAGAGCATGATTCCGAAGAGTGGGAACCGGTTTTCGGAAAAGATCATGCTCCAGCACAGAGATAGAGCGTTGAGGGCGATCCTGTTTTCGCTGGCAATGCTCTAGCGGCACAGTCCTGAGGGCGCGAAGGGAAACGCGGCCCTCAGGACGAAATCCGTCGCTAAAACAGGAAGATGGAGCGGAATGCCGATCCTGAGATCGCTTCCACTCTGGAAATCGGGAGGACAGAATGGCCGGAATTCCTGCAACGGCGCGTGTGGTCATCATCGGCGGCGGCGCGGTGGGAGTATCTGCCCTCTATCATCTGGCCAAAGCTGGCTGGACCGACTGTGTCCTGCTTGAAAAGAACGAACTGACCTCAGGCTCGACCTGGCATGCGGCCGGCAATGTGCCAACCTTCTCATCCTCCTGGTCGCTGATGAACATGCAGCGCTATTCGACCGAGCTGTACCGGGGACTGGCTGCCGAAGTCGACTACCCGATGAACTATCACGTCACGGGGTCGATCCGGCTGGCGCACAGCAAGGAGCGCATGCAGGAATTCCAGCGCGCCAGGGGAATGGGGCGCTACCAGGGCATGGCGATCGAAGTCATCGGCACGGATGAGATCAAGGCCCGCTACCCTTTCATCGAAACGCATGAGCTTCAGGGCGCCCTTTACGATCCGAACGACGGCGACATCGACCCGGCTCAGCTTACCCAGGCCTTGGCCAAGGGCGCACGCGACAAAGGTGCGAGGATCATCCGCTTCTGTCCTGTCACCGGCGTGCGCCGCGAGCGCAATGAATGGGTGGTGGTGACCGAGCAAGGCGAAATCCGTTGCGAATATGTCGTCAACGCCGCCGGCTATCGTGCCGCCGAAGTGGGCAGGATGTTCGGCCGCGAAGTTCCGATGATGGTGATGAGCCATCAATACATCCTCTTTGACGAAATCCCTGAACTCGCCGCCTGGTCGAAGGAAGCAGGTCACAAACTGCCGCTGTTGCGCGACGTCGATTCTTCCTACTACCTGCGCCAGGAGAAGAACGGCATGAATCTCGGCCCCTATGAGCGCAATTGCCATGCGCACTGGGCCACTCCGGGCGATCCCATGCCCGCCGACTTCTCGTTCCAGCTCTTCCCGGACGATCTCGAGCGGCTGGAATGGTACCTGAACGACGCCATCGAGCGCGTTCCGATTCTGGGCACCGCCGGCCTTTCCAAGGTCATCAACGGCCCGATCCCCTATGCTCCTGACGGCAATCCGCTGCTGGGGCCGATGCCCGGCGTGCCCAATGCCTTCGAAGCCTGCGTCTTCACCTTCGGCATCGCTCAGGCCGGTGGTGCAGGCAAGGTGCTGGCTGAATGGGTCACGGAAGGCCGAACCGAATGGGACATGTGGTCATGCGACCCGCGGCGCTTCACCGCGTTCGGATCGGCGCAGGACTACGCCGTCGCCAAAGGCATGGAAGTCTATGGCCACGAATACGCCATCCAGTTTCCCCGCCACGCCTGGCCGGCGGTGCGCGACCGCAAGCTTTCTCCCCTGCATGGGCGTCTGAAGGCCATGGGAGCGCAATTTGGCGCCTATAATGGCTGGGAACGCGCAACCTGGTATGCAAAGCCGGGCGACGATATTTCGGAACAATCGACACAGACCTTCGCCCGCTCAGGCCCTTGGGAACCGCGCATCCGCGAGGAATGCCTGGCCGTACGCGACATTGCCGGCATTCTCGATCTGCCTGGCTTCAGCCGTTTCCGGTTGAAGGGTCCAGGCGCCCGCGCATGGCTTTCGACCTTGATCACCGGCGTGGTGCCGAAGCCCGGCCGCATCGGCCTCGGCTACTTCGCCGACGACAAGGGCCGCATCGTCACGGAAATGTCCATCATGGCGCTGGACGAAGATTTCTTCTTCCTGATCACGGCGGCGGTAGCGCAGTTGCACGACTTCGAATGGCTGGCGAAGCACCTGCCGGCTGGCACGGAAATCACGCTGCAGGATATGACGGAAAGCTTCTCCTGCCAGATCCTGTCCGGTCCGAATTCCCGCGCAATACTGTCCGATGTGACGGACGCCGATCTGAGCCAACCCTGGCTCTCGCATCAGTCCTGCCAGATTGCAGGCCACTGGCTGCAACTGGTGCGCGTCTCCTTTGCCGGCGAACTCGGCTGGGAGCTGCACACCAAGGTTGAGGACACCGCTGCCGTGTTCGATGCTGTCTGGGCTGCCGGGCAGAAACATGGCCTCAAGCCATTCGGCATGTTCGCTCTCGACAGCCTGCGCCTGGAAAAGGGCTACCGCGCCTGGAAGGGCGATCTCTCGACGGACTACACCATCCTGCAAGGCGGGCTCGAACGTTTCGTGAAATGGGACAAGCCTGATTTTCTGGGCAAGACCGCGCTGCTCAACGAGAAGCAGCAGGGAGTGAAGAAACGTTTTGCGACACTGGTCGTTCAGACGCCCGGCGAAAGCGACGCCCCCTACATGTCCACGCTTTGGCATGACGGTGCGATCGTTGGCGAAACCACTTCGGGCGGTTGGGGCTACAGGGTGGACAAATCCATCGCACTCGGCATGGTGCGCGCCGATCTGGCCGTGCCGGGCACTGAAATCGACGTCGAGATTTTCGGCGAACGCTACAAGGCGACGGTCCAGGACGACAAACCCTTATGGGACCCCGAGAATCAAAGGCTGCGTGCATAATGACACTCCCCTTCCCTGACCACGCCTTCGGCGCCTTCCTGTTCGATATGGATGGCACCATTCTGAGCTCGATCGCCGCCGCCGAGCGGGTGTGGGCGGCGTGGGCGCAAAAACATGGGCTTGATGTCGAGACGTTCCTGCCGACCATCCACGGTGTGCGGGCAGTGGAGACGATACGCCGCCTGAACCTGCCGGGCGTCGATGTCATGGCCGAGGTCGAAGCGTTGACCCAGGCAGAATTCGAGGATGTCGAAGGCATCCAGGCAATTGCAGGGGCGGCCGCGTTCCTCAATGCGCTGCCGCCGCAGCGCTGGGCGATCGTCACCTCGTCACCGCGCCGCCTGGCAATCCGCAGGCTGGAGGCCACAGGCCTGCCGATACCGCCACTGATGGTCACCGGAGAAGACGTGACCAACGGCAAGCCAGCGCCCGACTGTTTCCTGCTTGCCGCTGACAGGCTTGGATTGAAGCCGCAGGAGTGCCTGGTCTTCGAGGATGCGCCGGCGGGCATCCAGGCCGCGGAGGCAGCCGGGACGAAAGTTGTCGTCATCACCGCCACCCACAAGCATGCCCTCGAAACACCGCACCCGACCATCGCCGGATATGGCTCGCTGAAACCTTCGCTCGATGAGGGTGGCAGGCTGGTGCTTACCAAATCCGGTTCGACGACCTCTGCGATTGCAGGAGCCTGACATGCCGAAACCTTCGTCCCGCATTTCCGGCATCACGCCCTCAGGTAAGGACGGCTGGGAAGTGCATTTCGCCGCCTGGCAGCGTCTGGAAGCCGGCGAAGACATCATCATGCTCTCGGTCGGCGACCATGACTTCCACACGCCAGCCGAGACGGTGGAAGCCGGCATCGCCGCGTTGCGAGCCGGCCATCACCACTACACGCAATTGCCGGGTATCCCGGCACTGCGCGAAGCCATGGCGCGGATATCGACGCGGTGCACGGGCGTGGAGACGAGCCCGGACGAGGTAATCGCCACCCCCGGCGGCCAGGCATCGCTTTACGCTGCGGTACAAGGCGTGCTCGATCCCGGCGACCATGCCATCGTCGTGGCGCCCTACTATGCCACCTATCCCGGCACATTCCGCGCTGCCGGCGCCGATTTCACGGTGGTCGAGACCCGTGCCAGCGATGGCTTCCAGCCGGACGCCAAGGCGATCGAAGCCGCCCTGCGGCCAAACACGCGGGCCATGCTGATCAACACGCCCAACAACCCGACTGGCGCCGTCTATTCTAGGACGTCGCTAGAGGGCATCGCCGATATCTGCCGTCGCCACGATCTGTGGCTGCTGAGCGACGAGGTCTATTGGACACTTGGCGACGGCGAACATCTGTCGCCCCGCGCCCTGCCTGGCATGAACGAGCGCACGCTGGTCATCAACTCGATGTCGAAGAGCCACGGCATGACCGGATGGCGCCTGGGCTGGCTGACCGGGCCTCAGGAACTCGTCACCTTGCTGATCAGCCTCAACCTCGTCACCACCTACGGCCTGACCGATTTCGTCAGTCGCGCGGCCATCGAGGCGCTGAACAATGACTACGGGGTCGCGCAGATAGCGACACTCTATGCCGGACGTCGCAGGCTCTTTCTCGACGCGGTGCGCGGCATGAACGACGTCACCGTCCGCGGCTCCGAAGGCGGCATGTACGCCATGCTCGACATCAGCGCGGTCGAACCGGACGATGAAAAATTCGCCTGGGCTTTCCTCGATCGTGAGAATGTCGGTGTCATGCCGGGTTCCTCCTTCGGCGAGGCCGCGGCCGGCCATATCCGCATCAGCCTGTGCCAGCCCGAACCGATCCTGCTCGAAGCGGCCGAAAGGCTGCGCCGCTTCGTCTCCACATATCGACGTGAGGCCGCATGACCCCTCTCCCCCAGAAAGCCCGCGCCGTCATCATCGGCGGCGGCGTGTCCGGCTGCTCGGTCGCCTATCATCTGGCCAAGCTCGGCTGGACCGACATCGTGCTTCTGGAACGAAAACAGCTGACCTCGGGTACCACCTGGCATGCCGCCGGCCTGATCGGCCAGTTGCGCGCCTCGCAGAACATGACGCGGCTGGCGAAGTATTCCGCCGACCTCTACGTCAAGCTCGAGGAAGAGACCGACGTCGGCACCGGCATGCGTCAGGTCGGTTCCATCACCGTCGCCCTGACCGAGGAACGCAAGCACGAGATCTACAGGCAGGCGTCGCTCGCCCGCGCGTTTGACGTTGACGTGCGTGAGATTTCTCCACGCGAAGTCAAGGAGATGTATCCGCATCTCAACGTTTCGGACGTGGTCGGCGCCGTACATCTGCCGCTCGACGGTCAGTGCGACCCCGCCAACATCGCCATGGCTTTGGCGAAAGGCGCACGCCAGCGCGGCGCCAGGATCGTCGAAAACGTCAAGGTCACCAGGGTTCATACCAGAAACGGGCGTGTATCCGGCGTGTCCTGGGCTCAGGGCGAAGATCGGGGAACGATCGAGACCGATGTCGTCATAAACTGCGCCGGCATGTGGGCGCGCGAGCTCGGCGCCCAGAACGGTGTCACCATCCCGCTGCATGCCTGCGAACACTTCTATCTGGTCACGGAGCCGATCGCCGGGCTGACCCGCCTGCCGGTGCTGCGCGTGCCGGACGAATGCGCCTACTACAAGGAAGATGCCGGCAAGATGATGCTCGGCGCCTTCGAACCCAAGGCCAAGCCCTGGGGTATGGAAGGCATCCGCGAGGACTTCTGCTTCGACCAGTTGCCGGAAGATTTCGAGCATTTCGAGCCGATCCTCGAAATGGGCGTGAACCGCATGCCGATGCTGGGCACAGCCGGCATCCACACCTTCTTCAACGGTCCGGAAAGCTTTACGCCCGACGACCGCTACTATCTCGGCGAAGCGCCGGAGCTCGGCGGCTATTGGGTCGCGGCAGGCTACAATTCGATCGGCATCGTTTCCTCGGGCGGCGCCGGCATGGCGCTGGCACAGTGGATCAATGATGGCGAAGCGCCGTTCGATCTCTGGGAGGTCGACATCCGCCGCGCCCAGCCATTCCAGAAGAACCGCGCCTATCTGAAGGAGCGCGTCTCCGAAACCCTCGGCCTGCTTTACGCAGATCACTTCCCTTATCGCCAGATGGTGACATCCCGTGGCGTGCGCCGTTCGCCCATCCATGAACATCTGAAGGCGCGCGGTGCGGTGTTCGGCGAAGTCGCCGGCTGGGAGCGTGCCAACTGGTTCGCCAGGGACGGACAGGAACAGGAATACCGTTACTCCTGGAAACGCCAGAACTGGTTCGACAACCAGCGCGACGAACATCTGGCCGTACGCAACAATGTCGGCCTGTTCGACATGACCTCGTTTGGCAAGATCCGGATCGAGGGTTGCGATGCACTCGCCTTCCTGCAACGTCTCTGCGCCAACGATCTCGATGTCCCCCCGGGCAGGATCGTCTACACGCAGATGCTCAACCGTCGCGGCGGCATCGAAAGCGACCTGACCGTCTCGCGGCTTTCCGAGACGGCCTTCTTCGCGGTTGTCCCGGGTGCCACTCTCCAGCGCGATCTCGCCTGGATGCGTAAGCATGTGCGTGACGAATTCGTCGTCATCACCGATGTCACCTCGTCCGTATCCGTGCTCTGCCTCATGGGGCCACGCTCGCGTGAGTTGATTCAAAAAATCAGCCCGAACGATTTCTCGAATGAAAACAATCCATTCGGCACGTTTCAGGAAGTCGAGATCGGCATGGGCCTCGCCCGTGCCCATCGCGTCACCTATGTCGGCGAACTTGGCTGGGAGCTCTATGTCCCGACCGACCAGACCGCGCATGTCTTCGAGACCATCGAAGACGCCGGCAAGGATCTCGGCCTGAAACTCTGCGGCCTGCACACGCTGGATTCCTGCCGCATCGAAAAAGCCTTTCGTCATTTCGGCCATGACATCACCGACGAAGACCACGTGCTGGAAGCCGGTCTCGGCTTTGCAGTGAGGACTGCCAAGGGCGACTTCATCGGTCGCGATGCAGTGCTGGCAAAGAAGGATGCCGGACTGGAGCGCCGCCTGGTCCAGTTTCGCCTGACCGATCCGGAGCCGTTGCTGTTCCACAACGAAGCGATCGTACGCGACGGCAAGATCGTCGGAACGATCACGTCGGGCAACTATGGCCACCATCTCGGCGGCGCCATCGGCATGGGGTATGTGCCGGCAAGCGAACAGAGCGAAGCCGATATCCTCGGTTCCCGCTACGAGATCGAGATCGCCGGTGAACGCTTCGCCGCCGAAGCCTCGCTGAAGCCGATGTATGATCCGAAGGCCGAGAGGGTGCGGATGTAGTATCTTCCTTCTGCCCGTTTATGGGGAGAAGGTGATCCGAAGGACCGGATGAGGGGCAGAGCCTGCCTTGCGAGGTTCACGCCGCCCCTCACCTGCCTGCCGGCATTCTCAAAACGCCTTCAGTCTGTGCCGCACCTGCCCCAGGAAAGCCTCGCGGCTTTGTGGCGTCGAAGCGTCCATCAGATAATGCGCCACAAACAGGGTCTTGCAGCGTTTGGCGCACAAGGCGCGAATGCCGCGAAGGATCGTCTTTCGTCCCGGATGGCCGACGATGTGCGACCACCAGCGCGGCGCACCGCAGGTCGTCACCACGGCGATCTTGCGGATGTGTCCCATCAGCGGAGTGATCCGCCCCCCGGGATCGAGAGCGAAGGCAACGTCCTTGGCCCAGACACGATCCAGCCAGCCCTTCAGCATCGCCGGCAACCCGTACCACCAGGTCGGATAGACAAAGACGATCGCCTCGGCCCATTTCAGATGCGCGATGTGTTCGGCCAGCGCCGGATCCGTCGGCGCACGCTCATTGTATTCGCGCCGTTCGCCATCCCGCATCACCGGGTCGAAATTCTCGGCATAGAGATCGACAAGCCGTGCCTCGCATCCCTTGGCAGCGATGGCGTCGAGCGCGGCATCGCGCAGCGCGGCGCAGAAGCTTTCCGGTACAGGATGGCAATAGACGAGCAACACCCGCATCAGAATGTATCCATCCTGTGCGCCACCTTGACCAGGAAACGATCCCGGGACTGCGGCGTCGACAGATTCATCGAATAGTGCGCCAGATAGGCAACGGAAGCAGTTGGCTTGACGGACGCGCGCAACAGCCGCCCGATCAGCTTGCGCGGCGGGTCTCCGACCAGGAAGGCTCGCAGCCGGGAACCACCATAACTGGTCACCGCAATGACCTTGCGGATGTTGCCGAGTGTAGGCTTCACCTTGCCTTCAACCAGCCGAAACGACACGCCCGGCAGGAAGACGCGGTCAAAAAACCCTTTCAGAATAGCGGGGTAGCCGTAATTCCATACCGGAAAACACAGAACCAGCCCTTCCGCCTTGCGCAATCGCTCGACATAGCCTCGCACCGGCTCGATATTGGCCGGCACATCGTGATAGGCCATGCGCTCGGCACGGGTCAGTCGCGGGTCGAAGTCTTCGGCATACAGGTCACAATCGTCGACCTCATGCCCTTTCGCCTTGAGACGTTCGACGATCAGTGTGTGCAGCGCAGCGTTGAAGCTTGTTTCGACCGGATGCGCATAAAGGACCAGGACACGCATCGCCGCACTCAGCTCACCTTTGCCAGGCCCTTGAAGAGGAACGTCCTTCCCGAGCGGTAGTCATAGTCGGGATTCTCCCAGGCGATCATCTTGCCGGGATTGAGCAGGCCTGACGGATCGGCTTCACGCTTGAAAGCGAGCTGGACGGCGTCGGTCTGCTTCATGCCACCCTCTTCGAGCGTGTAGCGGTGCGGATTGAAGATCGGGCAGCCATTCTCCTCGAACAGCCGCACGATCTCGTCCAGCCGCTCCTCCGTGGTGAAGCGCACCAAATTGAGGCCAAAGCAGGTGATGTTGCCGTCCAGCCGCACGAACTCCAGATGCGAGAACACCTCGCCCGGAAACATCGCGTCGATCTTCTCGACCAGGGCCAGATGATCGGGGAATGGATAGAGCGATTGCAGGTAAGTGATCGCCGGATCGACACGCAGCGCGCGCAGCGTCGTGTGGTTCCATGCCAGTTCAAAGGCCGGCGGCAAGCCCTTCTTCTCTTCGTCGCTCAGGGTGGAGGCATTGAAGACAATCTCACCGCCCTCGCGTCGCGTGAACGCAAGAAATGCATCAAGTGAATGCGGGGCGACCATGACCGCGCAGATGCTTTGTCCGTCACGCAGGAATTTCTGATGCCGCTTGAAGTAGAGTTGCGGCACCGGGGCAGCGATCGGCGTTATCAGCTTGGTCAACAAACCGTCCTGGCAGGCCAGCGCGTTGCCATAACGGGCGGCGCCCATGAAGCTGTCGAAGCCGACCAGCACATCCACCCAGTCATAGGCGGCGGTGAGCGGCATCTCGACTTCGGTGATGATGCCGTTGGTGCCATAGGCGTGAGTGACCTTGTGCAGATCCTCGCCGGTCAGTTCCAGCACCCTCGGCTCGGCCTCCATGGTCACCACGCGCAAGCGGATGATGTTGCCGAAGTCACGCAGGCCGCCGAAATTGATCGAGCCGACACCACCCGACCCGCCAGCGATGAAACCGCCGATGGAAGCGGTGTTGTAGGTCGAAGGATGCAGGCGCAGTTCCTGCGCCGAATGCGCGCGCGTCGCCCGATCGATATCGGCCAGGATGGCACCGGGCTGACACACCACGCGGCCGGGCGAAATCGCGACGATCTCATTCATGTCGGCAAGGTTGAGCACCACGCCGCCGGAAAGCGGCATCGCCTGCCCGTAATTGCCGGTGCCGGTGCCACGCGGCGTCACCGGCACGCGATGCGCGAAACAGGCGGTGAGTATGCGCACCACGTCCGCTTCGGATTTCGGCGAGACGACCAGATCGCCGGTGACATGTTCGAGCTGGCGCTTGAGCACCGGGCTGTACCAGTAGAAGTCGCGGCTCTTCTGCTGGACGAGCTTTTCGTTGTCCTCGAGCTTCAGCCCTTCGAGATCCCGCTTCAGCGCCGCGATATCCATCATCCCCCCATCAATTCATCGAGCTCGGCGTAATCCGGCAAACCGGTGTCGATCATTTTGCCATGGCGGATGACAATGCGATCGGCTTCCGGGCGCGACAACAGCTCGGTCCAGTTCCGCCCCTTGAAGACGACGAAATCCGCTGCTCCACCGGGCCGCAGCACTCCCGTGTCGTCGAGCCGCATCACGTTAGCAGGTGTCTGCGCGACGGCACGGGGCCAGTCGCCGACCGGATGGTCGAGATGCAGAATGCGGGTGGCCATGCGGTAAACCTCGAGCATGTCGAGATCGCCATAGGCATAGAACGGATCCCGCGTGTTGTCGGAAGCTACCGCGACCGGAATCCCACGTGCCTTCATCTCATGCAGCAGCGTCACACCGCGCCAGCGCGGCGTGGTCTGATCATGCCGGCGGTCCTGCAGATAGAGATTGCACATCGGCAGCGACACGACGGCCATCTTGGCCCGCGCAACCTTGTCCAGCGTATCCAGCACATCGCTGTCGGGTTGGCGCGCGAGCGAACAGCAGTGGCCAACCAGGATGTTTCCCGCGAAACGATGCCGAAGCGCCGCTTCGGCGATCTTCTTCAGCGAGATCGCCTCGATTGCATCGGTCTCGTCGGCATGAAAATCGAGATCGAGGTCATGCTCGATCGCCAGCGCGAACATCCGGTCGAGCAGCTTATCGAGATCAGGAACCATATAGGTGACGGCCCCCAGGATGCCTCTCGCCGCAGCGACGCGACGCGCCAGCCCTGCGAACCAGGCCTCGTCACGCGTCTCTTCGATGCCGACGAGGCAAGCAGCCTGTAATTCGATGCGTCCCTGCCACGTCTCCCGCATGGCTTCGAACACCGGCCAGGAAATGGCATCCTGTGGCGCTGCACTGTCGAGATGGGTGCGGATGGCCTTGGTTCCATGTGCGAAGGCCGTGCGCAATGCGAAATCCATGCGCTGGGAGACATCGTTCGTGCTCCAGCGTGCGTTCCTGTCGGCATGCGTCGCACCCAGCGCGCCGGCGAACGAACCATCCGGATTGGGGCTGCGCGGCCAGATATGGCCCTTGTCGAGATGGGTGTGGCAGTCGACGAAACAAGGCAGGACGATGCGCCCCTTGAGATCGGTTGCCTCCGGCGTTGACGCCCGTTGCGGATGATGTGGAGTGATCGCGGTGATGTACCCGCCATCAACAGTGATGTCGGCACTCACAAACCCTTCTGCGTCGACGGCACCGTCGAAACCAGCGGTCAGCGAAGCATGAAGTCGGGCATTTCCAAGTGTGTAGGTTCCAGACGACGGTATCGGCAGCGTACTCAATGCACCTCCGCGTCCGCCACGACCCGGTCACTGAGCGTGAACGGGGCGCAGCCTCGGCACTTGTATGAAACCACCGCCATCATGCCTCCTGCTTCAACGCGCTTTCGTGCCAGCGGCGCAGAACAAGATGCGACAGCAGGGACAGCGCGAGAAAAATGACGATGCCGGTCAGAGAAATCAGGATAAGCGCCGCGAACAGCCGTGGCGCGTTCAAACGATAACCCGCCTCGATGATGCGCGATGCGAGCCCAGAAGCCTGGCCGGACGTACCAGCGACGAACTCCGCCACAACCGCACCGATCAACGACAGGCCGCCGGCGATCTTCAGACCGCCAAGGAAGTAAGGCATGGCCGCCGGCAGGCGCAGGTGCCAGAGTTCCTGCCAGCGTGTGGCGCCGTTCAGACGAAACAGGTCACGCAGGTTGCGATCGACGGAATTCAGCCCAAGCGTCGTATTGGAGAGGATCGGAAAGAAGGCGACGATCCAGGCGCACAGCAGAAGCTTGGCGGTCTGGTTGTCGACATAGATGTTGATCAGCGGAAAGATCGCCACGATCGGCGTCACCTGCAGGATGACGGCGAAGGGGAAGAACGACATCTCCACCCATTTCGATTGGGCAAACAGCACTGCCAGCCCGACCCCGCCGACAATCGCCAGCGCGAGGCTGAGGAACGTGATCTTGAGGGTGACGAGCAGCGAGGAAAACAGCAGCGGCGCGTCGTCCTGAAGGGTCTGCAAGACCACGCCTGGTCTGGGCAGGATGTATTTCGGGATGTCGTTCCACACGCAGATGCGGTCCCAGAACCAGACCGCCAGCACCATGATGGCAAGCGGCAGCACCCAGGAGCCGACCTTCTCCAGCCGCTGCTGGCGAACACGCCGCGCTTCTTCCGGATCGAGCACGACCGACCGGTTCTCGATCGCGGTCATGGTCGCGCCTCCGCCTTGGCGTCCATGGCCGCGCTCAGCTCGTCCGACGTCCGCCGGCACAGCTCCGCATAGGTTGATGAGGTGCGGAATGCTTCGTCACGCGGATAAGGCGCATCGACGACCATGTCACGGAACACCCGTCCTGGCTTGGCCGCCATCACGACGATGCGGCTGGACAGGAAGACGCTTTCGAACACGCTGTGGGTGACGAAGACGGCAGTGAATCGCTCCTGTTGCCACAATTCCAGCAGGTCGTTGTTGAGCTTGAAACGCGTGATCTCGTCCAGTGCCGCAAACGGCTCGTCCATCAGCAGAACGCGCGGCTTGGTGACCATGGCGCGCGCGATGGAGACACGCATCTTCATGCCGCCGGAGAGTTCCCTCGGCACGGCATCGGCGAAGTTTTCCAGATGCACGCGCGCCAGCATCTCCATCACCGCCGGCGTGGCTTTCAGGCGCGACACGCCGCGCAGGCGCAGCGGCAGCCAGACATTGTCGAACACGCTTGCCCAGGGCAGCAGTGTCGGCTCCTGGAAAACGAAGCCGACACAGTCGTCCCCCAGAGCCTTGCGCCACTCAAGATGGCCGGAGGTCGGCGTGGAAAGCCTGGCAATCAGCCTGAGCGCAGTCGACTTGCCGCAGCCCGAAGGACCAAGCAGGCTGACGAAATCGCCCTCACGAATGGCCAGATTGACGTCGTCCAGGGCCATTACGCCGTTGGAGAACACCTTGCCCACGCCTTTGAAGGAAAGCAGCGGCACGTCACCGCGCTGCCAGCTATCATCCCTGTCGGCGACCTTCTGCAACATCAATGCCTTTCCGCGGATAAGCAGCTGTTTCTTCCGCTTTCCTCGCGAGAAAAGGACGGACCTGCGCTTGCCGCGCGACTTGCCGGAACTGCGCTCACTTCTTCAGATCGAGACCGACGCCCTTGTTCACGAACTGCAGCGTGTAGCCTTTCTTGATGTCGATGCCGGCCGGCAGCACCTTCGCCTTGACCATCTTGTCGTAGAAGCTCTGCATGCGCTCGTCGGTCATGGCGCCGATGCCAAGCTTTTCGGTGTCGCCAGAATCGACGATGCCGTACTTCTTCATCATCTCGATGGAGAACGCGATCTGCTCGTCTGTAATGTCGGGGTTGTCTTTCTTGATCGCTTCGTTGGCAGCCTTGTTGTCACCGTAGAGGTAATTGTACCAACCCTTGGCCGAACCATCGACGAAGCACTGAACAACTTCCGGCCGCTTGTCGATCGTCGTCTGCATGGCCTCGATCGTGGTGGCGTAGGTGTTGAAGCCATAGTCTGCGAGCAGGAAAAGGTTGGGCTGGAAACCGCCCTCCTTGGCCACGGCATGCGGCTCGGAAGTGACATAGCCCTGTTGAATAGACTTCTTGTTGGCGATGAAGGCGGCCGGATTGAAGGTGTAAGGCACGCGCTTGGCAGCATCGAAGCCGAACTCCGACACCATCCAGAGGAAGAAGCTTTGCGCCCCCTCGTCACCGATGATGTATTGCTCGGCCTTCGGCAGGTCCTCCCATTTGTCCAGGCCTTCGCCGGGATGCGCCATGATGACCTGCGGCTCTTTCTGGAAAGTGGCCGCGACGACGCGCAGCGGAATGCCCTGATGCACCGCATCGAATGCCTGCAGCATGTTGCCGCCCATGTAGAAATCGATCTTGCCGGCCATCAGCAGCGGCCGTCCGCTGCCCTGAGGGCCGCCTTGCTGGATGGTGACGTCGAGACCGCAGGCCGCGTAGGAGCCGTCGGCGACGGCCTGATAGTAACCGCCATGCTCCGCCTGGGCGAGCCAGTTGGTGGCGAACGTCACCTTTTCATTCGCTGTCGCAGCAGATGTCCAGCCACCAAGCAGCGCCGCAGCCGCCACGGTGGCGGTAACCAGGATCTTCTTCATCGATTTTCTCTCCCCTTCGCTCGCACGCAACACCGCGTCATGCCGATCGACAAAGCAAAGGCCGTGCCACAACGCCCGCCGCGCAATTCCGGAAGAGCATTGTGTTGGGTGTTCCCTGCCCTGCAGCTTCAGGCATCATCGTGCCCACTTTCCGGGCAACTGTCCATGAATAGTTCATGATGAAAGTAATACTGTCATCGCTTATGCAGCGCTTGAATCGTAACTGCATGCCGGCCTAGTTTCGCAGCCGTGAATGGAGACCGCGATGTTCCGATACCTGATGCCGAAATCGATCAAGCCACCCTTTGCCCGGTACAGCCACGGCGTCGAGGTTCCTGCCGGCAAACGGCTTATCCTGTGCGCTGGCCAGGTCGCAATCACCGCCGAGGACCACATCCCCGAAGGGGCCGAGGAACAGGCCGAGCTCTGCTTTAGGAACATCGCGGCGGTCCTGGCCGAGGCCGGCCTCGGCTTGAAGGATGTCGTGCGCATCAACGCCTATGTCACCGACCGTGCCTATCTCAAGCCATACATGGCTGTGCGCGACCGCACCTTCAGCGACCCGGCGCCGGCCTCCACGCTGATGATCGTCGGCGGCTTCGCCCGGCCGGAATTCAAGGTCGAGGTGGAAGTGATCGCTGCCGGTTGAGCGCTCCACACACTTGTGCTGCAGTATGAAGCCCGAATGGAATGCACACGATCCGGAGACTGATGTGACGACGAAAAGACGCGTGTGGTGGGGTGACTTCCGCACCACCGAATATGCTTCGATAAACCCCGAAGCAACGATCGCGGTTCTGCCGGTGGCGGCGATCGAGCAGCATGGCCCGCATCTGCCGGTGTCCACCGACACAAGCATCATGAACGGTATGCTGGAAACAGTGATCGCGCGCCTGCCATCAGATTTCGACATCCGCATCCTGCCCGTTCAGGCAGTCGGCAAGTCCAATGAACACGTGCATGCGCCGGGAACACTCACCTTGCCGCCTGCAACGCTGATCGATGCATGGACAGAGCTTGGCCTCTCCATCGCACGCGCTGGCGTGAAGAAACTCATCGTCGTCAACTCGCATGGCGGCAATGAGGAGATCATGGGCATCGTCACGCGCGAGTTGCGCGTGCGCGAAAACATGCTTGCGGTGAAGACGAGCTGGCAGCGCTTCGGTCGCCCCGCCGGCATGTATACGGACCTCGAAGATCGCCATGGCATCCACGGCGGCGATGTCGAGACGTCACTGATGCTGCATTTCCGCCCTGACCTGGTCGACATGGCAAAGGCGGAGAACTTCGTCTCCAACGTCGCCAAGGCTGAGAAGGCGTTTTCGCTGCTGCGCCAGACCGGCACCCACGCTTATGCCTGGATAGCCCGCGACCTGAACCCGCACGGCGTGGTGGGTGACGCTTCGATTGCCACCGCGGAAAAAGGCCGGCTGACTGCCGAGCACCAGGCCGATGGTTTCATCACCTTGCTGAAAGACGTGCGCGCGGCGAAGCTGAGCGATTGGGTGCTGTAAGCTGCTTCCACTCTTGATGGAAAGCGTCCCTTACTCGATCTCAAGCTCGAACGGCACGCCTTCATAAGCCTCGGCCCCACGGCCGATCGAAGCAATGGCCGCGACCATCCGACCCTCGCGGCCGAGGATGTTGTCGGCCACGGCGACGAGGCGCGGGTTGGGCGTCGCCGAAGGCGAGAGCCAGCGCAATGTCCGGGCCAGTTCCATCTCGTCACGCTTTGGGGCGAGAGCGGCCGCGATGATGTAGGCCGAAGCTGTCGAGCGGCTGATGCCGGCGTAGCAGTTGATTACCAGCGGCCGCGCCCGATTCCAGTTCTGCGCGAAACCAAGCAGCGCGCGCACATGCTCTTCGCCGGGCAGTGTCATACCTTCCTGCGCCTCAGCGATGTCGTGCATGACCAGATGCAGGTGATTTTCAGGCAGGATTGCCGACGGACGCACCATATCCGTGCCAGCCGCCAACAGCGATAACAGCCGCTCAGCGCCTACACGGTTAACGGTAACTTCTACCTTGGAAAGCGGGCAGACGATGATCATGCGCGTATCCTGTGTTGCAAGCCGTCCCCCTTTGAGGCCCAACGGCCAAGCGCTGCATCCAGCCGTTGCCATTCATCTTCCGAACCTGGCAATCCGGAACGCAGTGTATGCGGTCGCTCCGCGAAATGGCGTAGCAGGATGCCCGCTTGGCCCAGCGTCTTGAACAGCGCCGGCGCATCGCCGAAATCGAGATAACGGAACAACGTCGTTCCGCCGGCGACCGGCACGCCATGGCGTAAGAACAACGCGTCTAGTCGGGCAGCGTCATCGTTCAATTGCCGCCGCATCTGCTCCTGCCACACGACGTCGCCAAGCGCGCGGATGCCGTATTCCAGTGTCGGGCCGGCAACAGCCCAGGGACCAAGTTGACTGTCCAGTCGTGCAGCCGTTGCCTGGTCCGTCAGAGCGAACCCGAGCCGCACACCGGCCAGTCCGAAAAACTTGCCGAAGGAGCGTAGAACCACCAATCCGCCTCGCCCTGTATCTGTGGCAAGACTTGCTTCACGCGGGCCGACATCCATGAAGGCCTCATCGACCACGAGCAGGCCACCCTTGGTTTTCATGGCATCGGCGAGCTTGAGCAAACGTTCGCGCGAAACAACACGACCGTCCGGGTTGTTGGGGTTGACCACAATAGCGAGGTCCGCCTCGGCCAGCGCGTCAAAATCCGAGGTCTTGGCAACGGCATGGCCAGCGATCGTGGCCGCCCGTGCGTGCTCGGCATAAGTCGGCGACAGCACCAGCGCGCGGCCTGCTTTCAACAGCGCAGCAACGCGCGGCAGCAGGATCTGCGTGCCAGGGCCTGCAACGATATGCGCAGCGGATGGCGCGCCATAAGCCGCCGCGGCAACCACCAGCAATTCGGACAGCCGCGCCGCCTCGGGCAACCGGGTAAAGGCGGTGGCGGGCGGATTGAAAAGCGGATAGGAGTGCGGATTGATCCCGGTCGAGAGATCGACGAACGGCTCCGGTGCGTCAGGAAACAGCGCCCGCGCCCGGCCAAGGCTTCCGCCGTGATCAACTGCCGCAATTGCCTCGCCTGGAAGCTGCATGTCCGCCCTGACCGCCTTTCTGTCGCTGCTGATCGAAGCTCGGCTCGGCTATCCGGACCAGCTGTTTCGCGCCATCGGCCATCCGGTGACGTGGATTGGCGCCCTGATATCCTGTCTCGATCGTAGGCTCAACAGCGCCGCCGACGGCGACGCGGCGCGTCGCATGGCCGGCCTGTTCGCGCTCCTGGTCCTCATTGTCGTGCCGGCGACGATCGCTCGGATCGCCGAATCTGCCCTGCTTGCCCTGCCATTCGGCATTGTCGCCGTCGCGCTGCTGGCAAGCTCGCTGCTGTCACAGAAAAGCCTCGCCAGCCATGTCGAAGCGGTCGCCGATGCGCTCGACAGCGGCGGTCTCGTTGCCGGACGAAGAGCGGTCTCGATGATCGTTGGCCGAGATCCGGAAAAGCTCGACGAAGCTGCAGTTGGGCGGGCCGCCATCGAGAGCCTTGCCGAGAATTTTTCCGATGGCATCGTTGCTCCCGCCTTCTGGCTTGGCGTCGGCGGCCTAGCTGGCGGCGTTGCCTACAAGGCCGCCAACACCGCTGATTCCATGATCGGTCACCGCACCGAGCGGCATGAGGCTTTCGGCTGGGCAGCGGCACGCTTCGACGATCTCATCAACCTACCCGCCTCGCGCCTGACCGGTTTGCTGATCGTCGCCGCCGCGTTTTTCATCAAGGGCGCTGACCCGGCCGGAGCATGGCGCGCCATGCGCCGCGACGCTCGCCATCACCGTTCGCCCAATGCCGGCTGGCCGGAAGCCGCGATGGCCGGCGCCCTCGGCCTGGCGCTGGCCGGTCCGCGCTCCTACGGCGGTGTTCTGGTGGAAGGCCGTCATATGGGAGAAGGCGGCCGCACCGCCGTCACCAGCGCTGACATCCGCCAGGCGCTCAGGCTTTACTGGACCGCCGACATGCTGCTCATCGCGCTGTTTGGCGTCATCGCGTCGATGATGATGGCTATGTGACCAGATGTGGCCGATTCCGATCCATGAAGGCAGTAAATTCTCGGACGAATAGTATGTAATTTAGGGGAAGACACGCATTGGATGCGAGGGAAGTGCTGAAGAAGCTAATAAATCAAGAGCCGTCGCTCCTGAACACAGTTCCGCGTGATCATGGCATCTATGCGCTACGCGATCATATCGGAAACATCCGATACATTGGTATCACGAAGGGCGATAAGAACGGCTTCTACGGACGCATCTACAGTCGACACGTAACCGGATCGGAGGGCCGGAGCCACAAATTTTCCCACGCATACAATACAGGACGCATGTGGCGAGAGAAGCGTGACGCCGGCTCCGATGCCGTAATTGCAAAGCAACTACGGACCGCTTTTGTCAGGCGCTATTGCCGCGCAACGTATGTATCGGTCCCCCCTATACTTTGGACCAAGCTCTCTCAATTGGAACTTGCGGTTCAGGCAATTGCTCCTAGTGAGATGCTCGCGTGGGGAAACAAGCGCATCTTTGATCCACTACCGGAACCGAAGGAACTTGTAGATATCCTGATTAGTGACCTAGGCCTTACGTCTGGGCAACGTGCGGCCTTAGCGAGACAAGCGGCGCTATCGCGAAAGACGGGAGCCCATCAGTTTTCGTAGTGATGGATTGAATGTGTGATCCCTACGATGTCAATGTAGGGGTCTCTCGGCATTAGAACTCGATGCCCTGCTGCGCTTTCACGCCGGCTGAAAAATGGTGCTTGGTCGCCCCCATCTCGGTAACGAGATCGGCAGCTTCGATCAGTGCTGGCTTGGCGTTGCGCCCGGTGACGACGACATGAAGGTCCTCGCGCCGCCCCTTCAGTGCAGCCACGACACGATCGACATCCAGATAGTCGTAGCGCAGCGCGATGTTGAGTTCGTCCAGCACCAGCAGGCTGATGGAGGGATCCGCCATCAATTCCTCCACCTTCACCCAGGCAGCCTGCGCCGCGGCAACATCCCGCTTCAGATCCTGCGTTTCCCAGGTGAAGCCCTCACCCATCGAATGCCATACCAATTGATCGCCGAAGGCCTTGAAAGCGTCCTTTTCGCCGGTGTGCCATTTGCCCTTGATGAACTGAACGACGCCGACCCGCCGGCCATAGCCCAGCATGCGCAGGGCCAGCCCGAAGGCTGCCGTGGTCTTGCCCTTGCCGGGGCCGGTATTGACGATCAGCAGGCCCTTCTCGATCGTCTTTTGCGCTACTTCGGCATCCTGCACCGCCTTGCGCTTGGCCATTTTGGCCCGGTGACGCTCGGCTTCCTTGTCCTCGATCATGTCATTTAACCTTGAGCGGCAGGCCCGCAACAGTCAGCACCACCTCGTTGGCGACCGCTGCGACCTGCTGGTTGAGACGACCGCCCGCGTCACGGAAGCGGCGCGCCAGCGCGTTGTCCGGCACGATGCCAAGGCCGACCTCGTTGGACACCACAAACCACGGGCCGCGTGGTTTCGAAAGCATGGCAGCCAGGCTCGCGCACTCAGCCTCGACGTCATGCTCAGCCAGCATGTGGTTGGTAAGCCATAGCGTAAGGCAATCGAGCAGCACCGGACGCCCGGCAGGCAGGCGCTCCAGGGTTCCGACAAGGTCGAGCGGCGCGTCGAGCGTTTCCCAACCTTCGCCCCGACGAGCGCGATGATGGGCGATGCGTTCGCGCATTTCATCGTCGTAAGCCTGAGCGGTCGCGATATAGGTCCACGGCGCCGGCAGCGCGGTAATCAGCGTTTCGGCATGCGCGCTCTTGCCGGAGCGCGCACCGCCGATAATGAAGGTCAGGCGATCAGGCAAAGCTGTCGCGAAGGCTCGAAGCCTGCCCGGTGAAACGACCGCGCACAACGCCCACGACCGCCCCCAGCACGACCCAGAACACCAGATTGGTCAGCGTCACTGCGACCACGAACTGGTGATGCAGGCCTTCCGGAATCGGCGTGTCGTAGCTTGCCGGCTGCGGCGCGCCGACGATGTGCGGCGCGACGATCAGCGCGATGGCGAGCACTGTGAGCGGCAGTGACCGGCGGAAAGCGATCAGCGCAAGGCCGATGGCCGTAGCGACGACCGTGGAAATCCACCAGATCTGCCTGGGGATCAGATCGGCCGCTGGCATTGCAGGCAGTTCAGGCGGCAATCCAAGGCCGGGCGCCAATGTGAAGACCGCAAAACCGGCAAGCCCCCAGAACACGCCCTGGCGCCAATTGCCGATGCCGCCTGCAAATTCCGAGAAGGCGACGAGGATCAGCGCGAAACCGATGCCGGTGACGACATTGGAAAGCACATTGAACGAGAACCGCTCGACACCGTCGGCAGGTGCCCAGCCTTCCACTTCCTCAGCCGGAGCGGCGGCCGGAGCCGGCGCAGCGGAACTCATCGCGCTGGTGCCGGCATCGGCAGCGGGTGCGGCAGGTGCGGCCGCATGTTCGTGGCCGCCGGCGGCCTGTTCATAAACTTCCGCCTTCAGGATCAGCGGTACGGTTGCGTAAGCCTGCAGGCAGGCGAGGACGATGCCGGCCAACAGGCCCGCGATCGCCGCGACGAACACGACGTTGCGAAAAACAGACATGGTGGGTTCCCCCCTGGTTAGTGGCAGGGGAATGCCATCGAGTGGCGTGCGTCGTGAGCGGCGTTGTGCACGGCCTCGATGTGGGAGAAGCCGGTGAAGCCGATAACGAAGATGCCGAGCAGGCCGGCCATTGCCAGTTGCAGAAAGCGCGACTGCGATGAGGTCGAGGCGCCGAGGGAAACGGAAGCAGTATTCATTGTCTGTCCTTTCGCCCTCCACCCGAGGGCATTGCCGTCATTGCTGTCGCCGGCAGGTCTCCTGGCTTGCGGATCAGCGCCCTTCTCCACCTTCCCGAGGCGAACCTCAGTGGCATTGGAGAGGACTACCGCTCACAGTTGCGGGGGCAGCCACGGCTTCGGATGGTTTTCCCCCCTCCCCACCGTATTCCCTCTTGGTCCCGAAGGGACCGACGACGGTGGAGACTATAGGAAGAATCGCAGCGCCCGGCAAACCAAATTCCGCCATTGCCAGACGCATCAGCGTCATTGGCGCCCGGCTGTCGTCCCTACATCGATTTCGGCAGATACCGCCAGGTAACAACGGCACAGGCAGCTGCAAGGCAGCCAAGCGTGGCAAAAACCGAGCCCAGGCCGAAAAAGGCCAGCACAAGCGAGTAGACCAGGGGTGGGGTCAGCTCCGAGAAATCGAGATAGGTGCGGTAGACGGCTGCCATTTGCGGCCGCTCATAGGCGCGCACCGAGCGCATGAAGGCGGTGGAGCCGATGGCGTCGAGTGCGATGGTGAACAGGGCGCCGACCAAGAGCAGGCCGGCGGTGGCAAGCGGAATCAGTTCGCCGATGGCGCCGGCAAGCCACAGTGACACCGCCATCCCGACAAAGGCGAGCGTCATCACGTTGCGCGCGCCGTAACGCCTGCCTGCCCTGCCCCAGAAAATGGCTGAGAACAGGAGGGCGTTGCCGGCCGAAACCAGCAAGCCGCCGGCGAGTTCACCCTGGTCGGTGATGACCATGAACAGCGGACCGTAGACGAAGAACGTCGTCCAGTAGCAGGAACGGCCGAAGGCGATAAGCCAGGCGAGCCGCAATCTCGGCTGCCTGACGAAGCGTCCGATATTGGCAAACGGATTGATGGGACGGCTCTTTCCCGGCACGATCATCGGATTGTCGCCGAGACGGTAGTACCAGAACAAAGCGAGCAGGCAGAGCGCGAACACAGCCACCGCTCCGTGCGCAGCATAAATGCCATAGCGCGTGTACAGGAAGATGCCGAGCGTCGGGCCGCTGGTCCAGGCGATCATCGACCACGCCATGCGCAGCGACTCTGCCTGCATGAGGTCTGTCTTGCGGATATGATCCATGATGTAGAGGTTGAGCGTGATCGACAACGCGCTGGCACCCATCACGCGGCAGAGCATGCCGATGATCTGGCCCGGCAGCGAATGGGTGACGAAGAACAGCGATCCGATCGCAAGCAACAACGCGCCGGCCGTATAAACCCATCTGCGTGCAAAACGATGGATTAGCATCGGCATGAACAACGTGACCGAGAGGCCGAGCAGCGAGACGATCGTATAGAGGATCGAGACCGTCTGCTCGTTCTTCAGGATCTCATAGGCCTGGATCGGGATAACCGAAGCGACCGTGGCACGCGCGGCAGATTCGATGGCGTAGAGCGAAGCAAAGGTACGCGCATCCGCCGGCGGGACGGCCGGTAGCCAGATCGGATGGCGGACATGCGTGGACATGAATTCCCAGGATTCGCGACTTGCAGACGAAATTTGCGTCGCCGAGAGCCGGATCGGTAGCAGGAAACCGACGCGCTCGGGCCGGAATGCGAAGCCGGCCAACGAGTTTGCAAGGCTGGTACAACGACAGTGCCTTTGTCGCCCTTGAAACGATCGCCATCAGTCCCTTCGGCGAGATTGCGGATCGACAACAGCCACAAGGATCGCCGCAATCAAACCATTGCCCGCTGCGACCAACAGAATGCTCAAAAGGGTATGAATCGTTGCCGTCTCGGCAAGAAACCATCCGGCAACCGTAACAATCAACGCTCCGCCGCTGATTGACATGGCCGCAGCCAGCCCTGCGGCGGTGCCTGCCGTGCCATCGCGTACAGCCATCGCACCCATATTGGCAGCGGGTAGGGTCAAGCCGTTGCCGATGCCGATGAACATGCAAGGACCAAAGAACGCCAGCGGATGCGCCATACCCATGACAGAGAGGACCAGGCCGAATGCAAGCCCGACACAGGTCAGCAGGCGAGCGATGACGAGCAACGTGGCACGAGGCACTCTCGCCCCGTAGCGGCCGCTCAAAAAACTGCCGCAGATAAAGCCGGCAGGGACCATTCCCATGAAAAGGCCGAGCATTGCGCTCGATCCGCCCACCACCAGAGGTGCACCGGCCAGGAAGATGTAAAGTATCCCGGATGACCAGGCCATTGCGGCCGTATATGCCCAGAACCTGATGGATCTCAGCAGTTGCGCATATGAGCCAAGAAACGGCCGGGCTTTTCCGACCGGAGAGGCTGTCTCCCTCAGCTCCCGTTTCGACAGAAACAAGATAGTCGCGCCGAAGGCCGCGAGAACCAGGAAGATCGTCCGCCACCCGAAGAATTCATCCAATGTCCCTCCAAAGGTGGGACCGAGCATCGGCGCCAAGGCCCAAGCCATTGCGGCATAACCCATCCTGCTCGTCCCCTCGCGCTCGCTCGATGTTTCCTTGATTGCGACAAGTGCCACCGAGAAACAGGCGGCGACGGAGGCTTGCATCGCGCGAAATACGAGGAACACCAGAATGTTGGGGGCAACCGCACAACCTATCGAAGCAAGAATGAAGATCGAGAGCGAAACAAGCGCAACGGGCCTGCGGCCATACCGGTCCGACATACCGCCGGCGACCAGCCCCACCAGCGCGGTCACGATCGCATAGCCCGCGACGGCAAGGCTGATGAGTTTGACGTCGACTTGAAACTCGCTCGCGATTTTGGGCAACGACGGCGCAATGACGTTGACGGGCAGCACAGACAGCGCTGACAGCAGAACAAGGATGACAAACCTGGACTGCGAGGCGTCATCTGCCGCGCCTGTCTTTGCGCAGGCCGTTGCCGAGTGGCGAGGGTGACGATCTCTCGTCATGATCACATCCTTGGTTTTTGGAACTCGGCAGATCGGACTGACCGACCGGACCCTAAGGCAATAAAAAAGGCCCCTTCAGGAGCCTGTTTGCCGCGCATGGGTGCTTTCGCCGGATGGTTACACCATCCTGCCCATGCGCCTTCCTACCATGATGGCGATCATTTCGACCTTCATGCGCTCATTGCTAGATGGTCATTGCAATCCGGTCAATGTTGCAGCGGTGAACCGTTGGCCTCGAAGACGAGCGGCCGCCTTGCCGCCCATTCTCGCCCCGGAGGTATCCATGCTAGGCATTGCACAGTCGTAATTCCGAATCCTGCCGCATGAGCCTTGAACAGCAAAACTCCTCCTCCCGGCGCATTGCGCTGATCGATGTCCTGCGCGGTGTCGCGCTTCTGGCGATGGCCAGCTACCACTTCACCTGGGACCTCGAATTCTTCGGTTATGCGAGCCCGGGGCTGACCGCGCATGGACCCTGGAAGCTCTATGCGCGCTGCATCGCATCCAGCTTCCTTTTCCTGGTCGGCGTCTCGCTGGTGCTCGCGCATGGCGAACGCATCCGCTGGCCGGGCTTCTGGAAACGCTTCGCCATGGTGGCGGTGGCTGCGGCTGCGATCTCGCTGGTCACCTATTTTGCCACACGGGAGAGCTTCATCTTCTTCGGCATTCTGCACCAGATCGCGCTGGCCAGCCTGCTCGGCCTTCTGTTTCTGCGCCTGCCTGCCCTGCTGACATTGATCGTTGCCGCACTGGTGATCGCGGCTCCGTTCTATCTGCGCTCGCCTGCTTTCGATCATCCGGCACTGCTATGGGTCGGTCTCTCCTCCATCGACCCGCGTTCGAACGACTACGTGCCGCTGTTTCCCTGGTTCGGAGCGGTGCTGATTGGCATTGGGCTGGCCAAGTTGGCCAAGGCAACCGGGTTCTTCCAGCGGCTGGCAAACGTCTCACTCGGCCAGACGCTTGATCGGCCCCTCGGCTTCATCGGCCGCCATAGCCTGGCTTTCTACCTCATCCACCAACCGGTGCTTATCGGCTGTGTCTGGCTGTTCGCACAGGTGTGGCCTGCTCCGGAGCAGGATCCGAAGATCAGCTTCCCGAAAGCCTGTCAGGCCGCATGCCAGGACGCCGGCCGCGACGCCGCCTTCTGTGTGCGCTATTGTGGTTGCATGCTCACAGCGTCCGAGAAGGACGGACTGCTGGCCGGAATCATGAAAGGCGACCAATCGGCTTCGGCCAGGGCGCGCGTCAACGATCTCGCCAGCACCTGCACGGTCCAGACAGAGGACGCCATGAGCCCAGGGGACCCGCAATGACCGAACCCGCACGCCTGCCTTTTCCGCTGCCGCCCATCATCTTCCTGGTCGCGCTGGTCGTGGGGGTGGGTCTGGGTATTCTCTATCCCCTGCCCTGGTTCGGCGATGTCCTCGGCGACATCCTGTTCGGCTTTGGCTGGCTGGCTGCGCTGGGCGCGGTCGCTTTATGGTTCGCCGCCATCCGCATGATGTTCAGGGCAAAGACACCATTGAATCCAGCCGCAACCCCGAGCCACCTGTTGACCGGTGGTCCCTTCGGGCTCAGCCGCAACCCGATCTATCTGTCGCTGGCGACATTGGTCGTCGGCATCGGTCTGATCACCGGCAATGTCTGGCTGATCCCGCTTGCTTTCGTCGCGGGGCTTGTAACCAGCAAGCTGGTGATCCAGCGTGAAGAAAAGACCCTCGCCGGCAAATTCGGCAAGAAATATCATGATTACGCCAAGCGCGTGCGCCGCTGGATTTGAAGCTGGAGCGTTTCCGTCTTTCACGGAAACGCGGAAACACTCTAAGTTTTGTTTTCGCTGCATTTTTGTAGCCAAGTGGCTCCACCTGGCTACAAAACGCTCTAGGGGCGTTTAGCCGGCGCGCTCGATGCGGATCACTTGCGCCTTGTCGGTCAGGTGGCCGTCCTTGGTGATCGCCTCCACAGCCTTGCGTACCGCGGCTTCCGTGGTTTCATGCGTGACCAGGATGACGGTCTTCTTGTCGATGGCCTCCGGCCCGACGGCGTGCTGAACGATCGATTCCAACGAAATGTCGTTGTCTGCCATGCGCTTGGCCACCGATGCGAACACGCCAACGCGATCATGCACGGTGAGACGAATGAAGTAGCCACCGGCATGGCTGCGCATCTGCGCTTTCTTGTAGGGCTTCAACTCCTTGGCGGGACGGCCGAACACCGGCCCGTGCTGGAATCCGGGCTGGCTCTTGGCGATGTCGGCGATGTCGCCAACGACGGCAGAGGCCGTCGCGTTGCCGCCCGCACCAGGCCCGGACAGCAGCAATTCGCCAAGGATGTCGGTCTCGATCGCCACGGCATTGGTGACACCATGCACCTGCGCGATCACCGAAGCGGTCGGCACCATGGTCGGATGCACGCGCTGCTCGATACCGCTTTCGGTACGCTGCGCCACGCCGAGCAGCTTGATGCGATAGCCGAGCTCTGCGGCAGCGCGAATGTCGGCTTGCGTGATGTTTGAAATACCTTCCAGGTAGATATCGTCGGCAGCGATCTTGTGGCCGAAGGCCAGGCTGGTCAGGATGGCAAGCTTATGGGCCGTATCATTGCCTTCAATGTCGAAGGTCGGGTCAGCCTCGGCGTAACCAAGGCGCTGCGCGTCCTTCAGGCACGCCTCGAAGGACAGGCCTTCGGCCTCCATCCGGGTCAGAATGTAGTTGCAGGTGCCGTTGAGGATGCCGAAGACGCGATTGACGGAATTGCCGGCCATCGCCTCGCGCATGGTCTTGATGACCGGAATACCTCCGGCCACCGCCGCCTCGTAGTTCAGCAGCACGCCTTTCTTCTCGGCGATTTCAGCCAGCGCCACACCGTGCTTGGCGAGAAGCGCCTTGTTGGCGGTCACCACATGGCGACCGGCTTCAAGCGCAGCCTTGACGCTTTCACGCGCCGGCCCCTCGTCGCCGCCGATCAGCTCGATGAAGACATCGATTTCGTTCGAACGGGCAAGATCGATCGGATTGTCGAACCAGGACACCTTGGAGAGGTCGACGCCGCGGTCCTTGTCACGGTTGCGCGCGGAGACAGCGGTGACCGTAATGGTACGACCACACTGGCGGGTGAGTTCCGCGGCCTTTTCGGTGAGCACGCGCACCACCGAGGCACCGACGGTGCCGAGGCCGGCAATTCCAACACGCAAGGATTCAGCCATGATGGACGGCCCCTCTTTCTCGGTCTTTCAGGATTGTCTGAGGCAGTTCAGCGATGCGCCGCCAGGGGCACCACATTGTTGGGCTGCTTGGCGGTGGTCGTCAGGAACTTCTTGATGTTTCGGGCCGCCTGCCGGATGCGGTGCTCGTTCTCGACCAGCGCCAGGCGTACATAATCGTCGCCATGCTCGCCAAAGCCGATACCAGGCGCCACCGCCACATCCGCGTGCTCGATCAACAGCTTTGAATACTCGAGTGAGCCGAGATGCTTGAACTGCTCGGGGATCGGCGCCCAGGCGAACATCGTCGCCGCCGGCGCCGGGATGTCCCAGCCTGCGCGGCTGAAAGCATCGACCATCACATCACGGCGCTTGTGATAGATATCGCGCACTTCCTCTATGTCGGAACCGTCACCGTTGAGAGCCGCGGTCGCCGCCACCTGGATCGGCGTGAAGGCACCGTAGTCGAGATAGGATTTCACACGCGTCAGCGCCGCGATGAGGCGCTCGTTGCCGACGGCGAAGCCCATGCGCCAACCGGGCATGGAGAACGTCTTCGACATGGAAGTGAATTCGACGGTGACATCGATCGCGCCCGGTACCTGCAGCACCGAGGGGGGCGGGTTGCCGTCGAAATAGATCTCCGAATAGGCGAGATCCGACAGGATGATGATGTCGTTCTTCTTCGCGAAAGCCACGACGTCCTTATAGAAGTCGAGTGTGGCGACATACGCCGTCGGGTTCGACGGATAGTTGAGGATCAGCGCCAGCGGCTTCGGAATGGAATGGCGCACGCCACGTTCCAGCGCCGGAATGAAGCCGTCATTCGGTTCGGCTTGCAACGAGCGGATAACACCGCCCGACATGATGAAGCCGAAGGCGTGGATCGGATAGGTCGGATCCGGACACAAGACCACATCGCCGGGCGCGGTGATGGCCTGCGCCATGTTGGCGAAGCCCTCCTTGGAGCCCAGTGTCGCTACCACCTGGGTGTCGGGATTGAGCTTCACGCCGAAACGGCGGCCGTAATAATTGGCCTGGGCGCGGCGCAGGCCGGGTATGCCGCGCGACGACGAATAGCGATGTGTGCGCGGATCGCGCACCACTTCGCACAGCTTGTCGACGATGGCCTTCGGAGTTGGAAGATCGGGATTGCCCATGCCGAGATCGATGATGTCGGCGCCGCGTGACCGCGCACTGGCCTTCAGGCGATTGACCTGTTCGAAGACGTAAGGCGGAAGACGGCGGACTTTGTGAAACTCTTCCATGTTCGTTCCGATCGAGAGGCGCTTGGCGGCGCGCTATAGCCTTATTTGCAATTCGGGTCGAGAGCGGGGTCACACTTGGCCCCGATCTGCTTCAGCGCATCCTTGGCGTGGCTGGCCTTGAGCTTGTCGAGCTCGGCGGCATCGGCCACGGCGGCCGGATCACCCGGATGCGCCTGCACATTGGACTTGGCGGCCGCCAGTTGCGCCAGCTTGGCGTTCTTCTCGTCTTCGGTGAATTGCGTCGCCGCGTTCTGGGGCTTGATGTTCAGATTGGGGAATGAGCCGGTATCCTTCGGCCCGGTCACCGAACCGCCGGACTGCACGGCCGTGGACGGCCCGCTGCTCTGGCTCGCACAACCGGCAAGCGCCAGGCCGCCCGCAACGACAAGTGCCAGCGACCACCGCTGGGAGGCGACAACCGGAAGCTGACCAAAACGAATTGTCATACTACTTTCCCGCAATGGCCATTAAAGCTCACTTTCCCATTATGGGAGAGCAAAAGCATCTTGGCTCCTATTCGACCTTGCATGATACTATGTCAAGAAATGGCTAGGGAGGAACCGCGCAAACCATGGCCGACAGACCCGATGCAGGCAAGACGGACGCCCATGAACCGCCACCCGTCGACCAGTATCTGGTAAAGGACCCCGAGCGGTTCGCGCTCAATCTCGCGCGCGTCATTGAACAGGCAGGCAAAGCCGCCTCGGCCTGGGCGGAACCGCGCGAACGTGGTGAGGTTCGTGACAGCGTCGCCGAGCCGATGGCCGACATGGTCAAGACCTTCTCCAAGCTCACCGAGTATTGGCTTGCCGACCCCAAGCGGGCCCTCGAGGCACAGACGAGGCTGTTCGCGGGTTATATGAATGTCTGGGCCAGCGCCATCCATCGCATCGGAGGCGTCGAAGACGAAGCCACGAACATCAAGCCCGAACGAGGCGACAAGCGCTTCCAGGACCCGGAATGGGGCAAGAACGCCTTCTTCGACTTCCTCAAGCAGGCCTATCTGGTCACCTCGCGCTGGGCGGCCGACCTGGTCGAACATGCCGAAGGGCTCGACGAACATACGCGTCACAAGGCCGGTTTCTACGTGAAGCAGGTGTCGAACGCGATTTCGCCGTCCAATTTCATCCTCACCAACCCAGAGCTGTTCCGCGAAACCGTTTCGTCGCATGGCGAGAACCTGGTGCGCGGCATGAAGATGTTTGCCGAGGACATTGCCGCCGGCAAGGGCGACCTGAAGCTGCGCCAGGCCGACTATTCGAAATTCGAGATCGGCCGCAACATCGCGGTCACACCGGGCAAGGTGGTCGGTCGTTCCGACGTGGCCGAGATCATCCAGTACAGCCCGGCGACCGATACTGTTTTGAAGCGGCCACTGCTGATCTGCCCGCCATGGATCAACAAGTTCTATATCCTCGACCTCAATCCGGAAAAGTCGTTCATCCGCTGGGCGGTCGAACAGGGTCACACTGTCTTCGTCATTTCCTGGATCAATCCGGACGAACGTCACGGCACCAAGAACTGGGAAGCCTATATCCGCGAAGGGCTGCAATATGGCCTCGACGTCGTCGAGCAGGCGACCGGCGAGCGCAGCGTCAACGCCATTGGCTATTGCGTCGGCGGTACACTGCTCGCTGCAGCGCTTGCCCTCTTGGCACAGGAAGGCGACGACCGCGTCAAATCGGTCACCTTCTTCACCACCCAGGTCGACTTCACCTACGCCGGCGACCTCAAGGTGTTCGTCGACGAGGAACAGATTGCCGCGCTCGAAATCGCCATGCGTGGCAAAGGTTTCCTCGATGGCACGAAGATGGCGACCGCTTTCAACATGCTTCGCTCGGGCGACCTGATCTGGCCGTATGTCGTCAACAACTACATGCGGGGCAAGGAGCCGCTTCCCTTCGATCTGCTCTACTGGAATGCCGATTCCACACGCATGGCGGCGGCCAACCACTCTTTCTATCTGCGCAACTGCTACCTGGAGAACAACCTTTCGCGCGGCCAGATGGAACTGGCCGGGCGCACGGTATCGCTCTCCGACATCACAATTCCTGTCTACAATCTGGCTTCCAAGGAAGATCACATCGCGCCGGCGCGTTCGGTCTTCCTCGGCTGCCAATATTTCGGCGGTGATGTCGACTATGTAATGGCGGGTTCCGGCCACATCGCCGGCGTGGTCAATCCACCCTCCCTCGGCAAATACCAGCATTGGACCGGCGGCAGGCCGGTTGGACGATTCGAGGACTGGATCGCTGCCGCCACCGAGAACCCGGGTTCCTGGTGGCCGCACTGGCAACGCTGGATCGAAGCCAAGGAGGCAGCACGCGTGCCTGCCCGGATACCTGGCAAGACCATGGAAACGCTGGGCGACGCCCCCGGCGACTACGTTAAGGTGCGAGTGTAACAATCTGTAATATGCGGTGAGTTGACCTGTTCGCCAAAGCGGGCGAAATGGTCACGTCAATCATCATTTTGACGCAAATCACGCAGGCTCGCACGATTTCAGAAGGAAGCTTGCGGATTTGTCACAGGTCTCGTTTCCGATTGCGGAAACTCGATCATTCGGCGGCGTCACGGCGCCTGAGATGACGGTTCGGATCGGCTAGCGAGGGGGAATTTGGATTTGAGGGCAAACAGCTCGCGCTTCGCGAAGGGAGAACGCCGCGCCGTCGTGGCGGCGTTGTGCGCGTTGCTGCTGGCTTCCTGCACCTCGACCGGCGCGCCCGATCTCGGCGTTGCCAATCAGAATTATGCGGCCTCACCGGCCGGTACAAACCCAACCGCGCCCGCTGCGCCCAACACGGCCGATCCGGCCCTCGCAGCGACGACACCGCAAACGCTGATGACTGCCGAGGGCGACACTGCCCTGCCTGAGCAGATCGCGTATCTGCCGACGGCAAAGCCCGGCACGCCCGCCTTCCCTTTGACAGCGCCGGCCGATGCGCAAGAGATCGCAGGCACCACACCGCAGCAACTGGTCGCGCCCGGGCAGACGGCTCAGGAGACGGCGACTGCCGCTCAACAGGTTGCATCCGGAACCACCATCGTACTGCCGCAGCAAGGCATCGCGACAAGCCAGCGCGCGGTTGATCAGGCAGCCCCGGCGACACAGGCTGCCAGCGCCGCAACGCCGGAGATGAACCACCCGGTCTACGTGACCGCGGGTGAAATGCCGGCGGCCCCTGCTAAACCCGAAAAGAAGGGCTTCCTCGCTTCGTTGTTCGGCTCGTCGCCGGCCAAGGCTGCCCCGGTTGCCGAGAAGCCGAAACCGATCGTGCCGACCGAGCAAGCCGAAGCCAAACAGGCGATCATCCCCGAAGACAAGCCGGCAAAGCCGATCATCACGCTGGCTTCGGTCGAGACCGGCCAGAAGCAGGCGATGCTCGCCTCAGCTGACAGTTCGTCCGCCTTCAACAATCTGCCCGGCGTGCGCAAGACAGCACTGTTCGAGATCACCCGCCGTTCCGGCACTTATGATGACAGCGACGTGGATCTGAACGAGGACGATGACGGCCCATACCAGGTTGCGTCCGCCGCCGGCATGGCGCGCCTCGCACCAAACGGCCTGCTGAAGCAGACCGAAAGCGTGGACGTCGCCTGCCTCAAGCCCTCGCTGGTGCGCGTGCTGAAGCAGATCGAAGGTCACTACCGCAAGAAACTGATCGTGACTTCCGGCTATCGCGATCAGGCACGCAACGTGCGTGCGCGCGGCGCCAAGAACTCGCTGCATATGTATTGCGCGGCTGCTGACATCCAGATCGCCGGCGTCAGCAAGTGGGACCTAGCGACCTATGTGCGCTCGCTGCCCGGGCGCGGTGGCGTTGGCACCTACTGCCACACCGAATCCGTGCACGTCGACGTTGGCCCCGAGCGCGACTGGAACTGGCGCTGCCGCCGCCGCGGCTAGGCCGGCTTGGAGCGTGTCCCGTCGCGCTTAGAAGAAATCCTTGAGAAACGCCGCGGCACTCTCCGAGAGGCCAACGATCTTGTTCGTGGCCTGCCGGTAGAATTTGAAATTGAGCTCGGTTCCGGGCCGCCCGTCCTGCCAGTCGGTCATATGCCTGAGTTCGTTACGGCCAAGTGGCCGGCTGGCGAGCGCGGTACGCCTGACGGTTAAGCTGACGCGTGGTGTCTGCCGTTCGATATCCGGCTGCCTGGGAACCGCTTCCACCGAAACGACGATGCCACGCGCGACGAGGCCTTCCCCTCCCTCGTTCTCGCTTGCGAACAAAAAGATAGTGTCACCGGCTGCGATGGCCTTTCCGCCATACATCGTCTTTTGCGCGCCGAACACAAAGTGCTCCGCCTGCGGATCGGCGATTTCGGCCTTGATCGCGAACGCCATGTCATCCTCTCCAGCCGGAGAGAATAACACGCCCGCCACAAATCACTCTACTGAGCAGTCGGGAGAGATCACCTGCCATTTTCCGAACAGCGTCAAGCCTGCGGCCTTGGCCAGTGCGATGGAACCCGTATTGTCGGTCTGGCAGCGATATTGCGGATGGTAGCCCTGCTCATAAGCGTATCTGGCAAGCGCGCGCACTGCCTTGCGCGCATGCCCTCGCCCGCGAAAGTCCGCCAGCGTCAACACGCCGATATCCGCCAACGGCGCGCCATTCCCAACATAAGCAGCCCAGGGATACGCGCTGGCGGCGCTGACCAGGCGGTCCTGCTCGAAGGAACCGAACACCGCCCAATGGTCGAGTTCGACAAAGGCGTCGTCGAGATCCTGCGGCGAGGCCGCCGCCGCGAAGGCGGAGAAGAGAGCTTCGTCGCGTTGTGACAATTGCCGTACGGTCTCGGTGTTCTCCTGCATCAGTGCCGCCCGCTCCGATTCGCCGAAGTAGAAAAGATAGTCGGCACCGTGGAGGCTGATTCCCGCCCTGGCGAGCTTCTGCTGAAGCACTTGCACGGACAGGCTTTGCTTACGCTCAAGGCCAGCCGTAGTCGCCATCCTTGGCGACATTGCAGCCAGAACCTTGCCTGACGCCAATTCCAGAACCGTGACCCTTTCATCGTCCTCCAGGGCCGGATTCGTCGTCAGCAGAAACGCATCGTCCCTATGAAGGACATCGCCATTTGCGAAAGGAGCATTCCAAAAATCGATAATCGTCTGCGGAAACAATGACATAACTACACTCAACCGGTTGCTTCATCGATCTCCGCGCGCATCTTCGTGATGATGGCGGATAGGCGATCGTCTCAAAAAGATCGCGCGCCCTCGCTGCCTGCAACAAGGCGGCAACAATACGGCGCGAACGATGCCAGCGACCTGGCCTTGGCTGCACCAGGCCGATTTCCAACGACATCCCGGGCAGGTCGCAGCACAAGTAGCGAAGAATCCAGCCGGATCGGGCCCTCTTCGAAAAGGTTGGAAAAAAATGCAAAAACCCGATTTTGACGGGTTGCCCACCGCACGCAACGCCACTATAAGCCGGCCTTGGCTGCGCCCATCGTCTAGCGGTCAGGACACCGCCCTTTCACGGCGGTAACAGGGGTTCGATTCCCCTTGGGCGTACCAGTTTTTCCGAGCAGTTAGCGACCAGTCGCCGAACCACAGTATCCGTAGACGAGCGGATAAACTGTTTCGCGTGGCCGCTGCACAGAGCGAAAACGGCCCATGCTGCGCTGCAGTTCGGTCCCCGAGATTTCCAGCCTGAAGAGAACATCCTAGCCCTGCCCCGACCGCAAGCTTTGCACGGCTTTCTACCGGTACTTTCTGGTAACGCATCGGTGTTAGCCTGACACCGCTGAGTGATGTTGGGGAGTATCACTGTGAGTAATCTTGGACATGAAATCCGGGGGTACGGCTCTTCCCCCTCACCTTTCTACAAATTTGCTTTGATCGTGTTTTCGGCAGGAGCAGCGGTTACAGCAACCCTGGAGTGGCTGCTTCCCGCTCTGAGCTAGCGCGATCAAAACTGGTAGGGCCTAAAGCGCTCCAGGGCCGACGCATGCTGAGCGCGGAGGTCGGGAAAGCACCATCGGCAAACGAAGCGCCGATGACAGCTGGAGCGCAAGGCGTCGTTTCGAACGCGCAAACGACGCTGTAGCACTTTGATTTGGGGCATGACGGGTGGTGCACGCCGCACCCTTTCGAAAATCGATTTCGATTTTCGGGGTCATGCGCTAGCCGACAATGCCGAGATTTCCTGTCAGCACGATGAGGTCTGCCTGCCGGCTGGCGCCTGTCTTGGCAAAGATCGAGCGCAGATGTGCACGCGCCGTTTCGTAAGAAATCGATTTCTGCTCGGCAATCTGCCGCAACCGAAGGCCTTGCCTGAGCAGCACGGCAACTTCAGCCTCGGTGCGTGTCAGCCCGAAGGCCTGGCGCAAAAGCTGCGGCTCGGTCGCGCTGCGCCGTTCAGGATCCTCCAGCAGGCAGACACCGACGGACGGCGAGAAAAAGTCCGGCAGGTTACCGCCCAGCCGCTGGACGCGCATGGCCAACGGCCGTTTGCCCTCGCGTGCGATCAGGATCGGGCCATCAACGCCATCGGGCCGCAACCATGATTCGCTGAGCACGGAGCGCATGCGCTCGCGAATATGCCTTGTCTCTTCGGCGCGGCGCGAGCGCAGCTCACCTTTGCTGATCTGCAGTTCAGCCCCCAGCAACCGAGAGGCGGCGCCGTTCGCGCTCGTCACCTTGCCAAAGCGGTTGAAGAAGATGGCGGCCACATCCGCCATCTCGAAGGCATCCATCATGCCGGCAACCCGGTGCTGCATGGCGCTGCGCATCAGCGTTGACGCCATCGTGAGCCGATCGCGCATCGCACGCAGGACCGAGACCTCCTCGTCACTGAAGAAATCGTCGGTGAGTTTGCGATGCAGCGTCATGACCAGCATATCCTCAGGTCGCGAGAAGGCCACCATGCACGAGCGCCCGATGCCGTGCTTGGCGTGGAAGCGATAATAGGGATGGTAGTCGAAATCCTCACGCGACGTGTACTGCGGGTCGCAGGCTGTGCCGTGGCGCAGCAGGAAGGGCACGCCGCGCAATCGCCATTCCTTCGCGTACCAGCCGTTGTTGAAATAGTCCTCGAACGCGCCGGAAAGGCTCTCGGTCGATACGATCAGACTGGGTGCCCGCTCAGCCACCGGAATGATGTTGACGCCATGCGAGCCCGTCGCCTGGGCGATACCGTCGACCACCCCTTGCCATAGCGAAGGATCGAATGTCGCTTCAACGACCTTGTCGAGGGCACGATCGAGCCCTTTGACGTCCATATCCACTCTCGAGCCCCCCAGCTCGTACAATCGTCAAATCATGACAGACCCAGCGATAGGAGCGCAATTAAAAAGCGCGACAGTCAGGGGGTACCAAAGGATGAGCCGAATCAACGGCCTCAGGTGCTGACGCCCAGCTCCACCAGCCGTTCCACGCAAGACTCCTCGGCCTGATCCAGTTCAGCCAGGGTCTCTTCAAGGTCGCGACGCTTCTGGCGCAGGGAATCGCGCTTCTCCTCGATCCGCTTGATCATCAGCTTGAGCTGGCCGACCTCGCCGGGCGGCTCCTTGTACATCTGGATAATCTCGCGAATCTCGGCGATCGCGAAGCCCAGCCGCTTGCCGCGCATGATCTGGCGGATGAGATGGCGATCGGAGGGACGAAACAGGCGCGTACGACCGCGTCGCACCGGCGCGACCAACCCCTCGTCCTCGTAGAAACGCAACGTGCGCGTCGAGATGTCGAATTCACGCGTCAATTCGGTGATCGTGTAATATTCCCGCATCGTCACTCCGGGCGCAGAGGCTTCAAATACGCCGTTGTCCGTCGTGCCCCTTCCCGCATCGGATGACGCAAGAATCGAACGGCATGCGGGTTCAGGAGAAGCTTCGCACGGCATTTACGTAAAAGTCAATTGCAGGCAAAAAACCTCAATCGTTTCCGTAACTGACCGCACCGCCCACGCGTTTTCCAATCGCGCGTCGGCGGGCGCAGGCAAGCGACAATTCGCAGGCTCGCGACCCGTTCACCCCAGATGCAGCCACCAGCTGGCGAAACTCAGGAAAGCCAGGAAGCCGATCACATCGGTGATCATGGTTGTGAAAATCGACGACGAGATCGCGGGATCGGCACCGAGCTTGTCGAGACAAAGCGGAATCAGAATCCCGCCCAGAGAGGCGGCCAGCATGTTGACGATCATTGCAGCCGCAATGACGAGTCCGAGGTCTACATTCTGGAACCAGGTGCCAGCAACGAGTCCAAGCAGGGTCGCAATGATGGCGCCGTTGAGCAGCCCGACCAGCACCTCACGCCGGATGACACGGCCCGCATTGTAGATGTCGAGATCGCGCGTCGCGAGCGCCCTGACAGTCACCGTCATGGTTTGCGTGCCGGCGTTGCCGCCAAGCGAAGCAACGATCGGCATCAAGGCGGCCAACGCCACCATCTCCTCGATCGTGGCACCGAACATGCTGATGACGGATGCGGAGAGGAAAGCGGTACAGAGATTGACCAGCAGCCAAGGCACGCGCGAACGCGAGGTTGCCGCCACCGTATCGGACAATTCTTCGTCGCCGACGCCCCCCATGCGCAGAAGGTCTTCCTCGGCCTCCTGCTGGATGACGTCGACCACGTCGTCAATGGTCAGCACGCCGACCAGACGTTCGTTCTCATCGACGACGGCGGCAGACAGCAGGTCGTATTGCTCGAACTCGCGTGCCGCCTCTTCCTGGTCCATTGTCGCCGGAATGGCGTGGCGGGTCTCATGCATGATCTCCTCGACCTTCACCGCACGCTTGGCGCGCAGAACCTGGTCGAGCCCGACGGCGCCAAGAAGCTTGAAGGTCGCGTCGATGACGAAGATTTCGGAAAAGCGGTCCGGCAGATCCTTGTCTTCGCGCATGTAGTCGATTGTCTGACCGACCGTCCAGAACGGCGGCACGGCGACGAATTCGGTCTGCATGCGCCGGCCGGCGCTTTCTTCCGGATAATCGAGCGCGCGCCTCAGCCGGATGCGCTCGGTGAAAGGAAGCTGCGACAGGATCTCGTCCTGGTCCTCCTGGTCGAGATCCTCCAGGATGTAGACGGCGTCGTCCGAATCGAGCTCCTGAACCGCCTGCGCGATCTGCGCGTTGGGCAGGTTGTCGACGATATCGAGGCGGATCGCCTCGTCGACCTCGGTCAATGACGAAAAGTCGAAATCGGAGCCGAGCAGTTCGACCAGCGCCCGTCGCTGTTCGGGCAGCAAGGCTTCCAGCAGATCGCCCAGTTCCGACTGGTGCAGATCGCCCACTTCCCGCTTCAGTGCGAGGATGTCGCGGTCGGCAATGGCCGCACCAATATGGGCAACGAAAGGCGCACGGATGACGCCGTCCTCGCCGTATATTTCGGCGTGAACCGGCTCGGCCTCGTTGCGCTGTTCACCTTGCATGATTTCCCCGCGACCGGTTTGAAGGGAAAGGGTCAGTGCCGGTGTAGAACAAGACGCCGCCGGATTGAAGCCGTTTGAACGCCGGAAAAGTGTGCCAATCCAGGCTTCTGCGAGCGGCCAGGTCCGGTTGGCAAAAACTCTTTGCCGGAAGTGCGATTATTGCTCGAGATGGCCTTGTTTCACCGGAAACGATTTGCTACACGCCGCGGGCCGGTCCACTCCGGCTCCTACCACGTGCGGTCGTGGCGGAATTGGTAGACGCGCAGCGTTGAGGTCGCTGTGGGGCAACCCGTGGAAGTTCGAGTCTTCTCGACCGCACCATTCTCCCTCCGAGAACTCAGCATTTCTGAGCCTTCCAGCTGAAGGATGGTCCACATTGGGGCCATTCCTGGCCACATTTACTCCCTCCATGCCATCGGCGATGAGGGAGAGGTCGTCTGGACAAGGGCGATCGGCTGGTTGTTCCGTACGGAAGTGTTGCAGCCGACCGCGTCGCCGAGAGTCTTGCGGCGATAAGAACTCGAAGGCGATGGCCTGGATCTAGTTGGCGCCGCCGAGCTCCTTGGTCATTTTACAGAAATTGTCGTGCTCTTTGGCGATGACTTCATCACCGCAATCCTTTGTCATTCCGGCCCGCTCGTCATCGGTCAATGCCATCCAGGCCGCTTTGAAATCGGCATCGGACTTCAGCGTCTTCATGTCTTTGTCGGAATAGAACGGCGCCATCTTCTCGGGATTATCAAATGCCGAGGTTCCCTTGTCGCCGGCGGCCAGGCTAGCTCCGGTCATCATCGTCAGCGCCAACGCGCTCGCACAAAGCAGTTTAGTCATGTTCTTCCTCCTGGTTTTGAGATCGCTGAGTAGCGATCTCCTGAACCAACGAAGGGTTTCTGCTATCGTTCCGGAAAGCTGAAGCGGCCTCGCTGAAGCGGGCGGCCCGATAAGAAATGCTGATGCAGGTGCATCACGGCCCTCTTCAGAGCCTTCACGCGAAACCAAAAGCCGGTGCATCCCGGCTCGGTTGGTGCCGCTCGCCCGCTCAACTGCCTCTGTATGGTCGCGTGAATGGTTTCCCATTGAACGTATGGGTGCAGCAGGAACACGTTGGTTCCATCTGCTCGACGGACAATGTCGAATCGACGATCGCAAGGCGATTGTTCTCGTCTACATACAAGCCGCTGTAATATGAGTTCTCACCCAACACCACGAAGGGGCGCTTCTCCATCTCGTTGCGCGCCACCAGCCAGAAGATGGGCTCCTCGCTGTCAAGCCGTGAGACGGCTTCGCGATGCACGTCAGTCCAAGTCTTGCCGACGCGCGCGAGAAGAAAGCGAAACAAGGGCGTGTAGTCTCGCCCTCGGCGCTTTCCTGCATGCATCGAGCCTCGACTGTCCATGTTGCCATCGCGTTGGCGTGACCATCAATATTCGCCACCAAAGTTGTGACGCACATTGCGCGCTCGCGTATTGACGCTTCGAAATAGCGGTTCTTTGTCGGACGTATTGTGTCGGTTCATTCTGTTATCTGACCATATCGAATAGCCGGTTTCCATTCGTAACGAAGTTCGCGACGTCGGCTGGGACAATCGCCGGAACTGGACGCCGGCCCGGATTGACGCCATATGAAGACCAGCCTTTCCGTGAGCGCCATGACCGAACGCAGCCAGATAGCCACGACGTTCCTGCCCTTTGCCGGCTCTGCGCCAGTGGAGTGGCGCATTGAACCGGGTCTGGTCGATTATGCGCACGCGCTCGCCGTCATGGAGACGCGCGCCGAAGCGATTCGCGCAGGCACGGCGGGAGAGATGGTCTGGCTGGTCGAACATCCGCCGCTCTACACCGCCGGCACCAGCGCGCAGCCGAGCGATCTGATCGACCCGGGTCGTTTTCCGGTGTTCAAGGCGGGCCGTGGCGGCGAATACACCTATCATGGCCCAGGCCAGCGGGTTGCCTATGTGATGCTGGACCTCAAGCGGCGACGCGAGGACGTGCGCGCCTTCGTAGCAGCGCTTGAACAATGGATCATCGCGACCCTCGCCGCCTTCAACGTGAAGGGAGAGCGGCGTGAGGATCGCGTCGGTGTTTGGGTGGTGCGGCCAGACAGACCGGTCTCGCTGGACGGCAGTCCGGCGGAAGACAAGATCGCGGCGATCGGCATCCGCCTGCGCAAATGGGTCTCATTCCACGGCATCGCCATCAACGTCGAACCTGACCTGTCGCATTTTGGCGGCATCGTTCCCTGCGGCGTCACCGACCATGGCGTCACCTCGCTGGTCGATCTCGGCTTGCCCGTGACGATGGCTGATCTCGACCTTGCCCTGAAAGCCGGTTTCGAAACCGTATTCGGGCCCGCCGAGAGGCCCAGTGTCGAGTTGCGACGCAAGGCAGGCTGAAGGCTGGGCAACGTCAGGGCGACACGTCAGTGGTCTCCGTACGAGACTACAATTTTCCCCCGCCCAGCCTCGCGCTCCTTGGAACTTTGCAAAACACAGGGCGCGTTGCGATCTTCGCAAGTGTGCGAGCGACACATCGCGCCGAGGCTTCATCGAGGCTGATTTGAAGAGTTGTCTCATGCCCATTCAGGGCCGGACTGTGCTTACGGCCGACCGCAGCGTCGGCCTTTATCCATTCTGCCACAGCCGCTGGCCGTGGCGTTTCCTCACATCGCGCCGATCCACATCGCCATCGAGACAAGGAAGGCGCTCATGCAGACAAGAGAGGCAACGTCCTGGATCAGATCGGTCATGGCTGGCTCCTGTTGTTAATATGTACGTAATTTGTTCTAACTTTGTTCTAAAGTCAACGGAACAAAACAGCACCGTCGGACGATTCCGGGTGGTGCCTGAACCCAGGGTTAAGGAAAGGTTGATGAGATCGGACGGGTGCCCGGTTATGCCGGGAATTCACAGGGCTCGACATGCCAGCCCCGATGAAAAGGCTGCAGACGCAGGACGCGAAAGACGCGCCGGCAGCCTTGGGGCGATACGACCTTGCCTTCGACCGACGTCAGCTCAGCGACTACTCGTACCTTAGCGCCTCGACGGGATCGAGCCGCGCCGCTCGCCAGGCAGGCAGCAGTGTCGCCAGGAACGAAAGCACAAGCGCCATGACGACGACGGAGAGCGTCTCGCCTGCTTCCATCTTGGCGGGCAACTGGTTGAGGAAATAGAGCTCGGGATTGAACAGGACGGTCCCTGACAGCCACGAGAAGAACTGACGGATGCGCTCGACATTGAAGCAGATGAGAACCCCGAGCAGCACGCCCGCAGCGGTGCCGGCCACGCCGATCGCGGAACCCGTCATCAGGAAGATGCGCAGGACAGCGCCACGCGTCGCGCCCATGGTGCGAAGGATGGCGATATCCTGCCCCTTGTCCTGCACCAGCATGATCAGACCGGAGATGATGTTGAGCGCCGCCACCAGCACGATCATCGTCACGATCATGAACATGACGTTGCGCTGGACCTGCAGCGCCGAGAAGAAGGTCTCGTTGCGTTGGCGCCAGTCGCTCAGGTAGACCTGCCGCTGCGCGGCCTCCTCCACCTTGGGCTTGATTGCTTCGACATCATCGGGACTGTCGAGATAAACCTCGAGGCTCTGCGCCTTGCCCTCCGAATTGAAGTACATCTGTGCCTCGGAGAACGGCATGTACACGATCGAGGCATCATATTGTGACATGCCGACCTCGAAGATCGCCGTCACTGGATAACCTTTTACGCGTGGCGTGGTGCCAAGCGGGCTGACATCGCCGTCAGGCGAGATCAGCGTGATGATGTCGCCCAGCGCCAGGCCGAGATTCTCGGCCATGCGGCGGCCGATGGCGACGCCGCCGGCGGTGTCGAACCCTGCGATCGAACCCTGCTTGATGTTGCTGGCCACCAGCGTGACCTTGTCGAGATCCTCGCCGCGAATGCCGCGCACGAGTGCCCCGCCGCCTGAGCCGACATTGCCCTTCGCCAACACCTGGCCTTCGACCAGCGGAATGGCATATTTGACGCCAGGCACGCCGGTGATGCGCTTGGCCAGTTCGGCATAATCCTCCAGCGGCAGATCCACCGGCGAGACGATGAGATGTCCGTTGGTGCCAAGGATGCGCGACAGCAGTTCCGCCCGGAACCCGTTCATCACCGCCATCACGACGATCAGCGTCGCCACGCCCAACATGATACCGATGAAAGAGATCGAGGCGATGACCGAAATCACCGTCTCCTGGCGCCGCGAACGCAGATAGCGCCACGCCACCATGCGCTCGAAACCCGAGAAAGGCCCAGCGCCCGCCCGCTTGGCTGCCGCCGTGTGGCTCATGCTGCTGCATCCAGGCGTTGGAGAGCAATCAGACGGATCGGGGCGATGCCATAGGAGCGCATGGAAACCTTCCTTACAGCGGCACAACCTTGCCTTCGGCCAGTGTCACACGCCGGTCCATGCGGGCGGCGAGCTCGTGGTTATGCGTGGCGATCATGGCGGCCAGCCCGGACTGCCTCACCAGCGCCTCGAGCGCGTCGAAGACATAAGATGCCGTTGCCGGGTCGAGATTGCCTGTCGGCTCGTCGGCCAGAAGCACCAAGGGAGCATTGGCCACGGCGCGTGCGATCGCGACGCGCTGCTGCTCGCCACCGGACAGTTCCGCCGGCCGATGCTGAGCACGCTTGCCGATCTGCATGTAGTCCAGCAACTGAGCCGCGCGCTTGGAAGCTTCAGGTTTCGACAGGCCACGGATCAGCTGCGGCATCATGATGTTTTCAAGCGCCGAGAATTCCGGCAGCAAGTGATGGAACTGGTAGACGAAGCCGATGTCGTTACGGCGGATCGCCGTGCGTTCGTCGTCCGACAGCCGTCCACAAGCCCTGCCAGACAGGATGACATCGCCACCGTCAGGCCGTTCGAGCAGGCCCGCGGTGTGCAGGAGCGTCGACTTGCCGGTACCGGACGGCGCCACCATCGCCACCATCTCGCCGCGGTGCAACGTGAAGTCGGCACCATTCAGGATGGTGAGCTTGCGTGGTCCCTGCACATAGTGCCGCTCGACGCTTTTCAGCTCCAACACGGGTTCGGCCATCACTCGTACCTCAGCGCTTCGACAGGATCGAGCCGTGCAGCCCGCCAGGCCGGGAACAGCGTTGCGATAAAGGAGAGGACCAGTGCCATGACAATGACCGAGAATGTCTCGCCGGCATCCATCTTGGCCGGCAACTGACTGAGGAAATAAAGCTCGGGGTTGAACAGGACGGTCCCTGACAGCCACGAGAAGAATTCACGGATGCGTTCGACGTTGAGGCAGATCAGGACGCCGAGCAGCACGCCGGCGACGGTGCCAACCACGCCGATGGCTGCACCAGTCATCAGGAAGATGCGCAGGACAGCGCCACGCGTCGCCCCCATGGTGCGCAGGATCGCAATGTCGTGTCCCTTGTCCTTCACCAACATGACAAGGCCGGAGATGATATTGAGCGCCGCCACCAGCACGATCAGTGTCAGGATCATGAACATGACGTTGCGTTCTACCTGCAGCGCCGAGAAGAAGGTCTGGTTACGCTGCCGCCAGTCGGTCAGATAGATTTGCCGCTGCGCCGCTTCCTCCACCTTTGGCTTGATCGCTTCGACATTGTCAGGGTTGTCGAGATAAACTTCGAGGCTCTGCGCCTTGCCCTCCGAGTTGAAGTACATCTGCGCTTCGGAGAACGGCATATAGACGATCGAGGTATCGTACTCCGACATCCCGACCTCGAAGATCGCCGTCACCGGATAGCCTTTCAGGCGCGGCGTCGTGCCGAGCGGACTGACATCGCCATCGGGCGAGATCAGGGTGATGGTGTCGCCCAGCACCAGGCCGAGATTCTCCGCCATGCGACGGCCGATGGCGACGCCGCCGGCGGTATCGAAACCAACGATCGAGCCCTGCTTGATGTTGTTGGCAACCAGCGTGATCTTGCCGAGATCTTCGCCACGGACGCCGCGCACCAGAGCGCCGCCACCGGAGCCGACATTGCCCTGAGCCAGCACCTGGCCTTCGACCAGCGGAATGGCATATTTGACGCCAGGCACGCCGTTGATGCGCTTGGCAAGCTCGGCATAGTCTTCCAGCGGCAGATCCACCGGCGTGACGATGAGATGTCCGTTGATGCCGAGGATGCGCGACAGCAGCTCCGCCCGGAAACCGTTCATCACCGCCATCACCACGATCAGCGTCGCAACGCCCAGCATGATGCCGAGGAAGGAGATCGAGGCGATGACCGAGATCACCGTCTCCTTGCGGCGGGAGCGCAGATAGCGCCAGGCCACCATGCGCTCGAAACCCGAAAAAGGTCCAGCGCCGGCCGGCTTGGCTGCCGCCGTCTGGCTCATGCAGCAACACCCAGGCGCTGGAGGGCAGTCGCCAGCGGCACGGTTTCGCGTTCGCCGCTCTTGCGGTTCTTGATCTCGACCTCGCCGGCGGCAACGCCGCGTGGCCCGACGATCACCTGCCAGGGCAGACCGATCAGGTCGGCGGTGGCGAACTTGCCGCCTGGCCGCTGGTCGGTATCGTCATAGAGCACATCCTTGCCGGCCGCCGTCAGCGTGGCATAGAGCTCGTCGCAAACGCGGTCGCAATCGGCGTCACCGGCCTTCATGTTGATGAGCGCGATGTCGAAGGGCGCGATGCTTTCCGGCCAGATGATGCCGGCATCGTCATGGCTCGCCTCGATGATGGCAGCGATCAGGCGCGTCGGGCCGATGCCGTAGGAACCCATCGAGACAAAATGTTCCTTGCCGTCGGGGCCTTGCACCTTGGCGCCCATCGGCTTCGAATACTTCTCGCCGAAATGGAATATGTGGCCGACTTCGATGCCGCGCGCGGAGAGACGCTCGCCATCGCCGATCTTGTCCCAGGCGGCTTCGTCATGCATCTCGTCGGTCGCCGCGTAAGGCGTCGTCCACTCCTGCACGATGCCGGCGATTTCGGCATCATTGTCATAGTTGATGTTTTCGCCCGGTACCGGCAGCGACAGGAAATCCTTGTGGCAATACACCTGGCTCTCGCCGGTCTCCGCCAGAATGATGAATTCGTGGGAAAGGTCGCCGCCGATCGGGCCGGTATCGGCGCGCATCGGGATCGCCTTCAGGCCCATGCGGGTAAAGGTGCGCAGATAGGACACGAACATCCGGTAGTAAGCAGCCTTGGCGCCCTCGTAGTTGAGGTCGAACGTATAGGCGTCCTTCATCAGGAATTCGCGGCCACGCATGACCCCGAAGCGCGGGCGCACTTCGTCACGGAACTTCCACTGGATGTGGTAGAGGTTGAGCGGCAGGTCCTTGTAAGACTTGACGTAGGAACGGAAGACTTCCGTCACCATCTCCTCGTTGGTCGGGCCGTAGAGCAACTCGCGGTCCTGGCGATCCTTGATCCGCAGCATCTCCTTGCCATAGGCGTCATAGCGGCCGCTCTCACGCCACAGCTCCGCCGACTGGATGGTGGGCATCAGGATTTCCAGAGCGCCGGCACGGTTCTGTTCTTCCCGGATGATGGCACAGACCTTGTCGAGCACGCGCTTGCCCAGTGGCAGCATCGTGAAGGAGCCCTGCCCCTGCTGGCGGATCATGCCGGCACGCAACATCAGGCGATGCGAGACGATCTCGGCCTCGCGGGGGTTCTCTTTCAGGATGGGCAGGAAGTAGCGCGACAAACGCATGGGCTGGTCCGTAAATGAGGAAGGCCGCGCCGGAATCGACGCATGGAAGGCTTCAATGCAAGGGCTTCATAGCCATTTCATGGCGGAATGGAAACCCGCGCGTCCGTGGCAAGTGCGCGCTGGTAATCGCTGTTCTTTCCTTAAGCAAGCCAAGCCGTTTTATTGTGCAATGCAGCACAGGAAAGTACGTTTAGACGTAAAATTTAACGTGACATTTTCATGCGCGCTGTTCTACTGTGACAACATAACCGAGAGGACGGGTTAAAGACCTGTTCTCCTGCGCGGTCAAAGTCTTGGGAGGATGCGATCTAGGCGCGGTAACTCGCAGCCGCCGGAAACGGAAAGCAGATCGGACGCGTTTAAATTGCAAGGCTTCGTGCCTTGCATTTTTTTTGTGCAATCAGCAGATTGCAGTTTTCCAGTAAGGTAGAACATCAAACACGATCAGGTCCGGCATCGTCCTTTTGGCGGTAAAATATCCTGCCTTTTCCTTCCTGTTTTACTCAGGTTCATCTACCCCAAAGCGAAACAAAACCACCCGCTCCGTCGCTCCTCCACATTGATCGGGACGCAGTCATACAACCGTCACGACGATGTCATTTTCACCGGTTTCAGCACTGCTGCGATAGCAGGCGCCGGTTCGAAACCATCGGCCGAGAATTTGATGCTGCGGCGCAGCATTCCACTTAGCCGAATATCTACCCGTGGAAACGCTCGCGATATGCATTCGGACCGATGCCAAGATTTCGCAGGAAGGCGCGGCGCATCGTTTCCGGCGAACCGAAACCGCATCGCCTGACGGTGCGAGCTACACTTGCTCCGTCCTCCAGGAATTGCCGCGCAGTCTCGAACCGGATCGTTTCAACCGCACGCGCAGGCGTATGTCCGGTGCGTTGGCGGTAGTGTCGCGAAAATGACCGCAGGCTCATGCCGGCCTGGTCGGCCAATGAGGCCAGCGACAGATCGCGATGGAGGTTGGCGGCAATCCAGCCATGCAGGCTTTCGAACATCTCGTCCGCCTCCTGGAATGCAAGCACCGAACTGAATTGCTTCTGGCCCCCGGGGCGCTTCAGGAAGACGACCAGTTGCCGCGCGACTGCCAGCGCCAGTCGATGCCCCTGGTCGTGTTCGACCATCGCCAGGGCCAGATCGATACCCGCCGTGATGCCGGCAGACGTCCAGACCGCATCATCGCGCACAAAAATGGGATCGCGCTCGAGCTCGACCGCCGGAAAGCGTGCGGCAAACTCGTCGCCGCGCTGCCAATGCGTGACAGCGCGGCGGCCATCGAGAAGCCCAGCTTCGGCAAGCAGAAAGGCACCGCTGCACACCGACGCGGTTCGTTTCGCCGATGCGGAACGCTGTTTGACCCAATCGACGAGCACAACGTCCCGCGCAGCATTGTTGACGCCATATCCCCCGGCGACAATCAAGGTCGCAGGATATGGGAATTGCAGCGACAAAGGCGCGGCCCGCAACGTTATGCCGGAGCTTGTGGTGACTTCCGCCGCCGCTGCCGTCACCACGATCTCATAAGGCTTGGGTGCCCCGGCAGGCATCAAGTCGTTCGCCGTCGCGAAAACCTGAGCCGGCCCTGTCACATCCAGGATCTGGGCGTTCGGGAAGGCCAGGATTTCCACACGATGGGCAACAAGATTTGGCATGAAACGAGCGATAATTGGCACACGCGCCAGTTTTCCCGAACTACGATCAAATCGTCAATACGAGCAGCCCGGAAAGCGTGTGGCGTTTCCGGTTGAGACAGCCGCAACCACGAGACGGTCCCGGTCCAGTCTCCCTGAAAACCATCGACCGCTCCAGGAGGACAAATGGCATTGCGCTTCGGGATTTTGTGCTTTCCACGGGTCCAGCAGCTCGACCTGACCGGCCCCTATGAAGTGTTCGCTTCCGCAAAGGACGCGGAGGTTCACCTCGTCTGGAAGGACCTGCAGCCCTTGCGTGCTACAACCGGGCTCTGGTTGAAACCGGATACGACATTCGCTGACGCTCCGGATTTCGACGTTCTCTGCGTTCCCGGCGGCTCAGGCGTCAATCCCCTGCTGACGGACGAGGAAACGCTCGCCTTCGTCCGCAGCAAGGCAGCCGCGGCACGGTTTGTGACATCGGTCTGCACCGGGGCCCTCGTTCTCGGCCGGGCCGGTCTCCTCTCGGGTCGGCGTGCGACGACGCACTGGAATGCAATGGACTTTCTTCCGGTTTTCGGCGCAATTCCAACCAAGGCGCGCGTCGTCAAAGACGGTGCGCTGATTACGGCAGGCGGCGTAACATCAGGTATCGACTTCGGGCTGACGGTCATCGCCGAACTCATCGGCCGAGAGGAAGCCGAGACGATCCAACTCTCGCTGGAATACGCCCCGGAACCACCTTTCGGTGCGGGCCTTCCCGAGAATTCGTCGGCATCGGTCGTCGCGGCCGCGCGCGCCAGCATGGCCAGATCACGCGCCGAACGGGAAGCACTGTTGTCCTGGAACCAACCGGGATCTCCCGGCTAAGCACTCAATCGAACTTGGGCAGGATCTGCGGAATGTCGTCGACGGTCCAGCCAAGCCCGATGGTCACGCCGTAATAGCCTCCCAGCACAATGAAGGCCCAGATCGACGTCCAGATGATGATGTAGAGAAATCTGGGTTTCTTCGGCGCGCTCGCCGTGGTTCCCAGCACGACCTCGTTCTCTTCGTCCTGCCGGCGGAAACTGAACGGCAAGATGGCGAACAATGTGATCCACCAGACCACGAAATAGACCGCGACCATCGAGATCCAGTCCCAGGTGGTGATGGTTCCCCCGGTCATGCCTGTTCCAGCTCCACCAGCGTGCCGGCGAAATCCTTCGGATGCAGGAACAGCACAGGCTTGCCATGCGCGCCGATTTTCGGGTTGCCATCACCCAGCACGCGTGCTCCGCCGGCCTTCAGCCGGTCGCGCGCTGCCAGGATGTCGTCGACCTCGTAGCAGACATGATGCATGCCACCGGATGGGTTCTTTTCCAGGAAGGCGGCAATGGGCGAATTCTCGCCAAGCGGTTCAAGCAGCTCGACCTTGGTGTTGCCAAGGTCAATGAACACCACCGTCACACCATGCTCAGGCAGCGCCTGTGGCTGCGTTGTCCTGGCACCCAGCGTGTCGCGATAAACGGCGCTGGCCGCAGCCAGATCCGGTACAGCAATTGCTACGTGGTTCAGTCGTCCCAGCATGGAAACTCCAAAGCAGCTGACATACAGCCATCAGTGTCGGATACCGCCTGCCAATTGCCTACTTTGTTTTCAGCGCGTCACAAACACCGTCACCAGCGGCTTCTTGCCCCAGGTCTCATTGGCGGCAGCCCGCACGGCACGGCGCACGGACTCCTGGACCAGGTCGAGGTCTTTCCGACGCTGGCGCGGAATGGAGTCGACCGCGCCGACAGCCGCGTCGAGCATGATGTCTTCCAGCAGCTCGCCAGCAGCGTCAGCCTCCGCAACCCCTATGGCAACGAGGTCGGGATCGCCGGCGAGTTCATACTTGTCGTCCAGCACGACATTGACCGCGACATGGCCGGCAAAGGAAAGCTTGCGCCGCTCGCGGATGCCCATCGCCTCGTCGGTGCCGACCAGCTTGCCGTCCTTGTAAACGCGGCCATACGGCACCTGATCGACAACTTCGGCTGCTCCAGGATAGAGCCGCAGCATGTCGCCGTCGCGCACCTGCGCCACCTGGCGGATTCCCGACATCGACATCAGCGAACCCTGAGCCACCAGATGCGCGGCCTCGCCATGCACCGGCACACCGATCTCAGGCCGCACCCATTCATACATACGCTTCAACTCGCTGCGGCGCGGATGGCCAGACACATGCACCAGCGCGTCGCCGTCCTCGATGATCTTCATGCCGAGGTCGATCAGGCGATTCTTGATCTCCAGGATCGCCTTCTCATTGCCGGGAATGGTGCGGGACGAGAAGATCACCGTGTCGCCGGCGGTCAGCCCAACCGACTTCATTTCGTCACGCGACAGCTTGGCGAGAGCCGCCAGCGGCTCACCCTGGCTGCCGGTGCAGATGATGACGAGGTTCTCGCGTGGGATGAAGCCATAGTCCTCCTCCCCGATGAACTCCGGAAGCCCGTCCATGTAGCCAAGTTCGCTGGAGACATCGATGACGCGCTTCAGCGAGCGGCCAAGCACCAGAACCTGACGGCCTGCATCGCGCGCAGCACGGGCGATCGCCACCACGCGCCCGACATTGGACGAGAAGGTGGAAATGGCGACACGCCCTTTCGCTTCTTCGATCAGCGTCTTCAGGCTTGCGCCCACTTCCTGCTCGGAAGGAGAATCCCCGTCCCGCAGCGCATTGGTGGAATCGCACACCAGCGCGAGCACACCCTTGTCGCCATAGGCACGGAAACGCGCTTCGTCGGTCTTCGGTCCGATCGACGGCGCCGGATCGATCTTCCAGTCGCCGGTGTGGATCACCGTGCCGACCGGCGTGGTGATCGCCAGCGACATCGGCTCGGGAATCGAATGCGCAACCGGGATCGCCTCGATCTCGAATGGACCCACGGTGAATTTCTCGCCAGCCCGGTAGATCGTCACCGGTATCTTCGGCGCATCCGCCTCCCCCTGGCGCTTGGCCTCCAGAAGACCGGCGCCGAATGGCGTCATCCATACCGGCACTTTGAGCTTCGGCCAGATGTCGTGTAGCGCGCCATAATGATCCTCATGCGCGTGTGTGATGACGATGCCGCGCAGGTTGGCGAGTTTGTCTTCGATGAAGCGAGTGTCCGGCAGGATCAGGTCGACACCTGGATGGGCAGGATCTGGAAAGGTGACGCCAACGTCGATGACGATCCACTCACGGTTGTTGGCCGGGCCAAAACCGTAGAGGGCGAAATTCATGCCGATTTCGCCGACACCGCCCAGCGGCACGAACACGAGTTCGGCGTTATCCGCTTTCGCCATCCAATTTCTCCTTTTCGCTCCAGCATGCGCGCAGGCCGCGCCGCGGAGTTCTATTGTGCTGAGGCTGAAGCCACCGCGCCAAAATGCACGTCACCGGCCGCAACCGTTATCATGCGTCCTCCACTTTCGCGGATCACAAAACGACAGTCCTCGTCAATGGTCTCGAATGTGCCGCGCACGACATCGCCGTCGATCCTGACGGCAACTTCACCGCCCAGCCCTGCAGCCCGCTCGAGCCAGCGCTGGCGTATCGCGTCAAGACCGCGTCCGTCGGCCCACAGTCCAGCGTTTTCGCTCCAGGCATCAGACAGTGCCAGGAACAGCGTCTCCGCATCGCAAGTCGCTCCCAGAGCTCTCAGCGATGTGGCCGGATAAGGCACCCCCTCGGGATGCGCGGCAACATTGACGCCGATACCGATCGCCACTGCAAACCGACCACCGTCCAGCAACGTCGATTCCAGCAGGATGCCGGAAAGCTTGGCGCCGGAAGCCAGAACATCGTTTGGCCACTTCAGTTCGAAACGGTTACGTCCGGCACTCGCACCGTCGAGCGCGACAGCGATACGCCCCTTGGGCACGACGGCATCAAGCGCATCGGCCAGCGCCAGCCCGGCGACGAAGCCGAGCGTAGCGGCGGTGCGCAGTTCACCTTCGACAACCAAAAGCAGCGTAGCGGCGAGATTGCCTTCGAGCGTCGCCCAGGCGCGGCCGCGTCGGCCGCGTCCGCTTTCCTGTTTCCTGGAAACAACCCAGAGCTTGCCGGGATCGCCAGCACGGGCGTGCTCCAGCGCCAGCGCATTTGTGGAGCCGACGCTGTCATGCGCTTCGAGGCGAAAGCCCTGGGAAGCCGCAGTCGGCGCCAGCGCAAATCCCATCAAAAGAACGTCTTCGCTGCGGCTTCAGCGTATGTGCTGATCGAGCCACCGATCAGCACATAGAACAGCACGAAGGCACCGGAAACGCCAAGCACCAGGCGCAGTTCGCCAGCCATCGGCTGGAAACCGCCGACGGGCTCATCGAACCACATCAGCTTGATGATGCGCAGGTAGTAGAACGCGCCCACCACCGAGGACAGAACGCCGATGATCGCCAGCGCATAGAGATTGGCGTTGATGGCGGCGAGGAACACGTACCACTTCCCCCAGAAGCCCGCGAGCGGCGGAATGCCGGCCAGCGAGAACATTAGGATGGTCAGGACGGTGGCCATGGCCGGATTGGTCGAAGAGAGGCCGGCCAGATCGCTGATCTTTTCGACATTCTCATTGTTGCGACGCATGGCGAGGATGAAGGCGAAGGTGCCGAGCGTCATCACCAGGTAGATCAGCATGTAAATGACAACGCCACGCACGCCGGCTTCGGAATTGGCGGCGAGACCGACCAGTGCATAGCCCATGTGGCCGATCGACGAATAGGCCATCAGGCGCTTGATGTTGGTCTGGCCGATGGCCGCGAAGGCACCAAGCGCCATCGACGCGATCGAAATGAAGACGATGATCTGCTGCCAGTCCTTGGCGATCGGCTCGAATGCCCCCATCGTCACGCGAACGATGAGCGCCATTGCAGCCATCTTCGGGGCAGCGGCCAGGAAGGCCGTGATCGGGGTCGGAGCGCCTTCATAGACGTCCGGCGTCCACATATGGAACGGAACCGCCGAAATCTTGAAGGCGAGACCGGCCAGCACGAAGACCAGGCCGAACACCAGGCCGAGCTGGCGCTCGCCCTGCCCCAGTGCCGAGGCAATGGCTTCAAAGGACACGTTGCCGGTATAGCCGTAAACCAGGCTGATGCCGTAGAGCAGCATGCCGGACGACAGCGCGCCGAGCACGAAATATTTCAGGCCAGCTTCGGTCGAGCGGACATTGTCGCGGTTGATGGCGGCGAGCACGTAGATCGCCAGCGACTGCAGCTCGAGACCGAGGTAGAGCGCGATCATGCCATTGGCCGAAATCATCAACATCATGCCGAGCGTGCACAGCAGGATCAGCACCGGATACTCGAACTTGTCGAAACGCTCGGCCTTGGCGAAGCGCACCGACATGATCAGCGTGACCGCCGAACCGACGAGCGACAGCAGCTTCATGAAGCGGGCGAACGCGTCCTGCACGAAGGCGCTGCCGAAGGCATTGCCCTCCCCCGAAACGAACAGCATCCAGCCGCCGGCGACGATCAGGATCGCAACCGCAAGCCCGGTGATGGCCCCGCTCGAGGCTTCGCGCGAATAGGCGCCGACCATCAGGAGGACCAGCGCGCCGATGGCGATGATCAGCTCCGGCGTGGTGAGCGAAAGGCTGGAGATAAGATCCGGGGTCATGATGCTCTACTCAGTGCGCCGCCGCGGTCTGCGCGGAGCCGATGGATGCGGTGACGTTGGTGACGAGTGACTTGACCGAGGCGGCCGTGGCGTCGAACACCGGCGCCGGATAGACGCCGAAGAAGATGACCAGGACGACCAGCGGGTAGATCACCACCTTTTCGCGGGCCGACAGGTCGAGCATGCCTTTCAGGCTGTCCTTGGTCAGCGCCCCGAAGATGACGCGGCGATAGAGCCACAACGCATAGGCGGCCGACAGGATGACGCCGGTGGCGGCAAAGAACGCCACCCATGTGTTGACCTTGAAGGCGCCGAGCATGGTCAGGAACTCGCCGACGAAACCGCTGGTGCCCGGCAGGCCGACATTGGCCATGGTGAAGATCAGGAACACCGTGGCGTATTTCGGCATGGTGTTGACCAGGCCGCCATAGGCCGCGATCTCGCGGGTGTGCAGGCGATCGTAGATGACGCCGACGCACAGGAACAGCGCGCCCGATACAAGGCCGTGGCTGAGCATCTGGAAGATCGCGCCCTGCACGCCCTCCTGGTTGATCGTGAAGATGCCCATGGTGACGAAGCCCATATGGGCGACCGACGAATAGGCGATCAGCTTCTTGATGTCTTCCTGCATCAGCGCCACCAGCGAGGTGTAGATGATGGCCACCACCGAAAGCGTGAACACCATCGGCGCGAAGAACTCGGAAGCCAGCGGGAACATCGGCAGCGAGAAACGCAGGAAGCCGTAACCGCCCATCTTCAGCAGAATACCGGCCAGGATGACCGAACCGGCTGTCGGCGCCTCGACGTGCGCGTCCGGCAACCAGGTGTGCACCGGCCACATCGGCATCTTCACCGCGAAAGACGCGAAGAAGGCCAGCCATAGCCATGTCTGCATGTTGGCCGGAAAGTTGTGCGTCAGCAGCGTCGGGATGTCGGTGGTGCCGGCCTGCCAGAACATCGCCATGATGGCCAGCAGCATCAGCACCGAGCCGAGCAGCGTGTAGAGGAAGAACTTGAACGAGGCGTAGACGCGCCGCTTACCGCCCCACACGCCGATGATGATGAACATCGGGATCAGGCCGGCCTCGAAGAAGACGTAGAAGAGCACGATGTCCAGCGCGCAGAACACGCCGATCATCAGCGTTTCCAGGATCAGGAACGCGATCATGTATTCCTTGACGCGCTTCTCCACCGAGCCCCACGAAGCCAGGACGCAGAGCGGCATCAGGAAGGTCGTCAGGATGACGAACAGCATCGAGATACCGTCGACACCCATGTGATAGGAGATGCCGCTATCCAGCCAGGACGTCTTCTCCACGAACTGGAAGCCGGGATTGGAATTGTCGAAGTAGATCCAGATCGGCAGCGACACCAGGAAGGTGATGATGGTCGTCCACAGGGCGATCGCACGCACGTTGCGGCGTCCTGCATCGCTGTCGTCGCGAATGAACAGGATCAGCAGCGCGCCGACCAGCGGCAGGAAGGTGACCGTGGAGAGAATTGGCCAGTCGGTCATCAGAGCATCATCCAGGTGACGAGTGCCGCCACGCCGATAAGCATGGCGAAGGCATAGTGATAGAGATAGCCGGTCTGCAGCTTGACCACGCGGTTGGTGACGTCGACCACGCGGGCCGAGACGCCATCAGGCCCGAGGCCGTCGATGACCACGCCATCGCCCTTCTTCCACAGGAAGTAGCCGAGGCGCTTGGCCGGCCGCACGAACAGGAAGTCATACAGCTCGTCGAAGTACCACTTGTTGAGCAGGAAGGCGTAAAGCCCCCGATGGCGCTGGGCCAGCGTCACCGGAATCTGGGGCGAGGAAATGTAGAATTTCCACGAAACCAGGAAGCCAACCACCATCGCCACGAAAGGCGCCAGCTTCACCCACGTCGGCACGCCATGCATGTCATGCAGGATGTGGTTGTCCGGCAGCGTGAACAGCGAGCCTTTCCAGAATTCGGCATAGGCTTCGCCGATGAAGTAGTCATGGAACAGGAAGCCCGCGGCGATCGCGCCGACCGCCAGGATGAACAGCGGAATCAGCATCACCGGCGGCGATTCATGCACATGATGCATCACGTCATGGCTGGCGCGCGGCTTGCCATGGAAGGTCATGAAGATCAGTCGCCAGGAATAGAACGAGGTGAAGCAGGCCGCGATGACCAGCAGCGTGAAAGCGAAGATCGCAACCGAGTTGTGGCCGACGAACGCGCTTTCGATGATGGCGTCCTTCGAGAAGAAGCCGGCGGTACCGATAACCGTCGCCGGGATGCCGACGCCGGTCAGCGCCAGCGTGCCGATCACCATCATCCAGTAGGTGGTGGGGATCAGCTTGCGGATGCCGCCCATGTTGCGCATGTCCTGCTCGTCCGACATCGCATGGATGACCGAGCCCGAGCCCAGGAACAGCAGCGCCTTGAAGAAGGCGTGCGTGAACAGGTGGAAGATCGCCGCGCCATAGGCGCCGACGCCGAGCGCCACGAACATGTAGCCGAGCTGCGAGCAGGTCGAATAAGCGATCACGCGCTTGATGTCGTTCTGGACCAGACCGACCGTCGCCGCGAAGAAGGCCGTGATGGCGCCGATGAAGGTCACCACGGTGAGCGCCGTATGCGACAGCTCGAACAGCGGCGAAAGGCGCGCCAGCATGAACACGCCGGCGGTGACCATGGTCGCGGCATGGATCAGCGCCGAAACCGGCGTCGGGCCTTCCATGGCGTCCGGCAGCCAGGTGTGCAGCGGCACCTGTGCCGACTTGCCCATGGCACCCATGAACAGGAGCAGGCAGACGACCGTGAGCGCGGCACCCTTGTCCAGTGCATAGCCGAGGAAGGTCAGAACGGTCTCACCATGCGCGGTCGCGGCGGCGGCAGCATCATGGCCGGCCGGCGCGAACGAAGCCGCATTGGCGAAGATCGTCGACAGGTTGACCGAGCCGAACAGCATGTAGACGCCGAAGATGCCCAGCGCGAAGCCAAAGTCGCCGACGCGGTTGACGACGAACGCCTTGATGGCGGCAGCGTTTGCGGACGGTTTCTTGTACCAGAAGCCGATCAGCAGATAGGACGCCAGACCGACGCCTTCCCAGCCGAAGAACATCTGGATCAGGTTGTCCGACGTCACCAGCATCAGCATGGCGAAGGTGAACAGCGACAGATAGGCGAAGAAACGCGGCCGGTTCGGATCGTGGTGCATGTAGCCGATCGAGTAAATGTGCACCAAGGCGGACACGGTGTTGACCACCACCAGCATGACCGCGGTCAGCGTATCGATGCGCAGCGCCCAGGAGGCGTCGACCGCACCGGACTGGATCCAGCGCAAGACGGGCACGGTGAAGGCTTCGCCCGACCCCAGCGCGACCGTAAAGAAGGCCACCCAGGACAAAACTGCCGAGATCACCAGGAAACCCGAAGTGATGTATTCCGATGCCTTGGCGCCCAGCGAATTGCCGAACAGCCCGACGATCAGGAAGCCGATGAGAGGGAGAAAGACGATTGCCTGATACATGATAGCTTCGCTCAACCCTTCATCATGTTCACGTCTTCAACCGCGATCGAACCGCGGTTGCGGAAGAAGACGACCAGGATGGCAAGACCGATCGCCGCCTCAGCCGCCGCCACCGTCAGCACGAACAGCGCGAAGATCTGGCCAACGAGATCGCCCAGCGCCGCCGAGAAGGCGACGAAATTGATGTTCACCGCGAGCAGGATCAATTCCACCGACATCAGGATGACGATGACGTTCTTGCGGTTCAGAAAGATGCCGAACACGCCGAGCGTGAACAGGATCGCCGAAAGCGTGAGGTAATGTCCGATGCCGACGGTCATCTCAGATGCCCTTCCCCGTCTCGACTTTCTTGATTTCGATGGCCGTTGCCGGCGTGCGGCCGACCTGCTCGGCGATCGACTGGCGCTTGACGCCCGGCTTGTGGCGCAGTGTCAGCACGATCGCGCCGATCATGGCCACCAGAAGCACCAAGCCGGCGATCTGGAAGTAATAGAGGTAGTCCGTATAGAGGATGTCGCCGAGCGCCGCCGTATTGGTGCGGGTGGCGAGGTCAGGCGTCTTTTGCGCCACTGTCGTTGCGAGCTGCGGAGCGAAGGTATAGCCGCCAAGCACGACGATCAGTTCGGCTGCCAGGATCAGCCCCACCAGCGCGCCGATCGGCGCATATTGCAAAGCGCCGCTCTTCAGTTCCGCAAAGTCGACATCCAGCATCATGACGACGAACAGGAACAGCACCATGACCGCGCCGACATAGACGACGAGCAGGATCATTGCCAGGAATTCGGCACCCGTGAGCAAAAACAACCCGGCCGCATTGAAGAAGGTCAGGATGAGGAAGAGCACCGAATGCACGGGATTGCGTGACGAAATGACCATGAAGGCCGACGCCACAGCGATAAAGGCGAAGAGGTAGAAAAAAGCCGCCTCTAGTCCGTTCAACATTGGGGTTCCCCCGGGTTCCTGTTGGGCCTGGCTGACGCCCTGCCCCATTCAGTTCGGTTTCGCTCCGCCTCCGGTCGCGAAACCGCGTTGTCCTTAGACGAGCCGTTGCGGCACGTCCACTTGTCAAAACTCACCGGTACGGCGCGTCCAGAGAGATGTTGCGCGCAATCTCGCGCTCCCACCGATCGCCGTTGGCCAGCAGCTTTTCCTTGTCGTAGTAGAGTTCTTCGCGCGTCTCCGTCGCGAACTCGAAATTCGGCCCCTCGACGATCGCGTCCACCGGGCAGGCTTCCTGGCAGAAGCCGCAATAGATGCACTTCACCATGTCGATGTCGTAGCGAACGGTACGGCGGGTACCGTCGTTGCGGCGCGGACCAGCCTCGATGGTGATGGCCTGAGCTGGGCAGATCGCCTCGCACAGCTTGCAGGCGATGCAGCGTTCCTCACCGTTGGGATAACGGCGCAGCGCGTGTTCACCGCGGAAGCGAGGGCTGAGCGGCCCCTTCTCGTACGGATAGTTGATCGTCTCCTTCGGTGCCACGAACTGGCGCATCGACAGGAAAAACGCCCCGACGAAGTCCTTCAGCAGCAACGCCTTGGCGGCTTGAGCGAGAGCACCCATCATGCCCATCCCGTAATCTTGAGGAATGCCGCGGTTGCGACGACCATGAACAGCGAGATCGGCAGGAACACCTTCCAGCCCAGCCGCATCAGCTGGTCATAGCGGTAACGCGGCACGAATGCCTTCACTATGGAGAAGAAGAAGAACATCAGGCAGACCTTGAGGATGAACCAGATCACGCCTGGCACCCAGGTGAAGGGTGCGAAGTCGAACGGCGGCAGCCACCCGCCAAGGAACAGGATTGTGGCGAGTGCGCACATCAGCACGATCGCCACATATTCCCCGAGGAAGAACAGCAGGAACGGCGTCGACGAATATTCGACCATGTGACCGGCGACGAGCTCGGATTCAGCCTCGACCAGATCAAAAGGCGGCCTGTTCGTCTCGGCCAAGGCCGAGATGAAGAAGATGACGAACATCGGGAACAGGCTGAGCCAGTGCCAGTCGAGGAAGGTATTGGGCATGCCGAGCTTGGTGCCGAGACCGTCCTGCTGCGACAGCACGATATCGCTAAGGTTCAGCGAACCCACGCAGAGCAGCACGGTGACGATGACGAAGCCGATCGACACTTCATAAGACACCATCTGCGCCGCCGAGCGCAGTGCGCCAAGGAACGGATATTTCGAATTCGAGGCCCAGCCGCCCATGATCACGCCATAGACCTCCAGCGAGGAGATGGCGAAGACGTAGAGGATGCCGACATTGATGTTGGCAATCGCCCAGCCGGCGTTGACCGGGATGACGGCCCAGGCCGAAATCGCCAGAACGGCCGAAACCAGTGGGGCGAGCAGGAACACACCCTTGTTGGCGCCGGACGGAATGACCGGCTCCTTGAACACGAATTTGAGCAGGTCGGCGAAGGACTGCAGCAGTCCCCATGGGCCAACCACGTTCGGACCACGCCGCAACTGGACAGCCGCCCAGACCTTGCGGTCGGCATAGAGCAGGAAAGCGATGATGACGAGCAGCGGCACGATCAGTGCCAGCGACTTCAGCAGGATGATCAGCGCTGGCAGCACGTAGAAGGAGAAGAAGCTGTCCATGGTTTATTCCGCTGCCTGCCTGAAGCCGTTCTTTGCGAGCGCCGAGCATTCGGCCATCACTGCGGAAGAGCGTGCGATCGGGTTCGTCAAATAGAAATCCGTCACAGCCGACGTGAAGGCTGCCTTGGTGAGGCGCCCACCGAGCTTCGCAGCCTTGGCGACATCACCGGCGTCGCCAGCAGCGATCTGGTCGATGCGGGCAAGATGCGGATGTTCGCCATAGAGCTTCTGTCGCAGTTGCGCCAGCGAGTCGAAAGGCAGCTTCTTGCCGAGCACATCCGACAGCGCGCGCAGGATCGCCCAATCTTCGCGGGCGTCGCCAGGCGCGAAACCGGCGCGATTCGTCTGCTGCACGCGGCCTTCGGTGTTGACGTAGGTGCCCGACTTTTCCGTGTAGGCTGCGGCCGGCAGGATGACGTCGGCGCGGTGTGCACCGGCATCACCATGGGTGCCGATATAGACGACAAAGCCGGAGGCCTTGCTCATGTCGAGTTCGTCAGCGCCGAGCAGGAACAGCACGTCGCTGTCGCTCAGGATGCCGGCTGTGTCCTTGCCGCCCTCGCCCGGCACGAAGCCGATATCGAGGCCGCCGACACGGGCTGCCGCGGTATGCAGAACCGCGAAACCGTTCCAGCCGTCCTTCACCGCGCCGACCGCCTGGGCAAGCTTGGCGACCTGGCCGAGCACGGCAGCACCATCCGAACGCGACAACGCGCCCTGGCCGACGATGATCAGCGGATGTTCAGCCTTCTTCAGCGTCTGGAAGAACTTGCCATTGCCTTCGGCGAGATCCTTCAGTGTATCGGGGCCGGCGCCGAGCGCCTCGTAGTCGTAACGGGTGTCGCCGACCTCGCCGATAACGGCGACCGGCAGATTGCCGGCGCGCCAGCGCTTGCGGATGCGGGCATTGAGAACCGAAGCCTCGAAGCGAGGGTTGGCGCCGACGATCAACACGGCGTCAGCCTGTTCGATGCCTTCGATGGTTGGGTTGAAGATGTAGCTGGCGCGACCGAGCGATGGATCGAGCGCGGTGCCGTCCTGGCGGCAGTCGATGCTGGCGGAGCCGAGCAACTGAGCCAGCAGCTTAAGCGCATACATTTCCTCGACGGCAGCGAGATCGCCGGCGATGGCGCCGATCTTCTCAGGCGCAGCCTTGGCAACGGCGCCCTTCACGGCGTCGAAGGCTTCCGCCCAAGTCGCCGGAGCCAGCTTGCCGTTCTTGCGAACATAAGGCCGATCGAGGCGCTGTGTACGCAGGCCGTCCCAGATGTAGCGGGTCTTGTCGGAGATCCACTCTTCGTTCACCGCTTCGTTGACGCGCGGCAAAATACGCATGACTTCGCGGCCCCGGCTGTCGACGCGGATCGCCGAGCCGACCGCGTCCATGACGTCGATCGATTCCGTCTTGGTCAGCTCCCACGGACGCGCCGTGAAGGCGAAGGGCTTAGAGGTCAGTGCACCGACGGGGCACAGGTCGACGACGTTACCCTGCAGCTCCGAGGTCATCGCCTGTTCGAGATAGGTGGTGATCTCGGCATCCTCGCCGCGACCGATCAGGCCGAGTTCGGAAATGCCGGCAACTTCCGTCGTGAAGCGGACGCAACGCGTGCAGTGGATGCAGCGGTTCATCACCGTCTTCACCAGCGGGCCGATATATTTGTCCTCGACCGCACGCTTGTTCTCGTGGAAGCGCGAGGAATCGACACCGAAGGCCATCGCCTGGTCCTGCAGGTCGCACTCCCCGCCCTGATCGCAGATCGGGCAATCGAGCGGATGGTTGATGAGCAGGAACTCCATCACGCCTTCGCGCGCCTTCTTGACCATAGGCGAATTGGTCAGCATTTCCGGTGGCTCGCCGTTCGGGCCAGGGCGCAGGTCGCGCACGCCCATGGCGCAGGAAGCCTGCGGCTTGGGCGGCCCGCCCTTCACTTCGACCAGGCACATGCGGCAGTTGCCGGCGATCGACAGCCGCTCATGGAAGCAGAAACGCGGCACTTCCGCGCCCGCCGCTTCCGCTGCCTGCAGCAGCGTGTAGTGGTCGGGTACCTCGATCTCTTTCCCGTCGACCTTGAGCTTTGCCATCAATTGCTCCTGGCGGCCTGAGCCGCTTCGTATGCGTTGCGAACGGCGAGCATGTCGCGCGTGTCGTGGACCTGCATCGCCGTCGCCTTTCCTTCGCTCAGTTGCCCGTATTGGCGACCAGGGTCGCCGCTTGTTTCAACCAGCCATCGCGTTCGACGCGGCCCTTGAAACCGAGATAGTCATCCACCCACGCAACCTCGGCGGGAGTCCACGCCGCGATCTGCGCGTAGCTCCAGATGCCCAGGTCGTTGAGAACCTTCTCAAGCTTCGGACCGACACCGGTGATCGCCTTGAGATCATCCGGAGCCGCAGGCTTCTCGATGGTGGCCGGCTTGCTGAAGTCTTCCGGCATCAGCTCAGCCACTGCGGCCGGAGTGACAGGCTCTTCAACCACGATGGCCTTTGTGGCCTGAACTTCTTCAATCGCATCGACAACCGGTTCCGCTACCTTCCCGGCAACGGACTGCGCCTCGGCGATAAGCTTGCTGGTGGTCGCACGCGCGCGCGCCGCCGGAGCCTTGGCGGCCGCGGTTTTGTCCTGATCGGCGAAGCTCGCCGCAGCACCCGGGAAATCGTCCAGCACCGGCTGCATCAGACGTTGCGACATCTCGGCTGCGCCGGTCAGCGCGCCGACCCAGACACCAAAGGCGTGGCTGGCCAGACCGAAGCCAAGCGCGGAAAACGCGACGGCTCCGGCGACCGGATGCGCGAACAGGTTGACGGCGTTGGCCATCTCCTGCGGCATCATCCTGGTCAGATCCTGGGTCATCTTCTCGAATTCGTTCCTGTCAGGCACTGCGTCGGGTATGGGAAACATCGACATTGGCTCGCTCCTAAGCCGTTTCGTTCCTGATGCCCTGCTTTCAGCCGTTTCCTTCAAGACCGGGTTCGCCCCGGTCTCCGTTTCTTGCGTTGTTCCTTACTCGGCCGCCACCAGCACCGGCTCGGCACGGTGTGCGTTGCGGGTAAACTCGTCGATGCGGCGCTCGATCTCCGGGCGGAAATTGCGGATCAGCCCCTGGATCGGCCATGCCGCAGCATCGCCCAGCGCGCAGATCGTGTGACCCTCGATCTGCTTCGTGACATCGAGCAGCATGTCGATCTCGCGCTTCTGCGCTTCGCCCCGGACCAGCCGCTCCATCACGCGCCACATCCAGCCGGTGCCTTCACGGCATGGCGTGCACTGGCCGCAGCTCTCGTGCTTGAAGAAGTAGGCAAGCCTGGCGATCGCCTTCACGATATCCGTCGACTTGTCCATGACGATGACAGCAGCGGTGCCAAAGGAGGATTTCAGCTCGCGCATGCCGTCGAAATCCATCGGCGCATCGAGAATGTCCGGTCCTTTGATGACCGGGCATGAAGCGCCGCCCGGGATGACCGCGAGCAGATTGTCCCACCCGCCGCGCACACCGCCGCCATGCTTCTCGACAAGCTCGCGGAAAGTGATGCCCATGGCCTCTTCGACCGTGCAGGGCGTGTTGACGTGACCGACCAGCATGAACAGCTTGGTGCCGACATTGTTCGGGCGGCCGATCGAGGAGAACCATGCCGCGCCGCGGCGCAGGATGGTCGGCGCGACGGCGATCGACTCAACGTTGTTGACCGTGGTCGGGCAGCCATAAAGGCCGACATTGGCCGGGAATGGCGGCTTCAAGCGCGGCTGGCCCTTCTTGCCTTCCAGGCTTTCCAGCAGCGCGGTCTCTTCGCCGCAGATATAAGCGCCTGCGCCATGATGGACATAGACGTCGAAATCATAGCCGTTCTTGTTGCCCTTGCCGATCAGCTTGGCTTCGTAGGCCTCGTCGATTGCGCGCTGCAGCGCCTCGCGTTCACGGATGAACTCGCCGCGCACATAGATGTAGGCTGCAACGGCGCCCATGGCGAAGCCAGCAAGCAGGCACCCCTCGACCAGCGTGTGAGGATCGTGGCGCAGGATATCGCGATCCTTGCAGGTTCCCGGCTCGGATTCGTCGGCGTTGACGACGAGATAACTCGGACGGCCATCGCTTTGCTTGGGCATGAACGACCATTTGAGGCCGGTCGGGAAGCCAGCGCCGCCACGACCACGCAGGCCGGACGCCTTCATCTCGTTGATGATCCAGTCGCGGCCCTTGTCGATGATAGCCTTGGTGCCATCCCACTGCCCGCGCGCCATGGCGCCTTGCAGCGACTGGTCGAAACGGCCGTAGATATTGGTGAAGATGCGGTCTTTGTCCTGAAGCATTTTTCGTCCCTCAGACCGGTTTCTTGCCGAACACGCGGATGTATTCCTCGACGCCACCCTTGGCGAGCGCCTTGGCCTGCTTCACCCAGTCCTCGCGCTCGATGCGGCCGTGGAAGGAAAGATAGCCATCGACCCATTCGCGCTCGGCCTTCTTCCACGATGCCACCTGGGCATAGGTAAAGATCCCGAGTTCATGCAGCGTCTTTGCGATCTTGGGACCGACACCGGAGATCAGCTCGAGATCGTCGACCGCGGCCGGCTTCGCGATGCCCTTCGGGCGGTTCTTGTCCTCGAGCGAAGGCTTGGCAGGTGCGGCTTCCTTCTTGGCAGGCTTGGCCGGCGCTGTCTTCGCCGCAGTTGCGGTCCCTGCCTTGGCCGCCACTGGCTTGGCTTCGACCTTGGCCTTCGGCGCCTTGACGCTCGCAGCCTTTTCGGCTGCCGGCGCGACCTTGACCTTGGATGGCGTCTTCACAGCAGGGCTGGTCTCGATGGCATCCGTCTTCGGCTTGGCGGCATTGGACGGTGCCACAGCGGCGGCTTTCGCCGGCTCGGCCGCAACAGCAGGTGCTTCCTTGGCGGTGCGTGCGGCCGCCTTGGTCGCCTTGTCGCGCGTGGTCTTGAGGATCGCCTTCTCGTCGGCCAGTGCGATGAAACCGCTGGCGGGCGCCGAGAAATAACGGCCGTTCTGAGGGCCGACCGGCACCGAATGCCCCTTGCCCGCTTCGAACTCGTCGATGATCTCTGCGAGCCGCTCCGGCGTCAGGTCCTCATAGGTGTCCTTGAAGATCATGACCATCGGTGCGTTCACGCAGGCGCCGAGACACTCGACCTCTTCCCACGACAGCGTGCCGTCCGCATTGGTGTGGAACTGGTCGTGATGAATCTTCGAGCGACAGACATCCATCAGCTCTTCGGAGCCGCGCAGCATGCAGGGCGTTGTGCCGCACACCTGGATGTGAGCGCGGGTACCGACCGGCTTCAGCTGATACTGTGTATAGAAAGTCGCGACTTCCAGCCCGCGGATATAGGGCATGCCCAGCATTTCGCAGATCGACTCGATCGCCGCCTTGGTGACCCAGCCTTCCTGCTCCTGCGCCAGCATCAGGAGCGGGATGATGGCCGATTGTTCGCGGCCCTTCGGGTACTTTGCGATCCACTTCCTGGCCGACGCCGTATTCGCCTTGTTGAAGGCGAAGGAAGCTGGCTGGACGCTTGCATCTGCGAGACGACGGACTGACATGGCCTATTGCTTACCTGTTTTCTGCTCGGACACGCGATAACACCTGCTGGCGCCGTCGTTGACACAAACATATTCTTCCGCGCCACGAACCATGCGCATGAATTTTCCGTAACGAACCGATACATCCGCCACGTCGCAGTCGCGCAGCGAGCCATATACCGAAGCCATGAATATGGGCTCGCCCCCGCTTCCCCAGCATTGCGGATCACCGTGAACAAATATCTCAGTATCCATGGCAGGAATTATCCGCCGTTCCATGATGAGATCGCCGACTGCAACCGGCAAGAACCCCTCGTCCACCAAGGCAGCAACAGACTCAGCGGAACCTTGTGCGCCCGCCAGTGACGGCAGGGCGAGCACCGCTGCAACGTTGACTGCCAGTAGCGCGCCAAGTCTCACCGATCCACCTCTCCGAACACGATGTCGAGGGAGCCGAGGATGGCGGTGACGTCGGCCAGCATGTGGCCGCGGCACAGGAAATCCATGGCCTGCAGATGCGCGAAACCAGGCGCGCGCAGCTTGCAGCGATAAGGCTTGTTGGTGCCGTCTGAGACCAGGAAAACGCCGAATTCGCCCTTCGGCGCTTCGACGGCGGCATAGACCTCGCCGGCCGGAACACGATACCCTTCGGTATACAGCTTGAAGTGATGGATGAGCGCTTCCATCGAACGCTTCATCTCTCCACGCTTCGGCGGCACCACCTTGCCGTCGATGTTCGACACCGGACCGGTGCTCTCCTTGCCGAGCAGCAGATCGACGCACTGGCGCATGATGCGTGCGGACTGACGCATCTCTTCCATGCGGATCAGATAACGATCGTAGCAGTCGCCGTTCTTGCCGATCGGAATGTCGAATTCCAGTTCGGAATAACACTCATAGGGCTGCGACTTGCGCAGGTCCCAGGCAGCGCCGGAACCGCGCACCATCACGCCCGAGAAGCCCCAGGCCCAGGCATCAGCCAGCGAAACGACGCCGATGTCGGCGTTGCGCTGCTTGAAGATGCGGTTGGGGGTGAGCAGCGCGTCGAGATCGTCGATCGACTTCAGGAACGGATCGATCCAGCGGCCGATGTCTTCGATCAGCTGCTTCGGCAGATCCTGATGCACGCCACCGGGACGGAAGTAAGCAGCATGCATGCGCGAACCGGAAGCGCGCTCATAGAACACCATCAGCTTTTCGCGCTCGATGAACCCCCAAAGCGGAGGGGTGAGCGCACCGACGTCCATGGCCTGCGTCGTCACATTGAGGATGTGCGACATGATGCGGCCGATCTCGGAATACAGCACGCGGATCAACTGGCCGCGCTTCGGCACCTCGATCCCGAGCAGCTTTTCCGCGGCAAGCGCGAAAGCATGCTCCTGGTTCATCGGGGCGCAATAGTCGAGCCGGTCGAGATAAGGCACAGCCTGGAGATAAGTCTTGTGCTCGATCAGCTTTTCAGTGCCGCGATGCAGCAAGCCGATATGCGGATCGACGCGATCGACCACCTCGCCGTCCAGCTCCAGCACGAGGCGCAGAACGCCATGCGCGGCCGGATGCTGCGGGCCGAAGTTGATATTGAAGTTGCGAACTGAGGTCTCAGCCATTTGATTTACAGACCTTGCTGCCTAGAGCGCCTTCACGAGCTGAGCCGCGATATACGCAGCGACACCGGCCAGAACCAGCCAGAGCACCTTGCGCATGATCGAGCCGCCAGCCGCTTCGCCGCCGGTCATTGCTTCGCCTTTTCATCGCCCGGCAGCACGTATTCCGTGCCTTCCCAGGGCGAGAGAAAATCAAAACTACGGAATTCCTGCTTCAACTCCACCGGCTCGTAGATCACGCGCTTGGCTTCGTCGTCGTAACGCACCTCGACGAAACCGGTGAGCGGGAAGTCCTTGCGCAGCGGGTGGCCGTCGAAACCGTAATCCGTCAGGATGCGACGCAGGTCCGGATGGCCGGAAAACAGCACGCCGTACAGATCGTAGGTCTCGCGCTCGAACCAGTCGGCACCTGGCCAGACACCGGTCACGGACGGAACCACCGTCTCCTCATCGGCATGCGCTTTGAGACGGATCCGCAGATTCTGCTTCGGTGACAACAGGTGATAGACGACATCAAAGCGCTGCGGCCGCGACGGATAGTCGGCACCGGACACGTCAATGATCGAGATGAACTGGCACTTGGCGTCGTCGCGCAGGAAGGTTGCCGCCTTGACCACATCCGCAGCACCAACCAGCACGGTCAATTCGCCATAGGCAAGAACGCTGTCGAGCACCGTGGCGCCGAGCTTGTCCTTGATATGGGCTGCAAGGTTGTTGAGAGCTTCACTCATGATCGCTTACCGTTCGATCGTGCCGGTGCGGCGTATCTTCTTCTGCAGAAGAAGCAGCCCATAGAGCAGCGCTTCAGCAGTCGGCGGACAGCCGGGAACATAGATGTCGACCGGCACGACGCGATCGCAGCCGCGCACCACCGAATAGGAATAGTGGTAATAGCCGCCGCCATTGGCACAGGAGCCCATCGAGATGACGTAGCGCGGCTCCGGCATCTGGTCGTAGACCTTGCGCAGTGCAGGCGCCATCTTGTTGGTCAGCGTGCCGGCGACGATCATCACATCCGACTGGCGCGGTGAAGCGCGCGGCGCGATGCCGAAGCGCTCGCTGTCATAGCGCGGCATGGCGCTGTGGATCATCTCAACCGCGCAGCAGGCCAGGCCGAAGGTCATGTACATCAGCGAGCCGGTGCGCGCCCAGGTGATCAGCGCCTCGCTCGAGGTGACCAGGAAGCCCTTGTCGGCAAGCTCGTTGTTGATGTCCAGAAAGAAGGGATCCTCCGAACCGATCGGCTTGCCGGTGTTCGGATCGAGAATGCCCTTCGGCTTTGGCGCGACGAGCGTGCCGGAACTGTCGCTCAATCCCATTCCAGCGCTCCTTTTTTCCACTCATAGGCAAAGCCGATGGTCAGCACGCCGAGGAACACCATCATTGACCAGAAGCCGAGCATGCCGATCTGACCGAAGGACACCGCCCACGGGAACAGGAAGGCCACTTCCAGATCGAAGATGATGAACAGGATCGACACCAGGTAGAAGCGGATGTCGAATTTCATGCGGGCATCGTCGAAGGAATTGAAACCGCACTCGTAGGCCGACAGCTTTTCCGGGTCCGGATTGCGGTAGGCGACCAGGAATGGTGCCACGATAAGGGCAAGGCCTACGACGAGCGCCACACCGATGAAGAGAACGATGGGCAGGTACGAACTGAGGAGTGCGTTCATGCTGCGACTTTCCGTTGGTGGCTTATCCACCTGATACAGCACAAGACCCCAGGGCGGAAGCACGTGGGTTCAACCGCTGAACCGATTTACGGGCCCATGCTGCAATGCGGCGACGGTTAGCGCAGCGCATTCGGCGAAGCAAGTCAAACCTTGTTCAAAATGCGACTGTGGACGCCTCTTCCAGCAAAACTGGTCCGATCAGCTCCCATTTGATTTCCTTCACTTTTTACTCCACTTTTCTCTCCTGACAGGATCGGCGGCCAAACCCTGCTAGCATGAGTGGAATCGCCGCCAGCATCGGCTCGTCGCAACAGTCAAAATGTCGTCAGGATGAAAGACAGGATCTCGCTCAAAACGGCTCGCCGCATCGCACTTGCAGCACAGGGCTTCGCCGACCCGCGACCAGTTGGCACACCCGACCGCCGCCACCTCGGGCGTGTGCTTTCGCGCACCGGCCTTCTGCAGATCGATTCCGTCAGCGCGGTGGTGCGCGCGCACTACATGCCGCTCTATTCGCGTCTCGGCCCCTACCCGATGTCCATGCTTGACGAGGCGATGACGCCGGGCCGCAAGCGCCAGCTGTTCGAGTACTGGGCACATGAGGCTTCGTTGCTGCCGGTCGAGACCTATCCCCTCATGCGCTGGCGCATGGAACGCGCCGGGCGCGGCGAGGAAATGTATCTGGGCCTCGCCAAGTGGGGCTGCCAGAACACGTCCATGATCGAGGAGATCTACCGGGAGGTCGAAGCACGCGGCCCCATCGCCGCTTCCGAAATCGAAGGCCACAAGGGCAATGGCGGCTGGTGGGGCTGGAGCACCGCTAAGCATGCCTTCGAGTGGTTGTTCTGGGCCGGGCGCATCACCACCCATTCACGCCGAGGTTTCGAGCGTCTCTATGACCTGCCGGAACGCGTGCTGCCGCAGGCCGTGCGCGACATGCCTGTCCCCTCGCCCGAGGACGCGCACCGCGAATTGCTGCGCCTGTCGGCGCGAGCGCATGGGGTGGCGACCTATTCCTGTCTGCGCGACTACTTCCGGCTCGCGCCGCATGACACCAAGGGACGGCTGGAAGAACTGGTCGAAGACGGTGAATTGATCCCCGTCCGCGTCGAAGGCTGGGACAAACCCGCCTATCTCCACAAGGACGCACGCCAGCCACGCAAGGTCGAAGCGCGCGCCCTGCTCGCCCCCTTCGATCCGCTGGTGTTCGAGCGCAGCCGCGCCGAGAACCTGTTCGATTTCCGCTACCGCATCGAGATCTACACGCCCGCCGACAAGCGACAGTACGGCTACTACGTGTTGCCCTTCCTCTATGATGAGAAGATCGTGGCGCGTATCGACCTCAAGGCCGACCGGCCAGCCAGCGTGCTGCGCGTGCATGCCGCCTATGCTGAGCCGATAGCACCGCCGGAAACCGCAGCCGAACTGTTCGAGGAGTTGAAATTGATGCAGGCCTGGCTCGGCCTCGAACGCATCGAAATCACGCCTGCCGGCGATCTCGGTCCGGCGCTCGCCAATGTCGCCGACGCGGTGAAAGCCGCCTGACAAACGCAAAGGAGGCGCTAGTAGCGCCTCCTTCTCCGTCAGGCTCTGTCCCGTTTACTGGAACATGCCCTTGGGTGTTTCGCCCTTCAGGAATGGTTCCATGAAGGCTGAGAGCAGCGCCGGCTGAGTGATGACGGCCGTGTGCGAGGTTGCCGGCATGACAGCCAGGCGCGACCCGGCGAGCGGCTTGCCCATATCGCCCATGGCGCCACCGCCAAGCAGCCGGAACAGTGCAACCGAATGCTCGAGCGTCGCCACGTCGGCATCGCCGCTGATGATCAGCACGGGCATCTTCAGCGCTTTCACATCGGCTTCCCACGCCATCGGTTCCTTCTCGAGCTGGATCAGCTTGGCGACCAGCGCCGGAAAACCGTCCGGGTTGGCGGCAAGCTTCTTGTATTCGGCAGCAAAAGGCATGTTGACGAACATCTCGACGTTCATCTGCGGGATGAAGGCGGTGAATTCGGGCTGCCAGCCCTTGGCGTCATAAGCGGCCGACGCGGCAACCAGCTTGTTGACTTTTTCGGGATGGCGGATGGCCAGTTGCAGGCCTGCGGCTGCACCCATCGAATAGCCGAACACATCGGCTTTCTTAAGACCCACCTTGTCCATGAAGCCGGCAACATCATCAGCGAGATTGGGGTAGGTGATCGGCCGGTCGATGTCGGTTGTGCGGCCGTGTCCCTGGAATTCCAGTGCATAGACCTTGTGGGTCTTGGCCAGTGTCGGGATGATCTCTCCCATCGACGGAATGTTCATGTAGGCGCCGTGCAGGACGACCAGCGGCTCGCCCTCGCCCGAAACCTCGTAATACACTTTCATGCCATTGACCTCGACGCGGTCTCCGACGGGTGCGGACCCGGCAAACGCCGGGCTGGCGAGGAGAAAGGCAGCGGCAACTAACAATGCGCGGAACATGAGGTTCTCCGTTGGTTGTCTCATGCGTTTTCGGTAACGCTGACGATAAGACGAAGCAGTGTTTCGCATTCCGACATGGCCAGGGAAAAATTTCTTCTGGCGGCTGGCTACGGGTCACACGCCAGTGGCATCGTCGCCATCTCCTGCTATCTCAGCCGCCGCGCGCAACAGACCGAAAGCCTTCCCCATGCAGCATGAACCCGTCCCGCAATTTCGAACTGCAACCACGGCGGATGCGGCCTTGATCCGCGACATCATGCATGCGGCTTACGCGAAATGGATTCCGGTGATCGGACGTGAGCCGAGCCCGATGAAAGCCAACTACGAAGAGGCACTGAGGAAACATCAGTTCACGCTGCTGTATCTGGGAGCGGACATCGCCGGGCTCATCGAGACCAGACTGGAAGACGATCATCTGTGGATCGAGAATGTCTGTGTGCTGCCCGCCTATCAGGGCAGAAGTCTCGGCAAGCTGCTGCTCCGCCATGCCGAACACATGGCGCAGCAGGCCGGTCGCGCCGAAGTCCATCTGGACACCAACATCGCCTTCGAGGCCAATGTCGCTCTCTATGAGCGACTGGGATACGTCATCAGCCAGCAGGAATCGCAAAGCGACGTCATCTACATGCGCAAACCTCTGGCACTCGGCCTCTGAGCCGACCCGCAATCCGAGGGTCCCGTATGAAACGCGTTCTGATCACCGGCATGTCCGGAACCGGCAAGTCGGCAACGATCCGGGCTCTCGCCGCCCGCGGCTACGCGGCCTACGACCTCGATACGCCGGACTGGTCGCATTGGATCGACGCTGCTCTCGACGACGCGCTGACACCCGGGGATGGCAAGGACTGGGTCTGGCAGTTGGACAAGGTGCGGGGGCTGCTTTCCGAACCCCGCGACAGCGTGCTTTTCATCAGCGGCTGCGCCGAAAACATGGAGGAGCTTTTCCCGCTGATCGACAGTATCGTGCTGCTCTCGGTCCCGATCGATACGATCATGCGACGGGTTTCGGCACGCGCAACCGGCGGCTATGGCCATGCCGGCGAAGAACGCCGCAAGATTGCCGAACTGGTCGAAATGATCGAGCCCCTGCTTCGGGACTCCGCTGACCACGAGATCGATTCGAGTGGTCCGGTCGAGGCTACGGTCGACCGAATCCTGCAACTGGTATGACGGCCGCTGCGGCCGTCATTTCGGTCAGCCTGTCGCTGACGCAGACCAATCAAGCCCACGGCGATGGGTGTGGCTCCGCGCGGGAAAGCTCTTCGAAATACTGCCGCAACGTGCGCGGCTCCCGCCCGAGAATGGCCCGCAGGGTCAGGCTGTTTCCGGCAGACCCGAATTCCGTGTAGGACGCGAACACACGCGCCAGCTGCGCCAGCGACGCGCCCTTGAAAGGCGGCTTGGCGATTTCTGCCCACTCTTCGAAGCTGAGCTGCAGCGGCTCGACCGTCCGTCCAAGCACGGCGCTCATGAGGGCGGTGATCTCGACACGATTATACATGCCATCGGCAGCCAGCTCGAAGGAGCCACAGGCGAGCCGGTCACCCGTCAACGCCTCGGCAGCCACTTCGGCGACATCACGATAGTCGACACGGGCCAGCCGCACGGTATTGGAGAATGGCTCGGCGAAGACGCCGTTCTGGATGACCGCCGGCCAGGCCGGCGCAATGTTCTGGAACAGCGTTGCCGGGTAAAGAATGGTGTAGTCGAGATTGGAGCGCAGCAATGCCTCTTCGACCGATAGCTTGCTGGCATGATTGGCGAGCCCGTTGGCCGGATGAATGACCGACGAGAATACGAATTTGCCAACCCCTGCCCGTTTCGCTGCATCGATCATGGCGATACCGAGTGCTGGTTCGTCCGCCACGAAAGGCGGACCGACATGGTAGACCGCGTCCACACCGGGCAGCGCGAGGTCGAGGCTGTCGGCGTCACGCAGGTCTCCCTTCGCGACTTCCGAGGCGCCATTGTCTCGCGCCGCCTGCCCGGCGGCTTCGGTGCGCGCCAGCGCCCGCACGATGACACCCCGACGGGCAAGCTCCGCAGCGACGTAACCACCGCTGCGGCCGGAGGCGCCGACCACGAGCACGGTTTTCCTGTTCATGTCAGACATCGGTTTTCCTTTCTTGGCGAACTCCATGCCCGGAACATCGGTCTCCCACTTATCGATTGGTAGACGATCGATCCGTGATACGGTCTCCCGGAAATCGGAAAAACACCATGGATCGGTTTGGTGACGTCGAAGCCTTCCTGGCCATCGTCGAACGCGGCAATCTTTCGGCCGCCGCGCGACATCTCGGCCGCTCTCTCCAGGCGATCAGCCGCTCGCTGGCGGCTCTCGAAAAGAGTGTCGGCGTCGAACTCGTGCGCCGCACCACCCACAGGGCCCAGCCCACCGAGGCGGGATATGACTTCTACCGCCGGGTGAAGCCAGCACTTCAGGAAATCGCTGAGGCGAAGGTGGAAGCCGGCGATCGCAGCGCAGAGCCTTCCGGGCTGCTCAGGATCGGTGGACCAGAGCTGTTCGGGCCACGCTATCTCATCCCTGTCGTCGCCCGTTTCATGGAGTTGCACCCCAAGCTGGAGGTCGAACTCAGCCTGTCTAACCGCTTCGTCGATCTTGCCCAGGAAGGGATCGACCTTGCCATCCGCATCGGCGAATTGCCCGATTCCGACTTGAAGGCACGCCGGCTCGGCGCCATGCGCCGCGTCGTCTTCGGCGCACCGTCCTATTTCGGCAAACATGGCCGGCCCCGCCATCCGAGCGAACTGGCAGAACATCCATGCGTTTTCCGCAACACCGATCGCGATGCCGGCGCCTGGCAATTCCTGGACAGCAGCAAGCCGCTGACCGTCAAAGTGAACGGCCGGCTGCATCTCGACAACGCAGCCGCCAGCCATGCGGCGGTCGCGACCGGCCTGGGTATCGGGCGCGTGCCACTCTGGCAGATCCAGGATCTCGTCGACAGCGGCGCGGTCGAAGTGATCCTGGAGAATTTCGAACAACCAGCGGTCCCGGTCCACATCGTCTGGCCGGCAGCCCGGCTGCCACTGGCCAAAACCCGGCTTTTCATCGATTTCCTGGCAGCCAACCTGCACATCGAACCTCGCAGCCGGGATTGCGTCACGGTTTGAGCAACAGAGTTGCGACGTGATCCGCCGTAACCACGCGTTGACAGCGTGACCTGCCCAAGCCTAAATCCGGCAAAGACGGTCTCCTCCCTTCACCAGGAGGAGCGAAGAGGGAATGCGGTGCGGGGCAACAGCCTCAACTCCGCGGCTGTCCCCGCAACTGTGAGCGGCGAGCCAAGGCCGATAGCCACTGGGAAATGCCCGGGAAGGCGGCACCAAGGCACCGACCCGCGAGCCAGGAGACCTGCCGTCTCAACAGAACCCCAACGCCTGGCGGGTGTCCCGGGCAAGGAGCCTGATTTGGATCGCGACGGCAGTTTTTCAGCTGAGACGGAGAGTGTGACAGCGGCTATTGGGACCGCCCCGGTCACTGTCATCGTCTGCTCGTCCTGCCGTGACGAGAATGGCTCCGATAGCCATCCCCGCGCCGGCGCGCGGCTGGCCGAAGCCACCCGCGCCGCCGCTGACGATCGCCAGACCATCGATGTCCGCACCGTCGAGTGCCTCGGTAACTGCAAGCGCCGGCTTTCGGCCGCACTGCTGCGCGACGGCTGCTGGAGTTATGTCTTCGGTGACCTGACCATCGACTCGGGTTCCGATCTCGTCACCGGAGCGGAACTTTTCGCAACATCGCAGGATGGCCTGATCCCATGGCGGGGCCGTCCCGATTCGCTCAAGCGCGGCCTCGTCGCGCGCATCCCTCCCCTTGCAATACTGAAGGACCAGACATGACCGCCTCCGTTTCCCGCGTGCCTTGCACCGTCGTCACCGGCTTCCTCGGCGCCGGCAAGACGACACTCATCCGCAACATCCTCGAAAACGCAAAGGGCAAGCGGCTGGCGCTGATCGTCAATGAATTCGGCGATGTCGGTGTCGACGGCGAGATCCTCAAAGGCTGCGGCGTCGACAGCTGTCCGGAAGAAAACATCGTTGAACTCGCCAATGGCTGCATCTGCTGCACGGTCGCCGACGATTTCGTGCCGGCGCTCGACCAGATCCTTGCACGCACACCGAAGGTTGATCACATCCTGATCGAAACTTCCGGCCTCGCGCTGCCAAAGCCGCTCGTGCAGGCCTTCCAATGGCCGAGCGTGAAGAACCGCGTCACCGTTGACGGCGTCGTCGCCGTGGTCGACGGCCCCGCGCTGGCCGAAGGTCGCGTCGCCTCCGACATGGATGCGCTGGCCGCTCAGCGCGCCGCAGACGACTCACTCGACCATGACGACCCGGTCGAAGAAGTGTTCGAAGACCAGGTTGCCTGCGCCGACCTGATCATCCTGTCCAAGAACGACCTGCTGGACGAGGCAGGTGCTGCACGCGCCAACGCCGTGCTCAGCGAGCACATCTCACGCGCGGTCAAGGTGGTGCCGACGGCTCAGGGCAAGGTCGATCCCTCTGTGCTGCTTGGGCTCGGCCTCGCCGTCGAAGACGATATAGAGAACCGCAAGAGCCATCATGACGGCATGGGCGACCACGAGCATGATGACTTCGACACGTTCGTGGTCGAGATTCCTGCCGTCGCCAATCCGGAAGATCTCGCCCGGCGTGTCGCGGAAGCGGCAGACAAGGAAAACGTGCTGCGTGTGAAGGGGTTCGTCGAAGTCGACGCCAAGCCGATGCGGCTTCTGCTGCAGGCGGTTGGACCGCGCGTGAACCACTATTATGATCGCGCCTGGACGGCCGAAGACGACCGCCGATCGCGGCTGGTGGTGATCGGGCTGAAGGGCCTCGACCGCCCGGCCATCGAGAAGATCCTGGTAGGATAAACGTTGCACATACTGACCACCACCTCCGCCTCGCTCGACGATATCGCCGAGCCGGTCGACCTGCGCCAGCAGCCGGCGGAGATGGTGGCGCTGTCTTTCACCGACAGCGATCTGGCCGGATTGGCGTCCGCCTGGCAGGCGGATGCCGGCAGCCTGCCCTCGATGCGGCTGGCAGCGCTTCGCGACCTTCGCCATCCCATGTCGGTCGATCTCTGGATCGACAGCGTCGCACAGCATGCCAAGGTGATCCTGGTGCGTATCCTCGGCGGCTACGACTGGTGGCGCTACGGTTGCGACCAGCTTGCCGCGACTGCCCGCGCCAAAGGCATCAAGCTCGCGCTGCTGCCCGGCGAGTCCCACGACGAGGATCCGCGCCTCACCGAAGCTTCCACCCTGCCTGCGGACGAGCTTGCCGCCCTGCTCGCCTATTTTCGTCAGGGCGGGCCGGCCAACATGACGGCACTGGTCCAACGCCTCGCCGGACATTGCGGCCGCAATGTCGCCGTGAGCCAACCGGTCGAAGTGCCCAAGGCCGGATTTTACGTCTCGGCCTCCAACCCCCTCCCTCTCACCGCAGTCTCCCCCTTAACGGGGGAGATTGTCGGTAGGCTGGAGGGGTTTCGGATCCGGCACAACGGAGGCGACCATAAATTCGCTCCCGTCGTACCAATAATCTTCTACCGTTCGATGCTGCTGGCGGCCGATGTGGCACCGATAGACGCCTTATGTGACGCACTCTACCGCCAAAATCTCGCTCCGGTGCCGATCTTCGTCTCTTCATTGAAGGACCAAAACGCCGTTGCGTTTGTTGAAGCGGCATTCAGGATGCTCAATCCTGCCGCCATCGTTACCGCCACTGCGTTTGCGTCCAGCGCAGAGCCAGGCGCCGAGACCCTGTTCGACCGCGCCGGCGTGCCGGTGTTCCAGGTCATCGTCGCCACCACACGGCGCGATGCGTGGGAGACCAACCAGCGCGGCCTGGCCCCGGCCGATCTCGCCATGCATGTCGTGCTGCCGGAGCTGGATGGCCGCATCTTGGCCGGCGCCATTTCCTTCAAGGCCGAACTGGAGGCGGACACCGCACTCGCCTTTCGTGCTTTCGCCAACAGACCGGAGCCCGATCGTGTCGAGCGTGTCGCCGACCGTATCGCAGCGCATATAAGGCTCCAGCAGGCGGCCCCGGCCGAACGGCGTCTTGTCATCCTTGTTCCCGACTATCCGAGTGCGCCAGGCCGTACCGGTTACGCCGTCGGTCTCGACGTACCCTCCTCCGTGCTCGCCATGCTGCACGACCTTAACGATGCCGGCTATTTCGTTGAGAAGATTCCTGAATCCCCACGCCGGCTGCTCGACCTTCTGGGACAGGCAGGCCAGCGCCTGGCGGCCGACGACTACGCTGCGCTTTCCAGTGACCTGCCGGCAGATGCGCGCCAGACCGTATCCGACGCCTGGGGCGAAGCCGGCGGATCCCCTTTCCCGTTCCGCGCAGCGACCTTCGGCAATGTCACCGTGGCGCTGGCACCCGATCGTGGCCGCTCCGCGGACCGTCGCGCCGACTATCACGATCCGACGCTGCCGCCGCGTCACGAACTGGTTGCCTTCGGCCTGTGGCTGCAGAAATCACTCGGCGCACACGCGATCATTCATGTCGGAGCGCATGGCACGCTGGAGTGGCTACCCGGCAAGACCGTCGCCCTCGGCCCGAATTGCTTTCCAGAAATCGTCACCGGCGGACTGCCGGTGATCTACCCGTTCATCGTTTCCAATCCCGGCGAAGCTGCGCAAGCCAAGCGCCGCGTCGCGGCGGTCACACTCGGTCATCTGCCGCCGCCGTTGACCGGTGCCGGCCTGGACGATCACCAGCAGGAGCTCGAACGGCTGGTTGATGAATACGCCCAGGCCGACGGGCTCGACCGCCGCCGCCGCGACCGGTTGGCCAGGCTGATCGTCGAAACGGCCGCAAAAACCGGCCTCGCAGCGGAGGCCGGCGTCGCCAAGACCGATGCGCCCGATGAAGCGCTGCGCCGCATCGACGCCTGGCTGTGTGACCTCAAGGACTTCGCGGTCAAGGACGGGCTGCACGTCTATGGCCGCTCCGAGGACGGCGAAACCGACGCATTGCGCCTGCAAAGCGCAACCAACGAAAAGGCGGCGCTGCTCGCGGCCCTCGATGGCCGCCATGTCGCCGCCGGCCCGGCGGGTGCGCCTGCCCGCGGCCGCATAGACGTCCTGCCCACCGGCCGCAACCTGTTCACCGCCGACCCGCGGACCATGCCGACGCCGACCGCCTTCGATCTCGGCAAGGCGGCCGCCGACGAGATCGTGGTCAGCTACATGCAGGGTCATGGCGACTGGCCGCGCGCCCTGGTCATCGACCTGTGGGGGTCTGCCTCCCTGCGCACCGGGGGCGAGGAGATCGCGCAGGGCCTGGCGCTGATGGGCTGCCGCCCGCAGTGGGACGCCGCCACCGGTCGCGTCACCGGGATCGAAGTGTTGCCACCGGCCACGCTCGGACGGCCACGTGTCGACGTCACCTGGCGTATTTCCGGCCTGTTCCGCGACATGTTCCCCACCCAGATCGCCCTGATCGACGCTGCGGCACGCGCGGTGGCGCAGCGCGATGAGGACGATAGCGAAAACCCGCTTGCCGCGGCGACACGCGCGGCAGGTCGGGTCGAGCCGCGCATCTTCGGCTCCTCGCCTGGCACCTACGGTGCCGGGCTGGAGGCGATGCTTGCCGGCGGAGAATGGGAAAGCCGCGAGGAACTCGGTCGAGCCTATCTGGAAGCCGCCTCGCACGCCTATGGCGGCGCCGAAGGCGAAGGTTCTGCCGCGCCGGGGGCATTTGCCGGTCGCATCGCGGAAGCCGACCTGCTTGTGCATACCGGCGATGACCCCGGCCGCGACATCCTTGAAGGCTCCGCCGATGTCGCGTTCATCGGCGGCTTCTCCGCTGCCGTCGCAGCGCTCGGCAAGAGCGCGGACGTCATCGTCCTCGACACCACGGATCCCGCCAAACCCAGGCCGCGCTCGGTGTCGGAAGCCGTTACCCGTGTGGTGCGGGCCCGCGCCATCAACCGCCGGTTCATCGAGGGCCAGATGCGGCACGGACCGCGCGGCGCCTCGGAATTCGCTGAAACGGTCGACCGCCTGATCGGCTTTGCCGAGACGACGCAGGCCATCGCCGGCAACCTGATCGGCGCCGTGCACGACGCCTATCTCGGGGACGATGCGGTGCGGGCATTCCTGCTGGCCGAAAACCCGCAAGCCGCCAGCTTCATCGCCGAGCGCTTCCAGTCGGCCCGACGGCGGGGACTGTGGCACCCGCTGCGCAATTCGGTCGACGACGATCTGGCCGCCCTGATCGCCGAAGCCCGGGGCAATGCGCCGAAGGGAGCGGAGGCGGCGGAATGAACGCCTTCCAGCGCCGCGGCGCCTGCCCCGCTCTGTCGACGCCGATGCAGACCGGCGACGGGCTGCTGGTGCGGCTCAACCCTGTTGCTGGAGGACTTTCTCCCAAGGCACTGATCGGACTCTCGGAATCCGCCACGCGGCACGGCAACGGCATCATGGAAGTCACCGCGCGCGGCTCCATCCAGATCCGTGGCCTGACTGCTGCAAGCGCCGGAAAACTCGCAGCCGATGTGAATGCACTGGACATCGCCGTGCGAACGGGCGTTCCGGTCGAGACCGGCCCCTTGGCTGGGCTGGATGTGCAGGAGATTGCCGATCCACGCCCGCTCGCGGAAGCTCTGCGCAAGGCGATCCAAAAAACCGACCTGGCCGAAAGGCTCGGCCCGAAAGTCTCTGTTGTCGTCGACGGCGGCGGTGCCATCGGCCTGGACGCTATTCTGGCCGACATCCGGCTCGTCGCGACGCGGAACGACAGCAAAGCGAGATGGCATCTTGCCATTGGCGGCACCGCGGCCACCGCACGGCCGCTGGCTTTGCTGGATGACGCAGACGCATGCGATAGGGTTCTGACGATCCTTCAGGCCATTGCCGCCATCGGGCAGGAAGGCCGTGCACGCGACTTGGGCGCCGCATTCCTGCCCGCCGAAGGCGTTGCACCGGCACATCAGCAAAGCCGTCGAAGCGATTCTGCCCCCACCGGAATCCTTGCCCTGACCAACGACGCCCACGCCGTCGGCTTCGCCCTGCCCTTCGGCTCGATGCCTGCGGAAACGATCGCAAAACTCTGCCTGGAAGCACATGCACGCGGCGCTGACGAAATCCGCCCTGCGCCGCGACGCACCCTGCTGTTCCTGAGGCTTGGCGAACAAGATCGTGTCGGTTTGCAGCAGGCCGCCAATCGACTCGGCTTCGTGACCGAAGCAGGCGATCCGCGCCTGCATATCGCGGCTTGCCCGGGCGAGCCCGCCTGCGCCTCCGGCCGGATCGTGACGCGCGAGATCGCCGAAACGGTTGCGTCCAATCACGCCGCTCTGCTCGACGGCTCTTTCACCTTGCATGTTTCCGGCTGCGCCAAGGGCTGCGCCCACCCGGCGACGGCAGCGCTTACGCTGGTCGGCGGCGAAAACGGAGCCGGACTTGTCGTGGACGGGACGGCGAAGGCTCTTCCGCACCGATACAGCCCGCGATATGAAGCCGCACGCGGCCTTGGCCGCGTCGCCGCGCTGGCCGGCAGCACCAGGCACGGCAATGAAACCGTGGCCGCCTGCCTCGCCCGGCTGGGTGACGCGGCGATCACCGACGCCTTCGCGAGATTGGGTACGGATTGAGTATGGCCGCCTACGACTACATCCATGACGGCAACGCCATCTACGAGCGTTCCTTTGCCATCATCCGCGCCGAGGCCGACCTGTCGCGCTTCTCGGAGGCCGAGGCCGACATCGCCATCCGCATGATCCACGCCTGCGGCCAGGTCGAGGCGGCAAGGCATTTCGTGTTCTCGCCCGATTTCGCCAGTGCCGCGCGTGACGCGCTCAAGGCCGGTGCGCCGATCCTGTGCGATGCCGAAATGGTGTCGCATGGCGTCACCCGCGCCCGCCTGCCAGCCGGCAACGACGTGATCTGCACGCTGCGCGATCCGCGCACTGCCGACATCGCCAAGGCGATCGGCAACACGCGTTCGGCTGCGGCCATCGACCTGTGGACCGACCGGCTCGCGGGTGCGGTGGTGGCGATCGGAAATGCGCCGACGGCGCTGTTCTACCTGCTGGAGAAGCTGCGCGACGGCGCGCCGAAACCGGCGGCCATCATCGGCATGCCGGTTGGATTTGTCGGCGCCGCCGAATCCAAGGATGCGCTGGCCGAGCATTCCTACGGCGTGCCGTTCGCGATCGTTCGTGGCCGGCTGGGCGGCAGCGCCATGACCGCTGCGGCGCTGAATTCGCTGGCGAGGCCGGGCCTGTGAGCGCGCCGGCAAAAGGCCGCCTGATCGGCGTCGGCACCGGCCCCGGCGATCCCGAACTGATGACGCTGAAGGCAGTGCGTGCGCTGGCTGAAGCCGATGTGGTGGCGCATTTCTCCAAGCGCGGTGCCAACGGCAATGCCCGCACTATCGTCGGCGCACATCACCGGCCGGACTGGATCGAGTTGCCGCTGGTCTACCCTGTCACCACCGAGATCGACAAGGACAGCGACGACTACAAGGCGGCGATCACCGGCTTTTACGAAGAGTCGGCGACCCGGGTCGCCAACCATCTCGACCAGGGCCGCACCGTTGCCATCCTCTCCGAGGGCGACCCGCTGTTCTACGGCTCCTACATGCACCTGCATGTGCGCCTTGCGCATCGATACCCGACCGAGGTCATTCCGGGCGTGACGGCGATGTCGGGCTGCTGGTCGGCCAATGGACTGCCAATCGTGCAGGGCGACGATGTGCTGACCGTGCTGCCCGGCACGATGAATGAGTTCGAACTGACCCGGCGATTGGCCGACACCGATGCCGCCGTCATCATGAAGGTTGGCCGCAACCTGCCGAAAATCCGTCGCGCGCTGGAAACCACAGGCAAGCTTGCCCGCGCCGTCTATGTCGAGCGCGGCACCATGCCTGGCTCGGTCTCGATGCGGCTGCAGGACAAGCCGGACGACAAGGCGCCTTATTTCGCCGTGGTATTGGTCGCGGGCTGGTCCGGCCGCCCGGAGGCAAGCCTGTGAGCGGCCGTCTCTATGTCATCGGCCTTGGCCCCGGCAACGCCGACCAGGTCACGCCGCAAGCCAGCCACGCAGTCGCCGAGGCCACATTCTTCTATGGCTACAAACCTTATGTCGACCGGCTTGAGCTGAAGCCGCATCAGACCCCGGTCGCCTCCGACAACCGCGAGGAACTGGCGCGCGCCAAGGAAGCGATCGTCAAGGCCGCCGAGGGTCATGCGGTGGCCGTCGTCTCCGGCGGTGATCCTGGCGTCTTTGCCATGGCCGCAGCAGTGTGCGAGGCGATCGAGGAAGGTCCTGCCGAATGGCGTGACATCGACCTGCAGATCGTGCCGGGTGTTACCGCGATGCTCGCCGTAGCCGCGCGCGCCGGCGCTCCGCTCGGTCACGATTTCTGCGCCATCTCGCTGTCCGACAATCTGAAGCCCTGGGATCTGATCGAGCTCAGGCTGCTCGCCGCCGCCGGCGCGGGTTTCGTGATCGCGCTCTACAATCCGATCAGCAAGGCCCGCCCCTGGCAGCTCGGCCGCGCCTTCGAGGCACTTGCCGCTGTGTTGCCGGGCACCACGCCGGTGATCTTCGGTCGCGCGGCCGGCCGCCCCGACGAGCGCATCGAAGTCGCCTCGCTGGCTTTCGCCCGCACCGACATGGCCGACATGGCGACCTGCGTGATCATCGGATCGCCTGAAACCCGTATCATCAAGCGCAGCGGCAAGCCGGCGCTGGTCTACACGCCGCGCTCGGCGACGGGACGCAGAGAATGATCGACCATAACCAGCAGTTCCGGGATGCCTGGCGCCGAAGCCACCGTCGGCAGGATGGGCCTGCGGATCATCACCACCTCGATGCCGAGCACCCGCGCCGCGGCGATCTTGCCGTAGGTCGCATCACCACCGCTGTTCTTGGAAACGATGACATCGATGCCGTGTTCGAGCAGCAATCGATGTTCGTCAGCTTCGCGAAACGGTCCGCGTGCCAGAAGATAGTCGACATGCGGAACGCCGAGCGGCGGCTCGACCGGATCGACGCTGCGCAGGAGATAGTGGTGCTGGGCCGCGCTCTCGAAAGCGCCGACCTCTTGGCGCCCGAGCGCCAGAAAGACACGTCGGGCGGGCTGGCCCAACGCAACGGCGGCAGCGGCGGCATCGTCCACTTCCGTCCAGCAATCGCCTTCTCTTCGCTCCCAGCCCGGGCGCCGCAGCGCCAGGATCGGTACGCCGGCAAGCTGCGCCGCCCTGGCAGCATTGACCGAAATGCGTGCCGCGTAAGGATGCGTGGCGTCGATCAGCAAATCGGTCCCGGTGTCGCGCAGATAGGCAACCAGGCCTTCGGCACCGCCGAAGCCACCGACGCGCGTCGGCACCTGCTGGGCCAGCGGATTTTCCGTGCGACCCGCCAGCGAAAGGGTCAATTCGACATCGGGCTTCGCCGCCAGATGGCTGGCCAGTTGCCTTGCCTCGGTCGTGCCGCCCAGGATGAGAATGCGGTGGGACATCATGCCTGCTGAGAAAGAAACGCGCGCCTTGCCAGCCTGGCTCGCCATCGTCGGCATCGGCGAGGACGGTGTAGCGGGTCTGGGCGATGAGGCCAAGCGGCTGATCGCCGAGGCCGAGTTCGTCTTTGGCGGCAGGCGTCATTTCGACCTCGCCGGATCCTTGGTCACCGGCGAGATGCACCCATGGCCAACGCCTTTCGATGCGGAGATGGATGCGGTTCTCGACCGCGCCGGCCGCCGTGTCTGCGTGCTGGCATCCGGCGATCCGTTCTTCTACGGCGTTGGCGTGACGCTGGCGCGCAAGGTGGCCGCCGCCGACATGGTGGTGGTGCCTGCTCCTTCATCCTTCTCGCTCGCTGCGTCTCGGCTTGGCTGGCCACTGCAGGATATCGAGACGATTTCCCTGCACGGACGCCCGCTCGACCTCATCCGGCCTTTGCTGCAACCCGGTGCTCGCATCCTGGCTCTGACCTCCGACGGGGCAGCACCATCCAGGCTGGCAGCGCTGCTCTCCGAACTGGGCTTCGGCCCGTCCCGGCTGACTGCGCTGGAGGCACTCGGTGGTCCGGACGAACTCGTCCGCGGCGCGCGCGCCGATGCCTTCAATCTCAAAAACATCAATCCACTCAATACCCTGGCGCTCGAAATTGAATCGGAAACGCAGGCGCGCATCCTGCCCCTGGCTTCCGGTCTCCCTGATGAGCTGTTCGAAACCGACGGCCAGATCACCAAGCGCGAAGTGCGCGCCATGACGCTGTCCGCGCTGGCGCCACGTCGTGGCGAAACTCTGTGGGACATCGGCGCCGGCTCCGGCTCCGTCGCCATCGAGTGGATGCTGTCGCATCCTTCGCTGCGCGCCGTCGCCATCGAAGCCAACGCCGAACGCGCGGGACGCACCCGGCGCAACGCCGTTGCTTTCGGCGTGCCGGAGTTGACCGTGATCGAAGGTGAGGCTCCGAAAGCGTTGTCCGGCCTGAGTGCGCCCGATGTCATCTTCATCGGCGGCGGCGGCACCGATGCCGGCGTGTTCGATGCCGCCTTGAAAGCATTGCCTTCCGGCGGCCGCTGCGTCGCCAATGCGGTCACGCTGGAGATGGAGGCGCTGCTGGTCGCCCGCCAGGCGGAACTGGGCGGCACACTGACGCGCATCGCCATTTCGCGCGCCGCGCCCGTCGGCACCATGCAGGCCTGGCGACCCGCCCTGCCGGTGACGCAGTGGAGTTGGGTCAAACCATGATCGTCGCGGGCATAGGCTGTCGCAAAGGCGTGGATACGGCCAGTGTTCTGGCGGCACTGGACGCGGCCCTTCACAGCCACACCCTTGATCGCTCCGCGCTCTCCGCGCTCGCCACCACCAGTTTCAAGCGGAACGAGGCCGCCATCTTTGCCGCTGCGGAGCGGCTTGGCCTTGCGGTGATCGTCGTCGAAGGCGCCGATGAGAGCGACGACACCCTCACCCGTTCCGATATTTCCCGCGCTATTGCCGGCTCGCCATCCGTTTCGGAAAGCGCGGCACTCGCGGCGGCCGGCAAGGACGCGCGCCTGCTTGGCCCGCGCCTCGTCACCGGCGCCGTCACCTGCGCCATCGCTGTCAGCGGAGCCTCGGCATGACCGTACATTTCATCGGCGCCGGTCCCGGCGCTGCCGATCTCATCACCTTGCGCGGCGCCAGGCTGCTCGCCTCCTGCCCGGTCTGCCTCTATGCCGGTTCGATCGTGGCGCCGGAACTGCTCGAGCATTGCGCGCCGGGCACACGGCTGGTCGACACCGCACCGATGTCGCTCGACGAGATCGAGGCCGAATATGTCGCCGCCGACAAGGCTGGACAGGACGTGGCGAGGCTGCATTCCGGCGATCTCTCGGTGTGGAGCGCCGTCGCCGAGCAGATCCGCCGGCTCGAACGCAACGGCATCGCTTACACGCTCACCCCAGGCGTGCCTTCCTTCGCCGCGGCCGCGGCAGCGCTCAAACGCGAGCTGACCATCCCGGAAGTGGCGCAAAGCCTGGTGCTGACCCGCGTTTCGGGCCGCGCATCCAAGATGCCGCCCGGCGAGACCCTGTCGGCCTTCGGACGAACGGGCGCGACGCTGGCCATACACCTCGCCATTCACGCCATCGAGCAGGTGGTGACGGAACTGACCCCGCATTATGGCGGCGATTGCCCTGTCGCCATCGTCTTTCGTGCCAGCTGGCCGGACGAACGCGTCATCCGCGCGACTTTGGAGACCGTCGCCGCCATACTGACCGCCGACCCGATCGAGCGCACCGCGCTGATCTTCGTCGGGCGCTCGCTCGCCGCAGAGGACTTCACCGAGAGTTCACTCTACGACGCCTATTACCAGCGCCGTTTCAGGAACCGGCTATGACGCTTTCCGCGACGCTCGAAAAGCTGACCGCACACAAGCCACAACTCGAACCCGGTCATGTCTGGCTGGCCGGCTCAGGCCCGGGCGATCCGAGCCTGCTGACGCTGGAAGTGCTTTCAGCACTCGGCCAGGCCGATGCGCTGGTGCATGACGCGCTGGTCTCCCGGGAGATCATCGACGTCGCCGAGCAGGCCGAGAAGTTTTATGTCGGCAAGCGCGGCGGCCGGCTGTCCATCCCGCAGGGTGAGATCAACACACTGCTGGTCAAGCTCGCCAGGGAAGGCCGCAAGGTGGTGCGCCTGAAGGGTGGCCACCCCTACGTCTTCGGGCGCGGTGGCGAAGAGACGCTGGCGCTGACCGAACACGGCATACCCTATCGCGTCCTGCCCGGCGTGACCTCGGCCTTTGGCGGACTGACCTCGGCCGGCATTCCGGCCACCATGCGCGGCATCAACGGTGCCATCATCCTGGCGACCGGCTTTGCCGCGGTTTCCGACGATCGCCCGGACTGGCAGGCGCTCGCCCGCACCGGCCAGCCCATCGTCATCTATATGGGCCTGACCCATATGGAAGCGACGATCGCCGACCTGCTGGCCGGCGGGCTGGCATCCGATACCCCTGCCGCGCTGATCGAAAATGCCACGCTGCCGCAGGAACGCACCGTCATTGCCACCCTCGGCACGCTGGTGGAGACCGCTGTACGCGAAGCGATCGTGTCGCCGGCGCTGATCGTCATCGGCGGCATCGTTGCCATGCGTGAACGGCTGGCGGCCAAGCCATGAACGCTGGCGCCATCATCGTCGGCGCCCCGCGCTCCGGCTCCGGCAAGACCAGCGTCACCATCGGCATACTGCGTGCGCTGGCAAGGCGCGGGGTGCGCGTGCGCGGCGCGAAGTCCGGCCCGGACTACATCGACCCAGGCTTCCATGCCGCCGCCACCGGTCTTCCCGGGGTCAACCTCGACAGCTGGGCGATGCCGCCTTCCCTGCTCAACGGCCTGGCGGCACGCGCTGCCGGCGATGCCGAACTGGTGGTGCTGGAAAGCGCCATGGGCCTGTTCGACGGCATTCCCTCCCCGGATGGCCGCACCGGTTCGGCGGCCGACCTCGCCCGGCTCTACCGATTGCCGGTGCTCCTGGTGCTCGACGTTTCCGGCCAGTCGACGACGGCCGCGGCGATCGCCAAGGGTTTTGCCTGCTACGACCCCAATGTGCGCATCGCCGGCGTCGTGCTCAATCGTCTCGGCAGCGAGCGCCATCGCAAGCTGTGCGCCGATGCCATCGAGGCGCTCGGCCTGCCGGTGGTGGGCGCGATCCAGCGCGATTCCGCCCTGGCTCTGCCTGAGCGCCATCTCGGTCTGGTCCAGGCCAGCGAACATGCCGGCCTGATGTCGCATCTCGACCGGCTCGCCGACATGGCCGAAACCTCTCTCAACCTCGATGCGATCATGGCGCTGGCGGCGCCGCTGCAACCGGCTGCAGGCGATTTCGGCGCGGCGCTGCCGCCGCCCGGCCAGCGCATCGCGCTCGCCGAGGATGCTGCCTTCACCTTCGTCTATCCACATGTCGCCACGCATTGGCGCGGGGCCGGCGCCGAGATCGTGCCCTTCTCGCCGCTCGCCGACGAAGCGCCGGATGCCGGCTGTGATATCTGCTGGCTGCCGGGTGGTTATCCGGAACTGCACGCAGGCACGCTCGCCGCCGCAGCGAATTTCCGCGCCGGCATGCTGCGCTTTGCCGCGTCCAAACCGGTTCACGGCGAGTGCGGGGGCTTCATGACGCTGGGTAACACGCTCGAAGACGCCGACGGCGTCACCCATGCGATGCTTGGCCTGCTCGGCCACTCCACGTCATTTGCCAAGCGCAAGATGAATCTCGGCTATCGCGAAGCGCGATTGAAAAGCGACTGCGCCCTTGGGACGTCCGGCACGGTCGTGCGCGGCCATGAATTCCACTATGCGCAAGTGATCGACGCCGGTTCGGACGCGCCGCTTGCCGATCTTGCCGATGGCCTCGGCAACTCGCTCGGCTCTTCGGGCGCGCGGCGTGGCCTGGTTAGCGGCACCTTCTTCCATGCCATCGCGATGAACCCATGAGCACGAACTCAGCCTCGGCCAGAATCGCCACCGACATCGCACTGTCACTGGTCTTCTTCACGCGATTGCCTTTGCCGGTTCTGGATTTCGGCGACCGCAAGCTGGCAGACGCGATCTGGGCAGCTCCGATTGCCGGTGTGGTGGTGGCGATCATCGGCGCGGCCGTGTTCACGCTGGCAACGAGCTTCGGCGTCGCATCGGGCCCCGCCGCAGCGCTTGCACTGGCTGCCATGATGCTGTCCACCGGCTCCCTGCATGAGGATGGGTTTTCCGACGTCGCCGACGGTTTCGGCGGCGGCCGCACTCCGGAACGCAAGCTCGAGATCATGCATGACAGCCGCATCGGCGCCTATGGTGCTTCCGCACTCGGCCTGAGCATCCTCATCCGCTGGAGCGCGCTCGCGGAGTTTTCCAACGGCTGGTCCGCCTTGCTGGCGCTGGTCGCTGCCCATGCCGCCTCGCGCGGCCTGCTCGGCGCCTTCCTGCACTGGCTGCCGTCTGCCACCGCCGAAGGTCTTTCTTCCCGCATCGGTACGGTTTCGCTGGGCACTGCCCAGTCAGGCATCATCCTGGGCGCCGTTGCGCTGCTGGTGCTGGGCTTTGGCAGCGCGATCGCTGCCGCGATCCTGCTCGCCGTGATCTTCGCTTATTTCCGCAAGCTCTGCCTCAGCCAGATTGGCGGCCACACCGGCGATGCCGCCGGCGCCCTGCAGCAGCTTTGCGAGATCGCCATCCTCATCGTCGCGTCCGTCGCACTCACCTGATTCCGTTTTGGAGACAAACCCGCCATGTCCTTCAAATCCTTTGACGAATTGCATGCCGCCTGCCGCAACCTGCCGGATGGCAGTGAAACGGCCGCGGCGGCTGTCGCGCGCCGTCAGGATACGTTGACGAAACCGCAGGGCAGCCTCGGCCGGCTGGAAACCATCGCCGCCTGGCTGGCGCGCTGGCAGGGCCGCGACATGCCTCGGCTCGACCGGGTGAAGGTGTTCGTCTTCGCCGGCAACCATGGCGTCACCGCTCAGGGCGTATCGGCCTACCCTTCGGAAGTCACCGTGCAGATGGTGGCCAACTTCGCCCATGGCGGAGCAGCCATCAACCAGCTCGCCCGCGCGACGGGTGCGGAACTCGATGTCATCCCGCTCGATCTCGACCATGCGACCGGCGACTTCACGCAGGGTGCCGCCATGGATGAGGCGGCTTTCCTTGCCGCCGTCTCCGCCGGCTATGACGCCGTGGATGCCGATCTCGACCTCGTCTGCCTGGGCGAAATGGGCATCGGCAACACCACCCCGGCCGCGGCGATTTCGGCTGCCCTGTTCGGCGGTGGCGCGGAGAAATGGACCGGTCGCGGCACCGGCGTCGACGATGCCGGCCTGAAACGCAAGATCGTCGCCATCGAAGCCGGCCTGGACCGCCATGCTGCGGTGCTTGCCGACCCGCTCAGGGCCGCGGCAGCGCTCGGTGGGCGTGAACTGGCAGCCATCTTCGGCGCGACGCTTGCTGCACGGCATCGCAATGTGCCGGTGCTGCTGGACGGCTTCGTCTGCACCGCTGCGGCCGCTCCCCTGGCCAAGCTGCATCCGGCAGGCCTCGCCCACACCATTGCCGCCCATGTCTCGGCGGAAGCCGGCCATCGCGGCCTGCTGCAGGCGCTGGGCCTGACGCCGCTGCTCGATCTCGGCATGCGCCTCGGCGAAGGATCCGGCGCTTGCCTCGCCGTCAATCTCATCCGCTCGGCGCTCGCGTGCCACGCCGGCATGGCAAGTTTCGCTGAAGCCGGCGTTTCGGAAAAATAGCCCCTGGTCTTGCCTGCCAACTGCGGCGAGCCTCCGTCGCGTGGCATTGCCAACGCACGGCTTTTCAGAGATTTTCCGAAGCGCGGGGGAACTTTCCCCGTGGCTCCAGCTTCCTGAGCCAAAGCAAGGAGATTGGTGATGAAGCGTTTCGCGACCTGCACACTCACGGCGGTCCTGGCAGTCGGCCTCGCCGCGCCGAGCTTTGCCGGCGAGAAGAAGCACCCCCACAAGAAGCAGCGCGTCCACCACGAGGAACGCTACTTACCGGCCGGGCGGACGCTGGTGGAGATGTTGTTCGGCGGACCGCGTTATTACGACAAGCAGCTGTTCACCACCGCAGCCGGCCCCTGCGCCTATCATCGCGTCGGCCCCGACGCCAATGCGGCAAACGACATCAACGACCGCTATTGCGGGAAATAGCGGTCAACGTGAGTACTGCGAGGCCTCGTTCGAGAAGTGACAAGTCAGCGCGCTCATCCTTGTCGATGAGGACGACGGCAAAACTGTCTCGGAAGACAGCTGATACAGGGACGGGCGCTGTGGCACATCACGCAACGTGAGCGTGCATGCGAGAATGTGAAGAAACCAACAGACGTGTTGCGCCGTATGATGTTCCGTGGGGCCTCGTTGGAGACTTGCTCATGGATCATCGCGAAACAGGCACATTCGACGAACCGGTCGCTGTGCGACTGCCTGCAGGAAAGAAAATGGTAAAGAGCACGCGCGACGCCGCGGAATTGCTGCTCTACCACTGGCCGATTGGTGAAACGGCACAGCGGATCGTAGCAAGGATGGCCTGCATGCGCGTACTCGGCGGTGGCGGCGAACCCAGGATTGCCCGGGAGGCCTTCCTGGCCGCGGCCAAGGAAGCGAAGATCCTCATAGCCTGACAAAATGTTACTTCGCTGAGATAGCAGACGTAGCGTACCGCCTCTTGGTCCGATGCAACAGACAGGTCGCTCCTCCAAGCTGCCTATACGACGATCGTCGCACTTGTCGCCTCCGCCCAGCGATCGATAGGTTCCCATCCGATCGGGGTCGCCTGACAGCAGTTCTCGGCGCGCTCAGGCAACACAGTCGGTCTGGAGGGAGGCGAGCCCGATCACCTGCGTTCAGATCGTTGCGGCCTATTTCATCGGGCTGAGATGACAGCCGCAGCGCTACCGGATAAGTGTCCCCGTCCAAATGAGGGGTCATCATGAAATCGTTGTTCTTGTCCGTAGGCCTGTTGATGGCCGTGGCACCATGCGCCGCTTTCGCGCAGCCAATCGAATCCTATGTCGCCAGGCTGAGCGCCGCCGACCATTTCAATTCCAATGGCGAGCGCCTCACCAGCGTTGCCGCGATCATCCGGCAGGACAGAGCCAACCTCTATGTCTACGGCAAGGGTGATTCCGAGGACGAGACGGATTCGTTCTTCGCGGACAAGGGCAACCGGGCCAGGCTTGAAGAGATGCTGAACCGGGGAGCCGCGAGCAAGGCGTCGCGGCAGGCGATTCTGAACGGAACACCGGCGATCCGGGTCGATGTCTATCCCGACTTCATCAACGTCGAAGTCTATCGGGACTGAACTGTTTCGGCTCCTGCCTCGCCAGCCATAGCAGGACATCCAAGCATATCGCGCCGGAGCAGAACCGGCGCGACTTCCACGACACAGAAGCAACCTGTGAGAACAGGTCGCTTTCGGAATGCCATCTAAGTGATTGAAATGGTGGGTGATGTAGGGATCGAACCTACGACCCGCTGATTAAGAGTCAGCTGCTCTACCAACTGAGCTAATCACCCACGGGGCTGGTGAAAACCAGCTTGGGCGGGCATATAGCCGCCGCTCCCCCTCCTGTCCAGCCCCTGTCGCTTCATTTCCCGACAAATCGTTACGGTTCTTTTTGCCGCACCCTTTTGCGGGCCGATCAACGGCCGTTCGATCACACGAACAGCTTGCCCTCGCCCACCTTGACCGCCTGCCCGCCAATGCGGGCGGACGCCAGCCTGCCGCCCGCGACATCGAGTTCGAGACGGATTCGCGACGGGCGCCCCATTTCCAGGCCCTGTTCGATCCAGCAGCGCGTCATGCCATCGCCCGGCTGGTCGAAATGCATGATGGCACCGGCAAAGGCGGCCGCGGCCGAACCGGTTGCCGGATCCTCATAGGACGGATTGCCGGGCACGATCATACGCACGTGGAAGGCGCTTTCCCTGTTCACGGTTTCGCGGCAGTAGACGTAGGGGCTGGCAAAAGCCCATTCGCTCTTCTTCGGCGCCAACTGTGCCCACATGTCGTTGTTGAGCCGTGCCTTGGCCGCGGCCGCCAGATTGGCAACCGGGATGGTGACATAGGGCACGCCGGCGCTGAAAAAGGCGACACGGTGGTTCTCGAAGCCGATCTCGTGCGGCCCGAGCCCCAGCGCCGCGCCGATCGCATCAGGCTCGGCTGTGAGCTTGAGCTGCTCAGGCAATTTGGCAAGGTCGAACTCGGCGAAGGTGGCGCCCTCGCCGCGGCTGACGGCGCAGCGCACCGGCCCGATGTTTTCCTCCAGCACGAAGATCGCATCCTCCGTGCGCTCTTCCAGCTCGGCCAGGGCGATGGCGCTGCCAACGGTCGGGTGCCCGGCAAAAGGCATCTCGTAGTCCGGCGTGAAAATACGGATGCGGGCCCGGTGACGCGGGTTCTCCGGCGGCAGCACGAAGACCGATTCGGACAAATTGAACTCGCGGGCGATGCGTTGCATGGCCTCGAGGTCCAGCCCTTCGCAGTCGAGCACCACAGCCAGTGGATTTCCGGCCAGCCGGTCATCCGTAAAAACGTCATAAATCAGATAGTTGCGTGCCGCCATGACCGAATTCCCGCTCGTCCTTTTTCCAACATGACTGAAAATTAATTTGCTATTGCCCACACAAAACCTGATGTGTCGCAAGTAGGGACATTACGAGCAGCATAGGGGTCCGGCGTGGACCAGACTGTCAAGCAGCCAGGGGCGGAAGAGGCTTCCGCCATCAGGGCGTCCCTCGACCTCGACGGACCAGGAACAAACAAACGACGCCGGCGCGGCTGGTTTTTTGCCGTTCTGGCCGTGCTTGTCATCGCGGCCGCCTTCGGTGGCTGGCGCTGGTATGCAGGCACCCCTGCCCGCATCGACTACACCACACAACCCGCCGCGCGCGCCGACCTCACCGTCCAGGTTTCGGCAACCGGCACCTTGCAGCCGTTGACCCAGGTCGACATTTCATCTGAACTCTCTGGCATCGTCCGTACCGTCTCCGTCGAGGAAAACCAGCAGGTCAGGAAGGGCGACGTGCTGGCTTCACTCGACACCACCAAGCTGGAAGTCCAGATCGAACGCGCCAAGGCTTCGGCGAAAGCGGCAGCCGCGGCAGTCGAAACTGCCCAGGTCACGCTGCGTGAAAGCGAGCAGAGCCTGTCGCGCACCTCCGAACTGACCAAGCGTGGCATGGCCACTCAGCAGGCGCTCGACACCGCGCTGGCCGCCCGCGACCGCGCCAAGGCCGCGCTGGACAGCGCGGAAGCCAGCCTGGCGATTGCAAATGCTGATCTCAAGGCACAGCAGACGGATCTCGCCAAGAGCACGATCTATGCACCGATCGACGGCATCGTGCTGACCCGGTCGGTCGATCCCGGCCAGACCGTCGCGTCGTCGCTGCAGGCGCCCGTCCTGTTCGTCATTGCCGCCGACCTGAAGAAGATGGAAGTGCAGGCAGCGATCGACGAGGCCGACATCGGCACCGTGCAACCCGGCCAGAATGCGCGTTTCACTGTGGATGCCTTCCCCGAACGCCCGTTCAACGCGCAGATCCGCGAAATCGCCTACGCGTCGGTCACCACCGATGGCGTCGTCACCTACAAGGCGCGCCTCGAGGTGGACAATGGCGAACTGCTGTTGCGCCCCGGCATGACCGCGACCGTCTCCGTCGTGACCAAGCAGGCCAAGGGCGCCCTGACCGTCCCGTCATCCGCGTTCCGTTTCCGGCCAAGCGCCGATACGCGCAACCGCGAATTCAGCCTGCTGTCGATGTTCACTGGTCGCCCGAACCGCATCAACGCCGGCCCGCGCGACCGCCAGCAGGCACGCGGGCCGGAGGGAACACGCCGACTGTTCATCCTGAAGGACGGCCGGCCCCACCCCGTGGATGTCACCGTGGGCTCGACCAATGGCGACCTGACCGAGGTTCTCTCGGGACTGGGCGAAGGCGATCTCGTCATCACCGCCGCCCAGCAGCGCAGCTGACCATGTCTAGCCCGCATTTCTTACACTCGCTGCGGCCTGCGCCGGTTCAAGAAGCCGACAGGGTAGGAGCCGTGCACAGCCGCGATGCGGGGCATCGCGCAAGCACGGCGACGCACTCTGTCGGCTTCTTCAACCGGCCCTCCGGGTTGCCTTTCGGCGGGCGTCTACGGCGTCGAGTGGCTCAACCGTATGTCCCTATACGCTTTTCGCCCCTCGACGCCGTATCCACCTCGCCCAAAGAGCAACGCAGACCGCATGGAGTGTGAGAAATGCGGGCTAGGGCTCCGCTGATCAATTTCGACAAAGTCTGGAAGACCTATGGCGACGGTGAGGCGCGGGTGAATGCCCTGGCCGGCATCGATCTTGCCATTCCGCGTGGCGAATTCGTCGCCATCATGGGCCCTTCCGGTTCGGGCAAATCGACGGCGATGAACATCGTCGGTTGCCTCGATACGCCGACCGCCGGCACCTACAGCTTCATGGGCGTCGATGCCGGCCGCCTCGATCGCGGCCGCCGCGCGACCTTGCGCAACCTGCATATCGGCTTCGTCTTCCAGGGCTACAATCTTCTGCCGCGCACCACCGCCGTCGAGAATGTCGAACTGCCGCTGATCTATCGCGGTGCTGCCCACACCGAACGCCGGCAACTTGCCATGCAGGCACTGGCCGAAGTGGGGCTGACCGGGCGCGAACACCATACGCCCGCCGAGCTGTCCGGCGGCCAGCAGCAGCGCGTGGCCATTGCCCGCGCCATCGTCAGCCGTCCGACGCTCCTGGTGGCCGACGAGCCGACCGGCAATCTCGATACGGCGCGCAGCCACGAGATCATGGATCTGCTCACCCGGCTGAACCGGGAACTTGGCCTGACCATCGTCATGGTCACGCATGAGCCGGACATCGCCGCCTATGCCGGCAGGACCATCCGTTTCCTCGACGGACATGTCGCTTCCGACGCAAGAACCGCGGAGGCCGCCCTATGATCTGGGAAACCATTCGTCTCGCGCTGCGTTCGGTGCGCCGCAATGCGTTGCGCTCGTTCCTCACCCTGCTCGGCATCGTCATCGGCGTCGCCGCCGTCATCGCCATGCTGACCATCGGCTCCGGCACCACGCAGAAGGTGAAAGCGGACATCTCCAAGCTGGGCTCGAACCTGCTCGTGGTGCGCTCCGGCCGCTTCAACGGCCCGAGAACCTCCGATTCCGTCGCCCGGCCGCTCGAAGAAAAGGACGCAGAGGCGCTGTCCAGACAATTGACCGGAGCGCGGGCGATCGCGCCTGCGGCGCAAAAGCAGGTGCGTGCCGTTTTCGGTACGGAAAGCCTGGTCACCAGCGTGACCGGCACCGAAAGCGCCTTCCTCGATGCGCGCGACTGGAAGCTCGCTTCCGGCCGCGCCTTTTCCGAATCCGAGACCCGCTCGGGCGCGGGCGTGTGCCTGATCGGCGAGACGGTGCGCCAGCAATTCTTCGGCGCCGGCGATCCGGTCGGCGAGGCAATCCGCGTAAACCGCATGAGCTGTCAGATCATCGGCCTGCTCGAGGCGAAGGGCTACACCGGTTTCGGCCAGGACCAGGACAATGTCGTGCTGATGCCGCTGCACGCCTTTCAGCGGCGCATCGCCGGCAATCGCAACGTCGACAACATCTATGTCTCCGCCGATGAAGCCACGCCGACGTCGGAGCTTCTGCCGCGCGTCGAAGGCATTTTGCGCGATGCACGACGCGTGCCGCCTGACGGCGAAAACGACTTCGACATCCGCGACATGACGCAGATCGCCGACACGATGGCGTCCGCCACCGCGACCATGACCGGCATGCTGGGCGCCGTTGCCGGCGTGAGCCTGCTGGTCGGCGGCATCGGCATCATGAACATCATGCTGGTATCGGTCACCGAGCGCACGCGCGAGATCGGCATCCGACTTGCCATCGGCGCACATGAGCGCCACATCCTCATCCAGTTCCTGGTCGAGGCGACGGTGCTGTCCCTGCTCGGTGGCATCATCGGCATCATGCTCGGCCTCTCCCTGGCGGGACTGGCGGCTTTGACGATGTCTATCCCCTTCTCGCCGAGCCCTGCCGTCATCCTGCTCGCCGTCGGTTTCTCGGCCCTGATCGGCATGGTCTTCGGCTTCTTCCCGGCCCTGCGCGGCGCGCGGCTGGACCCGATCGAAGCCCTGCGCCACGAATAGAGCTTATGCCAAAGGTCCTGGATGTTGACACATCCAGGACGCCTCAATCGCCGGCGCGGCCCATCCGGGCCGCTAGAGCATTTTGTAGCCAAGTGGAATCACTTGGCGTTACAAAAATGCGACGAAAACAAAAAACTAGAGCGTTTCCGCGTTTTCGTGAAAAAACGGAAACGCTCTAGGCTTACGCGCCAATGGGCGCGGCGCCCAAGAACACAGTCAATTGGCGTGCGCTCCAACGGTCATTCAATATGACCGTTGGTATTACTTCCGCAGCAGCGTGTTTGCCGTCCCCTCTTCGACCTGGTCTATGACCAGAAGCTTGACCGGATCGGCGCCAACGTTGACGGCCTGATGCCAGGTACCGATCATTTCGACGATGAAATCGCCGGTCTGGTAGGTCTTGCTTTTGCCGGTCTCGACATTGGTCACCTGCAAAGTGCCGCCTTGCACATAGGCATAGCGGGCTGACGGATGCTGGTGCACGGGCAAGGTCGCTCCGCTCGGGATCTCATAGGTCGAGACCAGAACCTGCACATTTTTCTGCGGCAGGACGATCGGTTGTCCGCTGGCGGTCGTCGTCACCGAAGCCAGTGGCTTAACGACCACCTTGGCGCCCGTATTGCCGCTGTCGAGCGCACCAGCAGCACCGCTATAGGACACCATTGCCAGCGCAAGGACGCCGGCCCAAAGCCGCATTCGAACAGCCTGCATGATCGCCTCTTCCCTCTCGAGCCATCGGCAAGGGTCGCCGACGCCAACCAGTGACGCAACGGCACGCCGGTAGCAAGGGGGTTACCGAGGTCAGGCGAAATGCCAGCGGGCGACGGCGGCGAGATGGTTGAGCGTCCCTTCGGGCAGATCGCTTTCCGAACGGATGACCACCGGTCCTTCGATCTCCGGCTCGGCCTCCGAGGCAACGAAGGCGCGGATCCGCTCGGCCGCTGTCTCGGCATCCTCGCCAAGATAATAACGGCGAAACAGCATGGTCGAACCGTTGATCGAATGCAGATGGTAGCCGGGCTCGCGCGGCGTATGGGTCAGGTCAAGCCCGGTCTCTTCCATCACTTCGCGATGCATGTTGCCAACCGTATCGGCACGGCCGTCGACAAAATCCTCGGGTTCGAACGAGCCCGCGGCAAAATAGACGCGGCCGGCATTGGCCGTATGCGCCCCCATCCGCACAGCCACCAGCGCACCGTCGCGCGCCACCAAGGCGGCCTGGGCAAAACAATGCTCGATGTCGGGGCTGCCCTTGTTCTTGCGCCAGTAGAGCATCGTTGCGAACCGTGCCAAATGGCATCGCCCGATAAGTTCGCCGTCAGCGTTGAACCTGAGCTCCGAAGGCAGCGTCAGGATGCCATCGTAGAGATGAGGGTTGGCTGCATGCTCCAGCCGCCAGTTCTCTTCGATCAGCGTCATGTTGTCGATTTCGAACGGGTGCGGCTCGGGGTCGAGTCGCACGTCCACCGAAGCGACAGGCAGGATGATGCCGCGCGGAATCTCGAAACGCGCCATGCTCAGACGAGATCCAGCGTGACCGCCACTGGGCAATGGTCGGAAGCCTTCGGCCTGTCCCATCCGATGCGCGGGAACCGCTCGATCTCCTGGCCCGGCGGAAACGGCGTGCGCCAGGGCTGTCCGTTGCGGATGATGTCGGGAATGGCGGCGTTGCGCGCCGCCATTCCTTTTGACAACAGGATGTAGTCGAGCTGGCAGAGATGCCGCTCCTGCGGCCCGCGCGTGTGATAGAGCGTCCAGCGATCCATTTCGGGACGTCGTTCGACGATGTTCTCGGCAAAACCGTCCGCCAGGAAAACGTTCAGGCAGGATTCGGCCTCCGCCACCGGCTTGAAGTTGTACCCGGCATAACCGTCGCCACCGATCAGGACGCGATGGCGGTAGTCGTTCATGTCGCCGCAGATCGCCCACCGCTTGGAGGCGGCATGTTCGGCGCCGAAACGCTGTTCGATGATGCGGCGAACCGCGCGCGCTTCCGCATTGCGCAGCGGCATGGTCGCGGCGCGGCCGTCGAGACCATTGCGTGGCGGCCCCATCGACTTGAAATGCACCAGATAGAGCGTCAGCGGCACGCCACCGACCGTGACGTCGATCTCCAGGCAATCGCGCCGGAAGATGCGCTCGTTGGCTTCATAGCCGAGCGCGGCGAGCTCCGGCGTGAACAGGCCGAACTGCTCGAAAGTGACATAGGCATGGCTGGTCATGCGCACGAAGTCGATAGGCTGGCCATGCGCAGTTTCGGTGCGCATCATGACGGCAACATCGATACCGCGGGAATCGTTGCCGTCGGTGGTGTATTTCTGGCGGTAGCCCTCGCCGACCATCTTGAACAGATAGCCATATTCGAAGGCTTTCAACGCCTCGATATTGTCCACCTCCTGCAGGCAGATGATGTCGGCGCGCGTCGCAGCGATCGCCAGCGCCGTAAGCTGGCGGGTGTCGTCGGAATGGGCGATGACCCTGGCCTGCTCGAGCTGCCGGTACTCGGCCTCGCTGCGGATATCGAAGAGCGCCAGCGTTCGATCTTCGTTGAGCTGGTTGCGGTAGCCCGAAAAATCGAACCTGTTCATCAGGTTCTCGACATTGAAGGTAGCGAGGCGCAGCGACATGACCCGAGCTTTGCCTGCAAGCGGCATCAAAGACAAGGGCTGATCCCTAGGGTTGAACCATGGGCTGAACCTGTTCGATAACGGGACGCGACAAGCCGTTTGGAATAGTTGATGAAACCTTTCCATTCATCGCCCGTTCATGGATCGAAGCCCATTGTCGTGCTCTCCCTCGGAATCCAAGGGCGCGGGGCCTGTGGTTTATGGAGAGTGTTATGAAACGGCTCATCAACTTCCGCACCGGGCTCGTGACGCTCGGCCTGCTTGTCGGCCTCTCGGCGCCGGCCTTTTCTGTTCCCATGCCCGCACCGGCAGTACCGGCAACCCCGGCACAGTCCGACATCGTGAAGGTTCGCGACAGCTGGGCCGGCGGTGGTGGCGGTGGCGGCATCAGGAACAATGAATGGCGCCGCGGCTGGCGTGGTGACGGCTGGCGCGGCGATCGTGGCTGGCGTCGCGACGGATGGCGCGGTGACGGGTGGCGTGGCGATGGCTGGCGTGGCCGCCATTGGCGTGGCGACCGTGGCTGGCGCGACGACGGTTGGCGCTATCGCCGCCACTACCGCCGCGGCTGGGACAACTCCGGCGTCTATCTCGGGCTTGGCCTGCTCGGCTCCGGCCTGATGTACAACGACAACTATTATCAGCCGCGTCCACGTATCTATCGCGCCCCACGCGCATCCGGCCACGTGCAATGGTGCTATTCGCGCTATCGGTCGTACCGGGCCTGGGACAACACCTTCCAGCCCAACTACGGACCGCGCCGGCAATGTGTTTCGCCCTACCGTTATTGAGGTGTTGACTGAGCCGGCGCGGCCCCCCGCCGCGCCGGCTCTCGCACCGTCGCCGGGAGCCCCCCGCGGGACCGGCCGAATCGGTACGGAAATACCTGGTTCACCCCGTCACGGAGTGAAGATGGTCGCCCGGGGCTCACCCGTTCTGGATCTCGCCCCTGTCAATCAATGACAAGCGAGCTTCATGCCAGTTGGACCCGTGCCGGAATGGCACATGAAAAAGGCCGGCGAAGTGACTCGCCGGCCTTTGATTTTGTCACTGCGCATCGTTTGAGGGTGCGCGTCCCGCATCGATGTGCGGCCGGACAGTCTTAGTTCTTGGCCTTGTCGACCAGCTTGTTCTTCGAGATCCACGGCATCATGCCGCGCAGCTTCTCGCCGACCTGTTCGATCGGGTGTTCGTCGTTGAGACGGCGGGTTGCCTTGAAGCGGGCGAGACCGGAGCGGTATTCCTGCATCCACTCCGACGTGAACTTGCCGGTCTGGATGTCGGTGAGAACGCGCTTCATCTCTGCCTTGGTCTCGGCGGTGATGATGCGCGGACCCGAGACGTATTCACCCCACTCGGCGGTATTCGAGATCGAGTAGTTCATGTTGGCGATGCCGCCTTCATAGATCAGGTCGATGATCAGCTTCGTTTCGTGCAGGCACTCGAAATACGCCATTTCCGGTGCGTAACCGGCTTCCACCAGCGTCTCGAAACCAGCGCGGATCAGTTCGACCAGACCGCCGCACAGCACTGCCTGTTCGCCGAACAGGTCGGTCTCGCATTCCTCGCGGAAATTGGTCTCGATGATGCCGGAGCGACCACCGCCAACGCCGCAGGCATAGGAAAGCGCCAGATCGAGCGCATTGCCCGACGGATCCTGATGGACGGCAACCAGGCACGGCACGCCGCCGCCCTTCTGGTATTCGCCGCGCACGGTGTGGCCAGGGCCCTTGGGCGCAACCATCAGCACGTCGACGGTCGCCTTCGGCTCGATCAGGCCGAAATGCACGTTGAGGCCGTGTGCGAAGGCGATTGCCGCGCCGTCGCGAATGTTCGGAGCGATCTCGTTCTTGTAGATGTCGGCCTGCAGTTCGTCAGGCGTCGCCATCATCATCAGGTCGGCCCACTTGGCTGCTTCCGCGACGGTGAGCACCTTGAGACCATCGGCTTCGACCTTCTTGGCGGTCGCCGAGCCGGCCTTGAGGCCGATGGCGATTTCCTTGACGCCGGAATCCTTGAGGTTCAGCGCATGGGCACGGCCCTGTGAACCATAGCCGATGACAGCGACCTTCTTGCCCTTGATCAGGTTCAGATCGGCATCACGATCGTAATAGACACGCATTTCTTCATTCCTTCCCGTTGAAGTCAGTGGCCTTGCGGCCGGGGTTTTGCCCGTAGAGAGCGAGAAACTGTTGGGTGGCCCGCGCAGCATCGGTTTCGATGGTGGCTTCGGTCAGGCCGGGCCAGTCACCGAGCAAAAGGCGGATCTGTACGTCGCGCGCGACCAATCCGAAAAAAGTGCGAAAAGCGGTTTCGGCATCCTCAAAGGCAAGCAGCCCTGCCCGCTTGCCTGCGTCGAGCACAGGCTTCAGGCGCTTGGCGAGCGCGAAGCGGCCGTTTTCGAGCACGATGGCGCCGAGATTGTCCTTGCCCGAACCGGCATGGCTGACCGCAACGCGGTTCAGGGCGATCGACGTGTCGCTGGCGATCACTTTCAGCCAGTCGCGCGCATATCCCTCCAGGCTTTCCACCAGGGAGATCAGATCGGGATTGCCCTGGTCGACCGGGGTGACCCGCACCTTCGACGCCTGCCAGCGCACGGTGGCGGTGAGCAGCCCGTCACGGTCGCCGAACCATTTGTAGAGTGTTTCCTTGGAGCAGGAAGCCCGCCGCGCCACCGTCGTCATCGACAGGTGATCGCCCTCTTCAACGAGAAGCCTCAGGACGGTGTCCAGCACATCCTTCTGGCGATCGGTCAGCGCTTCGGGCTGCGCATTCTGCGCCTCCGCTCCGCTCTGACTGGTGTCCGTTTCCATCGCCGATTGTTACCGTACCGTACGTTACGGTTCGGCTTTAACAACAGGAACCGGCGCCGTCAATCCCGCTCAAGGAAAATTGCGCACGGCCCGATCTCAAACGATCTGCAGGCGTCCGCCGCGATTTCGAGCGGCGCGACCAGACTTTCTCACGAGGGACAACGTCCAGACCTGCGGGTTTGCGTCTGGCAGGCCTATCGTAGCCGCACCTTCTCGGCGAGGAAATCGAGAAAGGCACGCACGCGCGCCGGCAGTGCACCGCCTTGCCCGACATAGACCGCGTGGATCGGCTCGACTTCGCCTGGGCTGTAGTCCTCCAGCAGCGGCACAAGGCGACCGGCGGCAAGGTCTTCTTCCATGTGGAAGCGGGCGGTGCGTGCAATGCCCAGGCCGGCAATGGCAAGCCGCCTCATCGTATCGCCATCGCTGACCAGTGCGTTGCCCTGCGGGGCGATGCGCACCACCTGCCCGTTTTCATCGAGGAATGGCCAGCCTTCGATCAGACGCGAAAACCCGAAACCGAGCATATTGTGGCTGGCAAGGTCGGCCGGCGTTTTCGGCGTGCCGGCGCGCTGCAGATAGGCCGGCGAAGCCACGACTGTTGCCCGGCTCTCGCCCAGCTTGCGCGCGATCAGGCTTGAATTGGCGAGCGGACCGATGCGAATCGCCACGTCGGCGTGTTCCTGCAGGAGATTCACCACCACATCCGAGACGACGAGATCGAGAACGATTTCCGGATAATGGGCGAGAAATTCCGGCAGTATCGGCGTCAGCAGCCACTGCGAAAAGGCCGTGTTGCAGTTGACCCTCAGGCGTCCGCGCGGCGCAGCGCCTGCCGCAGCCTCATGTTCGGCGCTGTCGACGTCGGCCAGAATGCGCACACAACGCTCGTAGAAGATGTCGCCTTCGGCAGTCAGGGCCAGCTTGCGCGTGGAGCGGTTGAACAAGCGTGTTCCAAGACGGGCTTCCAGCCGCGCGATCAGCTTGCTGACGGCAGAGGGCGACAGCCTGAGCGCCCTCGCCGCCGGCGAAAAGCCGCACAGTTCCACAACACGCACGAAAACGTCCATTTCGCCGAGGCGATTGGTATCTATGCGAGACGCAGCCATGTTTGTGAAATCAGTTCATGAATGTTTTGCCTGACGGCAGCCTAGTTCAAGACAGCAGGCCTGTCCATTTTCCGGTGCGAACGCTCCGCATCTCGGAAACCTGCTATCATGCCTCTTGCTCTTTATGCCCTCGCAGCCGGTGCCTTCGGCATCGGTGTCACCGAATTCGTCATCATGGGTCTGCTGATCGATGTCGGCAAGGATCTCGGCGTCTCCATCCCCGCTGCGGGCCTGCTCATCTCCGGCTACGCCTTCGGCGTCGTCCTCGGAGCGCCGCTGCTCGGTATCGCAACCGCCAAACTGCCGAAGAAACCGCTGCTGCTGGCGCTCATGGTGGTCTTCACGCTGGGCAATGCCGCCTGTGCGCTGGCGCCGGACTACTGGACATTGATGGCGGCCCGGGTCGTCACCGCCTTCGCGCACGCCACGTTCTTCGGTGTGGGCTCGGTGGTCGCGACCAGCCTCGTCGCCGCTGACAAGAAGGCGACAGCAATCGCGATCATGTTCACCGGCCTCACCGCCGCCAACATCCTTGGCGTGCCCTTCGGCACCTGGCTCGGCCAGCATTATGGCTGGCGCTCGACCTTCTGGGCGGTGACGCTGATCGGTATCGTCGCGCTTGCAGTGATTCAGTTCGCGGTGCCCAGACGCTTGCCGGCCGATGACACCGAAACGAAAGATGGCAGCGGTCTTTCCGCCCTGGTACGCCCCGCCGTACTGATCGGTCTTGCCGTCACCGTTCTGTCCTGGATCGGTGTCTTCGGCGCATTCACCTATATCGCGCCTTTGCTAACCCAGGTTGCAGGCTTTCCGGAGGCTGCCGTTTCCCCCATACTCCTGGTCTTCGGCGGCGGCCTCCTCGTCGGCAACCTGCTTGGCGGTAAGCTCGCCGACAAACGGCTGACTGCAACGGTCATCGGCACATTGGCGGTTCTGGCCCTCACACTGGTGGCAATGGGCGCAGCCATCCATCAGCAGATCGCAGCGGTGATCTTCGTCGGCCTGCTCGGCGCGGTCGGCTTCGCCACGGTGGCCCCGCTGCAGCTCTGGGTGCTGGGCAAAGCCGGCGATGGTGGCCAGAGCCTTGTCTCGTCCTTCAACATCGCCGCCTTCAACCTCGGCAATGCACTGGGTGCCTGGCTGCTCGGACTGGTCATCGACCATGGCCCAGGCCTGGCAGCAGTCCCGCTGTTCGCGGCTCTCTCACCCGTGCTGGCGCTGGTCATCGCGACCATCGCCATCCGTCGCGAACAGAGGCAGGCGCTCGTGCCTGTGGAGGCTGCTACAGCGCGCTGCTAGACGCTGATCCGGCCGGGCCGGCGCCAGCCCTGCTCCAGTCCGGTTCCGTGAGACCGGCCGGCTGGAACGGATCAACCAGTGTTCCAGCCACGGTCGAGGCAAGCAATTGCGGCGTCGGCGGCATCCGCGCTGCAGTTGCGACCAGCCGGTCGCGGATGAACGGCAAAAACACTGAGTCCGATTGATAGAAAGGTGTGAACAGCAAGGACAGCGCCTGGAAGGCGCGCACATGCCAGCGCCGCGCGCTTGCATAAGATGCCAGGGCGTCTTCCAGATTGCCGCTCGTCTTGAGGGCATGGCTCAACGCCGCCGCATCCAGCAAAGCCATATTGGCACCCTGCCCGAGCTGTGGGCTCGTCGAATGCGCGGCATCCCCGATGATGGCCAGCCGCCTGCCTGCCGGCAGCTTCAGCGTGTGGTGGCCGTAACGGGCAAGCGTCAGTTCGTCGAAACTGTCAATCTGCGCCAGATAGGGCGCGGTCTCGGGCCATAACGAGAGTACCCGCTCCTTCCAGGCCTGCAGCCCCCTCGCCCGCACGACCTCGGCGTCTGCCGGCCGGAGGCTCCAGAAGAATGCCGCCATCCTGTCGCCGCCCGGCACCGGGCGACCAATCGGCAGCACCCCGATCATCACCGAAGCACGATGATAGCGTTGCGTAAGCGCGTGTTCGTCAAAACCGTCGCCGCGCCAGCCGAGCGAAGCCCAGAAAGCACCATAGGCAAGCGGGCGCGGTTCGGCCGGCACCGCCGCATGGTGCCGCAACTTCGAACGCGAGCCGGACGCATCGACGACGAGATCGAACAGGCCAATGCTGCGAGCACCACCGGCAACAAGGCGAACCCGTTCGCCGATCTCCAGCGTCTCCAGCTCGACCCCGGTTTCTATCGTGATATTGGCGTCGCGCACCGCGCGGTAGAGCACCCCAAACAGCGCGGCGCGGTGCACCGCGAGACCGAAGCGGCCGCCCGGCCTTGCATTGTAGCGCACGTCGAGCACCGTGCGGCCGCTCGTGGCGTCCGCGCCGTGCAGGCGCGCAATACGGCTTCCGAGCGCAAGAATGGCATCCAGCAGGCCAAGATCGGCAAGCACCGTCAGCCCCGTCGGCTGCAGGATCAGGCCGGATCCGACAGGCTCCGGCTCGCTGAAACGCTCGAAGATGGTGACACTGTGGCCGGCTCGATGGAAATAGAGCGCCGCAGCAAGGCCGGCCGGACCGCCGCCGGCGACCGCAATGTCGAGAGCGGGAAGCAACGCTACAGCGGCCGGACAGCGACGATCGGGATGCGGATCAGAACCGCGCGGCGTTTGAGCAAGGCGTGCATTGTGACCCTCGTGGAAACACGGCTGAGAGTTGTCGTTGCGGCTTTCGCTGTCAACGCGGTGATCCGTCACCCTTGGCGCGTTCTGCAGGAAACATCGATCCTGCGAGGCGTGCTTCCAGGCTTTCCCCCAGGCAAATTCGTTTGCTAGGCTGGACGTATCATCATGGGGGCGTCGATGATCAGCTTGAAGACAAGACCGGAGCCGGTGAGCATTGATCCGGAACACACCGCAGCCGTGGTCGTGGATATGCAGAATGCCTTTGTTTCAGAAGGCGGCATGTTCGATCTGGCGGGTGTCGACATATCCCGTGCGCCGACCGTGATCGACGCCAACCGGCGACTGCTGGAGGCTTGCCGACATGCCGGCATCAAGGTCGTCTACCTGCAGATGTCCTATCGCGGCGATCTCGGCGATGCGGGTGACGTCTCGTCGCCGAACTATCACAAGGAGCTCGGCATCGTCACGATGCGCAAGCGCCCCGAGCTTGGCGGCAGGCTGCTTGTCGACGGAACCTGGGACTGGCAGATCATCGACGCACTCACCCCGGAACCGGAAGACTGGGTCATCCGTAAATCACGCTACAGTGGCTTCTGCGGAACCGACCTCGAGCAGCGCCTGCTTGGCGCCGACATCCGGCATCTGCTGTTCACGGGCGTTGCCACCAATGTCTGCGTGGAAAGCACGGCGCGCGATGCCTTCTTTGCCGAATTCTGGCCGATCCTCGTCGAAGATGCGGTGAACCATTCGGGGCCCGACTTCAATCGCCAGGCCTCCGTGTGGAATTTCGAGAACGTCTTCGGCTGGGTGACCGACACCAGCAACGTGATCGCCGCCCTCAAGACCACGACTTCGGCTGCAGCCTGATTGTCGCTGTAGTGTTTCCGCTTTTCGGGGAAACGCTACAGCTCCTTGTTCCTAGACAATTCGGGGCGGAACATTGCCCTAGATCGTCACCTGCGTTCCGACTTCCACGACACGACCGGTCGGGATCTGGAAGTATTCGGTCGCATCGGCGGCGGTCCGTGCCAGGCCGATGAACAGCCGGTCCTGCCACAACGGCATGCCGGAATTCGGCGAAGCCTTCAGCGAACGACGCGACAGGAAGAAGGACGTCGTCATGATGTCGAACTTCCAGCCCTGCTTGCGGCAGATCGCCAGCGCCTTCGGAATGTTGGGCTGTTCCATGTAGCCGAAGGTCAGCGACACCCGCATGAACAGCTCGTTGATGGCTTCCATCTTGACGCGTTCGCTGTCTGGCACGATCGGCTGCGGCGCCGTCACCACCGAGAGGATGACATTCTGCTCGTGCAGCACCTTGTAGTGCTTGAGGCTGTGCATGAGCGCCGTCGGCGCGCTCAACGGATCGCTGGTCAGGAACACGGCAGTACCGGCGACCACCTGCGGCTTCTTCTTGAGCAGATTGCCAGCGAGGAAATCGAGCGGGATTTCGTTGCGCCGCGTCTTCTCGAACAGATAACGGCTGCCGCGCACCCAGGTCCACATCACCAGCACCACCGAGAAGGCGACGGCCAGCGAGGCCCAGCCACCTTCAAACACCTTGACGATGTTGGAGACGAAGAAGCCGACATCGATGAAGGCAAACAGCGCCGTCAGCGCCACGGCGAGGCCGATGTGCCATTTCCAGATGCGGGTCATGATCACGAACAACAGCACGGTGGTAACCAGCATGTTGCCGGTGACCGAAATGCCATAGGCCGAAGCCAGCGCACTCGACTGCTGGAAGCCGACGACCAGGAGCATGACCACGATCGCCAGGATGAAATTGACGCGCGGCATGTAGATCTGGCCCGACTGCTTCTCGGACGTGTGCTGGATTTCAAGACGCGGCAGCATGTTGAGCTGCACAGCCTGACGGGTGAGTGAGAAGGCACCCGAAATCACCGCCTGGCTGGCAATGACCGTCGCGGCGGTCGCAAGCACCACCATGGGGATCAGTGCCCAGCCTTCGTTCATCTCAAAGAACGGATGGCCGATCTCGCCTCCCCTGGCCAGGACGTAGGCCGCCTGGCCGGCATAGTTGAGCAGCAGGCAAGGGAAAACGACCCAAAGCCAGGCCAGCACGATCGGCTTGCGGCCAAAATGGCCGAGGTCGGCGTAGAGCGCTTCCGCGCCCGTCACCGCCAGAAAGATCGCTCCCACGGTGACGAAGGCAACGCCCGGCGAATTGAGGAGGAAATGCACGATGTAATAGGGGTTGATCGCCAGCAGGACTTCCGGGTCGTCGATGATATGCACGATACCGGATGCACCGATGGCGAGGAACCAGAGCGCGGTGATCGGCCCGAAGATCAAGGCCACGCTGCCGGTGCCGAACCGCTGCACCGAAAACAGGATCGCCAGGATCACCAGCGTCAGCGGCACGACATAGGGATCGAACGCCGGAGTGACGACCTTCATGCCTTCCACCGCCGACAGCACCGAGATGGCCGGGGTGATGACGGCATCGCCGTAAAACAGCGAGGCGCCGACCATGCCGATGCCCAGCACGATCGCCGAGCGCTTCTGGAAAGTGGCCCGCGCCAGCGCCATCAGCGACAGCGTGCCACCCTCGCCGCGGTTGTCGGCACGCAACACGAACATGATGTATTTGATGGTGACGATGATCGTCAGCGCCCAGATCACCAGTGACAGGACGCCGAGAACGTCTTCCCGCTTGGAAAGTTCGCTGCCGGAGGCCGCGACCAGTGCTTCGCGAAAGGCATAGATCGGGCTGGTACCGATATCGCCATAGACGACACCGAGAGCGCCGAGCATCAGCACCTTGGTGCTGTGCTGCTCAACCCCTGCATGCTCGGGCAGTTCGGTTCCTTCAGCCTCAGCGCCATGGTTGGCAGCGGCCATCGGTGACACTCCGTTTCAAGCGCGCGGTGCTCTACGCTTGCCGCAATGCAATATCAAGTGCCCCGGCGTCATGACGCTGACATTCGCGGGTTCGAAAAGCTGTCTCTACCACCCGCACGCCTTGAGAAACCGCCCAATCGTGCCTGCCATGCCATACTCCAGCGCATCGGCTGTCAAGCCATGTCCGATGGAGACTTCCGCCAGCCCCGGAATCCGCTTCACCAGAGGTGGCAAATTGGATACCACCAGATCGTGCCCGGCATTGACCTGAAGCCCCGCGGCTATCGCGGCGTCCGCCGTTTTTCCGAGCCTTTCCAGTTCCTTGGCGGCCTTTTCCAAATCAGAATGATAACCGCCATATGGGCCAGTGTAGAGTTCGATGCGATCGGCGCCGATGCGGCGCGCCACTGTCACGCCGGCAGGATCAGGATCGGAAAACAGCGAAACGCGAAAGCCGCCTTTCTTCAGCCGCCTGACGATGGGGTCAAGAAAATCGGCCTGCGCGACAAAATTCCAGCCATGATCGGAGGTCGCCTGCGCCGGGTCATCCGGCACCAGGGTCACCTGCTCGGGCTGGTTTTTTTCCACAAGCTCGAGAAAATCCTCGGTCGGATACCCTTCGATGTTGAACTCGGCGTTGGGAAACTCGTCGTCGATCAGCGCGCGAAGCTCCGGCAGATCGGAATTGCGGGTGTGTCGCTCGTCGGGGCGCGGATGCACGGTCAGGCCATGCGCGCCTGCGACAAGCGCGATGCGGCCGAGACCCGACACGTTCGGCCAAGGCAGGTCGCGACGGTTACGCAGGAGCGCTATGGCATTGAGGTTCACGGAAAGCTTGGCTGGCATGGTCGGCCTTGGGCAGTTGCGGGCGGCAGCAGCTATAGCCCAGCGACATCAAAACAAACATCCTTTTCGGCTGTTCCAGCCTTCCGCTTTCGGTTGCGTGTCATGAAGCGATGGGCAACATAAGCCGTACCTCAGGGAATCCCATGCCGACACTGCGCCTTCTCGATTCGCTTTCCGATCCCGGCAGCGCGGCCCGCCGCAACGAGGACACCGCCGGCGGCAACGCGTCCTGTGCCTTCGTCGTAGACGGCGCTACCGGGCTTGGCGGCAGGCCGCTGCTCGATGCCGCATCCGATGCCGCCTGGCTCGCCGCTTTTGCGGCGACTGTTTTCGAGACCAAAGTCGGCATGATCAATCCGATTGCAGACGTGGTTCGCGGCTTGAACGCCGATGTTCAACAACGGATTGCCGACGCTACTGCCGGCGAGACGATCGAAGCTTGGGCGCTGCCGACCGCGAGCTTTCAACTGGTACGTGTCGAAGGCCAGGAACTGATCGTTTACGGGCTTGGCGACTGCCGGCTGTTCCTGGTCAGCGCTGATGGCACGGCGTTCGAAACCAATGGGGATTACAGCAAGACTGAAAGCGAGGGTGCACGCCGCGCCGTGGCACAGGCTGGAGGCCTGGCCGCGTGGCGTTCGCTGGCAGAAGAGCCTGTGGTGCGCGAAGCCCTGCGTCGTTCGCGGGCACGCCACAATCAGCCGGGCGGTTCGGTGTGGACGCTGGGCAGCGCGCCCGACGCAGCCTCCCATCTTTCAATTCGACGGTTCAGCCCCGCCTTGCCGGCGCGCGGGCTTCTGTGCAGCGACGGTTTTTCCGCCCTGGTCGATAAGTACGCGCGCTATGATGGTGCCGGTTTGATCCGTGCAGCATCCGAACGCGGCCTTGCCGGATTGATGGCTGAATTGCGCAGGGTCGAGCGTGAAGAAGACCCCGATGGGCAGCGATACCCACGCTTCAAAGTCAGTGACGACGCAACCGCGTTGCTGTTTGAAATAAACACCTGATCGGCATTGGGTTGCCAACGAACGCAGTCCGCAATATCCGGCTACCGCACCACTGTCAGCCTCTCGGCTGCACGGGTGATCGCCGTGTAGAGCCAGCGCTGGCGCGTGTCCTTGAAGGCAAAACTCTCGTCGAACAACACCACCTCGTTCCACTGCGAACCCTGTGCCTTATGCACGGTCAGCGCATAACCGAAGTCGAAATCGTCGAAGCGTTTCTTCTGCTGCCAGGAAATCTCTTCTTCCGGATTCTCGAAGGCGGCCTTGAGCAGCTTGATCTTGGCGACGCCGCGATCGGGATCGTCCTCTTCCGGCGAGACCAGCAGGTTGATACCCGGCTTCACCGTTTCGCGTGAAGAGGTCATCACCTTCCACAACGAGCCGTTGAGCAGGCCCTTGGCCGGGTCGTTGCGCAGGCAGACCAGCTTGTCGCCGGCCTGCGGGTAGTCTGCGGTAAACCCCTTCAGTTCGCGCAGGCGCTGGTTGTAGCGCCGCCGGGTCTGGTTGCGCCCGACCAGCACCTGGTCTGCCTTCAGCACCAGATCCTGGTTGACCTCCTCGCGACCGATGACCTGGGCAGCACCATAGTCGCCACGCATGAACTCGCGCCCTTCGCGCACGTCGAGCGCCAGCCGGATGATCGGGTTGTCGCGCGCCTGGCGATGGATTTCCGTGAGCAGGTAATCCGGCTCATGCTCGGTGAAGAAGCCGCCGCCGGAGATCGGCGGCAGCTGTGCCGGATCGCCCAGCACCAGCACCGGCGTGCCAAAGGACAGCAGGTCGCGGCCGAGCTGCTCGTCGACCATCGAACATTCGTCGATGATGACGAGTGCCGCCTTGGCGATCGGACTTTGCCGGTTGAGCGAAAAGGTCGGATTGATCGAGGTCTTGCCGGTGGTCTCGTCCTCAACAGCCTCTTCACCGCGCGGGCGATAAATCAGCGAGTGGATGGTGCGGGCATTCACCGCCCCTTTCGAACGCAGCACCTGGGCCGCCTTGCCCGTGAAGGCCGCGAACTGCACCTGGCCATCGACATGTTCGGCGAAATAACGCGCCAGCGTCGTCTTGCCGGTGCCGGCATAACCAAACAGACGAAACACCTGCGGCTGGCCGGTCTTGAGCCAGCGCGCAACCGCCTTCAGTGCTTCATCCTGCTGCGGTGAAAATTCCATGGCGAAGGTGAGACCGGATTCGAACGGAAAACACAAGACTGTTGGTTGGAAGAACCGATGGCTCCAGCAATCGCAAGCCTACCAACGCGCAAACAGAACGTAAAGAGAACAAAGCAACCCTGAAATACGCGCTGACACCCGAGCGTTCGCGTCTCTGCAATCTTGGAAAATGGCCAGCTATCATGCGGTCATGCGTGTCTTGATTCTCGGTGGCAACGGACTGATCGGCTCGGCTGTGACGCGGACACTGACGCAGCGCGGCCACGAAGCCGTGGCGGTCGGACGTGACATTGCCACCGCGTCGCGACGCTTGCCCGGCGTTGACTGGCGCAAGGCTGATATCGCCCGCCTTGCTGATGTCGAAGCCTGGGTTCCCTTGCTCGGGGGAATGGATGCCGTCGTCAATTGCGCGGGAGCCTTGCAGGACGGAGCCCGCGACGATGTCAGGGCGTTGCAGGAAACTGCCATGCTCGCCCTTTATCAAGCGTCGGCACAGTCGGGCATCAAGCTCGTGGTCCAGATTTCGGCTCATACCGACGGAGCAGCGGCCACAACGGATTTTCTTGCCACGAAGCGTGTTGCTGACGAAGCGCTTGTGCAGTCAGGCGTAGCTTTCGTGATCCTGAGGCCTGCGCTCGTCATCGGCCGCAATTCTTATGGCGGCTCGTCGCTGCTACGGGCACTGGCCGCCTTTCCATTTGTCACGCCACTGGTGAATGCAGAGGTACCGATCGAGATCACGGCGCTGGACGATGTCGCGCTCGCCGTGACGCAAGCGCTGGAAGGAGAAATTCCAGCCGGCAGCGATTTGTCGATTGCGGAACCACAAAGTTACAGCTTGGCCGAGCTCATTGCGCGGCACCGGGCCTGGCTCGGTCTGCCGGCAGCACCTGCCGTGACCATTCCCATGATTGCAGCATCGGCGGTGTCGCGGCTGGCCGATTGGCTCGGCTGGCTGGGCTGGCGCTCGCCATTGCGCTCGACGGCGATGCTCGCCGCCGCCGGCGTGACACTTGCCGGTGACGCAACATTGCCTTTCAGGCCTCGAACGCTCGATGAAGTCCTGCATGCCAACCCGTCCGGCGTTCAGGACCTGTGGTTCGCCCGGCTTTATCTTCTGAAGCCGCTGATCATCGGCACGCTCGCCTTGTTCTGGGTCATCTCGGGCGTGGTGTCACTGGCGCGTTTCGATGTCTCCAGTGCTCACCTGACGGAAACCGGCACATCACCGGAGATGACCCTGCTGCTCACCCTGGTGACCAGCTTTGCGGATATCGGCCTCGGCCTGGCTGCAGCCTTTCGGCGCACGGTCCGGCCTGCCTTGCTTGGCATGATCGGCCTCTCGCTCTGTTATCTGGCGACGGCGTCCGTTCTTCAGCCATCGCTTTGGCTCGATCCGCTCGGCGTGCTGGTGAAGGTCATTCCGCAGATCGTGCTGGCCGTTGTCGCGCTTGCCATTGTCGAGGAACGCTGAGCCATGGTGGATGTGCTGCGACTTGCCCATGTGCTTGGCGCGACGGTGCTGTTCGGCACGGGCCTGGGCATCGCCTTCTTCATGGTCGCCGCACATCGTAGCCTGAAACCGGAACTGATCGCCCATGTCGCCGGCACGGTCGTCATCGCCGACACCATCTTCACAGCCGCAGCCGTCATCGTGCAGCCGATCACCGGTGCCCTTCTGGCCCACCAGCTCGGCTGGCCGCTTTCAGAAGGCTGGATCGTGCTTTCCCTGGGTCTCTATGTCGTCACCGGCCTGTTCTGGCTGCCGGTCGTGGTCATCCAGATCCGCCTGCGCGATATTGCACGTGAAGCCGCTGCAGCAGGCAGGCCTTTGCCCGCGCGGTATTTCCAGCTCTACCGGATCTGGTTCGCCTTCGGCTGGCCGGCCTTCGCCAGCGTCCTCGCCATCTTCTGGCTCATGCTGACGAAGCCCTCGATTGCCCTGTTCTGACCACCGCGCAGAGTCTCCCAACGAAAAAGGCCAGGTGTTTCGCCCGGCCTTTCACTTTCGGGATCGAAAATCCGCTTACTTCTTGGCGTGCAGCGCGATGTGCTGCTCGAACGCCTTGCCGAAAGCGGTGAGGAAATCCTTGGTGCCCTGGTTGGTCAGGTTGCCGGCCTCGTCGAACAGGCTGGCTGCCCCTCCGATGTAAGCCTCCGGCTGTCCCATCACCGGCATGTTCAGGAAGGCCAGCGACTGGCGCAGGTGATGGTTGGAGCCGAAACCGCCGATGGCACCGATCGAGGTGGAGATGATGGCTGCCGGCTTGCCGTTCAGCGCGCCCTGGCCGTAGGGGCGCGAGGCAATGTCGATCGCGTTCTTCAGCACGCCCGGCACCGAGCGATTGTATTCAGCGGTCGCGAACAGCACGGCATCCGCATCGGCAATGCGCTTGCGGAAGGCAGCCCAATCGGCCGGCGGGTTGGTGTCGAGATCCTGATTGTAGTGGGAGACGGCACCGATATCGAGGAAGTCGAACTCGAGACCTGGCGTCAACGCGGCAAGCGCCTTGGCGATCTTGCGGTTGAAGGATTCCTTGCGCAGGCTGCCGACAAGCACGGCCACTTTGGTCATTGAAGTATCCCTTGGTTGAAATGGATTGAAAAGCCACCAGCGCCGAAGGCCTCCAGACTGTCCTGGTGACCTGTTGTCCCCTCGGCCGGCGCCAAGCGGTCGCCGAATAATTCATATCACCCGATCCGGCAATTCAACGTTTTGCGAACAGTGCGTCACCGCAAGAACGTTTCCATTTTTCAAGGAAACGCGGCTCCGCTTTTCTACTCGGCAGCGACCGGGCGGTCCTTGTTCTCGTCGAACAGCGAAGGCTGCGCCGATCCTTCAACCACATGCAGCTCAGGCTTCTTGTCCTTGCGGACGAAGCTGAGCAGCCACTGCGACAGCCATTCCATGTAGAGATAGATGACCGGCGTCACGAACAGGGTGAGAACCTGCGACACCATCAGGCCACCGACCACGGCAACGCCGAGCGGCTGGCGCAGTTCCGCGCTTGCGCCCTCGCCGATCGCGATCGGCAACGTCCCCATGATCGCAGCAAGCGTCGTCATCATGATCGGGCGGAAACGCATGACACTGGCCTTGTGAATGGCGTCGCGCGCACTTCGCCCCTCGCGGCGCAGCACCAGCGCCACGTCGATCATCATGATGCCGTTCTTCTTGACGATGCCGATCAGCATCAGCAGCCCGATGACTGCGATGACCGAGACGTCCATTCCGACAAGCCGCAGCGACAGCACCGCGCCAAGCAAAGCCGAAGGCAGGCTGGTCAGGATGGTCAGCGGATGGATGAAGCTCTCATAGAGCATGCCAAGCACGATGTAGATGGTGAGGATTGCGCCTGCGATCAGCAGGCCCTGGTTGGCGAGTGAATCCTGGAACGTCTTGGCGGTGCCCGCGAACGAGGTCGCGATCGTCTTCGGCACCCCGATCTCGGCCTTGAGGGCCTCGATGCGGGTCACCGTGTCGCCCAGCGCCACGCCCTGCGGCAGGTTGTAGGAAATCGTCACCGCCGGCAGCTGGCCCAGTTGGTTGATGGTAAGCGGTCCGGCCGTACGATCGACCCGGGCAAAAGCGCCGAGAGGCACCAGCGAGCCGCTGGACGTGCGGAACTGGATCGACAGCATGCGCTCCGGCGACCAGTCGATCTTGGGATCGAGCTCGGTGATGACCTGATAGCTGTCGGCGGCACCGAAGATGGTCGTCACCTGGTCGGTACCGAAACCGCCATAGAGGCTGTTCAGCAGCGTGTTGGTGTCGACGCCCAGGGTCGCCGCCTTGTCGCGGTCGACGATCAACGACGCCTGCAATGCGGTGTTCTGGAGGTCGTTGTTGACGTCCGCGAACATCGAATGGTCGGCCTGCATGGCTTCCGTAAGCTTCTGCGCCCAGTCATTGGTCTCGTCGGTCTTCAACCCCTGGACGACCCATTGATAGGCGCTGGCCGACGAGCGCGATCCAAGCCGCAGGTTCTGCACCGGCTGCATGAAGGTGCTGATGCCGGGAACATCGGCGAGCGGCCGCCTGAGGCTGGCCATCACATCCGTCATTTCTGGCCGTTCGCTCTTCGGCTTCAGCTCGACGAACAGCGAACCCTGGTTGAGGCCGCCGGAACCGAAACCGCCGCCGACCGTGGAAGAGACATGCGCCACATAGGGCGACTTCTCGAAAACCTCGGCAACCTGTGCCTGCAGCTTCACCATGGCATCGAACGAAATGTCCTGGCGCGCGCGGGTCGACACGGAAATCTGGCCGATATCCTCCTGTGGCAGGAAGCCCTTCGGCGAGACGGTAAACAGCCAGACCGAAAGCGTGGCGGTGCCAAGGAAGACCAGGAACACCACGACATGGTGCGTGAGGCACCAGGTCAGTATCCGGTCATAGGCGCGTGTCAGCCAGCCGTGCTGGTGCTCTACGCCCTGCCCGTTCTTGTGGTTTTTCGGCAGGGTCAGCAGATACGCCGACAGCATCGGCGTCAATGTCAGCGACACGAACATCGAGGCCAGGATCGCCACCGTCACCACGACGGCGAATTCATTGAAGATGCGGCCGATGACGCCGCCCATCAACAGCACCGGAATGAACACCGCCACCAGCGAAATCGACATCGACAGAATGGTGAAGCCGATCTCGCGCGAACCTTTCACGGCGGCCTGGAATGCCGACAGGCCGTCCTCTTCCATGTGCCGATAGATGTTTTCCAGCATGACGATGGCATCGTCGACGACAAGGCCGACCGCGAGCGTCAACCCCATCAACGAGATGTTGTCGATGGAGAAGCCGAGCAGGAACATCACGCCCAGCGTGGCAATCAGCGAGATCGGCACCGCCACGGCCGGAATGATCGTCGCGGTCACGCGACGAAGGAACACGAAGATCACCAGCACGACCAGACCGATGGTGAGCAGCAGCGTGAACTGCACATCATCCACGGCGGCGATGATCGAGGTCGAGCGATCGTTCATCAGCTGGATCGATGCCGCAGCCGGCATCTGGTCTTCGAAGGACGGCAGCATTGCCTTGACCCGGTCGACCACCTCGACGGTGTTGGCGTCGGGCTGGCGCTGTACGGCGAGGATGATGCCACGCGTCTTGTCGAACCAGGAGGCCGAGGTCGTACTCTGCACGGAATCGATGACACGGGTGACATCGCCGAGACGGACCGGATTGCCGTTCTTGGTCGCGATGATGATCTTGGAAAAGGCGGCCGCGTCCTGGAGCTGCGTGTTGGTGGTGATGGTGAGCTGCTGCTGGCTGTTCTGCAGCACACCGACGGGCGCGTTGCTGTTGGCCGACTGCACCGCCGCCTGCAACTGGTCGATGGAGATGCCGCGTGCCGCCAGCGCCGTCGGGTCGATCTGGATCCGCACGGCATATTTCTTCGATCCCCAGACCATGACCTGGGCGACGCCATCGATGGTCGAGAGCGAAGGCGAAATGACATTCTGGGCGATGGCGTCGAGATCGGTCAGGGGCACCGTATCGCTGGTCAGCGCCATCAGCAGGATCGGCGCGTCGGCCGGATTGACCTTCCTGTAGCTTGGCGGCGACGTCATTTCGGGCGGCAACTGCCGCTGCGTTCGCGCGATCGCCGCCTGCACATCGGCGGCAGCGGCATCGATGTCTCGGTTCAGCGCGAACTGCACGGCGATCGAGGTGGAGCCCAGCGAATTGGTGGTCGAGATCGAATCGACGCCTGCGATGGTCGCGATCTGCTTGATGAGCGGAACCGCCACGGACGTCATCATCGCATTGGGTGATGCGCCCGGCAGCGATGCTGAAACATTGACGGTCGGGAATTCCGCGCTCGGCAATGCGGCGACCGGCAGGAACTTGTAGGCGAACAGCCCGCCCAGAATGAGCGCGATCGACATCAGCAGTGTCGCGACGGGCCTGCGGATGCAGAATTCGGAGATCATCGTCGGTCAGCCCGCCGTTTCGTTTCCGTTTGCCTTTACGGCCGCTTTCGGGGCCTTGCTCTCGCCGGTCCCGCCGCTCTCGCCACCGTCGACCTCACGCACGGCGGTACCGGGCTTCAGGCTCAGTTGGCCGTCCACCACCACCTTCTCGCCGTCCTTCAATCCGCTGGCGATCGCACTCTCGTTCTCATGGCTGATCGCCACTTTGACGGGCCGCGCCTCGACCGTCTTGTCGGACTTGACGACGTAGACGAAGGAGCCCTGCTGGCTCGGTTGCACAGCCTGTGTTGGCACGGTGACCACTTGGGGCATGGTGCCGGCATTGACCGTCACATTGACATATTGACCTGGCCAGAGCTTGAGGTCGGCGTTCGGCACAGTGGCACGCGCCGTAATGGTACCCGATGCCGTGTCGACCGTGGAGTTCACGAAATCGACGGTGCCGGAGCCGATCGGCGCCGGACTGCCGTCCTTGTGCAGCGTCACAGAAACGGAACCGGGTTTGGCCGTTGCCTGTTGCAGCAGGGAAAGATCGGCCTCAGGCAGGTTGAAGGCAACGCGCAACGGGTCCATTTCGGTGATCGTCACCAGGGGCGTGGCGCCCGTACCGCTGGTGCCGCCAGCGGTCACCAGGTCGCCCACACTGACGCTGACGGCGCCCAGGCGCCCGGAAATCGGCGCGGTGATGGTGGTGTAGCCCAGTTGCACGAGATCGGCATCCAATGCCGCCTGATCAGCGGCCACCGTCGCCTGCGCGGCTTTCTGCGCCGCCAAGGCCTGGTCATAGGCCTGCTGCGTCCCGGTCTGCCTGGCAAGCAGGCTCTTGGCCCGCTCAAGGTCGGCGTCGGCGCCGACTGCCAGCGCCTGGTCCTTGGCCAACGTCGCCTTGTCCTTCTCCACTTGCGCGGTCAGCGCACGGTTATCGAGCGTGATCAGGACATCGCCCTGTTTGACCATCTGGCCGTCCTCGACGGCAATGGTCATGACCTGGCTGGCGACGCGCGCGTTGATGTTGGCGACTGCCGGCGACGCCAGGAAACCGATGGCATAGCGCTGAATCGGAAAGTCGGTGACCTTCGCCGTTGCGGTTGCCACGGTTACGGCGCCGCGACCACCGCCCTGCGCACGGCCGCCATCTGCATTTCCTCTGGTCGCGGCCTGGGCTGCGATTTCTTTTTCGCCGAATGGCAGCATCTGCAGGACCTTCGCGGTCCCGGCCGGCCACAGATAGGCGCCCCCAGCGACGACAACGACGCCTGCTATGAGCCCGATCAGTGCTTTGTTGCGAACCGTCAATGCGCCCTCTCGATCAAAGGTCAGGCCCTTGCCTGCCGGTCACGGCGCATCCGTATTCACCTCATCGAATGAGGTCGTGCGCGATGAATTCGAGGATAAGATAGCGCAACTTCGCGACTGAAAATGGTCAAAACGCCTTCATTACAAAGATTTAATGCGCTGCACAAATTCACGGCGGCGTGATCGGCGCCTTGGAGTGCCACGCGTCCTTTAGGACGCGCAAAGGTCGCTCCAACGCTTTGACTTGGCGCATGCCCCCGAAAATCGACCCCGATTTTCGGGGTCATGCGCTAGCGCAGCATCGGCCAGAGCGTCGCGGCAAGCGCCAAACCCATGACGATGTTGAACCATTTCAGCTTGACGGGATCGGACAGGAAGCCACGCAAGGCCACGCCGAAGCCGGCCCAGCCCGAGATGGTGGGCAGGTTCACGACGGCGAAGGTCAGGGCAATCACAGCCACCGAAAGGAAAGGTCTGTCGGGATTTGTGTAGACCGCCATGGCAGTTACCGCCATCACCCACGCCTTGGGATTGACCCACTGGAATGCGGCCGCCTCCAGCAGCGTCATCGGGCGCGCCTTCTGCTCGCCACCGGCCCCCATCGAACGGGACATCGCTATCTTCCAGGCCAGGTAGAGCAGATAGGCACCACCTGCGATCTTCAGCCCCGTATGCAGTGCCGGAAATGCCGTCAGCACGGCGCCGAGGCCTAAGCCGACGGCAAGCGCCAGAACGAAGAAACCGACGCTGATGCCGACCATATGCGGAATGCTGCGCGCGAAACCGAAGTTCACACCGGAGGCCAGGAGCATGAAATTGTTCGGCCCTGGCGTCACCGACGTGACGAAGGCATAGACGACAAGGGCGATAAAGGCTTCGAAGGTCATCGCGGTGGTTCGGTATGGCGCCGGCAAAACAGGTCAGGCTAGTTGACCTGTCCTCTGGTCCAAGTCACGAGAATTGTTGTCTCGGTGACAATGCCGCCGCAGCAGCAGTGCCCTACATGCCTTGGGGGCCGCGGTTCATCGCCGCCACGCCGGTCCGGCAGATCTCGACAAGGCCGAGCGGGCGCATGATGGCGATGAACTGGTCGATCTTCGAGCCCTTGCCGGTGATCTCAAAGATGAAATGCTCGGTGTTGGCGTCGATCACGCTGGCACGGAAGGCATCGGCCAGTCGAAGCGCCTCGACACGGCTGTCGCCGGTCCCGGCCACCTTGACCAGGGCAAGCTCCCGCTCCAGCGGCCGTTCCTGCCCGAGCTCGGTCGATCGCACCGTAAGATCGACCACGCGGTGCACCGGCACGATGCGCTCGAGCTGGTGCTTGATCTGCTCCAGCACATGCGGCGTGCCGCGCGTCACGATAGTGATGCGCGACAGATGCTTCTCGTGCTCGGTCTCCGACACCGTCAGGCTTTCGATGTTGTAACCACGCCCCGAGAACAGGCCGATGACCCGGGCAAGCACGCCCGGCTCGTTATCGACCAGCACCGACAAAGTGTGGTTTTCCGGTTTTTCCGTCTCCTTGGCGATGAAATAGGCGGAACCGGTGGGTTGAAGGTGCTGTGCGTTCATAAGATGAATCTCGATCTAAGGAATCTACGCTAACTCGTTGATTATGCCACGCGTGGCAAAGTCACGCCGTCCGTCACACCAGCTCCCGGCCCTTCGCGTCGATGGCGTTGGCGACCGCTTCGTCGGTGGCCTCGTCCGGAAGCAGCATCTCGTTGTGCGCCTTGCCCGAGGGAATCATCGGGAAGCAGTTGGCAAGATTGGCAACGCGGCAATCGAACAGCACAGGCTTCTTGACCGAGATCATCTCCTTGATGGCGTCGTCCAGCTCATCCGGCTTCTCGCAGCGGATGCCATGGCCGCCATAGGCCTCGGCCAGCTTGACGAAGTCCGGCATGGCCTCCGTATAGGAGTGCGACAACCGGTTGCCATGCAGCAGCTGCTGCCATTGGCGCACCATGCCCATGTACTGGTTGTTGAGGATGAAGATCTTGATCGGTGCCTCGTATTGCACTGCAGCACTCATCTCCTGGATGGTCATCTGCACCGAAGCGTCGCCGGCAATGTCGATGACCAGCGCATCGCGATGCGCGATCTGCACGCCGAGCGCCGCAGGCAGGCCATAGCCCATCGTGCCGAGGCCGCCGGAGGTCATCCAGTGGTTCGGCTTGTCGAAATGGAAATGCTGCGCCGCCCACATCTGGTGCTGGCCGACTTCGGTAGTGATGTAGGTATCGCGATCCTTCGTCAGCTCGTAGAGCCGCTCGATCGCATATTGCGGCATGATGACGTCCTTGCTCGGCTTGTAGGCAAGCGAGTCGCGGGCGCGCCAGCGAGCGATCTGCTCCCACCAGGGATAGAGCGTCTTCTTGTCGGTCTTGGCCGTGGCGCGCCACAGCCGCACGAGATCCTCCAGCACCCGGCCGACGTCGCCGAGGATGCCGATATCGGCACGCACGTTCTTGTTGATCGAGGACGGATCGATATCGATGTGGATCTTCTTGGAATTCGGCGAGAACGCATTGAGCCGGCCGGTGATACGGTCGTCGAAGCGCGCGCCGATGCACAGCATGACATCGCAGTCGTGCATGGCCATGTTGGCTTCGTAGGTGCCGTGCATGCCGAGCATGCCGAGCCAGTTCTTGCCGGATGCCGGATAGGCGCCGAGGCCCATCAGCGTCGAAGTGATCGGGAAGCCGGTCAGATCGACCAGTTCGCGCAGCAGATGGCTTGCCTCCGGCCCTGAATTGACGACGCCGCCGCCGGAATAAATGATCGGCTGCTTGGCTCCGGCCAGCATTTCGACCGCAGCCTTGACCTTATCGAGATCGCCCTGGACCTTGGGCTGATAGGAGGTGCGCGGCGCCGTCTGTGGCGGCGTGTAGATGCCCTTGGCAAACTGCACATCCTTCGGGATGTCGACAACCACTGGTCCCGGACGTCCGGTCGTGGCGACATGAAATGCCTCATGGATGATGGCGGACAGTTCATTGACGTCCTTCACCAGCCAATTGTGCTTGGTGCAGGGACGCGTGATGCCAACTGTATCACACTCCTGGAAGGCGTCGGAGCCGATCAGCGACGTCGGCACCTGCCCGGTCAGGCACACCAGCGGAATGGAATCCATCAGCGCGTCCTGCAACGGCGTCACCGCGTTGGTGGCACCAGGACCGGAGGTAACCAGCATGACCCCCGCCTTGCCCGTGGAACGCGCATAGCCTTCTGCAGCATGGCCGGCGCCCTGCTCGTGACGGACCAGAATGTGCTGAATGGCATCCTGCTGGAACAGTTCGTCATAGATAGGAAGGACCGCGCCGCCCGGATAGCCGAAGAGATGCTGAACGCCGTTGTCGATCAGCGCCTGCACGACCATTTCGGCGCCTGTCATCTCGCGCCGCTCGCTTTGTCCGTTGCTCATGGGTCTCGTTCCGTCTTTTTCCTGCTTTTTCAAGCACTTGCTGGTATTTTTGTCATATTCTGGATAATAAAAAAGGCCCCCGGAGGGAGCCTGTGTGTTGCGCATGGGAGGATTTCGCCCGGCGGTTACACCGCCCTGCCCACGCGCCTTCGTACGAGAATAAGTGCCTTCTTCATGGTGGCGGACAATAGGTTGAGTTCGCCGGCCAAGTCAACGGGCTGCACCGTTTTTTTGAAACGACGTGCCGTAGCGGAAGAATTGCCGTGCCAGCATGACACGCTCTTTCGCGCCAAAATGGCTCAACCCCTTGAAAAGGCGACAAACTATGGTGGGGCGTGACGAAAGCCACGGTCTCTGCCGATACTTTTGCGAGCCGACCGGGGGATCGGCGAAGCCGCAACGACCATCACGCTTCCTTGGGAGGAACCCTCGCATGCTCGACAAGGCGCCCCACGCAAAGCTCGCCAAACTGCTCGCCGATTTCGGTGCCGCCCTCGCCGCCGCCGACGTCGACAAGGCGGTCTCCTTCTTCCAGGACGACTGTTTCTGGCGCGACCTCGTCGCCTTCACTTGGAACATCAAGACGATGGAAGGCCGCGACCAGATCCGCGCCATGCTGAAGAGCCAGCTTGGCGCCGTCAAACCCTCGAACTTCACGGTCGCCGAGGGTGAAGACGCTACCGAAAGCGACGGGTTGCTGGAAGGCTGGATCACTTTCGAGACGAAGGCCGCCCGCGGCTACGGCCAAATCCGGGTGAAGGACGGCAAGATCTGGACGCTGCTCACCACCATGGCCGAACTGAAGGGACATGAAGAGAAAGCCGGCTTCACCCGTCCGCTTGGCGCCAGGCACGGCCAGGGCAAGAACCGTCCAAGCTGGAAGGAGGAGCGCGAGAAGGAACAGGCCGAACTCGGCTTTACCACCCAGCCGCATACACTCATCATCGGCGGTGGCCAGGGCGGCATCGCGCTCGGGGCGCGGCTGCGGCAACTCGGTGTGCCCACCATCATCATCGAGCGCAACGAACGCCCCGGCGATTCCTGGCGCAAGCGCTACAAGTCGCTCTGCCTGCACGACCCGGTTTGGTACGATCACCTGCCCTATATCGACTTCCCGAAGAACTGGCCGGTCTTCTCGCCCAAGGACAAGATCGGCGACTGGCTGGAAATGTACACCAAGGTGATGGAGCTGAACTATTGGTCCTCGACCGAGGCCAAGAGCGCTTCCTACGACGACGAGAAGAAAGAATGGACCGTCACGGTACGACGCGACGGCAAGGATATCGTTCTGAAGCCGAAGCAGCTCGTACTCGCAACCGGCATGTCGGGCCGGCCCAATCTGCCGAAATACAAGGGCATGGAAACCTTCAAGGGTGAGCAGCACCATTCGTCCAGGCATCCGGGGCCGGACAGATATGCGGGCAAGAAGGCGGTCGTTATCGGTTCCAACAACTCCGCCCACGACATCTGCGCCGCCCTTTGGGAGAACGGCGTCGATGTTACCATGGTGCAGCGCTCCACCACACACATCGTGAAATCGGACACGCTGATGGAGATTGGGCTGGGGCCGCTTTATTCGGAACAAGCCGTTCGTAACGGCGTCACCACCGCCAAGGCTGACCTGATCTTCGCATCGGTGCCCTACAAGATCCTGCACGAGTTCCAGATCCCGCTCTACCAGCAGATGAAGGAACGCGACGCCAAGTTTTATCAGGGACTGGAAAAGGCCGGCTTCATGCTGGACTGGGGCGATGACGGCTCCGGCCTGTTCATGAAATACCTTCGCCGCGGCTCCGGTTACTACATCGACATCGGCGCCTCGCAGTTGATCATCGACGGCGAGATCAAGCTGAAGCGTGGACAGGTCCAGGAGATCAAGGAACATTCCGTATTGCTCGCTGACGGCACCGAGCTGCCCGCAGACGTTATCGTCTACGCCACTGGCTATGGCTCAATGAACGGCTGGGCTGCTGAACTGATCAGCCAGGGCGTTGCCGACAAGGTTGGCAAATGCTGGGGCCTGGGCTCCAGCACCACCAAGGATCCTGGCCCTTGGGAAGGCGAGCAACGCAACATGTGGAAGCCGACGCAGCAGGAAGCGCTGTGGTTCCATGGCGGCAACCTGCATCAGTCGCGCCACTATTCGCAGTTCCTGTCGCTGCAGCTCAAGGCCCGGCATGCGGGTATTCCGACGCAGGTCTACGGACTGCAGGAAGTGCATCACAAGGGCTAGGTGGTGGGCATCTGCCACACCAACACCGGGATATCCTCATTACGGCGGCAGCGGCCGCACGAGCCGCTGTCACCCCAAACGTTTCTGGATCGCCGACTGCACCACCATGAGCACCGATACGATGACAAGATAGTAGACGAGAGCAGCGCAGTACCACTCGACGAAACGAAAGCTCGCAGCAATGGCATCGTTGACCACCGCCATGATCTCGCGCAGCGAAATGACGTAGGCAAGTGAGGTCAGCTTCACCAGATTGATGAATTCATTGACCAGGGACGGCAGCGCAATTCTCAGAGCCTGCGGCAGGATCACGAGGCGGAATCCCTGGATGCGCGTCAGGCCGAGGGCCTGAGCAGCGTCGTACTGCCCAGGACCAATGGCCCGCAACGCGCCCTTCATAATCTCGGCCATATAGGCTGCGGTGACCAGGCTGAACGAGATCGTGGCCGCAAAGAATGGCGTATACCAGTTGGCCTTGAGCAGCGCTGGAATGAGTTGTGGCGCTCCATTCCAGATCAGCAGCAGCACGAGCAGCAATGGTGCCGCGCGAAACACCCACACATAGATCTGCGCTGCGGCGTTGCGGCCGCGCTTTCGGGAATTGAGGCAAAGCGCGAGGGGCAGACAGGCAGCGAAGGAGACTGTCTGCACGACGATCGACAACAGCAATGCTATGACCGCGCCCTGCAGCATGGCTGGCGATACCATCGCCTTCAGGAAGAGTTCGACATCAAAGGTCATCGCCAGCGGCCTTTCGGGCTAGAGGCGGTCAGGACTCGTAGTCCACGTCGAACACCGCCGGATTGAGCCCGTATTTCTCCGCAAGCTTGGCAAAGAACCCCTCGTCCCGCAGCGTCTTCAGAGCCAGCTTGATCGCCGCGGCATCGCCCTCCTTGCGCACGACATAGATGCCGTAGGTGAAATCCGATTGCCAGGTATAAGCGACCTTCAATTGGTCCGGAGCGCTGGCGACACGGAAGGCCCCCTCCGCCTCCTCGGTCAGCGTGGCATCAGCGCGTCCGACCAACACCTGCTGATAAGCGCCCTGCTGCGCGGGATAGTTCTGGATGATCACCTCAGGCTTGCCGGCTGCCGCGAGTTCCTTGTTGAGTGGATCCAGCCGCTCCTCGCGATAATAGGTGCCGGCTTCCAGCGCGACGGTCCTGCCGCTCAGTGCGGCAGGCGCCACGATCTCGGCATTGTCGGCCTTGGTGATCAGAACCGTTGCCGACTTCATGTATCGCACGCCATCGTAGGTCTTGCGGCGCTCCTCATTGACGTAGATTCCGGAAACGATCATGCCGCAGCGGCCCGATCCAAGAGTTGGCAGCAGGCCAGCGAAATCGGTGATGACGTAAGCGGTCTTGGCGTCCCAGGATTTGGCCAGAGCCTCGGCAATTTCTATGTCTATGCCGGACGGAACTGCGTCGCCGGGATCTTTCTTGTAGGACAGCGGCGGAAACGCAGCCGTCGTGCAGACACTTATCGTGCCATCCGATACGAAGCTCGGCGCACCTGCCAAGGCCGCCTGCGTACCCATCAAAGCGGCAGCTCCCAGGATGAAAAATCGGATCATTGCGTTCCCCTTTTTTGTTGTTTGTTTGTCGCGGCTAACCCACGCGAGCGACGATCCCGCCATAGGCCTGAGGATCGAAGGCAGGCATGATCAACGGATCGACATGGCCATCGCGGCGGGCAGTGAGCACGTACTGCATCATCGCCTCGTTGCTCGGCATCTCGAAGACCTGCACGAAGTCATAAGGTCCCATGGTTGCGTAGAATGCGATGGAGCGGCCACCCAGTGCGGCTACCCGCTCTTCACTGCGCTTTCGACGTGTGGCGCTGTCCGAGAGTTCAGCCAGGCCCTTGGCGGTCAGCCGCATCAGGGAGATGTAACGTTGCGGCTCGGAAACCACCTCTGCGCCGGCCTCAATGAGATCCCGGCTCATTTTGCCCTCGGCAGCTTGGCGAGTCCGGCGAGCACCGCGGCAGAATCGGCAATCGTGCCAAAAATGCCGTTCTCGACGGTCACCATGTGCAGCGCTGCCTCATGCGCATACTGGTCGCCGCTGGCGCAGGCGTCTGAAATGGTCAGACATTGAAAGTTGCGATCGCATGCTTCGCGCAACGTCGTATGGACACAGACATCCGTCGTGCAGCCACTGAAGAGCAGATGGCTTATCCCCTGCGCACGCAGCACATGTTCGAAGTCGGTATAGGTGAAAGCGCCATTGCACGTCTTGTCGACGATGATGTCTTCGTCGCGAACATCGATGTCTTCGACGATCTGGAAACCAGGGCTGGACCGCAACAGCACCTGCGTCCCCTCCAGGCCGTTGCGCTTGCGCCGCCATTTTTCATAAGGCGTCATGTCAGCCATGTCGCCGCGATACCCCTGGCGCGTGTGGATAACGCGCACACCGGCGGCACGGGCGGCAACGATCAGTTTGTTGACCGTCGGCAGGATGGCGCGCAATGGTGAGGGATCGTAGCCACTCTTGGCAAAATAGCCGGTGTTGGAGAGGAAATCTTCCTGCAGGTCGATAACCACCAGAGCAGTCGAACTGGCCGACAAGTTCCCGTCATAGGGAAAGTCGAACGGCTGGGCCGAAATCATGAAGTCCTCCTCGGATCGATGCTTTCTATTGGTAACAGGCAGAACCGTTTGACAAAAACGATTTATCCTGACCAAAATCGTTCAGGATAACTCACCATTACGCGGTGTTAAGACGCCCGCTGGGTACCTTGCCGATGGCCCGACCTCTGGCTTTTTTGCCCTACCTCAAAGTATTCGAAGCGGTATCGCGGCTGGGAACGCTGCGCGGTGCCGCCGACGAACTTCATCTCAGCCCAAGCGCAATTTCGCTGCAGTTGCGCAAACTTGGCGATGCTACCGGCATCGTCCTGTTCGAGCGTGACGGCCGCAACGTGGCGCTGACCGAAGCCGGGCGGGATTTTTCCCGCACTGTCTCGCAGGCCTTGGCGCAGCTTTCGATGGCTGTGCGCGACTCCGGTCGACATGACGGCCATGACCACGCGCGCTCGTTGTCAATCTCGCTACCGACAGCACTCGGCGTTGCCTGGTTAAGTGGCGCCGTCGTCGAATTCGCCGAAAGCAGGGGCATTTCCAACCTGATCATCAACGAGGCGATCATCGCCGACGCCGTCGATTGGGAGCGCAGTGACATCGCCGTCGTCTATGACAATCCTCCCTTCGCCGGCCGCTGGTGGCAATTGCTCTCCGAAGTCCGGCTCAAGACGGTGTGTTCGCCGGTGTTGTTTCCACGCCTAGACCTGCAACATCGGGAGCGCCGGCTGAACGGCATAACCTTGCTGCATGAAGACGACGGGCAGGAATGGAACAAATGGGCAATCGCTGCCCGCGTCGACCTGCAAGGCAGTGCCCGCGTGCGTGTACCTTCGGTGGCACACGCTGTTGCCTCCGCCGTGCAAGGGCGAGGCATCGCTCTATTGTCTGATGTTCTTACAGGCAGCTACCTGAGCGAAGGGCGCCTTATCCAACCCTTCTCTACCGCCATCAATGCGGCACGCGCTTATTATTTCGTCGCAGCCACCGACCGCGCCGATGATCCGCTCCTGCAGGCTTTCGTCGCCCGGATAGCCGAATTTCTGAAGCCTATGAAAAACTGACCAACCGTTTTTCCATGAAGACACTGAGCGGGTCGGGGCGATAGTCGCCGAATGGCCCGATGCGGACGAAGCCGGTGCGTTCGTAGAGTCCCAGAGCCTCGTGATTGGCAATGCCGGTCTCAAGTCGCAGCCAGGTGACGCCAGCCTCCCGCGCCCTCGCCTCCAGCTCCGTCAGCAGCGCCCTGGACAATCCTTTCCCTCGCGCCGACGGCACCACCCACATGCGCTTCAATTCCGCCCAGTCTTCATTGAGCGCCAGCGCCCCTGTCGCGACCGCAACGCCATCACTGTCGCGCGCCACCGCGAAACGAACATTGTCCGCCCGCAATTCGTCGATCGACAGGAAATGATTGCTCTCGGCGGGGTAGAGCGAAGCGCCATAGCGCTCGCCATCCTCAAGCAGGGCGATGATTTCGGGCTTGGCCGGATCTTCGAGCGCGATTGCAAATGTCATCTATCAGGCCTCCACCACGCTTGCAATCGCCGGCCCGGACGCCCCGATGCGCTTCCAGAACAGCAGCGTGCCGCTCAGTCCGCCATGGGGTTTCAGCGCATAGTCTGGAATCTCGCCGGCCAGCGTGAAATCCAGCTTCCGGTACAGCGAACCCGCACCGCCATCCGTTGCCGTGTCGAGAACCAGAAGCGTACGCCCGCGCAGCCGGGCGAGATCCTCTGCGGCTTGCATCAGCCTGGTGGCGACGCCCTTGCCCCGATGGCTATGTCGCGTCATCAGCTTGGCGATCTCGGCGCGGTGCGGCTGGTTTTCCGGCAGATCGAGCAACAACGTCACCGTGCCGACCAGGATACCATCGTCGAAGGCACCGAGCACAACCCTCTCTCCTCGCGCCGCGGCGGCCAGCGATTTGTCCCAGAAGGCCTCGGCGACCTCGGAGGAGAGCGGATGCATGAAACTGACCGACCCGCCAGCGGCGACGGTTTCGACCAGGATCTCGGCCAGCGCTTCTGTCGTCCTGGCCGAAGCGGCAAGCGGCCTGATATCAATTGCAGTCATTTTCGATTTTCTGATTGGAGTGCGGGAGGTCAGTCGAAATGGCTGAAACTGCGGCGTTTGCGCGAGCGCTTGATCTCGTCGACACGCGCCTCGTCGTCGGCGCCAAGATGGCGGCCGCGTTCCAGCAGCTCCAGCGTGTATTCTTCATAGGTCAAGCCAACCGCCTCGGCTTTCACCAACCGAAACAGTGCGACGTCGCGCGATTTGGGCTTCCAGGCAGCTTTGTGGGCTGTGCGCCAGTGGATGAAGCGATGCGGATCTCCACTGCCCCATGCCGGTCCTTTGTAGTCGTCGAGCGGCGGTCCGCCATTGTGGTTTCGCTTCGGCAGTCGCGGCATGATCATGTCCTGATAAGTACCGTCAGATAGCGGGCAGACTCCGGCCCGGGCGCATGAAAGACGCAGTCGGCTGGTGCCCCGAGCGCCAGGCAATCCCCGGGCTCCAGCTTGTGCACCACCTCCCCTTCGGTGAAATCGAGCCGCCCTTCCATCAACCAGATCTGCTGGCGGATGAAGGCGTAACTGCTCGCCGGCAGGCTGACGCTCGCGCCCGCCGGGAGTTCGACCTGCACCATTTCGAGCGGCATGTCGGTCTGCGGCGACACGTGGCGCCGGATGTAGCCGGTTCCGGGATCTCGCCATTCCGGTTGGTCACCGCGCCGGGCGACGCTTCCACCCTGCAACTCGGCACGTGCGATCAGGCTCGAAAGGGTCAGCTCGAACGCCGTTGCAATGCGTACCAGGATCGGTGCGGTCGGGCTTGCCGAGCCGCGCTCGATAGAACTCAACATCGCTTTCGATACGCCGGATCGGTCGGCAAGTTCCGCCAGCGACCAGTTTCTGGTCATACGCTCCGCACGAATGCGGGCAGCAATCCTGGTCGAAAGATCATCCGGTATATCAGACATATGTCCAAGATATCATATGGCCGCCTGAACGGAAGGGCTTTTCTGCACCTCGTTCGAATTGTCGCGATGTTGTTAACCGCCTCTACACCATCCACTCACACACGACCTTAACCGAGATTGATTAGCATCCACGGAGATAATGGGGACCGTCGTCGTTTATGTTTGTCGAACGTGCAGCTTCCGGTGGCGAGCCGATATCGCAAGAGCGGCGTGATGCTGCCCAGACCGACAAGCGCATCCTCGGCCATGTCGTGCGCTGCGACGGCGCCCGCGCCACCATCAGTGCCTTCGCCGATGGCGAAGAAGGCTTCGTCACCGGCCACTGGTCGGTCGGCAAGATGATCTCGATCAATCTGGGCAGTACACGCACTGTCGGCCTGGTGTATGCCATCTCCAAGGCCGACCTCGCCTGGAACGACAGCGGACAGAACCCGATCGAGGTCAGCGTCGAACTGGTCGGCGAGGTGCGCGATGGCGCGGAACCAGGTGCCAAGCCGATGTTCGATCGCGGCATCACGATCTATCCGCACATCGGCGCGATTGCCCACCGCATCCGCAGCCGCGACCTTGCGGCCGTCTACGACCTCGCGGGTCGCCGCGCCATCACCGTCGGCGCCCTGTCGCAGGACGAAGCCATCTCCGCCAACATCGCCATCGACGACACACTGTCCCGGCATTTCGCTGTCGTCGGCACCACCGGCGTCGGCAAATCGACGGCAGTGTCGCTGCTCTTGCGCAAGGCGATCGCCGCGAGGCCCGACCTCAGGGTCTTGATCCTCGACCCGCATAACGAATTCGCGGCCTCGTTGCAGGACCAATGCGTCAAGGTCGATGCGACGACACTCGATCTGCCATTCTGGATGTTCAAGCTGGAAGAATTCGCGGAGGTTATCTTCCGAGGGCGCGAGGCGCCGCCCGAAGAGATCGACCTGCTGCGTGACCTGATCCCCGTCGCCAAGAACCTCTACCGCAATATGGGTGGCACCAGCTATGTGCGCCGCGGCGCCGACACCATGACCGCGGACACGCCGGTCCCGTACCGCGTCGCCGATCTCATAAAGCAGATCGACGAACGCATGGGCCTGCTCGAAAGCAAGGCTGAACGGCCGGTCCTCAAGTCGCTGCGCATACGCATCGAATCGGCTGCCGCTGACCCGCGCTACCGCTTCATGTTCAATTCCCGCCTGATCGAGGACACCCTTCACGAGACGATCGGCAACATCTTCCGAGTGCCGCATCATGGCCGCCCGGTGACATGCTTCGAGATGGCAGGTCTGCCATCGGAAGTCGTCAATTCGGTCTGCTCGGTCCTTGCACGGCTTGCCTTTGACCTGGCGCTGTGGAGCGAAGGGAAACTGCGATTGCTGCTGCTCTGCGAAGAAGCGCATCGCTACATGCCCGCCGACCCGCGCCTGGGCTTCGAGCCGACCCGGCATGCGCTCTCGCGCATCGCCAAGGAAGGACGCAAATATGGCTGCTACCTCGGTGTCGTCACCCAGCGACCGGGCGAACTCGATCCGACCATTCTGTCGCAATGCTCGACCTTCTTTGCCATGCGCCTCGCCAACGAGCAGGACCAGGCCATCATCCGGTCGGCCATCGCCGATTCTTCAGCCTCGAGCCTCGCCTTCCTGTCCTCGATGGGCCAGCGCGAGGCGATTGCCTTTGGTGAAGGTGTCGCCACCACAATGCGATTAAAATTCGAGAAGATCGACCAGAGCCTGATCCCGGGCGCCGCCAAACACGCGATGGAAGCCCCATCGGCAGACAGCCGCGATGTCGACCTTGTCGGCATCGTCGAGCGGCTGCGCAATGTACCAAAGCCGCAGCCGGCGATGAATTTCTCGGAAACCGTCGACACGATGCGACAGGCTGGAGATACAGATTATCGCAAGCCTGTGGTGACGCCACGGCCGCAGCCGGACGATGATTTCGACACGCGCTATGGTCTCAAACCGGCAACGTTCGGGCTCAAGCCGCAAAACAACTGACCGCGTACATCACTGATCGCGACAGCATTCGACGGACGTTGGAACGTTTTCGTTTTTACCGAGACGTTCCAACTGTTTTTGTTTTCACGCGATTCCGGACGGAAAACCCCACGCGCTTTTCCTGAAATTACCCGGCAACGACAATTTTGCCGGAGATCGCCTCAGGCGGCGCAAACCCGATTGCGGCCCTGGCGCTTGGCTTCGTAGAGTTGTTTGTCGGCGCGGCGATAGAATGCCTCGGCGGTCTCGGAATCCTCCCAGACCGCAAGCCCGACACTGGTGGTCACCTTCAGCCGCACGTTGCCGTTGAGGATGGTCAGGTTGGCAACCCCCTTGCGGATGCGCTCGGCGAACTTCCGCAGCAGTTCGATATCCATGTTGGGTGTCACGACCGCGAATTCCTCGCCGCCAAGCCGCGCGACGACATCGTGGTAGCGGGTCATGCCTTTCAGACAGCCGGCAACGGCACGCAGGACTTCGTCGCCGACATCATGGCCGTGCGTGTCGTTGATCGACTTGAAGTGATCAAGGTCGAGGATCATCAAACCGACCGGTTTGCCGATGCGACGGAATTCGGCGATGTATTCACGCAGCGCATCATCGAAGAAGCGTCGGTTCTGCATGCCGGTCAGGCCATCCGTCAGCGCCGCATGTTCCAGCGTCTCGGAGCGGGCACTGAGAGTGGCCGTCATCGCCCTGAGCTTGCCCTCCTCACGCACCTGATCCCGGATCAAGGGATAGATAAAGAACACGCCGAAGAAAAAGGCAGTCGCCAGAAGCACACCGACAGCAAACAGCAATGAACCCAGATAGTCGATATTCTGACGGGCTGCGGCAACATCATCGATCTGCGCTGCAGTCGTGTCCAGCAAACCATAGGCATGCAGCGTCACCATGCCCGCAGCAAGGATCACGAAGATAAAGACGAAAAAGGCGTGTTCAGCCTTGTGAAATCGCATTCCTGCCCAGCCCGTCGCGACACGAGAGCTTTATGGCATGCGCAGGCTTACGCCACGGTTAACTTGCACAATCCTTGCGAGTGCAAAGTTAATACTAAAAAGTCTATTCAATTTCCTTTTTGATTGCCGTCCACACTGTCTCCACTATGGTTTCATTTGGCAACAATCTTTGCCACTCGACGCCAAACTGGTTACGGAACCACGTGGATTGGCGCTTGGCATACTGCCTTGTGGCGATCTTGGCTCGCTCCATCGCCGCTCCGGCATCAATCTCCCCATCCAGCACTGATTGCAGTTCGCGCACGCCAATCGCCTTCATGGCGGGAAGCACCGGATCAAGGTCGAGGGCCAGGATCTGTCGAACCTCTTCCAGCGCACCGTATTCGATCATGGCATCGAAGCGTCGGTTGATGCGCTCGCCCAGCATTTCACGATCCGGCTCGATGACGAAGAAACGCGCGCTCGCCCGGTCGATCAGTGGCGCGCTACGCTGGCCTCGCCAGGACAGGATGGAACGACCGGAGGCGTCCAGAACCTCCAGAGCCCGCACGATGCGCTGGCCGTCGCTTGGCCGTAGCTGCATGGCCATAGCCGAATCCCGCAACATCAACTCGCGATGCAGGCGCGGCGCACCGCGCTCGATCAATTCGTGGCGCCAACGCTCGCGTATGTGCGAGGGTATCTCCGGCATGTCGGAGATACCCTCGGCAAGCGCTCTGAAATAGAGCCCCGTACCGCCGACGAAGACCGGCCGACTGTCGGCGAAAGTACCCCTTTCAATGAGCGCGACGACATCGCGCAACCATGCCCCGGTTGAGTAGGCAGTGGAGGGATGGACGTGGCCATAGAGAAGATGCGGAACACGATCCAGATCCTGTGGCCCAGGTCGTGCGGTCAACACGTTCAGGATCGAATAGCCCTGCATGGAATCGGTGTTGACGATGACGCCACCGAGTCGGGCGGCTATCTCCAGCGCCAACGCCGACTTGCCGCTCGCGGTCGGGCCAGCTATCAGGATCGCGTCCTTCACGCGGCCACCTTCCGCCGCTTTTCCCTGGGTTGCATCCATGCCGCTTGTCGCCACGCTCGTCTCCAGTCCAGCCGGCGGCGCACTCACGCCGGCTCTTGCGAATAAGGCCTCCCAGGCGGTCGGTGCAAGCACAACGCACTGGCTCGCCGAAACGATCGCCTGCGATCTGGTCCTGCCGGCAGGCATCGAAGCCGAAGAAGCCCTGGCAAACCTGCGCACAACCCTCGCTGGCGAGCCGATCGATATTGCGGTCCAGTTCGAAGCCTACCGTCGCAAGAAAATTCTGATCGCCGACATGGACTCAACCATGATCGACCAGGAGTGCATCGATGAACTGGCCGACGAAGTCGGGTTGAAAGAGAAGGTCGCAGCAATCACTGCGCGTTCCATGAACGGAGAGATCGCCTTCGAGCCGGCCTTGCGCGAACGTGTCGCGCTGCTCAGGAATCTCGACACCGCGGTGGTCGATCGCATCATCTCCAACCGGCTGACGCTTGCCTCCGGTGGGCGGGCACTCGTGCAGACGATGCGCAAGGCCGGTGCACACACCGCGCTCGTCTCCGGCGGCTTCGACGTCTTCACCAACCGCATCGCCGCCATGCTCGGGTTTCACGAAAACCGCGCCAACCGGCTTCTGGAGGCCAACGGCCATCTGACCGGTGAAGTCGCTGAGCCGATACTGGGTCGCGCAGCCAAGGCTGAGGCCCTCCATGATATCTCCGCAAGGCTCGGCCTCACACCCGCGGATGCCATCGCGGTCGGTGACGGCGCCAACGACCTCGACATGATCCGGCTTTCCGGTACCGGCGTTGCACTTCATGCAAAACCGGCGGTTGCAGCCGAAGCCAAGGTGCGCATCGATCACGGCGACCTTACCGCCCTGCTCTATCTGCAGGGTTATCGTCGCGAGGACTTCGTCGAATGAAACCGATGCGCACGACAAGACTGATCCTGCGCAACTGGGAAGATCGCGATCGCGAACTCTTCTTCCGCATCAACAGCGACGAACGCGTGATGGAGTTCTTTCCGTTCCGCCGAACCCGCGCCGAGACGGATGCGAAAATCGTCGAATTGCGCGCTGAAATCGAGCGCAGGGGTTTTGGCTTTGCCCCTGCCGAGATCGCCACCACCGGTGAATGCATTGGCTTCGTAGGCCTCACCGGTACCGAGCACTTGCCCTTCCTGCCCGCCGGCACTCTCGAGATCGGCTGGCGCCTTGCGCCGGAATTCTGGGGACATGGCTATGTCTCCGAGGCGGCCCGTGCCTGGCTGGCGTTCGGTTTCGAAACGCTCGGCCCCGACGAGATCGTTTCCTTCGCGGTTCGCGACAACCGCCGCTCGACGGCAGTCATGGAAAGGATCGGCATGACGGCCGATCCAGCGCGCGACTTCGATCACCCAGGTGTTCCCGAGAGCCATCCGCATCTGCGCCCTCATGCCTTCTACAGCCTGAAGCGCAAGGATTGGGAACAACAAAAGGGCGGCTAAGCAGCCGCCCTTTTCAATTCACGATCAATGATTTCCGTCGATTTCCGGAATCAATCCATCCGCACGGTCACAAAGCGCAGCTCTCCGGTTTTGGAGGCCAGCATCAGCAGCGCGTTCTTGCGACCCTGCTGTTTCAGCGAAGCAATGCGGTCAACGACATCCTTGGGCGTTGCCACCGATTCCTGTCCGATCTCGGTGATCACCTCGCCCGGCTGTATACCGCGCTCGGCTGCAGCCGAATCCTTGGCAACTTCGGTAACCACCACGCCAGACACATCGGCAGCGATGCCGAACTTGCCGCGCGTGTCATCGTTCAATTCGCCGATCGACATGCCGAGAACCTTGGCGGCGGCAACAGGCGCAACCTTGCCGTCCTTGCCGGGTTCGTCCTTGCCTTCGGCATCGGCCAGCTTTTCGCCGTCCTCGAGCCGACCGAGGGTCACCTTGACCGTCTGCTCCTTGCCCTTGCGGATGATGACCACGTCGACGGCCTTGCCGACCGGGCTTTCGGCGACGACGCGTGGCAGATCGCGCGTTTCCTCGATATCCTTGCCGTCGAACTTGGTGATGACATCGCCGGCCTGGACCGATCCGTTATCGACCGGACCGCCCTTGATGATGCCAGCGACCAGCGCGCCCTTCGGCTCCTTCATGCCAAGGCTCTCGGCAATGTCCTTGGTCACCGGCTGGATGCGGACGCCCAGCCAGCCGCGCCGCGTCTCGCCGAACTGCCGCAACTGATCCACGACACCGGCGGCAAGCTGGGACGGGATCGAAAAGCCGATGCCGATCGAACCGCCCGACGGCGAGATGATGGCGGTGTTGATGCCAATGACTTCGCCGTTCATGTTGAACAGCGGTCCGCCCGAATTGCCGCGATTGATGGCAGCATCGGTCTGGATGAAGTCGTCATAGGGACCGGAATTGATATCGCGGTTGCGCGCCGAGACGATACCGACCGTGACGGTGCCGCCGAGACCGAACGGGTTGCCGATCGCCATCACCCAGTCGCCGATGCGCATCTTATTGGAATCGCCGAACTTCACAGCCGTCAGCTTGTGGCCCTTAGGGTCCACCTTCAGCACCGCAATATCGGTCTTGGTATCTGTACCGACCAGCTTAGCCTTCAGCGTCACGCCATCGGAGAAATTCACCTCGATGTCGTCGGCGTCCGCGATGACATGGTTGTTCGTCACCACGATGCCTTCCACGGCGTCGACCACGAAGCCGGAACCCAGCGACTGCACCTTCTGCGAGCCGCCGCCTTTCTGACCGCCGCGATCCTTGAAGAAGTCGTCGAAGAAGTTCTGGAACGGCGAGCCTTCCGGTAGCTGTGGCATCGGCACGGCGCCTGGGCCTTCGCTACCCTTGACGGTCTGCGACGTCGAGATGTTGACGACGGCGCCGAGCAGCCCCTCGGCAAGGTCGGCGACCGAAGCCGGACCATTGGCTGCGGGTGCGGCCTGCGTCGTAGCCTGGGTCTGTGCGATGGCGGATGGAACAGTGGCCGCGCCAAGCATCAGCGCGGCGGTGGCGGCCGCAAGCGTCTTGCTTGCTGCACGCAGGATGGTTTCGGACTTCATCAGGGCCTCCCGGCAAGTCAGCAACAACGCTTTCAACGACGTGTCGTCAGTGTGAAAAGAAATAAGGCACGTTTACGGCCCTGACCACCCGATGGCGATAAATCCCCAGGCAACCACGCCGCTTCAGCCGCGCACCAGCCAGACGATGCCGACACCGATCGCGATTGCCGCCAGCCCACCTATCCTCAACACACCTTCCGGCATGGCAAGGACGTCAGTCGCCAGACGCTTGGCCAGACGTGGAAAACCGCCATAGACCAGACCCTCGACGACGAGGACCAGGCCCATGGCGGCAAGAAAATCCTGCACGGTTATTGCGCAGGCTTCGGAGCCGTCGGAGCAGCCCCACCTGCCGGATCCCGGAAGTAGCGGAAGAACTCCGAGTTCGGCGACAGCAGCATGGTCGTGCCGGTGTTGTCCAGGGCCGTGCCATAAGCGTTCATCGAGCGGTAGAAATCGAAGAAGGCTGCATCCCGGTTGTAGGCGTTGGCGAAGATCGAGCTGCGCTCCGCATCGCCCTGGCCCCGCAGAATCTCAGATTCCTTGTTCGCCTCGGCAACGATCTCGACTACCTCGCGGTCGGCGCGAGCCTTGATACGCTGCGCAGCTTCATTACCACGTGCGCGCAGCCGCTCGGCTTCCGCGAGACGCTCGGCCTTCATGCGGTCGTAGGTCTGCTGCGAGACCTCCGCCGTGAGGTCGGTGCGACGAATGCGGACGTCATCGATCTCGAGACCGAGTGACGTTGCGTCCGGACGCAGCTGGTCGCGCACTTCACGCATCATGATGCCACGCTCTTCGGAGAGAGCGGCCTCAAAAGCACGCTGGCCGTAAACCCGACGCAGCGCCGCATCGAGACGCGTCTTCAGCCGCTGCTCGGCCAGTTCGATCTGGCCGGAAACCGCGGAACGGAAAACGCGCGGATTGGATATGCGGTAGGCGATGAAGGCATCGACCTCGAAGAATTTGCCACCCGAAACCTGGACACGGATGTTGTCGAGGTCAAAACGCAGCACGCGCTTCTCGACGAGTTGCACGGTATCGGCGTCGAAGAACGGGAACGGCGCCTTGAAATAGATGCCGGGGTCGCTCTTGACGTCGATGATTTCGCCGAAACGCAGCACGATCGCCTGCTGGCGGGCGTTGACCACGAAAACCGACGAATAGAGCAGGAACAACAGGACGGCGACGGCGACGATGATCGCGGGAAGACGATTGGCCATTACTGGTTACCTCCCGAGGTCTTCGGCTGCAGTGCCGGCAGAGGCAGGTAAGGCACAACGCCCTGGCCATTGGTATTCGGCTCAACGATTACCTTGCTGGAGTCTCTCAGCACTTTCTCCATCGTCTCCAGATACATGCGACGGCGCGTTACGTCAGGCGCCTTGGCGTATTCATCGTAGATCGAGATGAAGCGCTGCGCTTCACCCTGCGCTTCCTGCACGACACGGTTCTTGTATGCGGCCGCCTCTTCGCGGACCTGCGCTGCCTGACCGCGAGCCTGACCGAGCTTCTGGTTGGAATACTGGTTCGCTTCTTCGACGAAGCGGTCCTCGTCCTGCTCGGCGCGCTGCACTTCGTCGAATGCGTCAGCCACTTCGCGTGGTGGTGCAGCATCTTCGATGGACACGGCATTGACCGTCAGGCCTGCCTTGTAGCTGTCAAGCGTCGCCTGGATATTCTCACGCACAACGGTCGCGATGCCTTGACGGTCGTCGCGGAAGATATCCTGCGCCGGGCGCTGGCCGACAGCCTCGCGCATGGCGCTTTCGGCCACCTGCCTCAACATCTCGTCCGGATCGGCGACATCGAACAGGAAAGCGCGTGGGTCAGCCACCTGATAGGCCACCGAGAACTGCACGTTGACGATGTTCTGGTCACCCGACAGCATCAGTCCGGAGGTGTTGCCGCTGCGGGCGCCACCACCGATGTTGACCAGCTGTTCGGAAATCTTGGCGGTCTCGACCGTTTCGATCGGCCACCAATGGAAATGCAGACCAGGCTCTGAGAGCTGTTCCTTCGGTTTGCCGAAGCGCAGTTCTACCGCCACCTCGTCAGGCTGAACCGTATAGACAGCCTTGAACAGCCAGCCGGCAATCAGCACGAGCGCGATCAGAAGGTAGACAGCCGGGCTGCCGCCGCCACCGGGAAGTGCATTGCGCAACCGGTCCTGGCCGCGGCGGATGATGTCTTCGAGATCGGGTGGCGTGCCTTGAGGGCCGCTTGGTCCGCGCGGACCTTGCCCCCATGGGCCCTGGTTGTTACCGCCGCCGCCTCCCCAGGGGCCGCCTCCACCGCCACTTTTGTCGTTCCAGGGCATGAATGTCCTTTCGTTGGGATTCCCTCACACGCCGGAGCCGGCGCAAAATCCTTATCGTCCTTCTATAGGGATGCCTCCGCGCGCTTTCAACGCGTCCGACTTTTTATGCGCCCTTCTTAGCAGCAGTTTGGCCGCGACGCTTTGTCGTGGTTAATCCCTAACCCGCCTTTCATAGACGACATGGCGTGTCGGATGGCTGTCCTTCTCGCCGGCAGGAATGTCCTCGGAACTGGCCACGCGCCATGTCGCGGGGTCGATCGATGGAAAGGACGTATCGCCATCGATCAACGCCAGCACATGCGTGACATGAAGTTTGTCCGCCAATGGCAGTGCCTGCGCATAAATCTGACCGCCGCCGATAACGCAGATTTCGTCAACACCAGCCATGCAGCCGCCGCGAACACGAGCAAGCGTCAGCCCGTCCTCCAGGGAAGCCACTACTTCCGCCCCCTCTGCCTTATAGGAGTGGTCTCGGCTGACGACGATGTTCAGACGCTCCGGCAACGGACGTTTTGGAAAGCTCTCCCAGGTCTTGCGCCCCATGACGACCGGCTTGCCCAGCGTGTCGGCCTTGAAGCGCTTCAGATCGGTGGAAAGCCGCCAGGGCAAACCGCCCTCGCGGCCAATGATGCCGTTTTCGGCGATGGCGACATGGATAGAGACGAGCATTACTTGCCGCTTTCGTTTTCAGGTCTGTCGAGCAGCAGGATGTCGATGTCGCGCTCGGGCACGAAATCCTCGGCTGTCATCTCGAAAGTCGTGGGGCCGGTCTTCCTCACGCCGGTGCCGCAGAAGGAGACCAGAGAGCGCGCGTCGATCTTGTCCACCGTGAGCTTGAACTTGCCGATGCTGCCGGTCGCCCAGTTACCGCCGGTGGTCAGGATATAGGCGATCCGGCTCTCATACAGCTGCGGGCTGCTGTCGGTATTGTCCTTCTGCGCCTTGCGCACCGCGGCCTCGAAGGCGTCATCCATGCAGTAGCGGCGCTTGTAGCTGTCATACTCGCCTTCAAACTTGCCATCGTTGAAAAAGGAGAGCCCCGCTGTTGCGCCGACGCTCGGCTTGTAGCGATGCGACACATGCACCGGCTTGCCAGCCGGAAAAGCCGCACGCCACCAGAATGTCGAGCGCAATTGCCAATAGGGCGAGCGCACGCTTTTCCAGCCGGAACCGTCATCATACTGATCCATGACGATGATGCCGCGCGCCAGCCAGTCGTCCGCCACCGGTTGCGGCAGCTTTGCAAGTGCGGCCAGCGCCGCCTTGCCGTAAGGATAGAACGGAACGTTCTGCGCCTTAAGATCGGCGCTGATATCGACCCCCACTGCAAAGGCTTTCTGCTCAAGCTCCGGCTTGACGGCAGCGCCATCCACCGTCACCGAGAAATCGAGGAAATTGTCGCTCCCCTCTTCCGGGATGGAAGGCATCTCATAAGGATTGGCCTCGATCTCCGGCAGTGGAAAGGCGACGATGGTGTTCACGTCCGTGTCGGAAGTATTGCGGAAGACATAGTCGACAGCGACCTTGTCCGGCGAAATGAAAAGGTCCTCGCTGTCCATCGAGACGACATCGTTGCGCGACAGGATGAGGCCGCCTGCGCCAAGCTCGGCGGTGGAATCATTGGCAAAGGCGGGAGCCACGGCGAGCGCCATGCCGAATGTCAGCGCGATGCGGACCATCGAAGCGATTCCCTTCTGATGAAGCTCCCAGAGCCTACTTGCTTCGAACGCTGCATCAAGCCTTCAATCGCCGCCGCTGCCGCTCTGGACAGGCCGCCGGGGATCAGGCAGGACAGCGCCATGCGCAAGGTTCTCGTGATCGGCATCGGCGCCGGCAATCCTGAACATATGACGGTCCAGGCCATCAACGGCCTGAACCGCGCCGACGTTCTGTTCATTCCCGACAAGGGTGCGAAGAAGAACGACCTCGCCGATCTGCGCCGCGACATCTGCGACCGTTTCGTCAGCAACCCGAAGTCGCGCCGCGTCGAATTCGATGTGCCGGTGCGGGCCGAGCCGGCACCATCCTATCGCACGACCGTCGACGACTGGCATGAAGAGATCGCAGGCATCTACGAGCGCTTGCTGCTCGAAGAGATTGCAGAGGATGGCTGCGGCGCCTTCCTGATCTGGGGCGATCCGTCGCTTTACGATTCCGCGCTGCGCATCCTCGAGCGCGTCAGCCGGCGCGGCAATGTCGGCTTCGAGCTCGAAGTCATGCCCGGCATAACCGCCATCCAGGCGCTGGCCGCCGGCCACAGGATGGCGTTGAACCGCATCGGCGATCCATTCCTGGTCACGACGGGACGTCGGTTGACGGAAGAAGGCCTGCCCGGCAACGCCGGCACCACGGTGGTGATGCTGGACGGCAAATGCTCGTTCCAGACTGTCGCCGACAAGGATACGACCATCCATTGGGGTGCCTATCTCGGCACCGTGGACGAAATCCTCATCCATGGCCGCCTGGGCGACGTCGAGGATGAGATCGTCAAGACCCGCGAGGCGGCCCGCCTGCGCAAGGGCTGGATCATGGACACCTATCTGCTGCGCAAGCCGGAATAGCCCGCCCAGGCAATCTTCTCTTATGCAGCGTCGATTTCAGCCTGCAGCGCTTCCATATGCGCCTGCGCCGCAGCAGTCGCCGCCCGTTCGATGGCCCGGTAGCGGCTGACCACTGCAAGCCCCACCGCGGTCAATTGCGCACCGCCGCCCTTGCGCCCGCCGGTCTGTGCGGCCACCAACGGCTTGCCGAAGACGCGGTTCATGTCCTCGACCAGGTCCCAGGCATGTTTGTAGGACATTTCCATGCCCCGCGCCGCCGCCGAGATCGAGCCGAAAGCAGCGATCTGTTCCAGGAGTTCTATCTTGCCGGGACCGATGCGGCCGTCCGGGTCGAGATTGATCCGCAGGCTGAGAGAAGGCACGTTTTCCTCCCGCGCTATGTCGCTGCTTGTTATTCCCGCCGTTATTCCATGGGAGAATAGCGCATGGCAAGAGGCTGCCCCCGCGCATGTCGCGCAAAAATGTGCAGCGATTTTGCGATAACGACACACGCAAAATCAAAGACCTGATGCGCGCAGGGAGCAAATCTGAAAGACCGCGACGCGCATCAGGCGTCGAACTGCTCCCTGGGAGCAGCCGCCATGTTGGCCTGGTCGAAACTCACGGTCTTGATCACCGCGAACACGTTGCGACCGGAGACAAGCGACAGCGCATGCTGCGACTGCCGCGTGATGCGCGCCATCACCGCCACCCCGTTGCAATCGATCCTGACCTCCACGGCTGCCCCTTCACCGGGCTCGATCGCCACGATGCGACCGGCCAGCACGTTGAGCGCACTCAGGCCATGCGGCTTTTCGGTTGCGATCATCACGTCGCGCGCACGAATGCGGATCCGCACCGGCTGGCCGACTGTTGCCGGCACGTAGGGCACGCGGATCTCGCCTGCCGGCGATCCAAGCACGGTCATGCCGAAACGCTCGTCCTGATGCAGCACGCGCGTGTCCAGCACGGCCCCGCCTTCCAAACGCTCTTCGTGGGAAAGCAGGTCGAGCCGCTGCATGATCTCGGTGGTAGGGCCGGCCGCGGCGACCCTGCCCTGCGCCATCACCACGACATCGCTTGCCAGCCGCGCCACTTCGGCAACCGAGTGGCTCACATAGACAATCGGGATTTTCGTCTCGTCGCGCAGTCGCTCGATATAGGGCAGGATTTCCGCCTTCCGGGCTTCATCCAGCGAGGCCAGCGGCTCGTCCATCAGAAGCAGCCTCGGGCTGGCCAGCAGAGCCCGGCCGATCGCCACGCGTTGTTTTTCGCCACCGGAAAGCTTGCCTGGCCGGCGGTCGAGCAGATGGCCGATGCCAAGCAGTTCGACCACGGCATCGAGATCGCCGTAGCGCTCGGCTGTCGGCGTAAACCAGCGTCCGTAGCGCAGGTTGGCTGCCACGCTCATATGCGGGAACAGCCGCGCATCCTGGAACACCATGCCGATGCGCCGCTTGTGCCTGGGGACAAAAATGCCTTTGTCGGTGTCGACCAGCACCTTTCCGTCGACGGCGATACGACCACGCTGCGGCCGGATCAATCCGGCAATGGCATTGATCAGCGAGGTCTTGCCGGAACCGGAAGGACCGAACAACGCCGTCAGCCGACCGGAACTCTCGAAAGCCGCCTCGAGCGAAAAGCCGCCCTGCCGCTGGCCGATGTCGACCGCCACACTCATTCGATGTCCATCCGCCGGCCGACGCGGCGCGCGAGCACTTCGGAGGCAACCAGCGCAGCCATCGAGATGACGATGCTGATCAGCGTCAGCCTCAGCGCCCCTTCGTCCCCGCCAGGCACCTGCGTGAACGTGTAGATCGCCGACGGCAGCGTCTGCGTTTCATTCGGAATGTTGGAAACGAAGGTGATGGTCGCGCCAAACTCGCCCATCGCCTTGGCAAAAGAAAGGATCGCGCCGGCAATCATGCCAGGCAGGATCAGTGGAAGCGTGATGGTGGCGAAGACCCAGAGCGGACTGGCGCCCAGCGTGCCGGCAGCCGCCTCCAGCTTGCGGTCAACGCTCTCGATGGACAGGCGGATTGCCCGCACCATCAGCGGAAAGCCCATCACGCCGCAGGCCAGTGCCGCACCTGTCCAGCGGAAGGAAAAGACGAGACCGAAATAGTCGGCGAAAAAGACTCCGGCCGGACCACGACGGCCAAAAGCGAGCAGCAGAAGATAGCCTGTCACCACAGGTGGCAGGATCAGGGGCAGATGCACGATGCCGTTGAGCAACGTCTTGCCCCAGAATCTGCCGCGCGCCAGAAGCAGTGCCACCGCAATGCCGAACGGCAAACTGACCAGCATCGCAACCGTGGCGACCTTGATGGACAGCCGGACCGCATTCCATTCGTCAGGGCTGAGGTCCAGCAGCCAGTTCATGCGCGCTTATTCTGCCTCCTTGGCAAGGCCTCACTGGGTCGGCGCGAGCAGCGTGAAACCTCGCGCCTTGAAGAGCTCGCCTGCCTTAGCAGAGCGCAGGCACTTCAGGAATGCCGGCGTATCCTTGTCCTTGGATTCGGCTGTCTGGGCGACCGGATAGACAATGGGAGGATGCGTCTCTTCCGGGAAAACACCGATGACCCTCACGCCCTTCTCGGCATTGGCGTCCGTCTGGTAGACGATGCCTGCAGCCGCTTCACCGGTAGCCACCAGCTTGAGTGCGGCGCGCACATTCTCGGCCTGCGCCACCTTGCCTTCCACCGAAGACCAGGCGCCAAGCGATTCCAGCGCCGCCTTGCCATATTTGCCGGCCGGAACCGCCTTGAAGTCACCCATGGCAAGCTTGCCGTCGCCGATCAGCTTGGCGAGGCCGAAGCCCTTCTCGATCTTCACCTCGGCCTTGGAGTCCTTGGGCGCCACCAGCACGATCTGGTTGCCAAGCAGCTTCACCTCGGTATCGGACTTGGTCAGCTTCTTGTCGGAGAGATACTTCATCCAGTCGAGATCGGCCGAGATGAAGACGTCCGCCGGCGCGCCTTCCTCGATCTGCTTGGCCAGCGCGGAGCTTGCCGCATAAGAAATCTTTGCGGCTTCGCCGACATCCTTTTCGCAGGCCTTGTTGACCTCATCGAGCGCATTCTTGAGGCTGGCGGCGGCAAACACGACAACCTGTTCGTCGGCGCGCGCCGCAGGCGCTGCCAGCACCATCGCCCCGGTGGCCAGCGCCATCAGCACCAAACCGTTACGTTTCATCATCGAAGCTCTCCCTGATTGTGCAGACCCGTCCGGCCACTGGCCTTAGGCGATATATCCATATGAACATAACAAAGGGAAGGCTGCTGCGCATTTTTCGGGAAAAGAGTTTCATTGAAAACTCGTTGTAACAGCCGGCCTCGGCGGGCTACGGTGATTGTCTCGCGCAACCACGCGCATCGGACAGAAATCAACGAGGAATTCCCCATGAAGATCAGTGCGCGCAACACATTGAAGGGCAAGATCGTCGAGATCACCAAGGGCGCGACCACCTCGCATGTCCGCATCGACATCGGCGGCGCCGTGGTCACCTCTTCCATCACCAATGAAGCTGTTGCCGACCTCGGCCTAGCCGTTGGCAAGGACGCCTATGCCGTCATCAAGGCATCCGATGTCATGGTCGGCATCGACTGATTTGGTTCGCGAGAACGAAATCCGCAAAGGCGAGATCGCCGTCGACGCCCCCGCGCCGACGGACGCCGGCCTGGTCTTCATCGGCACGATCCGCACGCCCTGGGCATCGCGGCTGATGGCGCCGCGCCAGGGTCGCGCCGACGGCCCGGTCTGCCGTATCGAGGTCTTTCCGCTGTGGCAGGAGGCGCTCGCCGGCATTGAAGAGTTCGAGCGCCTGGAAGTTCTCTACTGGCTGCACCTGTCGCGACGGGACCTGGTCCGCCAGAGCCCAGCCAACGACGGTTCGGCACGCGGCACATTTGCGTTGCGTTCACCGGTCAGGCCGAACCCGATCGGCACCTCCATCGTCACGCTTGTTGGCGTCGAAGGCTCTGCAATCCTGGTACGCGGCCTGGACTGTCTCGACGGAACGCCATTGCTCGATCTGAAACCGGACCGTGCACTGTTCACTCCAATCGCTCCGCCGCAGCCGGGCGACTTCGAGGTCGGTTGAACTGGCGAATGGCCGGAACGCTTTTCCGACTTGAAGATCAGACCGCGATCGGCGCCTTGATCGTCGCATCGGCGACGTAGTTTTCCAGGCGGAAGTCCTCGAAGCGGAAAGCGAAGAGATCTCTCACATCCGGGTTGATCCACATCGTCGGCAAGGCCTTTGGCTGACGACGAAGCTGTTCACGCGCCTGTTCGAAATGGTTCGAGTAAATGTGCGCATCGCCAAGCGTGTGAACGAAGTCGCCAGGCTTCAGCCCGGTCACCTGCGCTACCATCATGGTCAGCAGGGCATAGGAAGCGATGTTGAACGGCACGCCGAGGAAGATGTCTGCCGAGCGCTGATAGAGCTGGCAGGACAGGCGTCCGTCGGAAACATAGAACTGGAACAGGCAGTGGCAGGGAGGCAACGCCATCTGCTCCACTTCCGCAGGGTTCCATGCCGAGACGATGAGCCGGCGGGAATACGGATTGCAGCGGATTTCGCACAGGAGATTCTCGATCTGGTCGATCGTGCCGCCATGCGCGTCGGGCCACGAACGCCACTGCTTTCCGTAGACCGGGCCGAGATCGCCATTGGCGTCGGCCCATTCGTCCCAGATGGAGACACCATTGTCGTTGAGATATTTGATGTTGGTGTCGCCGGCCAGGAACCACAACAATTCGTGGATGATCGACTTGAGGTGCAGCTTCTTGGTGGTCAGAACCGGGAAGCCCTGCCCCAGATCATAGCGCATCTGATAGCCGAATACCGAGCGCGTACCGGTGCCGGTACGGTCACCCCGGTCGGTGCCGTTCTCCAGTACATGGCTGAGCAGATCGAGATATTGGCGCATCGCTATCGCCCCGATTCGCGGTTTTGGCGTTGGCCTTCATCATATCCGGCGAAAGCTTGCCAGGCTATTGCCCGAACAGAGCAAACCACAGCATTCCGGCGCGAGAGCGCGCCGGAGGTGTCGTCAAACAATACTGGAAGCTGGAAAACTCAGAGCGAGCCGAGCTTGCCGAGGTCCTTGGCGACCAGGTAATAGAAAGTCACCCGGTTCTTGGTGTTGTCCGCGCTCATCGCCTTGCAGGTCTTCTCGATGGCGGCATCAGCCTTTGCGGCGTCGGCAATGCCGAGCTTCTTGCCGACCCAGCTGTCGCGCACGCGCTTCAATTCTTCAGGATCGGTGCAGGACACCAGCGAGGAGTCGCGGTTCCTGAGCGCGATGCCCAGGTGCTTCACGATCTTGTCGACGACATCGGCGTTCGCGCCGGCATCGTACTTCTTCACGTCTGCAAGATAATCGCTCATCAGGAATTCCCCTCATCGGAGCCATGTCTGTCCGGTGAGACAACGACCGGCCGGAACCGGATTCTCCACACCGGGGCAAACCTTCGGTTGCAGTTCGTCGCAAGTCAAGCCTTACAGACAAGGTTTGGCATAGCATCACGCTGGAATGCTTGCCTTTTTACGTTGCGGAAGCTCGCTTTCGGATGAAAAGGCGACTCAGCTAAATTAGCCGGGCCGCCTTCTTCCCACATCTCATTATGAGCCACTGCTTTATGAGCGACTGCTTTCGCTCAGAATGGCGAATCCGGGAAGTAGAAGTTCTTGGCATTCTCCGGGGTGATCAGCGTCGCATCGAGAATGTAGTTGCCGCTGACCGGCACCTGGTCGATCAGCGCCGCCGCCGTCAGCTCCATCGCGGTGCCGACCATAGCCGGCGGATACAGCACGTCGACCGGGATCATCTTGTCGCCGTCCATGACCTTCTTGATCATGTCCTTCGAGCCGGCGCCGGCCACGACATACTGGATGTCGGTGCGCTTTGCCTGTTCGATGGCCTGCAGCACGCCGACTGCCATGTCGTCATCCTGGCACCAGACCACATCGATCTTCGGATATTTGGTCAGGTAGTCCTGCATGACCTTGAAGGCATCGTCGCGGTTCCAGTTGCCGAACTGGCGATCGAGAACCTTGACCTTCGAGCCGGCGATCCCCTTGTCGAAACCATCCTGGCGTTGCTGGTCGATCGGGATCGGCAGGCCGCGAATGATGACGACCTCTGCTTCCGGCGTCTTTTCCGCAATGTACTTGCCGGCCACTTCGCCAAGCGCCGGATTGTTGCCGGCGACGTAGAGGTCGCGCACGGAATTGTCGTTGCTGGACGGCGCCCGGTCGACAAGCGCCACGAACTTGCCCTTGCCCTTCACTTCCTTGATGGCGTTGACCAGCGGATCCGGATCGGACGGCAGGATCACCAGGGCATCGATGCCCTGTGTCTCCAGGTCCTGCACCGCATTCGCCTGGCTGGCGGCATCGGGCGAGGTCTTGACGATGACGTTGAGGCCAGGATGCTCTTCCATCAGCTTCTTGGCGATGCGCTCGGCGTGGAACACCACGCCCGCCGTCCAGCCATGGTCTGCGGCCGGGATCGAGACGCCGATCGTTTTCTTGTCCTGTGCCTGGGCAACACTCATCAGCGCCAAAATGGCAACCGCTGCCGCCCCGATTAGTCGTTTTCGCATTGCTTCCTCCCTATGCTTGCAGGTCTGATCGATCAGTGGCCGGGCGACCCGAAGACCCGGCCCCGTTTCAGGTTTTCCTCACCAGTGAGCGTTGAACGAGCATGGCGATGATGATGATCGCGCCCTGGATGGCCCCGAGAAGGTACTCGCTGACAAAGTTCGAAAGCAGCATGATGTTGCCGACGATCTCAAGGATGAACGCACCGCAGATCGTGCCCCAGATGCGCCCGACCCCGCCGCGCAACGCGGTACCGCCGACCACCACCGCGGTGATCGCCTGCAACTCCCACATCAGGCCGGTCGTTGCTGAGGTCGACCCCAGCCGGGGGATATAGATCAGGCAGGCCACCGCCACGCACAGCCCCTGGATCACATAGGTCAGCGTGCGCACGCGGCTGACCGGGATGCCGGAATAATGCGCAACATCCTCATTGGAGCCGACCGCGACGACATGGCGCCCGTAACGGGTGCGATAGAGCACGAAAGCGCCGATGGCGGCGGTGATGACGATGGCATAGATCGGGAACGGAACGCCAAGAATCTCGCCGAAATAGACCGGCCGATAAAGCGACTGCACGTCCGGATTGCGCAGCGTGATGGCGCCGCCTTGCGACAGCCAGGTCGTCAAGCCGCGATAGATACCCATCGTGCCCAGCGTGGCGATGAAGGGTTCGATCCGCCCGACAGTGGTGATCAGGCCGTTGGCCAGTCCGCAGGCAGCACCGATTGCAAGTGCAAGCACAGCTGCCGCAACGATCGTCATCATCGGGTCGCTGATTGCGCCGCTGTTCATGAACAGAATTGTCAGGCTGGCCACGAAGGCCACCATGGAGCCGACGGAAAGGTCGAGCCCACCCGACGAAATGACGAAGGTCGCCCCCACCGCGATGATCGCGATGAAGGCGCTGCGGGTCAGCACGTTGAGCAGGTTGTCGACGCTGATGAAGTTCGGATTGGCGAAGGCGCCCAGCACCAGCAGCAGCGCGAGCGCCACGAAGGGTGCCACTGCCCGCAGGTCCACATCTTTCCAGGATCGCTTTGCCTTTTCCGTTGCGGCTGCCGTTTCGGTCATTCTTCTCCCACCCAAAGCTTGCCGCGCATCAAGCGGCCTCTCCCGCATGCACGCCCGTCGCCAGCACGACGATCTCGTTTTCGTTCATGTGGTCGCCGGCCACCTCGCCGACGATATGACCCGTGCGCATCACCAGGATGCGGTCGCACAGGCCGATCAGTTCCGGCATCTCCGACGAAACGACGATGATCGAGCGGCCTTCGGCCGCCAGCCCGGCGATGAATTTGTAGATCTGTTCCTTGGTGCCGATATCGATGCCGCGCGTTGGTTCGTCGATGATGACGATTGATGGGTCCAGCATCATCATCTTGGCCAGCAGCAATTTCTGCTGGTTGCCGCCCGACAATTGGCCGGCCAGGAGATCCTTCCTGCCGGTGCGGATGTCGAATTCGGCAATCGCCCTGTCGAGGGCTTCGCGTTCGCGTACCTGGTCCACCTGCCCCCAGCGGACGAAACGGCCAAGCGAAGCCAGCGTCAGATTGACCTTGAGATCCTTGGTAAGCAACAAGCCCTTGCCTTTGCGATCTTCCGAAAGGTAGGCGATGCCGGCCTTCAGGCTGTCCTGCACATTGGCGAAACTGACTGTCTTGCCTGAAAGGCGAACCGTACCGCGTGCCGGTCGCAGGCCGACCAGCCCCTCCATCAGTTCGGTGCGACCGGCACCGACCAGACCGGCAAAGCCCAGAATCTCGCCTTTGCGCAATCGGAAGGAAGCGTGCTCGGCGTAACCCGGCACCGACATATCCTCGACCTCAAGGACGACCTCGCGCGCATCCGCGGTAGCCCGATCCGGATAAAGCTTGGCGACGTCGCGCCCGACCATCAGCCTGGCCATATCGACGGGCTCGACCTCGCCCGCATCGCGTGTTGTGACCAGCCGCCCGTCGCGCAGCACGGTCACCTTGTCGGCGATTTGCTTCACCTCCGGCAGACGGTGCGAGATGTAGAGAACGGCGGTGCCCTTGGCGCGGATATCGGCGATGACCTTGAGAAGCGCTTCCGTCTCCACCGGCGTTAGCGACGCAGTCGGTTCGTCGAAGATGACAAGCCGGTGCGGCACCAGCAACGAGCGCGCGATCTGCACCAGTTGGCGCTGCGCGATCGACAGGCGCCCGACGGTCACGGTCGGATCGATGTCACCGCCGAGTTCACGGATCGCTTTCCGCGCCCCCTCATTCATCGCCCTGTCGTCGACGACGAAGCCCCTGGCGATCTCGCGCCCGAGATACACGTTCTGCGCGACGGTCAGGTCCGGTGCCAGCAGGATTTCCTGGTGCACCAGGACGATGCCGCGATGCTCGGCATCGACCGGCCCAGAGAAAACCACAGGCTGGCCATCGATCCTGATTTCGCCTGCCGTCGGCTGCAGATGGCCGGACAGGATCTTCATCAAGGTCGATTTGCCGGCGCCGTTCTCACCGATGATGGCATGCACCTGGCCCGCTTCAACCGCCAGATCGATCCCCTTCAACACCTGCACGGGACCAAACGACTTCGAGAGCCCCGCAACAGCGAGCAGCGGAACGATACGATCGGCCGAAACGGATGAAGGTGTCGGGCTCATCCCACCTTCGTCCACACATTGCCGGCTTTCGACGAAGCGACGGCGGCTTCGATGAACTGCATGCCCTTCAGGCCGTCCTCGACAGTCGGATAGACCACCTCAGCGTCTGGCTTCCTGCTTTCGCGCGCCGCGCGGATGGCGCGTGCCGCCTCGGCATAGATCGTGGCGAAGCCTTCGAGATATCCCTCGGGATGACCACCCGGAACACGCGTCACCCGCGCCGCCTCCGGCCACGCGCCATTGCCGCCACGCGTGAAAAGCTGCTTCGGCTGGCCGAACCGGGTGAACCACAGGTAGTTCGGATCGGCCTGAACCCATTCGAAGCCGCCCTTGGTGCCATAGACACGCAATTTCAGCCCGTTCTCGTGGCCGACGGCGACCTGGCTTGCCCACAGCATGCCGCGTGCGCCGCCTTTGTAGCGCAGCAGGATCTGCACGTCGTCGTCGAGCAGCCGGCCAGGCACGAAAGCCGTCAGTTGCGCCAGAAGCTCGTCGGTTTCCAGACCGGTGACGAAGGCCGCGAGATTGTAGGCATGGGTACCGATATCGCCGATCGCCCCGCCCGCGCCGGAGCGCTTGGGGTCGGTGCGCCATTCCGCCTGCTTGGAACCCGAAAGCTCGGCCCGTTCGGTCAACCAGTCCTGCGGGTATTCCACCTGCACCAGCCTGATGTCGCCCAGTTCGCCGGCGGTCACCATGGCGCGCGCCTGCCGGATCATCGGGTAGCCGGTGTAGTTGTGGGTCAGCACGAAAACCTTGCCGGTCTTCTTGACCAGATCGACGAGCCCTTGCGCCTCGGCGACCGTGGTGGTGATCGGCTTGTCGCAGATCACATGGATGCCCACCTCCAGGAACGCTTTCGCCGCTGGCGCGTGCATGTGGTTCGGCGTGACGATCGAAACAGCCTCGATGCCGTCCGGCCGCGCGGCTTCCGCTTTGGCCATCTCCTCGAACGATCCGTAGGCCCGGTCAGCCGCGATGCCGAGATCGAGCGCCGAGGCTTTCGCGCGTGCCGGATCGGATGAAAGCGCGCCGGCGACCAGATCGAACTGGTCGTCGAGGCGAGCCGCGATACGATGCACCGCGCCGATGAAGGCGCCCTGCCCGCCACCGACCATGCCGAGCCGGATGCGGCCGGCCTGCGTTTCCTGCCTGCTGCCCTCAATTGCCATGGTCAGCTCCTGTCCAGTCCGAGCATCTTGCGGTTCGCGGCGTCGTCAGTGCCTGCACCGGCAAAATCGTCGAAGGCATGTTCGGTCACGCGGATGATGTGATGCTTGATGAATTCAGCGCCTTCGCGCGCACCGTCCTCGGGATGCTTCAACGCGCATTCCCATTCCAGCACCGCCCAGGAATCGAAATCATAGGCGGTCAGCTTGGAGAAGATGCCGCCGAAATCGACCTGGCCATCGCCCAGCGAACGGAAACGCCCGGCACGGTCGACCCAGCTCTGGAAACCGCCATAGACGCCCTGACGGCCGGTCGGATTGAACTCGGCGTCCTTCACATGGAAGGCTTTGATGCGCTCGTGGTAGATGTCGATGTAGTCGAGATAGTCGAGCTGCTGCAGCACGAAGTGCGATGGGTCGTAGAGCAGGTTGGCGCGGGCATGATTGTTCACCCGGTCCAGGAACATCTCGTAGCTGACGCCATCATGCAGATCTTCGCCCGGATGGATTTCGTAGCAGAGGTCGACGCCGTGTTCATCGGCGTAGTCGAGCAACGGCCTCCAGCGTTTCGCCAGCTCGTCGAAGGCGGCTTCGACAAGGCCTGCCGGACGCTGCGGCCACGGATAGACATAGGGCCAGGCCAGCGCACCGGAGAACGTCGCATGCGCCTTGAGACCGAGATGTCTCGAGGCACGGATCGCCCGCTTGACCTGGTCGACCGCCCATTCTGTGCGCGCACCCGGATTGCCGCGGACTTCCGGCGCGGCAAACCCGTCAAAAGCCGCATCATAGGCCGGATGGACGGCGACGAGCTGGCCCTGCAGATGCGTGGACAGTTCGGTGATTTCCAGCCCATGGCTGGCAGCCACGCCCGTCACCTCGTCGGCGTATCCCTTTGAATCCGATGCTTTCTTCAGATCGAACAGGCGCGCGTCCCAGGTCGGGATCTGCACGCCCTTGTAGCCGAGGGAAGCCGCCCATTCGCAGATGGCGTCGAACGAATTGAACGGCGCAGCGTCCCCGGCGAACTGCGCCAGGAAAATGGCCGGCCCCTTGATGGTTTTCATCGAACTCCTCCAATTCAGGCAACCGCATGCGCGCGGCGTTTACACATAGCGATTGACGATATTTTCCAGATATTCCTGGCGCCCCGAACGCGGTTCCGGTTCAATGCCGTCGGCGACGACCTTGGCGGCAAGGTCCTCCAGGCTGACGCCGCCTGCGAGCACCTTTTTTGCCTCGGCGCTCGTCCAGCCAGCGTAACGCTGGTCGAGCGGAGCGGACAAAGCCTTGTCCTCCATCATGCGCGCCGCAGCCTTCAGGCCACGCGCACAGCAGTCGATGCCGCCGATATGAGCAATCAGCAGATCCTGCGGATCGAGCGACTGGCGGCGCAGCTTGGCGTCGAAGTTGGTCCCGCCAGTGGTGAACCCGCCTGCCCTCAGCACCTGGTAGTAGGCCAGCGCCATCTCCGGCACGTTGTTGGGGAACTGGTCGGTATCCCAGCCCGACTGGTAGTCGTTGCGGTTCATGTCGATGGAGCCGAAGATGCCGAGCGCGTCGGCGAGCGCCAGTTCATGCTCGAAGGAATGCCCAGCCAGGATGGCATGGCCCTGCTCGATGTTGACCTTGACCTCCTTCTCCAGCCCGAAGTCCTTCAGGAAGCCATAGACGGTCGCGACATCGTAATCGTACTGATGCTTGGTCGGTTCCTGCGGCTTCGGCTCGATCAGGATGGTACCTTTGAAGCCGATCCTGTGCTTGTAGTCGACGACCATGGACAGGAAGCGGCCGGCCTGTTCGCGTTCACGCTTCATGTCCGTGTTGAGCAGCGTCTCGTAACCTTCCCGACCACCCCACAGCACATAATTCTCGCCGCCAAGCCGCTTTGTCACGTCGAGGCATTTCTTGACCGTGGCGGCGGCATAGTAGAACACCTCCGGATCCGGATTGGTGGCGGCACCAGCCATATAGCGGCGGTGCGAGAACAGGTTTGCAGTGCCCCAGAGCAGCTTGACGCCTGTCTCCTGCTGCTTGCCTGCCAGGACGTCGGCAATCGCGTCGAGGCGCGCCGCGCTTTCGGCGAAATTCTCGCCTTCCGGGCGCACGTCGGCATCGTGGAAACAATAGTAAGGCACGCCGAGAGCCGAGAACATTTCGAAAGCCACGTCGGCTTTCAGGCGAGCCGCCTCCATCGTATCGCCGAACCAGGGGCGTTCGAAGGTCTGGCCGCCAAAAGGATCACCGCCGGGCCAGGCGAATGAGTGCCAATAGGCAACGGCAAAGCGCAGATGGTCTTCCATGCGTTTGCCAAGCACGACCTCGTCCCTGTCGTAGAAACGATAGGCAAGCGGGTTGGCCGAATCCGGGCCTTCATACTTGATCCGGCCGATATCGCCGAAGAACCCTGTGCTCACGTCAGAAACTCCTTGTAAGTCGTTGCCCCGTTTCGCAAGGCTGCGGGAGGACAGCCTTGTCGGTGCGGGCTTATGGCAGATTGTCCCGGATGTAGATTTCGATCCGGATGGCTTCCTGGTTGGCGATAACGGGCGTGTCGTCGATCCTGGCTTTCAACAACCGGATCGCGCTGCGCACTTCATGGCCGGCATCCTGGTTGATGACCGCATCGAAGACGCCGTCACGCAGTGCCTGTTTCGAATGATCGGTGAGCTCATGCGCCACCACCGTGATTTCGCGGTATGCGGCCTCCGACGTCAGCACATCGATCACGCCACGATTGCCGGCGCCGATGCTGTAGAGGCCGACGATATCGCGCTCATGATCGAGAAGCTCGGCGAGCAGCGTGCGCGTTACGGCGGCATCGTCCCGCCCTTCCAGCACCGGCAAGCATTTGAGCCCGGGAAATGCTTCTCCAATCGCCTGCTCGAAAGCGGCGCGGCGCTCAGCATGATCTTTCACCAGCATCGAGCCGGCGACCAACGCCACCTTGCCGGAACGCCGGCCGCAGAAGCGTCCGATCAGGCTGGCGGCCGTGCGCCCAGCCGCAATGTTGTCGATGCCGACATAATGGTCCCGAAAGGCGTCGGAGACGTCGGAGACAAGGGTGATGACCGGGATGCCGGCTTCCCTCAGCCGCGCCAGCGCTTTGCGGACGCGCTCAGATTCGGTCGCAACCAGAGCGACACCCGAGACCTGCGTAGTATCCACGGCCTCCAAAGCAGCCGCCAGCGCCTCGGCATCGAAGGTCTTCACCTTGCGAATGTCGAGATGGGTGCGGTCGAGTGCGCCATGAAGCTTGGCTTGGCCGAGTTGGCTTTCCAGCTCGATCATGAAACTGTTCGACCCTTCGGGCACGATGAAGAGTAGGTTGTAGACACGCTGCTTGGCAAGGTTTGCAGCCGAGATGTCGCGCACGTAACCAAGCTTGAGAATGGCAGCATTGACGCGCGCCACCGTCTGGGCGCGCACGCCCGAGCGCCTGTTCAGCACGCGGTCGACGGTTGCCAGACTGACCCCCGCCTCCCCGGCCACATCATGAACCGTTGGACGCATTCCTCACTCCCGGCGTCGACCTAGCACGGAGTTTTGAGGCACGTAAAGCAGAATCTGATGTACGTATCTCATGATTGATCGGCTATCGATCGGAGAGCATCTAAAGCTCTCTGTGCAATGCTCTGTTTTCGTTCGGCTTGCTATTGAAACCCAGCCGGCTGGTCCGTATATTGGGAGCGTCCTGGCAACAGGACTATGGTGCTAAACCGACTGTGCAATAGGCGATCCGGACGCGGTTTCGATACCGCCACCTCCACCATAAACCGTCCAGCGTGACGGCTTATGATGGGGGTGAAATGGGTTCGACGGGCGTTGAAAGACAGTTCGCTGTACCCGGCATTGTACCACCGTTATCGGGCTAAACTTATAGTTGCCAACGACAACTATGCGGAAGCTCGTCTCGCTGCTTAATGCGGCGCGAACGCTTCAAATCAAGCCCTAGCGGTTCGCACCTCTAGGCGGGGTCCGGAGGCACCTGGCAACAGAAGCCTCCACTTCTCTTCCCCAACATCATGTTTGTCGCTCTGCCCGGCACTTCCGACCGGCATCACAGATGCGCGCCTGCACCTCAGACCCGGCTCACGGCCGGCAGAGCATCGTTGAATTCAACCATGGAGCTCGCCATGCAAAACCATACAGACCAATTCTTCGTGCTGACCGGCGGCCCAGGATCGGGCAAGACCACGCTCATCGAGGCGCTGGCCGCACAGGGCTACGTCACCGCGCCCGAGGCAGGCCGCAACATCATCCAGGACCAGATGACGGTCGGCGGATCAGCCCTGCCCTGGGATGACAAGACCCTTTTCGCCGAACTGATGCTGGCCTGGGAACTGCGTTCCCACCATACCGCTTCGCGCCTGGCGGGACCTGCCTTTTTCGACCGAGGCGTCCCGGACACGCTCGCCTATCTGAAGTTGAGCGGCCTGCCTGTACCGGCACATATGGACAAGGCGGCCAACCATTTCCGCTACAACAGCCGCGTTTTCATCGCGCCGCCATGGCCGGAAATCTTTACCCAGGACACCGAGCGAAAACAGGACCTCGATGAAGCCAGGCGCACCTTCGAAGCTCTGGCCGACACCTATCCGCGCTACGGCTACGATCTGATCACGCTGCCGCGGGCCTCGGTGGAGGAACGGCTGGCCTTCATCTTCGAAGAACTCGATTCGTAGAGCGCCCGGCAAGAAAAAGCCCGAGCCCGACCAGAGCGAGGCAGAGCAGGCTGAAGCCTGTGCGCAGGGTGTTCCACCAGGTCCAATCGAGAGAATAGGTGCGCCAGAGCGTCGCCGCCTCGGCGACGTCGTCCGGCACCGCCGCAATTGCAAGCGCTTCATTCATCGGAACGTTGATCGCGAAGGTCGGCAGGAAGGCGCCGAGCAGATAGCTTGTGGCGCCAGCCAGCATGGCGAGCCCTGCCCCGCGCCGCCCTGTCGCAAGCAGCGCAGTCCCCGCCAGCACAGCCGCTATCGGCGCGCCGAAAAATGCAGGTGCGAACACCATGTTGCGGACCGTCGCATTGATACCTTGCATGGCGATGATCGCATGCTCGGGAGCCACGGCATCCAGGCCCCGCATGACAGAACTCGTATAAGCGTAGAAAAACCCGGCAATCGCACCGGCCAGCAGCAGTGCGGTGGCCGACAGTGCTAGCGCCGCAACCGTCAGCGCTCGGTTCTCACGTATCGTGCTCATGGAAGCTCCGCTCAATTTTGAGTACCAACCAGTACTTGAGCTATTTAGTACTGCATGGTACTCAAATCTGCAAGCAATGAAGGAATGCGATTTGCCTGCGAAGATGACCGCCGGTCGGCGCGACGACATCCTGGATGCAGCCCTGGAGCTTCTCGCCAGCGGGGGACTTCAATCCGTCACGACAACGGCCCTCGCCCGTGTCGCCAGATGTTCAAAGGACACGCTCTACGTGTTGTTCGAAAACCGCGACGCGATCCTGGCCGCCCTCGTCGAGCGGCAGGCTTCACAGCTCAACGCCACCCTGCAGGAAAGCAACGTCGAAGTCTCGCCACTTGACCAGTTGAGGCTGATCTCCACCCAGTTGCTGAAACTGCTGACTTCGCAGGCATCGCTCGCCATCAACCGCGCAGCGCTTGGGGACGCCAGCGGCGATCTGTCCAGGATCCTGATCGCTGCCGGCAAGGAACGCTCCGCGCCGAAAATCATGGCAGTGATCGAAACGCTCGATCGAAAAGGCGTTATCCACGCCCCAGATCCTCTTGATACCTACCGGACGCTCTATGGCCTGCTGATCAGCGATCACCAGATTCTGGCGCTGCACAATGCCTATGAGCCCGCCGAAGATGCCGAAGTCATTGCAGCCCGAGCGGTCGAACGCCTGGTAAGGCTCTATGCGCCGGCTTCTGGGAAAAGCTGATTACGTTAACTGACGACGACGCCATTAGAGTACCGGCGTCGGTTTGAACACGCAAAAGTTGCTCTAGAACTTTGATTTTGCGCATGATTCTTTCCGAAAATCGATTCCGATTTTCGGGGTCATGCGCTAGGCTGCAGCCGACAGTTCTTGTCTGTCAGCGACCGTCCGGTTACGGCCCGCGTGCTTGGCGGCATAGAGCATCTTGTCGGCGCGCGCGATCGCATCCCAGAGTGGCTCACCCGGCTGGCATTCGACGATGCCGAAGCTACAGGTCACTTTGAGGCCTGAGGGCAAGTTCGCCAGTTCACATCCCGCAATCTCGCGCCGCAATTGTTCCGTCAGCACGTAAGCGTCGTCGACCGCGCAATTTCTGAGCAGGATGACGAACTCCTCGCCGCCGATGCGCGCGACCAGATCCTGGGCCCTTACGCAGTTCCTGATCGTGCCGGCAACGGCTGAAAGCACACTGTCGCCAGCGGCGTGACCGAAGCGATCATTGATCGACTTGAAACGATCGATATCGCAGGCAACCACGCTGACAACGCCGCAAGCGGTGCCGGACAGTACCTGAACGGCCCGCGCCTCGAGGCCGCGGCGGTTGAGCAAGCTGGTCAGGAGATCACTGTCCCGCTCCGCCTTCAGGCCCAGCACCACATCGGCGCAGACCACCACCAGCAGGCCAAGTCCCATCGCCACGCCCAGCACCGACATGGCGAACTGCGCCCACAGCCAGAACGGCGAGTCGAAGAAGGCGGCGACATCATTGATCGGCACCGAGCCGCCTGTGAGCAGCGTGCGCAGGATAAAAGTCAGCGAAAGCCCCGACAGCATCCACAGCAGTGCCTTGTCGATGGTGCTGCCGCGCACCAGGCGCCGCAACTTCCAGGCCGCGCTCATCACAATGCCGGCCATGCCGAGATTGAGCAGGCAGGCGCGGATCTGAAGATTGTCCTCGACATAGTAGAAATAGCCGAGCAGCCCGACCACCAATGCCATCCAGGCAGCATGCTCACCAACGGACATGCGATCGCCCGAGCGTACGAGCACACCTTCCGCCAGGAACAGGGGGCCAGCCGTGTAGAGGGCGGCGCAGGCCAGGTTGTTCAGGCCGATGTCCGACGGCCATAGCGCGAACTGCACGACCGTGCCGGCGCTGACCGAGAGAAACGCCAGCGAAAAAAGCACGAGATGCCGGCGGCGGCGGTCAAGCAGCCACACGCTGAAAAAGCTGGCTGCAAACAGGAACAGCAATGCCGAAGGAATGAATTTCAAGGTAGTCGCCCGCGCCCATGACCCGCGTCAGATGCCAGCTGACATCTACAGGACGCGGGTAAACAAGAGGATAGCGCAGCCACGAAAGGTTCGCGACAACACCCATTTTCGCCCGGCCGCCGAGTGGCCGCACATTGCTGAGCATCTTTGCTGGGGCTGCTCTAGCCGTCACGGCGCACCCAGGCGCAGACCTGTGCATGGGCGATGATCTGGCTTTGCGCCGCCACGGTCGCTTCGCGCAGGCGCGCCTCCAGCGTGTCGATATCGACAGTCGCCTCGCTGGCCAGATCCAGTTGAACCAGCCTGGGCAGCAGGGATCGAATCGTCTCGGCTATCCAGGCGTGGTGTGGTGCGTCTGGCCCACCCGCCACCGGCGTCTCGCTGAACAGAGAGGGCGGCGGCAGACCGGCCCCCGAGTAGATGCTGAAGAGCTTGTCGGCAGCGTCATGATGCGGCGCCACCATGTGAAACAGCGTGAACAGCCAGTCGCCGACTTGCTCCCACAAAGGCACCACAGGCAACGACGCGAACGGATGCCGGTGGCTGACTTCATGGAACGCAACGACACCACCAGGACGCACAAGTTCCTTAGCCCGGCGGACAACCGCGATAGGGTCGGTCTGATGGACAAGGACATAACGACCGACCACCAGGTCGAAACCGCTCTCGTCCACGAAATCCTCGATCGCGTCGGCATGAAAGACAGCGCGCGTGTAGCCTGCAGCAGATGCTCGCTGCCGCGCCACCGCGATGGCATCCGCGCTGCGATCTATACCGACCACCGAGCCGCCGGGACCAACCATGTCGCTGGCAAGCATCGCGACATCGCCGGCGCCGCAGCCGATATCGAGAACACGCATGTCGCGCCCGATGCCAGCCTCGCGCAGCAGGCGTGCGGTGATCGGCCTGAGGACTTCCGCCTGGAGCATGAGGCGCCGGATTTCCGACGCCGAATGGCCGAGGATGTACGAGGTGGGTGTCGTCTCGTTCATAGAGCAACTTCCTTGAGGCACCCCGCCACCAGTCCATTAGCTCATGCGAATATGCGGCGACGATATTGAACCGCTACCCGACTGTCTATCGATCGGCCTCCACGTGGAGACAGCATCCTGCCAAAACGGCTTCCTCATCCTGACAAACGTCAGCCCACTGCCCTGCGATTTCGGCATGCATATCGCCCGTGAGGGCGCCCACACAGTCTTTATTATACGGGTAATATTGACTTTATATTTTATCCGGGTAATAATCTATCTGCCTATGATTATGATGCAGCGTATCCATCGCCAACCGTGAGGCCTGCGGCATGGGCTATGGGTCGTACGGTTGCGATCCAAGACCCGTCCTCTCCAATAACCTACAAGCCAGCCAGATCCGCAGGACATCATCATGACTGCTGCAAAAGCCAATGACATCGATCTGACCTATGACAGTTTCGGCGACGAGGCTGATGAAGCGGTCCTGTTGATTGCCGGATTGGGCACGCAGATGATCCGATGGACCGTTCCGTTCTGCGAAGCATTGGCAGCGCGCGGCTATCGCGTGATCCGGTTCGACAATCGCGATGCAGGATGTTCGACACATTTCAGCCAGTTCGCCCCGCCCGATTTCAGCGCGCTGGCAGCGGCGCTCATGGCCGGACAACGACCGGATGTTCCCTATACGCTCGACGACATGGCCGCGGACGCCGTCGGGTTGCTCGACGTCCTCGCCATCGACAAAGCTCATATTGTCGGGCGGTCCCTGGGCGGGATGATTGCCCAGATCATCGCCAGCGAACATCGGGAACGCGTGCTGTCCCTGACATCGATCATGTCGAGTACCGGCAATCCCAGCCTGCCTCAGACCGCTCCCGACATCATGGCAATGATGATGCGCCCAGCACCAGATCCGGCCGCCGACGAAGCCGGCTTTGTAGCGCACGGCCTCGCCTTCGCCCGCCGCATCGCCAGCATCGGCAATCCGTTTGATGAAGAAGCTCATCGCCTTCTCATCCTGGAAGAGAGCCGCCGCGCCTACGATCCAGGCGGCTTCGGACGACAGATCGCCGCCATTGCCGTGACCGGTGATCGCCGTTTACGTCTTGCGACGATCACCGTGCCGACGCTTGTCATTCATGGCACTGACGATCCGCTCATCCCTCCGGCTTGCGGCGAAGACACCGCCGCCGCCATTCCGGATGCGGATTTCATGCTGATCGACGGGATGGGACACGATTTGCCGCCCGCCCTCTACCGCTCGGTAATCGATGCGATCGATCGAACGGCCAGACAGGCAGCTCATTGAAAGGCGCATGGCAGCGGACCAGCCGCAACCACACGCCCGTGCATGCGGCTCACCGCTTCTTGAACGCCTCGGCCAAAGCTGCACCAAAGGCGCCCTGCGATGGCGGCGTCTTGTCAGGCCGGCCCTTGCTTTGCTGTGGCATGGCGGGTTTTCTCGGACTGTCCTGACGTGCCGGCCTCGATGAACCGCCATCGCCATCGCGCCGCATGGTCAGGCCGATACGCTTGCGCGCGATGTCGACGTCGACCACGCGCACCTTGACGATGTCACCGGCCTTGACCACCTCATGCGCGTCCTTCACGAAGCGGTCGGCCAGTTGCGAAACATGAACCAGACCGTCCTGGTGCACGCCGATGTCGACGAAGGCGCCAAAGGCCGCGACATTGGTGACGGTGCCTTCGAGCAACATGCCGGGCTTCAGGTCCTTGATGTCGTCGACCCCGTCGGCAAAGGTCGCCGTCTTGAAGCCCGGGCGCGGGTCGCGGCCCGGCTTTTCCAGTTCAGCGATGATGTCGCGCACGGTCGGCAGGCCGAAACGCTCGTCAACGAAAACGCGCGGGTCCAGTCCCTGCAGCATGGCGCGATCGCCCATCAACGCACGCAAGTCGCGTCCGCAGGCTGCAACGATCTTCTTGGCAATGCCATAGGCTTCCGGATGCACGGAGGATGCGTCCAGCGGTTCGTCACCGTTCGGGATGCGCAGGAAGCCGGCGCTTTGTTCGAAGGCGCGCGGCCCGAGGCGGGAAACCTTGAGCAGTTCCTGCCGGCTCGGGAACGGGCCATTGGCATCGCGGTGTGCAACGATCGCTTCCGCCAGCGAGGCGCCAAGGCCGGAGACGCGGGCCAAAAGCGGCGCAGACGCGGTGTTGAGGTCGACGCCAACGGCGTTCACCGCATCCTCCACCACCGCGTCGAGCGAGCGCGCCAGCCGGTATTGGTCGACATCGTGCTGGTATTGCCCGACGCCGATCGACTTCGGCTCGATCTTGACCAGTTCCGCCAGCGGATCCTGCAGGCGACGTGCAATCGACACCGCACCACGCAAAGAAACATCGAGGTTCGGGAATTCGGCGGCAGCGGTTTCAGAGGCGGAATAGACCGATGCGCCTGCTTCGCTGACGATCACCTTCAGCGGCTTCGGCGCCGGCATGTCGCCGAGCAGGTCAGCCACCAGTTTCTCGGTCTCGCGGCTGGCCGTACCGTTACCGATGGCGATGAGCTCGACATTGTGCTGGCGCATCAGCCGAGCGAGCTCCACCTGGGCACCGCGCACATCGTTCTTCGGCTGAAACGGATAGACGGTCGCCGTTTCCTTGAGCTTGCCGGTGCCATCGACCACCGCCACCTTCACACCGGTCCGGATGCCGGGATCAAGGCCCATCGTGGCGCGCGAACCGGCGGGCGCCGCCAGAAGCAGGTCCTTCAGGTTGCGAGCAAAGACGTGGATCGCCTCTTCCTCGGCACGTTCGCGCAGGTCGCGCATCAGATCGAGCGACAGATGCAGCGACAGCTTCACCCGCCAGGTCCAGCCGGCGACCTCGGTCAGCCATTTGTCACCCGGCAGCGCGTTGCCGATGCCCAGTGTCTGCACGATGATGCGCTCCACCGGCTTCACCACCGAGGTGTCGTCGGCGTCGACTTCGATGGCAAGCGAAAGCACGTCCTCGTTGCGGCCACGCAGCATCGCCAGTGCCCTGTGACTGGGCGTCGTCGCCCAGCGCTCGGCATGATCGAAATAGTCGGAAAACTTGGCGCCTGCCTCCTGCTTGCCGTCGACGACGCGCGAGCGCATGAAGGCACGCTCCTGCATATAGGTGCGCAGCTTGCCGACCAGATCGGCGTTTTCCGCGAACTGTTCGGAAAGGATGTCGCGCGCCCCCTCCAGCGCTGCCTTGGTGTCCGGCACCTCTTCGGTGATATAGCCTTCGGCCAGTTGCAATGGCACCGCCGCGCGGTCGGCCGTGATCGCCTCGGCCAGCGGACCAAGCCCGCGTTCGCGCGCGATCTCGGCCTTGGTGCGCCGCTTCGGCTTGTAGGGCAGATAGATGTCTTCGAGTTCCGCCTTGGTCGCGGCAGCGGCGATCTTGAGCTTGAGTTCGTCCGTCAGCTTGCCTTGCTCGCCGATCGATTCGAGGATCGCGGCGCGGCGCGCGTCGAGCTCACGCAGATAGCCGAGGCGTTCAGCGAGCTGGCGCAGTTGCGTGTCGTCGAGCCCACCGGTCACCTCCTTGCGGTAGCGCGCCACGAACGGCACCGTTGCCCCTTCATCGAGCAAAGCGATCGCTGCGGATACCTGCTGTGGCTTGGCCGCGATTTCTGTCGCGAGGATGGAAGCGATCCGCTCATAGCCCGCCTGTCCTGCACCACTCATGCGTTACTTCGTCTCCAACCGTTGAGTCGGCGCACCATATTCAAGTGCGCGAAAGCCTGCCACGGCGTTGGCTTGGCGAAGCCGTTTCTCCACAACGAGCAAGGACAGCCCGACAAACTTGCGGAACCGATCATCCACTCGCGCATTCCGAACCCCAGGGGCTTCATCTTGACGCAATTCCTCACGCAAAACCGCTGCGCTTTTGCCGGACTTGCCTTAGAGAGCGTGCCCCGATGGATAAAACCCTTCTGCAAGTCCAACATCTGACCATGGAATTCGGCGGCCTCGTCGCCATCGGCGACCTGTCCTTCGAGGCCAGGCGCGGCGAGATCACCGCGCTGATCGGCCCCAACGGCGCCGGCAAGACGACGGTGTTCAACTGCATCACCGGCTTCTACAAGCCGACCGAAGGCATGATCCGTTTCACCGGGCATGACGGCTCGGAATTCCTGCTCGAGCGCATGCCGGACTTCCAGATCACGGCCAAGGCCAAGGTCGCCCGCACCTTCCAGAACATTCGGCTCTTTCCCGGCCTCACGGTGCTGGAGAACATGCTGGTGGCGCAGCACAACAAGCTGATGAAGGCCTCAGGATTCCTCGTCCTTGGATTGTTCGGCATCGGCAGCTATCGCCGCGCTGCCGCGGAATCGGTGGAGCTTGCCCAACACTGGCTGGAAAAGGCTGAGCTGATCGACCGAGCCGACGATCCCGCAGGCGACCTGCCCTATGGCGCCCAGCGCCGGCTGGAGATTGCGCGCGCCATGTGCACCGGCCCGGAACTGCTCTGCCTCGATGAGCCCGCTGCCGGCCTCAATCCGAAGGAATCTCTGGCGCTCAACGAGCTTTTGATGGATATCCGCGACACCAACGGCACGTCGATCCTGCTCATCGAGCACGACATGTCGGTGGTGATGAAGATTTCCGACCACATCGTCGTGCTGGAATATGGCCGCAAGATCTCCGACGGCGATCCAGCCTTTGTCCGTTCCGATCCCAAAGTCATCGCTGCCTATCTCGGCGTCGACGACGAAGAGGTCGAGACGGTTCTCACCGATGTCGGCGATGCGAAAGTCATCGAGCAACTCGACACCGATCGGTAGATTGAGTGGCTACGCCGTTTCCTGGACGACCAAAGTGAGCGTGCCGGTTTGGTCTATCGTTGCCGCCACCACCTGTGTGGCGTCCGCGCCGTTCTGCGCCAGCATCAGCACTGCGATCGGCGAGGCCTGGATCGATGTCTGCAATTCCCGCAGGTCGTCCACACTGGTGTCCTTCAGCTGACTCTCCACCCGCGCTTTGTCCGGCTGCGGCAATTCCTCGACCCTGACGATGTTGATCGCAGTGACCTCCTGATCATGCGACAATCCGGGCATTGGCACGGATTGCTGCGGCGAGTGATCTGGCGTCAGCTCAGGCAACCTGCGTTCGGGCTGCTGTGCTAGCCCCGGCGAAACCGCGGCCATCGTCGAAAGAGCCGTAACCAGCGCCAAGATGCGCATTGGTTTCTCCTTTCGTGACTAAACCCGCCCCAGCAGCACAAGGATGACGATGATGATGAGCAGAAGGGACAGGCCGCCGCCGCCATAATAACCGGTGCCGTAAAACGGCCCACCACCGAAACCACTGAAACCGCCGAGCAAGAGCAGAATGAGGATGATGATCAGAATTGTGCCGAGGCTCATGGTTCTCTCCTTCCGGAATTCTTGCATCGAGCTCGGAGTTGCGAGCTCGACTGTAATCGAACGCTCCCGAAGGTGAGCCAGTTCCAATTATTTAGCCTCACCACAATGCCTGGAGAGCCCTGGGCCACGAGGGACGACTTCATCGGAACGTTTTCGTCACCCGCTCATTGGGCTTGCATCACCTATCGGCGTGGGGCGTCGAACTCCGGGAGATCACCATGAGAGTACGAGATTGCATGACCAAGGACGTACGCATCGCCATGCCGGATGCAACCTTGCGTGACGTTGCGCAAGCCATGGCCACCTTGGATGCAGGTTTGTTGCCTGTCGCCGACGGTGACCACCTGATCGGTATGGTCACCGACCGCGATATCGCCGTTCGTGGCGTTGCCCTGGGCAAGGGGCCGGAAACACCGGTACGCGAGGTAATGACGGCGGATGTCAAATACTGCTTCGACGACGAGGAGGTCAGCGCCGTCCTGCAGAACATGAGCGACATTCAGGTGCGGCGCCTGCCGGTGCTCAACCGCGACAAACGTCTGGTCGGCATCGTGTCGCTGGGTGATCTCGCCACCAATGGCGAAGCCATGCACGCCGGCGAAGCGCTCGGCGGCATCTCGCAGCGCGGCGGCGAGCATTCACAAACCACCCACTAGCAGAGATAGCCGAAGCCGCCCGACTGTGGGCGGCTTCGGCTCGAACCTGTTACCTTAAGAGAGCTTCAAAGCTGCCTCTGCCTTGCGAAAATCCTGCCAGGGATCGGTCATGCCGAGCCGGCTCGCTGCGTTGTTCACGGTGAAATGTGCTGGTCCGATCGACGGGCCGAGCTCATCCCATTCGACTGGCATCGAAACGGGGGCGCCGGCTCGCGCCCGGGTGGCATATGGCGCGATTGCCGTCGCACCACGTTGGTTGCGCAGGTAGTCGATCAGGATGTGGCCGACCCGCTTCGACTTGGTGATGGTCGCGACATACCGGTCGGGGCTGTCCGAGGCCATGTCATCGGCAATTGCCTTGCTGAATTCCTTCACCTCGGCCCAGCCGATGACCGGTTTGAGTGGCGCCACGACATGAATGCCCTTGCCGCCTGTCGTCTTGACGAAGACGTTGAGTCCCACCTTCTCCAGTCGCGCGCGAACCTCCAGCGCGCCATCGATCAGGTCTTGCCAGGTAACGCCCTCCCCTGGGTCGAGGTCCATGACGATCTGGTCCGGATGTTCGAGGTCGGCTAACGATGCTTGCCAAGGGTGGATCTCGAGCGTCGCGGCCTGAACAAGCCCCATCACGCCATCGAAGCTGTCGACCGCCAGGATCGGCTCCTCGGAATTGTCGTTCGGATCCCGCACGGCGAGGACCTCCTTGGCGTGGCCTCGCCAGGCATGTTTCTGGAAGAAACACTGACCGGCGGCACCTTCGGGACAGCGTAGCAAAGCCAGAGGCCGCTTCGTCACGAATTGCGCCATGCGCGGCCACGCCTCGGCGTAGTAGTCAGCAAGGCCTGCCTTGGTGACACCGGCATCCTCCCAATAGACCCGGTCAGGATGAGTAAGCTGGACAGCTGATTTGTTGGCGGATGTCATGGCTGCTCCCACACAATCTTGGCCTCGTCGTCACACAGAGGCGCGAGGCAGGATGGCGCATGGCCAGGCGACGGTCCAGCCGTTACCTGTTCAGCTTCTTGGCCATCTCAAGATGATGTCGCAATGTCGGCAGATTGCTCGCGGCCCAGGTTCGGATCGCAGCCTGCTCGCCTTTCTCACCATAGCGTTGGAAAAGGTCCACCGCATCGGCAAGCGCCTTGACCTGGTCCGAATGGTAGCGGCCGTTGAAATCCTGTCCCTGCAAAGCCTGAAGCTGGCCAAGGGTCGCCTTTTGGTCCTCCGTCATCTCTGCCGGGACGATGACGTTGACGGCGTCGCTCTGCAGCAGCTGTTTCAACTCGTTTGCAAGCCGTTCATGGTCACGGACCATTTCTTCGGCAAAGGTCTTGGTTGCCGGATCGGCTCGCTCGGCGGCAAGCCTGCTCGCCGCAATTTCGAACAGAGCGCTTGTCACTGCTTTGTTGACGAAGTCATCGGTCGATGGCGCCACGCCGAGCAACGTGTTCACACCCGTCTTTTCGGGAATGGACTGCGCCAGTGCGGGCGTCGCCGCAAAGGCGATGATGGCTGCGAGGACGAATGGCTTCATGAGCTTTCTCCCGTGTCGAAAATCCGAACGGGAGCCTGCTGCGATCGTTCCATAAAAAGCTTTGCCAGTGGCGCCAGCGGATCAAAGGACGGAAGGAACGAGATTTTCAAATCAGGTGTTTTTGGGGCAAACCTTTCAAACAAAGTGTTTGGCGGCGAAACACTCTGTGTTGGAACGAGATTTATCCGACATGATTATCAGCTTCGATGCGGCTTTTACTGAAGATCAACAATCGCCTCCGCGAGAACGAACTTGATGTTCACGCACGGCACGAAAGGAGATCATAGCTGATGGCTTGTTTCACACCGGTAACATTCAGGACATCCTGCGGCAGCAAATTCATGATCCGCAACATCAGAGACATGGCTGACGCCATGCGCCGTTCCTGGCCGGACAAGGAGTGCGAGAGCTATCTGCGGGCAGTCGAACTGATCAAACGCTCGCAGGAGGGAGTGTGCAGCCCCCGCGCAGCCTTCGGTGCTTTCATGGAGGCTGCCAACCGGCAGAACCGTATCGTTCGCAATCGTCACCGCTTCCCGAAGGAAGTCGCCGTTACACTGGCGGATATCACGAAGTTCGTGGCTTCTTAGAAAGCCCTCCGTTTCACCTCAGCCGTGACACCCCGCACAATCGTCGATCGGGCCGGATTTCTTGCCGGCCCGCTTATCCGTGCGGTGACAGTCCGAACAGAAGAGATGGAATATGCCGTCGATGCGCGTGGCCTCCGAGATGGAGATGCGCTTGTGGCAGGTGAGGCAATTTTCGCTGCCGGTGCGGTCGACGAAGTTGTGGTGGCAGCCGGCGCAGGCGAGCCCGGTATGATCGGTATGCAGAAAACGGGCATGGTCGATGGGGGCCTGGCGCAGGATGGCCAGCCGCGTCTCGGCCATCAAGCCCGTCGCCAGCCAGGCGATCGCGCCGACGAACAGTGCCAGCGTGGCCGCCAGCCGCAAGACATGCCGCTCCCGCAGCAGGCCTTCGATGAGCAGGAAGGCCAATCCGATGAGCAAGGCTGCGGCTGCAAAAACCGCCATGCCGGCACTCAAGGCGATGTGGATAGAGGCAGCAGCGATCAGCAGATAACCGGCGGTCCGATGCACGGAAAGGCTGGAAAACGGACCAAGCCGCCGGCGCAGCGATCGAGATCGCTGCACCAGCACCACAACCAGAAAGGACAGCAGCGCGACGATGCCGGCGACGATCTCGATGGGGATCGCAGGCGTCATCCAGTGCCAGAAGACAGGCTGGGCCCCCGTGGTCATGATGACATGGCCGGCCAGTGCGGCCAGCGCCGTCCAGCCCAAGATCCTGTGCCAGGGACGTTGCCCCGAAGCCGGGCGCAGGAAGAGTGTGCCAGCCGTCAGCATCAGCGCAGCGACACCGAACAGCCGCGCCGCCCACCACCCTGCATCGGTCGGCTGCAACAGAAGCACACCCACGCCGAGCGCCAGTGACACCAGCCCTGCCCGGCCGGCATGGCTGGCCAGCATGTGCAGCCACCTCGCGCGCAGGCTCATCAGCACACCGTTCCCCCGGCGAATTGGCGCCAAGCTAAGGCCTGGGCCGGCAAAGAGCATGTTCGACTTCAAGGCAATTGACAGGTCCACGCGCCAATCCAACAATTCGCGCATAAATCCCACCAGGGCACGAGAGGGATGCTCCTGGCGACCGTGACTGGCGCAACTCCAGGAAAAGTGCGTAGCGGTTTTCCGTCCGGAATTGCGCAACAAAAAGTCAGAGCGTTTCCGCGTTTCCGTGAAAAACGGAAACGCTCTGGGAGCAATTCCAGGAAAAGTGCGCAGCGGTTTTCCGTCCGGAATTGCGTGAAAACAAAAGTGAGAGCGTTTCCGCGTTTCCGTGAAAAGCGGAAACGCTCTGGAGGTACGGGATGCAGGGAAGCGGGACGATCGCGCCGCGCGCAACGACGCTGCTGCTCGACGCATTGGCCAACAAGGGCCAGCCACCGGAAACCATCCTGGCGCGGCTCGGACTGACGCGTTCCAGCCTTGCCGAGAGCAGCGAAAGCACACCGCTCGCCATTTTTACCACCATCCTCGAGGCGGCTGCGCGTGAGAAAGGCGACATCATCTTGGGCCTGAAGCTCGGCCGCAGCTACAATCTGCTGGGGCTCGGCTCCATTGCCACCGTCTTCTTCACCGCTCCGACACTTGGCTGGGCTTTCTCGAAATTCACCAGCTACTTCTCAAGTCTGCAGAGCAACAGCGAGGTGCGGCTCGACATTTCCGGTGACCTCGCGCGGCTGAGCTATTCGATCTCCGACCCGACGGTGCGGCTGCGCCATCAGGATGCCGATTTCACCATCTCGCTCGAGCACAAGATGCTCACCGATGTGATCGGGCCACGGCGAACCATTTCCCAGATTGATCTCCAACATGACTGCTCCCGCGACGTGGACGCCTACCGCAACCATTTCGGCTGTCCGATCCAGACCGGCCGGCCGCGCAACGCCATCTATTTTCCCGTCGCCTATCTCGATCACAGTGTTCCCGGCGCCGATCCGGTCGCAAATGCGCGCGCCGAGGAAGAGCTGCGCGAAAACCGGTCAGCTATGCAGCAGGAGATCGACCTGGTCACGGCTCTTCAGGCATGGATGAGCGCCGCGCTTGCACGCGCCTTCGATGCCGATGTCGAACACGCAGCCGCCGACTTCGGCGTGTCGTTGCGCACCTTCCAGCGCCGGCTTGCCGAATGCGGGGTCAATTTCCTCGATATCCGCAACAAGGTGCGCGTCCAGATCGCCAAGTGCATGCTGGTGGCAACCGACATCCCGCTGACAACGATCGCGCTGCAGCTCGGCTACAGCGAACCCAGCGCCTTCTCGCGCAACTTCAGGAGCCAGGTCGGCGAGACCCCTGCCGACTACCGAACCCGGGAAAGGCATATCTGAGGCGCGCCGCGCGGATATGTCCGCGTCGGTCTGCTGTGACGAGAGCTGCAGCCAGATAGGACCTGAATTTTGGCGCATTCTGTCAAGCGAGCCGCCGAAGTCGCGTTGCACAGTTGCAATCAAGAGCCTGCTGCTGCCCTGGGAGGAGCGTAAAGGGGCCGCGGAAGACAAGATCCGGCAACGGCGCCGGCTTCCAGCAATGTCGCCCGCTGCCACGTTTGTTCCTGCCACCTCCAGTTTAGTGCGCGAGCCTGCCGAAACGGCACGGTTGCGGTCTTTATGGGACGGGCTGGCATCGGAAGGAATAAGCAAAGGGGAGGACAACCAATGCGTTTCGGTCTGTTCGCAGCGGCCATGCTGGCCAGCGCAGCGATTTTGCCTGCCTACGCCCAGGAGGCGGCAAAGGAAATCCAGCCCGAAGAGATCACCAACGTCAAAATCCCGGCCGGTACCGAGATGGTCTTTTCGATGGACCTCGCGCTGAACCACGTGGTGGACGGACGCATCTATGTGATGGATGCCAAGACGTTGAAGCCGATCGGCATCATCGGCACCGGCAGCCTCGGCATGGCGCAGTTCCCGCAGGGCTCGAAGGACATCTATGTCGCGACGTCGCATCTTTCGCGCACGACACGCGGCGAACGCTCGGATTTCGTGGAGGTCTATTCCGGCGAAGATCTCACCTTCAAGGAAGAGATCTCGATCTCGAAGAACAGGGCGCAGGCTCTGAACTATCGCTCGCTGTTCCAGCCATCGGCCGAGATGAAATATCTGTTCGTGCAGAATGCGACACCGGCCACGTCGGTGACGATCGTGGACCTGGCAGCCAAGAAACAGATCGGCGACATCCCCAATCCCGGCTGCTACGGCATCTTCCCTTCCACAAAGACCGCGACACGCTTTGCTACGCTGTGCGGCGACGGCACCGTCGGCACCATCGACGTCAAATCCGACGGCACGGGCGAGATGAAGCCGTCCGAAACGATCTTCGATCCGGACAAGGACGCCATCTTCACCAGCGCCTATCGCTGGGGTGACTACTGGGTGTTCCCGTCCTATGGCGGCAACATCTATGTCATCGATGTCGAAGGCGACACCGCCAAGCTGGTCGACAAGATCGAAGCGGCCAAGGGTGTGGAAGGCAACTGGCGCCCTGGCGGCTACCAGCCTTTGACCGTGCATGACAAGAACGGCATCGCCTACATGCTGATGCACTCCAACGGCACGGAAGGCAGCCACAAGAACCCGGCGGAAGAGATCTGGGCGATCGACCTCAAGGCCAAGAAGGTCATCGGCCGTTCGAAATCGGTGCCGGCGATCGGGCTCACCGTCAACCAGGGCGACAAGCCGGCGCTGTTCGCGATCGACGGGCTGAAGGCGCAAATCGTTCGCTACGACCTGCCGGAAGCCGGCAAGGAGTTCGCACTGACACCAGCGGTAACAGCTTCGGGCGGAGACCTGCCCGACCAGGTCGAGGTGCGGTAGACGCCATGATAGCGCTGCATCCGATCCTTGTGGTCATCGCGGCAGGTACGCTGGTCAGCGTCTTTGCCCGCGCCGCCATGCACAAGGCCACCGACCTGACCATGTTCGTACACACCATGGGCGGCTACCGCCTGTTGCCGGCAACACTGCTGACGCCGGCCGCGCTCGGCCTTATCGTTCTCGAAGTCGCGGTGATCTTCGGCCTGATCATACCGGCAACCCGGCCGTTTGCGGCGGGCATTGGTCTTCTATTGCTTGCCCTCTACGCTGCCGCCATCGCCATCAATCTGGTGCGCGGCAACACCCATATCGACTGCGGCTGTGGCGGCGCCGGACAAGGTCTGTCCTGGTATCTTGTCGCACGCAATGCCGTGCTCGGCATGCTTTGCCTGGTGGCCATGGCCTCATTGCTGCCAGTCGAGATGACTGCGGCGGCCTGGTTGAGCGCCGCCGCCGGCATCCTTTCCACCATCCTGCTTTTCGCGGGCATCGAAAAACTCATCGACAACTGGTCCTGGCTGCAGGCGTCCAACCGCGCATTCGAGCAGCACAATCATGAGGGGCACGACTGATGGATCCGCTGGTTGTAGCCGTAATCGTCCTGTGGGCGATCGTCATCGTTCTCCTGGTCGTCGTCTTCGCTTTGGCGCGGCAGGTCGGCATCCTGTTTGAGCGCGTAGCGCCGATGGGCGCGCTGATGACCGATGCTGGCCCGAAGATCGGCGAGCAGTCGCCACGCTTTGATCTGCTCACCCTGGACGGCAAGCCGCTGACGCTTGGTTTGCCGGCGCCGAAGAGCACGCTGGTCTTCTTCCTGTCGACCACCTGCCCGGTCTGCAAGAAGCTGCTGCCGGTGCTGAAATCGCTGAAGCAGGCGGAAGCGCAGAAGCTCGGCATCGTCATCGCCTCCGATGGCGACGCGCTGGAACACGCCGAGTTCCGCCGCGCCGCGGGCCTGGGCGATTTCCCATATGTGTTGTCGCGTGACCTCGGCATGACCTACCGCATCAATCGCCTGCCTTTCGCCGTACTGCTCGACCCGCAGGGTGTGGTGCGCGGCAAAGGCCTGGTGAATTCACGCGAGCAGCTGGAAAGCCTTCTCAATGCGCAGGACCTCGGTCAGGCCTCTATCCAGAACTGGATCGAAGCCGAAGTCGCGCAGCGCAGCTGACGAGACGTTAGAGCCCCGCGCGTCCGCTTGGACGCGCAAAGGACGCTCTAACACTTTTGAATCTGCGCATCGTGCTTTCCGAAAATCGATGCCGATTTTCGGGCCGATGCGATAGAATTAGGGGAGACAAACCATGTCGAAACTGATCGACAAACTCTTCGGTGCCATCGACCACGTCACGGAACGCGGCTCGCGGCAGATGGCGCACCGGCTCGGCCGCCGCACCTTCCTGTCCTTCGTCGGCAAGGTAGCCGTCGGCGGCGCGATCATGCCGCTGCTGCCTTTCGACCGCGACGGTGGCGGTACTGCCCGCGCGGCAGCTGAGAAGACCGACCAGGAATGCGAATACTGGCGCTATTGCGCGCTTGACGGCTTCCTGTGCACCTGCTGCGGCGGTACCATCAACCAGTGCCCACCCAATGCGCAGATTTCGGCGGTAACCTGGGTCGGCACCTGCCAGAATCCGGGCGACGGCAAGGACTACCTGATAAGCTACAATGACTGCTGCGGCGTCGCGTCCTGCGGCAAGTGCCTGTGCAACTTCAACCTGCGCGAACGGCCCGGCTATCGCATGGGCGTGCACAACGACATCAACTGGTGCATGGCCAACACGCAGACCAACTACCACTGCACCGTGGCGGCCGTTGTTGGCCTCGGCAACAGCAATGGCTGAAGCAATTCCAGCAAAAGTGCATAGCGGTTTTGCGTCCGGAATTGCGCTGAAACAAAGAATTGCAGCCGTCCTTGCCCTCGCGCTAACGACGCTGGTCACCGCCAGCGCTCATGCCGACGATGCAGCTCTGTTCACGCAGACCTGTGGCGCCTGTCACGGCAAGGGCGGCGTCGGCATTCCCGGCATGGCACCACCGCTCGCCGGCGCCGACTGGGCCAAAGCCGGCAAGCCGGACAGCCGCACCTACGTACCGGAAGTCATCCTCAACGGACTGTCCGGGAAACTCCTGGCCGCCGGCCGTACCTACCAAAGCGTCATGCCGGCGCAGAAGCAGCGCAAGGACGACGAGATCGCGACGCTGGCGAATTATGTGCTGGCGACCCTCAACACGCCCCCTGCCGACTTCAAGCCTTTGACTGCTGCCGACATCGAGGCATTGCGCGCCAGGAAAGTCGACCACAAGGCGCTGCTGGGCACACGCTCGCAACTGGTCCAATAGCCGATGAAAGCGGCCTTCGTTTCCCTGCTCGTTTTCATGGTCGCTCCCATCGTTCCGGCCGCGGCCTCGGAAAGCGGCCAGATTCTCTACAGGCTGCACTGCTCAGGCTGCCATGGCCTGCAAGGCAGTGCAGCCACGGTCGGCCGCATCCCTGCACTTGCCGGCAATGTCGGTACTTTCATGGAGTCTGCGGAATCGCGAATCTTCCTCACCCAGGCGCCCGGCATCATGAACTCGGGTCTCAACGACAAGGATGTGGCGACGCTGATGAACTGGCTGGTACCAGCGCTGGCGAAGGAATCGCTGACCGAGCCGTTCAAGCCCTATTCGGCCGAAGAGATCGCGCATTCGCGCGCCAATCGACCGCCTGACTTCTTCGTCGCGCGACGCAAAGTGGCCGAAAACCTGCAGAAACAAGGTTTTACACTGCCGAGCTACTGAGCGGCTCGCGTTCTGGCCTCGTCCACCTCGACCCGGTCACGACCCTGCCGTTTGGCGCGATAAAGCGCGGCATCCGCGCGCGCGGTCAGTTCTTCGAGGCCTTCGCCCTGGCGTGCCGAAGCAACACCAAAACTGGCGGTGAGTTGGTGCGCCCGCGATAACCCTTCGAAATGCTGCCGGCGCACGTTTTGCCTCAGCCGCTCAGCAAAGACATCGGCGCCGCCCGCATCGCAATTGGGTAACAGATAGGCAAACTCCTCTCCGCCGAGGCGACCGCAGACATCCGCCTGGCGCGTCATCCCTTGGAGCAGGCGACCGAATGCCCTGAGAACCGCATCGCCGACGGGATGACCGAAGGTATCGTTGATCGTCTTGAAGTGGTCGATGTCGACCAGGATGAGGCTGATCGGCCAATTGCGGGCATCCGTAAGCAACTCCTGCGCGCGCTCGTCAAAGCCACGCCGGTTCAACACGCCGGTGAGCGGATCGACGGCGCGCTCGTGGCGCAGGTCTGCGACCATATCGCTCACCGTCACGGCAAACAGCGCAAGTGCCAGCATGACACCCAGAACCGCCAATGAAAATTGCAGGGCCAGCCAGAAGGTAGACGTGCCGAACGTCCCCACGGATGGAGCCACCGTACCAACCGTCAACACCGTACGTGGAAAGAAATGCAGCGAGAAGGCAAGCAGGATCCAGAACAGGACCTTCTCGGCGAACATCCCGCTACGTAGTGCACGCAGGCGCCACGCTGTGACGAGGCAGATCAGCCCGTAGCCGAAATTCAGGATGTAGATGCGCACGAGCAACTGGCGATCGACATAGAAGAAATAGGCTATGCCGCCGCAGATCAGGACGAGGATCGCCAGGTAGCCGCCCAGGCTCAGGCGCTGTCCGGACCGCCGAAGCAGCCCATCGTTCAGCAGAGCCACGCTCAATGTATAGAGGAAGGACGATACCACAGCGTTCGGGCCATCCCCGGAAGGCACACCGAGTATCTGCGACAAGGTCCCCAGACAGAAGAACAGACAGGCCGCGCTGAAGAACAGCAGGTAGCGCAGCCGCCGGTCACGTATCCAGATCGCCACGAAACTCGCTGCGAAAACCAGCAGGATCGCGGGTCCGATCAGGACGAGAGGATTGGAGGGGACACGCATGATGGTACGACAGTCTGGCGGTCCTGAGTGCGGCGCAGCTTTTGCACAGAAGCCGGTCGCTCGCAACGATCGAAGGCAAGTCCGGTTAGCGGCTCGTCAACGCGGATGCGGAAAACGTCTGTTCAGCCGTCCCGACAGGCTGTTCCGTAAGACCCATTGCCTGGACCAGCCAGTTTCGGAAAGCGATGACTTCGGGACGTCTCCGCTGCGCTGCCGTGGAGACAAGATAATATTGCAGGTCCGACCTCACAGTCTCCACGAATGCCTGCACAAGCCCCCCTTTCGCGAGCCTGTCGGCGACAAGACTGGTACGAACAAGGGCTACCCCCGCGCCTGCCTCGCAAGCAGCCAGCATGTCGGCAAATGTCGGAAAGCATGGCCCGCCATCGAAGCCGATCGCGTTTTCGCCCGTTTGGACTTTGTCGCCACCCCGACCGTGGCCATACAGCTGTCCATGCCAACGCTTCCAGTCCAGCACGGTATGGCGGGCACCTTCATAGCGGAGCAGCGGTACCTCCAGCATCGCATCGGTCGTCGGAAGCTCCGCCAGAAGGCCGGGCGAGCAGACAACAAGTTCGTGGTCGTCGGTCAGCTGGATCGCGCCATCGTGCGGAGGAGCCCCCATCAGCCAGATCGCGACGCCAACATTTTCGGCATCGAGCTGTGCCCGCCGGTATTCAATCGTCACACTGACGTCGATCGACGGGTTGGCGGAGCAGAAACCCGGCAGTCGCTTCTGAAGCCATTGCGTTGCGAATTCCGATGTCGTCGATATGCGCAGCTTGCGGCCTCGCTTTGCTGCCCTCGCCTCGTCGAGGATGCGCAGCAACGCTTCCACGGCTTCCGAAACCCTGGGCACCATGCCTGCGGCCTCGTCAGTCAGTTCGACACCGCCGCGTCCACGCAGGAACAGTCTGCTGCCGAGCCAGCTCTCAAGCTGCGCGATCTGGTGACTGACTGCCGTCTGGGTGAGGCCGAGCTCCGACCCGGCGCGTGTGAAACTGCGCTGCCGATAAACCGCCAGCATCGCGAGCAGGCTTTGGAGCGACGGATAGGTTCTGCTTTGCATTCAAATTCTTCATGCAACCGATGCGGTGATTTCATTGTATCGACCTCACCGACCTATGCAACGTATGCACTATGAGAAATCAGTGCATCAAAAGCATGAACATCATTGTTGCTTTACTCATCACCCGAACCGAAAGTCGCGGCATCGATCCCCGTGACCTCGGCCCATACCTGATGCGCGACATCGGTCTCGTGCCGCCTGCTCCCCGGAAACTCTATTTCCAGTATCTGTGAGTCAGGCTTCGCCGAACCATCGCGCCGCGGCCTGCGCCGCCTTGCCGATATCCAGGATGGCATCCCCCGCCCAGGCGACAAAACCATCGGGACGCAACAGGACGGCACTGAGGCCGAGGCGATCCTTGGGCGGACCGGCAACATAGGCGATCCGGTCGCTCCAACGGCTTGCGAGTTCCCGGAGAGGCGCCTGGCCGTCAAAATCCAGCAACAGCCCCTTGCCGGTCCTGAGCAGCTCGCCGAGCCTGGTTCCATCAGCCAGTTCGAAATCGGGAGCATTTCTGCCGACCAACGGGTGGCTGCCGCTGAGGTCATAGCGAAGCGAAACACCCCACACGCGCTCGGCGAAATATGTCGCCCCGTCGCGCGTGCCGATGAGGTCACGAATGATGGCTTCAAGAGCACGAGAACTGCGGCTTGGCCGCATCAGCGCGACCTGAGCGCGCGACCAGTCAAGCACCTGCGCCCCCACCGGGTACCGCTCCTCGGTATAGCTGTCGAGCAAGCCTTCCGGCACCTGCCCGCGGATCGTGGCGGCAAGCTTCCAGCCAAGGTTCATCGCATCACCGAGCCCCAGATTGAGCCCTTGGCCACCCAGGGGAGAGTGGATGTGGGCAGCGTCACCGGCAAGCAACACCCGCCCCTTTCGATAAACGGTTGCCTGGTAGGCGCGGTCGGTCCAGGTGGTGGCCAGACGAAGCGACGTCACGGAAACATCAGTGCCGGACACCCGACGCAATACCGCCTGCGCATGATCGAGCGTGACGGGCTGGCTTCTGTGGAAAGCACCACCGTCGAACTCGACCATCCCAATGGTTCCGGGCCGTGCGTAGGTGTACATGCCTGTCGCCGTGTAGTGACGGCCCGGCTCCAGCTTGTCCGGGTCGGCAAGCTCGACTTCGAGCGAATAGCCGGTGAATTCGGGATCTGTGCCGACGAATTCGAAGCCGCCGGCCTTGCGCACCGTGCTGCGGCCGCCATCGCAGCCGACAAGCCAATGCCCGTGGAAAGTCTCGCCGCCGGCACGAACGGCCACGCCGTCATCGGACTGATCGAAGCCCTCGACACCGAAACCGCGCTTGATCTCCACGCCAGCGGCGCTGGCATGGTCGGCAAAGACGGCTTCGAGGGACTGCATCTCGACGGCCATGCCCGTGCCGCTTGGGCTGGGCAGGCGATAGGACCACCTCTCGGCAGCGATGTGATCATGGAAGAATTGAATGCCGGCGAAATGGCCGCCCGGACGTCGTGGCTGCTGCGCCCAGTGAACGGCGGCCGATGCGTTGCCATTCATCGCGCCCTGCGCTGCAACGACATCGTCCAGCAGTCCGCGACGGTGGAACGCATCGAGCGTCGGCACCGAAAGCCCCCGCATGCCGAATGGCAGGCTCTTCAGGGGTGAATGCGGATTTTCGGCCTGCTCCAGCACCAGCACGGAGAGCCCGGCCAGGCGCAGCTCACCGGCGAGGAACAGGCCCACCGGGCCTGCACCGGCAATGACAACATCATAGATCATGGGAAAGCCCTCATAGGATACGCGGCAAGCGACATCTCATCGCAACGTCGAAACCAATATTTTTACACTAAGTGTAAAAATATCTATGGTATAGGGCTCGACATGTCAAATCAGCCCGGCCATCGAGACCGCAAGAAACAAGAAACGCGACAGGCGATCTCCAATGTCGCGACGCTGCTGTTCGTCGAGCGCGGCTTCGATCAGGTTTCCGTCGCGGACGTCGCGCGAGAAGCCGGCGTCGCGCGGAAGACCGTGTTCAACTATTTCGCCCGGAAAGAAGACCTCGTCTTCGATCGCGAGGAGGAAGTCCGGCAGTTGGTGCGCGAGGCGCTCGTCGAGCGAAACGGGCAAGCGCCGGTTCAGGCTTTCCAGGCATTGATGCGAAGGCTGGTCGATGAGCAACACCCGTTGTTCCGGATCGACGATCGCCCCATCCAGTTTTGGCGCATGGTGGCAGAAAGCCCGACGCTGACGGCGCGCGCCTGCGAACTGCAGGTGACGCTGGCGAATGACCTCGCTGCCATGTTGTCCGACGCGGCAGGCAGGCCACGCTCGGATCCCGAAGCGAACCTGGCGGCGACAATGCTGATGGCCACCCTGGTTGTCGCCTACCGCGAGGCATTGCGTGTCTTTCGTGCAAACCGAAAGACTGAAGTCGCGTTGATGAGCGTCATGGAACGGGGCTTTGCCGGCGTCGATGCCGCACTCGCCAACACGCCTTACGCCTGACCCCGAAAGCTTCCGATGAAATACGCCAGGCGGCGGCCTCTCGTTCGAAGCCGGGCTTCGATGCTCTCACGAGGTATTTAACGCGCTAAGCATGACAGGCAGGCGAAGTTGAGATAGAGATAAAACCCACGTGCCTTTGTCCATTAGTGGGGCCCATTCCGATGACGGGATGGGCCCTCTAGCCGCCGGCTGGGACCACCGATGTATCGGCTTGACGATCGTCAGCGAAAAAAGCTGGAAAACATCCGCAAAGCCCTCGCCCTGCAGATCGACGAGGCTGCTCGCGACGGTCACGACATGCTGGCGCATCTCCTCGAGATAGCTCGCGTCGAGGTTTCCTCGATCTTGAACGAGGCTCCAAGGGCAAAGCACTAGGCGGCGAGGCCGCACATACAGCAGCTAAGCCAGGTTTTTTGAAAACCGCAGGCCGCTATGCTCGTATCCAAGCCGAGCATACAGGCGGTGGGCATCTTCACGATGCCTGCTCGGCTTCACGGTGACGTAGCCGACGCCGTTGTCACGAAGCCAGCCTTCTCCCCGTTCCACGAGCAGCGAGCCGATCCCGCGTCCGCGGAAGCGGGAGGAGACAACGAGTGCGACGATCGCGCCTTGCAGGTCGTTCCTGTAAAGTGACGGCGAAGTGAAGACCGCGACCATTCCCGCCACGACACTATCCTCGACCGCAACGAACACCGCATGATCTGTCCGTCCGGTCACGGCCGTCATCCGAGCCGCCATGTCCTTGATGGAAGTCGGATAGCCAAGCTCGGTCATCAGCTGCGCTAGAAAAGAAACGTCGTCTGGCACGGGATGCCTGATCTCCACCTCGAATCCTTATGATCTGTTTTGCCGATACCTTCCCGATAGGAAGCGCGCATGACGGCGGCGCGACGAGATTGTCGTTCCAGATCGAGTGCAAGCCGACCCTCGGCCGCAGTTTGCGATTGATCTCCCAACCATTTTGTGCAATTAAATGACCGACCGGTCGGTAAATTACACGAGAGAACTGTCCGACAGGGAGGAAAGCTGTGCCAGTAGGCACTGTCCGCAATGCGGTTCACATGCCGGTCGGCCGGAAAACCCGCCCGCCATCAGTGGCCCGCGCAGACATGATTGCGTCCCTTCCTGCCGTCACATCGAGCCTCGAACCAGCCTGACGCGGTCAAGCAAGGAGACGTCGCCATGTATGCGCAGATGGTCAAGACGGACGCGGCCCGGGTGAAAAGCCTGGACGAGATGGAGCCGCAGGAGCGCGCATTCCAGGAGCGCATCGATGCCGGCCAGAAGATCGAGCCGAAGGAGTGGATGCCGGAAGCCTATCGCAAGACGCTGATCCGGCAGATTTCCCAGCATGCCCATTCCGAGATCGTCGGCCAGTTGCCCGAAGGCAACTGGATCACGCGCGCACCGACGCTGGAGCGCAAGGCGATCCTGCTTGCCAAGGTGCAGGACGAGGCCGGCCACGGTCTCTATCTCTATTGCGCCGCCGAAACGCTCGGCATCAGCCGCGACGAGATGTACGGACAACTGCATTCGGGTAAGGCGAAGTATTCCTCGATCTTCAACTATCCGACGCTGACCTGGGCCGACATCGGCGCCATCGGCTGGCTGGTCGACGGCGCTGCCATCATGAACCAGGTGCCGCTGCAGCGCTGCTCCTACGGGCCCTATGCGCGCGCCATGGTTCGCATCTGCAAGGAAGAGAGCTTTCACCAGCGCCAGGGTTTCGACATCCTGACCGTGCTCTGCAACGGCACGCCCGAACAGAAAGCGATGGCGCAGGACGCGCTGAACCGCTGGTGGTGGCCGTCATTGATGATGTTCGGCCCTTCGGACGATGCCTCGGTGCACTCCGCCCAATCGATGGCCTGGAACATCAAGCAGGATTCGAACGACGAACTGCGCCAGAAATTCGTCGACCAGACCGTGCCGCAGGCGAAATTCCTGGGCCTCACCGTTCCCGATCCCGACCTGAAGTGGAATGAGGAGAAAGGCGGCCATGATTTCGGCGAGCCGGACTGGACCGAGTTCTTTGAGGTGATCGCCGGCAACGGTCCCTGCAATCGTGAGCGCCTGGAAGCCCGCCGCAAGGCCTGGGACGACGGCGCCTGGTTCCGGGATGCACTCACCGCTCATGCCGAAAAACACGCCGTCCACAAGACGACGGCAGCCGCTGCGTAACCGAAAAGGAGCCTGTCATGACAAGCGAATGGCCCCTGTGGGAAGTCTTCATCCGCGGCCAGCATGGTCTCAACCATCGCCATGTCGGCAGCCTGCATGCGCCGGATGCCAAGATGGCAATCCACAATGCACGCGACGTCTACACCCGCCGCAATGAAGGCGTGAGCATCTGGGTGGTGCGCTCCTCCGATGTCGTAGCCAGCGCGCCCTCCGACAAAGGCCCTCTGTTCGACCCGGCCAACTCCAAGGTCTACCGGCACCCGACCTTCTTCGATGTGCCGGACGAAGTGGGGCACATGTAATGAGCGCCACATCTGCGGCCATTGCGGAATTCGCGCTGCGCATGGGCGACAACTGCCTGATCCTGGGCCATCGCGATTCCGAATGGTGCGGCCATTCACCAGCGCTTGAGGAAGACATTGCACTCGCCAACACCGCGCTCGACCATGTCGGCCAGGCGCAGTTGTGGCTCGGCCTTGCCTGCGAGAGCGAAGGCAACGGCAAGACGGCGGATACCCTTGCCTTCCTGCGCGACACCTCCGACTATCGCAACCTGTTGCTGGTCGAGCAGCCGAATGGCGATTTCGGCCGCACCATCATGCGCCAGTTCCTGTTCGATGCCTGGCATCTGCCGATGCTGAAGGCGCTGACCAACTCCAGCGACAGGCGCATTGCCGAGATCGCGGAAAAGGCCTCCAAGGAAGTCGCCTATCACCTCGAGCGCAGCACCGATCTGGTCGTGCGCCTGGGTGATGGGACAGGCGAAAGCCAGGCCCGCATGCAGTCGGCGCTGGATTTCCTGTGGCCCTATACCGGCGAGATGTTCCTCGGCGATGCGCTGGACGAAGAGCTGGAGACGGCAGGCGCAGCCCCCGCACCCGCCTCGCTACGGCCCGCGTGGGATCAGCATGTCGGCCGCACTTTGGCCGAGGCTACGCTCAAGGCACCGGACAAGAGCTATGCCCAGAAGGGCGGCAAGCGCGGCGTGCATTCCGAGCATCTCGGCTTCATCCTTGCCGAAATGCAGTTCCTGCAGCGCGCTTATCCCGGCGCGAGATGGTGAGGCCGCGATGACGCTCGCCACGATCACCCGCCCTCGCCTCAGCCAGATCTGGTCCTGGCTCGCCGAGATCCCGGATCCGGAAATCCCGGTCATCTCGCTGATCGATCTCGGCATAATCCGCGATGTCGCCTGGCGCGACGACACGCTGGAAGTGACGGTCACTCCAACCTATTCAGGCTGTCCGGCGACCGGCGTCATCAACATCGAGATCGAACGGGCCCTGGTCGAACATGGCATCGAAAAGCTCGAACTCAAGCGGCAGCTGTCGCCGGCATGGACCACGGCCTGGATCAGCGCCGAGGGTCGGGAAAAGCTCAGTGCCTACGGCATCGCCCCGCCCCAGGAAGGCACGGCCGCCTGCGCCGGAGCACTCAAGCCTCTGATTGTCGCGTGTCCGCAATGCGGCTCGACGAAAACCGAACGCATCAGCCAGTTCGGTTCGACACCGTGCAAGGCGCACTACCGCTGCACCGAGTGCCTGGAACCCTTCGATTATTTCAAGAGCATCTGAGGCGCCGATGGCCCGCTTCTTTCCCCTTGAGGTCACGGACATCCGGCGCGAGACACGCGACGCCGTCGTGGTGACGCTTGCCCCGCGTGACGAGGACCGCGCAGCCTTCGACTTCACGCAGGGCCAGTACCTGACCTTCCGCCGCTCGTTCGACGGTGAGGAATTGCGCCGCTCCTATTCGATCTGCGTCGGCAGGGACGAAGGACTGCTCAAGGTCGGCATCAAGCGCGTCGATGGTGGCGCCTTCTCGACCTGGGCCAATGAGGAACTGAAGGCGGGCGATGCTCTCGAGGCCATGGCGCCGATGGGGGCCTTCCATGTGCCGCTGCAGCCCGAGGCGGGCCGCCACTATCTCGGCTTCGCCGGCGGCAGCGGCATCACGCCGGTGCTGTCGCTGATCAAGACGACGCTGGCGCGCGAACCCAGGTCGCGCTTCACGCTGATCTACGGCAACCGTTCGATCAACTCGATCATGTTCCGCGAGGAGTTGGAGGACATCAAGAACACGCATCTCGGCCGCTTCAACGTGGTGCATGTGCTGGAAAGCGAGGCGCAGGAAATCGACCTGTTTTCGGGCCGCATCGATGCCGAAAAATGCGCGCGGCTGTTCAAGGGCTGGATCAACATCGCCGCCATCGACATGGCCTTCATCTGCGGGCCTGAGCCGATGATGCTGGCGATCGCTGCCTCGCTGCGCGAACACGGATTGCGCGACGATCAGATCAAGTTCGAGCTGTTTGCTTCGGCCCCGCGCCGCGCGAAGCATGTCGTGAAGACAGCGGCCGACAGCGCAAAGGCCGAGACCTGCAAGGCGACGATCACGCTCGACGGTTCCACCCGCGTCATCGAGATGGCGAAGAAGGGCGAAACCATCCTGGAGGCCGCTTTGGCGGCCAGTCTCGACGCACCGTTCGCCTGCAAGGCAGGCGTCTGTTCGACCTGCCGCGCCATGGTCCTGGAAGGCGAAGTGGAGATGGAGACCAACCACGCGCTGGAAGACTACGAGGTGCGCCAGGGCTATGTTCTGACCTGCCAGTGCCATCCTTTGTCGGATCACGTGGTGGTGACCTATGACCAGTGACCCGCAAGAAAGCATGCCGCTGGAAGACTATCTCGCTCAGGGCGGCAAGCTGACGACACCGGAAAATGCGCCGCCGCGCTATCGCGGTGAACTGCTGCGGTTGATGGCGACCTTCGTCGACAGCGAGCTTGCGGGCGCTGCAGGCTTTGCCGACATCGTCAATCAAGGGCCCGGCATCAAGGAGCGCATCGCCGCTTCCCGCATCGTGCTGGAGAAACTCGACCATGCCGAGCGCGTGCTTGCCGTGATGGGTGAGTTCGGCGCCGACATCTCCCGCTATGCCAGCCACCACCCCTGGACCGCGCGCGTCGCCCGCGACAGCGACCTGGGTGCGGCCCGCCACGGGTCCGACATGCGGCTGGCAGTATTGCACTATCCGCTGCAGGGCTGGCTCGATGCCGTCGTGATGAACGTGCTGATGGGCCGGGCGGTGACGATCCAGCTCGACGAATTTTCCAGCCTGTCCTATCAGCCGCTGGGTGACATTTTCCGGGCGATCCTGCCGCGCGAGCGCCGGCACATGGAGCTCGGCGAGGAAGGCTTGCGCAAGCTGCTGCAGGACAAGGCCAACAAGCCTGCTTTGGCGGCATCAATCGCCTATTGGCGACCACGCGTCGCGGCAAGTTTCGGCGCCGCTGCTTCCCAGCATTTCGACACGCAGAAGAAATTCGGCCTGCGCCACACCGGCAACGCGGAACTCGCGGTCGAATGGGCACGCCAGGTCGACAATCTATTGGGCGACATCGGCCTGCGCTGATCCCCTGCCTTGCCTTTCAGAGCCATCGAGGAGCCAGCCATGAACGCGCCCGTGAACACTGTCCGCCAGCTGGAATCCTATATCGCCGGGCAATGGGTCCGCGGCGCCGGCAAGGCAGTGTCGCTGCTCGATGCCGCGACCGGCGAGCCGGTCGCGCTGATCGACGCCAGCGGCATTGATTTCAAGGCCGCGCTCGGTTTTGGCCGCGAAACTGGCAACCCGGCACTGCGCAAAATGAGCTTCCACGAGCGCGCACTGATGCTGAAGGCACTCGGCCAGGCGCTAATGGAAGCCAAGGAAGAATTCTATGCGCTGTCGACGGCAACGGGTGCGACCCGCACCGACAGCTGGATCGACATCGAAGGCGGCATCGGCACGTTGCTCTCCTACGCGTCGAAGGGTCGGCGCGAACTGCCCAACACGCACACGCTGGTCGATGGCGACGTCGAGCTGCTGTCGCGTGACAACAGCTTTTCCGGCCAGCACATCCTGACACCTCTCGAAGGCGTGGCGATCCACATCAACGCCTTCAATTTCCCCTGCTGGGGCATGCTGGAGAAGCTCGCCCCCACCCTGCTCGCCGGCATGCCGGCCATCGTCAAGCCGGCCAGCCAGACCGCCTATCTGACCGAACTGATGGTGCACCGGATCATCGATCTCGACATCCTACCCGAAGGTGCCTTGCAGTTGATCAGCGGTTCGGTCGGCGACCTGCTCGACCATGTCGACTGCCAGGACGTGGTGACCTTTACCGGATCGGCTGCGACGGGACGCAAGCTGAAGGCACACCCGACGATCGTCGAAAACTCGGTGCGTTTCACCATGGAGGCGGATTCTCTCAACGCGGCGATCCTCGGGCCGGATGCGGTTGCCGGCACCGAGGAATTCGACCTCTTCGTCAAGGAAGTGGCGCGTGAAATGACCGCCAAGGCCGGCCAGAAGTGTACGGCCATCCGCCGGGTGATCGCACCGCGTGCCGGCGTCGAAGCGCTGATCAAGGCGCTCGGCGACCGGCTTGCCAAGACGCCGCTCGGCAATCCTGGCGAGGAAGGCATCAAGATGGGGCCGCTGGCGAGCCTGGCGCAGCGCGACGAGGTACGTGCCCGCATCAAGGAACTGCAGGGCGATGCCGAAATCGTCGCCGGCGATCCGGACAAGCCGAATGTCGCCTCCGGCAATGCCGAAACAGGCGCGTTTCTCAGCCCGATCCTGCTCTATTGCGACAAGCCGGATGCGGCGAAAGCGGTGCATGACGTGGAGGCGTTCGGGCCAGTCAGCACGATCGTCCCTTACGAAACCGCCGGGGAAGCCGCCACACTCGCACGGCGTGGCAAGGGCAGCCTGGTCGCATCCGTATTCACCAACGATCCGGTATTCGCACGCGACACGGTGCACGCACTTGGGCCCTGGCACGGCCGCGTCATGATCGGCAATCGTGCCAGCGCGAAGTCCTCGACCGGCCACGGTTCCCCCCTGCCGGTGCTGGTGCATGGTGGCCCCGGCCGCGCCGGCGGCGGCGAGGAACTGGGCGGCATGCGCTCGGTCAAGCACTACATGCAGCGCACCGCGGTGCAGGCGGCACCCTGGCTGCTTTCGGAAGTCACCGGCCGCTGGACGCACGGAGCGAAAGCCAGGCACGACGACGTGCATCCATTCCGCAAATCGCTCGCCGAACTGGAAATCGGCGACCAGTTGGTGACCGGCACGCGCATGGTGACATTGGAGGACATCGAGCATTTCGCCAATTTCACGGGCGACACCTTCTATGCCCATATGGATGAGGAAGCGGCCAGGGCGAACCCGTTCTTCGAGGGACGCGTGGCGCATGGCTACCTGATCGTCTCCTTCGCCGCCGGCCTGTTCGTCGATCCGGCGCCGGGACCGGTGCTCGCCAATTACGGCGTGGACTCGTTGCGCTTCCTCACGCCCGTCAACCCGGGCGACATGCTGCAGGTGACGTTGACGGCCAAGCAGATCAATCCGCGTGAGACCGAAAATTATGGCGAGGTGCGCTGGGATTGCACGGTGACCAACCAGGACACGCAGATCGTGGCGCAGTATGACGTCCTGACTATGGTGGCAAAGACCTGGCCGCAGTAGGCCTAAACCGGCACCTGCCCGTGCACTTTGATGTCCTTGAGCACCAGATTGGTGCGTACATGGGCAATGCCAGGCAGCCGGAACAGGAAATGCTCTAGGAAGTCGTTATAGGCATCCTTGTCGCGACAGACGACATGCAGGTGGTAGTCGGCCTCGCCGGTGGTTGAAAAACACTCCAGCACCTCCGGCCGCGCGGCGACGCGTGAAACGAAAGTGGCGAGATGCTCGGCCTCATGCCGTGATAGCATGACATGCACCACCGCCGAGAAATTCAGCCCGGCCTTCATCGGATCGACGACGGCGCCATAGCCGGAAATGATGCCGGCCTCTTCCAGCGACCTGACCCGCCGCCAGCAGGCGGACGCCGACATGCCGGCCTTCTCCGCCAGTTCCTGGTTGGAGATCCGCGCATCCTGCTGCAGCAGCCGCAGCAGAATCCTGTCCGGCTCGGTGAGTTGCATGGAAATCTCCCCCTTTCGGTTTATTTTCCCGATCGAATATCCCTTTTTGGTTAATTTGACCACATCGTCTTCGATCAAAGGTAAGACTGGCAGGATATTTCAGGCAGCAGGCGTAGACTGAACTGGATGATACCCTCTTGGGAGATCCGGCCGTGGCTGACGCTGCCCCCTCGCTTGCCGACTACAATCTCAACGATCGCTACACGAACACGGACGGCCGTGTTTTTCTGACCGGCACCCAGGCGCTGGTGCGCATCACGCTCGACCAGGCGCGGCGCGACAAGGAGCGCGGCCTCAACACGGCCGGCTTCGTCTCCGGCTATCGCGGCTCACCGCTGGGCGGCGTCGACCTTGAGCTTTGGCGCGCGAAGGATCTCGTCAAGCAGCACGGCATCGAGTTCCTGCCGGCCGTGAACGAGGACCTTGCCGCCACCGCCGTGCTCGGCTCGCAGCAGGTCGAGACCAATCCGGAGCGGACCGTCGAAGGCGTGTTTTCGATGTGGTACGGCAAGGGGCCAGGTGTCGATCGCGCCGGCGATGCACTGAAGCACGGCAATGCTTATGGCTCCTCGCCGCATGGCGGTGTGCTGGTGGTGGCCGGTGACGACCATGGCTGCGTGTCGTCCTCGATGCCGCATCAGTCCGACGTCGCTTTCATGGCTTGGTTCATGCCGACGCTGAACCCGGCATCGGTTGGCGAATATCAGGCCTTCGGCGAGTATGGTTATGCGCTGTCGCGCTTCACGGGCATGTGGGTTGGCTTCAAGGCGATCTCGGAAACCGTGGAGAGCGGCCAGTCGGTGGAAGTCGTCCCCGACCGCCGGTTCCAGCAGCCCGACTACACGCCGCCGCCGACCGGCCTGCATTATCGCTGGCCCGACCTGCCCGGTCCGCAGATCGAAGAACGCATGGAGGCCAAGAAGATGGCCGTCTATGCCTTTGCCGAAGCGAACCCGATCGACCGCCGCATCTACGACATCGCCGATGCCAGTTTCGGCATCGTCACCACCGGCAAGGCCCATCTCGACCTGATGGAAGCGCTGCGGCTGCTCGGGCTGGACGAGAAGGCATGCCGCAAGCTTGGCATCGACATCTACAAGGTCGGCATGGTGTGGCCGCTGGCGCGCCGCGACGCACTGGAGTTCGTCAAGGAAAAGAAAGAGATCCTCGTCGTAGAGGAGAAGCGTGGCATCATCGAAAGCCAGCTCAAGGAGTATTTCTACGACTATCCCGGTCACAAGCCGCACTCGATGGTCGGCAAGCGCGACGAGGACGGCAACCGCCTGATCTCGTGGATTGGCGAGCTGTCGCCGCGCATGCTGGCACCGATCGTCGCCAAGCGGCTGGACATGGTATTCCCGAACCTGCGCTTGCTCGACCGCGCGGCAGCCCTGCTGCCGGAATCGGAACGGCTGATCCAGGTGCCGGGCGCGGTGCGCACGCCCTATTTCTGTTCCGGCTGCCCGCACAACTCGTCCACCAAGGTGCCGGAAGGCTCCAAGGCGCTGGCCGGTATCGGCTGCCACTTCATGGCAAGCTGGATGGACCGTGAAACGACGTCGTTGATCCAGATGGGCGGTGAAGGCGTGAACTGGGCAGCCTCCTCGCTGTTCACCGGCAAGGGCCACATCTTCCAGAATCTCGGCGAAGGTACCTATTACCACTCCGGTTCGATGGCGATCCGCCAGGCGATCGCGGCGAAGGCCAACATTACCTACAAGATCCTGTTCAACGACGCGGTCGCCATGACCGGCGGCCAGCCGGTGGATGGCCCAATCAGCGTTCAGGCGATCGCGCAGGAAGTGCGTGCCGAAGGCGTCGACCGCATCGCGCTCGTCTCCGATCAGCCGGATAAGTTCAGCATCGCGGCATTTCCCTCGGGCGTGACGCTGCACAACCGCTCACAGCTCGATGCCGTGCAGCGTGACCTGCGCGAGGTGCAGGGCGTCTCCGTGCTCATCTACGAACAGACCTGCGCCACCGAAAAGCGGCGGCGGCGCAAGCGCGGCACGATGGAAGACCCCAAGCGTTTTGCCTGGATCAATGACCTGGTCTGCGAAGGTTGTGGCGACTGCTCGGTCGAGTCCAACTGCCTCAGCGTCGAACCGAAGGAAACGCCGTTCGGCCGCAAGCGCAGGATCAATCTTTCCAACTGTAACAAGGACTTCTCGTGCCTGAATGGCTTCTGCCCGAGTTTCGTGACCGTTGAAGGCGCGGTGAGGCGCAAACGACAGGCGAGCAGCGAGGATTTTGGTGCCCGCGCTGTGGCCCTGCCCTCTCCGAGCCTTCCCTCGCTCGATCATCCCTACGATCTTCTTGTGACCGGTGTCGGCGGCACTGGCGTGGTAACCGTCGGCGCACTGATCTCGATGGCCGCGCATCTGGAGGGCAAAGGCAGCTCGGTGCTCGACTTCACAGGCTTCGCGCAGAAGTTCGGCCCGGTGCTCTCCTTCATCCGGCTGGCTGCAACGCCCACACACATCAACCAGGTCCGTATCGATGCCGGTGCCGCGGATGCGCTGATCGGCGGCGACATCGTGGTGTCATCATCGCCCAAGGCTTCCGGCTGTTACAGGGCTGGAATGCAGGCGGTGGTGAACATGGCTGAAATGCCGACCGGCGATATCGTGCGGCTGCGCGATGCCGATCTTTCGACGCGCCGCCGGCTCAAAGAAATCGAGCGGGTAGCCGGCGCTGACAATGTGCGTGCGCTGGACGCCAATGCCCTTGCCGAGCGGCTCTTCGGCGACGCCGTCTTCGCCAACATCATCCTGCTGGGCTATGCCTGGCAGCGCGGGCTGGTGCCGATCGAACACAACGCGCTGCAAAGGGCGATCGAGCTGAACGGCGTCGCGGTCGAACGCAACAGACAGGCCTTTGCCGCCGGCCGACTGGCTGCCGCCGACCCGCGCGCACTTGCTCCCGATCTGCCGGCGGCGGCAGCCGAAAGCCTGGACGAGATGATTGCCCGGCGCGAGGCTTTCCTTACGGACTATCAGGATCGGGCCTGGGCGCAGCGTTATCGCGCGACAGTGGATCGGGTTCGCGATGCCGAGCGGTCTTCCGGCTCCGAAGCCGTGACCGAAGCTGTGGCGCGCTCACTGTTCAAGCTGATGTCCTACAAGGACGAATATGAGGTGGCGCGGCTGCACATGCAGACCGGTTTCCTGGCAGAACTGAAGCGCGAGTTCGACGGCGACTACAAGGTCAACTACCACTTCGCGCCGCCCTTCATGGGTGGCGAGAAAGACGCACGCGGCCGGCCACGCAAACGCCAGTTCGGCCAGTGGATCCAGACCCCGCTGCGTATGATGGCCCACCTGAAGCGATTGCGTGGCACGGCCTTTGATCCGTTCGGCTACACGGCGGAACGCCGCATGGAGCGGGAACTGATCGGCTGGTACCAGGGCTTGGTAGACCAGATCGTCGGTCGGCTCGGCGCGCAGCCTTCAGCCGAACTGTTGGAACTGGCGAAGGCACCGATGGATATCCGCGGCTATGGGCCGGTGAAGGATGAAGCGGTCGCGAAGGTCAAGGCACGCGTCGCTGCGCTGCTTGCCAAGGCGGATGCTGAAACGCGGCAAGCCGCGTGAGGATTTCAGGTCGTTGATTTGTGCGTCCTTCGAGGCTCGCTTCGCGAGCACCTCAGGATGAGGACAGTATTAGCGGCACAACTGTCTTCATCCTGAGAGGATGAGGACAGTTGTGAGGCTTCAAGGCGAGAATCCCGAGACGTCTCGGAACTTGGGAGGTAGTTCCACAACGGTCCTCATCCTGAGGTGCGAGCCCGCAGGCGGGTGGAAAACAAGCACGACCTTATGCGGGCGAGCCTCGAAGGACGCACCAATCTATTTTAGCGAATTCACGCCATCGAGGAACAGCGACGTCACCATGTCGGCATAACCTTCGCGGTTCAACGCCCCGCTTGGCTTGAACCAGGTGTAGGCCCAGTTGAGGATGCCGAACAGCGACATGGTGACAGGCGTGACGCCGGCACGCGCCTTGCCGAGCTCGGGATTGATGTCGGTGAGTACATCGGAAAACGCCTTCACGATACGGCGTTCCATCTGCTGCAACTCGGTTTTCTGGGCTTCGGACAGCGACCCCGTGCCGTTGAGCAGAACCTGCTGGAAACTGGCGGCGGTGCGATAGTTCTCAAGTACGCCACCGATCAGGTGGCGCAACCTTTGCCGTGGCTCCAGTTCGGGACGATCAGCCTCCAGGATCGCCTGTTCTAGCTCGACCAGATGAGTGCGGCCGATATCGAACAGCAACAACTCCTTGCTTGGATAATAGTGGTAGAGCAGCGCCTTGGAGACGTTGTTCTCCTGCGCGATCTGCGCCATGGAAGCACGCTCCATGCCAAGCTTGGCGAAGACCGCAGCGGCGCTGTCGAGAATGCTGCGCCGTTTCTCGTCGAAATCAGCAGCCCTCGTCCTTGCCATCTTCTATCTCTTCGTCCGGCGCATGATCTCAGCTCATGCTTTAGGCCTGTTGTCGACGATCCGCCTGGCCTTGCCGGCAGAGCGCTCGACCGAATCGGGATCCCCGACCACGATCTTGGTGCTCACACCCACCACGCTCTTGATGTGGTGCGCAAGTTCTTTGGCGGAAGCGGCGCGCTGGGTGGCTTCCACGGCATGTGGCATGGCCTCGACATGAACGGTCATGTCGTCGAGACGGCCTTCGCGGCTCAGCACGATCTGGAAATGTGGCGCGAGGCCAGCGCATTTCAGCAGCTGTTCCTCGATCTGGGTCGGGAAGACGTTGACGCCGCGCAGGATCATCATGTCGTCGGAGCGGCCGGTGATCTTCTCGATGCGCCGCATGGAGCGCGCGGTGCCCGGCAGCAGGCGGGTGAGATCACGTGTCCTGTAGCGGATGATCGGCAGTGCTTCCTTGGTCAGCGAGGTGAAGACCAGCTCACCCATCTCGCCATCCGGCAAGACTTCGCCCGTCTCGGGATCGATGATCTCCGGATAGAAATGATCTTCCCACACATGCAGCCCGTCCTTGGTCTCGACGCATTCGTTGGCGACGCCGGGACCGATGACTTCGGACAGGCCGTAAATGTCGACGGCATGCATGTCGAAGTCGTCCTGGATCTCCTCGCGCATGGCGTTCGTCCAGGGTTCGGCCCCGAAGATGCCGACCGCCAGCGACGACGAGCGTGGATCAACACCGATCCGCCGATACTCGTCCAGGATGGACAGCATATAGGAGGGCGTCACCATGATGATGCGCGGCTTGAAATCCTGGATCAGCGAGACCTGGCGCTCGGTCATGCCGCCGGAGACCGGCACCACCGTGCAGCCGAGTTTCTCAGCGCCGTAGTGCGCGCCGAGGCCGCCGGTAAACAGGCCATAGCCATAGGCGACATGGCAGATATCGCCTGGCCTGCCGCCCGATGCCCGGATGGAGCGGGCGACGCAGGTTGCCCACATGTCGATATCGTTCTGGGTGTAGCCGACGACGGTCGGCTTGCCCGTGGTTCCCGAGGACGCATGGAGGCGTGCCAACTTCTCGCGCGGCACGGCAAACATGCCGAATGGATAGGTGTCGCGCAGGTCCTTTTTGACGGTGAAGGGGAACTTCGACAGGTCCGACAGTTGCCGCAGATCGTCGGGATGCACACCGGCCGCGTCGAACTTCGCCCTGTAGTGCGGCGAGTTGCGATAGGCATGGTCTAGCGTTGCCTTCAACCGCTTGAGCTGGAGTGCCGAAATCTCGTCGCGCGAAGCAATCTCGATCGGCTCCAGATCGCCCGGACGCGGAGACAGGTCTTCCATTCAGATCCTCCCAGATCGTCAGCGCTGCCGCCCCTCGACGGATGCGCAGCGCCTATGCCGGCAACGGCAGATGTGTTCCCTTGACCGTACGCGAGTGACCACGGAATTCCGCCACCCGCTCCCCTTTCTGGTTGATCACCGCGATGTCGTAGATACCGTTGCGCCCGGAACGCGACACCTCGCGTGCACGCGCCGTCAGCCTGTCGCCGAGAAAAGCAGGCGCGACGAAGGTAACCGAGCAATGCTGCGCCACCGCCCGCTGATTGTAGCTGTTGCAGGCGAAGGCGAAGGCCGAGTCTGCAAGCGTGAACATGTAGCCGCCGTGGCAGGTGTTGTGACCGTTGGTCATCACGTCTGTAACGGTGAAGGAAACGGTGGCTTCGCCTGGCCCGACATGTTCGAGTTCCATGCCGAGATGCCGCGAGGCGCGATCGTCTCGCCACATCGCTGCGGCCGAGGCCGTGGCAACCGCCGCCGCATCTCCGAGATCGACCGTCATTTACCCTTGAACTCCGGCGTGCGCTTTTCCAGGAACGCGACAACGCCTTCAGCATAATCTGCGCTGCGGCCCGCCTTGCGCTGCAGGTCGCGTTCAAGGTCGAGCTGCTGATCGAGCGTATTGGCGGCACTGGCATGAATGGCCTGCTTGGTCAGGCCGATGCCAAAGGTCGGACCGGCAGCCAGACGCCCTGCCAGTGCCGTCGCCTCCGGCATCAATTGTTCGTCGTCGACCGCCTTCCAGATCAGTCCCCAGTCGGCTGCGGTTTGTGCCGGCAATGGCTCGGCGGTCAGCACCAGCGCCTTGGCGCGCGCTTCGCCGAGCAGGCGCGGCAAGGTCCAGGTACCGCCGGAATCCGGCACCAAGCCTATCTTAGAAAAAGCCTGGATGAACTTGGCCGATTTCGCCGCCAGCACGATGTCGCAGGCCAGCGCTATGTTGGCGCCGGCCCCGGCGGCAACGCCGTTGACGGCACAGATGACGGGTTTGTCCAGCGAGCGGATCAGGCGCAGCAACGGGTTGTAGTAGGTCTCGATCGTATGGCCGAGATCCGGCGCCTCGGAGGCTTTGCGCGGATCGCGATCACCGAGATCCTGGCCGGCGCAGAAGGCACGGCCGGCGCCGGTAAGCAGCACGGCACGGATCGCAGCATCATCGCGCGCCCGTTCGAACGCAGCGCGCAAGGCTTCGTGCAGTTCCGGATTGAAGGAATTCAGCTTGTCGGGACGGTTGAGCGTCAACGTCATGACGCCATCGGTGATCGCGACCAACAGCGTGTCGGCCAACCGCGGATCAGATTGGGTCACGTCATCTCCTCCCGGTCCCGCCAAGCTCCTTCCCGGCGAAGGCCTTGACAGTTACATAATCCGACCGGTCGGTCAATATTAAAGTCAGTGAACCGTAGAGACCGGCTACCTCCTGCCCGCCTCTGGCACCGGAAAAACGGTAAAAAAACAATCCGCCTGTCGCGCTCTGATGGCGTCGGTTCAATTGCGGCTGCGGGCGCTATTCAGATCGCCGAGTGCTTTCAGCGCATCACGGTCGCCAGTTGCCGCCGCAGCGCGGAAGACCTGTTCGGCGTCCGCAAATCGATAAAGCTTCATGTAGGCGTAACCACGCAGGATCATCACAGGGCAGCAATCGATTTGGCGGGTTCACATGGCTGGCGCCGGTTCGTTTCTCGGCTCGCCTTCGACACAAATCCGGTTGCGTCCGCCAAGTTTTGCCCGATAGAGCGCCTTGTCGGCACGTTCATACAGGGTGGCCAGCGTATCGTCCGGTCGAACCAGGGCAATCCCGGCTGAAAACGTGTAGCCGAAGGCGCGTTTGACACCCAGCGGCCTGGACAGGCGAACCTGCGATAGCATGCGCTGGACGATTCTTTCCGCGTCCTCCAGACCCGCTCCGGGCAGGACGAGCGCGAACTCCTCGCCGCCGACACGGCCGATGCTGTCGAGACGGCGCACCATGCCATGGATTGTCGTTGCGAAATCCCGCAACACGATGTCGCCGGAGGCATGGCCAAAGCGATCGTTGATATCCTTGAAATGATCGAGATCGAGCATCGCCAGGCAGCCACTGCTCTCATTGGGCGCGGCAGCCGCTCTGGCAATGACTTCTTCCGCTCTCGCCAGGATGAAGCGGCGATTGGGTATGCCCGTCAACTCATCCGTCTGCGCCACTTTGAGGGCAAAGTCGCGGTCCTGCCTGACCTTTCGTTCGGTCGCCCGGATCGATGTGATGTCGCTGGCGATGCAAAGCATCCATCCTTCGGCATCGACGGTTTCCGTCATCCAAAGCCAGCGTCCGTCGAAGAGATCCGTTTCGAAGGCGCGGAAGCCAACCTTTCCACGCCGCGCCTGGGTCGACACCAGCCACTCTTCGAAATTGGCTGCGCGGATCATCGTCCCACGCGCCAGCGCAAAGTTCCGGCGCATGATATCCGCCCATAGCGGCGTCTCTTCGGGCTCGATGAAATAGACTTCGCGAAATGCCCGATTGGCGTATCTCAGGCGATCGGAGCCATCATAAAGCGCCACCATGGCGCCGGAAATTTCCTGGACCTTCGATAGTCGAAGAACGACGTCTTCCATCATCAGCCGCTGCAAGTCCCCGCCGAGCGCATGACCCGGAAAATCGGAATCGATTTTCGGAAAGGATCATACGCCAAACCAAAGTGTTAGAGCGACCTTTGCGCGTCCAAAAGGACTCCCGGCGCTCTAAGACAGCACGTTAGCATACTATCATATGCGGTTGGATTGCGCTGGTTTGATGTCATTCTCAGGCGTGTCGGCTGGCGGAAATTGTTTCTATGGTTTCCGCCAGCCGCTCCTCGTCACCATTTGAGGCCGAGTTTTGCGGTACCGGCGAGGTTGTGGACGTTTCCGGAGACTTCGCCCTGC